>NZ_NQMN01000008.1 GCF_002272945.1 Mycoplasmopsis agassizii | reverse complement strand
GTATACTCACCTAAATCAGAAGTTGTTTTAATAGTAATCTCAGCACCAGCACTTTGACTTCCTGCTTGCATTTTGAAAGCACCTGTAACTTTTGCTAATTTAGTTGCATCTTCTTCTTTAGCAACGCTTCATTTACTATCTGTTGCAGTTGCACTTAAAGTATAACCAACAACAGCGTTAGCATCAAGCTCTGTTACACTTTCAGCTTTTAAAGCGTTAAGTGTAGTTACCATTTCTTTTAAACGAGTGTCAGCAGGTGCTTCTTGCCCTTCTACTGCTGCAGCAAGTGGTTTAAACACATTAGATAACTTTTTAAGGTTAGTAGCATCAGTTGCAGCAACTGTTTTATAAGTATAACTTGCTAATTGAGTTGATAAATAAGCTTGTCCTGTAGTAAAGCCTGTAACATTAGCATCACGACCTGTTGCACCATCTTTAGTTGTTTGTGATGTTACTGAAGCTGCAGATAGATCTTCTTGTTCACCTTTAGTGAATTTTCAATACTTAGTATCAGTTCCACTACCACTTGAAAGTAATAATTGTACTTGTAATGATCCTGCAGTGTTATCTCAGTTGGTT
>NZ_NQMN01000007.1 GCF_002272945.1 Mycoplasmopsis agassizii | reverse complement strand
AAACTGCTACTGGTAAAACAGTGACAGTTTCAGGATTCAAAGTTGATACAACTAAAGCAGATGTCACAAGTTGATATAATGATACTGTTAAAGATACTACAGTTACAACAACAGAACTAACTGCTAAAAAACCAAGTGAAGTTGCTACAACAGATCTTACATCTTTATTCACAGCACCTACAAGTGTTTCAGGATCAAGCGTCGATCTAGAACTAGTTACTTCAGGCGCATCTGATTCCAACGGTACACTCAAAGTTAAAGTCTATCTAAAACAAGGGCAAGAGTTCTACACAACTACTGGTGACTTAGTAGCCGAAAAAACAAGCGCTGGTAAAGAAGTTACTTTAAGTGGCTTTAAAAATACTAGTCAAGAGTTAGAGGCAGCAGCGAAAACTTGATATGATGCCTTAAAAGTTACTCTAACTGCTTCAGATACTGATAAAGTTAAACTAGCTTCTGAATTTGCTACAGTTGAAAAAGTTACAGAACTAGTTAAAGATGAAACTACTTTTAAAGCGCCTACTACTCCTGAAGGATTCACTGTCAGCTATGAAACTATTACTGCAGATAACACTACAGGAATTTTAAAATTCAAAGCCTTATTAAAAAATGGAGAAAGTAGTTTTGATGGTACAACAGGTAAAATCACTACTGAAACTGATAAAGGTAAAGAAGTATCAGTCACAGGCTTTACTAGTGAGCAAGCTTTTGCACTTACAACTTATAAGTCATTAACTGAAGATGGTAATCTAACTCTAGTATTATCAGATGGCGAACAAGCAGCAGCCTTAAAAGCTAAATTAGCATCTCAAATTACAGAGGATACAGATTACACTAATTTAAATGAAGCATTAAAAGTTAAATTAGATAGTCTTAATGATAGTTTAGGTGATTCAGGATTCAAATTCGAAATCATTAAAGTTACACCTACTACAGGAACCAACTGAGATAACACTGCAGGATCATTACAAGTACAATTATTACTTTCAAGTGGTAGTGGAACTGATACTAAGT
>NZ_NQMN01000006.1 GCF_002272945.1 Mycoplasmopsis agassizii | reverse complement strand
TAGTAACAAGTGGTGCTAACGACACTGACGGGACTTTAAAAGTTAAAGTAGTTTTAAAATCAACTTCAGGTACAACAACTAATTACTATAAACAAAATGGTGATACAGGTGCAGCAGCTGATGGTGTTGAAGTAACTATTTCAGGTTTTGCTACTTCTAAGGATGCAGTTACTAAATGATATAGTGAGAGTGTGAAGGATACTAGCGTAGCAAGTAATGAAACATTAAAAGCTAAAAAACCTAGTGAAGTAACAGCCGAAGAATTAAAATCATTATTTACAGCACCTACAACTTTAACAGGATCTACAGTTGAAGTAGAAAAAGTTGCAAATGGTGATAACGATGTTGCAGGTAACTTAAAATTAAAAGTTACTTTAAAACAAGGTGATAACTTCTTTAAAGAAGATGGTTCAACTGTTTTAGAAGCAAATAAAGCAACTGCAGGTAAAACAGTAACTATTTCAGGATTTGTCGCTAGTGATGCTAATGCAGCTAAAGCAAGTACATGATATGAGACTAAAGTTCAAGATCAACATGTAGAAGAAATTGAAGCATTAAAAACTAAGAAACCATCAGAAGTTAGTGATACTACAGACAAAACAGAATTAGATAAATTATTTGCATTGCCTACAGGTGATGGTGCTTTTGACCCTACAGCAACCATTGAATATAGTGATTTAAAAGCAAATGACTATACAGGTAGTTTAAGTTTAAAAGTGGCTTTAAAAGTTGGAGATAAATTCTACGACAAAGATGGTAATCAATTAGATGCTGCTAAAGGTGAAACAGTTGAGTTAACAGGTTTTGCAGATTATAAAGAAGCAATTAAAACTTGATATACAGCAGTTACAGATAAAACAGTAGAGTCTGCAGAATTAAAAGCAAAAGCAGCAAGTGCTGCAACAGAAGCAGACATCAAAGGTCTATTCACAGCTCCAGATCAAACAACATTACCAAACTCAGAATTCAGCGTTACATTAACAGCAGATGATGCTGCAGGTACAGTTTCAGTTAAAGTTGTTTTCTCAGCAACAGTTGATGGTAAAAAATTAAACTTCAACGCAAATGGTTCATTAGATGAAAGTGAAACTGCTACTGGTAAAACAGTGACAGTTTCAGGATTCAAAGTTGATACAACTAAAGCAGATGTCACAAGTTGATAT
>NZ_NQMN01000005.1 GCF_002272945.1 Mycoplasmopsis agassizii | reverse complement strand
GGGTGACTTCAACACTTGAGTTAGGGATGGTTCCTGGTTTAGCAAATAAAGCCTCTAGAGCCACTTTATCATCTGTAGCTGATACTTGAAGGTAACTTAGTTTTTAAAGCGTCTGAAGCCGTTGTAGCCTTCACTGTGGCTGTATATCATTCTGCTGCTAATTCTTTTGTAGTCTTAGTTACTGTTGTAGTAGCAGTAAATTTAACTTTTAAATCAACTGTACCTTTAACTTGGTTATCACCATCACCATATGTTAGATCTAAAGTAACAACAGCTGTATCTGCTGCTGATGTTGCATTAGCAGTTGCAACTTTAACATCTGCTAATTTTGCTTCACCTCAAGGTACTGTTGTCGATAATAAAGCTGAGAATTTAGTTTTATCATTTTTAACTGTTGATGCAGTTAATGCTTCAGTTAATTTTGTTTTATTTTCATAATTAGATTTAGCAGTTGCAGTAACTTTTTGAATTGCATCAACTATTTTAGTTAAAGCTGTTTGGTTACCCTTTTTAGGATCTGGTTGTTCACCTGAACATGCAATCGCTGTTGTTACGGCAGCAATTGATGCAAGCCCTAAACCTAGAAATAGTAATGATTTTTTACTTATTTTTTTCATTCAATTTTCCTTTTTCTTAATAAAATTTTTTCTAAAACTATAGTTAGTAGCAGTTAATTAATTTAAAAAACAATGCTACGTTAACTATTAATTTTCATTATAAGTTTTAGATTAAAATAACAAAACAGCAAGTATTAATATTTCTTATTTATTAGATAAGTAATCTTATCTAATCAGGTAGATAACTAATAAGTTATCTATTATTAAGTTATTTAATAAGTTAATCCTATTAATAAGAGTATTGATATTAATACTTATATATATTCATATATATAAGTTATAATTATAACTAATTGATATAATTAATAAGTTATAATTAACTAATAATTAATCATAGTTAGCAATAACTATTTGCTTGTAAGAATATATATTTATCAAATATGATAATCATGTCTTGTTGATTAAGATAATACTAATTTTGTTTATTTTAATCTGTTATTATATTAACATAATTAAGCCCAGATTTTTTTGCTCGCAAAAATATTTTTATTTTTTTCATAAAACAAATATTTTTTGCTAATAGTTGTTTAATAAGTTAATAAAAAGCCAAAAAGTTCTAAAAATAAGCCTAAAAGGTGCCTTAAACTATGATTTTTTGCTAAAAAAGACCTTTTAGCAACTCACCAAATTTATAATTATTTTAATTTATTTTGAAAAATTTCAAAAATTTTGTAAATAAATTTCCAAAAAGGTGACATCGAGAAATTAAAAACCATAAATTTTATTTACTAACCTAGCTTCCTAACTAGCTAAAGCAAAACCTATTAAAAAGGCGCCCTTAACTAACTAAAATTGGCAATTTTTTTACCACTTTCTAAATTATCTAAAAAATACGCAAGTCTGTTTTTTTAACAAACTAAAACATTAGTAAAAAACATGCCTTAATCAGTTATATTAAACCATCCCTTCTTCAGCAGTTGAAGTCACAT
>NZ_NQMN01000004.1 GCF_002272945.1 Mycoplasmopsis agassizii | reverse complement strand
ACCGTATTTTATGACAGCAGGAGCATCAACCAATAGCCAAGCAGGTCAAGGTTCGAATGTTCAAACAAGTATCGAAAACTTTGCTAGTTATGATGACTGAAAAGGTTTACTTGACAAAGTTAAAACTTTATGAGGAAAAGATACTACAGAAGATAAATCAAAACTAGATGCTTTCTCTAATGCGCTTGCTCCATTATTAATTGATGCAGCATTAAATTCAACAACTATTGAAAGACAAACTAATAAAGTAACAATTACTAAAGAAACAACTATCTTTTATGTAAAACCATGAACAGGTGATTTCACTTTTGGTTCAAAAGATGAAGTTGGAAAAATGGCAGTTAATGGTCAATCTTCAGACACCCAAATTGGTGCAAATAAAACAACATTACTTTTAAGTGGATACCAGGGATATGAAACTGTAAATAATAAAGTTACAGCGAATGGTAAACCATGAAATAAAGATAAAGTTGTCTCAGGTACAAATGTAGTGGGTAATGGTACATCTTCAAACTACTTTGAAATTGACAGTGTTAAATGACATTTCAATGGTGGTAGTGAAAAATTATTAGGATTACCAAGACCTGAAACTACAGGTGATACTCCAACATCTGCTACATATGACTCAGGTCTTGCAGTTGCAATTCGTTTCTTAATTGAAGCAGTAATTACTGATGATACTATGACTAGAACTACTACACCTTCAGGTGAAGTAAGTAATCAATCATAATTAATCAAATAAAATTCATTCAATTAATTTTACAAATACAAAAGCACTACCAATTTGCGTAGTGCTTTTTTCATATCTTAATAGTAAGTAATTGACTTATTTTTTCTCTTTAATAGCTTTAAGTATTTCATCAAAACGATCATTAATTTTTTTGTCCATTTTTACAAGTTTTTCCTCAAAACTGTCTAACCTTTTATTTGTTTCTTGTTTGAAATCATTGAATCTGTGTTCATTCCTTTCTTCCAAACCATCAAACTTCTCATCGATATAAACAGTTAAATCAGCTTTTAATCGATTGTACAAGTCGTTAAAATCTTTGTCTCTTTTAGGCTTTTTGCCACCTGTAGGTTTAGTCTCTTTCACTATTTTCTCTCCTTCGATTGATAAATCATGTTTTAACTGTGAACCATCTTCTGAAAAAATATATTTACGCTTGTTTTCATAAAGTTTGTAATTTTTCTTAAGATCTCTTAGTTCTTTACAATAAGTAGTCACATTAAGTTCATCTCTGTCATCTTTAGGTTCTTTATCTGACATATATCTCCTTGAAATTTATAATTATTTTAATTATAAACTAAATTAATAACTCACTATTAAAACAAGTAATAAAACTTTGAAAAGTGCAAAAAATATGAAAAAACCACAGTATGTGATTACTGTGGTATTTGAATTTTAATCCTGTTTGTATTAGGAAAACTGAATTAATTAAGAATTAGATTCTCCTGTGTTTTCAGTTGGCTCACTAGGAGTTACTTCAGGAGTTACTTCAGGAGTTTCTACTGGTGTTCTACTCATAGTATCTTTAGTAATAATTGCTTCTAATAAGAAACGGATTGCTACTGCTAGACCAGTTTGGTATCTATCAGATGTAGGTGTATCACCACTTGTTTCGGGATAAGGATTACCTAATAATAATTCTGCTTTTTCATCTCCATTGAATCATCATTTAACACCATCGATTTCAAAGTAACTATTTGATACACCATTACCTTTAATACTTTGGTCACTTTTCTTTTTGTCTTTATTTCAAGGTTTACCATTAGTTTTTATTTGGTCATTGTAATCTTGAAAACCACTAAAAATTAGTGTATATTGAGTTGCACCAATTTCAAATCTTGCATCCTGAGTATGTCTAACCATTGGGAATTCTGCTTTATCACCAGTTTTGCTTGCTGCTAGATAGTCTCCTTCATAAACATATACAATTTCTGAATTTTTATAAGGCATGATATAGAAGATTTTTGTTGATGTTGTTATGTCAGTTAGTTTTGTAGTGATTTCATCAACTAAACGATCTCCCATTGCATTTGAAAAGGCATCAAGTTTTTGAGGTGAATTTTTTAATGCTTCAGCAACTTTTTTAATAAATTCTCTTCACTTAGCTAGTGTTTCAAAGTTTTCAAAAGTAAATTCAATATCTTGTTTTTCTTTTTCACCAGACTGTCTAGTATCATAAGTAAAATGTCTAATATGATCTACACTCATAAAATACGGA
>NZ_NQMN01000003.1 GCF_002272945.1 Mycoplasmopsis agassizii | reverse complement strand
AAACTGCTACTGGTAAAACAGTGACAGTTTCAGGATTCAAAGTTGATACAACTAAAGCAGATGTCACAAGTTGATATTCAACTACTGTAGTTGATAAAGAAGTTACAGATACAGAACTAGTGGCTAAGAAACCAAGTGAAGTAGTTACAACAGATCTTACATCATTATTCACAGCACCTACAAGTGTAACAAATTCAACTGTCGAACTAGAACTAGTTACTTCAGGTGCAAACGACTCCAACGGTACCCTCAAAGTTAAAGTTTATCTAAAACAAGGTGATCAGTTCTACACAAGTGAAGGTAACTTAGTAACTGATAAAACAACTGCTGGTAAAGAAGTTACTTTAAGTGGCTTTAAAAATACTAGCCAGGAGTTAGAGGCGAAGGCTAAAGAATGATATGATGCCTTGCCTTCTACTTTTGCAGCTGATAGTGAAAGTGCGAAAAAATTAGCTAGTGAGTTTAGTAGTGAAGAAAAAATTAAAGAGTTGATTAACTTAAATACTACTGACAAAACTAAATTTGATGCACCTACAAGTCCATCAGGATTCACTGTTAGCTATAGTTTTGTTTCAGTAGAAGATGTAACTAGTGATGGTACAACAACTACAACTCTAAAATTCAAAGCATTATTGAAAAATGGAGAAAACAGTTTTGATGGTGCTGACGGTACAATCAAAGCAGATGCTTCAGGTAAAGAAGTATCTGTGACAGGCTTTACTAGTGAGCAGGCATTTGCTTTAAAAATCTATAAAGAACTTACTACTGAGAATTTAACAATGACACTAGATGGTTCAACTAATACACAAGCAACTGCTTTAAAAGACAAAATGGCTTCACAAGTAGCCGCTGATGATTTTACTAATTTAAACACTGCTTTAAAAGCAAAACTAGATTCATTAAATAGTTCTTATGAAGGCACAGGCTTTAAAATTGAAATTATTAAAAAAGCAAGTGAAAATTTTGATAATGCAGCAGGAGCCTTGCAAGTACAATTCTTATTATCAAGTACAAATGGTACAACTACCAAGTATTGAAAACTAACAACTACTAATCAATCAACATTAGGCGATGATGCTACTGTAGAAGCAGTTACAGATAAAGCATCTGCTACAGGAAGAGATGCTGATGTTACAGGATTTAAAACTGGTGTTGCTTATTTAAGTCCATTATTAGAAAGTTTTGTTTATAAAACAGATTTTACTAGTGATGATGAAGCAAACATTAAGAAACTATCTAATGTCTTTAAAGCACCTACAGATGCTGATGATGACACTCGTTTAGAAACTATGATTGATGCTTTAAATGCCTTGAAGGCAGAAAACCAAACTGAGCTTGATAAAAATGCTGTGATCGGTTATTCACTAAGTACAACAGCTAGTGATAATAAGTGAACTGTTGTTCCTACAGAAATCGATGGTAAATTAGTAAATGTTAGTGGTCAGTTTAAGTTAACTCCAGGTGAAAACAATGAAACAGAATCTGCTTTGAATATTAAAGGTACATCTGATTTAGCAGAATTTAGTCCACACTTTATGAGTGTGAAGGTGCCTACAAACTCAGATATTACTGCTGCAGCTGCTACTGCTAAAAACATTCACTTAGGAGTAGAAAACTTTGATTCATATACATTGTGAAGCAGTTTAACAACTAAAGCAGTTAATTTATTTAAAGATAGCGATGCTAAATTAGATGCCTTTTCAAACGCTCTAGGTGCAAAAATGGTTGAAGCAGCGCTACAAAATAAAGCATTAACTTCAACTACCCAGACATTCTATATCAATCCTTATCCAATGAGTGAATTACCAAATACAGTAACCACAAAAAGTGGAAAATATACTAATAACGGAATCGGTTCTAATAAAACAACTCTTTTACTAGGTGGATTTGGTAACTACAATACTTCACCATTAAAAGAAAATGGAAAACCATGAGCTAACGGTCAAGATGGATTATCAAAAAATTACTTTGACTATGGTAATGTAAGATGATATTTCTACGGTTTATATGAAGCTAACACTGAGGGTGCTGAAACATCTGGAGATGGTACCAGAAGAATTACTCGTTCACTACTTAATACAACTACACATCCAGTTGCATACGCAACAGAAGGAACAAGTACTGTAAGAGTACCTCATCCAAGTAAATATGTAAATAATACAGCTATAGCAATTCGTTTTTTATTGGAAGCTATTATTACTAATGACACTATGAGTAGATCAACAGGCGTAGATCAACAAGGATCAGAAGCAACAACCCCTGGAACTGGCGAAGGTACAACTCCAGCAACAACCCCTGGAACTGGCGAAGGTACAACTCCAGCAACAACCCCTGGAACTGGCGAAGGTACAACAAATTAGTTAATGAAATAAAACTAATTCAATTAATTTTACAAATACAAAAAAGCACTACAAATCTGCGTAGTGCTTTTTTCATATATTTAAATAAGATTAAACTTATTTCTTTTCTTTAATTGCTTTAAGTATTTCATCGAAGCGGTCATCGATTTTCTTATTCAATCTTTCTTCTAGATTATTAATCTGTTGTTTATTTTCTATTTTATTTTCATCAAATTTCTTCTCTAAATTAGCAATTTGTTCTTTTGTTTCTTTTTTATTTTCATCAAATTTCTTTTCTAGATTAGCAATTTGTTGTTTATTTTCTATTTTATTTTCATCAAACTTCTTCTCTAGATTAGCAATTTGTTGTTTATTTTCATCGTGTTTTTTATTGTTGTTTTGTTCAAATACATCAAACTTTTCATCAATATAAACAGTTAAATCAGCCTTTAATCTAGTGTACAAATCATTAAAATCTTTGTCTTTTTTAGGACCTCTACCTTTTCTAGGTTCTTTCACTATTTTTTCTCCTTCGATTGATAAATCATGTTTAAGTTGCGAACCATCTTCAGAAAAAATATATTTGTTCTTTTTGGTATAAAGTTTATAGTTTTTCTTTAGATCTTTAAGTTCTTTACAATAAGTATCCACATTAAGTTCTTCTCTGTCATCTTTAGGTACATTATCTGACATATTTCTCCTTAAAATTTATAAGTATTATAATTATAAACTAATTTAATAAGGCACTCTTAAAACAGGTCTTATAAATTTTAAAAGTGAAAAAAATATGAAAAAACCACAGTATGTAATTACCGTGGTTTTAAATTTTTAATTTTGGTTAGATTATGAAATTGATTAATTAAGAACCTGACACTTCAGTAGGTGTTCTAACCATAGTATCCTGAGTAATAATTGCTTCTAATAAGAAACGAATCGCTACTGCAAGACCTGATGAATATTTTTCTTGATCTGGAACTCTTGATTCACTTTGACCTTCAGGTACATAATATTGCGCTTTTGGTTTACCAAATAAGTTAGTTTTGATTGCCTCAGTTGTTCCTTCTGTAGCGTATGCAGGATATGTGTAATTAAAGTAGTATCTTGTATTATCTCATTTGAAGTAACTTCCTGAAACACCATTTTTTTTAGTTTTTACAAATGGCTTTCCATTTGAACGAATTGGGTTAGTTGTTCAATCTTGAATTCCTGATAAGATTAAAGTTTCACTACTTGCACCAATTTTATTTAAAGTTGATACACCAGCTTCATATGAATCTGTTGGAAGTTGAGCAATTGGATAAGGCATTACATAAAAGACAGATGATTCTGCATTTAATTCTCCACCACTAATTGACGCTTCAATCATTTTAGGTGCCATTAAATTTGAAAATAAATCTAGTTTATCTGATGAATCTTTGAATAATGTTGCTGCTTTTTCAATAAATGCTTTTCAGTCGGTATAGGTTTCAAAGTTTTCAACTTTAAGTTGTACGTTTTTATCATGACCATTTGCGTGTGTATCAATAGCAATTCTTGAAACACTCATAAAGTGTGGTGTGTATTCAGCAAAATCTGAACTTGACTTAATAGTAATCTCAGCACCAGCGCTTTGACTTCCTGCTTGCATTTTGAAAGCCCCTGTAACTGAAGCTAATTTAGTTGCATCTTCTTCTTTAGCAACGCTTCATTTACTATCTGTTGCAGTTGCACTTAAAGTATAACCAACAACAGCGTTAGCATCAAGCTCTGTTACACTATCAGCTTTTAAAGCGTTAAGTGTATCAACCATATCTTTTAAACGAGTATCAGCAGGTTGTTCTTGCCCTTCTGTTACTGCAGCAAGTGGTTTAAAGACATTAGATAATTTTTTAAGGTTAGTTGCATCAGTTGCTGCAACTGTTTTATAAGTATAGCTAGCTAATTGAGTACTTAAATAAGCTTGTCCTGTAGTAAAGCCAGTGACATTAGCATCACGACCTGTAGCACCATCTTTAGTTGTTTGTGATGTTACGGTAGCGTTAGTTAGATCATCACCTGTTCCTGCATCTAATTTTCAATACTTAACTGCATCACCTTCACCACTTGAAAGTAATAGTTGTACTTGTAATGATCCTGCAGTGTTATCTCAGTTAGTTTGTCCTGTAGTAGGTGTAACTTTGATAATTTCGAATTTGAATCCTGAATCTGCGTATGAAGTGTTTAGTGAATCAACTTTAGGTTTTAAGGCTGTGCTTAAAGTTGTATAGTCTTCATCACTTGTAACCTGTGAAGCCATTTTAGCTTGCATGGTTGTTGCTTCTGTACCTGTAGCACCGTTTAATGATAAATTAGTGTTTCTAATTTCTTCAGTAAGTGCTTTATAAGCAGTTAGTGCAAAGGTTTCTTCACTAGTAAATCCTGTGACTGATACTTCTTTACCTACGGCTGTTTCAGTAGTGATTTTACCGTCTGTAGAGTTGAAGTTGTTTGTTCCGTTTTTTAATAATGCTTTGAATTTTAAGGTTGTAGTTGTATTTCCTGAAGCAGTTACATCTTCAGCACTTACAAAACTATAACTAACTGTGAATCCTTCGGGTGCTGTGAATTTTGCTTTATTAGTTGCATCAGTCATTGCTGTAATTAATGCCTGAATTTTTTCTTCACTTTTAAACTCACTAGCTAACTTTTTCGCACTTTCACTATCAGCAGCAAAAGTAGCAGGCAGTGCCTCATATCAAGTTTTGGCTGCTGCCTCTAACTCTTGACTAGTATTTTTAAAGCCACTTAAAGTAACTTCTTTACCAGCGCTTGCTTTATCAGTTACTAAGTCACCAGTAGTTGTGTAGAACTGATCTCCTTGTTTTAGATAGACTTTAACTTTAAGGGTACCGTTAGTGCAGTTTGATCCCGAAGTAACTAGTTCTAGGTCGGTTGTTGATCACATATTTTGAGAACTTTTGTAAGTTCATTTTCACTGAACTAACAAATTTAACAAACCAATTTTCTAAAAAGATCTTCAATTCAGTTTATAAAGATATAAATAAGTAATTTTTTAAAGGAAAAAACTATGGCTAAAGAAAAAAAGAGCGATCTCGCAAAAGAATTGTGTGATGATATTGAAGAATTTGCTAAGAAAAACGATAATTTGCACGCCCCAATCAGAAACTTACAGGAGCAAGAAGATGCAAGTGCTTACGATCTAAGTTTAAGAGGTAAACCAAAACCAAAAGTGTCTGATCCAGGTGGCGATGGCAACGGTAGTGGCAAAGACAATAAATATGCAACTAAAGACTATGTTGATAAGGCTGTTTCAGGCTTAAAAGAAGAAGTTAAGGTAATTGTCAAAGAAGAAGTTGCTCAGTCAGAAGCAAGAATGACTAATAACATGAATAAGGCCATTGCTGAATCTGAAGCAAGAATGACTAACAATATGAATAAGGCAATCGGTGAATCTGAAACCAGAATGACAGAGAATATGTCAAAATTTGCAACCAAAGATTATGTAGATAAGGCACTTTTAAAATCAGAAGAAAGAAATAAAGTTTTTGTTAAAGAAGCAACTGCTCCGATAATAGTTGAACTTGCTGAAACTAGAAAAGAAAATAAGGAAACTAAAAAAACCTTAGATAAAATTCTAGGCTTAATAGAAGAACTTAATAAGAAAAAATAACCTTCTTTTTATAAGAAAATAAATACGCTATGATTGATTTCATAGTGTTTTTTTCAGATATTTTTCATAAAATGTCAAATTACTAATCAGATCTAGTAAAAATTAACCTACTCAGATATAATTGTAATTGGTAGATAAAATGCCAGAAGAATTATTTTTAGTTGCCAAGTTCCTAATATTAAAAAATAAAATAGCTAAGTAGCGCAAAATAAATTAATGCAACTAAAGAAATAACTATACAAACTATATATACTATATATGTTGCGGTATATATAAATTTCAAAGGAGAAATTTTATTGCCTAAAAACAATAACAGCTTAAATACTATCTGCAGCAATGTTTGAGATATTAAGAAAATGGATAAGGTCCATTTTATTGCAAATGAATATAAAAAGGAAGGATTAAAAGCAAGATATTTGCTTGATATAGAAGGTGAAGACATGGAAAAAATTGAACCCCCCGTTCCACCAGTACCACCTGTGCCGCCAGGCCAAGGTGGTGGTGCTGATAATGAATACGCAACCGTTGGCTATGTCAAGCAAGCTATTCTAGATTCTGAAGCAAGAACTAAAGTTTTTGTTAAAGAAGAAATTGCTGAATCGGAAGCAAGAACTAAAGTTTTTGTTAAAGAAGAAATTGCTGAATCTGAAGCAAGAACTAAGGTTTTTGTAAAAGAAGAAATAGCAGAATCTGAAGCGAGAACTAAAGTTTTTGTTAAAGAAACTGTTAAGCAAGAAATTGCTGAATCGGAAGCAAGAACTAAAGTCTATGTTAAAGAAATTGTTGATAAAGCCGTTAAAGAAGCAACTGAGCCAATTGTTGCTGAACTAGCTGAAACTAAAAAAACCTTAGATAAGATTCTTGCTTTAATGGAAGCATCAAACAAGAAAAAATAATCTTCTTCTTAATAACTATTTAAAAGCATTTAAAATACCGTCACAAACATGACGGTATTTTTTCTTGCTTAAAAGTTTATTACTTTTTAAGTTTAAATCTTCGAATTAAAACATAAGCAATTGCTGCTGAAGCAACAGCTGCAGCTGCAACTCCTACTCCGATTGCAATTGTTGTTGCTGAGTTTAAAATTTCGTTTGACTGTTTTAGTCCAACTACTATTTTAGTACTTGAAACAACGCTTTTATCTAATGTTTTATTTTCTGAAGTTGCTTTGGCAGAAGCAATTAACCTGATTTGAATTTGGTCACCATTTTTTAAATTAGCATTAGTTAGGTCGCTAATTTTTTCAAAATCGCCTGTAGTTGTGCGTTTGACATAGAATTGAATATCGGTATCTGCTGGTAAAGTAACATTATTTAGATCATATTTTAATGACCCTTTGGTGTTATCCCCTTCATAAGAAACAACTATTTTATCTAGATCAGTTGAACTGAAGTTACCAATATCAATACTTGTTTTTAAGTTTTTAACTAAATAACCATTGACTGTAGCAGGTTTATCTGCTACAGTTACTTGTGCTTCTTGAAGCACAAGTGTTTGGTTTCAAGGTACACTAGCGATTCTATTAGCATAGTTATCACCAATTTGCCCTTCGCTACCGATGTAACGTAGTCTTCATTTAACTAGATCACCATTTTTTAAGTTAGTTGGTGATTGCGTACTTCATGTTAATTGACTATCGCTTGAGTTGTATTGACCATCTTTAATCACTGCATATTCATAAGTATAGTCTTGAGGTAAGACTTGTTCTGAAGTTTCAGGATTAGTTGTTAAGATCTCAAAAGTACCCGAACCTGAAGTGATGCCACTTGTTTGAATTCTGACAAATTGAAGTAGTGATAAATCTACTTCATTTTTTAAATCAGTTACTATTAAAGAAAACTCTCTTGAATTATAAGCAAAGCGCTCATCGCTTGAATCGATTTTAATAATTAACTGATCACCGTTAGCTAGTCTATTAGGAACTTGATTATCTAGATCGTTAAAGGTAGTTACTTGGTTATTTGAACGGCGAGTTCATTTTAGACTTAGTCTTAATTTAGGATCAATTGCTTTTAAAGCAGCGTTGATTGCTTTAAATCCTTTTAGTGTTGTCACTCCGTTAGTGCTATCTGCTGTTAGTGAAGAAGCAATCAAGGCTTCTGTGTCTTTTAGCTGAGCAAATCCTGAAGTTCCTTCAGCAATTCCTGTGGTTCGATCTGAAGCTCTTTCAAATTTACCTAAGAAACTAGTTAAAGTAACTGCATGATCTGAAGTGATTCGGTATTTCAACTTATCAATTGTGAATTCTTGTTTATGAGTGTTTAGTCAAGAAGGATCTTCTAATAAATAACCATCTTTAAGTGCATAAGTAAATTCAACTTTTTGATCTTGGAATAAAATCTGCGATGATTGATTATTTGCTTGAGCAAAGAATCCTAGACTTGAAGCCTGAGTAAGTGACATTGTGACTGTGTCGCCTTCTACATCAGAAACTACAGGTTTACCTGGAGTTTTGACTCCATCTGAACTTGTATTAAACTTGTAGTAAACTGGGTTACCTTCTGCATTGGTTGCAGCGATACCTGTATTTAACATGATAGGTTTAGTTGTATCTTCAACCCCTTCACGTTCTATTAAAGGTACACCGTATTTATCGTATTGAATATTACTATCTGCAGTCTTAATGAATTTTAATTTAGTAGTTAGTTTTACACTAACTCCTAGATAGTTTCCATCTGCATCCTGAGTAAGAGGTAGTGAAGCAAAACGACTTAATCCATCAAATGATGAAGAAGTATCTGTAAAGTTACCTGCATAAACGATCTTAGCAGTATCAACTGATAATTTGTCTTTATCAATGTATAGACCTGTAACTTTTAAGGCAGTAGTTGAGTAGTTGTTATTTGGGTTAACTAAAACATCTTTTGTAGGATCTTTAACATCAATTTTGACATAAACTAAATCTCCAACTTTTAAGTTTTCTGGTTTAGTTTGGGTTCATAGAGCAGTTTGTTCTGCTAAATTTTTCAGTTGTTGTGATTGGTATTCAACGTTTGTAACTAAGTATCAGTAGGTGAATAGATTCTCATCAAAAGTTTGATTATTGTTATTAACTGTAACGGTAGTTTTACCTTGGTAAGGTTTATCACTTCCATTAGTTGCTGCAATTGTAATAGTTGGAGCAACATTTTGAGTTAAACTTCTTTCAACTAAGATGTCGATTTGTCCACTATCAAACATATATTTGTAATCATCAACTTCTTTACCATCTGTAGCCACTACATATTTTGAACTACCTTTAAACTGTAGTCCAAATGCTTGAGCATCTGAAGAAATACTGAAACTTCTATTACT
This sequence comes from Mycoplasmopsis agassizii, assembly GCF_002272945.1. Classification (GTDB taxonomy): domain Bacteria; phylum Bacillota_I; class Bacilli_A; order Mycoplasmatales; family Metamycoplasmataceae; genus Mycoplasmopsis_B; species Mycoplasmopsis_B agassizii. Next base: position 33,798 of record NZ_NQMN01000003.1, on the reverse strand, counting down.
TAATAATGTGTTTAAACTGATTGTTTCTGTATAGTTAGCAATATCTGTAGCATTAAATAACTTAAATGATCCACTGAATTGATCATTATTATCGAAGTTAATAGTGATTGGGTTTAACTTATTGTAAGTTAATAAGAAGTTTCTAAATGCTTCAGTTGTGATTAATGTTGGACTATTATTGGTACCTGATAATTTTAAGTCTTTTAGACCTAAACTATCTAATACTTTAGTGTCAACGTAACCTTTAACTGATTCATTAATTCCTCCATCGACTATCAATTGTTCAGTAAATGATGAGAACTGACTATCATTGATATTTTCTGCAGAAATATGGACTGCTCCAAAACTTAGAACAAACTTTTTAGCACTTGTTGAACTATAGTCATAACGTGCTTTAATTGATTCACGTGTGATTAAGCCAACTTCATTAGCATAACCATTTAGGCTATTTAATAAAGTAATGAATTCTTCCTTAGTAAATCAAGTTTGTCCGTTAATTTCTTTACCATCGATAGAATAGCGAATAATTACTTCACCTTTATAAGCTGATTCTTGTTGTACTCCTTCAAGCGCTTTTGAATCATCAATCGTTAGGGTTTTCAAATTACCTGACAAGGTAATTTGGTTAAGTAGATTCTGCATTGCTACTGAATCTAAAACATTTGAAGTATCTAGATCAAAAGTAGTTGTTGTATCTTCATAGACATAACCATCTTGAGCTGCTAATCTTGCTTTATACATTTTGTTTGTACCTAGAGTAGCAGGTGGAGTTGTACTTCAGATTGTGTTGTCGTTACTATATTGAATTACAAGCCCTTGAGGTAGGTCTATATCACTTTGACCTGAAACACGCACATCACTAGAAATATTTGATAGTTTTAATAGTGAAGCTAGATTTAAAGGTGATTTATGAACAAAAACTTTTAAGGTTTCGTTCACCCCAATACTTTTATCAACAATTACGTAAGGAGTTGTTGATACTTTATAAACATCACTGTATTCTGCTGCTTTTTTAATAAAGTAGCGTGCTTGGATTTGTTTGTTGTAGATGGTGTTTGGATAACTTAATAACTGAGCAGTGAAAGCTGCTTGGTCATATCAAGTATTTGTTCCATCTAGTTTAACAAGTTGTCTATTGGTTGCATCACCGATCGCAAATTGTACTTCAACAGCAGCTCTTTCTGTTGAGTCAGTAATACTGTTATTTAAAACACTTTGAACATTGTTAATAATAATGTTTTTAGTATTTCCACTAATTTGAATTCCTGATAGAGTTGATGCTCCAACAATAATTGCTTTTAGTGACTTAACAGACATCTTGATAGATTCACCAAATTTTCCATCAACAAATAGATTTGATGTACTTGTTACATTGAATCTAGCGTATAGATAATCACTAGCGTTTGCTCCTTGCATTACTGTGGTACGTGGTGCGTTTGGATAGTTTTGTGCATCAGTGAAAACACCTTGTCCATTTTGTTCTACATTAGTGAACTGTAACTGAAGCCCTAGTCCTACTAATTGTTCAAAAATTGGGAAGTTTTCATCTGTAAAAGGTGGTGTTAAGGTTGAAATACTTGCATTTGAATCGTTTTCACCTGTAACTGCTTTCAGGGTTTTCAGTTCATCTACTAAATCTTCTAGATGTAAATATGATTTTACATTGTCTGAATTTAGTGATCCACCTAAATCTTGGTTATTAGTTCCTTCTAGTTGAACATTAGCACCTGGTACAAAGCGTGCTTTAAATAGTTTTTGACTAGGTAGAATATTAATAGTTAGTGAACTTAAATATGATTTTAAGTCGCTAGCACTATAGTAATTTTGACCTAAGTGTGTTGTTAATGGTGTGACATTAGGAATAGTAATATTTTCTAAGTTATAAGCAACTGTGAAGTTAGCAGCAATAAAATTAGAATTTAATGCTGCTTTCATTTTATCTTCATTAATTACTAAGTCTTTAGTATTACCACTTAGTTCAATGTTTGTTAAAACATTAGTTGTATCTAGAGAAAAGACTCTTTCTGCATCAATTGAGGTCATTTGTTCAACTTTTGATGCATCTGATAAAACTGTTTTACTTGTGTCACTAGTTTCAAATTTATATCAAAGCTGTGGTGCTTCGGTAGTAATAGTGATTGAACTAGGTAGAGTTTCAAAACTTAAACCATAGTTTCCATCTTTAGTTAATGATCACTTAATAGTTACATTATTTTCTGATAGCAGTTTCTTTTGCTCATCTGTTAAAGGATTAACTGCAGTACCAAGAGCAAGGTTAGTTGTTGCATTAGGATAAATTAGTGATCCGTTTTGTAAACTCTTGAAGAATGATTCTAGAGTAAGATCTAAATAAAGAGAAACTTCATCACTAGTTAGTTCAACTGGTGTTGAATCAGATACTACATAAGTATCTGTATCGACTGTTGCACCTAGTTGGTATCTTGCTCAGATTTTTAAATCTTCACGTTTAATGTTTTTACCATAAGTACTTAATGATGAAATAAAGGTGTCTTTATTGAATCATACAGAAGCATCACCTGTAGCAACTGGTAATAAGTTTAAAACATCTTTACCAATAGCGTATTGCACCATTACTTTGTCTGCATCGGCAGTAATACCTTCTTTAGCTTTAGAATCATCAACTGTAAGAGTCTTTGTATTACCACCTAGAGTAACTGAGCTTTTTAGATTATTTCTATCTGTCTTAATAACACTAGGAATAACTAGATCATTACCTAGTTTAGTAACTATTTCAGTGTTTTCAATCTCAACTGTTGAATTTGAATCATTTGAAATTAGAGCAAATTGCAACTTCAGTTGTTTTTGATTTGAAGTAGTCATTAATGACTTACCTGCTGATAAATCACTTTGTCAGTTTGTAGATGAATCAGGACTACTATTACCAAAACCTAAATTAAGTGTTACACCTTTTGTTTTAAGGTTTTCGATATTAGCAGGTGTAATTGGTAATTGAGAAAAATCAATAGCGATGATGTTTTCTGCTCTTTCTGATCCACCAAAACTAATTCTTTTACCTTTAACGTTTTGTTGTAGTAAAGCCACATAATTAGCTGTTCTAACAAATGATTTTAAGTTAGTTAACTTCTCTGTTTGGAAAGTTCTAATAGTGTTTTCTTGAATCTTATATAGATTATCTGCTGATTCATTAATTTCTCATTTAACTGCAATTCTGAATTTTTGTGCTGTAGTATCTTGATTTGAAGTAGCATTACTTCTATCTAAGAAGATATCAAAGTCAATACCTGTTAAAGCAGTAGTTAATTGACTAGCACTCATTCATTTACTTTGACCTGCAATTGATTGCAAGTCATTATCAATTGAACTAGCATCACTATTATTAGTTAATAACTGAATCCCAAACATTGGGGTTGCATTTGCAAAGGCAAATGCATTCTTTTCTTGAAGTGCTTTTGTATCTATCGTAATATTTTTAGTATTACCTGTTAGTTTAACTAGATCAACAATATCTTGAGTAGTTACTGTCAGAATAATTGATAGGTTAGTTAGTTTTAACTTAATAGGTTCTGATTCAGTAGCATTTTGTGGTGTTGATAATACTGTTTTCTTAGAAGTATCCTTAACTGAGAATTTCATTCACAGTTCAGGAGTGGTTCCACCTGCACCTAATTCTTTAGGTAAAGTAGTTGAATAAGTTCCTTCTTTAGATGTTGAGTATTTAACTTCAACATTAGCTTGTGCTAATAGTTCTAGAGCATCAACCCCTGTTGCTGTTGAAATTCCTAAAGTAATTTTTGAAAGACTACTTGTAGAATCTTCTGCACCAAAACTAGGAGCATTTTCGCCTGCTTGTCTAGCAAAATCATCGATGTTTACATATAGAGCAACTGCTGAATCTGAATTTTTATGTTCAACTGCATTAGTTGAAGAAACTGCAAATTTAGAACTATCAACACCTGCAGCAATTTGGAAACGAACAAAGATTTTTTTGTTTGCTAGAGTAAATTGTTGGTTATAGGTTCTTAAGTTATTAATAAAGTTTTCACGAGTAAATCAAAACTGACTAGCACCTGTTAAGTCTGCTAGAGTTGTAGTTGAAGAACCGATTGCATATTGAATTGCAACTTTGTCGCTATTTGCACCTAGCGCTGTTAAAATTTCTTTTTCTTTATCTTCAGCAATAATAATATCTCTTGTGTTTCCACCTAGAGTAATACCATCTAGTTTAGAAGTATCTACATCAATTTTTGTAGGTACTTGAACTGGTAATTCAAATGTGAAAGTTTTATTATTATCGATTGTGAATTTCTTATCAGTTTGTGTAACTGCAGCAGTATCGTTTTTAATAACGAAGTTTTTGTCTGCATTAGCTTCAAAAGAAACTTTAATCTTAATTTTTGATTCATTACCTAGTGATTTAACATCTTTATATGGTTTTCACACAGTATTATCTGCTGTACCTGGAGTTTGGAATTCAAATTTGATTCCCATTCTTGATGTCATTTCTTGAGCAAATAATTCAAATGTTTTATATCTAGTTAACAGTTGTCCTGTTAATGGAATATTTAAATATTCTAAATTTGCACTATCTGGACCAGCTGTAATTTCATTTGTTAGAAAGGCTGCAAATAAGTTTGTAAAATTAATGTCTGATTTAATTTCAGTAATATCAAGTTCTGCATTAGCACGCTCTGTATCAGTTGTACTTAATTCAAATAAAGTTGAATCTACGTTTGATTTTAGTGAGTATTTAGTTACTAATTTGCTTAATTTAGCAACATCAGTTGTTAAATTAGCAACTGCAGGATTTAAATTAGAGAAAGTCAGTGGTCCACTATTTGAACTTTGATATGCCTTAATTTGAGTAATGAAATTTTCATAGGTATATCATGTTGTACCATCATCAAATGAATACAAAATTTCTACTTGTGAACGTTGTTCACTAGTAATATTTGCTGGGAAAGCATTTTTTTCAAATTCTGCTTGAGTAACACCTTCATTTAGTTTAGAAATCTCACCTTTGAATTTCAAATTAGTTTTTAAGTAATCATTACTTAATTTAATAATTTGTTTAATTCTAGTATGGTCAATTTGATATCCATGATTATCTTGCACATCATTAGTTGCTGTTGAACTTGCAATTCCTAAACCAATATCTTTAGTTTCTGAACTAGAACCTGTTGTTTTTGTAACTGCAACAAAACGAATTCCTAAACGATGGAATTTGTTTGCATCTGCAATACTTGTAATTTCTTTTGCAGTGGTTGAATTTGCTTCTGTAACTGTTCACTTACTAAAATTACTTAATGGTGTTAAGTCTAATGAAGTAGGTGAATTATCACTTCATGAATAGGTTGCTGTTGAATCTGTACCGAAGGTTCAGGTACCGTATTGTACTTTATAACCTAGAGTTGTCCCTGTAGTAGTATCAAAAGCTGAATTTTCTACTGGTTTAATTTCTAAGTGTTCAATATCTCCTAGTAATGAGAAATTAGTCTTAATATAGTCTGAATTTACTCAATCGGCGATCTTAATGAAATCTTTAACATTAGTTAAAGATGGTTTAACCCCAGCATTAAATTCTGCTACTTTTGAATTAGGAATAGCAAATTTTTCTCTACCTAAAATAGTTGTAATATAAGTTACCTTAATATTATCTTTAGTTAGTTTATTTAAAGTATCAGTAGGTAGTCCTTGAATATATTTAATAAAGTCTGCTTTATTACGATAAACTTCATCAGCATCACTGCCATCGATTTTATCGAATTTATAAGCAACTTCGATGTTGCTTTTGAATGATTCAACTGTACTTAGTCCTTCAGTTGCAGAACTAAATAGACTATCTTTTTCATCAATAGTTAAATGGAATAAATTACCTTTAATTTCTAGTTTGGTTGCATCACTTAAGTTACTTAAATTTACATCACCAATTGCTGTTAAAGTTCTAAGACCAATTTTCTTAATAGCATCTGCACCTGTTTTAACTGCTCATCCATCTTTTGCTTGAATTCTAGCATAAGCATCTTTTGATGATTTTAAGTTAATAGATGTAGTTGAAATATCTTTTGTTAAAGATTTTCATGTATCTGAAGCATAACTATTAGTTGGTCCAACTTCTAAATTAAATTTAGTTGCAAAGTTGGTAAAGTCAAAAGCAGTTGCTCCTGAAACTACAAATAAATCTTCTGAAGTTGTCCCTGATAATCTAATACCTGTGGTTGAATCGTTTAATAAGGCTGCAAATGCAGTTGATTCATTAGCAACAATTGAAAAATTACCTTCGCTAGGTGTTGTAGTTTTTGACTTATTGTAACCACTATAAACGGTTTTAAGTTGATTTGAAACAATAAATTTGTTCTCGTTACCACTTCCTTGTTTTAAACGTACACGAGCAATAATTTTGTGCTGTGGAGTTAATTTTGAAGCAAATGATTCGACTTTAACTGCGTTAATTAATGACTCTTTAGTAAATCATGAAATTGATGATAAGTTAGTAACTGTTTCAGGATCAACTTTTTCAACTGAATAAGTAGAAATAGTATCTGTATTGAAAGTTGAAGGTACAAATGCATAAACAATTTCTACTGCTCCTGAATCAACTTTAGTTTTTAAGTCACCATCTAAATTTTCATTAAATGTTAAATTATCTGTTGTACCTGAAAAACCTGCAGTTTTAATATTGCTTTTTTCTGAAGCAGAAATGTATTCAGGAATTACAAATGACTGAATTTGTCTTGATTCTGAACGATTTGAACTACCAGTTTTTGCAGCTGTAATTGTTGTACCTGAGAAGCTATAATTTTTAAATTTATATTTAGCATTTGTATCTGTTGTAGAGGTTGCACCAGTTTTAACTTGGTTAGCATCTGCAATGAATAACGCTACATAAAGTGGTCCTTGATTGTTAACACTTACTTCACTTGGGTCTTCTTTTCAATCACTATCTGTACTTGAATCAGTTTTTGAATACTTAACAATAATTTTTTTGTCACTGATTACAGATAACTTTTGCAACGAACTTGGTAATTCTAACTTGAAGTTAGAATTACTTAGATCCTGAGCATCATTCTTCTTAGCAATTGTAAAAGCATTAGCATCAGGAGTTGATGATAATGTGTTTCAAAAGGCTGCATCAGCACCCCATTGGGTGTTATTACTTTGATTTGCTGATGTAGTTGTAGGGTTAATTAAAGAAACAATGATAACTGCATCTTTGAAGTTTTCATTTTTTAATTTATAAGGTGATTTTAATTTATCTGGGAAGATCTTATTAGTATTAGTAGTTACACCAACTGCTTTATTAAAACGTACCATTACTTTGTCAAAAGTAAAGTTGTTTTTTAATTCAGGGGTTAAAACATATGATCCTTCTGATAAAACTCCAGGTGCTAATAACTTTTTAAAGATCTCTCTAGCTGAAGTAGTTGAATTAGAAGTAACTCAGACTTGCTCTTTAGCACCATTTACTCATCCTTCTAGAGAATATTCTAGTTGAGCATCCTTATAGAATTTCTTGTATGGATTTTGCTCATCTGTAGTTGTTGCACTAACTCCAGTAGTTGAAAATCCTTCTAGACCTGATTTTCATACTTCTGTTTCATCAATTACTAAACTATCAGTTTCACCTGAGAATTTAATTTTGCCTAAAGCTTCTTGTTCTTTATCAGGAACTCTGATTAATTCTTTATCTAATTTAGCCAAACTAGAAGCAGTTGCCTTATTAGTATCTGAATCATAAGTAGTTAATTGTGTACTAAATCAAGCGGTTTGTTGAGTTGTTCAATTTGCTTTAGTTTGTTTATCTAAAAACTCTGCATATAAACTCTTATTAGCAGCATATTGAATAAAGCCTGTTTTTAATAGCGGGTTTAAAACAACTGTTTTAGCTAAGTTACTATTAATAACTAGATTACCTAGTTTATCTAAACTAAGACTTGTAATTTCTTCTGGTTTGCTTCCACTTGTACCATTAAATTCACCTAGATAGGTGTAATTAATAACTTTAAATTGACCATCTAGTCTGATTAAGGTTTTTTGTCCTGCGACATAAAAACCACCAAAACCATCACCTATAAAGTGAGTGATTTTGAAATCATCTTTAATAAAGTGTTTGTATTGAGTATCTCCTAGATTTAATTTATGTTCTACCTTATCAACTGCTGTTTGGTTTTGTGCAGGAAATTGGATTTTCTCTTTAACGCTATCATATTTAGGATTATTAGTTCCTGAAGCACCACCTGTTGCTTGTGCTCTAATTAATCCTTTATCAATCACACGAGTGCTATCTAATAAGGCTCTAGCAAAAGTAACTGAACCTATAGATTTACCTGAAGCAAATGCCATGGCATTTGTTTCATTTTTTGATGTATAGGTTCCACCTGTAAAACTGCTATTGTAAATAACAGTTTTAACACTGTCTTTATTATAGTCTTTTAGTAATTGACCTGCAGTGAAATTAGTAGAACTACTTGTAACAGCATTATCTGAAATAGAAGTAACTGTAGTAGTTGAAGTAATAATATTACCTAGTTCATTTAGTCTACCAAAATGTTCTGACATTTTTAATGTTTTACCAGTTGCTGCTTTTCATTTATTAATATTTGTACTTGCATTTTGTTTTCATTGAGTTACATCATCATTATCATTATGTGTATAACTCACACTACTATGATAATCAAACTTATCTAAATTAGCAACTGGACTTGAGAAGAAGTTAATAGTTGGATTAGTTGAAGTTGTTCCTGTTGAATAAGCAAAAGTTAGATTCCCGTTAATAGGATCTAAGAACATATCTAGAAAATCACCTGACATTGATTGTAACTTAGTAATCTTTGCAGGTGTAACTAATACTGAATGATTTGGATTATTAGTTGATTCATAAAAATCACTTGCTACTAAACCTACTTCTACATCTTTCATTACTGCACCAGCAGCACCGATTGCAACTGCTAAAAATAGTTTATTCTTTTCATTTGCTTCTGTAGTAGAAGTTAAAAGAGTTGGTAATGCTACCACTTTTTTAATTTCTTTATTTCCTGTTAATAAACCTGAAGTTACATCTTGAACTGTAATGTTGCTTTTGGCAACATGAATCACTACTACTTTTTTCTTAGTATACATTAAGTATTTTTGATCAGTAATAGGCTCAATTGTTGCTTGAGCAATCTCTTCTTGAGTTAAATTTAATGAACTTAGTGAACCTGTTGCACTATTAAAAATGCTTGCAACCGAAACATTATTGCTACTTGCACTAAGAGCAATACTTCCATCTTTTGTATTTGAAAATAAAGTTTTAACTGATGCTTTATAAGTAGTTTTTAAACCATTAAAATCAATTGTAGTTAAAGTTGTTAGATCTGTTTGATCTTTAGCTTTATTAGTTGATTTTCAAGCACCCTGATAACCTTGTTCATTTAAGAATCTAATAGATCCATCTAGATGCAGTGAAATATAACCACCATCTGCAGTATTAATTAAATTAGTAATTGAAGTTAAATCACTTAAACGTAGTAGCCCATCTTGAAAAGATGGAGCTCCTCAATTGGTGTTTTGTGATTTTAAGTTACCTGATTTATCAATAAAAGTTAACGCTGAAGATGAAGAAACTACAGGATTACCTCCAAAATTAGGGATAAACTGTTTAGCATTAAAAGCATCCATGAAAGGTTCTTGCACATATAAAAAGGCAGGTTTATCTTTAAAACTACCACTACCAAAATAGTTACTAAAGATTCAACGAGTATACATGTTATTGTAGAATCATCTAACACCTAGTAACTTACCATTATTAAATAATGAAGTTTCTCCTGTAGTAGTTAAATAACTATTAGCTAGATCAGAGGGTCTTAGATCTCCTTCACGAGATAATAAGGTAAAGTTGCCATCACCTGATGGTAAGATTTTAGTAAAGAACTGCATGTTATCTTTACCTGAAGAAGCAGATAGATATGTTTGGGCACTAATTGTTTTAGTAACAGCTAAACTACTATTTAAGAATAAAACGTTTTTATTACTAATTGCAATAAAACCGTTATTACCATCTTCAATGATGTCGATTAAAGCACCTGAGGCAGTATAGGTTTTAGTTGTACTGGTTGCTTGACCTGATGAAGAAATTTCTCTAATGTAACCTGTTTCATTTAGTCCACCAATTGCATAAATTTTATTGTTTGATTTAATAAATTTATTAATTGATGAAGATCATAAAGTAGCATAATCTTTTGTATATTTTTCATGTCAATTGGTTGAATCATAAGTTGTTTGTGTAGGATTTTTGAATGATTGATCAAATTTTTCTTTAGTTTGGAATGTTCCATAACTTCTTGATGAAACACTACCACTTGCACTAACAACTGCTAAATATTCACCTGAACCACCAAATAGATAATTACCATTATCTAATTTAATAAAAGCATTTGTATTTCATTGATTATCTAGATAATTTTTGTAATTAGATTCTAATGAAGACTTGATAGAAGTATCAGTTCAACCGTTATCATTTGTATTGATAGTATAATTACCTGCTTTTAAAGCAGTTTCATTTTCATTATTTAGATCACTTGTACTTACTTTGCTAGTTACTAGTTGTGATCTGCTTGTGTTACTATCAGTTTTATGTAAAAACATACTGATGGTATTTGATTTACCAGCAGCTAGACTTACACCTGAAGCAGTTGTTCCTAATCAATCTAATTTAGTAATATTAGTTCCTGGATTACTAAAGATAGCAGTTCCACCTGCATCACCAAATAGGATAATATTATTATTATCTACAATTACTCTAGAAAAAACATTAACTAAATAACGCTCTACTCTTGTTTGAGTGATTAAGTCTTTAGGTATAGTAGTTTCTCATTTATTAGGCTGATTAACTACTGAATTAAGAAGTTCATATTCTTTTTCTAATTTTCAAAAAGCGTCATTATCTTCATAGGTAAAGATTCTTAGTTTTTGATTTTTAAGTGGGTTAGCACTTGTGTAAGTATCACTATTTGCATTTTCATAAGGATCCTGAAACTTAGCCTGACTATAAGCTTCAATACTTGAACCACTACCTTGAGCAAACGCTGATAAAACTGCAAATTTAGTTTTACCTGATTGTTCAAAAGCATAAATATCTATTAGAGTTTCACGAAACTCTAAAGTTGCTTGAATGACTTGGTTTAATTTAGCATATGAACCATTTTGGCGATATGAGGCAACATCGACCAAATTAGCATCTTTTGCTAAAAGAGAAGGATCAGCACTTGCTTTTGCAAGTGTTACATTAGTTGAAGAAGTATTGTAACTAGTGCTTGCTAAAGCATTATTAGCACTAATAGCATTAATACTATTATTGCTATTAGTTTTATTTAAGGTTGCTCCAACAATTACAGCACTAGCCACGATTGTGGCTGCTGTAATTCCTAAGCCAATTAGAACGCTTTTTTTATTTGTTTTTTTATTATTCATAAGATACCTCGATTATTTCTTCTCTTCATTGAATGTTTGGTTTCAAGTATAGTTATTAAAGCCTGTATGCTCTCAACTATTAGTTGATTTAGGTGGTTTAGTTAATTCAGGTTTCAATAAGTTTTCTTGAGTAGTTTTTGCAGGTGTTGCAGGTTGTTCACCTTCAGTTGCAGGATTAGTTAATCCAATTCATTTCATTCCTAAAGCACGCAGTACTTTTCAGCGCTCATCACGAGTTAAGTTAGCTGCTTGGAAGTTTAGAATTTGGTAAATATTTCCTTGTAATGAATCAGCAGTTGCCCCGATGATTCCTAATAAGCTCTTAGTAATACCAATTTTGGTTGATATTAGACTGTAACGAGCATATTTATTGTCTTCATATTTCATTTTGACATAGAAGACTAATTGTAGTGCTTGTGTACCAGGAGCATATAGTTCCATGATGACATCTTGACCGATATATAACTCAGAATTCATTTGGTTAGTATTTAATCTAATACCACTATTATCACTAGTTCCAGATGGATTACTTGCCCCAGTAATAGTTAGTTGTGAGTTGAAATCAACTTTTTGTTGATTTCCACCTGATTCACTACTGAAGTAACGAAATAGGGTGTCATTATTTCTTAATGCCTGTGGACCAAACTGTGTTCCTGAACCATTAGTTTGTTCAACTGAACCTGCAACTGAATATGCTAGTCCCCCTGAGTTATATCGTGGATAGAAATAAGTTCCCCCACCACTGAATAATGCTTGTAAATTAGCAATTTGAGTGCTTGAATTAATTTTGAAAGCAATAAAAGTTGATGAACCATTAACCATATCACCTACACCACTATTTGACATAGATGTATTTTTACTTGATTTACCATTGGTAATAGTAGGTGTTTCATTTGTATCTCCAAATGCTAATCATGAACGGTAAGTTTTATGTGCATCAGTTGTATCATCACTATGTTTATAAGTAGGTTTGAAAGCATCCACTGTTTGCACATATTGACTGCTTCCTTTTGATGAATTAAAACTTGATACTAAGTTAGCATCATTAACAACAACTTGATCTAAATTAGCAGCATCGAAATCATGAGTAACTTTTTTCATGATTTCTGCAGTGTCATTATTAAAGTATAGATCATTTTTAAAGCCAGTAACTTTTAAAGTAATTGACTTACTATTTGAATCTGTAGCAGTTGCAGTTGCTTGTGGTGCAATTAAGATTTTGTATTTTAGTGTTAGACCACCAAAATAGTCATTAGTTAAACTAATAGGATCAGTATCTAAAACAAAGTGGATATCATCTTTTGAAGCTAAATCGGCAGAATTTTCAAAACCAATATCTGTTTTTTGTACATCAGATGCTTTGACATCTGATTTATTTTTGTTATTGATCTTAACAGCAACAACTTCTGCTTTTTTGTATTTTCAATCATGAATTTGTTTTACAACAGTTGAATTTGCAGCAGCAAAAACATTTTCTTTTAAGCTAGTAATTGCTGTATCTTCCATTTTAGTTAGACTAGTTAAGACTGAAGCAGCAAAAGCACTTTCACCAATAGAAGCCATTGAACTAGGTAAAGTTAAAGTAGTTAGTTTTGCTTTTTCAAAGGCTTTAGCACTAATTGTAGTTGTCCCTGAATTTAAGGTTAATTCAGTTAGACTTGTATTATTTTTAAAGTCATCATTAATAGTAACTACACTACCTGCTACTTCTAATTTAGTAACTGCTTCTTTATTAGTAATATCACTTAAAGAAGCAACATAATAGTTATCGCTAGCATCTTGATAGCGATAAGAATGACCTTGTCAAATATTTTTCTTAAAGCCACTTAGTTGTTCATTATAAGTACCTTGAACAGTAATTACAGATGAGTTATTATTAAACTTAGTTTTAAGTTGAACAGTTACACCATAAGTAAAGTCAATTTTTGAATTATCTAGGTTATTTAAAACTGTATTATTCAATGACAGTTTTAAACCTTTTTCTAAATCTTTAGATGTTTCTGTTGAATAGATGTTATTAGTTGTATCGTTTGAACCATTATTATTTGGTTTTTCAATAACTTTAGCAACAGTTGTTCATTTTTGATCTTTATCTAAAGTTGTTGTTGGTTTAACACGATCTGATTTCTTAATATATTCATCAATTAGATCTTTGAAGGTTTTAAACTTACCAGATACTTCACCAATTAACATATTAAATTCTAAGGTTGCACTTGAAGTTGATTTTAATTCAATAGTTACAGTTGCCTGACCATTTACTAGATTATCACGTGTAGTAGGCTGCACTGATTTAACAGTCGCAGTTACTTTTTCAGTAGATGCAGATTCAGAAGAACTTGTTTTAACAGCATCAAGTTTGCTTTTTAGTGTATCACTAAGCTGGAAATCATCAGTAGTAAAGAATGTTTCTGTATAGTCAGTATTTGCTGTATGATCAACAATTTTATCTTTCTTAGCAGTTTTTACTACGATGTAATGTTTTGTAGCATCAGCATCCTTATTAGCAGCTAAAATAGTATCACGAGCAATTACTAAAGCATTTTGTGCTTCTGAAGTAAATCCATCATATTTAATAGTATTAACTTCAGAGATCTGGTCATCACCTTCAGTACCTGAAAAGGTTGTATAAGTAATTGTTACAGTACGTAGTGCTGAATCAAATTCAACTTTAGTTACTGTTCTAGTTAAGCCTGCTACATTAGGGTCTAAATTAGTAAAGTAAGTTTTTAAAGTGTCTGCATTAGTTAACGCTGCATTAATTTTATTAGCAACTCCTGAAGCAGTATCTGTTTTACCTGCTCCACCTTGTACTTCTTGAGATAATCCTACTTGTCAATTTGAAGATGCTTTGAAAGCATTTAACTTAGTTAAATTATCGTATTTAGTTTTATTTAAGAAACCAGTAATAGTTTGGTTATACTCTCTTTTTACTCCAGGGTCTTCTGGAGTAGTAATAGAGATAGTTAATTTAACAGATGAACCATCACCTTGGCTTTCAACTTTAGTTACTGAATAAACTAAAGTTGAATCATTAACGTTATTATCTTTAGCAGTTTTTTGTGCTCCTCTAATTTCATAGAAACCAGCATTAGTTGCACTAGCTGTATATGATTTTAAAAGTTCTTCACTAATAGAGAAATCATAAGCAACAGCGTTTGCTATTTTACGCTGTGAAGCAGTTTGGAAACCTGTAATAGTTGCATTATAAGTTGCAATAAAATCTCCGATTTTATCACCTTCTTTATAATGAACACTAACTGTTACAGTTAAAGAACCATTACTATTATCGGCATTTAGTTGTGAAAAGGTTGCTTCATATTTAGTTCTATCAAAAGAAGCAGTTGTAGTTTGTAATGGGTTAGCTTGAGCGATAGATAAATGATCTAAAGTAATTTCTGAAGGAATTCTAGTTTTGTATTCTTCAGCTTTTAATAAAGTGCTGCTTTCTTTAGTAGTTGTTGAACTATAAACTCCAGGTCAAATTAAAGCAGTAGCAAAATCAGTTGCTTGTTTTCTTGCATAAGAAGTAAAACCACTTATAGTTGAATAATAGAATCTTGAAAGGTTAGCATTTGCTGTATCAGCAACTTTTACTTTCACAAATAAAACAGTTGAGTTAATATCATCAACATTAACATTTGCTTCATTTAAAACAATTGAATCAATTGAAACAGTTAATCCTAATGATGAAGGTGCTGAAGCAACTGTTAGTTGCTCAGTTTTAACACTACGTGGTGGTGTTAATAAAGTTTGTTGATCTTTTAAAGTTACATTAGCACGGCTAGCACTATTAATGTAAGAAAGAATTTTAGCAATTGCTTGTCCAGTAGCACGGTCAGCAAAACCTGAGATTTCAAAATCTTTAGTTTCTGAATAGAAGTTTACCCCTGTACCAGTTGATACATTGACACTAACAACAGCAATTTTTTGATCTTCTTCAGTTTGAGCAGAACCTTTATCTGCATTTTTCTCTTTAATATCGGCAATTGAGAAAGTTAAATCAGGATGTGATGCTTGAATAGTAGCAAAAGAAAAATCTAGAGATGTTAAGTTAGATACAGATAGACTTGACTTTTCGCCTAATACAGTAGGTGCTTGTGCACTACCTGTGCTAGGACTTGTATAGGCTTTAACTTTAGTAATATTTTCTTTTTTAATTGCTGAAGCAAAACCAGAAATAGATTGTGTATAAGTTTGACTTACGTTTGAATCTTCAGTTGAAGAAACTTTAATAGTTACAATCACAACTGTATCATCATTTGGTGATTGAGCAACTGCACTAATTTCTACTTTTAGTTTTGAATTTGTATCAGGAGATGCAGGATTTAATTTGAAATCGCTAGTTGTAACATCTTTAGCAGTTTTATCTTCAGTAACACTGTCACCTTTTTGTGCAACTGCACGGCTTGAACTACCGATATATTCAGTAACTGCTTTTTGTGCATTTGCTTTTGCTTTTGAAGCAAAACCAGTTTCTTCATGTGTATAAGTAGTTGTTGCTTGGTCAGTACCAGCACCTGCAGTAACTGTAACTGTTACAGTTACTTTGTTATTTGTTTCATCTTTAGCAACACTAGTGATTGCTAAAGTAATTGGTGTTTGATTTGCCCCTACAATTGGTTGAGCAATTGAGAAGTTACTTGTTGTAATAGTTTCTACTGAAGTAATATCTTTATTAATATTACGGTTTAATAAAGGACTATTTTTAGTAGTTGATTCTGCATATGCTTTAACAAGTTTTTCATTTAAGGCTTTACCAGGTTTTAAGAAGCCATCGATTTTTGTATCATAAGTAACATGGCTTACTTGAGCAAGTCCTTGTCCTACTGTTACAGCAACAGTTACTACTGCGATTGTATCATTAGCACTATCAGGTTTAATTTCAGTAATTCTTAAACTAATATCTGTGTCAGTTGGTTGAGTTAGTGTGAAACTTGCAGTAGTTAATTCAACTACAGCATTTGAACTTTTAGATACAGTAGATAAAAGTTGTGGAATACTTTTAGCACTGCTATCTGCATATTGTTTTGCTTTTTGATAGTTACGGTATTGTGAATCACTTAATAAATTACTAAAACGAATCACATAAGTATCACTAGCAGAACCATCAGTTCCACCTTGATCACTAGTTACAGTCACTGTAACATCAACTGCATTTAATTCATCCCGAGCAGCTTCTACTTTAGTAACTGCAAATTTTAAAGTTGAAAAATCTGCTGTAGAACCATCTGCAAAAGTATGTGAACCTGCGATTGAACTATTGATAGTTCAATGATCACTAATAGGTGATGCTAAAGCAAGTGATTGTGAGATCTCATTTGATTTCACAACTTTTTTATCTTGTCCTAAGACTTGTGGTTGTAAGTATTTAGCAGTATCATTATTATTTTCTGCAAAGTATCCTTCAATTACTTTAAAGGCTTGTCCTTTAGCAGTTGTAATAAAGCCTGTAAAGTCTTTAGTATAGGTTTTGGTTGCTTGGCGTTCACCACTACCTAGAGTTAAAGTAACAGTCACAATTGCAGTTGTTTGATTAGTAGGAGAAACTGCGACATTAGTTACTCTTTGAGTAATATTTTGGTTAACACTTGAAACAAGTGGCAATGTAAAATCATCATTAACCAAACGGTTAACTGATACTTTGTTTTTATCTACATCATCATTTAAGGTCACTTCATCACGGTTACTATTAGCAATGTAGCGCTCTAAAGTAATTTCATTTGCAGCTTTTGAAGGCGCTGCAAAACCACTTAAGATAGTGTCATAAGTTGCTGAATAAGCAGCATCGCCACTTCCTGCACTTACTTTTAAAACAATATTAGCACTATCATCAGCAGTTGGTACTACATCAATACGATCAACTGTAACTGATAAGTTAGAAGGATGGGCTCCAATAGTTACATCGCTAGATAATAACTGTGAAGGAGATTTAGCTGCTTTGATTCCTGCAGCAACTTCAGGAGTTACTTTTGAACTTGAAGCAATATAATCAAGCACGATCTTAGCATTTGCTGCTTTAATAGTAGGAATAAAGTTAGTATATCTAGTTGTATAATTATGTGAAACAGATGGATCTGATTTTAAGGCTACTTTAATAGTAAATAAACCTACAGAACCTTCAGTGGCTGTTACTCCTGTTCCTACTTGAGTAACAGCAGTGATTGTATAAATAAATTTAGCTTCATCTTCACTAGAAACTGCTACCATTTCAAACATATCAACAGTTGCTTCATTTGCAGAAATATTTTTATTAACATTTTGCTTAAAGTCAACACCATATTTAGTTGCGTTTCTAACTTGAGCATCTTTACTACTTGCAAATAAACTTACTTTTAAAGGTTTAGTACTTGCTAGTGATTCACCTTCTGATTCACCAACTAAACGAATAGTTACTTCACCTGTTTCTGAATTACGTTCATCAATAATAACTGTAAAAGTAACACCGTTTTCTGTAGCAATCACAATATCATTAGTAACTACATTATCAGCTGTTTTATTTTGACTACCAGCTCGAGCATGGATTAAATTAGCAATTGCATTTAAACGATTTGCTCTGGCTGCTTGTTCAATTTGACTTTCTAAAGAACTAGAAGCTTCATAAATTTTAAATTGGTTTTCACTTAAGAAACCTGTATCAGTATAGTTATAAGTGTTAAACGCTTCACTAGCACCTGAACCTGCAGTTACTTTAACAGTAATTACAGCACGGCGACCATCGCCATCTTTTTCTTTTTCAACTTTATCAATTGAACCTAATAAAGTTGCACTACGTAGATTAACACTGTAATCTGTGTTAGTTAATTTAGATGCAGTTGTAGTTGATTTTAAAGCACTATTTACTAATAAAGGAACGGCTCTAGTTGCTGATGAAACATATTGATCAACTAGTTGTTGGTTTCTAATTTTATCATTTGTAGGGAAACCACCAATAGTGAATTTATATGTAGCACTTGCTGCATTATTTCCACTACCAATAGTTGCTAAAACAGTTGCTTCACCTTTAGTTGAAACAGTTTCACCATTTACTACTTCTTCAATTGGGCTTCAACCTGTTACTTCTAAATTAACTTCATGTTCTGTAGAATTTGTTTCAATTGTTTTATATTTTGTTTTAACTTTCTGTCAATTCTCTTTAATTACAGCACTTGATAGAGTTAAGGTTTTATTGAAATCGCTTGCAAAAGGAATGTTTGCAACACCGTTAAATACAGGTGGATTAGCAGTATTAACTACAGAAGAACCATCATCTGATTTAACTGCTGCAAAAGTAGTTTGATTACCTACAAATTGCTGAACTAGTTGTAAATTAGCACTACGTGCACTTGTATTAAAGCCACTTAAACTAATTTCTACAGTAGTTGAATAAAGTGGTTGTTGAGTAGTTGAATCAGTAGCAATTGAACGCAATTTTAAAGTTGCTTTTAAAGTTCCATTTGCTTCATCAACTTTTCAATCAACATCACTATTATTATTAGTATCAATAATAACTGCTGATGAATCACGATTAACTACTGTATATAAAGCAACATTAGCAGCTGCACTAGGAGTTGTATCTACTTTTTGATCGGCATTTGTAAAAAAGAAAGTAGTTGCAGTATTACTTTCTAAATCACGCTTGATAGCTTCAACTGCTTCTTTAGCAGTTTGGCGTGGAGTAGTGTTAAAACCATCAATTATGTAAGTGAAAACTTCACTTGCATAATCATCTTCTCCTTGTGTCCCTGCAGTTGATAAAACTGTAACTGTTAAGTTACCGTTATTATCATTTTGGTTACCAATTGATTGAATCTTATTAGTTACAGTAATTGGTGTAGTTTGATTTTCCACAGTTGCTTGGTAAGTTGTTAAAGTACCTAGTTCTAAATCATTAACTGTAACATTTGTAGGGAAAGTATCAATTTTAGCAGTTGCTGAAGTTGATTTATATTTAACTGCATTAGGATTTGAACTATTAAAGATTTCTAAAGCACGTTCATTATTACGTTTATCTGAAGCAAAATCTGAAACAGTTACTTCATAAGTTTTACTTACAGAACTATCGCTATTTGAAATCGTTACAACAGCAACAACAGTTCCTGCTTTATCATTTGAACTCTTAACTTCTGTAACTTTTCCAGTAATTGGACTTACTGAGTTACGTGGGTTTTCGTTTGTATCAGTTGTATTAATAGGGTTGAAATCATCAGTTTTAACATCTGAAGGTTTTTTATTTTTAACTGCTTCACTAGTTACACTAGGCACTGTTTTTTTACTTACAAAGTAATCAATTACTTGTGTATCAAGTTCTTTTTTAGTATATCCAGTTAGTTCTGTTTTTTTAGTGTAAGTATCAAGTACTCCACCATTTTCATTACGTAGACTAATAGTTAAAGTTGCACTGATTTTACCAGTTGCATTATCTTGTGTATTATCAATTAAATAAGAAACTCTGATTAATTCACTATCGCTTCCAGCGTTTGCTTGTCCTAGTTTTGCACTTAATTCGGCAGAAATAGCAGGTTCTAGGTCACCATTATTAATTGCACTTGCAAATTTAAATGGCTTTGTATTATTTTTAAATCTTACTTCAGGAGCTGAAGTTTTAATTTCTTCAAAAACATTTTTAGCAAAAGCAGCACTAGTTAAAAAGCCTTGTAACTGAGTGCTAGTTGCTAAGACAGCACTTCCACGAGTTGCTGATAAAGTAACTTGAGCAATTCCTTGGCGTGTATCTGAAGCAGCAAAATCAACACCTGTTAAAGCATAAACAGTACCATTTGCATTATCTGGTTGTCTAAAGGTTGCATTTTCTAAGAAATTATCGTTAGTTAGCTGAGCAACAGCCATTTTTTTTAAGGTCTCATTAATAGTAATTAATGGTGCTAAATTAGTGTTTAAAGTAGTAATTAATTCATATTCATTTTGTGAATAGAAAGTATCAACTTCTAAATCATAAGTTGCTGAAGAAGTTCCATAACTTTTAGTAACTGTTAAACTAACACTATGGCTATCTTTATCAGTTGGTACAACTACTTTGCTAATAGAGTAAGCAACACCTGAATCATTAACAAAACTATCACCTTTTTTAGTTAAGTCTTTAAAAGTAAATGATGAAGTTTTAACATCTTGAATTTTTAAACTAGTTGCTACATTTGAAGCTGAGCGACTAGTAAAACGTGAATCCATTGCTTGCAAGCGTGCTGCAGTTGCTAATTCAGGCACTAAATCTGCTGAAGCATTTAAAACTCCTTCATCACGAGAAACTACATTAGCAATTGTGTAAGTTAAACCTCTTGCAACACTAGTATTACCAATGTTACGTTTAATTGTGTAAGTTACTAAAACACTAGTATCAGTTGGTGCACTAACACTATCAATTGTAATTTCAATATCTTTTCAGGTTTTAGTTGTATTAGCAACTACATCATCAGTTGTAATTTGATTTGCAGTTTTATTAGCAGCACTTGCTTTTATGCTAAAAGTAGCATAAAAGTCTGACTGGTCTACATTAGCTCTTTCAATTGAGTCAAACAACTTAGTTGTTCCAACTTCACGAGATAAAAAGCCACTAATTTCTTTTGTATAAGTAACTTTTGTATTACTTGTTAATTCTCTTGCTTTAGTAATGGTAACAACTAAAACTTTACCATCGCTATTTTCTTTTTCAGCAACCTCCGTGATCATATAAAAAACACCACCAAAAAAGTTATTATTAGTGTCTTGCACTGATAATAACTGTTTGTTAGTTGATCAAAAAGTTGCCATGTCCATGGCTGTATATTGAGCCTTTAAATTGTCTTCATTTTGTAAAGAAATTTCAAGGTTTTTGGCATTATTAAGAATGTCAATGGTGTTGTTGTTTAGACTTTTAAGTCCTAATCCAACACCTCCACCAACTGCTGCTCCAACGGCAACAGTTGCTCCTACGACTCCGATAATGATTTTTGCTTTTTTCTGCATAACTAGTTAATAGTCCTTTCAAAGCGCTTATTTATTTGTAAATTTGAATATTAAAAAATCTAACAATAAAATTGTTAAACACAAATATATAAACTATTCTAATTCTTTTTAATTCTGATTATTTCTGCCGATAATCCTAGAGATTATAAACTAATGCTCCCTATATCAAAAAAATGAAAAAATTTTTGTATTTTTTTAAAAAATATTTCCTGATAGTAGTTGCTAGTCACAGAATAGCTTAAATAGTTGATGAAAAAGGTTTGCAAATCCCCTTATATTAACAATTGAATTGTTAATGAAATTATAAATTATTATCCAAACTATATGTTAAAAATCTGCTGCTTTTCACAGACAAAATTTGCGTTAAAAAATAGTAAAAATAAGGTAAATTAAACTATTTTTTAAACATTTTTTCATTTTTACTAGCTAGTAATTGATGCTGCTGCAGACAAATAAACTACAAAAATACAAACAAAAAATAAGATTTATATAAATCTTATTCTTCAAAAATTATTCAGTTTATTATCTTAAATTGTTTCGTTCAAGGATGTCTTCAACACGTTCCATACGAACAACTAGATCTGCTACGGTTACTTTTAAATCAGATACATCTGCTTCTAATACATCAAGGCGTTGATTTACTTGTTTGAATCCTTCGACAACAGTATCAGATAATTTTGCAACAATATTAGCGATTTGATTTAAATTTTGAGTTAAAACAATATTAGCTTGAACAAGCCCATCGACCGTTTGGCTCAAATTACTTACTGTTTGAATAAGACCATTGACTGTAGTTGATAATGTAGCGAAATCACTAGATAAAGTGTCAACAGTTTTCGACAATTTATTTAAGTCAGCAGAAATTTGATCCACTTTCTTTTCTAATTTATCAAATCTGTCATCATTATCTTTTGGTTTAGTGATTTTTTTATCCATAAACTCTATTGTAGCAGTAAATCTATCATCTGTATCATCTAAAACATAAATCTTTTTATCTTTGAATTTTTTAGCGATTTCGTTAACTTCAGTTAACGTTATATAATCTCTTTTCTTGGTCATATTTTCCTTTTTAAAATTGTATATAGTTATATTTTAACCTAGAAAATCTCTAACTATTATAAAATAGTCTAGAGTGTGAAAAATTTTCATAAAATGGAAGCTTTACACAAAATATAAATATGTTTTTGCTGATTGATCAGTAAAACAAAAGTGGAATTTTTTAAAACTCCACTTTCATATTAGTTTAGGTAAACCTAATTAAGAAATAACGAACTGGTTTTAACATATTGCCTGTAGTTTTCTCTTACTTCTGAAATTGACACTAATTTACCATTTCTTTTGACTAGAAGGAAATCAAAAGCATTAACTCTTCGTTTGTTGTTACCCATTTTCGCAGCAACTTCATGCATTGATTCTACGGTATCTTTATATTTTAGATAACCCCTATTATCTGAAAGAATTGCTGTTTCTCCATTTTTATGATGAAACTCTTCTCCTATTATAAAAAATCCATTTTGAACCATTTCTGCCATTGAAACTTTTAGAGGTTTGTTATCGAAAATGGCATTTTCAATATCGCCTATTTCTTCCATTACATTATCAAGTCTCTTTTGACCATATTTAATGTAATTTTCATCTTGTTCGATCATTGTGTAAGTTCTACCTGTCTTTTTAGCAACAGCTGCAGTAGTCATTGTACCACCAAAAGGGTCGAGAATTAAATCACCTTTTTTAGTAAACAAAGTAATTATTCTATGTAATAGTGCTTCTGGTTTTTGAGTATTATGAAGTTTTTTATTTTCATCATCCTTTAATCTTTCCGAACCTGAACAAATAGGAAACTGTCAAATTGAACCCATTTGTTTACCGTTATTTAATGCTTTACCTGTTTTGTAGTTGAATGTAAATTTAGATTTTTTACTCTTGCTAGCTCAGATCATTGTTTCGTGACTATTATTTAAACGTGAACCAGAAAAATTAGGAGTAGGATTTGATTTTTTTCAAATGATGTCATTTATTACTCAAAAGCCCAGGTCTCTTAAAATTGAACCTATTTCAAAAATAGATTGCATACCCGAGATTACGCAAATAGTCCCATTAGTTTTTAATAATCTGTGAACTTCAGTTAACCAACTTTTAGTAAATACTTTGTATTTTTCCATTGATTCAAACTTATCTCAATCATCATCAACACCACTAAATTCACTTCCTTCAACTCTATAAAGTTTTTTGCCATCAGCAATTTGCATAAAATAAGGTGGATCTGCAAAACAAAAATCAAAAGATTTGTCTGGCAACTTTTTCATCATTTCAATTGTTTCGCTGTGTAATATTTTATTTTTAAAATTCATTTTTGCTTTCTCCTAAAACACACAAATTTTATTTATTTACGTTATTCTGATTTTTCAAAATTATTTACTCATTCCAATAATTTAAGTTTTAATTGTTATTATTCATTTTTTCAATATTTATTTTTTAAATAATTTCAAAATAACTGATGAAATATTTTTTTATATGTATTCCTATTAACAAAGTAATTGTTACTTAATAGTTTTCAAAAAAATTTTTACTCTTTTTTAAGACATTAGATTTTTAATTATGCAGAATTTATTTTCTGAATTCAATCTATGTTCTTAAGTAATTAAAATTTACAGTTTTTTTAAATAAATTTTCTTATCCATTAAACAAAAATTTTATTTTATTAAATCAATAATTAATAAATTAAAAGGTTTAGCAAGATGAATTAAAAACTTTAAAAATAAAACTTTATTAATAATAAAATCTTTTAAATTTACTTAATATAAAGTGTATTAAAAATGATTAGCATATTAATTTGTTATGAAACATAAAAATAAAAATTCAAATTAATTTTGGTCATTAAATAAATTTTATAAAAAATAATTTCAAGCATAAAAAACCATTATTTAAATCTTCTTAAATCTATAAAAATATGTCATCTATTAAAAGGAAAATATTCAAAATAAAATTTATATAAAAACTAACTATTTATTTTATTCATGATAATTGCACCTGCAATAGCAACATTTAATGATTCGAGTTTTTGATTTATTTTTATATAAATTTTTTCATCTAAAATTTTTAAAACTTGTTCGCTTATTCCGTGTCCTTCATTACCTAAAACAACAACTAATTTTTCATCAAAATTTATTTCATTAATTTCTTTTGCATCTTCACTTAATAATGCACCATAAATTTTAAACCCATATTTTTTAAAAATAGTAAAGATATTTTTGTAATCTTTTTCATCTATTAAATTAACCGAAAACGTCGCATTTCTCGATGATCTAGTAATCTTTTGATTATAAATATCTAAATTAGAAAATACAACTGTATCAAAATTGAAAGCTAATGCACTTCTAATTAAAGTACCTACATTTCCAGGATCATTTACATTATCTAAATATAAAATGCGTTTACTATTTTTAAAATCTAAATTAACTTTTTTAATTTCTACTTTAGCAATCATGTCAGGTTTTGATTCTAAATCAGAAATTGAATTAATTAAAAAATTAGCTAAATCTACATCACATCCTTTTGGGCAATATGTAGTCAATTTGACATTTAATTTTTTTGCTTCTTCAATTATTTTTGATCCTTCAATTAAAAATGCATTATGCTGCAATCTACCTTTTTTAGTTGTTAAAGATTTTAAAATTTTATATTGTTCATTGCTCTTACTTGAAATCATATTTTAATTATATTGCTTAATTTTAATTTAGATCAAATATCTAAAAAAGATGCCGTTTGGCATCTTCTTAGAATAAGTAATTTGAGATTAAAGCAAAGGTCTTTTTATTTGCTTTAAAGTCATCATGATTTTTTTCACTTTTAATTGTTCAGAATAAATATTTCTTTTTAAAACTATCATAATATGTTTGATGTTTTTTATAAATATCAATTCATGGATTAAAATATTTTATGATTGAAAATTGACTTGGTTTTATGTCTTTAAATTGCTTTGCTTTCCATCATAAAAACGCTAGTGTTAACTTGTCATTAAAACTGTAAATTAATTCTAATGATTTAAAATTGAATGAACTAAAAATTAATTTATCAATTTGTTCTTGCGAATATTTTTTTAATAAATATGCCATCCTTAATTCAATTCCTGGATAATGATATTCATCAGTTTTAATTTCAATATTGATGATTTTGAATTTATCGATGTATAAATCTAAAAATTCTTCAAGGGTTAAAATAGTTTGTTTTGGTAAATCATATTTTCAAAACTTTCCAAAATCAAGTTCTTTTAATTCTTTTAAAGTTGCATCTTTAATAGTAAATTCTTTTAAAGATGTTCTCGTTGTTGTTTCATCATGAATAATTACTAATTGTTGGTCTTTAGTTAAATGAACATCAAGTTCAACTCCATCAAAACCAAATTGATAAGCTAAATCAAAAGCTAGTTTTGTATTTTCAGGAGCAACTGCTGAATAGCCTCGATGGGCTAATAATAATTTATCTCTAGACATTTTCTAATGTTCTTCAACGGTAAGAATCTTTTTTCAGTTTTTTAATTTCATAACGGTTTCAGAAAAATAAAACAACTCCACAAATTCAACCAAAAATAGCAACACCTAAAGCAAATAAGATGATAATGCTATATCCTTGTTGAGATGTATTTGAAGTACCTGCAACTGTATATTCTTTTCCAATTGCAGCTGAAGCAGTATAGAATCATGCATCTGGTGAAAACGCCACAAACGAAATTAAAGCATTAGTTGAAGCATATGATTTTTTAGGTACTGGTAATTCACCGATAGTTGCATATCTAAGCGTTACCATGATTCACGAGATACCTCCAACTATCAAGTAGAGAATTATAAAGATCGGTATCAGAGCAATTTGATAATCTCTAGGTAGATCTTTAAAATCACCTGTTCCAGGAAGTGCTAGGAAAATAGCTGCAACAATGAAACCTACCCCAAGCACTATAATTAAAGTGTGAATGTAACTTTTAGCCTTATCAGCTAATCTTCCTGTCGGCGTTGAAATCACAAACCTTAAAACATAGGTCCTAATTCCCCCAATTACTACTAAGACAATTGCAGGTGTACCTACAGCTGAAATTCCAACATTTTTCATGTATTGTAGTAAATAGTAAGCAAAAACTGATTGGAACATGTACATTCCCATAACGAAGAAAGCATCTAATCAAATACGTGCACTTTTTAAAACTAGTCACATATTTTTAAAACTTAAAGCAAATTTTTCTTTTGTTGTATATTCAGGCACTCATTTTAAAATTGCAAACGAAGTTAGCAATAAAAAGCTGCAACTCAATATGCATATAGAGCATAACCTGGATTTCATTCAGGTCTTTTACCTGTTACAGGATCAACTGCTAAAACATTTTGCGCAATCACTTGGAAGATAATTCCTGCGATAAAAATGATCGCAATTCCAATTAAACCATTTCAGGTTCCTTGAACCCCATAAGAAAGACCTTGGTCTTCTTTTTTAGCTTGCTGAGAAACTAATTTTCATAAAGGTGTTCAGAAAATCATTGTTGAACTAACCCCTCAACCTATATAGATTAAATAGTATTGAGTAAGTGTTGCATCTGATGATTTTAATTGACCTCCAGCAGTTTCTGCAACTGGATCTGGTGAAGTTAAAATCAATGTTGCTCATCATAAAGTTAAAAGCCCCGTTGTAAATGAAGCAAGCGCCGTTAACTTTTTAGAACTAACCTTATCAGTTAGTCAACCACCTGGCAGTTGCGTGATTAATGTAACTCAACCTACAGCTGCGATAAATGAATCAAATTCGCTTTCGGTAACGTGCAAAATGGTGTGCACGTTAGGGAAAATCAAGCGAATATAATATGGCGCAGCAATAACAAAAACATCGACAGCAGCTAGAATAAATAAAGCAAGCATGGCTTTTTTACCAAGTCTTTTATAAGTTGATTTAAACTTATTAATACCTGAACTGAAGAAGTTTTTTAGACTATTCATAATTTCATATTTCCTTTCCAAATAAAAATATTTTAATTTATGAGGAGATTTGTCTCCTTGTTATATTATCTCCACAAAAACTATTTATTTTGTAGATGTTTTTCCAGAAACATTAATTTTGCATATTTTTTTCCACATTTTGGCTTTTTTCATAAAAAATAGGCTTATTTTGAACACATTTTTTTAAAAAAAGACAAAGAAAACCTCTTGAACAATTTCAAGAGGTTAAATTATTTAAATGTTAAAAAAGTTAAAAATTACTCAACTTTAACTTCAGCACCAGCTTCAACTAAAGTCTTTTTAATTTCTTCAGCTTCTTCAGGTTTGATGTTTTCTTTTACTTTTGCAGGTAGGTTTTCAACTAATGTTTTTGCATCCATTAGACCAATTCCTAGTAATTCTTTAACTGCTTTAATAACAGCAACTTTTTTACCACCATCAGATGTAATTGAAACTGTAACTTCTGATTTAACTGCAGCAGCAGTTTCAGCAGGAGCAGCTGCTACAGCAACAGCAGAAGGGTCGATTCCAAACTCTTCTTTCATTGCTTCAACTAGTTCCATTACTTCTTTAATGTTCATTTCTTTTAATGAAGAAATAAATGATTCTTTTGTTAATTTTGCCATTTTTAATCCTTTCAAAAATGATTTGTTTAATTTTATATTTGATTATTCAGCAGGAAGTTTATTCTCATCTGCTAATAATTTAAATGATAATGCCACTTGTTTTAGAGGGCTTAATAATGAATTTGCCAAGATTGTCAAGGCTTCTTCATAAGTTGGTAGACCAGCAACATCTAGTACACCTTGAGCATCGATTACTTTATTTTCGTAAATTCCTGCTTTGATGACTAAATCAGGGTTATCTTTAGCAAATGACTTTAATAGTTTTGCACCAGCGATAGCGTTTTCTTGAGCAAAGACAAAGATATTTGGACCAACTAGGTACTCATCTAAATCAGTGTATGATTTAGATGTTACTTGTTTTACCAAGCGGTTTTTATAAACCTTGATATCAACACCTAAATCTTGTGCTTTAAAACGTAAATCAGTCATTTGTGCTACTGATAAACCACGGTATTCAGCGATATAGAAACCTTCAATAGTATTAAACTTATTTTTGATTTCATTAACGATTGCTTTTTTCTCTAAACGATTTTTTGATTCAGCGTGCATTTTCACCTCCTCAATTAGATAGATATTTGCAAGACATACACTCGGAAACAAATTAAGCTAAAAGCAGTTTCGGTCTTGATGTATTGCTTTTTCATAATACCACAATTTTTAAATTTTATTAATTTAAAAATAAGAGCTTTTTAGGGCTCTTATTTAGCATTTTAATCTTTAGTTTTTATTCAGCAAACTTAGATCTACGTACTGGAATTTTTGCAAATACTTTTGCAGCTTTTGCAATTTTACTATGATATTCATTAACCATTTCACGTGGAGTTTTACTTGCATTTTCTGCTAATTTAGTTCCTGCTACTAAAATACCTTCAGGAGTATTTGCTCCAAAAAAGCCAAATTGACCTCTTAAATATTCAGTATGATTACCTCAAGGGTATCAGCCAAAAGGTGCTCCCTGAGTTGTTAAAATCTGCACATCAAGATGATCTAGTAAACCAACTGCGTCACCTTTTTTAGCATATTTATATGAAAAGGTTTTGTTTGCAACATTAATATGATCAAGATAGTTTTTAGTTACAGCGTTAACATTAAAGTTAGTCATCGGTACACTCATAATTACCTTATTAACTGATTTTAATTGGTCAATGTATTTATCTGAATCTTCAGGATTGAAAAATCCGTTAAATAGATTATCTCTTGTCAAACTTTTAGTTGCAATCCCAATTGTGTTTAAATCCATGTAGATGAATTCATCATCTGGTGCATGTTTTTTATATTCTTCAACAAAAACATCATTTAAAGTGCTACTTACTGATTTAGGCTCTTCAATCATTGATGTTTTGATTACTAATACTTTAGCCATAATTTCCCTTCGACTTTTAAAAAAGTCTTTTAATTTAAATTTATATAATTTAATTTTAAACTTTTAAAACTGAATAATTTGAAAAAAATTGAAAAACTACTTTCAAATTAAGAGAAAGTAGTTTTTTGTAAATTTGCTTATAAGTAGTGCATTTGCTGAGCTAGTGTTCTAAATTCTTGAAGCACTACATAAACTTTGTCAAAATATGTTCTTGCTTCATCGTATGAATTAGATAAGGGAATCTCATTGATCATTTTTGTTAATTCAGAAATCTTATTTTCAAGACCGTTAGGTATATTAATTTTGCCTTGATATTTCTTTAACAATTCATTAACTTTTTTAAGAGTTAAATTATAAACAGTTTGAATTTGGCTCCTCAATGAATCATCAACACCTTTTTCTGTTACACCTGAATTCAATTCAGCAATAGAAATGTTGTAATTTTCAGAAATAGAACCAACATAACCACTCATTGTTGTAGTTCACTCATTTTGATATGCAAGTTCTTCTGACCATTTATCAATTTGTCTATCAACTGATGGGTTACTACATGCAACTGCAATTGATGCCACTGATAAAGGAAATGAAACTAAAATAATTTTTTTAATTACTTTTGTCTTTCTCATTAAATCCATTTTCCTTATCTATACTAATTAATTATAAAAATTATAATCTTTTAGATTCTAAAAATTAAGGAAAAAAATATTTTTTCAATAACCCCAAACCTTCTTTAATTTATGGCTGTTCTAAAATTGAATCAACTTTTATAATGTAGAGATAAATGAATTTTTTAATAAACAGTTTGTTTGTAATGAACTGCAGTAAAAATATATTTATATAATCCATGATAATCAATTTTTTATTTTCATTTCAAAAATATAATATTGGAGAAAATGGCTAGAAACAAGATGTTTGCAATCTTAAATTGTTCTTCAATATCATTTGAAAAATTATTTTTCAAGTAATCATTATATTTTTTTAAATATCTTCTATTCAATGGATAACTAATAGCTGAATTATTAAAATAATCACTTATATTTGTGGAAAGAAAATCTTGTTGATTTTTAAATAAATAAGTTTCGATTTTAACTTTATTTTCTAAATCATTTTTAACTACTAAATTGGTCTTCAAATATTTTCTGTTTATAATTCACATCATTAATATAAAAATTAGTGAAAGCAAAATAATTATACTAGAAAAAGAAACAGTTGAAATCGTTTCTTCTTTATCTTTTATTCAATCATTTAACATAAGTATTGCTATCATATAAAAATATATAATCAAAATAATATTTAGAATTAGCAAACATAAGATTAATAAATTTAAAAATAAACGTGTCTTCCTTGTTAAAGAATGAAAACCGGAAAAGTCGAAATTACTTTTGAATAATCCGTTTATTTTTAGAAGGTAAATAGATTTGTTTAATAAAATTTTTCCTGTAAAAGAAACAATAAAAACTATCACTATATAAGCAATAATAGGGATCATTAATAATGACACAGGATTACCATCATCTGCAAAAAAACGATAGTTTCAAACCATAAATATAAATGACAATCATTAAAATATAAAACAAAAAATTACTATAGTTATATCTAATGATTTATTCAAAAAGCATTGTAACATCATTTTATTATCGAGATTTTAAAATTTTAATTCAAAAGAAAAAATAAAATGAAGTAATTTTTTGATCAAAATTTAAGGACTTAAAAAATGGTTCAGTAATTTCCTAAAGTTCATAAAATTATTTTTTTATATTACTCTAGAAATGAAAATTCTTCGGTAATGGACTATTGTGAACACAAGTCTATACAATCCATCATAATCTAAATTAGGTGAACTTTTAATATTACTAATATTAAACATAATTGCTAAAAATAAAGTGTTAGCAATTTCAATTTGTTTTGTTTGATCTTCTGATCAATTCATTTGTAAATAGTCATTATATGATTCTATATGGAATCCTAAATTTGTTCAATAATCATATCTTCAAACATTGAAAAATTGTGCCATATTATCTTCATCATATTCATGTTTATTATCTGACAAATAATAACTTAATTTAGGTTCAAGATGTTTTGTATTAGTGTCTAAAAAGCCTTTTTTTACGGTACTTTTGATTAATATTGTCATCACTATTAAAAAAATGAAAACGCTTAATTGAATAGCAATTAACACTGCTAAAATTCCTATAAAAACTACATCATCATTTGTTAAAACATATTCAGGATTTACTTTAGTAACAACAATTGAAATTGCTGAAATCCCAATTATAAATATTAGAAAAGAAAAATAAAATACAGTTGAAAATATGTGTCCTCTTTTAGTTATTTTTTTAAATTCTTTGATACTAAAATTGCTAGTTAATAAATTATTTTTATTTAAAAATACTAATGCTTTTTTAATTCATCTTCATCTTCTAATAATAACTCAAATTACAACAACTGAAAATAATGAAATAATTAATGCTGCAATCATTATCATGCCGTTTGGACTGTTAGAGAACATAATATAAAACTCCTAGTAGCTAATATATAAATTATAGTTTTTATTTAATTAACTACTTAATTAAATAAAATAAATTAAAGAAAAAAATCTGCTGCAGATGACAATAAATCTAGACCACTAACTGCCGAAAGCGAAAGACCACTACTTCCTGATGAAGATGGTTTAGCTGAATCCAATCTAATTTTGAAATAAACTAGCATAAAAATGTATTCATGAAATTCATCATAATACATGCTTGTTGGACTGTTATAACTATTATTATTCATAATAATTGCAAGGAATAAAAAGTTGACGAGTTCTAATCTTTTCGCTTCATCATTAGATCAATTTTTATTTATATAATTGTGATAGTTTTTTATATGTATTCCAAAATTAAGTCAATATCCTCTACTATAAACTTGAAAAAAACTAGCTATGTTTTTTCTTAAAAATTCTTCCTTATTTATATCTTCTAATTTTTTAATAATAGGATAAATAATCTTACTATTTTTAGAAACAAGATTTACTCTTAAATACTTATTAATTTTTCTATTCATATTTCAAATACTAATAGAAGTTGACAAAATTAAGATTAATGAAATTCCTGCTAGAAACATTACAAATATTTCATCACTAATTAAATAATGTCTAGTTTTAGGGATAGCTAAAGAAATTGAAACAACATCTAAAATAAAACAAATAGATGAATAAATAATAAAAAATGATGATGCTAATAATTTACTTTTCTTAGTTATTTTAGCAAAATCTTCGAAGTTAAAATTTCTAGTGATTAAGTTATTACTTTTCAAAAAGTAAGTCGCTTTTTTAAGAAATTTTCTCTTCTTAGAAAAGGAATATAAAACAAGAGCCACCACTAAAATTAAAGGAATAGTGGTTAGCAATAGTAAAATGTAAATCATGGGAAAATTCTGCATAAATTAGTCCTTGCTATATTTATAACAATCATATCTTATTAAATAATATTTTGAATAATTAGGTTTCATCTTTTAATAACTAGTAGTATAATTTTATAAATTTTAATTTTCAATTAAAAAATACTAACTACATTTAGATTTGTAATTAGCATAAAAAATATTTTTTTAAAATAACCTTTTCAAATTATTTAAATGTAATTTTTTTGGATAGATTAACAATTTCATCATCCAGAGGTGAAAGTTTCTCAAAGTAAGCAATTGTTGCATCTTTATTAGAATCTAAAGGTAATTCTTTTATCATCGAATGCATTTTCTTAACCTTTTCAACGTATGTATCAGGGAGAACAATTTTAGATTCATATTTCTTAAGAAAATTATTTAGGTTAGTATATGCTGTATCATATGAACTTATGACAGATTTTTTAAAAGCAAGCTCAAGATCACTATTACTATCAGAAGCAATGATCTTTCTAACTTCAAGATCATATCTAGTAAAAGTATAGTTGTACTTGTTTACACTGTTTTCAAAGTCTGTTTTAAATTGATCTTCTTGATCTAGTTTATCATTACCACTGCATGAAATTGCAATAGATGATACAGATATGGATAAAATAGTTGGTATTCCTATTTTTAATATTTTTTTAAACATAATTTAATAATCGTTTTTTTGATGGAGACAATAAATTGTTAATTGTTTCTTGACTGACCATATTGGACTTCAATAATAAGTCTGTTTTTGATGAAGTTGTAACCGCTACTACCGAACCTGTAGCTATAAATAATTTTTTTCGAAATTTCATTATATTGGGTCTCCTTTTCTATAAATACTCAGGTTTTTGCTTAATTTAAAAAGTATTTATGGGCAAATCATAAACTTTATACAATTTAATTGCGGATAATACTTAAAAAAATTTTAAAAACTTGATTTTTGACATCTTTTTTGCAGTTTTTAAAATATCTGGTAGTGTGCACCTGCGGGTGAACTACCTTTTTTTAGTTCCGTTGTTGATGCTTTAGAAAGTGAATGCAGTCGAGT
>NZ_NQMN01000002.1:487015-571355 GCF_002272945.1 Mycoplasmopsis agassizii | reverse complement strand
AGGGTATAATAAGGGTACCTAAAGTTTTGTTTAGGATTATCTATTAGACAAAGCTAAACACCGTAATTCACACTATCAAATATCTGAAAATTTATTACAGTTTTATTTTTCAGAGTAGTATAAGGTCAAAAAAAATTCATTTTTTCAATTAAAAATTTAGTAGTAATCATTTTTAAGATTAAAAAATAATTTCAGTAAAAATAAAAAAAGTAGCAATTTGCTACTTTTATGGTCAATAAAATGATATGGAGCGAGTGAAGGGAATCGAACCCTCACAATCAGCTTGGAAGGCTGAAGTTCTGCCATTAAACTACACTCGCATTTTTACTTGCTTTTTAATTATACATAAAAATTTTGAATTGACAAAATTTTTTTATAGCATTTTTAAGTCGCAAAACACCGCAGTTTTAGGCATTAAAAAATCAGTAGTTCTTCTTACAAACTACTGATTTTAATTTTGCTTATTTTATTAATTTTTTAATTAATAAAATAGCCCTGGTGTAACTAATACTCCAATAATTCCACCTGTAATAGGTCCTAGTGATCCAATTCATGCATATGATCAATCAACTTTACCTTTATTTGGAACTTTAACAAGTTGTAGAATAACTCTAGGCATAAAATCACGTGCTGGGTTAAGTGAATATGCTGTAGTTGTTCCTAATGATAGAGCAATTGCTAGAATGATTCATCCAACTACCATGGTTGAACCTGTTGCTGTTTGAATCTGTGCATTACCTGCTACAAAAGCAATTAATAACACTAACATAAAGGTTGCTACAACCTCTGTTAAGAAGTTAAATTTGTAATTTCTTACAGAAGGTCCTGTGTGGAAAGTTGCTGCAATTGAACCTTGATCTTCTGTCAATTTGTATTGAGGTCAAAATAGCATAACAACAAATAATTGTCCTACTGCTGCTCCTAATAATTGAGCAATTAAACCTACAAAGAAGAAGGCTACAGGTAGACCTGAACTACCTGTATGTAAATTAACAATGAAGTTGTTAATTGTAAAGACAGGGTTTAATAAACCTGAAGGTAAACTTCAACGCCCTAAGGTTTGAGGTATATAAGTTGCAATAATTGTTCCTGAAGCAGCCGCTCCTGTGAAAACGGCTAGCATTCAAGCAAAACTGAATAGTAATCACTTAGCATTAGGGTTTTTAGTTCCTTTTAAAACCCCACCTGCTACAACAGCATTACCTAGTAAAAGCAGAATGAATGTCCCCAGAAATTCTGCTCCAAAAAAGACTCCTAAATCTTGTCCTGTAAACGGTCCCATAGTTATTTTTTTGCCTTTCTAATAATATCATTTGATCAATTTAAAGTTCTTTTGACTGCTTCATTTCACTCATAAATTAAGTCATCTTTTTCATCTTCAGAAATTTTTGACTCTAATTCAATGTCAATTTTTGTGATTGCTTTGATTTCTTCTAAAGAACTTCAGTACTTAACGTGTAAACCAGCTAAATAAGCTGCACCCATCGCTGTAGTTTCAATATTTTTTGGTTTTGAAATTTTTAAGCGAGAAATGTCTGCTTGAAATTGCAATAAGTATTTACTATTTGAAACACCACCATCGACTTTCATGATCTTAATTTTTTCTTTTAAGTCACTTTCCATCGCTTTTAATAAGTCATTTGACTGAAAAGCGATTGCTTCTAAAGTCGCTTTGACTAAGTGTTCACGGTTAGTTTGTCTTTCAAGCCCAAAGATAGCTCCTTTAGCTGAAGAATCTCAATAAGGTGCTCCTAATCCTGTAAAAGCTGGTACAAAATAAATTTTTTGCCCATCATCTTTTACTTTCTTAGCATAGTAGTCACTTTCATCTGAATCATAGATCAGTTTTAGACTATCACGTAGTCATTTTAAAGCAGCTCCTGCAATAAAGACAGATCCTTCTAAAGCATAATAAGGTTTTTCATTACCTACTTGTCAAGCAACAGTTGTTAATAAGCGATTTTTAGATCTAACAAGTTCTTGACCTGTATTTACTAACATAAAAGCACCTGTTCCATAGGTGTTTTTTACCATCCCTTTTTCTCAAGATAGCTGACCAAAAAGTGCTGATTGTTGATCTCCAATTGCTGAAGTAATTGGTACAATTCCTTTAGCATTATTTGATCAAAATTCTTTTTTAATGTCTCCAAAATGTGAACTTGAAGCTTGCACTTTAGGGAGAATTTCCCGTGGAATTTCTAGTAATTTTAGAATTTCATCATCTCAATCTAAAGTATTGATATTGAATAATAAAGTTCTTGAAGCATTTGAAACATCAGTTGCATGCACTTTACCATCTGTCAATTTTCAGATTAATCATGTGTCAATTGTGCCTGCAAGTAACTTACCTTTAGCTAGTTTTTCTTGAGCACGCTCAACATTTTTTAAGATTCATCTTAATTTAGTTCCACTAAAATAAGGGTTAATAATTAAACCAGTTTTATCAATAAACATCTGTTGATGTCCTTGTGAAATAAGTTCTTCACAATATTCACTAGTTCTTGTATCTTGCCAAACAATTGCGTTATAAACAGGTAATCCTGTTTCACTATCTCAGAGCACAATTGTTTCACGCTGATTAGTAATTCCTGCTGCCGCAATTTGATGAGATTTAATTCCTACATCATTTTTAACAGCCTGCATTGTTGATAATTGAGTTGACCAAATTTCAAGTGGGTCGTGTTCTACTCAACCACTTCTTGGGTAAATTTGTGAAAATTCTTTTTGACTTACACCAATTACAGTCCCTTTTTTATCAACTATTAAACTTCTTACACTAGTAGTTCCTGAATCTAGTGCAATAATATATTTGTTGTCCATTTGTTTCCTTTAAAAAAATATTTCATAATCTGGTTTGAATCCAGACTTTTGTTTTAGTTCTAGACCTGCATTTTTCACTAGTTTTTCAATCTCTAGAGCAATTGCAGGTGCAGAAGCTAGAGCAGGAGATTGCATTCCTGCAGCATTGATAAAGCGTTTATTGGCTTTAGCATGATTAATTACAAAATCGTTAGTTGCAATATCTATTGGGCGTGAACCTGATAAAGAAATTGATGTTTTATCAAGTCTTAAACTAGGAATAATTTTGTTTCCTATCGCTCCAATATAGTCATATTTTTCACGTGTAATTAATCTTGTATCCTCTTTAGCAACACCTTCTTCAGCAGTAGGTCCAACTAATACATGACCATCTAAAGTGGGCGCTACTAAGACACCTTTGCCATGAATTGTTGGCACCATAAATAAGATATTTCTTACCACACCTGCTTCAGAACGAGCTAGAATACGGTATTCACCACGCCTTGTTGTTTGCTTAAAGTCAGGATAGCCTGCCTTTTCAGCTATAACATCAGCGTAGTGTCCAGCTGCATTGATAATAGTTTTTGCATAATATTTTTCACTACCATTAACAGTAATTTCAAAATAATCACCATGATCTTTAATTCCAGTGACTAGACTATTTTTCTTGATAGTTAAACCATTATTTGTTGCTGCTGCAAAGAAAGCATGAGTTGCTTGCACAGGATCGATTGCGTAAGAATCTCAATAAACTAATGCCTTGACAACGTCTTTATTAACGTTTGGTTCAAGTTTAATAATTTCGTCTTTATCAATGATTGAAAGAAATTCCTTAGGTACTTTATTAGTCATACCTCTTTCGTATAACATATGTAAATGTTTTACTTCTTCATCGTTAAAAGCTAAAACTATTGTCGGAATTTTTGCTCTGTTAAACTTTAGGTGCTTAAAGATTTGTTCTTTTCAAATCTGAACACCTAGAACGTTTAACTTCGCCTCAATTTTATGAGGCTCAGGATCAAATCCTCCATGTAATGCCCCTGAATTACCAGTTGATGTTTCACCAGCTAGAACAGGGTTTTTTTCAAATGTAATAATTTTTACATCATATCGGCTTAATTGGTAGGCGATTGCTCCACCTATAATTCCACCACCGATAATCGCAATGTCTTGAATATCCATTGTTTCCTTTCGCTTAAAATAGCACATTAATTATGCTACGGAACTGATTAGTCTGCAAAAATATTTAATTTTTTATGAAAATTTTCACATTTGGAACTTTAAATTTTAAATTAATACTTTTTTAATAGGAAAATAAGTTTAGCTCTTTGTGATTAAATCCAGAAATATTAACACTTAATTTTGAAATTTGTTTCAGTATTTTGGCTAAATTTAGCAGATTTTGTAAAATTATTTTTACCTTTTGAAGGTCGCTAGTTGTAAAGTGAGTTATTTTAAATATTTAATCTATTTTGTTTTCAGTCCTTTTCTATCATAGAAATGGATAGAAAAAGGCAATAAAAAAATGGACTTTGTAGTCCACTAAAATTATTTATATAAGTGATTAGTGCTTGTTTGAAGCAATCTTTAAACGGTTAATTGAACGCTTTAATCTAGCTTCTTGCTCACTATCAATTGTACCCTGGCGGCGCAAATCATTCAATGCTTTTTGAGCTTCATCTTGTGCTAATCTGGCTCTTTCAATATTGATATTTTCAGAAAACTCAGCAGCCGAAGTAACAATTGTTATTTGATCTTTTTTGACATAAACAATCCCTGAATCAATCGCTACTGAGCGATGTTTAGGAGTGTTTATGTGGTTAATATGTAACTCACTAATTACTAAATCAGCAATTGTTTCTTCCATATTTGCAAGCAGTCCTAAGTCACCTAGAGAAGTTCTAATTGTGACAATATCAACTTGATCATCATAGAAAACACCCTCAGGAGTTGTAATAGTTAGCCTTGTAGTTTTAGCCATTAATTACCTTCGTTTGCTTTAGCAACTGCTTCTTCAATGGTTCCTACATATAGGAAAGCATCTTCAGGTAGGTCATCGTGTTTACCACTAAGAATTTCTGAAAATGAACGAATTGTGTCGCTTAACTTAACAAGCACACCTTTTTTACCTGAGAACTTTTCAGCAACAAAAAATGGTTGTGATAAGAAGTTTCTGATTTTACGAGCCCGTTGCACGATCTTTTTATCTTCATCAGAAAGTTCACCAATTCCTAGAATTGCAATAATATCTTGCAATTCTTTAAATCTTTGCAGAATTTTTTGCACATTTAGTGCTGTTTCGTAGTGTTCTAGCCCAACAACTTTTGGATCAAGTAATCTTGATGAAGATGCAAGTGGATCAACTGCAGGATAAATTCCTAGAGCTGCAATATTACGATCAAGCACGATTTTTGCATCTAGATGGTTGAAAGTAGTTGCAGGTGCAGGGTCAGTTAAATCATCGGCAGGCACATAAATTGCTTGCACTGAAGTAATTGAACCACTTTTTGTTGAAGTAATACGCTCTTGTAATTGACCCATTTCAGTTGCTAAAGTAGGTTGATAACCTACGGCTGAAGGGATTCTTCCTAGTGTCGCAGATACTTCTGAACCTGCTTGAGTGAAACGGAAAATGTTATCAATAAATAATAAAACATCTTGGTTATTAACATCACGAAAATGTTCAGCCATTGTTAAACCAGTTAATCCAACACGCATTCTCGCACCAGGAGATTCATTCATTTGTCCAAAAACTAAAACAGTTTTATCTAGAACACCTGCATCGATCATTTCATGATAAAGGTCATTTCCTTCACGAGTTCTTTCACCAACACCTGCAAAAACTGATAAACCACTATAAGCAACAGCAATATTATTGATTAATTCCTGAACTAAAACGGTTTTACCAACTCCAGCACCACCAAAAAGACCAATTTTTCCACCCTTTAAGAAAGGCGCTAATAAGTCAACAACTTTAATTCCTGTAACAAGAATTTCTGAAGTAGTTTTTTGATCTTCATAACTAGGTGCTAATTGGTGAATTTCACGGAAGGTTTTTGCGTTAATAGGTCCTTTTTCATCAATAGGATCTCCTAAAACGTTAAACATTCTACCTTTAATTTCTTCACCAACAGGTACAGTAATTCCTTTACCTGTGTCAAGCACCCTTAGACCTCTTTTTAATCCAGGAGTGTTACCATCACCGATGATAATTGTTCTTACCATGTCATCACCAACATGTAGAGCAACTTCTAAGGCTAGCTCCGTTGTATCATTAATTTCAACAATTAATTTATTGTTTAAAGCAGGCATTCTATCAGGGCTAAAACGCACATCAACAACACCACCAAAGGTTCTAGCTAAAGTTCCATAATTTTTTTCCATAATTCTTCCTTTTTAACTAAGTTAAATTACCAGCGACAATTTCAGCAATTTCTTGAGTAATTTTACTTTGTCTAGTTTTGTTGTAATCCATTTTTAAGTTAGTGATTAACTCTTGTGCATTATTTGTAGAATTTTCCATCGCAATTCTGCGTGTTGCCATCTCGGCAACTTTTGATTCAGCAATTTTTTCAAAAACAATTGAACCTAAATAAATTGGTAAAGCAATTTTAAAAACACTTAAAGGACTAGGTTCAAACGCTAGTTCTGTTTTTTTAGATTCACCTAGATTTGTAAAATCAATAGGAAAGAGTGTTTTTAAAGTTACTTCATTAGTAACAGCGTTGATAAATTTAGTGTAAACTAAATTTATTTGCTTAATTTCACCTTTTAAAAATAAAGCAATGGCTTTTGAAATTGCATCTTGAATTGGTTCATAATTGATTAAATCATTGACTGAATGATACTCTTTAACAACTTCATATTTTTTACCTGAAAAGTAGTTAATACCTTTATTACCAAAAATAATTAACTTATCAAATTCACTAATTTGTGAATTAAGTTTTTTAAAAACATCAGCATTATATGAACCTGCTAGTCCTAAATTTGAAGTAATTACTATAAAAAGTGTTGAGTTTTTAGGATTTGCTGGGTAAAAATCTTTTGCCAAAGTATCTTTTAAACGAATTTGCACTTCATTGAACATTTCTTCAACAGAATCTGCATAAGTTTTAATTTTTAAATGGTGTTTTTGCGTTTTACGAAGTTTTGCTGCAGAAATTAATTCCATCGCATTAGTAATTTTTTTAATGTTACCTACTAAGTGAATACGCTGAGAAATTTTTTGTAAATTTGCCATTTTTATTAAGCACTTTTAGTTGCTTCAGCCTTTTTATTTAAATAAGGAATAGTTCTATAATCTTTAGAATTATAACCTGGAATTGTTTTAGTTTGATCTTGAGCGATTTTGATTAATGCTTCAAGAATTTTAACTCTTAAATCTTCACTTAATGCTTTTGATTTTTCAAGTTCACTTCTTAAATTAAAACCTTCTTTAGCAAAATATTTTAAAATATTTGCTTTGTAAGTTGTGATTTCACTGACTGGTAAAATGTTGGTAACTTTTTCTTTTAAAGCTAAGAAAATAATTACTTGTTCAGTTTGTTCAATTGGGTTATATTGCTCTTGTTTTAAGATTTCATAAACTTTTGAACCATGGTCTAAAATTGACTTGGTTGATTCATCTAAGTCTGAACCAAACTGAGCAAAAGTTTGCATTTCGTTATATTGAGCTAAATCTAATTTTAAAGTTCCAGCAACTTGCTTCATCATTTTGTATTGTGCTGCACTACCAACCCTTGACACTGAATAACCAACATCGACAGCAGGTCTTTGACCTGCATTGAATAAGGCTTCACGAGTAAAAATCTGACCATCAGTAATTGAAATTACATTAGTTGGAATATAGGCTGAAATGTCACCTTGCTGAGTTTCAATAATTGGTAAGGCAGTAATTGAACCACCACCATATTTAGAATTTAAGCGAGCTGATCTTTCTAATAATGAAGAGTGAGTATAGAAAATATCTCCAGGGTAAGCCTCACGGCCAGGAGGGTTTCTTAACAATAATGAGTTAGTTCGATAAGCCACGGCGTGTTTAGTTAAATCATCATAAACAATGATCACATCTTGACCTTGTGACATAAATTCTTCAGCAACACTAGTTGCAGCATTAACTGCAATATGAAGCATGATTGGTAATTCACTAGCTCCTGCTACAACTACTGTTGTATATTCCATGGCGTTATTATCTTCTAACTTTTTAACAATTTGCGCAACTGATGAGTTTTTCTGACCAACGGCAACATAGATACATTTTACGTTTTTACCTTTTTGGTTTAAGATGGTATCAATTGCGATCGCTGTTTTACCAGTTTGTCTATCACCAATGATTAATTCACGTTGACCTTTACCAATTGGGATCATTGAATCGATTGATAAAATTCCTGTTTCCACAGGCTGATCAACCGCTTGCCTTGTCATAACTCCAGGAGCTGTAACAAAAACTTGGCGCATTTTTTTACTATTAATTGGACCCTTTCCATCGATCGGGCGAATTAATGCATCAACAACACGGCCAGTAACTTCTTCACCAACAGGTACTGAAACAACATCACCTGTACGTTTAACTTCCATACCTTCTTTAATCAGATCACTTTCACCTAATAAGGCAACTCCGATGTAATCTTCTTCAAGGTTAAAAGCTAGTCCATAAACATCATTAGGAAACTTTAATAATTCATAAAGTTGGGCATCATCTAAGCCTGCAACGATAGCGATTCCATCCCCTGTAGAAAGTACTTTTCCAACTTCAGCAAAATCTCTTTTTTGTGAATAAGTTTTAATTCTTTCTTTCAGTAAGGCTGTTAGTTGTTCAACTTTATTTGACATTATTTTGCTCCTTTAAAATGCTTTGTGCGAATTGATCTAATGAACTGTTTAAGTTATTAGCAATTTTTTTACCTCTAATAATTAGTTCATAACCTGCAATTAATTCTTTTTTAACTTTGTTAGTTAAAATGATTTTACTGTTTAATGAAGTAGCAATTTGCTTTTCTAATTTTAATAAAGTTTTTTCATCTAAAGCATTTGCTGTATAGATTTGCACTTCTTCATAATTGCTTTTTTCATAAAAAACTGATAAGGCTAGTTTTAAGAAAAAACTCAAGCGTTTGCTTTGACCTTTATCAATAATGATGAATAATCAGTTCGTAAAATAAGAACTGAATGCTTTAAATTTAGCAATTTCTGCAAAAATTGCTTTTTTATTCTCAAGTGAATTATCGTTATTAGCTAGAAAATCACGAATTTCAGTATTAGTTTTTAAATATTTCTTTAAAAAAACTAACTCTTGTAAGTTTTTTTCTTCTTCATTAAATTCTTTTGCTAATTCATATAAAGCGTATGCTAATGCTTTGGCATATTCATTAATATCTTGGGCTAGCATTTTTAATTATTTTCCTTTAATTCAGCTAATGATTTATCAATTTCATTAATCAGTTGTGCTTCAACATCTTTAGAAATTTCTTTGGCAATAACTTTTTTTGATAGCGCTAGAGAAATATCAAGAATTTGCTTTTGAGCATTTTCTTCGAATTTTTCTTTTTGTCTTTTTTCATCAAGATGAGCATCTTCAATAATTTGTTTTGCTTCTTGTTTAGCACGATCAATTTCTACATAGGAAATTTTTTCAGCTTCGATTTTTGCTTTTGAAATAATATTTTGTGCTTGTACTCTGGCTTCAGATAAACTATCGTGAGCACTTGTTAATAAATGTTCACTTTCTCTTTTATTAACTTCTACAGAGTCAATATTTTCTTGAATATATTTTTGTCTTTCAGCAACAAACTTTTTAACTGGTTTATAGATTAAATAAGTAATTAAAAGAAAGGCAAGTACAAAAGCAATCAGCGTTGCAATTAATAGTGGAACTGATGGAAAAAGGCGCTCAAAAGTATCCCTAATTTCTTGACCAGTATCACTTCTTGTCGATATGG
Organism: Mycoplasmopsis agassizii; assembly: GCF_002272945.1. Taxonomy (GTDB): domain Bacteria; phylum Bacillota_I; class Bacilli_A; order Mycoplasmatales; family Metamycoplasmataceae; genus Mycoplasmopsis_B; species Mycoplasmopsis_B agassizii. Next base: position 561,618 of record NZ_NQMN01000002.1, on the reverse strand, counting down.
TTTGCAATAAATCCATAATTGACTCCTTATTTTATATTGTTTGTTTGCGATTTCAAAATTAGTAAACAAACACTAATAGAATAGAGATGATAAACGCATATAAAGCAGATGATTCAGCAATCGCCATTCCAATAATTAACATTGATCTAATTTGTGAAGCTGCTTCAGGATTACGACCAACTGCTTGTGAAGCATATCCAGCTGAAACCCCTTGCCCAACTCCTGTACCAAGTACACCTATCATGGCAAGACCTGCACCAACAGCAACTAATCCTGCTGCAATTCCTGCACCCTGTGAATTAGCTGTTGCAGATGTTTCTAAAATTTTATCAACAACTCTGCTCACTGGTGCCATATTTGATATTACGTCCATAAAATACTCCTTTAGTAAATTTTATAAATTTAAGTGACTAATGTGCAAGATGAAGTACTTGCTGACTTTTGTGTTTTTTCTTCTTTGCATCTCTTGCCAGTTTATGTTTATAAGATTCATCACTGGCTTCGTTGACTCAATATATCATTGATAACAGCATAAATACATAACTTTGGATTAGCGCACTAAAAGCATCTAAGTAAAGATGGAATAGTGGTGTCAATAAAGGTCCTAAAACATAGTTAGGAACAGTACTTTGTCCGTTTGTATTTAAAAATCAAGCACTCAGTGAATATAGTAAGAAAGTAACAACTGATCCAGTTGTAATATTTCCAAACATTCTGACTGAAAGAGAAATCAAAGGAATAAATTGACCGACTATTTCGATTGGATTCAAATATCTTTTTAGCATTTTTCAGCGTTCAAACATAATCGCTATAACATAAATCATTGATCAGGTTATGAAAGCAAAAAGTAAGGGAATTGAATAACTTGTTGCAAGTGCTGGAAAACCAACAAGTGGTAATAAGTTACCTATCAACAAGAATGTAAAGAGTGTAAATAAGTAAGGCGCGGTAAAATTAATTTTTCCGTCAGTTGCTGATTTAAAAGTAGTTTCAAAAAAACCAACATATTGCTCAGCTGCAAAGATTACACCTTTAGGCGCTTTTTTAGGGTTTGCTTTTTTAAGTCTGATAAAGATTCATAAAGCAAGCACTAATATAATTATTAAGGTAAGAACTAGGGAAACTATTTGTGGTTGTACCACTCAAATCTGACTAGTTACTAAACTGCCTTCGGCTTCTGGGGTTGCTTCAGCACTAGATTGCAAAGCAACGTTATTTAGCAAATTCATCCTGTTTTCGCTTTCCTTTAATTTTATCAAAGTAATGTTTTACAAAAATCGCTAATGGTAAAGTTGAGATTGCTACGATAAAAGCAAATAAATTAATTGGTTGTGAAATTGTAATTAAAGGACTTTCAATATAAACATGAAAGTAAACATCTATTAAAATTATCATTACCAATAAAATACCAATAACTATTGTTTTAAACAAATATATAACGATTCAAAGATATCGTTTAATTTTGAACTTTAATAATTTAAATAATTCAATATTTATTTTATAGATTAATCAAATCGTGATCATGCCGATGATTCAACCTAAAAACGCATAGTATTTTATTGAGCTATCAGCCATTAAACTTAAGGTTACAATTGCCCCTAAAAAGAAACAAACTAGTAGAATAAAATCTATCGAGAGCGTTTCTAATCGTTTTACCATGCTTTTTTATTTTAGTACTATTTTTAAAAATATAAGATTAAATTTAAAAAAAATCTAACAGCCAAAAACTGCTAGATTTTCTGCCTTTATTGCTTCTCTAATTCATCTAGAGCATCAATAAAATTCTGTAAATTATGGGTTTTTCCACCCAAAGTAATGATTTTTGGTTTTTTAGTTTGAATAGATGTTTTGATTTCTGCTTCATCAGTTTTAATGTTTAAAACATTTTCAACTTTTTGTTCAGTTAAATATTCTAAAACACCTCGACCTGAACCACATACACCGACACCAAAAATGATGTCTTCATCCTTCATAGCATCTTTCATTTTAGTTGCTAATGTAGTGTATGAATTGACACGATCTTCATTTGGATATGAACCTAGATCAACAACTTCATAATCACGTTTTTCTAACTCATCAATGATTTCTTTTTTTAGTTCTAAACCTTGAGAAATATTACCGATGATGATTTTCTTTTTTGCCACAAAATACTCCTAATTTGTTTTTAAAAGAAGGCTTGAATAATCTTCTTCACTATATATTCTAACAGTAATTATTTTTTTACCTTCTTTTTCAAATTCACTAATTATTTTATAGTCAAAGATTTTTTCTAAACTTGTAATTTTAGTTTCAATAACTTTTGAATTTTGATTTAATTCTAATTCAAAATTGACATCATAAACTTTTAATTGTTTACTTAGATCAAAACTATTTTTTGAATATTTTTTAGAGGTAATTTCATCAATTAAAATTTCAGCAATGACAACATCATATTCACTAACTGAAGCATCTAATCTAGCAATATAACCAACAACTTTGTTATTTGATTTAATAATCAAGTTTTTAATTTTATGAGCAAAATCTAGAACATTTTTTTGATGTTCAAAAATTAAATCATAATTTCTAAAAATTCTGATTAAGTCATTTTTTAATTTTAAAAAACTATATTGATTTGAAGCTAAAGCCATCACTCTATTTGAGTTATTTACAATTCCTATTTCATAAATTGAAATGTTATCCATTTTTCTTTTTACGTTGTAATCTATGACTCCTAAAAAAGAATTAATTAATGAGTTTCTAACCACTTCTCTTTCTTTAGAAACAAAGGTTTGTAAAACCATTTCTTTTTCAAATTTAAAAGGATTAAAAATATTTTTTTCTTTTGAAATTAATGAGTATGTTTTTACTTCTTGATAACCAAGTGAAGGAACAACATCTAGGAAATTATCAATATCTTCTTGAATGCTGAAAGGTGCGACTTTTGGGGCATTTGCGACAATTTTTTCATATCCATAAAATCTTAAGATCTCTTCAACCATGTCTTGAATGTTCTCAATATCATGGCGATAAGTAGGTATTATAACTTCATCATTTTTAAATTCAAAACCTAAAATTTCTAATGACTTAATTGCTTCTTTAAAATCATATTTTTGATTATCTGAAAGATAATAATAAACATCTTCAATTTTAAATTTTAATGACTTACTTTTTAGCTCTAAATTTTCAGAAACAAGCACATCATTATTAAATTTATTAGCAACAAAATTAATTGCTAAATTCATTGTTCCTTTAGAAATTTCTTTGGCAGATTGGCGACCAGCATTTGATTCCAATTTAATTGTATTCATACTTTTTCTAATCGCCTTGTTGTCAAAAATTCCAAATTCAAAAATGTAATTATGTCCTTTACTTTCTTTGACAGAAAACTTTTCAATTCCCATAACACCTGCTAAAGAAATAACATCTTCATTATTTTTAATTGCTAAAGTATTTTCTAATTTAACTTCTTTATTTCCTAAAATTTCAACTTTGTCATTACTATTAGAAATACTTACATTTTGAAGATCTTTTTCATAGTAAACATGGGTTGGCATTCCTGTCATAATTAAAGATAAGTTTGTTAAATCAACAATATCATTAATTGATTTAATATTATTTTTAGCAAGTAATATTTGTTCTTCAATTGTGATTTCAAATTCATCTTTTGTTTTTAATAAAACAAAATTTTCAACATCATTTTTAGTAACTTTTAATGTCTTATTTAAGTCATATTTTTTAGAATCATTTTCAAGTTTTTGATTAACTTGAAAATATGCTCTCAGTTCTTGAGCCATTACTAAATATGAATTAGCATCGCTACGATTTGTAAGGATTTTAATGTCAATAATTTGATCATCTAATTTGTAATACTTAACAGGATCTAAATTTAAATCAATCTTATCAATTAATAAGATTCCGTTTTTATGTTCTTCTCTAGCAAGTGTATCATTAGGGATTAATTCTGCAAAAGAAACCATCATTCCTTCTGAAACTATACCCTTCATTTTTTTTGCTTCAAGTGTTGTACCTTTTAATTTTGAACCAGGTACAAAGGCCATTAAGTAAGCACCATCTACGACATTTTTTGCTGCTGTTTGAATAATTCTTACTTTGTCATTGAATTGCACTTCACAAACAGTTAAGTTGTCACCTTCAGGGTTTTTGTAAGTTTTTAAAACATGTCCAAATTTAATCCCTTCAACATTTTGAAAATTGCTAATTGACTCAACTTCAAAACCTATGCTATTAATTGCTTTACTAACATCTTCGATTGTTACAGATTGATCTAAACCTGCAATTTCTTTTAATTTTAAATATGAAAATAACATATTGCTCCTAGAAGTTTTTTAAAAACCTTAAATCATTATTATATAAGTCTCTGATGTCTTCAATTTTATACTTAATCATAGCTAAACGTTCAAGCCCTATACCAGCTGCAAAGGCGTTCATACCATTTGTATAACCTGCATATTTCATCACGTTAGGATGAATAATTCCTGAACCTAAAACTTCGATTCAACGACCTTCATAAAACATATCTACTTCACAAGAAGGTTCTGTAAAAGGGAAAAATGAAGGTCTTAATCTGATCTCCACTTCTTCTTCAATTACATAAGATAAAAACCCTTTTAAGGTATAAATTAATTCATTAAAAGTGACATGTCCAACTGATATAAAATCACACTGACTAAATTGATGTGAATGAGTTTGATCATCACTATCATTTCGATAAACTGCACCAATTGTAAAATGGGAAAATGCTTTGTTTTTATTTTTTCTTAATTCGTTTGCACTTCATCCTGTATTATGAGTTCTTAATAAAGTTTTTTCATCAAAATATAAAGAATCTTGCATCTCTCTTGCAGGATGCATTTGGGGAATATTTAAAGCTTCAAAATTAAGTTCATCACTAATAATTTCTTTTGCACTCTTATCATCTGTGTAATATCCGTTTTGAACAAATCATTGTCGCATTCTTTTAGCAATCAAACTGATTGGATGATTACCATGGTAAAGTTCATTATCAGCAAAAATATCACTTTGATATTTTTGATTTCTAAGAGTAATATTATGCACTCTGATTTGTTCTTCAATTTCTAAATAAATTGCTTCATATTTTTTATTAGCTTCTTGAAGCAATTTACCTTGTGCTGCTTTTTCATTATTAGGTGCATTTCTTAAACTTAATTTTAATTTTCCTAATTCTCCTTCAGCAGAATTTACACTTGCTTTGAATTGTTTTAATTCTTCAAGCGTAACTATTTCTTTATATTTTTCTTTCATAAAACTCCTTGCTTGTTTTGAAATTAATAATATATTTTATTTTTGTTTTTAAATAAAATGAATGTGTCTTTTTATTTTTAAAAAGATTTTATTTTTGATTTCATAAATCAAAAATTAATTTATAAAAGTTCAACACCCTCTTCATTTCATAATCTTTTTTTATCGATATGATCGATAAATAATTTTCCTTCAAGATGATCTAATTCATGTTGAAAAACAATTGCAACATAACCTTCAACTTCAAAGTCATAAAGTCCATTCATAAAATATGAATATGCTTGCACTTTTATTTTTCTACTTCTTCTAATTAACCCTTCTTGATTTGGATGTTTTTCGTTAACACTTAAACATCCTTCTCCTGTATGTAAAGCTTGCAAATCAGCTGATTTTTCTAAAACCACGGGATTGATTAAAACGTCCCTAAAATAGGGGTTTTTAGGATCAGAATCATTTGGAACATTAACGTAAAACATTCTTTTTAAAATTCCATATTGTACAGCTGCAACACCTACTCCTGGGCGATATTTTGTCCCTTCAGTTTGGCTGTTATCAATGTGTCTGATCATTCTTTCTGCAAGTTTTTTATTAGCTTCATTAAGTGGTCAAGTAACTTCTTTTGAAATTTGCCTTAAACGCTTATCTGGTAGTTCAATAATATTTACTAGTTTCATAAAAATTATTATAAATAAGTTTTTATATCTTAAGCAATTTTATTTTGAAATATCTTGAATATTTTTTAATTAGATAAAGCTAATTAAAAAGTCCAAAAAAAAGTAAAATATAAAACATGTTAAGAATTATTGCAGGAAAATATCGCTCTCGAAAAATCGAAGCACCTCCTTATGAAATTACGAGACCAACAGGTGATCGAATGCGTGAAGCGACATTTTCAAAAATCCAAGCGAAGTTACCTGGAAAAATATTTTTAGATCTTTTTTCAGGTTCAGGAGCAAATCCTATTGAAGCAGTTAGCCGTAATGCAATGAAGGCAATTGCTGTTGAAAAAAATAAAATTGCTTTTTCCATTTTGCAAGATAATGTCAATAAATTAGGAATTAATAATATTGATCTTTATCATACTGATGCCCTTAGTTTTTTGAAAATGAAAAAAGGAATTAAAGTTGATTTCATTTACTTAGATCCACCTTTTAAAGATGTTGAATTATTGAATCAAGTTTTAGAAACAATTATTGAATTTGATTTTCTAAGTAAAAATGGAATGGTCATAATTGAAACAATTGAAAATGAATTATTAAAAATTCCTGATAAATATGTTGTCATGAATTCTAAAAGAGATATCAAAACTTATTCAAATTCAAAGGTCATGATCTTCTTACATTTAAATAATTAATTATTTAAATTAACGAAAATAAAATAAGCACGAAAATTAAATCGTGCTTATTTTTAGTGCAATTTTTAATGCTTAATTTTAAGCATTAAAATCGTTAAATCCAGAGAAAACTTGTTCTTCAACTTTTCCTGAACTTCAGAAATTATTAAGTTCTCTTCTTCTAATTCCTTTTTGTCTTCAGTTCTCAAAATGAGATCAAATATACATGTAAGTAAAGTTAGAAGTATAAAGAGAAATTCCTAAAGAAATAATAATTCCAATTCCTGCATTGTAGTCAATTACATTTCCAAACGCACTAAAGACTACCATGATAATAACTAATAAGAAAGTAACAATTAATGATTTTTTAAAGTTTTCTTTAATTGATGTATTACTAATATTTCTAATTGTTAAACTGTCCATTTTGACATTATAAAATTCATTGTAAATAACTGTTTTAACACGGTTAGCTAAAGTTATTTTATCTGTTACTGAATAGACAAAGATAGTTACTACAGTTGCCATAAAGTAGTTATTAATTTCTAATCTTGTGATTAAAAAGAAAGCAATTAAGAGTGCAATATCAATCACGTTTGTCAAAATTAAAGCAAGTGCAAAGGTTCATCTTAAACGAATAAATGAGTAACCAAAAACAACTGCAAAAGCAATTCCTAAAGTAATTGCAATGTTAGTTAAATTAGTTTGCGCCTCTAATAAAGTCACCTGTGAAGAATTTAAAATTAAATTAGAAACTGCATTAGTATTAACTAGATTTTCTAGAGTAGTTAAATTCTCTGCAGAAATTAAGTCTTTAGTTCTAATGACAACTGCATAAGTTAAGCCGTTTGTATTAGTTGCAAAACTTTGGATTTCATTTGGATCGAAAATATTTAAGGCTCTGATTTCACTTACTAGTTGATTAGCAGAAGCTTGATCAAAAACTAAATTCATCGCACTATCACGCTGGATGACAATATTTGTACCACCACTAAAATCTAATGAGCGATTAAACGGTGTTGCAGCATCTTGGTTAACACCTGCAATCGCTGCAAAAATAATTGCTCCTGCTATTAATAAAATAACGATTGCTAAGTTAAATCATTTAGCATTTTTTAAATAGTTAAAGGAAACTATTTTTTTCAAGAATCTTGAATTAGTTGTTTTGTCAGTTTTTTTCCTAATTCCTAATAAGTGTAATTTGTTTTCAAAATACTCACTATCAACAACTAATCTCGTTGCCATTCTTGTGACTAAAACTGCAATCAGTAGTGTAAAGATGATTGATAAAATCATCGTTAAACTGTAAGTTCTAATGACTTTGAAACCAAAGTAAAATAACACTGCAGCAATAATTATGGCAATTAAATTATAGTCAAGTAGACTTAGAAAGATATTCGAAGCACTAGTTTTGTAAGCCTTCTTGAGCGTATCCCCCGTGCCGACTTGCTGTTTGATTTTTTCAAACAGCATAATACTTGTTGATAAAGCCATTGCACTTCCAACTAATAGTCCAATAATTGAAGCTTCACTTCATTCTCCGTTTAACGCTGTAAAAACAGCCATCGTTACAAATAAGAATAAAGCAGTTGCAAGCATGGCAATTACACCTAAAATTCCATAGTTTAAAACCATGAAAACAGCAACTAAACTAAAGGCAATAATTAAAGCATATTTAACATTATTAAAAGCATCTGCACCATTTAAAGCATTAATAAATTGCTGTGAAATTTTTTCTAAAGAATAATTAACTGTGGAAGCGTTAATGTCAAAAGCTCATTGCTTAGCAACTGTTGCAGTCATTGATGCGTTAATTAATAAGTTATTTGAATTTTCAAAATTAGCAATTTCTTTAGTCGCAATTAAATAAGAACTAGCATCAATTTCAACTTGTTTTAAACTATTATTAACGGTTGCGTTATTAATAGTTGAAGTTGGACTATTATTAACAAAAGCGAAGTTGTAAGGGTTATAGTTAACGCTTGCAAACGAAGCTTGATTTTGACTTAAATTTGCTTGTCTGACAAATTCTTCTAAATTAAATCAAAAGACAACATTTTTATTAGTTGTATCTTGCATTTTGGTTAACGTAATTTGTGTTCACTGAGTAGCAGCAGTTGGTGATTCAAATTCTGCAATGATGTTGGTTGTACCATCATTTGCAAGCTGAGTTGTTGCAGATGAAGCTTTGATTGGTACTTGATAGCGATTTCATTCAATTTCACTAGGATTTTGGTAATCTAACTTTGTTAAATTAGTATTTGCTTGTCCATCGATAAAAAGGGGCACACCATTTGTATCGGTAACGATAAAAGTTGGTTTATTCACAATTGTATTTGCAAATAAAGTAAGCTGACCATTATTGGTAACTCGTGAATCAGTTGCCTCAATTACTCCATTACCTAGTAAAGAAATATTGACACCTGCTAGACCTGTACCAGAAGTTAAACGGTCGTTTAAATTCTGAGCGATCGAAACACTTAATTCATTATCTGCTTTTTGTCCATCACTATTATAAGCCTGAGCAGTTACTTGTGCACCACTACTATAATCAATTGAAGTTCTTGTATTATCTTTTAAATATAAAACTGATCCAAGGGTTACTATTAAGATTGAAGCTAATAATGAAAAGATTAATGTAAAAAATCTTCTGGGATTACTTCAGTGAAAAATTTTCTTGAAAAATTTCTTCAAAACTAACTCCTTGTTTTCTTAATTTGATATCAGTGATTTGTTTTTAAATTATAGAGCACATAAAAAGATATAGCAAAAATTAAATAATAAAAAATAATTGAAAAATCAAGTTGTGAATTTGACCTTCCAATTACTGATTTTGAGAGTAGGAAAACCTTCCTTTACCCCTTTTGGATAGAGAATGCTTCTTAAAAGTGCAAAAATTAAGATTTTTGCTAATGAAAAACTGCTTCTAGAAAGAAATTTGTCTTTCTAGAAATAGTTTAGATGTTAAAAGTTTTTTAACTTTTTGATGTTTTGTACGTCAGGTTAAGTAACTTAGTGATGTTTAATAGAAAAAATTATTGTTTAGAGAGATTTCTTTCTAAGTATTTTTCTCCTTGTTGTGTTAGTTGTCGACCACGAATTGTCTTATTAACTAGTTTGAAATTTAAAAGTGCAGGCTCAATTTCTTGAGTAATACTTTCTTTAGAACTATTCAAAAGACCTGCCAAAACATCGAGTGAAACATATTTGTTTTTGAAACTTTCGCTCAGTGTTTGTAAGTATTTTAAGTGCTCTTCATTCAGACCAAATTCATAAAGACCTAGATAATCAAAAATCTTCATCAAGATTTTATGATTCAAATTTTCAAGGTTATTAAAGACTACATAGTCTTTAATTCTTGCTAGTAAATTGTTAGCAATTCTTGGTGTAAGTTGTGAATATTCTGCAATAAAATTAATATTTTCTTCGTCTAAATCGATCTTAATAATTTTTGCATTATTCTTAATAATTTTCTTAATATCACTAAGTTGATAAGTCACCATTTTGCTTAAAAAGCCAAAACGGTCACGCAGTGGTTTAGAAATTATTTCTAATTTTGTAGTTGCTCCAATTAAAGTAAATGGCTTAACTTTCATTCTCACAACTTTAGAATTACTATCCACACCTAAGACAATATCAATTACAAAATCCTCCATTACTGAATAGAGCATTTCTTCAATATTTTTAGGTAAAGAGTGAATTTCATCAATAAAAAGGATTGTATTTTCTTCAATTGCTGTCAAAACACTCAATAAGGTTGCTTTCTTTTCAAATAAAGAACCTTGTGAGTAATAAATCTTCATCCCACTTTCTTTTGCAATCACATTTGCAAGCGTAGTTTTTCCTGAACCTGGCGCCCCATATAATAAAATATGGGGCAATACTTTATTTTGAATCTGGGAAGATCCAATCATAATTTTTAATGTGTTTTTAATTTTTTCTTGACCAATATATTGTTTAAAAGATGTTGGTCTAATTTCTAAATTCTGGTGCTTGGCTAATTGCAACAATTGCTCTTTCAATTAATTCTTCAAGGCTACCTCCTGCATCGATATGATCAAGGGCGTATTTGATCTGCCGTTTTTGGTAACCCAAAACTTTTAATGAAGTTTCTAATTCATTAATTTCTTGTTGTGAAGCAGTCATCACATTAATTTGCTCACGAGCATTTTCACGGTCAATCATTTTCAGCATTTTCTTTTCTAATGTGAAAATAATTGTGCTAGCAACTTTAGCATTGACATAGGGAATGACTGAAAGTAAGTCAATATTTTTTTCAACAATCATCGCTGCAACTTTTTCTCAACCTTCATTTAAAATTGAAAAAGCAATTTTAGGACCAATGCCACTGATGCTGATTAAATCAGCAAATAAAACTCTTTCTCTAAAGGTTTTAAAACCATAAAGTTGTTCACTATACTCAGTGCGATGCTCATAAATGTATAACTTACTTGAAACATCTAGAGCTCATTTTGAATTAGGATTAACCTTAATTGAATAGGCATTTTCTGCCGCTTCGTAAATAATATTTTCACCATTTTGGTGGACAATTTTGCCAAATTTATATAAAATCATATTTTTCCTTATTTATTTTTATTTAAAGATCCTTGAGATAACCTCCCTTTATCTCACCTTAGTAATAAAGAAAAATGACAAAGTGCAAAAAAGTAGCACCACTTTTTTACTAGTAATTTTTGCAAATCAAAAATAAAAAAACAACCTTTTTCAGGTTGCTTTTGTTATGGTCATTTTATAAATGATATGGTGCACGAGGAGGGACTTGAACCCTCACGCCGCAAAGCACTGGTGCCTAAAACCAGCGTGTCTGCCAATTTCACCACTCGCGCTTGTAGAGATGGTAGCTTAACGCTATATGGTGCCGACTATAGGAATCGAACCTACGACCTACTGATTACAAGTCAGTTGCTCTGCCTGCTGAGCTAAGTCGGCATAATGGTGGGGGTTGAGGGGCTCGAACCCACGACCCACAGCTTGTAAGGCTGTTGCTCTCCCAGCTGAGCTAAACCCCCATTAATGGTGACCTATACGGGACTCGAACCCGTGAATGCATGGATGAAAACCATGTGTGTTGACCGCTTCACCAATAGGCCATGGCGCCGATTACAAGATTTGAACTTGTGACCAACTGGTTAACAGCCAGCTGCTCTGCCACTGAGCTAAATCGGCAAGATTGCTTGAAGAGATGCTATTTTTTAGCCTTTTTATTATATACACTTTTGCCAGAACAAAATAAAAAAATTGAGATTTTTTTAAAGCCATTTTTGGAGTAATTTTTTGGCTACAAAAAATTAAAATTCAGTCAATATTAACAAAAAACAATATAATTAATTTTATGTCAAATGTCAATCTGAATAATAAAAAATCTTGAAGTGAAAAACTAAAAGCTTCTAATCAAAACTTTAAAGTGGCTTTTTTGAGTTCAACTAAAAACTTAATTAAGTTTGATTTAACCAATTTTAGTTGAGAATTTTTATCTTCAAATGTCTTACGCTGAATTGCAGTTTTTACAATGTTTATCGATCATGCAGGTTTAATTGCTAGACCTAGCGAAGCCTGATTTAGAATAGTCGGTAGATTGGCCTTTCCAATTTTTGCCTTCTTAGCAGGAGTTGGAGTTAACTTTTCGCATCGCAAACTTTATTATGTGCTTAGGTTCTTAGTAATCGGTATCGTAATCCAATTATTTATAATAATTTTTTATTTTACAGTCAATCGAAATACTGGTTTAGGTCCTTTTTATTTTAATATCATGTTCACCTTATTTTTTGGAACTTTGGTGGGCTATGTTCATTATAAAAATAATATTGCAGGTTTTGCTTTAGCTTTGATTTTACTAATTCCGTTTTTACTAATTGACTTTATGAATACAAATGTATTTGTTAATAGTAGTTTATTAAACATCTCGATTGATTATACAACTTATGGTTATTTATTGATTTTGGCTTCATATTTTAGTTTTTATTATGCAAGAAAATTAGATTCAAAAAACTGATTTATCTTCTTTAAAATGGCTTTTATTGCTCTTTTTGTAATTATTTCTGTTGTATTCATCGGTTTTTTACAAACTATGTCAACTGTGCAATGATACGCTTTATTCACTATTCCTTTATTTCTAGTTTATTCAAAAATAAAACCATATAAAAATATGGTTTTAAATATTTGGTTTTTATCTGCTTATGCCTTGAGTTTTATCATCCCCGCATTAACAGTTTTTTCATTTTAAAATTACTCAACTGTATCCTTGAATTCATTGCTTTTAGCAGTTGCTTGATTTTCTTTATTAAAGATTTCAAAGATGTCATTGATTACATCAAGAGGTCCAATTAAGGTGATTAAGTCACCTTTTTTTAATATCGTATCACCAGTAGGTATCTTAGTTACACCACCTGATTTAATTAGCACGATACTAATTCCTCTTTTAGTTAAGTTAAGTTCTTTAACTGGTTTATTTTCAATTTTATTATTAAATAATTGAGTCGAGGTCATCACAAAACCTCCACCCATTTCGGTCATATTTTTACTATATTTAATAAAACTATCGCTACCTGCAATTAGTGCTGTTCTGATCCCAGCTTCTTCTTCAGGTAAAACATATTGGTCAACACCAATTTGTTTTAAAACACGAGCATGTTTAATGCTTGTGGCACGAGCAATGATATGTTTTACATTAATTTCAAGTAGTGAAGCAACAATTTCGATATTATCAGGAGCAGCAACAATTACTGTTTCTAAGTTATGCACTCCTAATTTTTTTAAGGCTTCAATATCAGTTGCATCAGCAATATAAGCTGATGTAACTTGATTTGCTCAAGGTCTTAAATTAATTTCATCGTTATCAATTAAAACAATTGAACGTTGCATACTGCGTAGTTGTTTGGCTACTGATGAGCCAAAACGCCCTAAGCCAATAATTCCGATATCTTTTTTATATTTGATCATAAGTTTCCTTACATATTTTAACTTTAATTTAACTTTATCATTATAAATGAGGTATATCATTTATAATAGATATTTATGAAAGAAATTGAAGCATATTTTATTGATTTAGATGGTACGTATGTCGACATAGGACATAAAAATGTCTCAAGTGCAAATAAACAAAGTGTCAGGCAGGCGTTAAAGCAAGGTAAAAAAGTAATTTTTGCTACAGGTCGCAACATGACAATTAACACGATGTGAATTATTAATTCAACTAATGTTAAGGACGCAATTTTTATGAACGGTGCCATCATCATGATAGATGGCAAAATCGTTAAAGAATCAAGAATCTCGCTTGAAGCAGTTAATGCTTTAAATAACTACTTTATGAAAACTAAACCCTTTGTTGTCTTAAATAGTCTGATTAAAAAATGAGTTCACACTGGTAAATATTACTTATATCCACTATTTTTTCTAATCGGAACGAAAATTTTACCAATGAAAGCCTTGAACACTTTTTATCCTGTTGTTCATAAGTACAATATTTTTTCTTTTTCAAAGAAAAAAATTCAAAAAATAGTTACTGATTTAAGAGCCTTAAACTTAGATATTTCAATTGCAACTAGTTATAAAGATCGTGTGATTGAAATCACAAGTAAAGAAGCATCTAAAGGTTTAGCAATTGAATATGTTTTGCAAAAACACCAAATTGATAAAGAAAATGCAGTCCATATCGGTGATTCCATGAATGATTATAGTGCTAAAAACTACGTTGGTAAACTAATTGCAATGGCTGATTCAAATGAATCTTTTTTAAAGCTAGTTGACTATGTTGGCCCTAATCATAAAAAATCTGGAGTTGCAAAGATTATAAAAAATAATGAATTTTACGCAAAAATCAAGTAAGATTTTTATTACGGCACCATAGCTAAATGGCAAAGCATTGGTCTGCAACACCTTGACTGCCGGTTCGAGTCCGGTTGGTGCCTCCATTTGCAAACTTTGCACCAAAATAAATTACTAGTTTTAGAGATTCTAAAACTAGTTTTTTATTACTTAAAAGTAATGAAAAAGCCCCATTTTAGGGGCTTTTAGGTATTAGAAATCACCATTTAGTTCTTGGTCAATTAGGCTTTGTTTACGTTTTGTATATGCTTCAGGAGTGATCATATTGTTTGCTAGTAATTGGTCTAACTGAGCAATTTTAACTTGAATTTGTGACTTAGGTGCTTGGTTTGTTTCAGGCATAAAGTCAAATTGTTGAGTTACATATTGCTGTTGAAAGAATGGATTTGGTTGTCTTTCAGGATTTGGATTAGGTGCAGGAATGTAACCAGTTTTATGAAATTCGTTGTAGTATGCGTTTGAATTACTATTTGGTAGTGGATTTAAAGGCATTGGTAAATGAGATACATCTAAACGAAATTCTTGCTCCACAACTTGAGGTTTTGGTTGAACTGGTGCAGGTGCTTGTTGTTTAGGTGGAATGTAAACAAGATTATTATCAGGGTAGGTAAATGGTGAAGTCATCATGTACATTTGAGTTGTAGTAAGTGCTTGTTGTCTTGTTGTATAAGTTTGACTTACAGTTGCATGATGATGTCCGTGTTGTTGCTGATTTTGGTTATCAAAAACTTGTGGTTGATTTTGAAAATCACCTTGTTGAGTTTGATTTGGATTAGGTTGTGCATAAGTTC
The DNA here is from genome assembly GCF_002272945.1 of Mycoplasmopsis agassizii. Classification (GTDB taxonomy): domain Bacteria; phylum Bacillota_I; class Bacilli_A; order Mycoplasmatales; family Metamycoplasmataceae; genus Mycoplasmopsis_B; species Mycoplasmopsis_B agassizii. The sequence continues at coordinate 546,393 of NZ_NQMN01000002.1, read as the reverse complement.
ATGTTTGAGTAGGCACTTGATTTGGTTGTTGAGCTTGACTTACAGGAACTTGATTTTGTGGTACAAAATCAAATTGTTGCTGCATAGTTTGGTGTTGTGGTTGTGGACCTTGTTGAGCATAAGGTTGTGGTTGTTGTGGGAATTGACCTTGTTGCTGGAACTGTGGTTGTTGAGCTTGTTGATTTCTAATGTATTGGGTTTGTGAAAAATTTTGAGGCTGTTGTTGGTAAGCCTGTGATTGATTCATTTGGTTGTTTACGTTAGGTTGTTCAACAGGTTGCCCGTATTGATTAAAAAATTGCTTTTTGTTATTCATTTCTTTCCTCTTTTTAAATTTGAAAATTTTTTATTTTATCTTGGTTTTAATTATAAATTAAAACTAAAAATTATATAAAAAAATGACTGATTTTAAGCAGGCATTTTTTTGTTTGCTTTTCTGAATGAAATCTGGTTTAAAATTAGTTCATCCTTCTTAGTGAACTTGCAAACTTTAAAGCGTTTATCAGTTTTTTCTTTCTTAAATAAACGGTAATGTTTGATTGAATATGCACCAACAAAAAATAGTGTAATAAACGCAGGTAAAATATAAATTAAAGAAACCATTATTAAATGTAGAGCTACTCTTCCAACAATTTTTCCTGCAGTTTCAGAAGAACCTAAAGAACTAATATATAAAGGTTGGAATGGATTTGCGAATCCATAAACTACTACATAAGTTAGATATTCTTTATTTACTTTTGCAATGTCTTGATCAGATGCATTTGCTCCTAAATCAGCGATTGCTTGATCATGATTTGCAACTAAAGTAGGATTATTTAAAGTTGAAAAAGCCATGATGATCATAAAAATATAATATGCAGTTAAGTATAAAGGAATCATGATTCTAGTTTTTCTTAAAACAATAAATTCTTTTCTTACAAAAAATAAAACTATAAATCCAAAAACTGGAAATAGAAAATGTGTTAAGAAACTATCAACTGCTGATAAAGCAATTTTTCAGTTTGTACTATTTCATGAAAGTAATAATCAATAAATTATGAAGGTAATTGAAATTCAAATTACTGCTGCAAAATATCAATTATATGAAGTATTTGTTTTTCTAAAAATTAGAATAAACATGGCGATTGCTAGGATTAAATTTGACTGAGTAGTAAAGTGTAAAAAACTATAACCTTGTCCTACTAGTTGTTGTAATTCATGTTGTAAATTATTTACAACAGGAGGCATCGCTGCTCTTGTCATGGTTCATATAAAACCAAATAAAGAAAAAAATAAAATTAATAAATCTGTAACAGTAAATTTCAGATTTCAACTTGATATCGAAAATAATTCGTGTTTGTATCACACTCTATTTCCGTTATCACTATTTAAAATTTGTTTGTTCATGCTACTAATGATAGCGATTTTTAAAAAATTCTAAAAACTTTTTTAAAATAATCTGAACAACCTTATTTTTATAAATTAGTTTTATAAAAATAAAAAAGTAAACGAAAAGTGCCTGTTTTAGGCACTTTTAGATTATTTTTAGATTAATCAATTTACTACGTAAATGTTTTAAAAACTAATCTACAGTTTAAAAAATATTAATAAGGTTTTTCAAAGAAGAATTCTCTTGTATAAGTATTCTTGTGGAAAGGCATTTTCAAAGTTTTGTTTTTAAAGAAATATGAAATACCTTTTCCAATTAAAATAATACCTAATGCGCCAATTGCAAAAGTAACAACTTGAGGTAAAGCATTATTTAAAATAGTTGGATCGCCTGCACCTGCAGTTAAATAAGTTAATCCAATATAGGATGCTTGAAACTGCGACATGATTGTAAATTGCTGAAACATTTCATACATAATAACTGGTGCTGCTCATGAGACTATGACATGTTTTATGCTAGGAAAAACATAATAATAAGTTACATATAATCTATTAAAACCACGCCTGATAATTCTGATGTTTTTTAATTTATTTTCATCAAAACCATCGATTGCATTTCTAATTGCAATTGCTAATACGTTTGACTGCACAATTGCAATCGCAAAAATTGCTGTTGTAAAAGTATTAGTAAAAATTGGTCTAATTAAAAAGAATAAAACAACTGTTGGCATTACTCTAAAAAAGTAAACTATTAATTTTAAAAATCTTCTTAGATATTTTGTCTTAGTTTGTTTTGAAATCAAAATTCCAAAAAGTGTTCCAAAAATTAATGCAATTGCAATTGAAGCAAGTAGTTGTGAATAAGCAGAAAAAATATGTGTTGCAACTGTTTCAATATTAAAGTTATCTCATGATGAAGCATTAAAAATAGTTGAAACTGAATAAGAATAATTTGCTCATTGATCAGTTGTAGTCGTATGAAAGCCATAGATTAAACAAGCAAAAGTTGTAATTAAGAAAAATGAAAAAATAAAGAATTCAATAATTTGCACATTAATTAATTTTCTTCTTATATTTTGAAAATGCAAGTCATCTCTTTGTCTAAATAATCCCCACTTAACTATTTTGATAATTGCTAATTCAAGCAGAACATATGCCACGAGTAAAATAATTAAAGGTACTCCGACAACTGCATAGTTTTTGTTTTCTCCAGAAACAAAACCTCTTACTAAATCGGCTGCATGGATAACTCCTAAAACAGGCATAAATGAAGTAAATCTTGTCATTCATTCTATTCTTTGAAATATTTGAACATAGATTTCAAAAGCTTTATAGCGGTGAATTTTTAAATAGACAATAAAACTATTTTCTAACTTCAATGTTTGTGAATAAAACTTTCTTACTTCAACTTTTTCAATGATAGGTAAAAGCGAATTATGAAGATAAATTCAACTAACTCATCAGACAAAAAAGATTGTTCCTAAAAATGGATTAAGTTGCTTTGAATATAAGAAAGCAATTAAAATAAAAGGCAATAACATCTTTGCATAAATAAATGTTTTAGTAATATTTGAAACTATTTTTCTTTGTAAATTTTGGGCTGCTAAATATACTGAAAAGAAGGCAAAAACATAACCTAAAAATGTTCCTGAAATACTATATAAAAGTGTAATGATAATAAAATATCAACTACTAAAAAATAAATTAGAAGATGAATCAGATGAATTTGATAAGGCTCCCATCTGTTCAAAAGAATAAAAAAATTCACTAATTCCTGTTCGTGAAATTTCTGCCTTATTTACAATAAAACTTACTATTACTAAAATAATAGTAATTACAAAAACACTTAAAAAGATACCCCTTCTTAAGTTATGATTTCGCCTTCTACTTTTGAAGAAATTAAGAACAAATTCTTTTGTCCTCATTAGATTTTATTTTCCTCAATTAATTTTAAAAATTCAGCTTTAGATGCTTTTCTTAATTTACGATTATCTAGGTAATAAAAGTTATCAAAATGATCTCTAAGTAAATCTAAATCACGTGAAACAAAGATCATTGTTGCTTTATTTTTATGACAATAATCTTTTACCATTTCCACATATCATGATGACAAAGTTGAATCAATATATGAAGTTGGATCATCTGCTAAAATAAATGTTTTATCACTGATTAAGAGTTGTCCTAATTCTAGTTTTGCACGTGAAGTTGGATCTAATGTTTTTGTAATTGCAAATGTTTTCGGAATTAAATCTACCATTGTTAAAACATCATAAATTTTACGGTCTTGTTCATCATCAACTAACCTAAAAAATTTTTGAATAGTTTTAGTTTTAGGGATTCATCTTTGAAGTTCTTCATAAACTGTTTCATACTCTAATGCATAAGTTAAATTAGATGAATAGTGAATACTTTTTCAATACTCTAGTCTGACATTTTTACTTAACTTTTCAAAGTCATGTCCTTTGTAAGAAATAAAACCTTCGCTTAAAATTAATTCTTTCAAAAAGATCTTCAAAAAGTCGGATTCACCGCTAGTTTTGCGATCTGCAATAGCAATTATTTGTCCTTCTTCAATTTCAAAATTAATGTTTTTTAAAACATTATTTTTTTGATCTTGTAATTTAAATGAAGCGTTCAAAATTTTAAGCATCAGCACCTTTTTGATAATAAGCAAATCTAATTTTGCCGTTAATATCTTTTACAGTTTTAAAATTAAATTTTACAAAAAAATTGCTATGTCTGTGATTAATTTCAAAAAATAATCAACCACCTTTATTTAAATATTTATCATAGTCTTTTAAAATTTTTTTATAAACATCTAGACCATCATCTTTTGCAATTAAAGCAACTTCAGGTTCATGATCTAAAATAGTTTTATCAGGGATATCTTCTAAAATTAAATAAGGTGGATTTGCAACAATTAAATCATATGTTTTTGAAACATTTTCAAAAACATTACTTTTAAAAAAATGCACATTTTTAATGTCATTTAAAAGTGAATTTTTTTGACTTTGTTTTATTGCTTCATCACTAATATCAACTGCATCAATTAAAGCATTAAAATAAATTTTAGCAAGTGCTAATGCAATAAAACCTGAACCTGTTCCAATTTCTAAAATTGAATTAAGAGTTTTAATTTTTTCTTTAATTAAAAGAATTAATTCTTCAGTTTCATATCTAGGAATTAAAACATGATGATCTAAATTAATAGTCACATTTGCCATTTCTAGATAACCTATAATTTTTTGAATAGGAACATTATCTTCTAACATTTTTAATTCTTTTTCAGAAATTTTTTCTTCAAGTTGATAACGCCTTTTTTCTAGTAAAAGTAATTGCCTACGATCCATTATAAATTTGCTTCTTTAATTAATTCTGCTTTTTCTTCAGCAAGTAAATTATCAATAATCATTTGTAATTTACCTGACATAATTGACTTTAAAGATGAACTAAAATTAATGCGATGATCAGTTACACGATCTTGAGGATAATTATAAGTTCTAATCTTTTCACTACGTGCTCCTGAACCTGCTAATTTTCTAAATTTATTTTCTTCTTCCTGTTTTTTTCTAAGCTCTAAATCATAAAGTTTTGATTTTAAAAGTTTCATTGCTAATTCTTTATTAGCAATTTGACTTTTACCCTCTTGCGAAGCAGAAACAACACCTGTAGGAATATGTGTAATACGAACAGCTGAATCAGTTGTGTTAACTGATTGACCACCTGGACCTGATGAACGATAAGTATCAATTCTTAAATCTGCTTGATTAATTTCAATTTCAATATCATCATCAATTTCAGGCATTACAGTAACTGTTGCAGTTGAAGTATGAACTCTTCCTTGAGTTTCGGTTACTGGAATGCGTTGCACACGGTGCACACCTGATTCAAATTTTAATTTTGAATAGGCTCTTTCACCCGAAATTGATAAGGAAATTAGTGTAAAGCCACCATTTGCTGCATAACTTCTGTCAATCACTGAAACATTCATTTCGTTATTGACTGCTCATTTTTTATACATGTCAAATAAGTCACCTGCAAAAATATTGGCTTCATCACCACCTGCAGCGCCCCTAATTTCCATTAAAACGTTTAAGCTATCCCTTTCATCTTTGGGTAATAAAAGAATCGTTAATTCTTCTGTTAGAGTTTCAAGTTGAGGTTCTAATTCAGTAATTTCTTTTTTTGCTAAAGCAATTAATTCAGGATCATCCATGATTTCCAGAATCTCTTTTGCTTCAGTTACTTTCTTTTCATAATCTAGATATTTGCTGAAAGTATCAGCAATATCTTTTAAGTTAGCTAGATCACGAGAAACTTTATTATATTTTTTAATGTCGTTGACAGTTTCAGGATCTTCTAAGAGTTTGTTTAATTCTTGATATTTGCTATAAATTTCTTTAAGCGAGTTGTACATTGATTTTTCCATAGTTATTCTCTATTATATACTTATGTGCTAAAATTTGAACATGCAAAAAATTAGAACTAGATACGCCCCTTCACCGACAGGTTACCTTCATATTGGTGGGGCAAGAACTGCCCTTTTTGCTTATTTATATGCAAAAAATAAAAACGGTGACTTTATTATCAGGATTGAAGATACTGATATTGAACGAAATGTTGAAAACGGCGAAAGCTCACAAATTGATAATTTAAGATGATTAGGAATTGAAGCTGATGAATCACCTTTAAAACCTAATCCTGACTATGCACCTTATCGCCAGAGTGAAAAATTTGATAGATATTATGAAATAGCTTTAAAATTAATTCAAGAAGGTTTAGCTTATAAAGCTTATGATTCTGATGAAGAACTTGAAAAACAAAAACAAGAAGCAGAAGCAAAAGGACTTGCTTCATTCCGTTATGATCGCAACTGATTAAAAATTTCTGATCAAGAAAAGCAAAAACGAGATCTTAAACACGAATTTGTAATTCGCTTGGTTTCAAAACCAAATATTATTTATAGATGAAATGACAAAGTTAGAGGAGAAATATCATTTGATTCAAATGATATCGGTGATTGAGTAATTATTAAAAGTAATAAGATTGCAACTTATAATTTTGCAGTTGTAATCGATGATCATGATATGGCTATTACTGATGTTCTTCGTGGTGAAGAACATATTACAAATACACCTAAACAATTAATGGTTTATGATGCTTTAGGATGAAAGCACCCTAACTTTGGACACCTAACAATTATCACAAATGAAGATGGAAAAAAACTTTCAAAAAGAGATACATCATTAAAACAATTTATCGAAGATTATAAAATTGAAGGTTATCATCCTGATGGAATTTTTAACTTTTTAGCACTGCTTGGTTGAACTCATCCTGATGCCAAAGAAGTGATGAATCATGAAACTTTAATTAAAGATTTTAACCCTGCACGTTTATCAAAATCACCTTCTAAATTTGATATTGAAAAGATGAATTGATTTTCAAAACAATACTGACAAAAAGAAGATGATGAATTAATTATTGAAAAATTAAGACACTTAAAAAACGATGATAATTGACTAGAAATTTTTGTCAAAATTCATAAACCACACATGGTTACTGTGAAACAAATTGAAGATGAATTAAGAGAATATTTAGACCCAAAAATTGTTGATCAAAAATTTAATGATGATGAAATAAAAGTCATTAAAACATTTGCTAAATTTTTATCTGAAACTGAATTTACAAATGAAAATATTAAGTCAGCAATTGACTTAACTTCTAAACTTTTAAATGTAAAAGGAAAGCCCTTATTTATGAGCATTAGAAGAGCCTTTACTTTTAAAGAACATGGTCCTGAATTAGCTAATTCAATTTATTTATATGGAGAAACATTTATTAAAAATGTTATTAAAAAATGACTGTAAATTTTAAATCAAATTTCGTTCAAAATGGTAATGATTTTGAAGTCGCTTTTAAAGCACCTTTATTGCAAGAAGATGAATTTGAAGGAGCTAAAGTAATTGAATTTATTGACCCTGAAAGAAAGATTGTAAATCGCTTTGAATTTGGTGAAAAAGAAATTTTAATTATCGCAGGACCTTCTTCGATTCAACTAGTTTTAGATGAAACAGTTGATAATGAATATCCTGTTGAAAATAAGTTTATGCCAATTGTAACTTTCATGAAAGAATACAATAAAGAAGAAAACTTTTTCGAATTCAAATATGAATTATTAAGTACTCGTGGTGATGAAATCGGAAAATTTCATATCACAATTTCAATTGAAGAGTAAAAAAATAAACTTTGTTTCAAGCAAAGTTTATTTTTTATATTTGGTCTAAAAACACGGTTTTACCGATAGTTTAGATATGGTGCCGATAACTGGAATTGAACCAGCGACCCCATCCTTACCATGGATGTGCTCTGCCCCTGAGCTATATCGGCGCTAAATAATTTTATATTATTTAGCCCATAATTTTTAAAATTTTTATAATTCAGTATCGTTTTTATTTTGGGTCTCAACTATGCTCTCATAAATCTCAACAATTTCTTGGGGATAGTTGTTTCCTTTGATATCACTTAAAGTTAATTCAGCTAACTTTTTCTCTTCTTGTAAAACGTTAATACTATTTTTAAAAGCAAATAAAGATATGATTGAATCGACAAAAGTTATTAACGCAAACATGATTGTAATTGCTATAAAAAAGACAATTGTTTCAACAGGAAAAATGTTATATCTTATTTGTAATAAGTTCAAAATAAGCAAGGAAAAATTTAAAAACAATTGCAAAAAACGAAGTGCTAAAAATGTATTTTTAGATCGCTTTTCTTTTTTCTCATTTATAGCTCTAATTGCTTCGTATTTTTGATAAGCATCTTTTCTTTTAGGGTCTTTATTTAATAATGAATTTTCATCATTATTTTTAAATAAAAACTTCATTATATTAGCCATTATTTTCCTTTCTTAATTTTGATTGTCTTGTAATTTTTACACTTATAAAATTAACTATTCTAACTGTCTCTTCATAAAGATTTTTGTCTTTTGTATTAGGATCAGAATACTCTGCTAAATTTAAATCATAAAGCATTTTTTCATATTCCAATTCTCTAATTCTTACCTTTGCTTTTTTGTATTTATCATTAACACTAAAAAAAGCAACCATACCAATTATTGCTGATGAAGCAGCAGAAATAATTGCAGTAAAAATAGGATATGAACTTGTATTTGCTCCACCTATTGAAATTGAATTTCTAAGATGAATTAAAGCGTTATTATAGTTATTATCTATTTCTGTTAAAGCGCTTCCTTCTGCTGCAGTTCTAAGAGCAGATGAACCTAAAGATGTAACTGCTGCTAAATGTAAAACAGAAATAACTGCTGAATAAAAGATTAGTAAAAAACTTATGATGTTCATCAGATAAAATAAGATTCTGTAAACGTGTAAGTGAGTTTTACTTTTTTTATAGTAGCCTTCGAAAAATAAAAAATAATTCATTATAGTTCCCTTTTCATTTTTTTAATTATGAACTGTTTAAAAGTTAAAAATTTCTTTTTAGAATAGTATTCAATTGTTTGGTTACAGTCTTCAATAAATTGCTCAACTTTATAATCTGAATCGTATTTTAGGTGAGTTAAAAAGTAAGATAATTCACGATTGACTCCACGGTAGTTTTTAAATTTTTGATTGATTGTAAAAAATTGAACAAAAAAGTTTATAAAAAAACTTATTATGATAAATGAACAAGTAATGATTGAAAGTTGGATGGCATCCGTATAACTAATTCCTAAATTAACAACAAAAGCACTGCGTTCAATTGCAGAAATATCTGCAGCAGTTAAAGAATTACGTTTATTAACAATAAAAATTAGTGCTACTATCGCTAAAACTAAGATGATTAGACTGATTGCAGTCGAGATTAGGTTTAAAAGAGAGTTAGTTATAGCCGAAGTAAGCATTTTATTCTTAGAAATCTTCAATTTCTTCTCAAAAAACTGGTGTAGTATCTCTACTTTCTCTCTTTCTGTGAAATTTTGAGTGGTTTTTTTCATATTTTTTGCAGTTTCTCCTTATTTGTAATTATCAGCCTGCTATAGTGCTAATATGATTATGTATATATTTTAGAATATCTACAATTTATATATTAATTTGAACAGGAAATTATATGCATAATTATAAAGATAATTTTGACAATGCATTAAACTATTCGACAGCAAAAGCGACAATGGTCTGATGAAGAATTGTTATCATGGGAATCCTTGGTACAGTTTACATGGGACTTGCTTATGTTGGCTATATTAAAGTTGCAGCCCAATTTTTAACTCCCGAAAGCATCGCTTTAGCAGCATCAGCAGGTGCTGCAAAACAAATTGCTTTTGAACCTGGGGGAATTTTATTAGCATCATTCATGCTACCAATCGGAGTAGTTTTAATAGTCTTTCTAGGTGGTAGTCTATTTGCTAGCGATAGCATTAATATGATCGCTGTCTTTTCACAAGTTATTAAAGTTAGAACAATGTTTAGAAAATGATTAATTGTTTTAATCGCTAATGTGATGGGAGGTTTCTTAATCGCCTTTGTAATGTGATGAGGAAATGTCTTTAACGCTAGAGATATTAAGGTGATCGCTTTTATTGTGGAAGCAAAAACTGAAACAGAATGATGAATGGTAATTGGTAACTCTTTTGCTGCAAATATTATTGTTGCTGGAATGATCTGAGCTTCACTTGCAACAAGTAACCCAGTTGGTAAAATTGCTATTATTATGTTGCCTTTTGGTTTATTTGTCCTTACAGGATTTAACTTAGTAGTTTCAAATGCAATCGTGTTTGCTTTCGCAATTTTATCAAATGACAGAGTTGCACCTTGATTAACCGAACCAGGAGAGTGAATTGGAAGGGCAATTTACATTAACTTCTTCCCAAGTGCTCTAGGTAACTGATTATCAGGAGCCTTATTCTTACCAGGACTTTACTACTTATTAATTAAGTTCAAAGTAAAACCAGGATCAAGATTATTGAACTTAGGAATCTTCAAAATGGCTGAAGAAGGTACAAAAATTGAATCGAGTGAAAAAACTTTCTTCTACACACCTTTTGATGCAACATGTAAATTTAATACCGAAAGTACTTTCAACCCTTTCAGAACTGCTTATAGAAAAATTAAGCGTAAAATGTTTCCTAATAAAACGGAACATAACCATGCTTCGCATAAAAATCATAAACACTAAAAAATAGTTTTTTAAACAAGTCAAAAACAAAGCAGATGAATCATCTGCTTTTTTTATAAATTACAAAATAATTTATAAAAATTTCTTTAGCGCGCTTTTGCTATAATTAAAATTATGAACATCAAACCACTCAATGATACTTCAACCGTTAACATCATCACACCTAGTGAACAGATGCAAAAGATTTATCTTGAAACAACTACTTTTCAAAAACCTCCCAACGAGATTATTCCTAACGGACTATATCGAGTTTTTCGTTTTGAAAGGTTTTTTGATGTTTTCATGATGGTCGCTTTATCAATGGTTATTCTGACTATGGCTGCCATAATTATTGTTAATACTATTCGCCCTGATTTATTACTAACACCAACTATTAAACAAGAATTAACTATTAATGTCGCTGAAAATACGACTTTACAGCCTTTAATAGCCATTTATATTATCACTGGCTTAGTTATTTTTGCAGCTTTTGCAAAAATAATTTCAGTCGCTATTGATTTTAGTTCGATCAAAAGATCGATGGAACAATATCGCAATAATTTAAAAAATGAAGACTATTCTTCACCTGCTTATATTGATAATTTATATAAGCGTTTAATCGTTGGTCAAGTTAACCATAATTGAATCACAATTCACTTATTATGATTTGGTGGTTTATTTGTAGCAATTCTTTTTGGATTAAAAAATGCTGATTGATCAATTGGTGAACCTGGCGGTGTTTACTTACCAATAACTTGAAATATCTGAATTAAAAATGCTTTTATTGATCCTGATTTAGTAGTAACTTTATTTGTCACAATTCTACTTGCTTGAATTGTGACTCACATCGTTTTTTTTCTTGTTAGAAAAAAACGCAAAATGGATATTGAAAGTTTTTTTGCAAAATCACAGCTAGCTGATACTGAAACTAGCCAAAAATGAGTAAGCAGAACGAGAAAAATTTGGTTTACAACCTTCTTAATTTTGAACCTAATTTTAATAGTAATTCCTGCTGCTTATTTAATTTATCAAGTAATTAAAAAACGTAAACAAATTTCTGCTTTGGCAACTTAAGAACATTTAAATAGCAAAATTTTTGCTATTTTTTTATGCTTTAAATTAAGTTTAAAGCATAAAAAGAACCCGCTTTGAAAGCGGGAATATATTAGAAAAGAATATATATAAATTTATAAATTAAAGAGTACAATAGAACCAATTTTGATCCTATCTGGGGTTTGTTCAAGAATAAATATAAATCATATTTTGACTTATATCTTGAAGTTGTTTCTTTGCAACTGTTTTACGCTCTTGATTACATAAAACATAATAATTATGAAATATCTGCAAAAATTTTTGCAAAAAGCGTGTTGCTTTAGCAAGAAAGGCTTAAAACAGGCAAAATATGGTATAATATAAAAACTATTTTTTAGGATCTATTTCTACGGAATCAATTTCATCAACTTCATCCACTAGATGAATCTGAATCATCATCTTGATCTAAATCTTGCTCATCTGATTCATTACTTGATGAATCATTTTGCTGATTATTTGTAGTGTTATTTACATTAGAATTATTTGATTGAGAACTACTTATAGTACTTGGATTAGTTTGTTGGTTATTAGTTGCATTTGCTGAATTAGTTATGCTAGTTTGTTCAGTAGTTGATCTACCTTGCTGATTATTTCCTGAAGAAGATGAAGGGCTTGCACCAAATAATTGAGTTAAATTAATTTTGTTACCATCGATAGTTATATACTGACTTCCATTTTCTACAGAAAGGGAAATACCATGTTGATTTCCATTTGAATCTGCAAAAGTATAACTACCACTTGTTGTATTATTTGTTCCGATATTACTAATTGCTGACAAGATATCTGTAACAATTTCTGAGTCTCAATTAGTAGCCAAATAATTCATTATTTGTTGCGTTGTTTCTGCACCAATTTTTGAGTTTAATTCCTGAACAACTTGCCCTGCTTTTTCTAAGGTACCAGAAAAATCAGCATTGCCAATGTCAGTTGCAAGCTGTTGAATTCTTCTAATATTTTCAGCAATTTGTTCTGCGTTAATACTTTTTGTAACAACCACTGCCGTAACAGAGGCAGCAACAATTGCAACAGCAGAAACAGCTGCTAAAGTTCCGTATAAAATCAGTTTTTTCTTATGCATTATTGAGACAATTTTAACAGTATTTTTAAATAACACAAAAAAATGAAATATCTTAATTATTTTTTAAAAGGCTCTCATTAATTATGCTTAAATAATGGAACACACTGTTATAAATGATAAAAATTGAATGTTAAAATAATTTATATTATAAAAATAGTTGCAAAAATCGCTTTTGACTTTGCAAATTACTCCAATTTTTGCCTAAAAGTAAAATATCTATAACAAAAATGGCTTTTGTAGTTTATTATTTACTAATATTTATATCGAATTAAAAATGGAGAATAATGTACAAAACAAAATTAGATATCAATCAAACTCAAGTAGCAATTGGTTTAATTAAAAGTGTTTTTCCAAAATATTTATCTCAGGAATTACATTTAACTAGAGCAACTGCACCTTTATTTTTAGATCCTAAAACAGGATTAAATGATGGGCTAAACGGTGAAACACCAGTTAGTTTTCAATTTAAAAATATCGACACTACAGTCGAAATCGTGCACTCATTAGCAAAGTGAAAAAGACACTCATTAAAAGTTTATGAATTTCAAGAAAACACTGGAATTTATACAGATATGAACGCCATTAGAAGGGCTGAAGATCTAGATGAAGTGCATTCATTTTATGTTGATCAATGAGACTGAGAAAAAGTTATTAACGTTCAAGACCGTAATTTAAATTACTTAAAAATGACAGTAAAATCAATTTATCATCAAATTAAACGCATGGAATATTTACTAAAAAGTGAATATTACAACTTAGAAATTAAGTTACCTGATGAATTAACTTTCATCACCTCTCAAGAATTAGAAGATCTTTATCCAGACTTAAGCCCTGAACAAAGAGAACATCAATTTGCTAGAAAAGTTAAAGCATTTTTTGTCATCGGAGTTGGTTATAACTTAAAAAGCGGAGTAAAACATTCAGGTCGTGCTTTCGATTACGATGATTGAAATTTAAACGGAGACTTAATTGTTTATCACCCTGTTTTAGATCGTGCTTTAGAACTTAGCAGTATGGGAATCAGAGTCGATAGCACCTCAATTGTTAAGCAAGCAAATAAATCAAGTGCAGAAGTTGCAAGCATTAGCCCTTATCATCAAGGTGTAATTGAAAACAAATTACCGCTAACAATTGGTGGGGGAATTGGTCAATCTAGACTTTGCATGTTCTTATTAGAAAAAGCTCATATTGGCGAAGTACAAGTATCTTATTGAAGCGAAGCAGAAATTAAAACTGCTTTAGATAAAGGTATTAAATTATTATAATTTAAAAATTTACGCTCTTTTTTAAGAGCGTATTTTTTAAAGTTTTAAGCACTTCTAGGCAAATAATATTTTTGAGATTAATTTAATTTGGAATATAATTTAAAAGTAAATAACAAAAGAAAAAGAGGTGTCAGATGTTAGATGGCGGACAAATAGCTGGAATCATCATTGCAGTATTAATTATAGGATCTATAATTTTATTTTTAGCACTGTCAATTAAGATTGTTCCACAAGCAAGTTTTTTTATGGTAGAAAGACTTGGTAAATTTAAGAAGAGTTGACAGGCAGGAATTCACTTTATGATTCCTGTAATTGACAGAATAGTTTTAAAAGAAACTATTCGTGAGAAGGTAATTGATTTCCCTGCGCAAAACGTTATTACTAAGGATAACGTTACCATGAGAGTTGATACAGTTACTTATTTACAAATCATGGATCCACAAAAATATTTTTATGGAGTTGAAAATGCTGTGTTAGCGATTGAAAACTTAGTAGCAACAACCTTGCGTAACTTTTTAGGAAATATTACAGTTGATGAAACATTAACTTCTAGAAATAGAATTAATGGTGAATTAACTCAAATCCTTGATGTTGCTAGTGATGCATGGGGTGTAAAAGTTAACCGTGTCGAATTAAAAGAAATTGCTCCACCTGCTTCAATTTTACAAGCAATGGAAAAATTATTGCAAGCTGAAAGAGATAAGTCAGCAATCATAACTGAAGCAGAAGGATATAAAACTTCGAAAATCGAAAGGGCACTTGGAGATAGTGAAGCTATTAAATATTTAGCTGAAGCTAATAAGCAAAAAACTATTTTAGAAGCTGAAGCTAACCAAGAAAAAATTCGCCTTGAAGCAGAAGCTAATAAAGAAAAAATAATTTTAGAAGGAGAAGGAAGAAGACGCTATGTTGAACTTTTAAAAGCAGCAGGCGTTGATCAAAAAATCCTTCAATGAATCGCTTTGGATAAAATTGATACATTAGCAAATGGTAATGCAACTAAAATTATTATTCCACCTGATTTAGCTTCAACTGCAAGAAGCATGTCAACTTTTGCAACCTTATTTGATTCAAAAGATGATGCTAAAAATCATTCAAATAATCACCATATTAATTTAAATGAATTAATTGATGAAACTAAATAATTTAATAAATTAAGAGTCATATTTATGGCTCTTTTTTATTGCCTTGTTTTATAAATTTTAATTAAATTAATTAAGTTGTTTATTGTTCAAATTTTGATGCTTATTTTTTGAAAAGATGATTGCATAATTTTTAAAAATAAGTCTAATATTTAGTGATTAAATTTTAAAAATTTTTCTACTAAAAATTAAATTATGATTTCTTATTTAGGAAAAAAGAAAATTAAAATTTAAAATATATAGTTATTAAATTCAACTATAAATTACATTCTTAAAATATTATTAATAAGCAAAATATGTATTAATAGTTTTTATTTTTCATAGAAATTTTAATGACTAATGAAACGTATAAATTTTTTTGTAAAGCAAAAAATTTAAAAATATTAATTTTAAAAATATTTTCAGATATCTAAAAATTAATTTTTTTAGTCTGAAACTGGGTACATATACACTTTTTTTAAAAAATGGCTCATTATTAATATTTTTTAAATATTCTCAAAATAATTTGAAAATTTAATAAACTTTAATACATGAATATTTACAACTTTTTTAGCTGAGCAGGAAACAATACAATTTTTGCAGGTGGACAAAAAATATTAATGATCGTACTTATAGTTGTTGCACTTTTAGCAATGGTTGTAGTTTCATTTTTTACACCTTACATAAAAAGAAAATATGACAGCTATATTTATTTACAACAACAAAATGCAAAATCAAAATCAATGTTTTATTTTAAAACAAATTGATGATGAATTATCATTGCATCTTTTTTAGTTTTTATTTTCTTTTTTAGGATACTAATTTTTACAAATTCAATTGTAAATACTGGGCTTCCAGTTTATCCAAGAATTTGAGAATTAGTGCCACTTCATTGAACACGTATTTCGATGGTTTTATTAATTGTAGTTTTATTTTCAGTTGGAAAAGTTAAATCAAGTTCTTACACATACTTTTTATTTTTACCTTCGATAGCAACTGGATTTCTTGCATTAACAAATCCTGATTTAGGACCTAGACCTGAAGCATATGCAGGAATAGAAGTTCATTGAGGAGCAGACAGTTATGTTTTTTGAGACTATTACTTTGTTCATATTTTTAACGTAATTGTTCCATGAATGTTATTAATTTTATATAGACCAAAATTAACTTTCAAAACTTTAATTTATTCATTCGTAGTTATTTGAATTTATTTAATTTCAGTTTTCATAATTAATATCTCATTAGCAAGTTCAAGTGCAACTGTAGATCAAATTTGAATTTCAAATTATGCCTACTTAGCACCTGATAGATACAACCCAACTTTATCAGGATTTGCAAAACCACTAACTTTATGACCTTACAATTTAATTACCTATCTAATTCTATTTACATTTACAAATTGATTGATTTCAATTATTTATTACTACATAGATAAGCTATTTAAAAAATATTATCCATACCATCAACTAAACCCTGAATGAAACTTTATAAGCAATGTAAAAAAACAATTTATAAAGTGTAAAACATGGTTAACCAAAACTAGATAAATCAACAGAATTTAATTCTGTTTTTTTATTAAATTTAATATTTATATTAACTAAAAAAAGACTACATCATAATATAATTAAATAAATTAATAGAAGGAAGTGTTATGTCATATCAAGCGTTATATCGTGTCTATCGCCCAACAACTTTTGATGAAGTAAAAGGTCAAGATGCAGTTGTTACAACTTTAAAAAATATTCTCGAAAACGATAAATTGGTGCATGCTTATTTATTCAGTGGACCACATGGAACTGGTAAAACATCGATCGCTAAGATTTTTGCAAATGCAATTAATTGTATTCATAAAATTGATAGCCAAAATCCATGTCAAATTTGTGTTGATAAACTTGCCTCAAATCTTGATATTACCGAATTAGATGCAGCATCAAATAATGGTGCTGATGATATTCGCCGCATTAATGATGATGCCATTTCAATGCCTTTAAATGGCAAATATAAGATTTTTATTATAGATGAAGTTCACATGCTTTCTAAGGCGGCTTTTAATGCTTTTTTAAAGACATTAGAAGAAGCACCAAAACATAGTGTTTTCATTTTAGCGACAACTGAAGCTAATAAAATTCCAGCAACTATTTTAAGTAGAGTGCAACGGCTAAATTTTAGAAGAATTAGTAACACAATTTTAAAAATGCATCTTCAAGATATTTTGATAAAAGAACATATTGAATTTGATGAACAATCACTAAATTACATTGTTAAGTTAGCAAATGGATCACTGCGTGATGCTTTATCAATTGCTGATCAAGCATCAGTTTATGGAAACAAAAATATCACTATTCAGTCATTAATTTCAGCTTTTGGAATTACTTCATATGAAACAGTTATTGACTTATTAAACTTTGCATCTAATGATTTAGCAAAAGCAATGAAAATGCTTCATGATTTAAATAATTCAGGTGCAAATGCAGAATATTTATTAAATAATATTATCGCAATTATTAAAGATTTTATTTTGATGAGCAAAACCAATACTGATGAATTTAATAGTGTTTTAACTTTTGATCAAAAGAAACAGTTTTACTTCACAACTAAAACTGCTTATGATTTATTAGACTTTGCAATTCAAACTTTTGAAAGACTTTATACTTCAAATACACCTTTTGATTTACTGGAAATTTTAGTAATTCGTATCCATAATCATCTAGGTGATTTGAACTTAAAAACACAAGTTTTTTCAACAACCGAAATGGAAAAACGTTTGAAAGAAATCAAAGCTGAAGATAATCAAAATCGTTTTAAAGTAATTCAAAATGTCAAAGTTGATGATGAAATCAGCAACGCTCCAAAAACTTCTTCACTAGATGTTTTTGGTAGTTTTGTAAAAAGTGTTTCAAATAGTAAAGCAGGCGATTTAGCAGATGTTGATATTGTCAGCACAAAATCAATTCAAATTGATACTGATGATTTACGTGGCATTCAAACTCCACCTGAAGAAGATTCAATTTTTGATATCGTGGGCGTGCAAGATCATGAAGTTACTAAACCAGTTGAATTTCAAGAAACTCAAAGAATTAAAGTCAAAGAACAACCAAAAGCAGCACCAAATATCGCACCTAAATCAAGTAATTTTGAAGCAACAAGCACCGACTTATTAAAACAAACTAATGATTTTATTTCATCAATTAATGAGTCAAATGATTACATGGATACTCAGGAAAATTTCATTTCCACAAATGAAATTTTAATTGATACCGACCTAGTTAATAACAATGAATTGATTTCATCAAATTTTAGTGAAAACGTTAATCCATTTAACACACTTAAAGAAGAAAAAGTTTCTGATAGTGCTGAATTAGTTGATACAGTTATTTTAAATGACCCTGTTTTAAAAATAGATGAAACACAAATGGCAACAACTTCAATCAAGCCACAATTCAAAAGCGATACGTTAGATAACACTCTAGATTTTTCTAACACAGAAACAAATAGTTTTAACAAAACTGAAACTAAAATTGACTTAAATAATTTAGCAATTAATTTAGTTACTAAAGACATCTATTCAAAATCTGATTTAATTAATTTATTTAAATTAAGACATTCCAAAGATGCTGGAGAATACGAAAAAGAAAACTATCGAAATCGCCGTTCACATTTTGAAAATATCAGATTTAAAGATTATGAGTATCTTTTTGGAAAATTAAAATTTGTCACATCAGGAGAAAATTTTGTTATCCTAACTAGTGATGATGATAATGTCGTTTTTTCAACATTAGAAAAAATCGAAGACCCTAAATTCTACGATTTAATTTACAGTATCTTTAAAGAAAATAAACACGTTTTCGTTGCAACAATTAATTTAGTTACTGAAGCAAAAAACGATTGAAAAATTAATCGTGATAAATATATGAGTGAACCTAAACCTCAACCTTTAAAAGAAAATAAGAAAAAAATCGATCCTGAAGAGACCTTGATTAATATCTTCGGAGATGATTTAAACAAGGAGTAAATTATGAATAATAATGAAATGATGAAGCTTGCAAAAAAAATGCAAGCTGAAATGAAAAAAAGAGAAAAGAAAGTTCAACAGGAAAATTTCACTGTTGAAAAACAAGGTATTAAAGTTACCTTTAATGGTATGAGACAGTTGAAAGAAATTAAAATTGATGATGCCTTAATTGATCCAGAAGATCCTGAAACATTAGAAACAATGATCCAAATCGCCGTTAATGAAGTGCTTGAAAAAATTGATGCTGCTTACGATGCAATCGAAGCAGAAGCTAAGAATTTTCCTTTTTAATAATGGCTTCGAAAACGTTTGAAAATTTAGTTGAAAGTTTAACTAAATTAGATTCAGTTAGCAAAAGATCAGCAGTCAAATTAGCTAATGATTTTTTAAAATTAAGCGAAAAAGATATTGAACAATTTAGCATCATTTTAAATGAAGCAAGAAATAAAAATCAATATTGCAAATCATGTAATTTATTTCAAGAAATGCCTATCTGTACTTACTGCTTAAATACTAATTTAGATAAGAGTGTTTTGATTTCTGAATCATCACAAAATATTTTTAAATTTGCAAGTATTGAAAATTATCATGGCTATTTTTTTGTAAGTAACCCCTTATTAAAAATCAGAAATCAGATCGCATCAATTGCTTGAAAAGATCAATTAATTAATTTCGTAGAAAAATATAAAATTGAAGAAATTATTTTAGCAATTTCACCAACATTAAATGGTGAAATTACGATCACATATATTAAAAATTTATTTGCTGATCATGATATTAAAATTACTAGATTAGCACTAGGAATTCCAGTTAATAGTGATATCGATTATATCGATAATATTACTTTAAAAAGCGCAGTTACAAATCGGGTGAAAGGTTAAAGATGTTAATAACTTTAGAAGGTTTAGATGGTTCAGGAAAAACTACAATCGCTAATTCAATTTTTAATGAATTAGTTGGTTTAGGTTTAGAAAAAAATTTCATCTTTACAAGAGAACCTGGTGGAGCAGGAATTATTGAAGCAGAAAAAATTAGAGAAGTTATTTTAGATAGTCATAGCCGTTTAAGTAATATTTCTGAAGCGCTTTTATATTCAGCTTCAAGAAGAATTCATATCGATAGAGTTATTGAACCTAACTATGAAAATAAAATAATTATTTGTGATCGTTACATTGATTCATTTTATGCATATCAAGGTTATGGTCGTGAATTGGGAATTAAGTGAACAAAAGATTTAACTGAATTAGTAATTGGAAAATATAAACCTGACTTAACAATCTTTATTGATATCACTTATGAAGAAACACGCAACAGGCGTGAAAAGCGTGAAACGACCGACCGTTTAGAAACTCAGAGCCAAGATTTTTATAAGCGAACTTATGAAGGTTATTGAAAATTAATTAATGAAGATCGTGATCGCTTTTTAGTAATTGATGGCAAATTAAGTGTTGAAGAAATTGTCAAAATAATTATGGACAAAATTAAGACACTTGATAAATTTAAAAAAATGGGTAAATAAAGATGAATCAAAATATTGACTATTTAAGAAATATCGTAAATAATAAAATGGTTTCACACGCCATTATTTTTAAGGCGAGTCCAAATACAAATGTGGATGAGCCTTTATTATTTTTAGTCAATAGTTTAAATAATTCTAATTATGAAAAATTAGATAAGAGTCTTATTTCAAATAATATTTTATTATTAGATGATGTAAAAGAAGACTTAGTAAAAAATAATTTAGTTGAAGTTTTAGAGAAATTATTTAAGACAACTTTAGTTGCAAATAAGCCAAATATTTTGATCATAAAGGAAATTGAAAATGCTTCAAATGCTTTTAATAATTCATTATTAAAAAGTATTGAAGAAGCACCTGAAAATAGTTATATATTTATCGTTACATATAACTATCATAAAATTCTTTCAACAATAAAATCAAGGTGCCAAAGCATCACAATTTTACCTTTATCTTTTAAAGAAAAAATGCACTATCTAGAGAGCCTTAATTTTAAATCTCACTACCCAGAAATATATGCAGAATTGTTCGATAATTACGCACAATTAAAACAAAATTTTAATGATAAAACTGAAGAAATAATTAATAGAACTTTAGTTGCATTTTTAAATAGTAATGAAAATTTTTATAAGTTAGTTCATTTTTTGCACCTTGAAATTTCCAAAACAAAATATGAATTAACTTTAAATATTTTGAAGATTTTTTATAAAGTTTTAACTCAAAGTTTTGATCTAAAAATGGGCAAAAAAAATAGCGATATTTTTCAAAAGATGAGAGAGAAAAATATTCCTTATATTAAGGTTAATTTAGCAATAGATGATTTCCTTTTTAAGATTAAAAAATACAGAAATTTTTTTATTACAAAAGAAATTTTAATTTCTCAAATAGTTAATATTTATAAAGAAAAAAAATAATTTCAAATTAAAAAAGATGAAAACAAAAATCCAGTTTCAAATTCAAAAACTGGATTTTTTTAATTCTTCTTTAACTAAGATTTTTGCCTTTAAAATTAGCTCAGATATAGGCTTTATTTTTTTATGCCATTGTAAAAAAATTAATATATAATTTTAAACGCATGTGGTGAATATGGCGAAGTGGTCAACGCAGCGGGTTGTGGTCCCGTCACGCGCGGGTTCGAATCCCGTTATTCACCCCATTTTTTTATTACCTTTTTTGGCTTTTTTGTTTAGTACCTAGAATGTGGCATGAGCGACATCTTGCTTCATAAATGTCATCATCACCTAATAAGTTTTCTTGATCATCTTGAATAGTTCTAAAAGTTGTAGTTGCTGCTTGCTGGCAATTTGAACAAACTGCTTTTAATTTTGTAATGTGTTCAGCAACTGCAAGTAATTTGGCAATTACTTTAAAAGGTTCTTTTTTAAAGTTTGTATCAAGTCCTGATACAACAACATATTTACCTTGATTAGCAAGTTCTTCAACAACTTTAACTAAATCTAAATCAAAAAAGTGTGCTTCATCTATAATGACTGCATCATAATCTTTTGCTAGATCTAAAATTTTTGCAGAATGATTAACAGGTGTTGCACTAACTTCAATTCCTGCTCTCGATCTGATTTTGTCAATTCCAAAGCGTATGTCAAAACTTGGTTTGACCACTAAAACCTTGCGCCGTGCATGGTTTAAAATTCTTAACTTTTTAAGAATTTCCTCGCTTTTGCCTGAAAACATTGGACCAGTGATAACTTCAATAGCTCCTGGCGTATATTGTGGATACATATTACCTCTTTCATATATCTATATAATTTAATATTACATTGTTATTTTATGTATAATAAGAACTAATAAAATTTTTTTACTAGGAGCATAAATGGAATTAGGTTTAGCAATTGGTCTGATCGTTGGACTATCAATCTTATTTCTTTTAGTTGGAGGTATCACAGCCTTTTTTGTAACTAAAAAAATCTTTGAAAAACAACTACGAGAAAACCCTCCTATTAATGAAAGCATGATTCGTGTCATGTTTAATCAAATGGGTGTAAAAGCTAGCGAAGCACGCATTAAACAAGTAATGCGTTCAATGCAAAACGCAAAATAGAAAATCCGTTTTTAGACGGATTTTTTTGATTTTTAAGGCTAAAAATCAACTGCAAATAATTATGAAAAAATTCACAAGAAAGCGAAAAATTTTCATGTTTAAAAGTTGTCTTAGTTTATAATTTAAATAATGCAAATTAATTTTGTTAAATATTATTTTTAAGGTGTTATATGAGTTTAGATAATAACCATGACGGTCAAGACGAAGACCGCAAAAAAACAGGAACTTTTGAAATTCCTGAAGATGATTTAAAAGTTGTTTTCGAAGAAAATAAAAAGGCTCCAAAAAAATCTAAAGAAGTAGAAGAAGCTGAAGAAGAAAATCCTGCTGCTAAAGAAGAGTATCAAGTTCAATCACAAATTATTGATGAGACAGTCAATGGGATTTCACCACGCTTTGTTTCTAATGAAATGCAAATTTCTTTCTTAGAATATGCAATGAGCGTGATCGTTTCTCGTGCTTTACCTGATGCACGTGACGGGTTAAAACCCGTGCATCGCCGTATTTTATTCGGGATGCATGAAATCGGTGTTTTACATACATCAGCCCATAAAAAGTCAGCCAGAATTGTCGGGGATGTACTTGGTAAGTACCACCCCCATGGTGATAGTTCAGTTTATGAAGCAATGGTAAGGATGGCTCAAGATTTTTCAATGCGCTATCCTTTAGTTGATGGACATGGTAACTTTGGATCAATCGATGGTGATGCTGCTGCTGCGATGCGTTATACAGAAGCTAGGCTTTCAAAAATTGCTTTCCATATGTTAGATGGGATCAAAAAAAATGCTGTTGATTTTGTCGATAACTATGACGGAAGTGAAAAAGAACCTGCAGTTTTACCAGCACGTTTTCCTAACTTATTAGTTTCAGGAGGGCAAGGAATTGCTGTCGGAATGGCAACCACAATTGCCCCCCATAACTTAGGTGAAACAATTGATGCAGCAATTGCTTATGCACGCAATAATGAAATCACAACTGCTGAATTAATGCAATATATCAAAGGACCTGATTTTCCTACGGGGGGAATTATTTTAGGTACTAGAGGTATTTATGATGCTTTTGAAACAGGTAAAGGATCAATTCCTTTACGTTCAAAAGCAGCGATTACGCACTTTGATAGTGGTAAAAGCCGTATCGTTATTAGTCAGATTCCTTACGGAGTGCAAAAAACTTCAATTATTGAAAAAATTGCTTATTTAGTAAAAGAAAAAATTGTTGAAGGTATTAGCGACCTACGTGATGAAACTAACAACAAAGGGATTCGTGTTGTTCTAGAAATTAAACGTGGTTTTGTACCTGAAGTGGTTTTAAATAAATTATTTAAAAACACTAACTTACAAATTAATTTCAATGTCAACATGGTTGCTCTAGTAGGTGGCGTACCCCAAACTTTAACTTTAAGAAAAACTTTAGAAGTTTATCTTGAACATCAAAAAGATACAACTAGAAGAGAATTAACTTTCGATCTAGAAAAAGCAGAAGCAAGATTACATATCTTACATGGACTAAGAATTGCTACTCAAAATATTGATAAAGTTATTGCAATTATTCGCTCATCAAGAGCTGATGAAGATGCTCGTGCAAAACTAGCAACTGAATTTAACTTAAGTGAAATTCAGACTAAAGCAATTGTTGATATGCGCCTTGGTCGTTTAACTGGTTTATCAATTGAAAAAACAGATGCAGAAATTGCTGAAACAGAAGCATTTGTTAATAATTTAAAAGATATTCTAGGCGATGAATCTAAGTTATTAGAACTGATTATTAAAAACTTAGAAGAAATTAAGGCTAAATATAACGATGCACGTCGCACTGAAATCGATGGACAAGCCTTTGGATCAATTAGTGATGAAGACTTAATTCCTGTTAAAGACATCGTGCTTACTCGTTCAGTTAAAGGTTATGTAAAACGCATTGCCTTAGAAGAATATAAAGTGCAAAACCGTGGTGGAGTTGGTGTCAGAACTGCTAAAACATACGATGATGATGATATCAGCGATATCTTACCAACTACTACTCATACTGACTTATTAATCTTTACAAGTTTTGGTAAGGTCTTTAGAATAAGAGCCCACATGGTGCCTGAAGTTTCAAAACAAGCTAAAGGAACACCTTTTGTTAATCTAGTGCAAATTGACCCTAAAGAAAAAATTGTTTCATGATTAACAACTGATGCTTATAATGAAGATCAATTCTTATTAACTGTAACTAAAAACGGAATTGTTAAACGTTCAAATTTAAGTTTATTTGAACGTATTAATGCAAATGGAAAAATTGCTGTTAACTTAAAAGATGGTGATGAATTAATTAGAGCCATGGTTGTAAGCGATAGCGAAGAATTAATTTTAGGTTCTTCAGATGGAAAAATTTGTCGCTTCGATGTAACCGAAGTAAGATCAATGGGAAGAACTGCAGCAGGAGTTAAAGGTATTACTTTATCAGAAAAAGCAGAAGTTGTTGCTGTTTCATCTTCAAGCGAAGGTAACTTAATTTTTGCTCTAGGTGCTGATGGTTTTGGTAAAAAAACATCAGCTGATGAATACCGTAAAACACGCCGTGGTGCAAAAGGTGTTCAGACCTTAAAAGTGCAAAAAGCAGGTGACTTAGTTTACGCTGGTTTTGTTAATGGAAATGAAGATGTTTTAGTTATTAATTCAAGTGGGATCACCATTAGAACTTCACTAGAACAAGTTAGCGAAACAGTTAATCGTGCTACCAAAGGTGTACGTGTTATCCGCTTAAAAGATAATGAAAAAATTAAATCTGTTGGTATCTTAAATATTCAAAAAATTGAAGAAGAAATTATCAGAAGAACAACTGAATTATCTTTAAATGATCTAAATAATCCACCTGTAAGTGTGATTGCTGAAGCACCTTCAAGTGATGATAATTTAGAAGATCAAGATGAAATTTAATTAAATCGATATGTTGCCAAAAGCAACATATTTTTTTATCTATCAAAAAAATCTGATAAATGCTTTAAATAATTTAAAGTTACTCTATTTGGCTTATTTTGACAAATATCATTGATAATTAAGGATATGAAAAAATTCAAATTACTTTTAACTTCATCTTTAGTTTCTGCTGTTGCACTTAGTGCAACATTAATTGCTTGTACCCAAATTGAAAACCCTGGAACTCTGCCTCCTAGAAAAATTGTTGAACCAGCACCTACACCACCTAAAACTGATAAACCTCCAGTTGATGCAAAATCGCCTGCAAACGGCAATCCACCAAGTACCGAGAAACCACCTAAAAATGGTGGTCCTGAACAATCAAAACCACCTAAAAATGGAGAACCAGGAGCAGGTCAAAAATCTGAAAATCCCCCAAATAACGGGGTTTCAGAACCAATATCAAAAAATAACATTGATAAACATTTAAATTTACAAACTACTTTAAGAGAAGTAAATAACAAGGAAATTGAAACTAAAATAGATCCGAAAATTTCAGCAAATGAAATTTATAAAAATATTTATGACAGAACATTTTCAATACGTTTTAGCATTCAACAAGAAGATGCAATAGTTGCTTCACGTAGTTACTGAGGAACATCTTGATTACTAGATTATCATAAGGATGAAGTTGATGAAAATCAAATCACCTTATATCTAGCAACAAATGTTCACGTAGTTTCTGAAATAGGAAATTCTAGTCCACTTAAAGATGCAGGTTGAGATTATTCATCTAATAAAGCAGGTGAGGTTAAATATGTTTCACTAGGAAAATTAACTGAAGCACCGATTTTTAACCCCTTAAATCAGGAAGAAAATAACATCAAATTTGCAAACAACCAAAGACAAACTTCCTTAGCACATTTTTATACTAATAGCAATAAAGGTAACCAAATTGGAACCCAAATCAGTGCAATAACTGCTCCACCAAGATTAATTTTTGCAGCTGTAGATTTTATGGATAAATCAGTTAGTGATCAACTTTCAGATATGCACGAAAAGTGAAATTCAAGCACAAGATATCAAGCGGATTCTGATAGAAAAAGTGTTGATCAATTGGGCTTTTTTAAAGATTTTGCAGTCGTTGCAGTTGATGTAGATCTAAGTAAAAAAGAAGTCTTAAATAAAGGTGCAAGTGCTCCTGATACTAATGAAAAAATCAACGCAGAATTTGAATCATGAATCAAAAATGCAATGAAAGCAGTTGATGAAACTATTAACTTAGTTAAGACTAAAAAACTACCAAATAATGATGGTGTTAGACCTTATGTAACTTATGATATTCCTTCGACACTTCATGATAATGAAGAGAATGCAAAAGAAGCTGAAAAGTACAATGCAAAAACTGAATATGATAATGTTTATATTTTAGGTTATCCTGTTTCAGATGGTTTTGCCAAAATTAAATGAAACAATAATGAAGCCAGATATAGCGAAGCAAATAAAAATTTAAAAGCAATTGCTAGGTTAGATGAAACCTATAATATTATTACCGATTATAAAAATGTAAGACAAGAGGAGGCAATTAAAAAATGAGAGCCAGATGCTCTTAGTTTAGATACTTTCTTCAAAAAATGATACATCGATTACTATGGTTATCAAATGCGCTCTAAATTCTCAGAAATGGGTTTTGGCGCATCTGGCTCACTAGTTATGACAGATTATGGATTACCTTTAGGAATTCATTATAGTTCATCAGATTCAGATGATTCTGCATCTAGCGTATATGAATTATTTGTGCAGGCTCGTGATGAAAAAGTTAAAATTGTAAGTACTAATAAAGACATGATTTTATACAAATACAACTTATTTGATAAAACAGGAAATGAAAAACAAATCACTTCGTATCGCAGTAATTTAAAAGCAATTATTGATAGTGAAAATAAAGGAGTTTATAAAACTGCACTATTTCCTGAAGGTGTTTAAAAACTTTCTTAATGATGTAAAATAAAAAGTATGAATAATACTTTTGCACACTGAATAAATTTTTATGCTAATGACAAAAAAACTTTAGCACATCTTAAAAACATTGAAAAAAATTTGGATAAGCATCCAGATTTTTTTGCTAAACCTTATTTCAATGAAAGAGGTTTTAGTTTTGAAAAAGGACTAGGTTATAACCGTTTTAATACGCTA
Organism: Mycoplasmopsis agassizii; assembly: GCF_002272945.1. Classification (GTDB taxonomy): domain Bacteria; phylum Bacillota_I; class Bacilli_A; order Mycoplasmatales; family Metamycoplasmataceae; genus Mycoplasmopsis_B; species Mycoplasmopsis_B agassizii. The sequence goes on along the minus strand of NZ_NQMN01000002.1, from coordinate 518,642 downwards.
ACTATGTCTTTAATTTTTCAATCTTTTTTAAATTTAATTCCCGAAAATATCAACCTAAATATTTTAGTTGCATATAACAATGATAGTGATTTAGCTTACTATGCAGAAATTGCACAACAGATCTTTTCAAAAAGAAATTTTAAAGTATTTCTTTTTGAAAGAGTTGAAGTTGTTAATAGCATTATCAATGAAACTTACAAAAATATTAATCTAGATGCAGCTATTTATTTAAACTATATTAAGGAGCAACGCAAATATAAAGTTACCTTTTTAGATGGACAAGCAAACTCAATTGCTTTAGAAGTTTATGAAAAAATAACTGAAAATATTTTTAACTTAGATCCTAGTCAGGATATTCATAAAATGATGAAGGCACCCTTATATTTAAAAGAAAGTGCTATTTTTGATGAATATCGCAAAAAAGTTTTAACCCTTTCAAAAAGAGCAACTGATGTTAAAAACCTAGTTATTGCTCTTAGTCATAACTCACAAGCATTTGCTCAATTAAGTAGCAAAATTTTAGGTTCCTTAAATTTTGAATATCGTTATGTTTCATCAAATAAAATGCTCTCACCTTTAATTGATAATACTTTGCAACTATCACGTTCCGCTATTAAAGCAGATGCTGATTTATTATATTCAAGTGATAGTGGTGCTACTTTTTTAAATATAGGAATTAACGTTGGAAGCAAAATGCAATTCTTAGAAAAGTTTGAATTTCTAACCTTATTTTTAGATCTTTATCTACTAGATAAAAAAGTTAGCAAAATAGATCTGAGAAATAAAGTGATTGTTTTACCCCAATATTTAGGAATTTTGCTTGACCCAATTTTTAAAAAATATGAAGTTAATTGATTGGCGATTGAACAAAATTATAAAAATGAAGTTGCTCAGCAAGACATCCTATTTTTAATCAATAAAGATAATCAATTTAACTTTAATACTAATTTAATTGACTACTTTGATCATTTACAAATTTTGGTCGTTTTTTCAGAATTATTAAATTACTACAAAACTCAAAAAGGAAGTATTGCTAATGTTTTTAGACAATCGATACAACTTTATAAGCCTATTTTTGTAGTTAAAAATATTTTTCATAGCGAACTACATCAAGTTGAAAAATTACTTTCATACTTTGATGAAAATAAATTTCCTGGAGAATTTAAAAGTTGAACTATGACAGTTAATCCTGCATATTTCATTATTCAAGACTATGAAAAAAATATCTTGATTAAAATTGAATATGAATTTTTTAAGAAAATTCTTTTCGTTGAAGTTTATGAAAGAAACTTCAAAAACGCTAAAAGAGCAAAAGCAATTTTTCATCATATTCATAAAATAGTTAATGCAAAAGAGTAAAAATTTTGCTTTATTAGAGTTTGAGACTTAAACATTAATATATAATTTTAATAACTAAATAAACTAAGGAGAATTTATGAATGCTAGAGATAAAGCTAAAAAATTAATTTCTAAAACTGGTATTAAAGATGTTGATGAAGTTTTAAGAACAATCGATGAAATAGTGCCACCTGATGCTAAGGTAGAAATGGATTGTAAAGAAGGAGAGAACAAGTCAATAATTTGTAATTTTAGTTTTACATTTCCAAATGATAAGCTAAAAAAGTAATTTAAAATTTTTAAATTGCTTTAAAAATTTACAAAAATTTTGTTTTTTTGTATAATTATTTAGTACGCATTTGCGTATAAATTAATAAGCCGCATTAGTGTTAAAGCTATCACATAGTACGCCCCATTGCCGTGATAGAAGTTGCTAAAGGCATGAGATATGAGAAAGAGTTAAATTTTTATTTAGCTGTCTAACTAGCGTGTCCTCAAGTGTCGGATTGGGCTGTCATACAAGCGGCAGAAAAAAAGAGCCTTTTTTGGGCTCTTTTTTATTGACTTAAATTTTTAAATTGCTCTAAAGATTTACAAGAAATTAATTTTTCTGTATAATTATTTAGTACGTATTTTGCGTATCAATAATCCCCCACATTAGTGTTAAAGCTATCACTTAGTACGCCCCATTGCGGTGATAGAAGTTGCTAAAGGCATAAGATATGAGAAAGAGTTTTATAAGACTGGCTAACTAGTATGTCCTCAAGTGATTGGATTGGGCTGTCAACAAGCGGCAGAAAAAAAGAGCCTTTTTTGGGCTCTTTTTTATTTACTAAAATACATTAACAGACTGTTAACTAGATAAATATTTTATTTATCTTTCTTTTTAAGCAATTCTAAAATTGCTTCAAGTTTATCATTTGTATCTTTATTTTGTTTTTCAGCTTTTTCAAAACCTTCTTTCATTTCTGAACGAATCTCATTTGCTACTTTTTCTAATTTAGCGTCAAACTTTTGTTCTATTCTTTTTTCCATTTGCATTAATTTAGCGTCAAACTTTTTTTCTTGTCTCTTTTCCATTTGCATTAATTTAGCGTCAAACTTTTTTTCTATTCTTTTTTCCATTTGCTTCATTTCATGTCGTAAAATGGCAACAGTTGTTGCTGCTGATTCTTTGATCTTCTCTAAAGTTCACTTTTGTCATCATTGCAAATTCTCACCATTTCCATTCCCTCTACCAGGTTGTCCTGGTGGGTCGATAGGTGGTTCAAACTGTTTAGGAGTACCCATTGCACTATATTCATAAAGAATATTACCTGTTCGATCATCTGCAGTTAGATGATTTTTAACCTCTTCAAGATCGTATGCTTTATCTAGTTCTTTAACTGCTTTATCGCAATTACCTTTTTTAAATTTTGCTGGTTTTTCATTACTCATATTACTTAATTATAACCAAAGAAAATTGCTATTAATTTTTTTTCAGTTTTTTTCATATTAGTATGACAAATTGGTTATTTTAATGAACCAATAAAAGTGTTTTACAAAATAAAACTGCTTTGAATGTCTTTAATTAATTCATCCTGATCAACACTAAAATTGCTTGTCAAAATTGATAGATACTAACGCAATTAAATAAAAAATTTTTTATTTAATTGCTTTACTTTTTTTAAAAGTTGTATAATGATTATATATATTCAGAAAGGATTCATTAATATTGAAATATTAATGATTTATAAATGCAAACAGAATTTAAAAAAGTTAAATACAATACTGTTAAAGAACTAATTAAAGTGGGAGAAAAACTATCTTTTAAAGCAGTTAATCGTGATTTAGAAGAAGTTGATTTTAAAGCAAAAAAAGTGACTGTTGTTTCACCTTTTCCTGCTATTAGTACAAAAATTTGTGATGAGCAAACTCGTGGTCTAAGTATCATTGCTGAAAAGTATGCTGATAAAGTTGATGTTGTTTCAATTTCACTAGACTTACCTTTTACACTAGCAGATTGATGTGGAGCACACGGCGTTGAAAACGTTGACACTCTAAGTGATTGAAGATACCTAGATTTTGGTAAAAAAACTGGTTTTCTAGTTGATAAACTACACTTATTAAACCGTGGTGTAATTATTGTTGATGAAAATTCAGTTGTAAAATTTGTCACAGCAAATACTAATATTCATGATCAAATTAACTTCGAAGAAGTTAATAGTGAACTAGATAAACTGATTAAGTAAAACTTAAAAAGTCAAAAAATAAAAGCGAGCTAGAACTCGCTTTTTTATATGTTTTAAAGTTAATAAACTATGAAACTTTTCTTCTAGTTAAAGTGTCATATGCCACGACTGAAACTAGAATTGCTGCTTGAATAATGTTAATGAAAGCAGCTTGTTGTTCAAGAATGTTCATACCCAATTGGATAAAGTTAATAATGAATGAACCAATAATAGTTCCTACAACTGTACCAATTCCACCCGAAACTGAAGCACCCCCGACAAACACTGATGAGATAACAGTTAATTCTTGAGAAGCACCAGCACCTGCAACAATAGCTTGCTGAATTGAAGCAAATACTAAACCAGTGAATCCACTTACTACACCAATTACAACAAAGATCATCATAGTTGTAAGTTGCACATTTACCCCTGATAAAGCAGCTGCTTTTTTATTTCCACCGATTGCATAGATCGCTCTACCAAAACGAGTATTTTTAGAAATAAACATGAAGATTGCAATAATTATGACAGCGTAAAGAATGTATAACTGCAACCCAAAATTAGACGTTGCTAATAACAGTGCAATTGCTAAGAAAAATCCGATTACAAACACTTGTTTAACAATTAAAAATGCTATGTGACCTGGGTTAAGACCAAATTTTTTCTTTTGAATAAATCCAAAAACATTCGCTACAACAACTAATACACCAATTATCATAAATAATAAGAAAGCAATGATATAAAATTTAGATTCTTCACTACCTAAATTAAAATCGATAGTTAGAAGTGTAAAATCTTTAAATGACTGCCCGTCTATTCCTTGTGCTGCTGAAGAAGATAAAATTGTTTTACCTTCTGATAAATATAATAGTAATCCCTGAAATAATAGCATTCCACCTAAAGTAACAATGAATGCTGGAATTTTTAAGTACCCTACTAAAAATCCTGTAGTTACACCAATTGCTAGTCCAACTGCTATGGCAGTAAAGAAGGCAGCAGCTAGCGAACCATTAGTTTCGATATATGTTCTAACTGCAATGTAACCAACTAAACCAAAGAGCCTTCCAACTGATAAGTCAATGTTACCACTAATAATAACTCAAAGCATTGGTAAGCTGATTAAAACAATCTGAATATTACCTCTTAACATTGTTGAGAATTGATCTGGTGCTAAAAGGTGAGAAGTAGAACTTATGCTAGTTCAAATTGAGAATAAGACAACTACAAACAGCAAAATGTAGTACATCGAATTACGATTCAAATGCTTTTTGATAAACCTTGTATAAGGGCTGGTTTTTTTATAATAAGTAGTTGCTCGATACTTTGCTTTTTGTTCTTTAATTTTATCGCTAACAGTATCTAGAACTTTATTAATGCTTGATTTTGTTTGAGCAAAAAAGTCACCAACTGGACTAATATTATTCTTTTTCGACATTTTGATTTACCTTTCTAACAGAGATTTCAAAAATCTTTTCTTGTGTTGCTTCGCTAGTTTTAATTTCGCCTTTGACATAGCCACCATCCATGACAAAAATGCGATCTGTTAAACCAATTAATTCTTCTAATTCTGAACTAATGACAATCACGCTTTTGCCTGCTGCTGCTAAATCAAAAATAATTTTATAAATTTCGTATTTTGAACCAACGTCAATTCCTTTAGTTGGTTCATCAATAATTAATGTTTGAAATTTAGTTGTTAAGGCTTTGGCAATAACGACTTTTTGTTGGTTACCACCTGAAAGAGTTTCAACATTATATTGAATATCTGGAACTTTAATTTTTAGTTTCTCTTTTAGATCCATCGAGTTTTTTACAAGCTTGTTATGTTGTAAAATCGAAGCTTTTGTGTAAAGATGCAGTGATGCTGAACCAATATTATTATCGATTGTAAACATCTGAATTAGACCTGTTAATTTACGGTCCTCGGAAGCATACATCAGTCCCATTTTAATGGCTTCAAGAGGTCTTTTAATATTAACTTTTTTCTTGTTAACATAAATTTCGCCCTTTTCAATCGTTCCAAATTGTTTTCCAAAAACTGATAAAGCAAGTTCAGATCGACCCGATCCTACTAGCCCTGATAAGCCGACTATTTCTCCCGCTTTAACATTGAAATAACCATTTTTTACGACATAAACATCGCTAAATTTAGGGTGCTGAACTTTAAAATTTTCAACTCTTAAGGTCTCTTCACCAATCTTACGATTTTCTGGCTTAGGTGGAAATTTAGCTTCTAACGAACGACCGACAATGTCTTTAATAAGTTGTTGCTCAGTAATTTTTGTTTCTTCATTATTGTATGAAGATATAAATTTTCCATCACGAATAACAACAATATCATCAGCAACATATTCAACTTCATTTAATTTATGGGATACGAAAATAGAAGTAATGTTTTGCTCGTCACGTAATTTCTTCATTAAATCCAGCAACTTATAACTGTCTTTATCATTTAATGATGATGTTGGTTCATCTAAAATCAATAATTTCGAATCTTGGCTAAGCGCTTTAGCAATTTCAACTAACTGTTGCTGCGCAACTGATAAATTTCCTGCTATGTCTTCAACATTAACATTAGTTAAACCTACTAGATCAAGCCATTTTTTTGATTCTCTAATCATTTCGCTTCATTTAAGAACACCATATTTTTTACGGTAGTGACCCATGAAAACATTTTCATAAACAGGTAGAAATGGTGATATTGAAAGTTCCTGGTGAATAATTGCAATTCCTTTACTCTCTGAATCACCGATTGATTGGAACCTTGATCTTTCGCCATCAAAATAAACTGTACCTTCATGTGCTGTTGAAGGAATAACCCCAGAAATAACTTTTAGTAAAGTACTTTTTCCAGCACCATTTTCTCCAATTAGCGAAAGAATTTTACCTCTTCTTACTTGAAAAGAAACATCACTTAAGGCAGTTACACCAGGATATGTTTTAGTTATCTTATCTAGTTTCAAAATAATGTCGTTATTATTAACTGATTTAGATTTTGAAGTATTTTGAACAATGTTTGTTTGCATATTTTTCCTTACTTTATAAAAAGATTTAACTCAAAAGGTTAAATCTTTTTATAGTTATAGATTTAAGAATTATTTTGGAAATTCTGTAGCAACATTATCCTGAGTAACAATTGTTGGAGAAAGCAGAATTGTTGTGATTGCTTTTGATTGAGCTTTATATGAGGTTGTGTTAATTACAAAATTATCATTAGGGTTACTGATTTTTAATCATGCATGAATTTGATCTTTAGTTGCATTTGGATATGCAGCAAGTAATGTTAAAATTGCAACACCAGCTCTAGAAAGTGGTTCATCTGCTTTTTTAATAGTCATGTCAATTTTACTATTTTTTGCTCTTAATGACTCTAATGATTCTGTATTACCATCTTGTCCAGTAATATAAACTGATTGTCATTTAGTGTTTCCACCACCGATATTTGATAATTCAGTTGCTAATGCGTTAGCAACACCATCATTAGGTGCTAAAATACCTACTAAATTTGATTGTTTTTCAGTACCTGCATTATTTCAAATTGGAGTAAATTTCTTTGCAGCATTTTCACCAATTCATTTAGGAGTAGCAACATCTGCAAATGTTGTATTGGTATTTAAGAATAGTAAGTTTGTGTCTTCAGCTTTAGCTGCATTAATTACACTCATTGCTCCATCGAAGAAAATTTTTGAGTTATTATCTTCTTGAGCACCTGCAGATAAATAAATATATTTAGCTGATGTAAATTTGTGTTCTTTAACATAATCAACTAATGCTTTAATATTGTCTGCATTTGATTTAGCACTATCAAAATTAACTGTTGCACTGTAAATTCCCTTAATTAAGCTAAATCCTTGCATCACACCTACTCGTTCATTATCATATGTTACGTAGTAATCATAGTCTGAACTACCTGTAATTAAACGGTCGTAGGCAACAAGTGGTACATTTTTAGCTTTTGCAGCATCAACTAATGGTTTAGAAGAATCTGCATCAACTGTTGAAACTAAAATACCTTTTGCCCCATTATTTAAGGCAGTTTCTAAAGCACTATTTTGCTCTGCTTGCCCTTCTATATTAGTTGTGCTTCCTGAAAAACCATAGTTTCTAGCAGCTGTATTTAAGATGTCTCTTGCTGCATTTCATCTAGGGTTAGTTGGGTCACCAACTGATAGACCTAAACTAACACCAGTTGTTCCGTTTTTTTCTTTACCAGTAATTTGTTTTACAAAGTGAACTGATGAATCACCTTTCGTTGCTTTAAGTAAAACATTTAATTTAGATGAATCTGTTCCATCAAATGCTACTGCAACAACATCAACTTTAACAGTCGTATCTGTTGGAGCAGCAACAGTTACATCTGCTTTAGTCAACTCAGCAGTTCTTGTTGCTTTTGTTGTAGTTGATAAAGTTGGAGTTGTATTGCTTTTGTTGTCTTTGAATCAGGTTTCTAAAGCGGCTTTATCATTTGTTCCTGTAACTACTTCAAGATCACCTGTGAACGATAATGTTGTAAGTAAATCTTTGTTCGCTTTCAAGTCATCAAGTACTTTTGATGATGAACTAGCTTGTTGACCACAAGCAATTGCTGTTGCTGCTACAGCAGCTGCACTAAGCGCTAGTGCTGGTAATAAAATATATTTTTTAAAACTTTTTTTCATAATTAAAATATCCTTTGTTTGTATGTATTTAATAGTCATATTTTATTCCTTTCGCAAATTTGTCGGCAATTTTTTTCAAAATTTCATCAAATTGTGAAAAAAATGCCGTTTTTTCATACCAAAGCACTAAAATTTAACTATTAGTACTTATTTTTAATAAATTTTGATATACACCCCCAACTTAATTTAATAGTTAAAATTAGCAACCTAGAGCCTAAAATTTAACTAACTAAAACATTTGATTTAATTAATATTTTTAATTAAATCTGCTTTTTTGATAAGATTGCTATGTTTAAATAATCTTTTAAATCAAAAAAAGGAGACCTTATGAATTTGGTAAACCCTAATAACGAAGGCAAAGAAGCAGGTTTTAACCCTAACGTTGATAACACCGAAAGAAGTGCTAAACTGAGCACTGGTGCAAAAGTAGTTTGAATTATTTTATGAATCTTAATAATTCCACTAATCTACCACGTAGTTAAAAGTAACTGATTTAATCGCCAACAAATGAGCATTAACAATGCTTCTTCAAGTATCGATACATACTTGAAAAACCGTAAAGACACCTTAACAAAACTAGTTGATGCAACAAAAAGTTATGTTAACTATGAAGGTGAAACTTTAAAAGCAATTACTTCACTAAGAAATATGAATATTTCAAGAAATAACTATGGTGATGCTGATGCGATGATCAATTCAGCTTTTGGTCGCTTAATGGCTGTGGCTGAAAATTATCCTCAATTAAAAGCTGAATCAATGTTTCAACAAATGATGGAGCAAGCAACTTATATTGAAAAAGAACTAGCCGCTGCTAGAAGAAACTATAATATGAACGTTACACAATACAATAATCAATTGTATTCATGACCTGCAAGCGTTGTTGCTGGTTTTAAAAACTTAATGCAACTACCTTTATTTGCTGCTTCAGCAACTGACAAACAAGACGTTTCATTATCAATTTAAAACTTTAATCTCTTCAAAAACTTGAAGAGATTTTTTAATGCTTTTTGAGCATTAAAATTGGCTTATTAAAAACTTCCAGATTTTTCCACAATTCTTTTTTAATCGAGTAATAATAAAATTATATACATACATCAAGGTGGTTAAATATGAATCCAAAATTCAAACTAGAAATTATTAATGGCAAAGTAGTTTTAGTAACTAATAATAGCCATATCAGCATAAATGAAATTATTGCTGAATTAATTTCAAGTAAAAATGATCTTTTAGAACAAGATCAAAAAGCATGAGAAGACTTAATGGAAAAAGTTTTCGAATTTGTTAATAAAACAAATAAAAGAGAATTAACTGATAAGGAAAAAGAAGAACTAGTTAAAAATAGTCCTTTATTCAAAGCAGTTGAAAGTGACAGAATTAGATTAGAAGCTGAAAAGCAAAAAATCGAATCTGAAAAAGAGAAACTTGCTGAAAGAGAGAGAAAATCAGCAGAACAACTAAGCAAAGAAATTACTAATCTGCAAATTCAAATTAACAATGTTGAAAATGAGAAAAAAGTAATCGATGCAGAATTGACACGTGAGCGACAGTCTAAAGAGGCCGAAATTGCCGCAAAGAAAAATGAAATTGATCAACTTTTAAAAATTGAAAAAGCAAGATTACAATTTGCTTCAGCAGATGAAAAAATTAAAATGCAAGATGAGCATAATAAGAGTCTTGAATTTTTAAAAGAGCAACGTAATCAATTAGAATTAGAGAAACTATCTGTTGAAAATGAGCTAAAAAAAGAGAAGGAATTTAAAACAAATGAATTGCTTCAAAAAGAAAATGAACTTAAAAAAGAATTAGAAATTGAAAAATTAAGATTAAAAGATGAATTAACCTCAAAACTTAATCAAGAGTTTGAAAGTAAAAAAGAAGAACTTATTAAAAAAATTAAAGAAGAAGAATCAAATCAATTAGAAGCACGCTTCGAAGAGCAAAAAAAATTCATTTCTGAAGAATATGAAAAACGACTACTAGAAAAAAATGAACAGATAAAAGAAGCTGAGCAAAAAGCGCAAACACGCTTAACAAGCAATATTAAAGTTCGTGGAAATGAATTAGAAAATTATTTATGAAGTCAAGCAAGAGAATTTTTAGTGGATAAAAATTTATCTTTTAGAAAGGCTGAAAAAATCAATAATACCTTGCCTGATTTTATTCTTGAAATTTTATACAATGACAAACTTGAAAGAAAATATGTGCTTGAAATGAAAACTGAATTATCTGAAAATGGGAAACAAAAAAACAGAGACTTCTATGAGAAACTAGAAAAAGATCGTAAAAATAATAATGCTGATTTTGGAATTCTAATTACTGAATTAGAAAAAGAACAAAACTTCATGGTTCGATTTGTTTCAGGTAATGATAGATTGCTTGAAATGAGACCAGACTATTTCTTAACCTTCTTTATCAATCAAAAAAGAGACATGCTTGAACTTGCTAGAAGAAGGGAAGAAATAGCTAGTGATTCAGAATTTAAGGATCTTAAAGCACGTGAAACAATTAGAGAATTTTTTGAAGAATTAAAATTGCATATCACTAAAAATCTAATTGGAATTATCCAAACAGAATTAGATACAATTATGAGAAGAGTTGAAACAATTGAAAAAGCTACTAAGAGTATTCGTAAAAGTATTACTGTTACTATTAAAGAAAAATCAATTAGATCAACAATTGATCTACTAGAAAATACTGAAAAATTTATCGAAGCAACTTCTAAATTAAAACCTAAAGATCCATTAACAATTGAAAAAGAAAAACAAGCTAATAAAGAACAAATTAGACTGATTCAAAAAGAAACTGAGGTTTATGAACCTGAAGATGATTCTGAATTTGAAGTAATTGATGAAGATGAAGAAGATCAAAAATAGTTAATTAATCAACTAATTTTCTACCACTTAAAATTAATATTTTAAGTGGTTTTTTATTGCAGTTAATTAACTAATATTATTTATAATAAGGATTAATATGAAAAAAGTTACAGAGCCACTTAGTTATAAAGAATTTGAACAGCGTGTTTATCGCTACACTTATCCTTTTGTAATTGAAACAGTTGAAAAGTTTTTTAAAGAACATCAAAGGCAATTAAAATGATTAAACCCTGGATGACTTGTTTTAGGAATTTTATTACTTCCTGTTTTTTTTATCGGAATCGCCTTCATTGTACTTTATTGAAGTTCTTCATCGTTATTAATAACTGAATTAAAAAGACAATTAAAACCTAATCATATTTATAAAAATATTTTTGATAGTATTTCTGAAGATTTTGAATTTATCTCAGCACAAAATAGTGGTGATTTAGATCCTAGAGATTATCCAATTGCTAGTTATGGTGTACCAGTAATGGCTTTTAAAAGCATCGTGCAACGTTCACCTGAATTTAATATTAGATATCGAGAAAATCTTTTCTCGATTAGATCACTAACTTATGAATGAGTTGAAACAGTTGGTAAGGTGGAAACTAGAAGAAGACAAGAAGTTGCCATTGCTAAAATGCTAATGAAACCTAATGAATTAAGTGATTTTGATTTTACTTGATTTCAAAAAAGTTTATTTACTCGCTCACAAAATATTCAAACTGAAAATAAACAATTTAATAGTGTCTTTGCCATGAAAAGTAACGACCCTATTAAAGCCTTAATGGTAGCAACTCCTTATTCAATGGAAACTTTATTAAAGCATTATCGAAATAATATTTCAACTAACTTATTACATTTAACTAAGAATAGAAATACCTTTAAAATTTCTTTTGCAGTTTCTTTAAAAGGCTTTTTAATTTTAAATTATCAAGTTACAAATAATCATGAAGTGGTTGTCAGAAATATTCTAGGTGACATCATGGGCGACATGTATGAACTATATTCAATCATTGCTTTAATGGCAATTCCACCAATGTTAGATTAATTAAAATAATGACCTTTATGAAATTTCATAAAGGTTTTTTATTAATCTTTTTATCTAAGTTAACTAGCAAAAACTGCATAAAAAAATGGTTGCTTTTGCAACCAGATTTCACTTTTTAAACAATTCCTAATTCTATTGGAATTCTAATTAGTAAATAAATTTGGAAGATTTCATTAATAATTGAATTAGCAAAATTGTTAGCAATTTTATCAGTTAATAATGAGAAACCAAAATGTAAACTAGGTGTGTAATCAATATAAGGAACAAACTTAATTTGCAATGAATTGTCAATTTTTTCTAAGCTTCATTTTTTAGCTCTAATTCCTGATTTAGCTAAATTTAATAAAGTTGCTTTTGTTTTTTCATCAAGTAATTCTTTTAATAAATTAATGCTATTAGTTTTAGGTTTAAAGAAACTATCAAATTCTTCATTAGCAGATTCAAATTCTCTTAGTTTATCAAAACGTGGTGAATCAGATTTTAAGGTAAAGATTAATTTTTTATAAAACTGTACATTTTTTTGACTTGTACTTAAATCATATTTAACAAGTCCAATTACTCTTTTAGGAAAGAGATCTTTTTTCTTTCCTCAAGTATAACTTTGCAATTGGAAAATAATTTTTGAGCCATTATATTCTAGTAACATCTGATTAGTACGGGAATTAATTAAACCTTCTTCAGGAATTTCAAATTCGCCTGTATGTCTCACTGAACTTAGTTCTAAAAAGTCTTTATCAGCTGCTCCATAAAATTTAAAACCTTGAAAATTAGCAAACACTCTTTTGTAAATTAATGTTTTATCAATTACATTTGAAAGATATTGAATGATTTTATTTCTTCTTGTAATTCTGGTTACAAATAATAAAAAGGCAATTAAGAAAACAACGATTGCAGCAAAGGCTAAAGCAATTTGATAAATCTGAGCTTGCCCTGGATTTAAAATTAATCAAGTAGCAACTGCTGTTGCAATTGCTGCAACACCAATTACAAATAAAATTATTATAAAAATACCAAAGAAGAAACTATTAATAAATAATCACCATGATGGTAATTCCTTAATTCTTTTTTCAATTCTTGGAATTAATAGTAGTTTAATTCCATCACGGTTTGCTTTACGAAACCGTGTCTGCAGGTCTTTGTAATCTTTAGTCATATTCTTTTCTTTAATATAAATTATACAGTCATTTTTTATCAAAATGAAATTTACTCATACTATTCTAGCAAAAAAGCAAAATATTCGGTAAAAAGTTAATACATGTCGCCGTTTTTCTGCAAAATTTTGAATTAGTTTCATTTAAAGAGTTAAAAAACAGTTTAGAAAAATTCCAAACTGTTTTTCTGTTTTGATTAGGTTGATTAATAGATTTAGGTTAATCTTTTTTATCAGCGACCATAAGGAATATATTCATAACCTTCAATGTCCAAATTTCAATTATTCATATTAAATTCGCTAATTTTATTTTTTTCAATAGGTATTAGCATTGAACTTAATCTTTTTCAGGTTCAAGAGTGATCTCACGCATCATCTGCCATGCAATTATGGCAACCCCTAACTTCTTCATCATACCAAAACATAATTTTTAGTTTATGGTTTTCAGGTTCAATTTTATAAGAGTGAATTTTAATTCCCTTACTTAAATCACCAATTCCTACATTTCCATCTCCATATGAAGGTCTTAGATCTTTAACGAATAAATAATCATAATTTTTAAAATCCATTTTAGAATTAATGGTGTCAAAATTGAAAGTATCTGTTCAAGGGAGGTATTTTTTAGACAATTCTTCATCAGAAAGTTTTTCCTTTTTATACCAATAGAAATAGTCCTCCAAAGACCTAAAATATTTCAAATATTTTTCACGATCTTGATCTTCTAATCTTAATGCCTGTTTTAACTCTCCATCGTTTTTTATTAAGCTAATAGATTTTAAATGATTTGGATAATTTTTTTGATCACTAAAATCGTGAATATAACCTGAATCTATATATCTTGAATCTTGCACATCAACTGCGTTATTAGGTAATTCTGGTTCATAACTTCACTTAAATTTTTTTATAAATTTTATAAATCTATCTGAACCTTGCACTTTTTTAAGCCAAGAAGCTTTTATAACTTTATCTGATATAGTGTGGGGGTTGATATCCTTTCGCACTTTTTCTATTTTACCATTAGTTCAAACACCTTCAAATATTCATTGAAAATCACTAAATGTGAAATCCATAAAATTTCAGGTATTTAGTTGTAAATAGTTTTTGTTATCTTGCGTTTTTTTATCAAATAAGCCAGAACCTTTTAGAATGCTTTTATCATCAAATGGTTCAGGATGGTATGCTGTTCGTTTAAGTGAAACCAGTCCAATTGCTAGTGAAGATGTAAAGATAACAAAAATTGATGAAGCCAATAATATAAAAAATATTTTTCTTTTTTTATATTTGAGAGTAGGTGAAAGCAACGTCTATATCCTTATTTCTAGGTTTATATTCATCTTCTTGGAAATATACATTAAAGCGATATACACCAGACACTTCGGCTTTAAATTCAATAGTTTTTGTATTTGCTTTTTGTGTTTCACCAGACATATTTATAAAATCAGTAGCATTTATTTCCCTTGATCTTCCACTATAGTTTGATGGTTTAACAATTGTTAAACCTAACGGTACAGGACCAGCATGATGCCTAAAACCATATTTTGGATTTTGTTCTGTTCATCCAGAGACATATGAATCTCGATTTTGCCATGTAATATTAGCTCTATATACTTCACCTTCGCTTAAATAAATATAATTAGTATATGGATCACTTTTTGTTCTTTCTTTTGAAAGACTAAAGTAAATTAAATGCTCAAGTGATTCTTTCATTTTAGAAAAATTTGCTGCTCCAAAACCAGTTTTTTGATTATATACTTTATGATTTTCGATTAAATTCGAATCCTCGGAATTAAATAGTGAAGAAGATCTATTTCTCGATCCTGAAATCAAGATACTTTTTGCTATTAATGAATCTGCTCTTTTGTAAAAATAATCAGGATAATTATTTCTCAAAAATGCTATCATTGCAGTAACTGAAGCCGCTGAATAACTAGTCCCAGTTTGCTCAATTTTTTCACCTGGTTCAGGAACTGTTTGTGATATAAATTTATCAGGTACTGAAGTAGTTATATAATTATCTTTTCTAGACCATTCACTTATCTCCCGAGCAGTTACTGGACTTGCTTGTTTAAGCGCTCCCACTACAATTGAATTTAAAGATAACTTGTAACCATCTAGATATTTTGCTAATTCAGGGTTATAACCAAGGTCTGTAGGATCTCCATATATGGTGTGAGCTTTAGAAACATCACCATCATTACCTGCAGATTGTATAAAAATAACTTCGGGATTAGCGTTTATAACATTGTCTAGTCACTCTGCATCTTTATTGTATGAATAATCATTAGTTTCTTTCTCTGCACCCCAACTATTATTGATTATGTAAACATCTTGTCTAATCATACTATCAATTGCATCTGCAGTAGTATTTCAATTTTTTAATGATGTAAGATATAAGATAGGATATGGATTTATACCTTGTTTTCCAACTATAATTTCTGAAACAACATTTGCATGAGTGCTATAATTACCACGATGTTTACCGTGATCTATTGTTAATTCGCTATTTGAAAAAGCATCTAGATTACCTAGATAATTTAAAACACCAGTAGATTCAATAACACCGACTTTAATTCTTTTGCCGTTGTTCCTATTTTCTCTAGACATTTCTCTTTGTTCTTTTAAAACAGCTTCGCTTAATCCCATGCCTAAATAGCGTTTTTTGTTTTCTTCATAATAGTTTTTCCAAAAATTAACATTATTATTTATTTTTGGTATATATGGAGTTTGTGTTGGTATGGGAGAAGGTTCTGGTTTAGGTGCTGGTGGTGGGGATGGATCTTCATGAGTACTAGGTTGGTTTCAAATATAATCATAATATTGCGAGTCCAACGGATTCATTTCTGGAATAAATTTTCACTTGTCAACAGTAACATTTGTATCATGTACATTAACTTGTAAAAGGTCATTTGAATTAATTTTAAGATCTCATATTAACGAAGATAATGTTTTCAAATCATCTTCATCTTGATATGCAACTGATAAAGTTAGAACATATTTTGAAAAAATAAATTCTCTGCTAGTACCAATTGTTTCTTTAATTTGGTCAACATATTTTTGCAATTGTTCAGGACTTATTCCTGCTTTAAAAACTATATCAATTCGATTAGCTCCGTTTTTAATAATTTTTGATTTAGAATCAGAAGATTCAGATTTAAACCCTTCATATTTAAAATAATTTCAACCTAAATTTTTGATTATATTTTCAATAGATTCAGAAATTTTTGGTTGTTGAATTAAATTGTCTTGTTTATTACTTTTTAATTCATGACTTTCATCTTTTGAAGATGTTTGAATTGCAGATACACTTGTAATTGCTGCAATTGAAATCGCACTTACAGAAAGAACTGATAGTGCAATTTTTGATTGTTTAAGATTCACGGTACCTCTTTTTTAGATTTAAAATAATTGTTTTTTTGTTTTTCTAAGTATCTAAATCAACAACAAAAAAACTAGAAAAAAAGAACTGATTTATTGCTTTCCTCCTTATCGCACGCATTATATGTTTTTTACAAAAATGTCGTTTTATAAGATAAAAATATTTTTTTAATAAAAGCATTTTTTAAAAAAAGAGTAAAATTTACACTAGACTAATTCTGCTGAAAATCCTAAGATAAATTTAGAGTAAACAATAACTAAAAACAAAATAAAGTTATTCGATTCTAGAGAATATGAAATTATTTTGCTCCTAATTTAAGCTGAATTTAATATTAAAAATAAGGCTATAACATAAAATCAAATTATAAAAATAACATAAACAAAAAAACAGTTTAGAAAATTCCAAACTGTTTTTTTGTTTTGATTAGGTTAATCTTTTTTTTATATTCTACCGTGAGGTATATAAAAATAACCTAGAATCTCCAAATCTCAATCATTCATATTAAATTCGCTAATCTTATTTTTTTCAATAGGTACCAGCATTGAACTTAATCTTTTTCATGACCAGTAGTGTTCTGCTAATTCATCTAATAGACAATTTTCACAAGGATTAACTTCTTCCTCGTATGTAAATAGGATTGTTAGTTTATGGCTTTCAGGTTCTATTTCAAAATATTTAATTTTAATCCCCTTGCTTAAATCACCAATTCCTAATGTACCATCACCATATGTAGACCTGAGATCTTTAACGAATAAATAATCATAGTTTTCAAAATCCATTTTAGAATTAATGGTGTCAAAATTGAAGGTGTCTGTTCAAGGGAAATATTTTTTTGATAATTCTTCCTCAGAGACTTTTCTGTTTTTTAATGACGGATGAAAATATTCTTCCTGCCCTTTAAAATATTTCAAATATTTTTCACGGCTTTGATCATCTAACCTAAGTGCTTGTTTTAAGTCTCTTTGGTTTTTTATTAAACTAATAGATTTTAAGTTATTTGGGTAATTTTTTTGTTCACTAAAATTGTGAATATAACCTGAATCTACATACTTTGAATCTGGTAAATTAACTGTGACATTTGGTAATTCTGGTTCATACTGTCACAGTCATTTTTTTATAAATCTGTCTTTACCGAAAAATCGATCACCTATAATAACCTTATCTGATGGTGAGAATGGAAAACGATCCTTCACCGTTGTATCCATTTTTGCATTAGCTCAAATATCTTCAAATATTCATTGAAAATCACTAAATGTAAAATTCATGAAATTTCAAGTGTTTAATTGTAAATAGTTTTTATTTCCTATCGTTGTTTTTTTTATCAAATAAGCCAGAACCTTTTAAAATTCTCTTATCACCAAATATAACACTCTTAACATATGAAACGACGCCATTATTAATGTCTTTATTATAAAATGTTGCAGGATCATTAGAAGTGCCTTTCTTACTGAATGGTGAAATAGGTTCTTCAGCGTACCCTTTATCATCCAATGATGCAGGATCATTAGAAACATTTTTATTTTCCAAAGGTTCAGGTTCTTTATAAATGCCTTTGTTGTCAGGTGGTGTGTCAATGTTTACTTTTGATGTACACGCAACTAGTGTTGCTGTAATTGCGAGAAAACTTGATGAAGCAAGCAATATAAGAAAAGCTTTTCTTTTCTTATATTTTGATTTACTAGAAATCAACATTATATAAACCTTTCAACTTAGTAATTGAAATTCTTATTTCAAAATTTTTATTTTTCATTTTAACCTTCTTTTTTAAATTGAAAATAATTGTTTTTTTGTTTTTCTAGTATCTAAATCAACAACAAAAAAACTAGAAAAAAGAACTGATTTATTGCTTTCCTCCTTATCGCACGCATTATATGTTTTTTGTAAAAATGTCGTTTTATAAGATAAAAATATTTTTTTAATAAAAGCCTTTTTTAAAAAAAGAGTAAAATATAAAATAGACTGATTCTGCTGAAAATCCTAGGATAAATTTAGAACAAATAACACCTGAAATAAAAACAAAACAAGGTGAATTTAATTTTAAAGTATATGGAATCAAAATAAAACAAAATTAATTCTTAACTAGTAATGTTCACAAAATTAAATTAAATTCATATATCTAAAATCTTTTAAAAAACAGCTTGGCAAGATAGCTAAACTATCTTAATTTTTGATTATTTAATTAATTAACAAATGATTGGTTTTATAGTTTAGATTTAGTAAACAACAGGGCTCCAAAAACTTATTTCTATTTTTCAATCATTCATATTAAAGTCATTAAGTTTATTTTTTTCAATTGGTATAAACATTGAACTTAATCTTTTTCAATATCATTCTGAAGCAGCATTACTACTATAGACTGATTCAGGAATTGGACATTTAGGACAAGGATCAATTTCTTTATCATATGAAAAAGTAATAGATACTTTTTTATTATCAGGCTCAACTTTATAAGAATGTATTTTTATTCCTTTGCTCAGGTTCCCTATGCCCTTTCCAGTGTATATATTAGTAGCTCTTAAATCCTTAATAAATAGATAATTATTTTTTTCAAAATCCATTTTTGAGTTGATAGTTTTAAAATTAAAACTATCTGTTCAAGGGAAATATTTTTTACTTAATTCTTGGTCAGAAAGTGGCTTGTTATTGAGAGAATAATAAGCAGTTTTTTCGAGCATTTTAAAGTATTTTAAATACTTTTCTTTATCATTTTCTTCTAACCTTAATGCCTGTTTTAATTCAGTTTCATTTCTTACTAGACTAATAGATTTTAGGTGATTAGGATATGGTTTTTGCTCACTAAAAGGTTTTAAGAAATCTTCATATTGATTATTTGAATTAATAACAAATTTTGGTTCATATTCTCAATTTCATTTTTTAATAAATTTTTCTGATCTAAGTTTATAAGAACCATCAAATTCAACTGGATATCAGTAATATGAATTTTTATCTTTTTCTGTTTTATCTAATTTTTTATTTTTTCAACTGTCTTTTCATATTCATTGGAAATCACTAAATGTGAAATCCCTATAATTTCAGGTGTTTATTTGTAGGTATTGTTTATTATCGCTAGTCATTCTTTCATATAATACAGAGCCTTTAAGAATCCCTCTATTATTATATTTTGAAGGTTCCATAGTGTTGTCTACATCGTAAAATCATGATGGAAATGTGTAATAACTTACATCTTCATCTGGTTCAGATTCTTTTGGAATGACCTTATTTTCTAAAGGTGCAGGTTCTTTAGGAATATCTTTATTTTCAGGTGGTGTGTCAATGTTTACTTTTGATGTACACGCAACTAGTGTTGCTGTAATTGCTAGAAAACTTGATGAAGCAAGCAATATAAGAAAAGCTTTTCTTTTTTTATATTTTGATTTACTAGAAATCAACATTATCTAAACCTTTCAACTTAGTAATTGAAATTCTTATTCCAAAATTTTTATTTTTCATTTTTACCTTCTTTTTTCAGTAATTAGTTAATGTGTTTTGTTTGTTTATTTTCTAAAATAATCAATCATCAAAACGAACAACAAAAAACAGATTGATTATTTTTTTTATATTTTCTTTTCTTCGTGCGAATTATATGATTATTGTAAAAATGTCGTTTTATAAGATGAAAATATTTTTTTAGTAAAAGCATTTTTTAAAAAAAGAGTAAAATTTAAAATAGACTAAAACTTACATAATTTGAATTTAAAATTATGGCTTAGTGGTTAACTAAAAAATAAAATAGATACATTGTTATTTCTAATTTATACTTATTCGTTTAACCGAATTATTGCTCAAAATTGATGAAACAAAGTTAAATTTAATCATCAAATTTCATAGTTTAAAACAGTTTCGAAAACATGTCTAACAGTGTTTAAATTTTGTTCCTAATTAAGTAAGAGCAAAAAATTGATAACATATAAGACAATTATTTTTCAAAGAGTGTGTTTGTATTTTAATAAACCCTAAGGTTATTAAACATATTAAAAAATTTAAAATAACTTTCATTAAAAAAAATAAACTTCCATAAAGAAAGTTTATTAAATAAATTTATGATTCACTAATTACACATAAAAATTATGAATAATTTTAGATCTCATAATTAATTTTAAGGTTCATTTTTAGTTCATAAGTCATGTATTTCGGTTGTATATTCGTGTTCTTTATATGTTATAGTTCAATCATTAAAATCAAAATCACTTAACTTATTTTTTTCAATAGGAATCATAAAAGAAGTTAATCTATTTGATGCTCCAGTTCAAGATATATTGTTAACAAATTGCCTTGGCAGTAGTGCACTCTTTTCCCTAAAATCTAGAGTAATATTTTTGTTTTTAATATCAATATCGTAATCTTCAATAGTAATGCCCCCATCTAAAAGTACATCTGCTTCACCATTGTTAACTTCCAAATTCCAAAAGTCTTTTAAAAATAAATAATTATATTTTTTAAGATCCATCTTTTCTTTTATTAATGGATAATTAAATGTTTTAGATCAAGGGAGAAATCTACTTTTAATATCTTTTTTAGCCACGCAATATGGTCCATATTTACAGCCATTATTATAATCTCATCCAGTTACTTTATCTATTGATTTGAAATACTCATAGTAAGTTTTTCAACTTTCATCATCAAATCTAAGAGCAATTTTTAAATCATCTTCATTTTCAATTAAACTAATTGATTTATGATTCGTATCAAAATTCTTTTGGATTTCAGGCTCTTCAATATGAAAATTGGAATTTTCTCCACTTCAAATTCATGTGTGCTTATTTCCGTTTTCGTAAATCCATTCACTTTTTTTAATAAAACCACCAGCTATATTTGGTTTCATTTTAGGCGTTTTTTCGTTAGTTTTACCTTTGACTAGTTCATCGTCTTTCTTTATTTTTACAGCACCGTCTAAAGATTTTTCATCTCCTGGCTTATATCAAGCCCAATATCAATCACTAAAAGTAAAAAACTTAAAGCCAAATGTGTTCAACTGTACAAACGGTTTTTTATTACTAGTTACTTTTTCGTAGATAGCTGCACTAGGATTTTTTATAAGTGCTGAATCTCAGTATTTACCCCACTTTTCAAAAGGGTTGGATGGCATTTTTTCGACTGGATTGATTGGTTCAACTTTAGGCTTTTCTGGTTCAACATTTTGTGAGCAAGCAACCAGAAATGAAATAGATGAAACAGTTGAAATAGTAAATAATCAAAATACTATTTTACTGCGTTTTTTATATTGCTGAATAGGTGAATGCAACATCTACGTCTTTTTTTCTACTTTCGTCCTTTTGAGAAATATTAAAAGTATAATAGCCGGAATCATCAGCAATAAATTCAACTGTTTTAGTATTTGCTTTTTGTTCTTTGAATCAATTTTTTGCCTCAGTGTGCTTATTAGAAGGTGTGACTACATCTAAATCTAAAGATAACGGACCTTTATACCAAGAAAGCCTTTCTCTTTTGTAGTTATCATTTAGCCAAGTTATATTGAATCTATATTTTCTACCACCTTGCAAATAAATTTTTTTGGTTATGGGGTTGCTATTAGTATTATTTTTACCTAATTTAAAATAATCTAGATGGAGCAATGACTCTTTTACTTTAGAGAATTCAGGTCTTCCAAACCCAACTTGTTGTTCATACACATATGAGTCATTTCATCTTATTCTACCTAATCCTAAACGCATATATGAACCTTCTGTTCTTGAACCTGCAATTAGTGCACTTTTCATTATGATCGAGTCGGCTCCCATATCAAAATATCTTGGGTAATTAGTTTTTAAAATTGATGCAATAGCAGCAATCGTAGGAGCAGACATACTATTACCAGTAACATTTCTGCCATCAAATGGCACATCAAACATAGAATGAAATTTATCAGGAGTAGAAGTAGAAATATAATTATCGGTATATGAATATTCACTTGATGGTCTTGCTAATATGCTGTCCGCATCCATTAAACTACCAACAATTATAGAATTTTGAGATAGTGTTGTGTCATTAATATATCTTAGTCACATGTTAGGAATTTTTTTACCATATTTATTTAACTGTTCTGCCTTACCCTCATTACCTGCTGCAATAATAAAAATGACTTCTGGATTTTTTGAAATAAATTCATCAACAAGCCCTGCAAGTTCATTATAGTATATGCCAGAACTGTCTGTCATGGAACCTGTATAGTTTTGAATGTAAACTCCTTCTTTTACTAACGATTCCATAATTCTTGTTAAAAATTTTTTATCATAAGCATGAACTTTTTTACCGTGCGTTTTATTATAGATAGAAACATAAGGATTTAATCCTTGTTTTCCAATTATTACTTCTGCAACTGTATCAGCATGAAATTTATCGGGGTCATTAGGGTCGTATTCAAAATTACTAGTATCAACATTTATATCTTTTGTAGCAAAATTATCAGAATTTTTGTCAATTATATCGCTTGCTTCAATTAGACCTACTTTTGTTTTATTCCCTGCATTAGCTTTGGTCTCCAAATCTTGTCTTTCGCTTGCTAAAATTTCTTTGGTAAGTCCAACTCATTCATACCTTTTTTGATTAACAGGATCATATCTATCTCAAAAAGAAGTATCAGGTTTTTTTGGCTCTTCAGCATGTTTGGGTGGAGGTGTTGGAGAGGGTTCTTCATGAGTACTAGGCTGGTTTCAAACATAATCTCAATATTGTGAATCCAGTGGATTCATTTCTGGAACAAACTTTTCTTTGTCAGAATTTTCATATTTATCGTGTACATTAAGTTGTAAAAGATCATTTGAGTCGATCTTAAGGTCTGATATTAACAAATTTAATTTTTTTAAATCATCTTTATCATCATATGAAATTGACAAAGTTAGAACATATTTATAAAAAATAAGTTCTCTACTAGTACCAATAACTTTTTTGATTTGGTCAACATATTTTTGCAGTTGTTCAGGATTTATTCCTGCTTTAAAAACTATTTCAATTCTGCTAGACCCATTTTTAATTGTTTTTGGTTGTTGAATTAAATTTTCTTTTTTATTAATTTTTAATTCATGATTTTCATCTTTTACAGATGTTTGGATTGCAGACACACTTGTGATCCCTGCAATTGAAAGTACACCAACAGAAAATAATGCTAGTGTAATTTTTAATTTTTTAGATTGCATATAGCCTCTTTTTTAATTTAAATAAAATTGTTTTTTTGTTTTTTAGTATCTAAATCAACAACAAAAAAACGAGAAAAAATAATTGATTTATTATCTATCCATCCTTCTTGTGAACATTATATGATTATTATAAAAATGTCGTTTTATAAGATGAAAATATTTTTTTAGTAAAAGCATTTTTTAAAAAAAGAGTAAAATTTAAAATAGTAAAAATACCACCAAATTCTGGTGGTATTCATAGTTTTTTTATAAGTAAATGTAATTATTTTTTATCAGATACTTCTTCACTTTTTTGATTCTTATAAATTGAGGAAATTAAATAATTAGGTGTTGTGATAATTGAGATTAAAGCAAACATTTGATAGATTTCATTTAATGTATTATTTGTTCAAAAATCAACTTCTTTTTTAAAATTATCTGAATAGTGAAAATTAACTTTTAAAACCTTAGGAGATGAAGGTAAAAACTTAACTAGGATATTATCATCAATTTTTTGAATATGATACATATCAAGGTCAATTGCATTAAAGTTTTCTAGTAAAGTATTTTGCACATCTTTTGTAAAAATTGCTTTTGATAATTGTTCATCATTTGATCTTAGTTTTAATTTCTTATTAAATTCTTCAGAATCTAATTTAATCTTTTTAAGATTATCTGTTTCAGCCAAAACTGAAACCAGAGAAAAATGATAACCTTTTAACTGCTCTTTTTCTTCAGGTGATAATGAGTATTCAATCATTCCTACATTTGCATATAAGTTTTTATTAACACCATTTAATTTTTGTTCTCAAGTTCAAGCTTGAGTTTGAAAAACAACTTGGTGGTTTAAATAATTAAAAATAAATAAAGGTGAGAATTTAAAAATTGAAGCATTATCTCCGATTTTAGGAAATCCTCTTTGGCGATACTTAACAAGGTTTAGTAATAGTTTATCGATACTTTCTGTAAAGTCAAAATCTTCTAAATTTTCAAAAATAATTTTGAAGAATTCTTTATGGTTAATTGACTTATTTAAAATTTTTACAGCTCGTTTTTTAAGTGGTCAAATTAAACCTAAAAAAAATAAACTAATGACCATTAATGCTACTGAAATACCTAATAATAAATATAAAACTAAATCTGAATAGGTATTTGGATTAGCAAAGTTGGCATCAAATAATCTAGTTCAAACAATAAAGGTTATTAAGCCGACTAATAAAGAAATAATGAAAACAATCAAATAAACTTTTGATAAGAAAAAACGAATTACAGCAGGAATATTTTGCTTTTTCTCATTCATGTATTCGATTAACTTTTTAGAAATGATTTCTGAGTGTCGATTTATAAATTGTTCTTTTAATTTAGCTGAAAAATGTTTTATATGATTTATTTCTTTGGTATCGTTCATAAGTCATCTCCTAAAAAAGTGCTTGTAAAATTATAAAATTAAAATGCTTATTTTAATGAAAAAATTTAAAGTTTTCAACTAGTAAAAAATACTAAAAAAACAAATTATTAATTAAATGTTTATAATTAAAAATATGAACTTTTTAATGTCGTTTCAATCTAGTCAAATTTGAATACTAAATACCTTTTTAATAATTAGTGCAATTTTACTATTAATACCTATGATAGCCCTTTTTGCTAACTTTTTTATTAAGTTTCGTAAGACTAAAAATTACTCAGTTTATTTTGAATTTAATTGATTATCAGTTTACATATTTTTAAACTATTTAGGAATTGCAATGAACTCTTTTACAATTTCAATTTTTTCATTTATTTGTACTTTATTTTTAATAGCAATTATTGCTTTTAAATTAATTAAAAGCAAATTCAAATTAAATAAATTTTGACTCATAAATATAGCCATTAAATCAATCTTATTTTTAATTGTAATTGTTTTAAATTTTAGATTTTATGATTCAAGTATTTATGTATTTAACCAAGGTCATGTTTTTGATTTTATGCTTTTAATATTTATATTTATTTTAATAACAGTTGAATATGTTTTTGTAGATCACAAAGATTTAAAAGAATTAAAAATAGGAAAAAATAATTTTGTAAATTACTCTGCATTTTTATTAATTGTTCCTTTTTGAATTTTCTTTTTAGCAACAAATGTTTTTCTAACAATTTTTGTTTCCATATTAAATGTTACTCAAACAGGAACATTACTTTCAAGTTTTGATTTTAGAATTTACATGTATATTTTTACAAGTATTATGATGTCAGTTTTAATTTATATTTCTTTTTGAAAATTCAATAAATTTAAATATCATCTTAAAGAATATGATCTAGTTTTTAGTAGTAAAAAATAAATGCTACTACAATATGTAATAGCAATATATTTAAATTTGATTAAAAAGTTAAATTACTTTTTTAATAAGCCTTCAACAATGTCTTTTCCTTTTTCATCTGTTCCATCAGGTTCAACTTCATGGTTTCATAATCTCACTACATTATGTTTATATGTAAAATATAAGCTACTAATTACTCTGCTTGTTTTATTTATTTTAGATTTATCTAATACTTTTGTTTTTTTAGATAAAACATAATCCTTTGGATAAAGCACTCGATTGTATCCAAACTCTTCTTGAATTTTAATATAGGTTTCATGCATTTCTGGATTTTTATATTTAATTAAACTTGGGAAATTTTCAAAAGCAAGGTATTGAGATTCTTCATAAGTGTAAGGAATAATTTGTCTATCTATTGGATCTATATAAACATATATATCTTTTTCTACTTTTATAGTTGAATTTGGTGTCTTATCAAGTTCAAAAAAATAATCTATTTCTTTATAGACTTTTTCATAAAGTTCAAAGTATGGATCCATAAATTTTTTAACAGAAGAAACATAGTTACTTAACTTAGATTCAAAATCTTCAATATTTAGTTTTCCAATATCTTTGACATTGCCTCCATCCAGCATTCTTAATTTGCCGTTTTCAAGTTCAATGAAAAAACAATAAGTGTTATTATTTTTTAGAAGATATAAACTTCTGTATGCCTTATTAATATCAATCTTTTTTCATAATTTCTTATAAAAAGAAATATAATCATCCATTTCAATCTCATGCAATCCATCACTATAGTTTTCAAATTTATTTACTAAGTAAGGAATTATTTTAAAATTAAATTTGGAAGGTAATGCTGAAGAATTATCTTTATCTGCTAAATACATTTGTGTTTTATTAGCACCTTTAAAATTATGATTTTTGATACTTGATAAGTAAATTCAATTTGGGTTAGAATGCTCATTTGACCAATTAGAATCATAGTCATAAGTAACAAAAATAACTTTCATGTCACGAGAAACTTTAAGCAATTTCTTGTGAAAGCGATCAACAATTTCTTTTTCCTTTATCTCTTCTCTTAAGGTAATAAAATTAGCATTACTAATTTTTTCTTTGTTATTTAACCTCTTATCTTTACCTGTAAATCCTGTTCCCCCAAAAATTAAAAAAGGAAAATCAGAAATTATTTCTCTTAATTCCTGATTAGATATATTTGCTAGTTCATCTAATTTTAGTATCCCCAATCCCTGTTCTAAATATACTTCAGGTAAATATAATGTATTGTTTAATAAAAGCACTAGTTCATCAGCTATGTTTTTTGATAAAAAAGAAAAGTATTCTTCAAAAAAATGATAAACATCTTCAATGTTTTCTAACATTGAGTGATCAGGATTATCATCTTGATTATTGTAATAGTCTTGTGCACCAATTATATCTTCTTTTCCTAAAACAACAAAGGTTCTATAAGGAAATACTTTAGCAAACAAATGAAAAAACATGCTATATATTTTGAAGCAACGAGCAATGTTTCCAGCTATTATAATATGATATCTATAAAAATCTTTGTAATCAAAATCTGATTCTAGATTCTTCCTAATTTCCATTAAATAGTCTGCTATAAAAGTTGATGCTTCATCTTCATTTATGCTATCAGGAAATCTTTTTTTCAATTCAATATCGATATTTAAATTACTTAGATATAACATTAATACATCAGTGTTTGTCCTTTTGGTAGTATCTGAATTTATTGATTCTGAATAACTTTTAAAAGTTTCAACATGAGATGCTTCTCTTGAAGAATCATCAATATTTTGTAAACACTTAAACAAGGTATCATCATAAATACCTAAAAGTTTTTCGTTTTTAGAAGAAATTGCAGCATTACTAAAATCATATTCATGATAGTTTTTTAATTGTGAAATATCATAATTCATTAAATTAGTATCTTCTAAGTTTTTCTCTGCTGCTTCATAAAATTCTTCGAAAGTATCATATGTTCTTTCAAAACTTTTGATACTCCCTAGTGGATCTACTCATTTGACATTTTGCTCAGATTTATAAAAATCTTCATCGTCAATAACAGAATCAAAAACTATATGAAATTTATTTTCTAATTTGTCGTATCATTTTTGCGTTACAGTTATTAATTTTTCCATTTTTACCTCTAACTACTTAAAAAATAATTAATTAAATTTTATCTAGATATTTTTTAAATTGGAAAATAAAATGCTATTACCTTGCGAAGTAATAGCATTTTTCTATGGTCATCTTGATATGGCAGAGGCTACAGGAATCGAACCCATACCAGCAGGTTTGGAATCTGTTATACTACCGTTATACTAAGCCTCCATTTTAAAACTAAAAATGACTATTTTTAGTATATCAAAAAATGGACTGCTTAATGATTATCTAAATTAATCTTTAGTAATTTTATTTGCTTGATTAGTTAACTTTTATCTTATTTTTCATGATGTCACTTGACTTATAAATTTTATAATTCATTTTAGAAAAAGAAGCTAAATTTAGAGCAGCAATTGCTTTTGCACGTACATTTCGATTATCAATTTTATTGTCCCCTTTTACTTCTATTATTTCTATTGAACCATCATAGTAATAAACCAGAATATCAGGATAGTATGTTCTTATTAAATTTGAATCAGGATCTATATATTGAACAGATAGCCCGTTTTCTGATCCCGTAAACATACCAGTAAAATATACTTCCTTTACATGCTTGGATTCTAATAAATCCATAAATAATTTCTTTTCAGGAATTGAGTCAAAGCAGTATCTATTTACATGAAAACTTTTCTCGGATTTGCTTTTCACAAAAGAGTCGTTCTTTTCAATAGTTAAATTTTTTGGAGAATTAAAAATAAAATGTTTTGTACCCTTTTTATATTTTATTAATGGAACTGTTTTTAGTTTTGTTTCTGTTTCTTCTTTCAAAAAATACAAATAAGAAAATATTGAAGGAATTAGTTCATCATATAAAATATCATTATACATTGAGACATAATTTAAAATATCATCAAAAGTTTTTGTTTCTTGTAACATTTTATTTATTAATATCGGGTTTTCATTTAAGTATCTAGATATTTCAAATACAATAGAATATTTGCTGTGGACAATATTTTCATTAGAAATAAATTCAGTTTTGGATAAAACATATCTTTTATCAATTCCTTTTTTTACTAAAAGTTTTGATTTATATTTTTCTGTATCTATTCTAGAAACATCAAAGTAAAATGGCTTACTTATGTTGTTTCTATTTAAGGTATAAGATTTTTTTATTTCTGTAAGTGTAATGTTTTTAACAGGTGGAACAATTGATACAATATATTCAGAATTTCTAATTTTTTTCTCAGTTATTGATTTAATGTCAACATTAAAATTTTTCTTTAATTCATTATCCAGTATTTTGTAGTTTTCCTCAGATAAATAAACATGAGCAATTTGTTGTATATTTGTGATGCTTCTTAAACAACGCATTGTTGATTGCAAAACAAATATCTTAGATTTAGGAGATCTAAAGAGAGCCACAGAAAATAATGATCTACAATTTCAACCCTCTCTTCCTTTGTTAACCAATAATAAAACTTGTTTTTTACTGCCCTCTGTACCTACCTGATCGAGATTATTAAAATTATTTATATCTTGGTCCTTAGTTATACTTGAATCACCAACATTCACCAATATTGTTGATATATCCTTCCCTAATTCAACCAAAATAGTTTCAACAACTGGTTTTATTTCTTCAATAATTTCTTTTATATCAGCACCAAAAATTGCTATTTTTGGCATCAAACCTTCATAAAGGTTATCACCATGATAGTTAAAAAAGTCAATTAATACTTTTCTTAAAAATTCCTTATTCTTGACGTTTTCATATCCCTGAATTTCAATATCTTTTAAATATTTATTTCTTATCGCCTCACTTAATTCGTAGGCGTAAACTACTTCAGGTAAGATTTTGTTTTCTACATAAGGAGTTCCAGTATAGTTATAACAAGCTACTAATTTAGTACCTTTTTTCTGAAGTTTTAATGATATTTCATTTATAGTATATCTCAAAGATGTTTCCTTACTATCTTCTGAAAGATCATTTTTCAAATCTGCACCAAACAAATGGTGAGCTTCATCTACGAAGACTCCTAGTTGCTTAAGGCGAATAATTTTTTCGTATCTTTGATTTGCTGCAACTACTTTTTCATCCTTAAAAGTTTCCATTAAACTTTCATAATCATCTGAATAATTATATTCTTCATTAATAAATTTATCCATAGCAGATCTTTGCTTATGGATTTGTTTTAATATTATTTTCTGTGTGTTAGAAATAATTATATTATAGTCACTTCCGTCAATAGTATTCAATGTTGTCGAGGTATCATTCATAAAATGAAATTTAACATTAGTGGTTAAAAAACTTGCGTATTCTGTAGGCATGACTTTATTTAGATCGAATGTTTGAATTTCTTTTAATGATTGCAGAACAGTCTTATCAGGAGCAAATACTAGTGCATTATGGCAAAATCTATCATCTTTAGGAAACTTGCTTGAAACTACAAAATCATAAAAAATACATGTTGCTATAAGTATCGTTTTACCAGTTCCCATTGTTAATGCATAAATATAATTTGGATAATCTCTACTCTCACTGTTTAATCTATCAAAAACTTCTCCATATATATCTGAAGTTATATCATCTACAATAGAAGACTGTTTTCAGTCTGTTTGATATTCTTTATTGGATCTAGCAAATACATTTCTTAATTCAAATTTTTCTTTTTGGTGATACCAGTCATTAAATATTTCCTTAACTTTTTGATTACTAAGATACTCTTTTATGAAAACATAAATTTCAAATGCCTCAAATTGTGGTTTTCTAAGGTAAGCATTTTCATTTTTGCTTTTATCATTGTAGTCCAGAATTTTTCTACTTACACTCTTAAAACTTCTCTTAATAGAATTTTTATTGTCTTTGTAAAATTCTAATAGTGCTTGATAAAACGGAAAATCATTTTTAATTTTTTTAGTTGCCATTATTCAACATCCATTTCTAAAGATTCTGATAATAAATCAGTAATTTTAATTTTAATTTTTCCATGGTTTATAGGTATTCTATATGAACCTATTACTTTTTGATTTTTATTAGGAATATCCACAATTTGTGGTTTAAGGATTTTTCCATCATAGTCATAGTCTATCAATACACTGTCAACTAAATTTTTTCAATCGTCAATAACTTGCTCATCTGCAGATAATTTCTGAAGTAAATTCATCGGATAGAATTCCTTTATCTCAAGAATATTATTTTCAAGCTTTAAATTCGCATGCGAGTCTCTTTTAAAAATTAGATTTGTCTTATCTTTTAATATATCCAAAATCTCAATATCTAATTTGTAGCCCCCCCCCAATCATTTGCAACAGGTTGCCTTTCAAATCAGGCTCATGTCCCATACATATTAAAGTTATTCTATCAACAAACTCATTTTGATCTTCGTTATAAATTTTTTCATATGCTTGATAAGGAAGATTAGCAACTAATTCACCAAGATCTGCTTTTGTTGTAATTCTATT
>NZ_NQMN01000002.1:471157-486915 GCF_002272945.1 Mycoplasmopsis agassizii | reverse complement strand
TTATAAATTTTTTCATATGCTTGATAAGGAAGATTAGCAACTAATTCACCAAGATCTGCTTTTGTTGTAATTCTATTAACAGGCATGATTTTTACATTTCTGCCATCTAATTCACCATCAAAAATATTTGTTGAATTAAATTTTTGAATGTTTAAAGCTTCAATAAGTAATTCTTTTGCCTCGATTGGATTTCTAAAGAAATCATAATTATTTACATTATAAACTTCAAATCCAACGGTTTTTATTTCGTTATTTAAGAAATTAATTAATCTTCTAGATGTTGTTTGAATTGCTCCCAAGTTTATATCAGCACCTATAAATCTTCTTTTCTTCTTTAGTGAAACTGCTTGTGTTGTTCCAGAACCCATAAAGCAATCAAAAACTAAATCACCTTCTTTTGAAGATGCATCGATAATTCTCTCAATTAATTTTTCAGGTTTTTGAGTTGGATAGCCTAATCTCTCTATAGTATTTTTAGGGTCTATTGCTTTAATTTCTCAAACTGAGTCAATGGTATTACCTTCAATTTTAAGAATAACATCACTATGACCAGGATTTCTATGATTTTCCTTAACAAATCTTTTATAATACGCCATAAATCTTGAATCCTGCTCAGGGTAATTGGCTCCAGTTATCTCATTGTTTTCGTTTAAGTATGAATTTCATCTTGTAAAATCAATAGTTTTTTCTGGATCACTATCTTTTAATAGTTTAAAAAAGTATTTGCTAGACTTGCTATAAAGTAAAATTGTATCGTGTTTCCTTGGGAAGTAAGCTGATACCTGACCTTGATAAGTTTTATAATGTCATACTATCTCATTTCTAAAATTTGAATGACCGAAAACCTCATCCATTAATGATCTAAGATGATGACTTTTATGGTAGTCACAATGAAGATATATTGAACCTGTATCTGAAAGTAATTCTTTTAATAGAATTAATCGTTCATACATAAATTGAAGATACTCATCATTAGTTCAAATATCGCTATATTGCTTTTCTTCAAAAACGCTATTTTCAGCATATATTTTCTTACCTTTTAGCTCGATTTTTTTCTTATAATCAGCCTTAGAATCAAATGGAGGATCAATGTAAATAAGATCGACCTTATTTCTAAATTCTTTTAAAAGATGGCTCATTACTTGTAGATTGTCACCCCAAAAAATTTTATTAATTCACCCATTTTCATCATGTATACCATATCTTTCTTTAAGTTGTGCAGGATAAAATTGTGTTGCAGTATATGGTCGCTTCCCTGTTCACTTTAGTTCTGGATATCCTTTTATAACAGTGCTTTGAAATTCAAACAGATGTTGTTCCTCGGCTTTTAAATTTTTCACAGTTCTTCTTTCTTTAAAATTTAATAGAATTAAATTTCTAAATTTTTAAATATTTTAATCTTATGTTTTTTTATTTTTACATTTTGAATAAGCAAATTTTTCAAAAATATTTTAAAATTGAATATTTAAAGTTTCAAAACACTTACTTAACTAAATTCATAGAACGAATATTTTATACACAAAATATTCAAATAGTTTGTTAGGCAATAATACAAAAAAAACTAACAAAATATTCTTATGTCTTATTTGTTGTAAATTTTTGAATTATTATTATTTCAAAAATTAAAATAGTATTCATAGTAATAATTTAACGTGTATTATTTATCAATTAATTAGATATCAATCTCTAGAGACTCGGATAGCAAATCAGTTATCTTAATTTTTATTTTTCCATGATTCTCAGGAATACTATAGAAACCTATTACACTTTCATTTTTCCCAGGAATATCTAAAATTTGTGGTTTAAGAATATTCCCATCATAGTCATAGTCAATTAAAACACTTTCAACTAGGTTCTTCCAATCGTTTACAGCCTGATTTTCAGTTGATAACTTTTGCAGTAAATTCATTGGATAGAATTCTTTTATTTCGATAATGTTGTTTTTTAAATCTATACGGGCGTGCGAGTCTCTTTTAAAAATTAAATTTGTCTTATCTTTTAGTATATCCAAAATCTCAATATCTAATTTGTAGCCCCCCCCCCAATCATTTGCAACAGGTTACCTTTCAAATCAGGCTCATGTCCCATACATATTAAAGTTATTCTGTCAACGAACTCATTTTGATCTTCATTATAAATTTTTTCATATGCTTGATAAGGAAGATTAGCAACTAATTCACCAAGATCTGCTTTTGTTGTAATTCTATTAACAGGCATAATTTTTACACTTCTGCCATCTAATTCACCATCAAAAATATTTGTTGAATTGAATTTTTGAATGTTTAGAGCTTCAATAAGTAATTCCTTTGCCTCTATTGGATTTCTAAAGAAATCATAATTATTTACGTTATAAACTTCAAACCCAGTAGAATCATCACCGAAAGTACTCACTTTATTTTTAATTAAATCCATGAGTCTTTTTGAGGTTATTTGAATTGCTCCTAGATTAATATCAGCACCAATAAACCTTCTATTCTTTTTCATTGCTACAGCTAATGTAGTTCCTGAACCCATAAAACAATCAAAAACTAAGTCTCCTTCATTTGATGAAGATTCTATTATCCTAGCAATTAATTCTTCTGGTTTTTGAGTTGGGTAACCTTGCCTTTCTATTGCCTGAGAATTTATGTAAGGTATTTCCCAAACATCACGCATTGAAGACCATCTATAAATACCATTTTCATCTTCAAAAAATTCTGTATCTGAAGCGCCATAATTGACAACTCCCGCTTTTCTCCCTTTAGCCTTAGTATATGATTTTTCTTTTTGCCTATTGTATTTTTTATTTTCCGTTTTTGAGTAAAATAATATGTTGTCATGTTGTTTGTTAAATTCGTTTTTTCCTCCAGCAGCTGTTCTATAGGATCAAATAATCTCATTAACAAATCTATTAGGACCAAATATTTCATCCATAAGAGATCTTAAATGATGATTTTTATGGTAATCACAATGAAGATATATTGAACCTGTATCTGAAAGTAATTCTTTTAATAAAATTAACCTCTCATACATAAATTGAAGATATTCATCATTAGTTCAAATATCACTATATTGTTTTTCCTCAAATAAACTGCTATCGTTGAAAATTTTCTTTCCACCTTTTAGCTCAATTTTCTTTTTATAATCAGCTTTAGAATCGAAAGGAGGATCAATATATATTAAATCGACCTTACCTCTAAATTTTTTCAAAAGATGGCTCATAACTTGTAGATTATCACCTCAAAAAATCTTATTAATTCAATTATCTTTATCTGATTTTCCATATACTTCCTTTAACTGTGCAGGGTAGAATTGCGTTGTAGTAAACGGCCTTTTTCCTGTTCATCTTAATTCTGGATAACCTTTTATAACTTTATTTTCAAATTCGAATAATTGTTGCTTTTCCTCTTTTATTTCTTTCAAAATATTTCTCCTATAAATTTATTTTAATATTTTTACATTATACGTATTTTCGCTTAATAAATTGACTATTTATATTTTAACTGTTTGTAATGTTATTAATCAAGTAATTGAATAATGTAAACATTCCACTTGAAAATAATTTTTTTTTGTTCTTTATTGAAATAGGATATTTTAGAACATATATATTACAAAAACTTTAAAGCAAATAAAAAGTAGTCAATTAAGACTACTTAGTTTATAAAATTAAGATCTTGCTTTTTCTAATTTTAAAACTGCTCCACGAGCTGCTTCTCATAAGATTTCAGCATATGAAGGGTGAGGGTGAACTGTTGCTGCAATTTCAAAAATGGTAATTTCATTATCCATTGCTAAAGTGATTTCTGAAATGAAATCACTAGCATTAGCACCAAAAATTTGTGCTCCTAGAATTCTTCCATCTTCTTCATTGACATAGATTTCAGCAACCCCTGTTTCTTTAGCAGTAGCAAGTGCTCTACCTAAATGAGCATAGCCATATTTAGCAACCATTACTTTGTAACCTTTTTCAACTGCTTCATGGTGTGCTAGACCTACTGTGGCAATTTCAGGTGAAGTATAAATTGCTGCAGGAATTTCGTGTTTTTCATAAATATGTTTATGTCCTGCAAAATGTCTAACTAGCTCTTGTGCTTGTGAATAAGCAGCATGTGCTAACATGTTGCGTGCATTAACATCACCGATTGCATAGAAGTCTTTAACGTTTGTTTCATTATTTTCATCAACTTCAATCACGCCGTTTTCTTTAAATTTAACACCCATATCTTTGGCATTTAAAGGTACAGTGACACGACCAATTGAAACTAGAGTTTTATCAGCTGCTAGTTCTTGAGTTTTACCTTCAACTTCGATTACTAATTTAGAATTTTTAAATTCTTTAACGGCTGCGTTGAAGATGAATTTAACACCGTATTTATCAGTTAGTTTTTTAACTAAAGCATCCTTAATTGATTTAGCAATTTTAGGATTTAAGACTTCAGCAGAATTTTGTACAACAGTAACTGCAACACCTGCAGAAGCGTATACTTGTGCCATTTCTAGACCAATAACACCTGCACCAACGATAGTTAATGCTTTAGGGTATTCAGTCATATTAATTGCACTGCGGCTAGTAATAACTTTACCTGATTTATATCCTTCTTCAAATCCTGGAAGAGTTAATTTTCTTGATACAGAACCAGTTGCTAAAACGATTCTTTTACCACGATAAACTTTTCCTAAGGCTTCAACTTCATGTGCCCCAACAAATTTAGCTTCAGCTTCAATAGTGTCAACTTTTGCTGCTTTAAGTAGCATTTTTACACCACCAACTATTTTAGTAACAACTTGATCTTTTTTAACTTGAATACCAATTCATGACTTAGCAAAGTCGATATCTTTTTCACTAACTTTGTTTTTGAAAACAACTCCAACTTCTTCAGCACTAGTAATTGCTTCTAAATGGTGAGTTGAATTTAATAAGGCTTTAGTTGGGATACATCCGATGTTTAAACATACTCCACCTCAGAATTCTTTTTCAATTACTAAGGTTTTAAAACCTAGTTTTGAAGATTCTTCAGCAGCTAAATATCCCCCTGGACCTGCTCCAATGATGATGACATCATATTCTTTTTCAACGCTACCTGTATATGCTTTTCCTGCTTCTTTATTAGAAGCAGCTGCAGTTTCAACTGCTGTTGAAACTGGTGCACTAGTAGTTTCAGGAGCTGCTTTTTTAGATCCAAATGAAAGACCTGTGGTAGGTTTAATTTCATTTGAAACACTAATATTTCCTACAACGGCAGGAGCTGATTCAGGCTCAGCAGCAGGCGCAGGTGCTGCTTCTTCTAATGAACCTCCACTACCATCATCGATCACGAAAATTACGTCACCAACATGAATAGTTTTACCTTCTTCAAGTAAAATTTGGGCAATTTTACCTGTTTTTGGTGAAGGAATATCTGAAGTCATTTTGTCAGTTTCTACAGAAAATAAAGAATCTCCTTCTTTAACTTCTTGACCAACTTTTACATAAACTTCAGCAACATTTCCTTCGTGAAGTCCTTCACCAATATCAGCAAATTTAAATTTATACATTAAAACGCTCCTAACAATCTTGGATTTTCTAATAGTTGTACAACTCTAGTTGTAAAACGCCCAATTGTTGATCCATCGATTCAACGGTGGTCTGCAGCTGTTGTTAAGTACATAACTTTTCCAGGTTTTACTTCACCTTTAATAACAACTGCCTCATCAATAATTGCTCCAACACCTAAAATACCAACTTCTGGGTAATTAATAACTGGTACACCATGTAATGAACCTACTGACCCATAGTTAGTAATTGTGAAGGTTGCCCCTGACATTTGTGCTGGTTTTAAAGTTTTATCACGTGCTGCTTTAGCTAGAGTAACAATTTCTTTAGCTAATTCAATCACGTTTTTCTTATCAGCATCTTTGATAACTGGCACGAATAAACCGTGGTCTGTATCAACTGCAATACCGATATTAACTGCACTTGGGTAAACAATTTCTTCGGTTTTTTCATCAAATTTTGCCCCAAAAATTGGGAATTCTTTTAAAGCAAGGGTAGTTGCTTTAATAATGAATGCTAAGAAGGTGATTTTAGCACCTGTTAGTTCGAATAAACTGTCTTTGATAGCTGCTCTATAGTCTCATAATTCTGAAACATTAGCACGATGCACTAAGTTTACATAAGCAACATTTGCTCATGAATTTTTCATTGCTTTTGCAATCGCTTTACGCACAAAATCAACTTTTTTACGCTCTCCTGCCGCAGGTGCAACTGGTGCACTTGTAGGTGCAGGACTAGGTGTTGGTGTTGGCGCAACTGGTGCTGGACTAGCACTAGGAGCAACTGTTGCTGCTGGAGCACTTGCTTGATTTTTTAATCATTCAAGTTGCTCACGTTTGCTTAATCCTTTAGGCATTGTTGCTGAACTTGAAGCAGGTGCTACAGGTTTTGCTGAACCTGCTACATTATTTTTTGCTCATTCAAGTTGTTCACGTTTGCTTAGTCCTTTAGGCATAGTTGCTGAACTAGTTGAACTAGCAGCAGGTGCTGATTTTTTAGATCCAAATGAAAGACCTGTGGTAGGTTTAATTTCATTTGAAACACTGATATTTCCAACTACGGCTGGAGCAGATTCAGCAGGTGCTTCTTCCTTAACAGGTGCAGTTGATGAACCATCATCGATTACAAAGATCACATCACCTACGTGAATTGTTTGTCCTTCTTTTAGTAAAATTTCAGCAATTTTACCTGCTTTTGGTGAAGGAATATCACTAGTCATTTTATCAGTTTCAACTGAAAATAAAGGTTCACCTTCAGCAACTGTTTGACCCACTTTGACATAGACTTGAGCAACGTTTCCTTCGTGAAGACCTTCGCCAATATCTGCGAATTTAAATTTAAACATTTTAATACACTCCTAATAATGATGGTTTCTCTAATAAATTGGCAACTCTTGTAGTAAAGCGACCAATTGTTGAACCATCGATTCAGCGATGGTCTGCTGCTGTTGTTAAATACATGGCTTTACCAGCAACTAATTTTTTCTCAGTTGCTGAATAAAACGCTTCATCAACGATGGCACCTAAACCTAAAATCCCAATTTCAGGATAATTGATCACAGGTACTCCATGAAGTGAGCCAACTGAACCATAGTTTGTAATGGTGAAAGTTGCTCCTTGCATTTGTGCTGGTTTTAGATTTTTATCACGTGCTGCTTTTGCTAGTGAAACAATTTCAGCGGCGATTTCTACCACACTTTTTTGATCAGCATCTTTAATAACTGGTACAAATAATCCGTGATCCGTATCAACTGCAATCCCAATGTTAACTGCATTAGGATAAACAATTTCTTCGGTTTTTTCGTCATATTTAGCACCAAAAATTGGAAATTCTTTTAATGCCAAAGTAACTGCTTTAACTACAAATGCTAAAAATGTTAGGTTAACATTTTTCTCAGCTTTGACATCATCTTTAATTTCTTTTCTAATGTCTCAAAGTTTTGAGACATTGACACGATGTTTTAAATTAACATAGGCAACATTTGCTCATGAATTTTTCATCGCTTTAGCGATTGCTTTACGGACAAAATTAATTTTTTCCCGTTTAGCAACTAGCTCGCCCATCATACTGCTAGCACTTATATTGCTATTTTTATCAACAAAAGTAGCCGACAAATCAGCTACTTTTGAAGGTTTATAGTTAATAACATCAGATTCGTAGATTTTGCCATTAAAGCCACTACCTTTGATTAATGTTATATCAATATTTTTTTTGTTAGCAAGTACACGAGCAAGCGGCGTAATTTTTACTTGCGCTTGGCTCATAATACGTTCCTTTTTAACCTTTAAATTTTTATATATTGTACTAGTATTTTTCCATATAGTCTAGAATTTCTGCTGCAATTCTATCAACTGTAGGAGATGCTAATTTTTCTAGACGTGGAAGTGGAACTGTAACATCGTAAGCACTAATTCTGTAACCAGGAGCTTTCATATCCATGAAAGCTTCTTCATTAACTGTTGCAATAATTTCTGCTGCCACTGAATAAGATTTAACTGCTTCAGAAACAACAATTAAGCGACCAGTTTTACGTACAGATTCTAAAACAGTTTCACGGTCTCAAGGTGAAATAGTTCTTAAGTCAATTACTTCTGCAGAAGGTGCTTTACCTTGTGCATCTAGTTTTTGTAGTGCTTCAATAGTTGCATGTAACATAAATCCATATGAAACGATTGTAACATCTTCACCTTCAGAAACTTTAGCTGCTTTACCGATTTCTACTTTGTAGTAACCTTCTTCAACATCTTGTTTAAATGAACGGTATAAGTGTTTATGTTCCATGAAAACAACAGGATCTGGATCTTCGATCGCTGCAATAATTAACCCTTTCATGTCGATTGGGTTAGATGGCATAACAACTTTTAGCCCTGGAATGTGTGAATAAAGTCCTTCAAGTGCTTCTGAGTGGTGCTCTAGAGCGCGAACTTGTCCACCAACTGGCATTCTTAATACCATTGGCACTGAATAACGACCTCGGCTTCTGTTTCTGTAACGTGCTGCGTTTGTAAACATTTGTGCCATTGATTGCATTGAGAATCCACTGAATTGAATTTCAGCAATTGCTTTGTAACCATAAATTCCTAAACCAACAGCTACTCCTGCTTGAGCAGCTTCTGAAATAGGTGAATCTCAAACACGGTCAGTACCGAATTTTGCTTGAAGTCCTTGGGTAGCACGGAATACTCCACCTTCAAACCCTGCATCTTGTCCATATAGAACAACTTTAGGGTCTTTCTCCATCATAATTTCAATACCGTTTGTAAGTGCTTCAATATTGTTCATTGATTTTTTAGCCATTATTTTGCTCCTTTTGAACTATATTTTTTTGCGTGTGCTTTTTGTTCAACTAAGTGTTTTGGTAATTCAGCATAGGTGTAATCAAAGATTTCATCAATACCTTCATTATCAATAATTGATAATGATTTTTCATAAGCAGCTTTAACTTCTGCTTGAACTTTTTCAACAAGTTCTTTGTCTTTTTCTTCAGATCAAATACCGTTATCAAACATGTATTTTTTAATTCTGTGGAAAGGCTCTCATTTTTCTTGTTCTTTTTCTTCAGCTTCAGTACGATAAATTCTTGGGTTATCACTTGAAGTATGAACACCTTGTCTTCAAGTTACAAACTCTACTAAAACAGGGCGTGAATTTTCACGTGCATATTCAATTGCTTCTTTCATAACTGCATATGATGCTAATAAGTCATTACCATCAACACGTACACCAACAATTCCAACAGCGTGTGCTTTTCCTGAAATTGCTACAGTTGTTGAATCTTTAACAGGGGTTGAAATAGCTCATTGGTTGTTGTTAACTGTATAAACAACAGGTCAACCTTGTACGCTAGCCATGTTCATTGATTCATAGGTTTCGCCTTCACTAGTTCCACCATTACCAACGATAGTAACTGCAACTCCCATTTTTGAACTTGGGTTAGCTTTTTTAGCTAATTTCATTCCGTATCCTACACCTGAAGCGTGTGAATATTGCGCTCCGATAACGATCGCAATTGGTGTTACGTTAACACCATCAGGAATTCTGTTTCCTTGTTCACTACCGTTTCAGTATAGCATTTGGTGAACCATTGGTACACCTAGTTGTAGCATAGTTGCGTTTGAACGAAAGGCTGGAATCATTCAGTCAACTTTTGGATCCATTGCACTTGAAGTTGCTACTTGAAGTGCTTCTTCTCCGAAGTTAGGTGCAAAAGTTAACATACGACCTTGTTTTTGTAACTGGGTCATATATGTATCCATCTCACGTGATTTAACCATGTATGAATACGCCTCTAGTAATTTTTCAGTTGATAAAGGTTCTGCTTTATCTTCCTTTGATTTTGAAGATAAATATTCTTTACCTTCTTTTGTTAAGTTACCTTCAACATCTAAGAATCGAATTAATTCTTTTTTGTCACTCATTACGTGACCGTCGAAAACATATTTAAATTTTTTGCTCATGTTTCTCCAATAAAATTTTTGTATATAAATTAATTTTATAACTTTCTTGAAACGTTTTAATTTATTGACGTTTTTTTTCACAATATGTGAAAAATTTTCCTGAAAATTACTTCAATTGCATTAAAGTTGCCTGATTAATCTAAAATTAAGAATTTTTTGCTAGTCGAGTGCTAAGCATAAAATTAGATAATTAGGGATTAATCGACAGCATATAAAATGATAAACAATAAAATATTAAACCTACAAAAACAGGTTTAATATTTTTTTCATTTCACATTTTTTGCAGTTTCTGCCTATTTTACTTCATTAATGAAGTTAGCAATGCCCACTCGGCTAGCATTTTTGTATTTAAACAGTCCATAACCTCAAAGTGGGTAAACTGCATTTTTGCCAATTTCACTTACTTCAAAAGTTACACCTTGGTACTTTTCAACTAGATTTTTAAACTCGTTTGAAATCTCTTTTAACATCTGCAAAAACTTGTTTTTATTTTCAGGTTTTTTGGATTCAGCGATAATTTGCTCGTAGTTGATTGACTCATTATTTTTATGAAAAGTAATTTTTCCAAAAACTTGAGCAACTAAATAGTCAACTTTTTCTTGGTCACTAAAAGCATTTCATTTATTTTCTTCGGCAATTTCTTCTGGTGTTTTTGGCTTATCTATTGCTGGTTTTTGATTAGGATCAGGAGTTGGTTTTTCCTTTTTAGGTTCACTTTGTTTTGAGCCTGGATCAGGGAGTGGTTCAGTTTGCTTTGAACCTGAATCAGTGTCTTTTTTAGGTGTTTTTTTATCAGGTTCTTTTTGCTTAGGCATTCCAGGAATAACATTATTATCATCAGAAAGTTCTGTTGCTACATCTATTAAAGTGATTGTAATATTTTCAAAAAAGTTGATCTTAATTTTTGAAGTAACTTTAAAACTAACTCCAATTTGATGCTCACTAAGTGACTTATTAACTATTAAATTTGAAATCGTAACCTGACTTAAACTTTCTAAAATTGTCTTATCAGATTTAGTTTCAACTAGTTCATCTAATTTGCTAGTGCCGTTAGTATCAACATATTCTTTGATTATTTTTTCAAGTTGATCTTTAGTTCGACTTCTTAGGGTTGTCTTTAATGAATAACTTGATTTATCGATTACTTTTTTAATATTTACAAGTCATGAATCTTGCTCTTCTTGCACTTTTTGGCTGCAAGCGATTGCAACTATTGGCACTGATATTAACGAGAAACTCGTTAATGAAATAATGATTTTTTGCTTATTAATGAAAGCCATTTTCGCTCCTAGAAAGTTAATTACTTTGTTTAACTAAATACTAGTGCAGTTGCAAAAATAACTGATTAAAGAACTAAATTATTTTTTTCTTTAACGCTTTTTTAAGAATTAGTTTTTTACTAAATTTTGAAGTCTTAAAACTTCAAAATCTACATCAAAAAACTGCATAAAAAAGCCCCTGAAATAAATCAAGGGCTTTTTCGGAAGGATTCCAAACTTTTATTTTTTGCCTAAATAAAGCTATAAAATTTAGGCACCATTATTTTACTAAAATGTCAAAATAATTAAATTATTTTTATAAAAAATAACCCCCTGAATTACTCAAGAGGTTTCTCCTAGAAATTGGCTTTATAACATAAAACCAAGACTACCTAGATACTTACACCTAATATCTAGGTAATTAATATTTTAAATAAGATTTAAAAAATTTTCTAAATTTTTTAAAGTTGATTTTTTTAAATCTTTGCTTAATAATTTTGCTAGTAAAATAGCCATTTAAAAAAATAAAGCCCTTTGAAAAAAACTTTCAAAGGGTGGACTTTGTCCAAAAACAATTTATGAGAATAATATAAAAAAGTAAATTTTTTATAGCGTTCATGCCTAGTTAAGTTTGCAGCCTAATGTGTTCGCTTAGCTGTCCTAAATAGGCATGCACATTTTAATGAAAATCCAAAAAAATTGAAAATTTATTTTAAAAAAGAAAAGACCCTTTGAATTGCTTCAAAGGGTTTAAGATATTAAACCAAATTTTAAATTTATCCAAACTATAAGAAAAAATAAATTTTGAAAAATTTGTGTCTAGTTTGAATTTGACAGTGCATTTTAATAAATTCAACTAGACATTAATATTTTAAACTAGAAGAGAAAAAATTAAATCAAAAAATGTGACCCAAAAGTCACATTTAAAGATTTATATTTATTTATTTTCCAAATGGATTGAAACTAATTTTACCGTTTGGTCGAGACTCTTTTGTTAAGGCTAATGATGCAGGTAATAACGAAATTAAAATTGTTAAGACTGCATAATAAGCAATTGCATTGCCTGTTCCCGCTTTTGGGTTAATTAGTGCTAAGATGATGTTTCCACCTGTAAAGATGGTGTAACCAAATCCTCAAATAATTCCAAAGAAGATACCAACTTTTTGTGGTGTTGCTCCTGCAAAATCATAAGGGTTATTTAATAATGGTCCTTGAATTCCTCAAATCATTACTCCCATTAAGAAGGCAAAAATAAAGTAAGGAACCACGCTTGCAACTTCGTTAACAACAACTACTGATAAAATTCAAAATAGCGCTGCAAGTGAAGTTATAG
Source organism: Mycoplasmopsis agassizii (assembly GCF_002272945.1). Taxonomy (GTDB): domain Bacteria; phylum Bacillota_I; class Bacilli_A; order Mycoplasmatales; family Metamycoplasmataceae; genus Mycoplasmopsis_B; species Mycoplasmopsis_B agassizii. Next base: position 474,354 of record NZ_NQMN01000002.1, on the reverse strand, counting down.
CAATCATAAATGGTTTTCTTCTAGCTGATGTTTTTGAAAATCTTCCGACAGTAAAGGCACCTACATAAACTCCTGCAACGAAGGTGATCGCTCAAATTCTGACTAAGTTTCCTTGAGTAACTCCATCAGTTGCGCCCAATAATCCCATGTGAGCTTCAGCCAGTAAAGTAGTATTAGCTGTTGTGTTTAAACTGTTTAGTGGCATAACTGCAGCAATTAATCATAGTCCGTAAACTAAAACTCATGCTCAAGTATTTTTTTCTCTTAAAACGCTTCCTAAAGTCGCTTTTTTCTCAGTTGTCGCATCTGATGATGCCCCTGAAGCAATTTCAAAATTTTGACCTATAAAGATATAAGTTACTAGTGGAACTAATGTAACTAAGGCTCAAATTAATGAGAATCAGTATCAGTTTGTAATTAAGAAATTAGCAGTATCTGGCTTAATGAAAAACGCTGTCATAACAATGAAAGCTGTGTTGAATCCTAGTGGTGAAATTGATGACATGATCGCTTTTGTTTTAGGATTTTTAACACTTTTAGCAACAACTGGTTGTAATAAAATAATTAAAGTTGTTCCCCCAACTGCTAATAATAGTCTGAAGATAATGAATAATGCATATCCTCCTTGACCACCAACTGCAGCACCAATTGTGATTGATAGAATTGACATTGCTAAGAATGTCATCGCTGCTAAAACAGCTCATTTATGAGTGAATTTAACAACTATTCAACCAATGATAAATGAACCGATACCACGAGCTAATGTAATAATGTAGTTAACGGCTTGAGTTGTAACTTCATCAGGTGTTTCAGTTCCGAAAAACACAGGTCTTCAACCAATAGTAGCATTACCTTGAGTATATCCTGCAGCAAACCAGGCTGTAATAAACAGGAAATAACCCATTAATATGGTAATCCACATGATTATACCTCTTTTAAATTCAACTGATTTAGCTAAATTTTTGACTGAAAAGAGGCTAATAAAATATTTATTCATATTAAACCTTTCTAAATTTATATATTGATGGTTTTAATTATATGACTATCTGGCACAACTTTGAAAAACTCCTGCAAAATTGGTCCAAAAGTTGCAAAAAATGGGGTCATTGTGAAAAATTTCTGGAAATTTTCACAGACTGAAACTTTTTTGCAACATCTGAAATTATTAAACATATAATTTTTACATATGCAAATTAAATATAAAACCACCGCTTGCATATGAAAGGAATTTTTAAATGTCACATTCAAGAAGAAAAATTGCACTTATTGGTGCAGGATTCGTAGGTACTTCATTTATTGCTGCTGCGATTCAAAATCAAATCGCTGCAGAATATGGAATTATCGATCTTAACGTAACTAAATTAGAGGGAAATGTTTTAGATTTTGAAGACTCTCTAGCAAACCACGAAATGGGTTCAGCTGTCAAAGTTTATGATTTTAAAGATCTAAAAGATGTTTCAGTAATTGTTATTACAGCTGGTAGACCACAAAAACCAGGTGAAACTCGTTTAGAAATGGTTAACGACAATGCTCGTATTATGGCTGATATTGCTCGTAAAGTTAAAGCATCAGGCTTTAATGGAGTTACAGTTATTAACGCTAACCCAGTTGATGTTATGACATATGTTTATGCACATGTCACAGGTTTTGAAAAAAACCGTGTGATTTCATCAGGTACAGCTCTAGAAACTTCAAGATTTAAATTTGAAATTGCTAAACAACTAGGTCTAAATGCTTCAGCTGTTTCAGCACTAGTTTTTGGAGAGCATGGAGATAGTTCATTATATACAACTGACTATGTTTCAATTGAAGGTATTCCTTATAAAGAATATACAAAAGATATGAAAATTTCAGAGCAAGAACTACTTGACATGATGCAAAGAGTACGTCGCAAAGCATATGAAATTATTAACCATAAAGGTTCAACATTCTACGGAATTGGAGCAACAACAGCTCACTTAGTAAGAATGATTGTTGAAGATGCACGCCGTGTTACTTCAGTTGGCGCTTACTTAAATGGTGAATACGGACAAAAAGACTTATTCATCGGAGTACCTGCTGTTTTAGGAATTAACGGGGTTGAAAAAGTTGTTGAACTTGACTTAAAACCTGAAGTTAAAAAACAATTTGATGAATCAGCCAGAATTCTAAAAGAAAACATTGCAAAAGCACTTGAAGCTATTAAGTAATTAACTAAACAAACCAAAATAAATGCAATTTTCATGTTGCATTTATTTTTTTATCTCTTTCAAAAGTAGTTTTTCACATCATTTTAAGTCTGCAACAAATTATGAAAAAAATTAATTTGTTAAACAGTTGCTCTTTTAAATATATAATTTAAATAATCCAATATTTTTTAGAAAGGCTTTTATGAAGAAAAACGAAACTTATAAAGACTCAAAATCTGCAAGTAAAGCAATTGACTCAACTTTTGCAGATCATGAAAATATTACAATAGATTGTGAAGATAAAGAAAATGATTTAAGAGTTTGCACAGTGTTTTCAGATAAACTTAAACAGACAGCAACTAAACCACCAATTAAGAAAATGACAATCAATGATTTAGCTTTAATTGTTCTTCAAGGTCAGGCAAAACAAGATGAATTTAATAAAAAAGTTGAATCATTCATGAACAAGCAAATGGAAACAAATGCAAAACAAGAGAAATTCAACGAGTGAGTTTATGATGCAATCACTGGTCTTCAAAAAGATGTCAAAAGAATTGATGGTGTTTTAGAAAAAAATAAAATCAAATAATTTTGCTGTTTCTTGCTTTAAATTCATCCATTAATAAATTTAAACTCAATTATTAAATGCAAGTTTCTTGCATTTATTTTTTATGACTTTTAAAAGTCATTTTTTTGCTCAGTTTAAACCTGCAACAAATTCTGAAAAAAAATAATTTGTTAATCAGTTACTTTTTAAATATATAATTTAAATAAGAAAAATATTCAAATAACTAGAAAGGCTCTTATGAAGAAAAACGAAATTTATAAAGACTCAAAAGCAACAAGTAAAGCAATTGAAGCAACTTTTGCAGACCATGAAAATATTATAATCGATTGTGAAGATAAAGAAGGCAATTTAAGAATTTGCATAGTATCTTCATATCAACTAAAACAAAAAACAACTAAACCTCCAATTAAAAAAATGACAATTAATGATTTAGCAGTAATTGTTATTCAAGGTTTTGCAAA
>NZ_NQMN01000002.1:358495-471058 GCF_002272945.1 Mycoplasmopsis agassizii | reverse complement strand
ACAAAAAACAACTAAACCTCCAATTAAAAAAATGACAATTAATGATTTAGCAGTAATTGTTATTCAAGGTTTTGCAAAACAAGAAGAAGCAAATGCAAAACAAGATGAATTTAATAAAAAAGTTGAAGCATTTATGGACAAACAAATGGAAACAAATGAAAAACAAGAAAAGTTCAATGAATGAGTTTATGATGCAATCACTGGTCTTAAAAAAGATGTCAAGAGAATTGATGGCGTTTTAGAAAAAAATAAAATTAAGTAAAAATATTTTTTGATTAATCAATATTTATTTAAACCGTCACTGTCAGAAAGTGATGGCTTTTTTCAAGCATTGTTCGTTTTTTTAATTTTGCTTTTAAGATAAAATAGTCAACCAATTTCAAAATCTAAAAAACTTGACCATAACTTGTTTTTGATTATAAAAATAAGCAGTAAAAACATTTATAAGGCAAAGGGAATTATGAATAAAATTAAAATAAAAAAAGATTCAAAAGTAATTGACTCAAGTTTTGAAGGTCATAAAAATATTATAATCGATTGTGAAGATAAAGAAGACCATTTAAGAATTTGCATAGTATCTTCAGATCAATTAAAGCAAAAAACAACTAAACCTCCAATTAAAAAAATGACAATTAATGATTTAGCAGTAATTGTTATTCAAGGTTTTGCAAAACAAGAAGAAGCAAATGTAAAACAAGATGAATTTAATAAAAAAGTTGAAGCATTTATGGACAAACAAATGGAAACAAATGAAAAATTTGAATCATTTATGGACAAACAAATGGAAACAAATGCAAAACAAGAGAAATTCAACGAGTGAGTTTATGATGCAATCACTGGTCTTCAAAAGGATGTCAAAAGAATTGACGGCGTTTTAGAAAAAAACAAAATCAAGTAATAATTTTGAAAATATATTCTAGTTAACTTAATAACTATATAACCTATCACTGACTAACAGTGGTAGGTTTTTTATGCACACCAAAATATTTTTATATTTTGTAAACAAAAGAAACATGTACCTACTTTTCAATATTTTCAAAATAAGCATATTTATTACAAAAATGTGCAAAATTCTGCCTTTTTCGCCAAAACAAAAAAAAAAAAAACGGGCATACAATTGAAATAGAAGAGAAAAAAATTCTTAAGGATCTACTTATGAAAAGAAGAAAACTGTTTACTATTTTATCATTGTCTATTGCAACATTTGCTGGTTCAGCAGCAATAGCTTGCAGTCAACAACCTACTCCAACTAATATCAATGCACAGACAATTATCGATAGTTTACCTAGTGAAGTTAAGACTAATATAGATAATCAAGAGCTAGATAAATTAAAAGAAAAACTGCAAAATTTAGGTACTGATTTACAAGCAACTTTTTTAAATTTACTAGATGAAACTAATAAACAAACATTTGCAAATGCTTTAAAAGATGGTTATAAAATTTCTAAAATTACTCTAGCAACTGCAGATAAATCAAGTGCATCTTTGCAGATCTATTTAAGTGTAAGTAATGCTGAAGATGTTAAAAATAAGACAATTAAAATTGTCGATTTAAAACAAACTTCAAGCCAAAATCCACCTTCAACTAAAGTACCTGATCAGCCTGAAAAAGGTAAACCTCCAACTGGTGCATCGCCATCAGATAACCCAGAAGAACCACCTAAAAATGGCGATCCTGAAAAATCAAAACCACCTAAAACTGCAGACCCAGGTGCAGTAAATTCTAAACCACCAACTGATGTTACGCCACCTAATCCACCTGTAACTGGTCAACCAGAAAAACCAATAAATCAGCCTAAACCACCTGATAAACCATATGTGCAAGTCTTTGAAACTGATTTAAGAAAGTTTCAAGGCTATCAAATTAATACCCAATTACATACAGATCAGCCTGAAAAAAATGATTATATCTTTGATATTTATAGCGAAGGTTCTAAAAAAACTGCAACCCGTAGTAATGAGTGAAGTGTTCAAAATGAAGCTGTTAAGGGTAAACTTAATAACAATGATTTTTTAAAAGCAATTCCTAATTTAGATGCTCCTGAATGAAATCCTAATCAGAATACATATACCATGGCTAAAAAGCAAAAAGATGAACTGCTTGCTAATGGTTTTAATATAAATTCTGATCAAAATTATGATCAAAGCTATAATTTTTGGTTCAACCAAAAATTAATTGCTCATCGTTCAATTGAACATTTAATTAGTGCTTCAGCTAAAGTAGATATTGATAAAATTGCTGAAGCACCTTTACCACTTGAGCCTAGTGAACAAGTTAAAAAAGATGCCGTTGCTATGGAAAATAGTGAATTAAAATTCAATTTAAATTCACTAAAATACTTAGTAACTCATAATGAAATGGGTCAAAACCCTAAAATGTTTGCTTGAAAATTATTAACTTTGAGTGATGACATACGTTTAAATAAAAAGACGGTTTTATCAGACCATATTTATTTAAATAATATAAGCGAAGATGAAAAAAGTTACAAACTTTTTGAAAAAGTTGACTCAGATATTAGTGACATTATGTTCTATGCTGAAAAAGTTGATAACAAAACTGGAAACATGATTTTATATGTTTCATATAAAAAGAATGGTTCTTCTAAATCATTTAAAATCGAACTAAATAAGCAAAATAGCGAATTAAAAAGTGACTACGATTTCATTAAATATGTTAATGATCGTTCATTTTCAATTGCTTGAAAATATGCAGGATGATTTGATGAAAATGATCAATATGATGATGATAAAAATGATACCTGAAAAAATTTACATAGTATTTTTAAGCAACGAATTTCAGGTTTTAAGGATGTTCCTGAAAGCTATAAAGCATCAAAATTTTCTTCATACTTTGGGCAGAGCAATACAAGTGGTGTTAAGTGAACAAGACTGTCAGGTTCAGGTGGTACAGGTTGGGTAGTTGATAAAATAATTGACCCTTCTTTACCTCAAGGTCAACACGCTTTTGTTGTTGCTACAAATAAACATGTGATTGATATTGGACAGTTTGCAGGAACAACTACTTCGAGATTTTTCAATGGCTTCACTTTTGAAAATGAGCATTTATCAGGTGAAGTTGATCTTTTAACTTATGTTAAAAGATTCCCTTGATATAACGAAAAATACGCTTCAATAAATAAGCAAAACTATCAAGAATTGTTTAAAGATCAGCCTGATAAAATTGAACTAATTAAAGATCGTATTAAACTAAATGAGCAAGCCATTGTAACAAATCGTAAAATCATGAATAGACAAAGTAGTTGATTAAAAAATTCTGGTTTTACTTCATTTACTTGAAATAGATTTGAACCAGATGATTATACAAAAACTGATCCAATTGATTCAAAACACATTCATAATCTAACTGAAGCACAGAAAAATCAACTTCCAATTCGCCATCAATTACCACTTGATGTCGTTGGCTTTTCAGGTAAACTTTTTAAAGACAATAACTATACAGAATTAAATGCAACTGATGAAAGTCCTTCATGATTAACTGACACTAGAAAAAACTTTATCAATAGCATTATCTATAATCCTCAATTTAGTGCCGGTCATGTTTATCGTGCAAGTGATGAACAAGGCGATTCTAGATTAGGTGGTGGCTTAAAACGTGAAGAAACTAATAATTACTATACTCATCAACTGCTTGGTCCTGACCTTGTTTTGATCAAAATGATCTTTAAAGAAGAAGACTTAAAAAAATACTGAAAAGCACTTTATGAAATAGTTCATAAATCTGAAGAAGAGCAGAAAAAATGATTTAATGGAATTGATTTAAACCCTTATACAGATGAGCGTGTTAATTCATATATGGCAGGTTATCCTGCATCAGGTGATGAAAATGACAGAATTTTTTCATACCGAACTCCTGAAAAAGCAGCAACATCTACTTTAAGAGAGCGTTTTCTTACACAAGGTGTTTCTGAAAATATTAGTCAAACATTTTTTGCTGATTGAGATGAAATAGCTTTTAAAAAATATTATGCACCTTATGATTTAGGTGGTAAATTTAATGAAGCAAATATCCCAGTTTTTCCTGCAAGTAAGATAATATCTAATAAAGAAAATGGTTTATTCAGTGTTACTCCTAGAGTAGCAACTGAAAGTCTTTATTCAGGTGATCAGGTTCATCCTGGAAATTCAGGAACAATGGTGATAGATGCCAACTTTAAAAACTATGCAATTATTTTTTCATATGTGCCTGGATTAGTGAATGGTGGAGCTAAATCACTAGCACATCATTTTGTGCAACAAGATCCTTATGCTCGTTCAAATGTCTTAGAAAATCAGCGACCTAATGTTAGGTTAGAACTAATTGAAATGCTGAAAAAGAAAAATATTAAGACACTTAACTTAAATCCTGAAAAGTAAAAATAATCTAACAACACTTTTATAAGTGTTGTTTTTTTTAATATTTACCTGTTTTTTAAAACTAGCACATTTATTACAAAAATGTGCAAAATTCAGGCTTTTTCAGCAAAACAAAAAAAAAAAAAAACGGGAATAAAATTGAATTAGAGAGATAAAACTCTTTTAAGGATTTGTTTATGAAAAGAAGAAAATTACTAACAATTATGTCATTGCCTGCTACATCATTTGCTGTCGTTGCAGCAATTGCTTGTACGCAACAAAATGAACCTGCACCTGTTTTAAATGCACAAGCAATTATTGATGGTTTACCTAAAGAAATTAAGACAAATAGTTCAAATCAGGAACTATCTAAACTAAAGGAAAAACTACAAAACTTAACCAAAGATGTACAAACATCTTTTTTGAATTTATTAGATGAATCTAATAAAAATACTTTTGAAAAAGCATTGAAAGATGGATATAAAATTTCTAAAGTTACGCTTGTTGCTGCCGATGTTTCAAAGTCTTCTTTATCAGTTTATTTAAGTGTAAGTAAAGAACAAGATGTAAAAACTGCCACAATTAAAATTGTTGATTTAAAGCAAGCAACACTTGTTCAAAATAAACCCAACCCCAACCCACCTGGAGATCAAAATCCTCCTGATACTAAAGACAATCAAACTCCAAAACAAGATAAACCTGGAGATCAAAATCCTCCTGATACTAAAGACAATCAAACTCCAAAACAAGATAAGCCTGTTGATCAAAATCCTCAACAGGCAAACCCGGGTCATTCTCAGTCACCAAAACCACCTGAATCTTATGTCCAAAAATTTGAAACTGATTTAAAAAAATTCCAAGGTTATCAAATCAAAACAACACTTCATACTGAACAACCTGCTTCTCATGAATATATTTATAGTTTATCTGGAAGTAAAAAAACAGAAACTAGAAGTAATGAATGAACAACGCAAAATGACAGTATCAAAGACAGAGTTAATGACGATGATTTTCAAAAAGCAATTCCTAATTTAGATGCTCCAGAATGAAATCCTAATCAGAATAAATATAGTCAAGCTGTTAAACAGCGTGATGAACTTATCAAAAATGGTTTTGAAATTAACCCTGATTCATATTTTGAACAAAGCTATAATTTTTGATACAATCAAAAATTTATTGCTTGAAGATCATTAAGTAAAATTGCAGCACTTAAGCCACCTAAGAACATGAATTTAGATTTAATAGCAAGTGCACCACAATTACTTAAACCAACTCAAGAAGTTAAAGATTCTGCCGTTGAAATGGCTAATAGCGAATTTAAATTAAATTTAAATTCACTAAAATATTTAGTAACTCATAATGAGATGGGGCAAAATCCTAAGATGCTTGCTTGAAAGTTATTAACTTTAAGCGATGACATTAGAATGAATCAAAAGTCAATTTTATCAGATCACATTTATTTAAATAATGTTAGTGAAGTTGAAAAAACTTACAAGTTATTTGAACAAGTTGATCCAGATATTAGTGACATTATGTTCTATGCAGAAAATATTGATAATAAAACTGGAACCATGACTTTATATGTTACATATAAAAAAGGTACTCAAAATAAGTCCTTCAAAATAGATTTAAATAAAGCAAATGTAGATCTAAAAAATGATTATGATTACATTAAGCATATTAATGATCGCACTGTTTCATTAAATTGATCATATGGAGGTTGATTAAGCGAAAATGATGATTGAGATGATGATAAAAATCAAACATGAGAAAATGTTAAGAAAACATTTGATAGAAATATTGAAGGTTTTAAAACTTTAAAACCCGACATTAAGATACAAAAATATTCTTCATGATTTGGACAAAATGATACAAGTGGAGTTAAATTTAATCAGTCACTTGCAACAGGTGGTACAGCTTGAGTAGTCGACAAAATTATTGACCCAAACTTACCACAAGACCAACACGCATTTATCATTGCAACTAATAAGCACGTATTAGATATAGGCATGATTGCTGGAACAACAGCTTCAAGATTTATAATGGGTTATGTCTTTGAAAATAGTAAGTTATCACCAGAAGTTGACTTAGCGACTTGAGCAAAATATTTTAATTGATATGAAGATAAATACGCTAATTTGAATGAGTCAAATTATGAAGAATTACTTAAAGATTATCCTGATAGAATAAAGTTAGCAAAAAGTCGTCTTGAAGAAAATAAAAAGAATAGACCTAATAATAAAAAGATCTTTAACAAGCAAAATAGTTGATTAAGAAACTCTGGTTTTTCATCATTCACATGAAATAGATTTGAAACAGATGATTATTCAAAAACTGATCCAATTTCATCAAGTGCTCTTTCAAACCCTACTACTGAACAAGGAAAGCAAAGCCCAACTTATCAAAGACAGGATATGGAAGTAGTTGGCTTTCAAAAGCCAATGTTTTTGGATAATAACTATACACAATTAAATGCTACAGATCAAAGTCCTTCATGATTGACAGATACTAGAAAAAACTTTATCAACAGCATTATCTATATGCCTCAATATACAGCAGGTCATATTTATCGCTCTGGTGATGAGCAAGCTTCTGTTATTTTAGGCGGTGGTATGAAAAGAGAAGAAGATCAATTTACATATACCTACCAACTTGCTGGCCCTGATTTAGTTTTACTAAAAATGGTTTTTAAAGATTCAGATCTTGAAAAAGCATGACCTGCTTTACATCAGATTTTGAAAAAACCTGAAGCAGAACAAAAAGCATGATTTAATACTTTAGATTTAGATCCTAGAACTGATGATCGCACTAATTCATATGTTGCAGGTTATCCAGGCTTACAAGGTGAAAACGGCAGAATTTTATCGTATCGTTCATCAGATAGAACAGCTACTTCTTCACTAAGAGAATCATTTGTGACTTCAGGAGTTTCAAATGTTATAGCTCAAAGTTTCTTCAGAGATTGAGACAAAGAAACATGAGATAAATATTACGCTCCTTATGATGTAGGTGGCAGATATAATGAATTAAATTCAGTTAATTATCCAACAAGTAAGCATGTATCTAATCCTGAAAATGGACTATACACAACTACTACTAAAACTGCAACTGAAAGTTTATACTCAGGCGAAAAAGTTAATGCAGGAAATTCAGGATCAATGGTAGTTGATGCTAATTTCAAAAACTATGCAATTGTCTTTTCTTACCTTCCAGAATTGCAAGGTGGAGATCGAACATCTGCTCATCATTTTGTGCAACATGATCCATATGCACGATCAAACGTATTAGAAAATGAGCGACCAAATGTCAGATTAGAATTAATTGAAATGCTTAAAAAGAAAAATATTAAGACACTTAATTTGAACCCTGAAAATAAAAAATAAATTATTTACTCAACACTACAAAGTGTTGAGTTTTTTTTACTAATTATGCACTAATAATTAATCAAATATTTTTGCTAATTATTTAAGATAAAATTTAAAATCTAACTATGTTTAAATATTTAATTTTAAAACCTTATCTTGACTATAAAATTTGAGGTGGAAATCACTTAGCAAATTGATTTAATTCAGACAGAAAAAATATAGGAGAAGCACTTGTAATTTCGGCTCTGGAAAATAAAGAAAGTGTAATTATTAATTTAGGACAAGAAGTTTTACTTTCGGAATTTTACAGAGCAAATAAAAAATTTTTTGGTAACTATTATGGCGACCTGTACCCACTTTTAGGCAAAATAATAGATGCAAATGATGATCTAAGTATTCAAGTACATCCTGATGATGAATACGCTGAAAAGCATTTTTATAAGCTAGGAAAAACAGAGTGTTGATACGTTCTAGAAGCACCTAAAAATGCACAAATAATTTATGGTTCAAAAGTAGAAAATATAGACACTTTTAAAGAACATGTTTCACAAAATAATTGAGACCAAATTTTAAATTATGAAACAGTTAAAAAAGGAGATCTAATTAATGTTCCTCATGGCACAATTCATGCAATTACAAAAGGCATAACAGTTTTTGAAATTCAGCAAAATTCAGATCTAACTTTTAGACTTTATGACTATGATAGATTAGATATAAATAATGAAAAAAGAGAGCTTCATCTAGATCATAGTTTTAATGTTTTAAATTTAAAAAACAAAATAGAAATAATTAATAAAGAAGAAGGTATTTTATTTGAAAGTGAATTTTTCAATATTGAAAAATTAATTGTTGATGATGAAATTTTTATTAAAAAAGAGAATGCTTATTGAACACAAATAACAGTTATAAAAGGTTATTTAAATGTTGATTATTATTCTCTTACAAAGGGTTATTCTTTAATTTTAAAACATAAAATAGGATGAAAATTAAAAGGACAAGCAGAAATATTATTAACTTATATTGAGAAAAAACCTTTGAAAAAATAACCTAATTATGAAAGTTTTGTTCAATAAATCTTAATTAAAAATGTGGAACAAAACCTGCAAAAAAACTAGAGTGAACAATTCTTAAACTATTCTTATATAATTTATTATGTAGATTTGTGTTCGGTCTACAAAAATTCAATACAAGGAATTAAATGAAAACCAACAATACTTATAAAGACTGAAGTACTCTTTCCAGAAAAATTTCTCCGTTATTTAAAGAATATAGTGATTTAGAATTAGATCTTGTTTTTAATGAAAATGGTGGATTAGTATGTACAATTAAAGCATATAAATTAAGAACTAAAGGTGGTGGCATAATGACTGTTGAACAACTAGCAAAAATAGTCTTAGAAGGTTTTGCGAGAATAGAATCTGTTATTGGTGTAATGCAAGAAGATATTAATCAACTAAAAACTGATGTTGCAAGAATTGATAAAACCACACAGGTTCTTCAAAAAGACATGGTTGAAGTTAAAGCAGATGTTGCAAGACTTGATAAAACTGTGAGCGGCATTCAAAAAGATGTCAAAAGAATTGATGATACCCTAAAAAGTGTCCAAAAAGATGTCAAAAGAATTGATTCTGTTTTAGAAAAAAACAATATCAAATAACTCAGTCACTAATTTCAAATCCTTAAACTAAAAAATAAAATCAAATAATATTTTTACAAATATTAATGAACATAAATATTCTATTTTGTTATTTAACAAAAATATAATGCAGCATATTTTTCTGCATTTTTACTTACCCTTAAATTAGCGACAGTTCTATTTATCAACCAATTTATTAAACCTGAAAAAATGAAAATGAACCCGTTAAGGTTCATTTGCTTTAATAAATTAAGATCAGTATCGAATATCTGGTCCATCTTCTTGCCATCTATCAACAATAATAAATAGGTTTTGTCCCATGTGAGCGTATGCAGAATTTTTACGACCACTTTTATAGGTGAAGTATGGATTCAATCTTAAAATTTCGTGTGATCCTTCAGTTTTATAATAACGTACACTTTTGATATGCATGTTTTTAATAATTGAAATTGGATTTCAACTTGTAGGTTCTGGTTTAGGATCAAAGTTTTTTGAAGTAGGTCTAAAGATATCTTCAACTCTACCTTCATGTGGTGTATTAATTGTAAATAAGAATGAAATATAGTCTCAAGGTTTATCTCTTTGAAGTTTACTTCGATCGGCTTGTTCGTTGGCTGTTCTTCTTTTTAAGACCATACGTTGGTTGACTTTGAAGATAAATTCTTTTAGAATTTCAAAGTCAACATAGTTAAATAAAGGCTCGATATTTCTTGAATATCAGTGTTTTGTTGGAGTAACTTTAACTTTCAAGCGAAAGACTTTATTGTCACGACCATAGCGTAAAACTATGTCAAAAGTATTAGTTGTGTTTCCTCCTGCTTCTGAAAATTCTAGTGCTGAACCAGTGATTGGAACTGATTGAATTAGTCTTACAACTTTTCACTGTTCATTAGTTAAACTAGCATTTGCAAAGAAATCACCTAGCATAGTCATATTGTTTTGTAAGTTACGATCTCTAGAGAATTTAGTCATAAATTCATAAACATTAATCTTATTTGAAACTGCCCTAGCTGAACGATAGTAATTTCCGGCAGTATCTTTTTCACCTTCAATTCCTGGTTGTCTTACTTCATAACGACTTGATAAATCAAACATTACATCATCTAACTCATCGAGTTTATTATCTTGTGTAATAAATGTAAAGTTGTATTTAACATCTTTATTGTTATAATTTAAGGTAAATGATACTGAAAGTGATTGGGAAACAACTTTTTGATTTCATTTTCATTCCACATTTTTAACATTAGTCTTAGCAATTAAATATCCATAGTGGCTAAATGAAGGTGTTGCTTCTTCTCTTCTATTGAAATCTAGTGAGTGCTCATCAAATAAATTAACTAGCGAATCACTAGGGTGAAGTTTTGAGAATCATTCAAAATATTGTTTAGGAGTTTTGCCTGATTTTAGCCTAATAATTTTAGCTTTAGCTAAATTATCTAGATTAACTGCAAGTGAAGCAACTAGTTGATGATTACCATTTGGTAAGTAAACAAAATCAAGGGGATGATTTTCGTAAATGCTTTTTCTAGTATTTGGATCAGGCTCTGGTGGTAAAGGAATTGCGCCAATCGGTGTATTGTCAACTGGCTTTACGTATGAAATTGAAATTCCCATACCTTTTTCTTCTTCATGCTTTTTAGAATCTTTTTGTGAAGGTGCAGGTTTTGCTGTTGTTGTTTGAGGTTCAACTTTTTCCTTTGTTGTTTCTTCTTTAACATTAACCTGAGTTTCAGCTTGTGGCTTAGAAACTGTTTCTCTTTTTACCACTTTTTTAGGTTGATCAACATAGCCGCTAACAACTAGTTCTAGATTAAATTGTTTAAAATCGACTGCATATAAAAGTCTTAAAACAATTTCTACTGAATCTTTTTTCTCAACTAGATAGAAATTTTTTGCAATTGGTGAATTTAAAATTTTTGTTTTTAATAATTCTTTAACCTTGTTTTTCTGAGCAGATGTCAAAGTCGTATTAGCTAACAATCACTCAAGTTGGTAACTAAATGATTTAGTTTTGTTTTGCTTAATAAATTCACGAGTAGTTAATTTATAGTCTTTTAAATAGATTGTTTTTTCACTTCCAAAAATATCAAGTAGACCATTTTCAACTTTATTTCACTCTTCAGTTGCTTTTTTAGTTTCTTCAGTTCAATCTTCTTCAGAATGATCACCACTTTCTAAATGGTGGTGAATTTCCTTGGTTTTTGAAGATTCTTCTGAATCCTGTTTTTGCTCATTAACTGAGACACTACTTTCTTGTACTGCAGGCTCAACTTTAACTTCAACGTTATTGATTTCTGGTTGTTCTACAGAAGTTTTAGAAACTTCTGTAGATGGTTTTTCAACCTTGTTAGTTTCTACTTTTGGTTCTTTTACAAGTTCACTAACTGCTACAGGTGTTGTAGTGCTTGTTAGTTTATTATCATTTTCAGATTTAGTTTTTTCAACTACACTTGTACTACAGGCAACTGCAGCAGCAGTTGCACCTATACCAGCTAGGACTGCAAATGATAAGAATAATTTTTTAGTTTTTTTCATATATATCTCCTAATAAATGAAAGTAAGCCTTAAATATAAAACTTACAAATTTTCTGCCCACATTATAGAACTATTGCAAAAAATACTGGATTTTTAATTTCTATTTATTTTATTTGGAAATTCCAATAAAAAAACATCTAAAAATAGTTATCAAAGACCAATAAGTCGATTTATTTATGTTTTTGGAGTAGAAATCTGACTTTTTGGAAAAAGACAATATATTAGTGATTAACTACTTTTTCTGATTGGTTGCAAAAAAATTTACAATTTAAATTTTTTAATGAATATAGTTGGGTAAGGTAACAAAAAAATGAACCGTTGAAGGTTCATTTTGATTTGTATTATTAATATCAGTTTTGAATATCAGGTCCTTCTTCTTGTCATCTATCAACAATGATGTAAAGACTTTGCCCCATGTGTGCGTATTTAGAAGTTTTGATCCCGTTTCTATAAGTGAAATATGGATTCATTCTCAAAATTTGGTGTGAACCTTGAGTTTCATAGTAGCGCATATTTTTAATATGTACATTCTTAATAATTGAAATTGGATTTCAACTTGTAGGTTCTGGCTTAGGATCAAAGTTTTTTGAGGTAGGTCTAAAGATATCCTCAACTCTTCCTTCATGTGGAGTATTGATTGTAAACATATATGACATGTAACTTCAGTCTGTATCTCTTCTGAACTTATCTCAGTCAGTAAGTGTGTCAGAGATTTTTCTTTTTAAAACCATACTTTGGTTGACTTTGAAGATAAATTCTTTTAGAATTTCAAAGTCTACATAGTTAAATAATGGTTCAACATTATGGCTGTATCAATGACTAGTTGGAGCAATTTTAACTTTTAAGCGAAAGACTTTATTATCTTTTCCATAACGAAGCACAATGTCAAAAGTGTCAGTTGTATTACCACCATTTTCTGTAAATTCTAGGGCTGAACCAGTGATCGGTACTGACTGAATTAGTCTGACAATTTTTCATTGTTCAGCATTTAAATTAGCATCTTTTAAGAAATCACCTAGCATATTCATGTTAGTTTGTAAATCTCTACTTCTAGAGAATTTAGTCATAAATTCATAGACATTTTTTCTGCTTGAAACTGCTCTAGATGAACGATATAAATTACCTGAACTATCTGTTTCACCATCAATTCCTGGTTGTCTTACTTCGTAAGTTTTTGATAAATCAAACTTGATGTTTTGTAAATCATCAAGTTTGTTACTTGCAGTTACAAAGTTAAATTTGAATTTATGATCTGAATTGTTGTAAAACAATGTAAATTCTACTGAAAGTGGATTTGTAACGGTTTGGCGATTTCAAATTCACTTAATATTTTTAACTTTAGTTTTTGCAATTAAGTATCCATAATCACTAAATGAAGGACTTCCACCACGTTGTGCAAAATCTAGTGAATGTTCATCAAATAAATTAACTAGTGAATCACTTGGGTTTAATTTTGAAAAATGCTCATAATATTCTTTGACACTTTTATTATTTTTCAAACGAATAGTTGTTGCTTTTGAAAGCTTATCTAGTCTAGCTGCTAAAGAAGCAACCAGTTTTTGGTTACCATTAGGTAAATAAGCAAACCATAGTGGATGTTTTTCATAAATACTTGAAGGTTTTTTAGTTTCTACTTGTGGTTTATCAGGTAAAGGAATAGCCATAATTGGCGTATCATCAACTGGTTTACCAATTGAAACAGTGATCATGCGATCATCTTTTTCAGTAGTATTATCTAGAGTTTGTGCCTGCGAAGAAACATCTTTATTTTCTAGTTGTACCTCTACTTTAGGCTCAACTTTTTTATTTGGATTTAAAAATCCATTAACTGTGAAATCTAGTTTAAAGCCTTTAACTTCAAAAGAAAATAATAATCTTAAGGTTGCCTGAGTAGGGTTATGATCTACTAAATGAAGATTTTTCATAACGGGCATGTTGAAAATTCTTCTGCTTAATAATTCTTTAACTTTATCTTTTTGCTCCTTAGTTAAAGTTGTTCCTTCTAGTAAACGAGCAAGTTGTACTTTGAAAGGTTGCTTATTAGTTTCTTCAATAAAATCTTTAGCACTCTGCTTAAAATCTTTTAGTTCAATAGTTTTTTGGCTACCAAAAACTTCTATTAAACCTTTTTCAATTGCTTTAAATTCAGCAGTTGCTTGATTAGATTCTTCAGTTCAATCATCTTCAGAATCAGCACCATCAGGATCAACATGATGCACTACTTTTGTTTTAGTGGTTGTGTTTGTATCTTCTTTTTGCTGATTAACTGAAACTTGACCAACAACTTCAACTGGTTTAGTTGCTTTAACTTCAACAGGTGCTTGAATCCCATTTCCATTTACAACTGGTGTATTATTCAAATTGTTATCGAGTTCAGTTTTTGTTTCTTTATTAACAACACTTGTGCTGCAGGCAACTGCAGCTGCAGTTGCACTTAATCCTGCTAAGACTGCAAATGATATTAATAATTTTTTTGTTTTTTTCATATATCTCCTATTAGATGAAAATAAGTTTAAATAAACTTACAAATTTTCTGCCCATATTATAGAACTATTGCAAAAAATACTGAATTTTTAAATAATTTAAAAGTTTGTAATTTTGAAAGTTTTTGATTATAAA
This sequence comes from Mycoplasmopsis agassizii, assembly GCF_002272945.1. Lineage (GTDB taxonomy): Bacteria > Bacillota_I > Bacilli_A > Mycoplasmatales > Metamycoplasmataceae > Mycoplasmopsis_B > Mycoplasmopsis_B agassizii. Next base: position 456,550 of record NZ_NQMN01000002.1, on the reverse strand, counting down.
AATTGTCAGCAAATAGATAATTGCTAACAAATATTAATTATTTTATTCATTAATCTTTTCAAATATAAATGTTTAAAAAGTTTTTAAGATGTCATGCAAAAGTAATGTAAAGATTTATTTAAATTTTTATTTAAATAAAACATAAATTTAATTAATTATTTTCAAATTAAGATTGATTAGTTTTTGTCTATTTGTGATTCTTCTTTTAATTTTTCAAGCTCTTTTTGTCCTAGTTTATTTTTAATTTCTTGAGCTATTTTTAAAGGAACAAATTTACTTAACTCTTCTAAAGATGCGTTAAAAATATTATTGTAATTTGAAAAATGTTCAAGCAATAAAAGTTCTCTTTTTTCACCTACACCTGGAATTTTTTTAAGGTCTCCTTCTAGTGAAAAATTACCTTTTCTTTTACGATAGGATTCTTTTGCAAAGCGATCAACTTCTTCTTGCATTTCTGATAAAAAGTTAAATAAATTCCTGTCTTCAATTTTTATTTTACTTTCATTTAAATCAATCAAATATTTTGTTTTATGTCTTTCATCTTTTGTAAGAGCAATAACATTAATATTTATTTCTAATTCATGTAATGTATTTTTAACTTCATGTAATTGTGGATATGAGCCATCAACAATTATTAAATCAGGTCACATCTTTATTCGTTTTTCTAAATTAGAAAAGTATTTTGTAACTGCCTGTTTCATGTAATCCACATCTGCTAATCTTTCATCATTTGCTGCTAAATTTATTTTTCGATATTCATCTTTTTTCTTTTCACCATTTACATAAGAAATAATTGCAGATACAGGATTAATATTTGAAATATGAGAATTATCTATTAATATAATTCTTTTAATTTCATCTAAGTTTATTAACTTTTCAAGTGCAGATAAATTGCGTTGATTTTTTTCTAGTCTCAATTTAAATTCATTTGCTTTTTCTTTAATTGCTTGATTTGTATTCTCAATTGCGTGATTCAAAATTAAACGATAAAGCCCTTTTTCTGGGAAGAATAGTTTAATTTTTTCATCAAAACTAAATTCATAATTTTTAAATTGTGGCTCTAAAATAATATTTGCAACAATTGCTTTTTTAGCATAAAACTGATTTACAAATTCAACTAATGAATTTTCAAAATCAGTTTTAATTTCAAATACTTCTAAACTTTTACTTATCAAAATTCCATAGCGATAAAATAAAAATGTTACATAAATTAGGCCATTATCTTCCTTAGCACTTATGACATCTATATCAGCAATATTTTCTAATTGAACAACTTGTTTTTCATGTAGCTTTTTTAAAAAAATTAATGTATCTCTGAGTTCTTTTGCAATTTCAAAATTTTGAATTTCAGCTGCTTGGTGCATTTGACTTTCAATATTTTTAAGTAATTTTTTATCACCTAATTTTAATAAATTTTTTACTTGTAAAAATTTATCTTTTCAATATTCACTATTTGTATTTACAATTGGTAAACCATTTTCAAAAAATAATTCACGTTCAATCATACGCTTAATTATGTTCGCTCCTGAACCAGTTGGGAAAGGTCCATAAAATAAACTATTATGTGATTTTTTGCTAACGATTCTTTCGTATCTAACTTCAATTTTATCCTTCTTTAAAATAATTTTTATGTAAGGATAGCGCTTGTCATCTATTAATAAAATATTGTAATAAGGCTTATGTTGATTAATTAAATTTCGTTCTAAAAGCAAAGCCTCTTTTTCATTTTCAACTACAAAAACTTCAAAGTCTTCAACCTTTTCCATCAAGGCATTTGTCTTATAAGAATTGATTGATCCTTTTAAATATTGAACCATTCTATTTCTTAAATTTTTAGCTTTACCAACATACAAAACATGGTCATATTTATTCTTTCATAAATAGACTCCTGGTTTAGTTGTAACTGATTTAATTCTTTCCTCAAGTTGTAAATTCATTATCTTAATTTTACATTCAAAAAATTAAAAAATGAAAGTCTGTTTCATTTTTTAAATAGATCATATTTTCAAGAAAATAAAAAAATGGGCTTGCCCATTTTCTCTTAATCTATAACTTGTGAATTTAATTCACTGTATTTAATTGTACGTCTAGAGATTTCATCTTTACGTGTTCCTGGTTGTGCAAGTGCTTCTAAAATTGGAGTATGAGTTGTAAACCCTTTAACGATTCCAACAGCAATTCCACTGTGACCATTATTTAGAAAATCAACTGCATTTGTTCCCATTCTGGTTGCATCAATTCTTTCACGTGCAGAAGGATGTCCCCCTCTTTGCATATGCGCAAGCACAACTGCTCTTGAAGAAATTTTTGTTTTTTCTTCAATTTTTTTGGCAATTGCATGAATGTCATCAAAAATAAATTCACTAACCATAACAATTACAGCACGTTTTCTTTTGCTTGTAAATAACTTTTCAACACGCTCAATAATTTGATCTTCAGTTAGTTTAAAATCATTAGTAACAATGATTTCAGCACCTGTAGCAATTCCTGAATATAGTGCTAGATCACTAGCTCCATGTCCCATGGTTTCAACTAGTATACAGCGGCGGTGTGAGCGAGCTGTATCACGAATTTTATCGACTGCTTCAGTAATTGTATTTAAGGCTGTATCATAACCAATTGTGAAATCACTTGAGGCAATATCATTATCAATTGTTCCTGGAAGAGCAACAGTTTTAACACCCATTTCGTGTAAGCGTTGTGCCCCTTTATATGAACCATCTCCTCCAATAACTAGTAAAGCATCGATACCTAATTTATCTAAATTATCTTTAGCAATTTTTCTGACGTTTTCATCAGCAAATTCTGGATAGCGTGCTGAAAAAATAAAAGTTCCACCTACATTGATATAGTCGTTTAAGTTAATTCCTAATTCTTTTAAACTTTTAATATTGTTTTCAACTAACCCTTTATAACCGTAAAAAACTAGGTAAGGTTCAATTCCTAGAGCAAGTGCACGTAGTGCAGCAGCACGAACGGCGTTGTTCATCCCTGGCGCATCACCACCTGAAGTTAAGATGGCAATTTTTTTAATATTTTTATTCATTTTATCTTAGTTCCTTTTCTAATAACTGTTTAACTTGTTCTTCATTTTCAAGTTCTAATGCCTGAGTAGCAATTTTTTCTCACTTAGTTTTTTCTAATGTACTTAGCAATTTACGTGCAGGTAAAATGCTACTTGCTGACATTGAAAATTCATCAAGTCCTAGTCCTAATAGTAAAGGAATAGCGTTTTGATCACCAGCCATTTCGCCACACATTCCTACTCATTTACCGTGTTTATGACCACCATCGATTGTTAATTTAATGAATTTTAAAATTGAAGGATTTAATGGTTGGTATAAGTATGAAACGTGTTCGTTCATACGATCAGCAGCCATTGAATATTGAATTAGATCGTTAGTTCCAATGCTTAAAAAGTCAGCATATTTAGCAAATTTATCAGCTAAAATTGCTGCAGCAGGAGTTTCAATCATTAACCCAATTTCGATGTCTTCTTTTTTACCGATAGTTACTTTTTCTTTAACTAATTCTTCATAAGTTTCTTCATAAAACTTCTTAGCTTCGATAAATTCAGGTAGGTTTGTAATCATTGGGAACATAATTCCTAGCTTTCCAAACTGTGCTGCTCTGATTAAAGCACGCAATTGGTCTTTAAAAACTTCTTTTTTCTCTAAAGTTAAACGAATTGCTCGATAACCTAAAAAGGGATTTAATTCTTCAGGAAACTTAAAGTAATTTAAAGTTTTATCACCACCAATATCTAAAGTACGAATGATCATTTTGCGTTTTGGATCATTGAACTTTTTAATTGCTTCAGCATATTTTTGAAACTGAAATTCTTCAGTAGGTCAATTATTGGCATCCATGTATAAAAATTCACTTCTAAATAATCCGACTGCTTCAGCATCATTATTGATAACGCCTTCCATATCTTTAGGGCTACCAATATTAGCTGCTAGTTCAACCACAAAATTATCTTTTGTGGTTGATGCTTTACCTTTATATTCTAAAATAGTGTTTAAATATTCTAAATAAGCAGCACGATCTTTAGCAAAACGTTCTAGTTCTTCCTTATTAGGATTAACGATAACTTCTCCACTTTGGCCATTCAATGCCAAAGTGTCACCATCTTTAGTATTTTCTAAAATATCTTTTAGACCAACAACTGCAGGGATATTTAAACTACGAGCCATGATCGCACTATGGCTTGTGCGCCCTCCAATATTAGTTGCAAAACCTAAAGTATGCTTTAGGTTTAAGCTCGCTGTTTGACTTGGTGTCAAGTCAAAAGCAACTAAAATACTATCTTCAGAAATTTGCGATAAATCGAAAATTTTGACATTTGCTAGTGAAGCTAGCAATTTATAACGCAGATCTTTTAAATCAGCAGCACGCTCACGCATGTAAGCATCATCCATTGATTCAAACATTGTGATGTAATTATTATAAGTTTTATCTAAAGCTTGCATCGCATTAAGTTGATTAGCTTTGATCTCGTTTTCAATTAAAGCCTTAGTATCAGGATCTTTTAAGATCTCTAAATGGGCTAGAAAAATTTCTGCTTCTTCTAGATTTTCAGCTTTTTTTAACTTAGTAATTAAATTTTCTAGATCATTTGCTACAAAAGTAAAAGCACGATCTAGTTCTTGAAGTTCTGCTTCAGCAGATTTAAAATCATCTCTGATGGTGATTTTAACTTCTTCAAGGCGAAAAATTTTGGCTACAACAACACCTGCTGAAGCACCAATTCCTTGATATTTCATCTTGTCCTCCACATTAATTTGTGTTATGCTTTTATAATATAACAAAAACCACTATAAAATAAATAAAAACAAAGCACATTCCTGCTTTGTTTTTTTATCTTCATAATCCTGAAACTAAATCATTTTTTCAGAAAGCATTAAGTTTTTAATTCCGGCAATCGCTGCTTTAGCATCTTCACCTTCAGCAGTAATTTCAAATGAATCATTTTGCTTAATCCCTAATGACATTAAATTCATAATTGATTTTAAGTTTGATTCACGTCCGTTTGCCTTAATCTTAATTTCTGATTTATATTTAGCAGCTTCTTTAGTTACTAAAGAAGCAGGTCTAGCGTGTAGACCAATAGGATCGATAACGGTTGCGTTAAATTTTTCCATAACTACCATTATAATACAAAACTAGCTATTAGAGAAATAAAAAGTCTTGCCATGTGAAAAAAATGGCAAAACTTTTCACATTCTAGCGAATTTTAGGCTTTTTGTCTTTAAAGCCTTTGAAATCTGCTTGCAGTTTTTTAAAGAAATCGTCTTTTTCTGGACCTTGAGGAAGATTTGATAACTGATTAACTGAACTTTTAAATTTATCCATGTATCTTTGGTATTCATCATCTTTGATATGTTTTTTGTTTTGTGCTAAAAAGTTTTCAAAATCTGATAAATGATTTTCTAATTTAGTTTTAGCCGCTTGAACTTGTTCAGGAGTTAAATCACTACCTTTAGACTCAAGTTCATTTAAAGAATTATTTAATAAATCTTCTAAATCATTTGTGTAAACATTGTAACGAGTGTTAACTTTATCAGCTAAAATAACTTCTTCAGAACTGCGCACATCTTGACTACAAGCAACAAAAGTAATAGTTGCTGCTGAGACTGCTACAACTAGTGTTGTTGCAAAAATAAATTTTTTCTTCAATTTCATAACTACTTCCTTTTTACTAGGCTAAATTTTAAAGTAATTGCATAAAAAGTTAACGTTTTAAATTATTTTTTTTAAATTTGCAAAAATTTATGAAAAATCTTTACTTAATTGACCAATCAATTGGGGTTTTGTTGAGTTTTTCTAGTTGTTGATTGATTAGTAAAAACCACTCATGATCAAAAAATCCACGCCTTGCGCTGAGTGGTGAAGGGTGAAAACCACTTAAAATGTAGTGCTTTTTCTTATCAAAATGTTCTTCATATTTTTTAGAATAATTGCCCCATAAAACGACAATTAAATTGTCATAATTGTCGTTTAAATATCTTAAAACTTTATCAGTTCAACGTTCTCAACCGATATTAAAATGCGAACCACTTTTAGATTCTTCAATTGTTAAAATTGTGTTTAAAAGTAAAACCCCTTGCTTTGCTCAGGCACTTAAATTGTGATGATTAAGTTCAATTTCTGGATAAGAAGTCTTGATTGATTTATAAATATTTCTTAAACTTGAAGGTATTTTTTCACTATTTGAACTAAAAGCAAGCCCGTGGGCATCACGTTTTTTAGGGTAAGGTTCTTGCCCTAAAATGATAACTTTTAAGTTACTGCTGTCACAAAGTTCAAATGCTGAAAAAAGATTTTCTTCTGTAGGCACTAATGATGATTGCTGATAAAGATTGTGGATTTTTTCATAAAAAAATAAAATCTCTTGATCTGTTTTTAAAAACTTATCAAGAGATTTTCAACTATTTGCTAGATTGTACATCTTTCTCTAGTTGTTTTTTGTAATAGCTTACAACTCCTTTAACATCATCAGAATTGGTTCGATAAAATTGATCAATTTCTTCTTTTGAAACTGGAATATTAAGTAAGTATTTTAAATTATTTGAAAGATTTTCACTATTGATAGCAAGTTGTAAATCATCAAAACCTTTTAAAGTAGCATATTTAATTAATTCTAAAACGAAGGTTTTAGTAATTTTTTTCTTTGCTCACTCTCTTGAAACTGACTCATACATTGTTTTTAATAGTTTGATATCTTTTTCATTAACTAGAGCGATTGAGCCTTTTGAATAAAATTCATGTTCTACAAAATTCATATTACTCCTAAAATATTTAAATTATAATTATTTTTGCACAAAAACATTATAATTTAAAAAACTTCAATGTTGATATAAACAATTTATTTTTAAAAAGGAACTTATGAAAAAGAAATCAATCATCCTCTTATTATTTGCAGGAACAGCTATTTTTACAGCAGGTGCAATCGCAGCTGGTGTTGCTATTTCATCAAAAGAAAGAAATACTTTAGAGCATTTAGCAGAAGTGCAATCAGAACAAGCAGTCTATTTAAATGAATATAATAACCCTATATTCTTCCCTGCTTTTGTTGTAACTTTTACACCATTTGTTAATGATGCTAATGCAACTTTCAATGCTGACCAATTAAAAACTGCTTCTAACTACCAAATTACACCTTTCCCTGAATCAACTTGAGCCAAACTAGTGGCTTTAAATGATGGTTACACAGCAACAATTTCAAGTATTAAAGTTAATACAAATAATACTGTCCAAGTTGTTGTTAGTCTTCAAAAAGATGGTGAAAGACGAGATGTTCAAACCTTTGTTAAACAAGCAGTTCCTACTGCAGCCAATAGAACAGAAGGTGCAGGAGCAGCTTGAAGAACAGATTTTAATAAAGCAGCAACTAGCTAGAATAATATAGATGAAAATATAATTACGAGTTCATTTGAACTCGTTTTTATTTGTTTTATATCTTTTAAAAGATATAAAAAAGTTGCCTTACGGCAACCATTTATATAGGTTCAGTTTATTAAAGATTTTGATCTAGAATTGATTTAAAAGTATCTTTACCAGTGTAACCTACGATGGTTTTAATAATTGTACCATCTTTGTAAATAAATGAAGTTGGGGTTCCTTGAATACCCATTTCGATTGCGTATTCACGGTCTTGATCAACATCAACGTGGTAAACAGTAACTTTGTCACCGTATTCTTCACCTAAAGCTCTTAGAACAGGTTTAAGCATTTTACATGGTCCACATCAAGTTGCGTGGAAGTTAACTACTTTAAGTCCTTTATCTAAGTCCTTAATATCTTTTTTAGTAACGTCAAATACCATAATTGACTCCTTTAATAAATTTGTTTATATTTTAATATTAGCACTTTTAAAAAGTTGTGATGCTTTTTCCTTAAAAATTACTAAAAAGTCTGAAAATTGAATGTTTTTTTTCAGTTTTTTCACTTTTTGCAAATTTCTAGATAAATTTATTTACTAAATCGAAGAATTCGCTGCGTCTTGTGTAACCGATAATTTTGTTTAAAATTTGCCCATCTTTTACTAAAAAAGTTAATGGCACATGGTCAACACGTAAGTCTTTACTTCAAGCAGTTTCTTTGTTGCTATCAATTTTAAAAATACGTACATTACTTAAAACAGCAATTTCTTCCATGATTTTTTGGGTAAAAATACATGGTCCACAGTTGTCTGAATAAAAGTATAAAAGTGACACACCTTCTTGAACTTGGCGTTCTACTTCTTCACGAGATAAGTTTTCATATATCATAATTAGTCTCTTTTCTTTTTAATAAGCTTTTGCAAAAACGACATGTCTGCGTGTTAAATTACCACACATTGAGCAAGGTTTTTTAATTTTATCTGCATCAAACATGTCTTCTTTATCATCAGAAACTAGAATTAATCTAGCTGTTGCTCCTGATGTTTCTTGAATTAATTCTTCTTTTTCATTGCCACAGCAAAATGGTGCGACTGCTCATTTATAAGCATTTGTGGCTGCAATAATTTCATCAAAATTACTGCATTTGATTAGGTTATCATTCAGTCTTTTTCTAGCACTTTCATACAAGTTATCGTGAATGTCTTTGATCAGATCTTTTAAAATATTTTTTAAATCTGATTGCTTCACGACTTTTTTTTCAAGCGTGTCTCTTCTGACTAAAGTAACTGAATTTTGCTCAAAATCACGAGGTCCAACTTCAATTCTAATAGGGATGCCTTGGATTTCACTTTCAGAAGCTTTATAACCAATTGAAGAATCTGAATAGTTAGTTCTTACTCTGTAAATATTGGTAATACTTTTTTCAATATTTCGAATATAGTTATCTAAATTAATATCTAATTTAGGATTAAAACTGAGTAAATCAATTTGTGTAGGGGCAATGTAAGGTGGAATAATTAGTCCTCGATCATCACCATGAGTCATGATTAAAGCACCAATAATTCTTGTTGACATTCCTCAAGATGTTTGATAAGCATATTCAATTTCATTAACTTCATTTTTGAATTTGATGTCAAAAGGTTTTGAAAAATTTTGTGCTAGATAGTGACTGGTTGCACTTTGCAGTGCTTTACCATCTTTCATCATTGCTTCACAAGTATAAGTTGAACAAGCTCCTGCAAATTTTTCTCTAGGTGTTTTCTTGCCGATCATTACGGGAATTGCAAAATATTTTTTAAAGATTTTTTCTTGCAACTTATGCATCTTAATAGTCATACGGCGAGCATCAAGTGCTTGGCTATGAATTGTATGACCTTCTTGTCATAAAAATTCAGTTGTTCTTAAAAAAGGATTGGTTGTTTTTTCTCAGCGAATCACATTTGCTCATTGGTTAGCCATGATTGGATAATCTTTATAAGAATGTGAATTATTGGCAAAATATTTACAAAATAAAACTTCGCTAGTTGGTCTTGCATAAATATGCTCTGTTAATTTTTTATCACCAACTTGCGTAACTGTTGCTAATTCAGGAGCAAAACCTAGGATGTGATCACTTTCTAAATCCATCAAGGATTTAGGGATGAACATTGGAAAATACATGTTTGGAATATTGAGTTTTTTTAGTTCTTTGTTAAAAATTTCTTGGAAGCGTTCTCAAATACCATAGGCATTAGGCTTGATAATGACAGTGCCACGCACTGGTCCATATTCAATTAATTTACCATTAACAACCACATCAGTATACCACCTTGCAAAATCTTCACTTTGAGGTGTGATCTTGTTTAAAACTCTTTTTGAATTTACTTGTTGACTCATATTTCCCTTTAACTTGATTTTTTTAATAATTATACTAATAAAGTTCTTTTTTGATTGATAAAAAAAGACCCTTAACGTAGTAAGAGCCTAAACTATCATTTTTAAGTCGCTTTTTAGCGATTTGGCTGCCCCAGTTAGATTCGAACTAACGAATGCTGGTACCAAAAACCAGTGCCTTTCCACTTGGCGATGGGGCAAAATGGTGGAGGGGGAGGGATTCGAACCCCCGAACTCGAAAGAAATGGGTTACAGCCACCTGCATTTGGCCACTTTGCTACCCCTCCAGATTTTGCGACATTTTCACTTAATAATAAGTGCAAATGCTTATTAATTATATGCTATCAATTTGAAAATTTACGAATTTTTTGAAAAAATATTTTGCAGTTTTTGTGTTGAAATTTTGCCTGTAGATTGCTTAATAATTTGCATCTTGTTTCAAACAAAACTGGAAAATTTTGCAGGTTAATTCAAAAATTTTGACTTTATTTGCAAAAAGGTTATAATACTTAAGCAAAAATCGTGTTTTAAGATTTTTAAGCAACTAACCAATCAGAAAGGTTTAAGATGAATTACACAAATTACAAGACATTAAAACCTTTGACTTGCTCAGGTTTTAATAACTATTCAGAAATTTTTACTTATAAATTTTCAGAAATTAAGATTTTAATTCTGCCAATTAATAAGTAAGTATTTTTATTTACAAAATAGAAAATACAAAGTTTTTTAGAAACTTTTTCACATTCAAATTTTAAATAACTAAAACTGCTTTTAATCATTTATTAGATTAAAACTATTTAGTTAAAAACCAATAACTTTTCATAAATTTTATATAAAAGGAGATCTTATTACTCTTAAATAATAGTGATAATTAATACATCATGAACGAAATTAAAACACTGCAATTGCAAGCAGAACAAAATTTATTTTTGGTTTTTGTACCAATTTTAATAGGTGCAAGTTTTTTGTTTTATCTTTGATTTTGAGTAGTTTTTGTAAGCAGAAATCGCAAGTTAATGATTAAAAAAACTGGGCTTCCTATTGCCTTTATTAACTATGCAAAAGATGCAACTTATAGAAGACATGTTTTCTATTTTTCTCTAATCTTACTCGCTATAAACCTTCTTATACTTGTAATCGCTTTAACTCTAGGTAGTTATAAAGCAAACTTATTTACTGATGCAGACACTTATGAAGTAACTAGATATTTAACAACTGCAGTAGTGCATTTAGGTTTAATTTCACTAGCTAACATGCTATTTTTTATAATTTTATCTAGCATTACAAGTGTTATTTTCTTTAAAAAAGAACCTAAATCTAATAAAGAAATTATTATTAATATTGAAGAATTAAAGCGATTTTGTCAGTACTATGAAAATCCTATTGATTCATCTAAGGCAATCGATTCATCTCACAACGGTTTATGAAACTGAGTTTTTATCTATTTTCTATTTCAATTCTTTTTTTGATATCCACAAATTTATGTTAGTTTTAAAACTAAAAATTACTACGAGATATTTGCTGGATTACCAAGATGAAATGTTAGCGAAGAGAAAAAATATCAAGCAATTATTTACGACTTATCACTGATGGCAAATTACCTTTGATATAGTCATATGTTTTTTACAAGTGAACATAAACTAGCACAAGTAAGAGGGTGATTAAATATCTATATTAGAGAAGCAGAACGACATGGTTTTGTTTTTCCAACTGAATAATAAAACTTATTAATCAATTAAAATATAGACATCTAAAAATAATTATTTAACTGATCAAAAGGAAAACTATGCAAACAACTGAAGCGCTGCAAGTTGCAGCTAATCAAAAATTTTATTTACTATTTATACCTGTTTATATAGGTGTAAATATTTTGTTTTACATCTGATATTGAATCTTGTTTATTAAACGAAATGAAAAGTTAATTCCTAAGAAAACTGGTTTAACTGATGCTTTTTTAAACTATGCAAAAGATGCAACTTATAAGCGACATCTACTATTTTTTAGTTTAATGTCAATTGCTCTTAACATTTATTTAGTGATTATTTCTATACTTGTTGTTTATAACGAAATAAGTTTTTTTACTGATGCTGTTGACTTTGAAGCAACAACCATTAAACTTAATCTTTACATTAATGTAGGAATTCTTGTGCCTATTTTACTAGCAATTTCAATAATATTTATTGCCTTATTTGCACTTACAAGTCACTTACTTTATAAAAAAGATAAAAAATCTGAAGAGATTACAAACTATGACTTTGAAGTTTTGAAAAAGTTTTGTGACTATCATAAAGAAGTCTTAAATAGATGAGATAGTTTTGAAAACTTAAAAAATCCTTTTGATGCTCTATATCTTGTATGTCTATTTATATGAATTTTTTGACTGCCTTCAATTTATGCACCAAGTAAAATCAAAAGAATTTTAGAAAAAATTAAAGAAATCAAAAATCAGCAAATTAGTGATGAAGAAAAGCGTAAATTAATTGCTTATAATTTGTCACTAGCGACAAATTACCTTTGATATGGCTACATTTTTTATTTAAATAGTTTTAAGATTAACAAATTAAAAACATACTTAAGTATTCTTATTAGAGAAGCTGAACAAGATGGATTTACTTTAGAACCTACAAGTTAAAAAATAAATGCTTTTTTACTTTTATAAAGTAAAAAGAGAAAGAGATCAACTAATGAATCAAAATCAATTATGAATAAATCAAATACAAAGTTATTTTTATATCATTGCAATTGTTACCTTGGTAGGCCTGCATCTTTTGCTATATTTATGATTCTGATTTTGATTCATAAGAAGAAATGAGAAAATCATTTTAACTAAAACAAATCTACCTCAATCATTCATAAATCTTTCTTATAAAAGAGTTTATGCACGCCATAATAATCATGTTTTTCTTTGAACAGTTGCACTATTTATCTTAACAATAGTAATTGCTTTATTTTATGCACTAGCTGTCAGAGCATCTGATAATAGTGATGTTTTAAATATCTATTTTCAACACTTTGGTTTATTTTTACCTATGGGTATAGGAGTTACAATAGTATCAATTATTGTATCTTTAATTACTAGTAAAATTTTATTAATGCGTAAAAAAGTGCCTGATGAAAATGCAATAATTGATCTGAATTTAATAACTGAATTTGCAGATATTAATCCTGATGAATATGAACCTTTTTCTAATAATCTCTACTTTGGAGCTAGAGTTTTTATCTTTCTTTGATGATTACCTGCTTTTTATGCTTCAACCAAAATAAAAGATAGCATTAGTCTAGCTAAAATTATCAGTAATAAGAGTTATGACATTCAGACTAGAGATCAAAAATTAATTCAGGAAATGTCTTACATGACCAATTACCTTTGATACAATTTTGTCTTTTTTACTAAAAATTTCAAACTTGAAGTTATTAAACAAACTTTAGCAACAATGCTTGTTGAAGCGAATAAAGATAAAGTTTTAACTTTAGAAGATAAATCTAAAGAGCAAATAGTTGATACAACAAATAAGTAACAATCACATACACCTTATCCGTTTTTGGTTAAGGTGTATGTTTTTTATTATCATTTTTCTAGTCTTTAACTACCTATCTAGATTAAAAATTACTAAAAAGTCGTTTTTAACCACTTTTTAGTAACTAAAGATAACTGTTTTAGGTTATAATGATTAAAATCAATTATGTAAAAGGAATATATAAAATTATGAAATTAAAAACTAAACTAGGTCTATTTTCACTTGTTACAGTTGCATCAGCAGCAACTGTAACATTAATAGCGTGTTCACCAAGTACAAATGTTACTAACCCACCAGTTGAACCAATTTTAACTCCACCTATGGGGGGGGGGTTCAGATTTAGATTCTTCTAAAACTGAAAAACCCGAAGATAACAATCAATCTGATACTAATACAGATAATTCTAACGATAATAACCAAACTGAGCAAGGCAGTTCTAAAGAAGAAACACCTTCTCAGGAAAATAATGATAATTCCCAGAATCAAGAACCTGATACTTCGACTAAAAATAGTGATGAATTAGGTAATAATGATTCTAATGATTCTCAAACAGATTCTAAACAATCTGATAGTTCACAAGAACAAGAATTTGCTCAAGATAATAATGATAATACTAAAACTGAAGAGCCTGATACTTCAAATAAAGATAGTGAAGAATCAAATTTAGATTCTAAACAATCTGATAGTTCACAAGATCAAGAATCTGCTCAAGATAATACTGATAATCAGCAAAATGAAGAGCAATCTACTTCAAATAAAGATAGTGAAGAATCAAAAAATAGTGATTCATCTGAAAAAGAAATAGATGGTTCTCAGGATGAAAAAGCATCTCAAGAAAATGATAATCAAGAAACTAAAAATTCTGATTCATCAGATCAACAAGTAGATAAAGAAGAACCAAATAAGGATCATCAACTAGATGATTCTAATGAAACTACACCATCTCAAAAGGATGGTGGAGATTTTGATAGCAGTTCTAATGATAATCAAGATACTTCAGTTTCTTATACAGGTGAAACTGATGGTAATTCATCAGAAAATAAAAAAAGTGATCAAAGTGAACAAGCAGGTAATTCTGGAGAAAGTAATTCAGATGATAACCTTACAAAGAATAATGATGAATCAGCTAAAGATAATGTCGATAATAAAAATGATGATAAAGAGGAAGAAGTAACTACACCATCAGAACCTAAAGAACCAGAGACACTCCCTTTTAGAAGATTGAGTAGTGATTTTAGTAACGGTTTTGAGCCAAAGAGCATTGGATGAAAAAATGATCGTACGGGTTCATATGATGATGGTGTGGGTATGTCTTATAGAGGTGGTTTTCTAGGAATTCATTATACTGTTTGACCTTATAATGATGAGTCTATTTGAACAAGTGCATATGCTGGGGCAGGATCAACAAGTCGTGGTACTTATGGGTTTGGAAGTTACTTTTTCACTTATAAAACAATTCTAGACTTAGAACAGTCTTTACTCAAAAATATTAATTCTTCAGTAGAAATAATGGATCTTAAGGAAATAATTTTTAATCAACCTGACAAAAGTCATTCATATTTTGATCGTGAAAAGGGAATTCTTTATATTAATACAAAATCAAGTTGAAAAGAAGATAAAAAACTAACGACTGAACAAAGAATTGAAAAAACACTTTCAATAATACAAAAAGAATTAGTTGATGATATGTTGAATCTTTTTTCAATAAATCTTGGTAGTTCTTCACACCCATGAAAAGGTGAAAAAATTGATAATAAAGAAAGCATTTATATATCCTATAATAACTATTCACACTATTACGAAGATAGTATCTCTAGACCTTTATCCTATGACAAATTTGATAAAAAATTTGTGGAATCATTTTTAGAAATACTGAATCTTCATTTTAATGAGTTGAATAACTCATATAAGGGCGAAGAATTAGCTGCACCTTATAATAGTTTTATAGGTAAAGAATTCAGTGCTAGCGAATTATTTTTGATTGCTAACGGTGATCCTAGAACCAAGGAAGTAAAAGACCTAGTAAAAAGATTTGGTTATAACGAATATCTAATTGAAGAAAACGGAAGCTTTTATACATACGATATTAAAGATGTAAGAAGAGAATTTTCTCTTAAAAAACTACTTTCTAAGTATTTTGTGAAAATCTTTAGTACTCAAAACAAGAATAAACAAAATGAAAATGTTCCCAAATTAATTATGGCTAATAGTCTTTATGGTGGAACCTTAAAAACTGCTAATGGTGATATCACTTTAGACAATAAAGTACAAGCTTTATATACCTTATTTCTAGATAAACTAAAACTTGATAATGAAATTAGTTACATAACTATTAAAAACAATGTTATAGAAAATTCAGGAAAATATGAATCAACTAAAACAATTGGTTACGATCTTGATTATGTAGGTTTTGGTGGTTACTTAAGCCTTGAAAAAGCTAAAACTTACAAAGGCTTAGTAATTAAAAAAGATGATAAATATGAGTTGGCTAAATTAAAGTTAATAAACTTTAAAGATGATTATTCTGAAAATGATTTTCCATTTAAAGCAAAAAAATCATTAGAAACTCAAGATTATTGAAATCCAAGTAATGCAATCAATAGCGATTTATTAGTTGCTTGATTTGCTGAAGCATATGTGCATTTAGCTAACAGTAATGATGTAACTCTATATTTCTGAGATGATACCAATATGGATCAACTACTTCAAGATGATGAATTAGTCAATATAGTTAATAAATCAGATAAATTAATAGCAACTGATAAACGTTATTCACCAGATATTAGTAAATACAAAAATTACTCTCTAAAAACTGTTGATTCAAAAGTAAAAGTTATTTTGAATAAAACTGATGTAGAGTTCGAATAAAATTCAAAAAACATGCTTTTTGCCACTTTTTTGGCTACTTTGCATGTTTTTTTACTTCCTAAAAACACTCACTCAAACACCACATATTCAAAAAAGTCCAAATTTTTTTATTTTTAACTGCTTTTTTATAATCAGTTTAAAATTCTTAGGACTTTAAAAAGGAACAATCAGTAGTTATGAAGATTAAAACCAAGATCAAATTATTTTCACTAGCTGGACTAGCAACTGTTGCTGGTGCAGCAACTTTAATAGCATGTTCAAATGGCGAGTATACCCTAACTCAAGCAGATCCTGCCGTTCCTGTTAACCCTGCAGATACTACAGGAACACCTAATGGATCAAATGTTTCAAGCGACCAAACAGGTTCAAATACTAAGGGTTCTGGTACATCTAGTACTTCAGGTTCTTCAAGCAGTCAATCAGGAACTACTAGTGGTTCTACTTCAGATAAAACAGGTGATAATTCTCAAAACCCTAAAACTGGTGAAACAGGTGACACTTCAGGTGATGATAAAACTAAAACAGAAGATCCTAACAAAGGTAGTGAAAACAAAACTAGCGATCCTAATAACAATGTTAAGGAAAACCCTGGTTTAAATAAAGTTATTTCAGAACCAGGGACTGTTTCACCTTTAAAAACTTTAACTACCGAAAAGTTAAAAGGTGAAACATATGGTTATGCTCCTCGTTATGAAGAATATCAACTATCTACTTCTAATGAAAAACTAAAAAAATTAGTTTTTCAAGAAAGTAAATACGGAATTAAATATGTAGTCTTTCCAGTTAATGGTAAATACTACTTTGATGAAAAGACTATTTTAGAATTTAATGATTACTTATTAAAACATTTAAATTACACATCAGAAATCTTATATATCAGTGAATTAATCTTTAATACACCTTTTACTAAGATGGAAGAAGCGAAAGGTTATTATACAACTCCTGATAACCGTATTTATTTTGAAACCAATGATGAATTATCAAGTGATACTAAATCATTAACCACAATTCAAAGAATTGAAAATATTTTTGGAACCTTACAACATGAATATATTCATCATGTTGATAACGTTTATTTACGTTCGATTAAAGATGAAAAATCAGATCAAGTTTATAAAATCTATCAAAATCAAAGAAACTATGAAAAAGATTTAGTAACTGCTAAAAGAACTGATTATCAACTTTACAATAAAGACTTTGTTAACGCCTTTATTAAAAGTTTAAATTATGAATTTAATGCTTTAAATAATTCTTATAAAAACGAAAACTACAATAACCCAGAATTTAATTTTATCGGTAAATATTTTAGTGCTAGTGAATTATTTTTAATTGCTAATGGAAATCCTGAATCACCAGAAGTTGAAGCTTTAGTTAAAAAGTATGGAAACAATAAATACGTTTTCAAAACTGAAAAAAGTAATTTAAACAGCGTTAAAGGTTCAAACAGAAATTCTAATCAAGAATTCACTTTAACAGATATTCGTTACTATTATTCTTTATCAGAATTAATAGCTAGAGAATTTACTAAAATAGGAACTGCTTCAATTTTTACTCATGAAGTTGGTGATCAAACTTTAAACATTTGAGGTAGACAATCACTACAAAAAGAGAATCTTTACTATCCAAGCGTGTTTATGAGTGATTGAAGTAGAGCAGTTAAACTATACTCAAATATTAATAGAAGACTAATCAGAAATGGTAGCCAAACAGTAACCAATGTTTCCGAAGGTTATGAATTCTTAAGCGAACTTTCTTCGTCATTACTTATGGCTAATAGTGTTTATGGTGGGTCATTACAAACAACTAAGGGCGAAGCAATTTTAAAAAATAAAGTTAATGATTTATATAACGCTTATTTAAATGCTTTAGGTATTAATAATGAAATAAGTTTAATGTATATTAAAAATAATGCTACAGGATCTGCAGGCTCAACAAAAGACAGATTCCAATCTGATACAGTACGTTTTAGTGGTTTTTTAAATCTAGAAAAAGCCAAAACATATAAAGGTTTAGTAATTCAAAATGGAAATAAATATGAAATTACTGACATTAAATTAATCAATTATAAAGATGATTATTCAGCAAGTGATTTTCCATTTAAAGTTAAATCATCATTTACAAGTGACAATGATTTAAATCCAAATCAGACACTTAAAAGTGAAACTTTAGTTTCATGATATAGTGATGCATTTGTAAATTTAGCAAATAAAAATAATCCTAGTTTATACTTTTGAAATGATTTAAATAATGATGAATTACTACAAGAAAATGAATTAGTTAATGTAGTAAATAAATCAAATAAATTAATAACATCACAAACTCCTTATCTAACTGCAGGAAGATGATATAACCTAGAAACACAAAATGGTGTTGTTAAAATTGCGACCAAATATAGTTAAAATAAGATTTAAAAAAACTGCCCTTAAAAGCAGTTTTTTATATGTCTACTAAAACGGTTTCTTCAATAACATCAGCGTTTTTTAAATCAACCATTTGGGTTTTTTCTCCGTTACCATAAGTTAAGTGAATGATTTCTTTAGGTACATAATTTATAACTTTTGTTGCATCAATTTTTGATCAAGTTATAAATTCATCTAAGGTTGAAAAAACTTTATGATTATCTTTAAAACTATGGAATGAAGGAATCTCTCCTGAATTAATAACTGTTTCTCCAGTTTTAATTAGATCTTTTTTAACAGCTAAATTAGCAATTAAATATTTACTGTAAGGGTGAATTGGATTTTTAATCACCTCTCGATAATCACCAATTTCAATTGTTTTATTTTCGTAATTAATAAATAAATTATTAGCATGTTTTTTTAATAGCTCGCTAGTTTTATCTACCAATATAAAACCAAAATTATTTTTTTGAATAAATTTTTTAATGAATTCAAAAATATGTTTTTGTTCTTCATGATTAAATTTTTGCGAGTAATTTCTCGAAATAAATAAAAATGGTCTAGCATTTAATGATGTTTCTACGAAAGCAATTTTTTCTCTTTTTAAAGGTGTTAGAGATTTAATTGTACTTAATAAATCTGAAATAGGAATTGCAAATTGTCCAGTTGCAGTTAGCACATTTTCCAGCAATGCAAGTTGCTTAAAGTGCCGTAAATTCAGGGCTTTTGATTGAATTCTGAATAATTTTTTTCCACTTGAAGCAATGGCAAAAAACTCATTAATTAATAGTTCTAATTTTTTAATTTTGATTGCTTTTTCATTTGTTGTAAATCAATTATTTAATTCAGAATTTTTATATAAACAACTTTGAATATTTCTATTTGTTTTTGAAATTTCAGATTTATATTTTTTGACTAAAGTTAAATATTTTTTACTTACATGATTTACATCTTCATAAACAAATTCTTTATCTTTTAAAAATTCTTTTTTTCATTCAAAGTCAATCATCTCACTGGTTAATTGATATTCGATTGTATTTAAATCTTTACCAATATAATTCTTTTCATATTTTTTAACTTTATGGCTTTTGACTTCTTTTAGTTTTCGCTTGAATTCTTTTTTTTCAAAATTCATATTTCTAATATTTGACTTAGCAATTGAAACGTATGATTTAATAATTTGAAAATCAAATTCTTCTTTAATGATTTTTTTAATTTTTTCAACTGTCACATCTTCTGGTTTCAAATTAAATAAATTATTATTTATAAATTCATAAATGTATTCATAAACATTGACTTTTAAATCATTAAATTCATTTCCAGGAAGATGCATTAAATCGCTCATTTCTGATTTTAAAAATAAATAAAAATGCTTATGAATTAGAGCCAATTTTAAGTAAGTTATTTTTGATTCAGTTTGTCAAATTTTTCAATAAACTTTGTAATTGTTTTTAATAGTTTTTAAATATTTAATAAACTGTGTTTCAGAAATTTTTAGATTAAATAAAAAGTTTTTCTTTTCAAGTTGAAAATTAGTTTTTAATCTATTGATCTCTTCTAACTTTGCAATATATGAACGGTTGATTTTAGAAATCTTTTTTAACTCTTCAAGTTTCTCTTTATAGTTTTCAATTTTTTGTCCATCGACAACTAATAAATCTTTATTTGAAATTGATTTTATTCTTGAATAAAATTGCCAGTAGTTATTAATTGAATTTAAAATATTTAACAGTAATTCAATTCTTGTGTCATAAACTTTTTCAACGAATCCTTTAAAAAGTACAGGATCAATTTTACGAGTAAAATCATGCTTAGAATTAAATTCAACAGATAAAGCAATTGCATCTGAAATATTTTTATTTAAGTCATTAAAAACCATAATATATTTTTTTGCAAATAACTTACGGTGGTTTTTAGCTAATTTAGTTAGTGTTAAAAATCTAGATCAACTTCATTTAGTTTTACGAGCATTACTTAAAAAGTGATTAATGATTAAATCATCATCAGCCAGTTTATAAATTTCACTATCTTCTAAAAAAGCAATTTCAGTTTTAGGATTTTTAAGTAAGTTGACAAAATTAAAATTTTCGTCAATAAAAAAACTGCTGCCTTTAAATTTATTTAAAAGGCTTTTGTTTTTTAAAATTTCAAGATCTTCATCACCAACTAAAACATTGAATTCGCCACTTTTAGTTTCTAACCTAGAAATTTTTTTAATAGGTTTTTTATTATGACCAGTATCAAAGTAAGTTAGATTTTCAATATAAATTTTTTTATTCATATTTCATAATTATAAATTAATTGATTTATTACGGTTAAGTAAATAGTTAATTACTTTTCAAGAGAAGTAAATAACAATCATATTAAATCAAACCTTAATAGGCGCTGTAAAAATATGTTGTAATAAGGCAGGAACGAATTCAAGTCTTAAGACATTAGAATCTGTATATGCGAGTAAATAAACCTGCACCGACTCTAAAATAACGGAGAATGAAATAATTGCACCAATAATTGAAAACTTTTCAAATTTCATTTTAAAGCGAGCAAATAAAATGAAAATAGAAATAGATACAAATCCTACACTCGTTAGAATAATTACGTTAATTTGGCTCTTTAAAAATGATTTTTCAAATGCTGCAGCATCGATTACTTCTACAATAACTAAAATATTAATTGAAGCAGCTAGAGCGATAAAGAACCAAGTTGTAAATAAATAAATTCAACCTAGCATTTTTTCTGAATTAATTTTAGAATGTGCAACTTGTTTATCTAGTTTTTCAATTTGCGCTTTTCTTCACTTAATATTTCTCTCAAGTTTAGTAATACGGTTAAGGTCGATCTCAATCGTTTTATTAAACTGCAATTCTTTTAATTCTTCTTTAATAGATTTAAGTCTACTTCGTTTGTTGATTCAGTTTGTCAGGAATTTAAATAAAATTACTGAAACTAAACCAGGAACAAGTCCATTGATTCCACTAACTAGTACGTAGCCTCAATGGATGTAAGAAGGGATAAAGAGAATTGAAAGAATGTCAGCAATAATCCCTATAAAAAATCCAATAATAGGTCCAAAGATAAATCCTGAAATTTTAATTGGTAAACCTGTAAAAGATAACTTATAAGAAGGGATCGAAGCAATCGGAATGATTGTAACTCCAATAATTGCTGCTGTAACTGAAATCGAAATCAAAATAGCCACAAAAGTTATTTTGCGGATTGATCAATATTTTTTGCTTGCTCTAAGATGAGCTTTCAAAAACTGCACGAACGGCATATGTAATATTTTTTCAAGCATTGTATAAATGATATATTTTTTCTAAGAAATAAAAAAGAAAAAGTCGCAAGTTATTTTGTCCCACATTTTTTTGCACAAAGCAAATTTTTAATAAACTTACTTATGATATTTGGAATTATTGAGAATTGAAACTGCTCGATAAATTTGTTCCATTAAGACAATTCTAAATAGCTGATGAGCTATTGTCATTTTGCTAAATGAGATGAAACTTATGTCATTTTCTTTTAAAAGGTTTTCATCTAAACCGTTTGAAGGACCGATTATAAAAGTAACATCTACATACTTAATTTTTTTAGCAAATTGCTCGCTTGTAAACTGATCACCACGAAATGTTAGATAAAAATTTTTACTAGATTTATTTAATTTTGAAAGCAAAAGATTTGTGTGTTTTTGCTTTTCAAAATCAATGTTTTCATGGGGTGTTTCTTTTAGTTCAATTAAGTTAAAAGATACCTTCTTTTTTAATGAATTTTCAAAGTCATTATAAAGTGTTTTTGAAGCAGAATTTAGTGTTCCAAAAACAATTAAATTAACCTTCATGTTTTTGATTTACAACTGCATTTAAATAAAATAAAAGCATTTGAATATCAGCAGGATTTATGCCACTAATTCTTGAAGCCTGTCCGATATTTTCAGGCATGATTTTAATTAATTTTTGGCGTGCTTCTGTTGCTAAATTTGGAACAATTTGATAGTCAATATTTTTAGGAATTTTTAAGTTCTCTAAACGCTTCATTTTATCAGCTGCTAAGTTCTGTTTATCAATGTAACCTTTTAATCTGATGTTAATAATTAACTCATTTAAAAATTCAAAATCTGAAAAATCTTTGCCATCAACATCTGGTCGAGAAAGCACTTGATAAAGGCTTACACCATTTTCAATTTTGTATTTAATTGCACCTTCACTTTTTGATGAAATATAAACATTTTTAATACGTTCAATTTCATTATTTATGGCTTCATATTTTGCTTCAACTTTAGTAATTTCTGCTTGACTTAAAAGTCCAGCTTTTTTTGCATATTCTAATAATCTAATATCAACATTATCGTTTCTAAGAAGCAATCTATATTCAGCTCTACTAGTTAACATTCTGTAAGGTTCACTAGTTCCTTTTGTAATCAAATCATCGATTAAAACGCCGATATAAGCGTCATTTCGGGAAATAATGATAGGTTCTTCACCTTTTAATTTTAAGGCTGCGTTAATGCCTGCAATTAATCCCTGAGCAGCTGCTTCTTCATAACCGCTTGTGCCATTTATTTGTCCAGCAAAATATAAATTTTCAACTAATTTTGACTCTAAAGAATATTTAAGTTGTTGCACATCAATTGCATCATATTCAATCGCATAACCATAGACTTTTACGTTAGCATTTTTAAGCCCTGGAATGGTTCTAATTATTTTATCTTGAACCTCAATTGAGAAAGAAGTTGAAAGCCCATTTATGTACATAACATCTTGTTTAATTGTTTCAGGTTCAAAGAAAATTTGATGTCTTGATTTGTCTTCAAATTTCATAATTTTATCTTCAATTGAAGGACAATATCTAGGACCAATTCCTTTAATTGTATCTGAATACATGGCACTCTCATTAATGTTCTCTTTGATGATTTTATGAGTTTCTTCATTGGTGTAAGTTAGGTAACAAGAAATCTGTTCATTTAAGACATTTTTTGTTCTTGATGAAAAGCGTATATCTTGTAAATTTAAGACCTCTTTATCGACTTCATCAAAGTTAATACTATCCGTATAAATTCTTGCTGGTGTACCAGTTTTTAAACGAATTAATTTAAAGCCTAATTGCTTCAAAGAATTTGATAAAGATGATGATGTTCTTTCTTGATTTGGGCCACTAGTTGTAATCTGTTTTCCACGGAAAATTTTGCTATCTAAATATGTTCCAGTTGTTTGAATTACAACCTTAGTTTTAACGTATCCATGCTTTTCAGATTCAATACCTTTAATCTGATTATTTTCAACTTTGTAAGATAAAACAAGATCTTCAACTACAGTAACATTTTCATGTTTTTCTAAATCAGCAGCAATTTCACTTGCATATGCTTCTTTATCAATTTGGGCACGAAGTGCTCTGACTGCAGGACCTTTTGATTCATTTAGCATTTTAACCTGAATGGTATTACGATCTGCATAATAACCTTGCACACCACCTAGTGCATCAATTTCTCTAGTAATAATTCCTTTAGCAGGTCCACCGATCGAAGGGTTACATGGCATGGCTGCTAATTTATTTTTATTTAAGGTAAACAAAGCTACTTTAAAGCCATTATTAGCTAGTGCTAGTGTTGCTTCAACACCAGCATGACCTCCACCGATTACGATTGCATCAAACATCTTTTTATTCATAGATTATATTTTTACATGAAAAGCAAAATTTTTACTTAAAATTAAAGTAGATAGGAATAATATGAACAACATTAAAATCGCTAAAAAACAACAAGACTTACTTTTAAATATTTCAAGAATCATCAATGAAGAAGTTTACAAACTTAAAGACTCATTCACAACAGTTAATGATGTGCGTTTAACTCCTGATTTAATGCACGCTACTATTTACGTATCATTTCTAGATTTTGAAGCTACAAATTTAGAAAAACTAAATAGTGCCAAAGGTTTTATCAGAAGTGAACTAGCAAAGATTTTACCTTGAAGAAAAATCCCTGCCTTACACTTTAAACTTGATGAAGTTGCTAAGAGTGCTGAACGCATTGATGAAATTTTAAATAATCTTAAAAAATAAAACTTATTTTGCTAAAATGTATAAACATTACTAGCAAAATATAAATTTCAAATTTATGTGAAAGGATTAAGTATGAAAAAAGATTTACACCCTACCGTTAATAAAGTAGAAACTACATGTTCAACATGTAACACAAAATATAACTTTTCATCATCTGCAAAAAACATTAAAGTAGATATTTGTGCATCTTGCCACCCTTTTTACACAGGTGACAAAAGTGTTGCAAAATCAACTGGACAAGTGGATAAATTTAATAAAAAATACGGTATTAAATAAACTGATTTTTTATTAAAAAAGAGTTAGAAATCTAACTGATAAAAGAGCTGGTCTGAAGAAGTCCAGTTTTTTTATGCTCAAAAGTTCAAAATTTGTATAGAATTTTTATGGATTTATAAGATTTTTGGATTTTCAAGACAGTATTATTTTTTTAGCATTGATAGCATTAAAGTGCTATTTTTATAATATAATTTAATAAAATATTTTAGAGAAAAGGATTTAAGATGAACAAAAAGAAAAAAGACATAATCAAAAGTTCACGTTACATTCAACACGATGATATAGAAGATTTCAAAAACTTCGATCGCTATACTCAAGAAAAATTTAATGAAAACGATTATGAGGATGCAGGTTATGGTAACACCGAAGAAGAGGATGTAGAAGAATTCTACTCTTCTAGCGAGCAATACCCTTCATTTGATACAAATGAGTTTTATCCAATTGAGCAATATCGTCGTCCTACAGACTTTGATATTACACCTGAAAATGATTTTGAAGAAGATGAATATCAGTCTAAAAATAAATTTGATATTTTAAGTTCAGACTTTAACAGTTTTGAACAATACAAGCAATACCCTTTAATTCCTGAAGATGATTTTGAAAGCGATAATAGCAATTATGATCTTCAATATCAAGATGAAGATCTGAATAATAACGACCAGTACAACTATTATTCACAGCCTACAAATCCAGGAAGTAATCTACTAAGTCTTTCAACTCAAAATTATTTACCAACAACTGAATTCATTTCAAATGCTCCTGAAATTATGCCACTTTATGGACCACAATCATTCAATGATCATTTACCACAATATCAAAATTACAATGTACCTGAAATTTATGAAACTAGAATTTATGACTATGCTAATCAGTTACATACAGGTTATGATTCATTCAATAGAGCACAGCAACAACTTGCACAAAATAATTACCCAATGCTACCAGAGGCTCAAAGTAATTACACTCAAAATAATTTACCTGCTCTACCTTCTCAAATTACACAACAAGCACAAACTGGATTAGTTCCTGTTTATTCAAATCCTTACTATTACACACAAGAACAAAATAATCCATATGCAACAAATAATTACACTTTACCAGTTGCATATGATGTAAATCAATACCAAGGATATCAAAATACACAGTCACATAATTTAAGACAAATTAGTCCTGTTTTAGAAAATCAAATTGATCATACACATTTAGTTGATGTTACAAATTTACATAACTTTAATCCAATGACTCAAAGTTTTGTTTCACCATATCGCCAAGCTTATGATGCAAACGTGACAAATGATTTTCGTTTAAATGTTAATGAAGAATCATTAACATACAAAAGTAAAGAACGTATTAAAAATTTAAATTATTTACTTGAAAATAATTTAATTACTCAAGGTGAATACTTTAAAGCAAAAAATAAAGTTATTCAAAATGATCAAAATGAACAATTCAAAACAGGTGAATTAAATATTGATTTTTCAAGAGTTAAAAAAGGATTCAATAATTCTAAAAACCATAGAAAAAATAAATAATTAGTTCTATCATGACAAGAGAATATTTAACTGATAAGCAAACTAATATTTTAAAACTAGTCGTTGATTATTATGTGGAAACAGGGAATGCTTTAGGTTCTAAAGCAATGATTGAAAAATTTGATCTAAAAGTTTCTTCAGCAACAATTAGAAATATTATGTCTGAACTTGAAGAATTAAAAATGCTTGAAAAATCTCATATTTCAAGTGGCAGAATTCCTTCAAGATTAGGGCTAGAATATTACACAAAGTATTTAGCTGTTTATGATAATCACGATTTAAAAATGCAACTTGAAAAGTTGTTTTTACAACGTGATTTATCGATTGATCAGATCTTTGAATTAGCAGCACAAACCATTAGCGACACAATTGGTGTAACGCTAATGACAAGTGAAATTAAGAGTCAGGAATTATTAAAATCATTGCAATTAATTCCCCTTAGTTCACATGAAGCAACTATTATTTTAGTAACATCTTCAGGAAATGTTGCAAGCAAAAAAATTATTTTAGATGAAAAAGATCTGCTTATAAATTTAGATGATCTTAGAATTGCAGTTAAAATTTTTAACGACAGATTAGTCAATATTGAAATTCATAAATTAAAAGTTACTGCATACACATTAATGCCTATTTTGGCTAATAGTATTCATAATTATGAACAAATTATGCAAGTCTTTATTAGAAAAGTTTTTGAAATTGATAGTGGTTTCAAAAACCAAATTTATGGTAAAAATAATTTATTACTATCATCATCAATTAAAAGAGAAGACCTTGTTTCATTACTTGATTTAATTGAAAAGCAATCAATTTGAAATCATCTAGAAGGTCTTAATGAAGATGAAAATATTAAAATTGAAATCAGACCTGATCACACTTCTTTCATTTCAAAAAGAATTGAATTTGAAAAAGATAAACATAAAGAAGTAACTTTTGTTGGTGATGATAAAATGGATTTTGCAAAAACAAAATCAGCATTATTATTAATTGAAGAAATGATCAGATCATTGCATAATAGAAATATTCTTGAAAATAAAATTGAAAAGGAAAATGAAGATGAATAAAGAAAATAAAGATGAAAACATTTATCAAATTGGTGATGAATTAACACTTGATATTATGGCCTTTAATGGCAAGGAAAAAATTAAAAAGTGAGAACGTAAAAACATCAAAATTAAATTGGGTAATGATAATTACATTAAAGGTTTTGATGAGTTATTAATTGGTCAAGAAATTAAAGATTATTATTCTCTAGATTTTAAATATGAAAATACAAGGCTGAATGAAATGGAAGATATTCACTTTGAAGTTCATAATAAAATTGATCTTTTAAAAGATGTAAGTGGTGATGATAAAGCATCTAAAAAAGATCTTAAAAAATTAAAAGAGAAAGTTAAAGAGCAAGAAAAAGAAATTGAAGCTCTTGAAAAATTAGTTGCTTCGTATAAATCTGAAGAAGAAAAAAATAAGTTTTTAATAGCTACAAAAGAACTTGAATTCAAAGACAAAATTCATGAAGTAGAAAAAAAGATGACTTCAATAATTGATACAAAAGTTAGTGAACAAAAAAACTTTTATGAGCAAAAAGCAAGCGAAGAAAAAAAGTATGCTGCTCAGAAATTATTAGAAAGTATTTTGCCAATTATTAATAATATTGAACTAGCTTCTCAATGAGGTTTAAAATCAGAAAACCAAGAAGTGAAAAATTATGTAAGTGGCTTTACAAGACTTCTAGAACAACTTTATAGTGCACTACAAGATTCAAATATTTTCAAAATTGATCCAAATATTGGAGACACTTATAATCCTGAAAATCACGAGATTTTAGAGACTACTCAATCAAGTGAATTTAGTGATGAACAAATATTAGCAGTCAAGGCTCCTGGTTTTATGTTACACGACCGTGTAATTATTCCAGCCAAAATAGTTATTGTAAAAAATAATCAATAGTCCCTAAATTTAGGGATTTTTTATTACTTTTAACGACTAATCAGTTCTCAAAAATATTTTAAAAATTTTTTAGCACTCTCATGCATTAAGTGCTAAAATAGAATTATTAAGATAATCAAAAACTATTATTAACAAGGAGTTTATATGGCAAAAGAAATAATTTTAGGAATCGATTTAGGGACAACAAATAGTGTTGTTTCAATTATTGAAAACAAAGAATTTAAAGTTCTTGAAAACTTAAATGGAAAAAGAACAACCCCATCAGTTGTTGCTTTTAAAAACGGAGAAACCATCGTTGGTGAAGTTGCTAAAAGACAACTAGAAACTAACCCTGAAGCTATCTCATCAATTAAAAGATTAATGGGTAGTTCAAAAACTGTCAAAGCAAATGGTAAAGACTATAAACCTGAAGAAATTTCAGCTTTAATTTTAGGATATTTAAAAGAATATGCTGAAAAGAAAATTGGACACAAAGTTAAAAAAGCTGTTATTACAGTACCTGCATATTTTGATAATGCACAACGTGAAGCAACTAAAATTGCAGGACAAATTGCTGGTTTAGAAGTTGCTCGTATTATTAATGAACCTACTGCTGCTGCTTTAGCATTTGGAATTGATAAAACTGATAAAGAACAAAAAGTTCTAGTTTATGACTTAGGGGGTGGAACTTTTGACGTTTCAATTCTTGACTTAGAAAACGGTACTTTTGAAGTTCTTTCTACAGCAGGAGATAACCACTTAGGTGGAGATGATTGAGACTTAGTTGTTGTTGATTGATTAATCAAAAGAATTAAAGAAGAATACCAATTTGACGTTAATAACGACAAAATGGTGCTTGCTCGTTTAAAAGAAGCAGCTGAAAAAACAAAAATTGATCTATCAAGTCAAAACGTTGCTCAAATTAATTTACCTTTCTTAGCAATTGGACCAAATGGGCCTATTAACGTTGATTTAGAACTAAAACGTAGTGAATTTGAAAAAATGACACAACATTTAGTAGATCGAACTAGAAAACCGATTGAAGATGCCTTAACTGAAGCAAAATTAAAACCATCAGATTTAGATGAAGTTTTATTAGTTGGTGGCTCAACACGTATTCCTGCAGTGCAAACTATGGTAGAACACGTATTAGGTAAAAAACCTAACCGTTCAATTAACCCTGATGAAGTTGTAGCGATCGGTGCAGCTATTCAAGGTGGAGTTCTTGCAGGTGAAATTGATGATGTTTTATTATTAGATGTTACACCTTTAACATTAGGAATTGAAACAATGGGTGGTGTGGCTACTCCTTTAATCCCTCGTAATACAACTATTCCAGTTACAAAGTCTCAAATCTTTTCAACTGCAGCAGATAATCAAACTGAAGTAACAATTAATATTGTTCAAGGTGAAAGATCAATGGCTTCAGATAATAAATCTTTAGGACAATTTAACTTATCAGGAATTGAACCAGCGCCTCGTGGTTTACCTCAAATTGAAGTTTCTTTCTCAATCGATGTTAACGGAATTACAACTGTTAAAGCTAAAGATAAAAAGACAAATAAAGAAACTGAAATTGTAATTACAAATTCAACAAAACTAAGTGAAGAAGAAATTCAACGCATGGTTAAAGAAGCTGAAGAAAACCGTGAAGCTGATAAAAAACGTAAAGAACAAGTTGATATCACTGTTCGTAGTGAAAGTTTAATTGACCAACTAGAAAAATCAATTAAAGAACAAGGCGAAAACGTTGATCCAAAACTTAAAGAAGAAACTGAAAAACAAGTTCAAGAAATTCGTGACTTATTAAAAGAAGAAAAATACGAAGAACTGAAAACTAAGTTAGAACAAATTGAAAAAGCAGCACACGAGTTCGCTCAGCAAACTGCGCAAAACAATGCTAAAAAACAATCATCAGAATCTTCAAAAGATGATGATGCTGTTGAAGCAGAAGTTGTTTCTTAATTATCAATAAAGACTGCTAAAAACGCCCTATTTCAGGGTGTTTTGTTTATTTATTAAGAATTTTATTATGAAAAATTTCTGCAAAAATTTGCATAGATTTAGCAATAAATTTGGCTTTTTTAATTGTTTTTTATTGTCATTCAGAAATTTTTAAATTTGTTATAATATTGATTAAATATTTATGATAAAGAAAAAAATTGTAATCTTCGTTGGACCAAGTGGCACTGGAAAGGGTACTGTCGAAGAGATTTTGTTTAAAGATAAGTCACTTAATTTAGAGTTCTCAATTTCTGCAACAACAAGGAAAAAGCGTGTTGGCGAAATTGAAGGCAAACACTATTTCTTTATCGATAAAAAACAATTTGAAGAAGGCATAAAAACAGATCAGTTTCTAGAATACGATCATCATCTAGGAAACTACTATGGAACACTATGAAGCGAGATCGATCGCATTCACCAAGCCAATAAAATACCTTTTTTAGAAATTGAAACTGAAGGTGTAAAATTTATAATGAATATGAGAGAGAAAAATCCTAAATGAGATTTTGACTACTTAAGTATATTCCTAAAACCACCTTCAATTGATGAACTAAGACAACGGATTTTAAACCGTAAATCAGAAGATGAAGAAAGCATCAAAATCAGATTAAAAAAAGCTGAAGACGAACTTAAAGAAATTGATAAGTATCGTTTTACAGTTGTTAATGATGATGCCGAAAGAGCAGCAAAAGAAATTGCTGACATAATTAAAAAAGAAGCGGAGAAGTAAGATGAATTTTTACAAACACACTGATGTCGGAGTTGTACGTGCAGAAAACCAAGACCGTGCCGACTACTTTGAAAAAGGTAATGTAGCCCTTGCCATTTTATGTGATGGAATGGGTGGACATTACGGTGGCTCAATTGCTAGTTCAATTACAATTGATGTTTTCAAAAATCACTTTGAAAACCAACCACCTAGAGAAAGCGAAAACCTTTACAACTGGTTTGAAAGAGGTTTAAGAGCGGCTCGTGAAAGAATGATTATTGAGGCTGGAAATTCAGTTGAAAAAATCGATATGGGAACAACTGTAGTCGCTGCCTTATTTTTCATCAACAGCCGAAAAATCTTTATTTTTAATGTTGGAGATTCACGTGCCTATGTTTATAACGGACTATTGCACCAAGTTTCAATTGACCACAATTTAATGAATTACTACATTAGAAATGAAAAAATGAAACCTGAAGAAGCTGCTAAAATTTTATCAGCAACAGCATTAACTTCAGCCTTAGGTCCACAGAAAAAAACTAATTTAGAAGTTTTTGAAATCAATGAAGATAGCAAGGTTAAAGCCTTGATTTTAACAAGCGATGGTGTCCATGATTACATTCAAAAACCAATGTTTGAACAAGTTATTGCAAGCAATAGTTCACTTGAAGTTAAATCAAAAGAATTAATTAAAAAAGCCATTTTAGGAAAAAGTACAGACAACTTAACTGTCTTAATAGTAGAGGTAAAATAATATGAGCACAACAATGAAACAATTTAGTAAGTATAAGACAATTAAGAAAATTGGCGAAGGTGGAATGGCAACAGTTTATCTTGTTCAAGATCCTACTGATAATAAATACTATGCAATTAAAGAATTAAAAATGGAAAATTCTGAACCCGCTAGAAAAAATCGTTTTATTCAAGAAATGAAAATTTATTCTAGAGTAAGTTCTCCATATGTAGCTCGTTTTATAGGTGGTGTTCAAAGTGGTGCACCTGTTCCTTGAATGATGATGGAATATGTTGATGGCGTTCCTTTAAAAGATTTCATTACAAAACAAGGTGGCTATCTGCACTACAATTTAGCAGCTAAAATGATTTCTGACTTAGCAAGAGGTTTTCATGAAATTCATGGAAACGGAATTATTCATAGAGATATTAAGAGCACAAACATCATGGTTCAAAACGGAACTAATAATGTAAAAATTGTTGACTTTGGAATTGCTCTAACTGAAGAAGCAGAGCGCTTTACTAGTGAAGGGAAAATCATTGCTTCAGTTCATTATATTGCTCCTGAATTATTATCAAAACAACCACCTTCAGTTTCAAGTGACATTTATGCTTTAGGAATTTTATTCTATGAAATGCTAATTGGGAAAACTCCTTATACAGGAAGTGATATGCTAAAAATTGCTCAAGCACATCGTGATCAACCTCTGCCTGATGTTAGAAAAATCCATGCAGAAATTCCTGATGCAATTAAAAATATTTTAGCAAGAGCCACAGCTAAAAAACCTGAACAACGTTATACTTCGATGAAAGATTTTATTACTAGTGTTGACAGTTTTATCAACTCACAAAATCCAAATGGACATCATGGTTCAGATGATAATAAAAATAAAAACTTTTTTGGAAGATTATTTAAATCAAAAAAATAGAGAATTTGAAAACCTAAAAAGGTTTTCATTTTTTTAAATTTAAAATTCAAATTAACAATTTTGCAGTTAAAATATAAAGCAATAATATGATTAAAAACTGGTTAAAAATTAAATTCAAAAAAGTGTCTAAAAGTGCCTATTTTAGGGGTTTTTGTGCAAGGTAAGGTATATCAAATTTTAGCTGGTTATTACGACATAAAAAGTGGAGATAAAATTTACCGAGTACGTGGTGCTGGTAAATTAAGACACAATAATTTAACTCCCTTAGTTGGTGATGAAGTAATTTTTGAAAATGAATTTTTAATAAAAATACTTGAACGAAAAAATGAAATGATTAGACCCAAGGTCGCAAATATTGATCAAGTTATAATTGTTATGTCTTTAAAAGAACCTGATTTTTCATCTTTTTTATTAGATAAATTTTTAGCTAAAGTTTATCATCTAAATTCACAAATTACAATTTTATTGACTAAAAAAGATTTGTATGATGGAAATAATTTTAAAGTAGATTTTTATTTAAAAAATCAAGATACATATTTAATTAGCATGCAAAATTTAGAAGAGTATAAAGGTATCTCAAATCTTTTTGATAATAAAGTAAACGTTCTAATGGGGCAAACTGGTGTAGGTAAAACTACCTTCTTAAATTTAATTTCAGATAATGATTTTTTGACACAAAAAATTTCTAAATCATTAGGTCGTGGAATTCATTCAACTCGTGTTGTTCGCATGATTGATTTTTTGAATGGACAATTAGTTGATGCACCAGGTTTTAGTAGTTTTGAAATAGATTTTGATCCACTTGAACTAGCAAGAACTTTTAAATTTTATAAAAATTTTGAATATAAATGTAAGTTTAGAA
This sequence comes from Mycoplasmopsis agassizii, assembly GCF_002272945.1. GTDB lineage: Bacteria > Bacillota_I > Bacilli_A > Mycoplasmatales > Metamycoplasmataceae > Mycoplasmopsis_B > Mycoplasmopsis_B agassizii. The sequence goes on along the minus strand of NZ_NQMN01000002.1, from coordinate 422,983 downwards.
CTTGTCAGCATTATGAAGAAGATGAAAAAATTTGCTCAGTTAAACAAGAAATTAGTAAGCAAAATATTCCCTTATGAAGATATGAAAACTATGTAAAAATCCTTTTAGAAGTACGTGAAAGTAAAAATAAAAGAAATTTTTAGATTAAGCATTTTTTAATAATAATGGTTTAAAATATTTGCATGAAATTAAAGAAACTATTATACTGACTTTTACCACTTAGTTTTGCTGCAGTTACATTTGCAGCTGTTTCTTGCTCTCAAGATGACCCTAGAGCAGGTCTACCTGAAGCACCAGTTAATGGAAAACCAAAGGATGATAAAGATGATTTTGATTCATATCATGGTGGTCATGTTCATAACTATAACCCTTCATATGAACTTGTTTCAAGTTCAAGAGTTTTAGCTGACATTGAATTTATAAATAATTTAAGTGGTGATTCTTTAATTATTAAAAGTACTCATAAAAATATTCAAGAACTATATGATGAATTAACTTCTCACAAGGAAAATACAATTTCAGTTTTTGAACACCTAACTTTTTCTGATATTGATTTTAAATCTACTGTTTCCGTTACTTCAGTTAAACTAATTAATAATAAAATAAACATTGAATTTACATTCAAAGATAAAACTTCTGATCGCTACCCAGTTGAAAAAGTTGCAAATAATTTTGAGTTTGTTCATGTAGATGAAGTACCAAACGGCATTAATGAAAATCCTAACTTTATAAATGATTTAGTTAAAAAATAGATCAACTAAAAAGAGACTTCAAGTAAATTTGAAAAGTCTCTTTTTTAATTATTTTTTATTTATTAAACTAGAATTTACTTTTTTCCATAAGGTTTAATTGTCATGTTTTCTATTTTTGAATTTTCATCAAAATTAAAAAATAGATAAGGTGAAACTAATTTATTAATTTTTAAATTAGTTCTAAATTCTTCAGAGTCACCATTGATTACACCTACAGAATTCAAAAAAGAAGTTTCAGATTTTAATGACTCTAAGTCTTGATATTTATCGTATGAATTAACTATTCTAGTTTCAATATGCAGATGCTGTCTTCATCCACCGTTTTCTCTTTCTTTACCTAACTTAGCAATAACTGATCCTGCAGTTACTTTCTTTTCTTTAAAGTTTTTAGGTAGTCAAAATAGTTTATCTTCAATTTGAATTTCTTCATATTGATAACCGTTTACATTGAAAATTACTGATGGATCCAGATGAATTAAATGCATGATTAAAAACTCATCATCCTTCATAATTTTATTGACATATTCTCGTTTATAAAATTTAAATAGTTCTTCCTTTTCAATTTTCAAAGTGATGATTCCACCTGAACCTTGATTAGGTTTATAAGGTACGATCATTGATCAGTGCACTGAAATTATTTCACAATCAAAAGGTGCATAAATATCTAATTCGGGATCAAAAAATAAGTCAACTCCTGCATGTGTAAAGACTGTATTTTGACCTTCTCCAAAGTAAAATTTGCGCTCTTCAGCATAACCTCCATGAGCAAAATCAATTCCTCAAGTTTCAACAATTTTTTCAGGATATTTAGCTAAATCTTCTCTTTTTATTTGTGGCATTAAAAACTTGACCTTTTTACCATCCTGTTTTTTAGGATCAATTAAATAAGGAGTTTCCTTTAAGTTATTTAGTAAATCAAACATAATGAAATTATATAACTTAATCTGAAATAGTCTGAGCCTAAATATGAAAAAATTTTTCAGTTTTTTTTCACATTTCACTTTATTAAAATTACCTGCTTTGTTATTGTGGTAAAATATAGTTAACTATTAAAAATTATAAAATAATAGTTAAAAGTAAATATTACAATAGGAGTATTATGAAAATAGTTTTAGTCGGTGCAAACCACGCAGGAACTTCTTTTGCTAGAACCCTGAGACAGCTAGATCAAAAGGCTGAATTAAAAATTTTTGATAGAAACAATAACACAAGCTTTTTAGGTTGTGGGATTGCTTTATGAGTAGGTGGAGAATTTAAAGAACCAGATGGTTTATTTTACTCTTCACCTGATAAATTATCAGGTATTGGATGTGATGTAAACATCCTACATGATGTTACAAAAGTTGATCACTCTAAAAAAGAAGTGACAGTTAAAAACCTAGAAACTGGTGAAGAATTTGTTGAAAAATACGACAAAATCGTTTTTGCAGCAGGAACTTGACCAATTCTTCCAAAATTTGAAGGAATTGATTTAGAAAACATCATCATTTCAAAAACCTTCCAACACGCTCAAGAAATCAAAAAACAAGCAGAAAGCTCAACAGTTAAATCAGTAGCAGTTATTGGTGCTGGTTACATCGGAGTTGAACTTGCTGAAGCGTTTAATAAATACGGTAAAGAAGTTCACTTAATTGACTTAGGTACACGTGTTATTAACCGTTACTTTGACAAAGAGTTTACAGACTTAATGGAAAAAGGAATGGCTGACCACGGTGTTAAATTACACCTAGGTGAAAAATTAGTTAAATTCACTTCAAAAGATGGTAAAAAAGTTTCAGCAGTTGTAACTGACAAAGGTAGTTATGATGTTGACTTAGTAATTATGTCAGTTGGATTCAAACCAAATACAGACATGTTAGACTTTGACAAAGTACCTAATGGTGCTTTAAAAGTTGATGAGTTCCAACATGTTATGAAAAATGGAAAACCAGTTGAAGATTTCTACGCAATTGGTGATTCAGCAGCAACTTACCATACAGTTTTAAAAGACCACATGCACGTTGCTTTAGCAACTAACGCTGTTAAAACAGGTGTTGTAGCAGCGATGTCAGTTGCAGGTAGTCCACTTAAATTCCCAGGTGTAGCAGGTACAAATGCAATCTCAGTCTTCGGTTGCCACTATGCTTCAACAGGATTCACTCTAGAAAGTGCTAAATCTTTAGGATTAAAAGCTAAAGAAACACCTTTCTTTGTTGATAATGACCGCCCTGAATTTATGCAAGATTATGACAAAGTTGGAATTAAAGTTGTTTATGAAGAAGGAACATTAAGAGTTTTAGGTGCTCAAGTAGGTTCATGAGGTAAACATGTGCATACAGAGGTTGCTTACTTATTTGCTCTAGCAGCCCAAAAAGAAATGACCTTATTAGACCTTGCTCTAATGGATTACTACTTCTTACCACACTTAAATAAACCATTTAACTTTGTGATTTCACCAATTTTAAGTGCTTTAGGACTTAACTACTAGTTTTAATTAGTAAAACTAAACTTAAAAATGAGGTTTTAGGATCTCATTTTTTATTGCTTTCGTAGAAAAGCAATAAAAAATTGCAACCTTTAAAGTTGCAATTTGATTATTAATTAGCTGTTTTTAACGTCAACTACTTGTCGACCTTTATATCAACCACATGATGTACATGCATGATGAGGAATGGTTTGTTTTGAACAATGTGAACAAGTTGTTGTAGTAACTGCAGTTAAACTGTCATGAGTTCTACGTTTGTTACGTCTTTGTTTTGACGTTTTACGCTTTGGTACTATAGCCATTATTGCCTCCTAGTATTAATTTTTTGTTTAAGCATTTTATAGACGATTGTTTTAAAATTGTACATTATTTTTTTAAAAATAATCTAAATATTTTTGCTCTAGTTAGAGTAAAAATAGAGTTGGTTTTTAGCAATAAAAAAGAGCCATGAAAAGGCTCTTTTTCTCTGCCGCTTTTGTGACAGCCCATTCCAACACTTGAGAACATACTAGTTAGCTAGTCTTATAAAACTCTATCTCAGATCTTATGTCTTTAGCAACTTCTATCACCGCAATGGGGCGTACTAAATGATAGCTTTAACACTAATGTGGGGGATCAAATTCTGTTTTATAGTTGTTAAAATTATTAAATACGTTTTGTTTTTTTATGGATTTTTTTGAAGGTTTGCATCTTGTTTTTTATAACAAACCAACCTAGATAAGGTTAATAGTTTTTATTTATCCTTCTTCTTAAGCAATTCTAAAATTTCTTCTAGCTTTTCATTTGTCTCTTTATTTTGTTTTTCAACTTTATCAAGTCTTTGTTCTATTCTTCTTTCCATTTGTTGTCTTTCAACTTTCGATTCATCGAACTTTTGATTCATTTCGGAACGAATTTGTTCGTTGCCATCTTTCATCTCAGAACGAAGTTCACCTGCTACTTGATCAATTTTGGCATCAAACTTTTGCTCGATTCTTTTCTCCATTTGTTGACCTTCATCACGCAAAATAGTTACAGCATTGCCTACTTCTAATTTTATTTGCTTCAACACTCATTCTTTGTTAAAAGCTTCATCATCTCCACCAGGACCAGGAGGTGGAGGTACTATAGGTGGTAAGGGGTCGCCTTCTGCTTCATATTTATATTTAGCTTTATTTGTAACAGGATCAATTTCAACTATGTCGACTGTTTCTTTCATATCGTGTGTCCTTAATAATTTTTTAATTCTAGTAGCAGGTCTATTAACTACTATTTTTGTATCCTTTTTATTCATAATACTTTAATTATAACTAAAGAAAACAACTATTAAATTGATTTTTTAGTTTTTTCATATTTGAAAAAAATCAACTACATATTTAGAGTTAGAATATATATTACAATTCTAAAAAATTCAATTACAAATTTGGTATTTGTAATTGTTCTTCTTTATTCAAAATTGAAGGACATGAATGTTTAATTTCTCTAAATACATAGCCTAGATAATCCTGAATTTTTTGCATCTTATATGACTTTCTAAAAAAGACAAATTGATATCAAATATAGTTAACTATATAAGATAACTCTGCATAAATTTTTTCTCTTTTAATTTCAGGATCATGATTTCCATTATGACAAATATCTTTAATAGTTCTATGAACTTTTTTCATTTTTCATTCTGCAAAAACTGCAGGAAACCATCAAAAAATTCAGAACGAATAATATAGTGAATAAGCTATATAAGCGACCTTATTAGAAGTAAAAAGATTTTCATAATGATAATCAAAATTAGCTAATTTTATAATTGAAGAAAAATCAATTTTTGCTTCAATTAATTTCTTATTTTTAGATCTTAAAAATAAGAAACTTGTAATTCATGATAAAGTAATAAAAAAGATTGTTACTGCAATTGCCATTGGTAAGAATAATCAAATTGTTTGTCATAACATATTTTTTATTTGAAAATCCATGTTTCTATCTTCTAAATTTAAAAATGAACCATGCTGGCTAGTATAGTTATAAATTATTCAACCTACTATTAAATAAAATGCAATTGCACTTGATTTTAATACGACATGTATTACATGTCTTTTGTAAACTTGTTTTAAATTGTAATTAATAAAACTAGTTTCTAATTTTGTATAATTAGTAATTTTTTTTTGATTTCTTAAATAAAAAATAAATCAAAATCATAAGTAAAGCAAAATATTTAAGCCTATTAAAACTGAAAAAGAAATGATGTAAAAATCATTTCTTAATTCAATTTCTAACATTTGTAAAGTTCTCATATTTATTTTTGGATTTCCTATTTTAAGACTAAAAGTTTATAAAAATTATGTCACTTTAAATTAATCTAAAATCTACAAAGTATGTATTTATTTAGTAATTACTTCAATAAAAGTTTTGGTTTTCAACTTCAACAATTACTTTTAATTTTTTATTTAAAGATATTAAATTTCTTGGTAGTTTTAAAAATAAAGTGTGTTGACGTCGACCATCAGCTTGATGCATTAGTTGACCTTCATCTTTACTTTTATTTTCAAAAACAACATGATCCTGTGGAGTTAATGCATCATTAGTTGGACGAGTATCTTTTTTAAATATAGTGAAAGTAAGTTCATTACCCTTAAGTTTTAAATCGTAAGAATTTTCAATGAAATCGTTAAAAAGGTCGTTATTAGATACATAATCATATGCAGATAAAAGCACTAATTTGTTATCTTTAAAATATTCATCGTTATATGTCTCCATCATATTTTGCATTTGTGATTTTGGAAAATCTTTTTTATATCTTCTTCTATAAAACTTTGCAAACTCATTCACAAAAGTATTAAATTCTCTTTTAGAATGCAAAACAATTGAAGCAAAATTTTCTCATAATCTATTCCTAATTCAATTATTGTAATCATTTTCAACAGGGTATCTTGAAAGATCTTGAGTAATATATGAAGCGACTTCTAATGCACGTTTACTAATTGGTGTTTGTCGCTTTTTATCAAAGCTTCTTTTGACTACAGTGTAATTTTCATTTCTTAAATTAAATTGTTTTTTATTCAATGAATAAAAAACTGAATATAGTTCTGAATTATCATCTACTTTTTTATCGCTTACATCATAGGTAATAATAATTTTATTATTAGAAGGATAAATATCAACTAGGTTTTTAATGATAATTTGAGTATCAAAAAAGTATTTACTTTTTTGGCCTAATGCTGAATATTTATTTCCAAAGTCAATTACTATTAAATTTTTATCAAAGTACTCACTATTAAATTGCTTGATGATTTGTTTCATGAAATCATCAAACATTTCGGTTAATTTGAGTTTTGAAAGACCAAGATCTCTTTGTGTTTTTTCATCAGTATCAAATTTATTTAATAAACTATTTTTTCAATTATTTAAAAATCTAATTAACTGTTTTTTAGATCTTAAAACAAGTGGTTGTAAATTTTTAACCTCTTGATCAACCAGCATTTTAGTAACTTGCTTATTAAAAGTTAAGTAACTCAAGTTCTTTGAATTTAAATATACATTTGATAATTTGCTATCTAAATTTATTTTAATCTCCTGAATTGATTTATCTTTTTTAATCGGTTTTTCAGAACCTTCTTTTTTAATAATAGGAACTTGAATTGGAACAGGCTTTTCAATTTTTTCGGGCTCTTTTGTTTTAGTTTCTGGAACAATTGATGAGCAACTAATTGCTACAGTTATGGATGCAAATGTTGTTAAAGATACAGTTGAAACAAGTAATCTTTTTTTATTGAATGACATATTTTATTACCACCTTAATATTTTAAAAACTTACATTCATGCTTTTTAAATTAGCAAGTGAATGAAAAAAATTTTTCAGCAACCTAGATTTTATTTATAAAATCAGGTTGATAAATATTAAAGGAATAAACTAGCAAAATAATGTTCTCAGAATTATATTTTGAAGTTCAAAAAATTGTTGATAGTAATTTTTACATCTAGTAATATTTTAAAAGTTTGTTATCGTTTCTATGAACAACAAAATCTTATACCTATTGCAAAAAAAGCGAATAAATAATTTTTAAATATGAAAATTTAATGTAAATAAAAAAGTTTATTTACGCTTTACTGATGAATGAATTTGAGAGCCACCTTGAAATTGATTCTAGAAAACATTTAATTTAGTCGTGGTCGCCAATATTTATTAATTTTGAGTTTAAGTTTTAATCCCTCTTTATAATCATATGCATTTCTTGCTATCTTAAAAAATAAAGTGTGTTGCTGTCCATCGGCATTTATAAGTCAAATCCCTGTGTCCTTACTTTTATTTTCAAAAACAACTAAATCTTCATATCTAATTGCATCATTTGATAATCCCCCTGAAGCGTTCAATGTGAAAAGTAAAGTGTTTTCTTGTTTGGTTATGTTATATGAATGTTCTATATAATCGCTAAACAATTCTGTTTCAACGCCTCAATTCATTGCTGAAAAAAGTAGTAAATAGTTATTATCAAAATAATCTGAATTGTATGTGTTTAAAATATTTGCTTTTATAGACTCAGAAAATATTTTTGAGTGTTTCTTATTATAAAAAGTTACAAAACCGTTTATTAATTCATCAAATTCTTGTTTTGTTTTAAAAATTTTTAATCCATAATTACCTAAAGATGAATCTCTTATTCAACTATTTTCACCTCTTTGATGTTGTGATAAATCCTGAGTAATAAATGATGAAACAGAAAGAATTCTTTCTGAAATAGGCGTTCTTTTTTGAGTATCATATTTTATTTTTTCAACTTTGTAATCAATACTTTTCAAGTCAAACATTTTTTTATTTAATGAATAAATAACAGATGTGGACTGATATTTATCGCTATTATATAAATTTTCAGCAACATCATAAACTATGTAAATTTTATTTTCCTTTACATAGATATCTAGTAAGTTATCTAATGAACTGGTTTTATTCGGTGAAAGTTCTTGAATTTTACTTTTTGGTTCAATTTGATTACCAAAATCGATAATCAATAAATTATCTTCAAAGTATTTTTCATTGAATGTGTCTCTAGCTAATTTAGTATTTAAAGAAATAGTTTCTATTAATCTTTTTAATGAAACCTTAAAATTCTTTTGAGATTCTTCTTCTGTGCCAAAAGTTTTTATAACTGATTGACTTCATTTATTTATGAAGTCCTCTAATTCTGATACGGAACTTAAAATCAGTGGTTCTAAATTATTTGCGAATGTTTCATACATTATTTTGGCAATTGATTTATCAAACAGAGAATATTTAATAGTCTTGTTAAAAAATGTATGTTCATGATTTTTTGAAACTATTTTGATTTGACTAGCATCATCTGATAAGTTTTCAATTGTTTTTGATGAGCAACTAATTGCTAGAATTACAGGTGTAAAGATTAACTATGAATTGTAATATTTAACTCGACGTTTATAATGACATTATAATCAATTTCATTTTTTAAATTAAAACATTCATCAATTTTCAAATAAAACTTTTTAAAATTCGTTTTCAGTGCTTATTTAAACAAATTATTTTAGATTTTGCATTATGAAAATAGTCTTTAGAAAACTAAAAACTGTTTGCTGCCCATCATTAAATTACTTCATTAAATTCATGTAATAGTCATACACTTCGTTGCTAGATTTTCATCCTAAAATTTCTCTAGGCATGCTGTTTATTTTATCTTCAATTATTTGTAATTCATTTTTTGAAATCAAACTAAAATCTGTACCTTTTTTGTAAAACCTTCGAATTAATCCATTCCAATTTTCGTTGGAGCCTCTTTGAAAAGAAGCATATGGCTCACAATAATAAATCATCGTTTTTAGTTCTTGAGCTACTTCATTCAGCTTTGAAAATTCTAAACCATTATCAACAGTAATTGATTTTACAAACAGATTTTCTTCATTTATAAGAATTAAGAGTTTTTCATTAATTTCTTGTGGCTTCTTAGAATCAACGTGAATAATAAAAGATTTTCTGCTTAATCTTTCTGTCAAATTCATTAAATTTTTGCTACTTGAGTCTTTTTTACCAATAATTAAATCTAATTATCAGTGTCCGAATTTTCTTCTATCGTTAATATAATCAGGTCTTAATCATATGGGTAAAACTCATAAATGTTTAAATTTTGAGTAGTAAGAGATTTTAGGTTTTTTTCTGTGTTTGTATTCATTTCTTAAGAGATTGTCTCTTTTAATATCTCAATTACCTGAATTAACTCAGTTGTAAACAGTCTTTCAGCATGGTACAGGCTTGTTTGGCTGTTTATCTTTAAAATCATGAATAACCACTTTTATGCTTTTAGTCTCAGGTTTATAATTGTCTATTAAATATTTAGCAAACTCCTTATACTTGCCATCAAATGTTTGAAAATTTTTATGTCTTCTTTCATTAGATTTCTGTTCAGCTTTAGCAGAATCATATTCACCGTGAATTGAATTTATTTTTATTTCTCTAGATATTGTAGATTTATCTTTATCTAGTTTTCTAGATATTTCCGAAATACTATTTCCATCCTTCAAAAATATTTGAATTGCAAATCTTTCTTGAATCCCTAATCGTTTGTACAACATACTAAATGATATTATAAAAAAAATATCTACCCCAACCTTTCTGATCGAGTTAGATATTACAATTCAGGAAAAATCTACTTCTTTTTTTGAATAACATATTTATCACGCCCCTTGGAATAATAATAAATGTTGTTTTATTATTATCTTCAAATACTTCTACTAACTTTTGTTCGACATAACAATTTTAAACTTTATTCAAAAAAACTTGCCATTATAAGTATTTTGTCGAAAAATCAAACATACCAATTGAGTAATTTTATTAGTTATTTTATAGATTCATTTTTATAAGAAAAGTCATCCTTTAAAAAACGTTGTCGTTTTTTATTTAATGTTTGATTTTCCAAATATTCTTGACCTGAAAAAACTGCTTTGTTTTTGAAATTTTTATTAACTGATTGAACTATTTTTTTAACCTTGTTTTCCATTCTAGTTTCTTCGTCATATTCTTCAAATAAAACATTATTTTCACGTTGTTCAAACTTATTAACTAACTTTGAAAAACTAACACCTATACCTCTTTGTGTTTCTTCTTTTCATAATTTTTCAAATAGTTTGATTGCTTCTTTTAGTGCTGATTCCTTAGTATTAATTGCTTCTTTAAAGATATGTTGCTTTGAAGTTCACTTTTTTTCTTGTGAACGCAGTGAAACAGAAATTGAATAAGGATAAAGTGCTCTAGCTTTTAAACGCTTTCAAGCTCTATCAACCATTCTTGATAATTCTTGAACTAGATCTTCATAACTACTTAAATCATAATCAAAAGTTTCACTATTACCTATTCCTTTTAAAAGGTTAGCATCTTCATCAACAAAATTACTACTTAGTCCTTGACAGTTTTCAATTAGACCTTGAAAACGACCTTTAAAAATTGCTTCTAAAATATTGTAGTGAACTTTAAAAGTACAAAAATCACCAATAGTTTTAATACCTAGTTTTTTAAGTTTTTCACTGCTTGATTTTCCTATTCCAAAAAAATCATCAATCGGTAAAGGATATAAAATATCTTTCATTTTACTTGGTTTAGTTACACTAATACCAAGTGGCTTATTTAATGGTGAAGACATTTTCGCATTTCACAAATTATGTGAAATACCAATTGAAACTGGAATATCAAATTCACTCAAAATTTGATTTTGAATTTGCAATGCGAGTTTTTTAGGAGACATATCTTTTGAAATTAAACTTGTTACATTCATGTAACATTCATCGATTGAATAAATCTGAATTGGCACTGAATATGTGAATGCTAAATACTCAAATATACCTGTAGAAAGTTTATTAAATAAAGCAAAATCAGGTGGCACAATAATGACATCAGGACACACATGTTTTGCTTGATAAACAGGCTTAGCAATTTTTACTCCACAGGCTTTTGCTTCATAACTAGCGGCAGCTACAATTGCTCTTAAATTATTAGTTGCAACAGCTACTTTTTTACCCTTTAATTCAGGTCTTACAGTCGAAATTGCTGAAGCAAAAAAACTATCCATATCGATATGAAATATATATTGACTTAGATCCATTTTTTTACTTTTCATCTTTTAAAATTTTAGCAAATAAAACATTGCTAAAATTTAATTTGTAATTTTTATATTTGAGATAAGTATCAAATATAAAATTTTTGGGACAAAATAAAATTAATAACTTAACTTAATTAATAATCCTAAAAAGACATAATTAAATGTCCGTGTGCTATAATCAAAACATGAAAAAAAATACAAATGAATTAATCAAACTTTATTACACATTAACTGTTTGATACCAAAAAATTAAAAACTTCCATTGACAAGTTAAAGATAGATTCTTTTTTGAAATACATGAAGAATTAGATAAAACTGCTGAACAGGTTTTAGAATTTGTTGATGAATTTGCAGAGAAAATTGTAATGCAAAATGCAGTCTTAAATGCAACTTTAAGTGAAGCAGTTAACAATTCTTTAATTAAAGAAATGCCTACATCTAATAAACAAATTAATTATGATCAAGAAACAATTATTGAACATGTTGTTACTGATTCAAAAACTATTTTAGAATATGCAACAAGTTATGAATGAGGTCCAACTGAACAACCTTTATTAGATGAATTATTAATGTTTTTAGATAAAGCAATTTGAATGTATTCAAAAAGTAAAAACTAAAAAGATTAATTAAATATATTTAATTATTAGTAAATTTATTAAGTAATTAATCTTCCAAATTTTGGAAGATTTTATTTTCATCTTTTTAAAAAAGATGTTTATTTTTTTAGGTAACTTAATCCACTCATAAATTAAAAAAATTAAAATAAATATTGAAACAATTATGCAGTCATAATTTTTAAAATATTTGTGTGTTTATCTAGTTCATATTTTTTTACCTTTGAAAATTTTGACTATCTTATTTTTAATTTTTAATTGTCATAGTTTGGAAAATATATGCTTCATCTTTTTTTAAATTTAATACATAAAAGTTTATTAAAAAACCCTACATAAATGAATGTAGGATTTAAAATTTTTAGTTAAAAGATGATTGTCTAAAATTTAATTTTTTTAAAGCTTTTAGGTAATGAAATTATTGCCGAAAACAGTCGCAAAACCTGCTATTACAAACACAATTGCGAATATTAAACATGCTCAAAAAGAATAAACTAAGAATGTTTTTTTTCATGACTTTTCGTTCTCACTATAACGTTGTTTTAGTGTCTTATTTATAAAGAATAAACTAACTGCTAAAATTGCTGCTAGAACAAAAAAGATCACCGACATAATTACTTTTGCATTTTCCATATTACTTAAATCACATTAAATATTTTGTAACTTCTTCTTTCACTAAATCAATTGCATATTGATTAATTTTTCTAATATCGTATTCGTTAGGATGATTCCTGAAATACTCTTTAATAGCCTTATTATAAACTATTAATAAATCAGTTCCAACATTTACTTTGCTAATACCACTAGCAATACTTTTTTTAATTAATTCTTCGCTTAATCCACTAGAACCATGAAGTACTAAAAACGTATCTAATTTTTGATTTAGATTTTTAATTAAATCAAAATTAATTTTTACTTCATCTTTATAAACTCCGTGTGCAGTTCCAAAAGCAGCTGCTAAAGCATCTGGTTTTGTGAGTTCATAAAACTTAATTATTTGCTCTTCATTTGCTAGATCTTCTTGCGATATTTTTGAATCTTCTTTACCACCTATTACACCTATTTCTAATTCTAAAAAGATGTTTTTAGAAGTGGTTAAATTTCTTGCAATTAATGAGTTATTGACATTCTCATCAAATACTAATTTTGATCCATCATACATTCCAGAAGTAAAACCTTGAATAACATTTTTTTGAAAATGTTCGAGGCTATAAACGTGATCATAATGAATAGCAATTTTGATTTTAGATTTTTTTGCAACTTCAATTAATCCTGGTAAAAAGTAATCTAAACCAATTCATGACAAAGCACTATCAGTGATTTGTAACATCACATCTTGATTTAAATTTTCTGCAGCTTCAATAACTGCTTTTGCTAATTCAATATTTAAAACATTAAATGAACCTACGCCATAATTATTGTCCTTTGCAGTTTTTAAAATAACATAGGGATTCACTAACATCTTATCTTACCTTTAAAATGGTTTCGCCCATTTTTGCATTTTGAACTTTAGTTTGTTCAAGATCTTTATGTTGTGATTCTTCTAAAACAACCACAATAATATCATCTGGTAAATTGTTTTCTCTAATCAGATCTAAATCAATTTCAACTAGTAATTGCCCTAGTTTAATTTCTTGATCTTGAACTAGTTTTGTAACAAAACCTTTACCTTGTAATTTAACTGTATCTAATCCAATATGAACTAGAACTTTTACTCCGTTTTCATTGGTGATTCCATAGGCATGTTTAGCATCAAAAAGAGCTGTTAATTTTCCTGAAATAGGAGCAGCAATTTTTAATTTACCTTTATGATCTTTGGTTGAAATTACAAAACCATCACCTAGCATTTTTTCTGAAAAAACACCATCTTCTAATGATTTTAAAGTTTTAATTTCTCCTGAAATCGGAGCCTTAATAATTACTGGATTAGTTAATTTATCTGCTTTAGTAGTTGCTAAAGTTTCAACCTGTTGTGGTTTATCTTTTGAAACAAAGCCTGCGTTATTTGTTTCAATTCTTGTTCTGAAATAATCAGCAACGTGTTCCACATCTGTTCCAATAATTGCTTGAAAACCTTCGTTACCTAGTTTAACAATTCCTTTAACACCTAGTTGTTTAATTTTAGTTTCATCAATTTTGGTATTATCTTTAACTGTTAAACGTAATCTAGTTGCACAGTTTTCTGCAACTATAACATTATCAACTCCGACAATATCTAAGATATTAGCTGCAAGAGCATCATATTTATCTTTGTAAGGTTGATCTGAAGGTTTTTCTTTTTTCTTATCTTTAGTAGGTTCATCCTTATCAAATACATCTGCACTGTATTCGATTTCAGGTAATCCCAGTTGTTTTTCTCTACCTGGAATTGGTACTTTTGTTTTCTTAATAATTCATCAGAATACAAAGAACTGCACAACACCCATAATTGGTGAAATTAATAAAATTCATAATGGGTTAGCTGCCACATGATTAGCAGTGTTATGAACTGAAGTAGAAATACCTCAAGACACTGGGAAAGAAACTATGTAGTCAATTAGTCCTGCTGAAAAACCAATTCCAATTGACATACTAGTTGAAGCCACTATGGCTGAAAAAATTCCTGTTAAAAGAGCATTGATTCCATAAAGTAGTGGACTTACGAAGATGAAACTGAAAATTAGTGGTTCATCAATTCCTGTTAAGAATGACACCAGAGCAGTTCCTCCAAAGAAGAAGAACATACGTTTTCTTTTATCTTTGTCACTAGTTAAAACCATCGCTAGTGCGGCACCTAGTAACCCACCTAAAAATAGTGGGAAAAATCCAGTTGTAAATAGTCCTGAATTAACAATTCCTCTATTAAAGGCTGTAATATCACCGTTAACTTCAATTAATTCACCAGTAGCAAAGTTTAAACCACTGATTGGTAATTGGAATCAAACAAAGGTGTTAATAATATGATGGAGTCCAAACGGTTGTAAGAGCCTATTTAAAATAGCATAGGCTCCTGAAGCCGCACCCCTTGCAGCGCCTTGTGCACTTGATAAGGCGTTACCAATTTTAATTAAGGCGTATTGAATTCATGGTCAAGTGATAGAAATTGCTAGTGCTAAAGGAATAATTGAGACAATTCCTAGCATTGGAATAAATCTTCTACCACCAAAAAATGATAATGCTTGATGAAGTTTTACGTGTCTAAATCTGTTATAAAGTTTAGCCACGATTGCTCCTGAGATAATTCCCCCAAAAACTCCTGCATCAAGTTGATAAACTGCTACTCCTTTTTTACCAAAAAATAGTAGTTGCGATAGATTTGCAGTGGTTGCAGGGTTGTTATTCTCTGCGAGCTTGGTTACCATTTCTGCTTGCAGAACATTTCTATAAATCTGAAACGGCAACATATTTTCTTTTAATAAAGCATTCATCCCTAGTCAAAGCAAGGCTCCAACTAAGGCTGCTTCACCACGGTTATCATTCGCCAGACCAAAGGCGATCCCGATGGCGAAAATTAAGGGTAAATTACTAAAAACTATATCTCCAGGTGTTTTAATTAAAATACCTATAAATTTTTGGGCTTCATTGATACCAATTGATCCATTTGAAAATGGATCTTCAATTAAGGCTCCAATTCTTAATAAAAGAGCTGCGATCGGTAAAACGGCGATCGGGTACATCAATGATTTACCAACACGTTGTAGAACTGCTAGTGTTTTATTCCATCAACTTTTCACACTAAAGTTCTTTTTGGGCGACTTATTAACTTTTTTATTAGTTAATGCTTGCACCATAAATTACCTTCTTTCTGCTAATTTTAAGGTTTTTTCACTTAATAAACTAGCTGCTTCGTTATCGAGTATGAACACGCAATCTTTATGTAGTTGTAAATAAGAAGCGGTTACTTTTGAGTTAGGTTTATCTTCTAACATCGCTCAAGTTACTTCTGCTTTACTTAGACCAAAAGAAACCATCATGGCTTTTTTAGTGTAATTTAATAAAGTTTGGATTCCTACCGTGATTGCCTGAGTAGGTGAATCAAAAAATGTAGCAAATTTACCCTTGTTTACCATGTCAATAACGGTATCTTGGGTTAAATTTGCTACATGTGTGTTTGAATTAAAGTCAGTGCCAGGCTCATTATAAGCCATGTGTCCATTTACACCTAGAGAAATATATTGTAAATCAACACCACCAATGGCACGAATTTTATTCTCATAATCTCTAGCTTCTTGCTCTGGATTAGCTGCAAGTGAACTAGGAATGTTGATGTTTTTAGGATTGATATTAAGATGTTTGAATAAATTATTGCTCATTTGAGCAATAAAAGCCTCGCGGTGATTAGGATCAATTCCTACAAATTCATCTAAATTAAAAGTTGTGATTTGACTTCAATCACGATTGTTTTTTTGATAATCATCAACTAAAAGTTTATATGTATCAAGTGGTGAAACACCAGTTGCAAACCCTAGGACAGAGTCTTTTTTTAGTTTTATTTGATTAACAAAAGTATCTGCACAATATTGATGCAGATCAGAAAGTTTTTCAAAGATAATTACTTTGATGATTAAATCCTTTCCGGGATTTAATTTAAAGTATGGTTAGATTATCAATTCTTTTTAAGTTTAAATGGTTTTTGTTATTGGTGATAAAGTAATCAGATTGTGCCAATGTATGGAAAATAAAGTGTCCTTGTTTCTGCATTTTGCTATCATCAGCGACAATTACCATTTTATCAGCAACTAAAGCAACAGTTTTTTCAATCATTGCTTCTTCCATGTGATTATTATATAGATCACCATTACGTGCGATTCCAACTACACCGTAAACGGCATAGTCAAAACGCATTAGTTGAATAGTTTTGATAGTTGTTTCTCCAACAAAAACGTTGTTTCTACTGTAATCAAAACCACCAATTAAAACTGCTTGTTCAATCTTCTTGTTGCTATCTGCAGCTTTGAAAACTGAGTAATCATTTGTATATACTCTAACTCTTTTTGTAAGTTGTCCTACGACTACTAGGTTGGTTGTCCCTGGTGAAAAGTAAATAACGTCGCCGTCTTTAATCAGTTCATCAAGTTTGTTACCGATTTTTCTTTTCTTTTCAGAGTTAATAATTTCTTGCTCAGCACTTTCAGTAAGATTGTACACTTGATATCCTAATGAAACTTTTTGAAGTTCATTAAGTCTAATCATGTTATTTAAATCCCTTCGTATTGTCATGGCAGAATATTCTCCAAATTTCTTGTAGATTTCTTCAAAAGTTAGACGTCTTTTTTCTCTAAATAATGCTCGAATGGCATCGATACGGTCAATTTTTGCTACCACAGTTATATTATAAAATAATCTTTTATTATTTTATAAACCCCCTCTTTCATATTTTAATAAATTTAACCGAAAAAAACATTTAATAAATTTCTTTAACAGTTGCAAAATGAGAAGAAAAAATTATTCTCATTAAAACACCGAATAAAAAATTTAAAAAATTTTTCGGATTTCTTTTTTTGGTTGTGAAATTTTTCACAATTAATGTAACAAAATAATAACATTAATTAATTTTGATTTTCAAAAATAATTTTTTTCTGCAAATTTTTTGAAAACATTTGATTTTGTGGATACTCTTTAAACATCCTATTAAATTTTATCTTTTTTATTGTAAAATAAAAAGTAATATTTAATTTTAGGAGGACCAAAATTTGGCAGATCAAAAAGCGCCTGGGAGCGAAAAAAACAAGAACAATATAATCAAGGAAGTCATTAATAAGGCTTTAGAAATTGAACCAAAAACAGAAGATCTAGTAATCACCGATGATGAAACACATCGTGCTTTAGGACCTGATGAAGTTGAGGTTAATAACGCAACTTATGAATCACAATTAATTAATATCAATAAAGGTGCTAAAACTCACGCTATCAATAAGTTAAATAATGTGACTGTCAAGGGAAACTTTGTTAGAACCAGACTTAGTGGTTCAATTTTAAAGTTTGGTTATCTTTATTCGGCTCATAATAAAACTGCTCAGATTTCAATTACAGTTGTCTTAGCAATTATTTTTGGTATCTTAGGTGTAATCCTTTTACAAAATACTGGTTTATATGATTATGGTTTAGCTTCAATTCCGATGGCTTTAGGTCGTCTTAGTTATTTCTTAATTCTTAAAGAAACTGCTAATCAACAGCAAGCTTATGTAGTCTTTAACATTCTCTTTTGGCTTTTATATTTTGTTGCCAATATCCCGTTAATTATCTTTGGCTACTTTAAAGTAGGTAAACGGTTTACAGAACTTTCTACTTACTTTTTGTTAGTCTCTACTTTAACTTCAATTGGTTTTGGTTTTATACCTCAAATTGAAAATTTCTTCTTATTTTCAAACCTTTCAGTTAATGCTCATCAAGCTTTGGCTCAATATAATATCCCCGTAGTTTTATGAAACTACGGTGCTGATTCAGCAAGTATTATTGGTGTCTTTGTTTATTCAATTGCTTATTCAGTTGTTTTATCTTGAGTGTATGCTTCTTTATTGATCATTAACTCATCAACTGGTGGATTTGACTTTTTTGGAATGTGATATGCTCTGAAAAAATATAAAGATGTCGGTAAGATTCTAGGTTACATTAACTTAATGTGTTTCTTAATAGCAATCATTATTGGTTCTTATGTGCCTGCTTCAATTGCTCTAGAAGATTATTTAAATAGTGTAAGCACTAGCGATCCTTCATTTATCGACCCTAAAGTTTCACCTTGAAGTGTTAGTTTATTATTAAATCCTAACTTTGTTTTTTCAGTCATTGCTAACTTAATTTTCACCTTCTTATTAGGTATTTATTTCCCTAAATATAAGATTTCAAAAGTTGAAATCTATTCAGCAAAAGTCAATGAAATTGTTAGCAAAATTAAAGAGAGTGAAAAACCTTTCACAGTAAGTATTATTAACCTTACAGGGGGTTATTCAGGTAAATCACAGACAATGCTTGTAACAACCTGTATGTTCATTGATTCTCCTTATTTATTAAAACTAATTCGTTCTGTCGATAAAGACTGTTTAGTAACTGTAAACTTTATTAATAACGTTGATGGTTATGTTTATCTAGCAGATAATAACGAAAAGAAAAAAGACAAAAAGAAACTGCTTGGTAGGTCTAAAAAGTAAAAGTGCAAGTATTTTAATTACTTGTTTTTTATGCTTTATTTAAGAATAGTATAAAAAAATAGCAGACTTCATCTGCTATCTCTTTATTTTATAGATCTTCTCTATCTAAATCATCATCGTCATCATCAAGCATTTCTTTTCTAAGTTGTGGCATTAATTTACGAATGTTTTCTACAGAACTTACTCTAGAAACTTCTGTTAATGCAACACCATTTTGTGCTTTAGTTTTTGCTTTACGTTTACGTTTTTTAGGTTTCGCTGATTCAATTTTTTCTTCATCGACTTCATCAGGAATTTCCCCTGCTTGAGCTAATTTATTCTTAATGCCAGGTTTCATACCCCTTTTATATTCAGATAAAATACGCTCATCTTGCATATTTGTAAACAGGATAGAAGCTAGAATTACAGGGCGTCTTCTTTTCTTTTTATAAAAGAAAACTTCTAGTCTTTCCTTCAGTAATTCTTTAAGTTTTTCTAGCGTTCATTCAGGATCATTTTTAATCATGTAAAGTGTTGAAGCATGTACAAGTTTATTACATTCTTCAATGAAATCTTTATTGCTACTTACAAATAAAGAACCTTTAGAAATAATTCTTGGTCTACCTGAAATCGAATTTCTTTTCTTATCAATAACAACAACTGCTTTGACAAAACCACTTTCACCTAGTAAATAACGTTCAGTTACGACTTGAGAATTTTCTTCGAGTACAACTCCACCATCGATATAAGTAGGTTTTACATCAACAAATTCATCACTAACTCTGACTGTTTCATTTTCCATGTAACATACTTGACCTAAACTAGGATATAAGATATTTTCTTTTAAAACACCTTGTTCAATCGCTGTATTACCATGACTGATTTCCATTCTGTAATCGCCATGATAAGGAATAAAATATTTAGGTCTAGTTAGTTGAAAGGTTTTAATATGCTCATGAATATAAGCGTGACCTGATGTATGTAAATAACCATCAACACCATTTTCTTTAATGGTTGCTCCTAATTTATAAAGGCGATTGATTAGTAGTTCAATTTTCATTCTGTTTCCAGGAATTGGAGAAGAACTGAAGATAATGACATCGCCGTTTTTTACCTTAATTTGAGGGTGCTTTGCAAATGACATTCTTGATAGAGCAGCTAGTTCTTCACCTTGGCTACCTGTAGTTAAAACCATAATGTCTCTTTCATCGTATTTATCAATTTCTTTTTTATTGATAAATACATTGTCATCTACTTTTAAGTATTTTAACTTTCTTCCGATCTCAATTGCATTAACCATTGAGCGCCCAAAAATAGCGATTTTACGCCCGTGTTTTACACCTAGAAGTAAGATCTCTTTCATCCTTGTTAAGTTAGAAGCAAAACCTGTAACAATTACTTTACGTGGTGATTCAATAATGATATTTTCAATATCAGTTAAGATATCTTTTTCACTAGGTGAATGTCCTGGTCTCATTGCGTTTGTTGAATCACTAAATAAAACAGTTAAATTTTCATCACCTATTTGCTTTAACTTATCAAAATCAGTTAAGTTACCAATTGGTGTCATATCAAAACGATAATCACCTGTCATTAAGAATTTACCATGCTTTGTAGTTACTCTAATTCCAAAAGCTTCAGGAATTGAATGTTGTGCAGTTCAAAAATCGACAACCATATCATCGATTTGGTGCTCTTGATCTGCTTTGATCTCAATAAAGTTAATGTCTCTACCTACACCATGCTCTTTGAATTTTAATCCTAAAAATTCAATCGCTATTTTAGGTGCGTAAATAGTTTTTAAGTTAACTTGTTGAATTAAGAATAATACTCCACCGATATGATCTTCATGTCCATGAGTAATAAATAAGGCTCTTAATTTATGATTATTATCAATTAAGTATTGATAGTTCGGGATCATCCCGTTTAGTCCTGTGGCGGCTGAATCAGCAAATTTTATACCACTATCGATCAAGATGATTGCTTCTTGACTTTCGATTAATAAAGTTGATTTTCCGATTTCTTTAAAACCACCAAGACCAAAAAATTTTATGTTGGTCATTGTGCTCCATTAATATATAAAAATTATTAATTTGTAATTTGAAAATTCAAGTAATTGAATTGCTTTTATTGTAATGATTTTTATAGAAAAATGATTAAAATATTTTTTCTTTTACATTATCAGATTTTGCTAGGGATTAAGCTTTTTATTATGGGTTTTTTGAGTGAAATTATGAAGAAATTTAATAAAAAATATTAACCGCAGCCATTAAACTGCAGTTAATATTTAAAATATTACTATAACTCAATTTCTGAGTTCAATTTTCTTTATAAGATATTAGGTATATTTAGATCGTACTGAATCAACTCTTACTTTTAGATTTTCCTCATTTGTAACTAAATTTTTGGGAAGCTTGAAAAATAAGGTGTGTTGCTGATCTCCAGAATTATTATTCCCTTTACCCTGATCTTTACTTTCGTTTTTAAATTCTACATAGTCAGGTTCGACAACAATATCTTGGACGTTATACTTAGATATAAACATAGTGAAAATTAACTCGTTATTATCGATTTTAACATCAAATGATTCTTCAATATTATCACTAAATAAACTAACTAAAGAAGGGTAGTGAAATGCAGATAAAAGAACTAAATAGTTCTGTGCAAAATAATCATCATTATATGTTGATAAGATTGCTTCTTTTTCACTTACAGGGAATTCTTTAGAATATTGTGTTTTGTAAAACAATGCAAACTTATCTAACAAATCACTAAGTTGTTGCTTAGTTTTCAAAATGATTGATGAAAAATTGTTATAAGCAGTATTTTTTGTTCACTCCGAATTTTCTGATCTTTGATGTTTAGACAGATCTTGAGTAATAAACGAACTTACTGTTAACATTCTATTTGAAATAGCTGTTTTCTTGTTTCTGTCATAAACTTCTTTTACAATTTCATAATTTTCGTTTTTTAAATCAAAGGTTTTTTTGTTCAGAGAATAAAAAACTGAATATTGAACATTGCTTTTAGCATCGGAGTTAGCATCATAAGTAATAGTGATTTTATCGTTAACTACTGAAATGTCAAGCAAATTTGTTATCTTGGCATGATTGTTAAGATAGTGATTGATTTTCTCGCCTTTAGCAGAAATTTTGCCACCAAAATCCACAACCATTATGTTGCTATTAAAGTACTCATCATTGAAGGCTTTAGACATTTCTTTTGTATATGAATCTAAATTTTCTTCAAGAGCTGTTTTTGAAATACTGAGCTCGTCCTGAATCTTTTTATCAGATTCATATAAACTTAAAAAAGATGCTTTTCTTTTAGCTAAAAATTCATCTAGTTCAGTAGTTGTTTTCAACAAAACAGGATGTAACTTGTCAGATGTCTTGCCGTAAATTTTTTCAGTAACTGAATTATTGAGTGTTGAGTAAAGAACTTCCTTACCGAATACACTAGTTTTTTGCATTTGAGTATTTAAATTAATTCCTTCCGTAGGATCTGATTTTGCAGTTGTGCAACTAATTGCTAACGAAGCAGAACCTAAAGCAACTAAAGTCACTACAGAAAGCATTAATTTTTTATTGAACAACATAAGCTAATGCACCTTTTACATTCTGTGCACCTTTATTATCACTATATTGTTTAACTACTGCTCTATAATTAGCACTATCAGTTATATTGTGTCTAATAAATTCAACATTGCTTGTTCCCGAAACAGAAGAAGCAACACTTTCTCAAGAACCAGTTCTTGGATTATACTTTTCAATTCGAAGATCCACATCTGTTGGTGTGTATCAACCCTCTCCGTATTTTGATTTTAAATGGTCGATTGAATTTCATTCGTGTTTATATTTACCACCATTTAGTGAGGAATGAGCAGCATTATATTCGGCTTCAGCCTTGTCAAATTCTTCTCTCATTTTCAATCAGTTTCTTACATCTTGTTCAAATAGTTCTCTTTTACCAAGATACCCTATAAAACCAAAAGGAACATAATTCAATCAATCTCATTCATGAATTCAATTAGGTCTCTTATCATAATCGTTTGGTTTTGTAGGTGCATATTCACTGTTTGCTAGGTAACCAGCATCAAATAGCCAAGCAGTAGATACAGATAATTGTTTACCACTAGTTAGATATCCTAAACTAATAAATTGCTCTTTTACACTATCTGATATATTAAGAGTAACAAGATTTCTTGCTGCCTTTTGCATCAATTCATAGTTTACTAATCCAGCGCCAACTTTGTCATTTAAACCGTTTGATTGTTTATCGGTATAAGCACTCATTTGTTTTGAACCTGCTGTCAATATTGCTAAAATTGCTTCAGGTTTTCCTATTAAGTGATAATTATTTCTAAGTAAGGTAGTTATTAAACCTGTGACTAAGGGCGCAGAAAAACTTGTCCCTGAAGATTTGTAGTTTAGTTTTTGTTTTGAATTAGATGTTGAGAAGAATTCATATTCTTCCCCTGGTGCAACAATTAGAGGTTTTGTCATAATCTTGCTATCTCCCGTTCTGTACTCAGAAAAATTACTTAACTGTGATCCTGAAAGATTTGTTGACCCTACAACAACTGAATTTTGTGATAACTTCCCACTATTTATTACATAGTCACCTCGTTGTTGTGTGTTACCAGAACTTCATACGTTAATTACCCCGTATTTTCTTGTTAGAAAATCAAGATAGTAAGCTTGCTCATTGTATCCGTGTGTACTTTTGTTTTGGTTTACATATGAACCACTAAGTTCATAAGATCAACTATTATTTATTACATGCACACCAGAAGATATTAAATAATCCATTTTGCTCATTCAACTAGAAAATGCAGGTAAATTATAATTAGAAGCGACTCTATCTTCGTAAACACTGTATATATCTTCTACAAATCTGTCCACACCATTTTCACCTGTTGCAACTGCAGCAACTAGATCTGCATGACTATCTGCTTGCTCGTTTATGTTACCATACATAAAATGAAGCTTTTTATTTTTAAAAGCTGGGTTGTTACGACTTATAGTGTTACCTGCTTCAAAAATACCTACTTTTATTTTTCTAACATTTGTTTTGAATAAGTCTGGTTGAAGTTCACGAGCAACAGTCTCTTTTTTTCTTTGCTCATCAAAACCAACTGTTTCAAATTGCTTTTCAATTAAGGACTTATTGTATGGCACTGTGTATGTTAGGTTTATAAAATTTTTTTCTGCACTTGCTTCAAGTGCAATATCTTCTTCTTCGTTAGAATTAACAACAACAGAATCATTAGACATTGCTAAAAGTAGTAAATTTAATTCTAAATTTTTTCTGTTTTTAAAAATGAATGTTACATATGGAGATGTGTGACTATATCTAGCAACCTGTAAATCCATTAATTTTTCTTTCAATGATGAAACAAATTTATCATTTTGTTTATCATATTGATCAATAATTTTAGTAATATCTTTGTCTTTTTCATATTCTGAAAAATCAACTCCATCTTTGATTCTTACTAAAACTTCAACTGGTTTGTCAATATTTTTAGATCTATTCTCTTCAGAATAACCTTTTCTAAATATTTTTAATAAAAGATCAAAATCAAATTTTTGGTTGTTATTCTCAAAATTTTGATTTTGAACAGTTGCAAATGTGTGAAGCGGTGTTAAACTCGCACTTGCAACATTTAATATGTTAAAAATTGCCTTTGGCATGATTTCTCCTGACTGTCGAATGTTTAATCAAATTTAGCAAATATTTTTATTGTTATTAAATTAAACAATGACATTGATAATGATATATTTTTGCGTTAAAAGTCTTTAACGCACAGTTATTTTACAATATTTCAAATAAATTTTAAAAAATTATTATCTTTTATTTTTACTAAATTTTTTATCTAAATTTAGACACATTAAAAAAATGCAGAATATTTTCATAATATTTAACTTGAATCAAAAAGTCGAATGTAATAGAGAAATTGTAATTTATTTTTAATCCATTGATTAATAACAAGTGATAATCCTCCTGAATTTTTCAAACTAGATTAAGTTGTTAAAGAATTCAATATTATAATTTACATTTTTCAATCTTATACTTCATATCAAAGGGAATAAATGAAAACTTAAAACTAATTACTTAGAAGAATTTTTAAAAAGATACAAACTTAGACAATATCACTACTGCCAATTACATATAGTTATTGAAAAAATTAATAAATGCAAAGATTAAATTTAAGATGATAATTTAGTAAATAACAAATTGTTCAAGTTGCATGCAAGTTTGAATTCATAAAAATTATTTTTGAACAAAAAAGTCTCTAAAAATCCTAAATACATTTTTTCTTAACCTATAAATGACTTATTCAGATTTTATTTGTAAAAACAAAAAGTGTGTCTTAAAATAAAAGTTTTGAAAAATAAATTTATTCCAAAAAAATTATTAAAACAAATCTATTAGCTATTTCTTTTGGATACTAAATTTGCATTATTTGTTTTTTGAAAATTAAATTTTTTATGAGTGTTTTTATTTAATTAAATAAAAAAGGAAGTGAATAAAAAATATTAACCGCAACCATTAAACTGCAGTTAATATTTAAATTGGTCTGATTAAATTTTGACCCAAACTTTTCTAATGGAGGTTAGTTATATTTAGTTCTCATAAAATCTACTGTTACTTTTAGATTTTCCTCATCTTGAATTAGATTTTTAGGAATTTTAAAAAATAAGGTATGTTGTTGATTTCCAGGTCCATATTTCATTGTGTTAGGATCTTTACCTTCATTCATAAATTCTACATAATCTTGATCAGTCTGATCTCCAGTAACAATATGAAGGGATTTAAAAATTGTAAAAATCACTTCGCTATTATCTATTTTAACATCAAATGATTCTTCAATATTATCACTAAATAGTTTAACATTACCACGATAATGAAATGCAGATAAGAGAACCAAATAATTTTGTTCAAAATAACTATCATTATATGTTGATAAGATCTCTGCTTTTTCGTTTTCGGGGAAAACTTTAGAATACTTCGTTTGATAATACAATGAGAATTTGTCTAGCAAATCACTAAGTTGGTGCTTATTTTTCAACAAAATTGATGAAAATTTATCAAAAGATTTATTCGTAGTTCATTCATTATTTTTTGAAGTTTGATATTTGGATAGATCTTGAGTTATAAATGAACTTATTGCTAGCATTCTATTAGAAATATGTGTTTTTTTATTTCTGTCATAACCTCTTTTTTCAATTTTATAATCACTGCCTTTTAAATCAAATAAGCTTTTATCTAATGAATATAATGCTCCGTTTTTGATGTCATTATTTGCATAAGTGGTAGTGTCATAACTAATAACAATTTTATTATCCTTAATAAAAATATCAGTTAGATTATTCATCACTGCTTGATTGTTTAGATAATATTGGCTATTTTCTCCTATTGGCGAAATGTCTTTCCCAAAATCAATGAAAATAAGGTGTTTTTGAAAATAATCCTCATCAAATTTCTTATTTAATTCATTGATATGCATTGCTAGAATCTCATCAAATTCTGCTTTTGAAATACTAAATTTTTCTTCTATTTTTTTATCATCATAGAATTTCTTTACCAAATATTTTTTTCAGTTATTAAAAAGTTCAGTCAATTCACTTTTTGATTTAAGAATAATTGTATCCTTACCATCAAATGACTCACTAGATAACATTTTGGCTATTTCTTCATTAAAAGAAAAATATTCAACTTTTTTGGAATTGAATTTTAGCTCTAAAAACTGATTTTTTAAATTGATTTTAGCATCTTGCACTGGTTTTTCCTTAGTAATAGGGTTTTGTGATAAATCAGGGTCTGGTTTCACCTGTACAATATCGATAGGTTTATCTTCGGGTTTTTGAATTATTGAAGAACAGCCAGCTGCAAAAAATAAAGAAGTTGTCGCAAAAGACAAAATTGAAGGTAACAAAATTTTCTTATTAAATAGCATATGATATCGCTCCTTTTAAATAGTTTAAGACTTTTAGTTTACCTTTATAGTCTTTATTAAGTTGTGCAGGAGTAGCACTTTTTAAACTAAGCAAATTAAAAATTGTTTTTGCCATTTTAATCCAATCTGCAAGTATTTGCTGAATAACAAAATTTTGCTGAAAAATTGATTGTAATTTATTGAGCGATTATCACTAATATCAATACATAATAATCTTACTGTTTTTGCAAAAAAGTCAAAGGAAATCATTTTTTTATTTTATTTTTTTATATTTTTTAAAAATTTGATTTTTTACTTAAATAATTTCTTATTACCATAAAATGAAACAACTAATCATCTTATATTAATTATTTGGATTACTAATAGATTTTTAAACTTGACTTTTTCTTGAGAACTTAATACTTTCGAATTAAAAAACCAAAGCACATCGCTATGCTTTGGTTGTTAATAGTATCAAATTCTATTTGATTAATTGTCCTGCTGTTTTTCCAGCAATTGCACCATCACCTGCTGCAGTCACTATCTGGCGAATGTCTTTAACTCTAATGTCACCTGCTGCAAAAATACCTTTGATTTTTGTTTGCATTAAGTCATCAGTTTTAATGAAACCATTTGGTTCAAGAATTCCTAATTCTTTAGCAAAACCTGCTGCTGGTAAGAAACCAATATAAGGGAAAATTGATGCTGCATCAATGGTTGTTACATCTTTACCACCATTATATTCAATTGTTACTTTTTCTAGTTTATCTTTACCACTAACTTCGGTAATTCTAGCTTCCATGTAGAATTTAACATTGTTTAATTTCTTCATTTCATCAACTAAATGTTTTTCAGCAATAAAGTTTTTGTCACGTACAACAACATGCACTTTTGAAGCAATTCCTGCTAAGAAAGTACCTTCTTCAATTGCTGAATTACCTCCACCAATTACGACTGAAGGATTTTTACCATATAAAGGTCCATCACAAATTACACAGTAAGATACACCTTTATGATAGTAATCACGGATATTTGGAATATCAAGTGGTTCACGGTTGATCATTCCTGTAGCAATGATAATTCCTTTAGCACTTAAGGTTTTTTCTCCATCATAAGTTTTATAAATAACTTCATGATCAAAATCACCATGTGATTTTAAATTCACAACTTCTCCATAAATGTGATCAGCACCAAACTTGGTAGCGTGTTCAAACATTTTCATTGCTAAAGTTGGTCCTTCAATTAATATATCACCCATTCAGTTTTCGATTTTAAAGGTATTGACCATCTTACCTCCAGGTGCACCTTTTTCAATAAAGGCTGTTTTCAGACCTGCTCTGGTAGCATAAACAGCTGCTGATAAAGCTGCTGGTCCTGCTCCTAAAATAATTACGTCATAATCATATTTTTTTGACATTTTAACTCCTAAAGATTGTTTACTT
Source organism: Mycoplasmopsis agassizii (assembly GCF_002272945.1). Classification (GTDB taxonomy): domain Bacteria; phylum Bacillota_I; class Bacilli_A; order Mycoplasmatales; family Metamycoplasmataceae; genus Mycoplasmopsis_B; species Mycoplasmopsis_B agassizii. The sequence goes on along the minus strand of NZ_NQMN01000002.1, from coordinate 394,603 downwards.
TAATTATATGCTTCTTAAACAAAAAAAACACCAAAACAGTAAAAAAATTACTGAGAAGGGTGTTTTTTGATGTTTTTCTATCTTTCAGGACGACGTTTTCTTAAACGGTCTCTGCTAATTTGAGGTTCTTCATTAGTTGTTGCTACTTCTGAACCTTTTGCTCCCTCTAAAGTATTTTCTAGAGTGATTAATGGAATTTTTACTTTTGGTACTAAAGGTCCCATTCATGATAAAGATGAACGGTAAACTAAAGCATAGTCAAAGCGATATTTCAAGCGTACACGCACATATCTGTGGGTTGAGAAAACTTCAAAATATCAAACCATCAATGCTCCAAAGAAGACAAAGACATAAGCAATAATTGTATAGTAATCGTAAGATTCTTCACGTAGTGGCTCCATTATAAACCGTACGACTCCATAGTAGAATAGATACATTCCACCAACTGTTCCTGGTCTAAATAGACCAAAGAAATTAAAGATTCAAACTAAGACTACATAGCCTGCAAGCGAGAAGATCGCTTCATATAAGAATAATGGGATACGCAATGCTGCTGAAGAAATTGGGTCAGTTGCATTATAAATATACATCTGCCGTGCGAAGGTTTCACCTCAAATCAAGGTGTGTGAACCATCGACATCGATTCTTCCGTAAACTTCGTGGTTAGCGAAGTTTCCAAAACGTCCAATTGCTTGTCCAATTAAAACAGCTGGTAAAATAAAACTAATTGCTAAACGATAATCAATTTTATTACGTTTAAAGAAGATGTAAATCAAGTTAGCTATTGTTGGTAGAATAACTCCACCTTGAATACTTAATCCCCCTTCTCAAACAGCATACCAGGCCGAATTAGGAAACGGATTAGCACTGTTATAGATTAATCTTTCAAAGATATATCATAATCTGGCTCCAATGATTGACATTGGAATAGTGATTAAAACTAAAACTGCTAATTCTTCCATCGCATAGCGCTGGCGATATCAAAAGAAGGCAATTGTCACAATTGCCGTTAAAATTCCAACTAACATTGTGAAGGTATAAATTGGAAAATCTCAACTACCAATTGAGAATAAGTAAGTAGCTGTCCCTTCTCTAAAGGGATATCAAGTGCTAAAATCTATGTCACTAATTTGGTTCACTTATAGTCCTTTCTCTAATGACATCAAGAGGGTCAACCCCTTGATTTCTTAAAATTTGCACATTTGCTGCTGCTTCTACAAGCGAAGCAAATGAGCGACCTGCTTTAACAGGAATTTCTATCAGGGGTATTTTAGCATTATATATTTGATAATGAAGATTTTTATTGCCTAGTCTATCAAAATCATTATTTTCTTTAAAATCTGTTAGTTTAACAACTAAATCAATGTCATGATCATCAACAATTGCTCGATAACCATAGACACTTTGAATGTCAATAAAGCCTAAACCACGTGCTTCTAAAAAGTTTTTAGTAATGCGTGGCGCACGGCCAACAATTTTTTCACCTATTTGTGAAACAATTACAGCATCATCTGTGACTAGTTGGTGACCTTTTTGAATTAATTCTAAAGCAGCTTCACTTTTACCAATGCCTGAATCACCCATGATCATCACACCTAAACCCATGATCACAACTAGTGTGCCATGGATTTGATAACTAGGAGCAAATTCTTCTAGTAAATATGAACCAATTGAACCATGCAATGAAGCCATGTTCATTCAGGTTTTGCAATAAGGAATGTTATAGCGATTTGCTAGTTGCTTAATAACTTCAGCATGCTTATCTGACATCCCTGAAGCCATGATTACTAAAGCAGGTTCGTTTTTGAAAATTAACTCAATTTCACCTCTAATATTATCAAAACCGACTGTATCAAAGAATTTTTTCTCTTGTGTAGACCAAACAATCACTGATCCTTTAATATCGTGAGTGTTTAAAAAACCTCCTAGAGCAAGCCCTGCTCTAGTCAGTGTTGGTTTAATAACTTGGCGCTCTCCTAGAATTGAAAGATTAACTTCTAGATTGAATTTTTTAACTAGATCCTTAACTAGAATTGTTTTTGTTGACATTTTATAATAGCTCCTTGATGAATTGACCTGTAAATGAATCAGGATTTTGAGCAACTTCTTCAGGTGTACCTTGAGCAACTATTTTGCCCCCATGTACTCCTCCACCCGGACCTAGATCAATAATATGATCAGCTGATTTAATCACATCTAAGTTATGTTCAATCACAATTACAGTGTCTCCATTATCAACTATTCGATTTAAAATATTTAATAATTTTTGCACATCATAAGAATGTAATCCTGTGGTTGGCTCATCTAAAACATAAACTGTTTTACCTGTGGCCTTTTTAATTAAGTGAGTTGCCAGTTTAATACGCTGTGCTTCTCCACCTGATAAAGTTGTTGATGATTGTCCTAATTTAATGTAATTTAGTCCAACATCATAAAGTGTATGAAGTTTTTCATGCACTTTTGGGCGATTTTCAAAAAACTCTAGAGCTTCTGAAACTGTCATATTTAAAACTTCAGAAATATTTTTGTTACGATATTTTATTTCTAAAGTTTCTGGGTTATAACGAGCCCCATCACAATGATCACAGACTACATAAACATCAGGTAAAAAGTGCATTTCAATTTTGATTTCACCATCACCATAACACTTATCACAGCGACCTCCATCGACATTAAATGAAAAGCGACCTTTTGAATAACCTCTAGCACGAGCTTCTTCAGTTGCTGAAAATAGATCACGAATATCATCAAAAACACCTGTATAAGTTGCTGGGTTAGAACGCGGCGTTCTTCCGATTGGACTTTGCGAAACTTCTACAATTTTATCGATAAATAAAAGCCCTGTAATAGAAGCATGTTTACCTGGTTTTACTTGGGTTCTAGATAAAATTTCTTGAACACCTTTAACAAAAATTTCGTTAATCAAAGTTGATTTTCCTGAACCAGAAACACCTGTTACAGCCACAAATTTATTTAAAGGAATTAAAACATTTAAATTCTTTAAATTGTTTTCACGTGCACCTTTAATATTAATATTTTGACCATTACCATAGCGCCTTTTTGTTGGTGTTTTGATCTCTAATTTTTTAGAAAGATATTGTCCTGTAATACTATTTTCATTTTCACAAATTTCTTCAAATGTACCAGCAGCAACAACTTGTCCTCCATCTTTACCAGCCTTAGGACCAATGTCGACAATATAGTCAGCAACCTTCATTGTGTCTTCATCGTGTTCCACAACAATTAAGGTATTTCCTAAATCAACCATACTTTTTAAAGTCTTAATTAATTTTAAATTATCCTTTTGATGAAGCCCAATTGAAGGCTCATCAAGCACATATAAAACACCTGTTAAATGTGATCCAATTTGCGTTGCTAATCTAATCCTTTGCGCTTCTCCACCTGATAAAGTTTCGGCTTTTCTAATCAGTGATAAATAGTCTAAACCAACATCAACTAAAAAGCCTAAACGGGTAATTAATTCTTGTAAAATCAAATGAGCAATTTCTTTATTATTACCATCTAAATTTAAATTAATAATTAAATTTAGAGCATCTTCAATTGACATTAAAGAATAATCATGAATGTTATAACCACCAACTTTTACAGCTAAAGCATAAGGGTTTAATCTTGCCCCATTACATGTTTTACAGTCAGCTTCTGACATGTATTTTGAATGGTATTTTCTAACTGCTTCACTAGTAGTATCTAATCATCTTCTTTCAACTTTAGGAATGATTCCTTCAATTTGTTTATGACGGCGATAAACTTGTCCACTATCACTTTTTAAAGTGAAACTAATATCTTCTTCTGAACCATATTTAATGATTCTTAATTCCCTAGTATTGTAGTCTGAAATAGGAATATTAGTTGGGATATTATAGTGTTTTAAAAGGGCAGAAAATTCTTGTCATTCTAGGTTAGTTGAATTAACTGTATTTTCAAAAAGTTTAATTCCACCTGCATTAATTGATAACTTTTTATCAGGTGCAAGTAAGTCAAAATCAGCACGCATTTCTGCACCTAAACCTTTACATGTTTCACACATTCCATAAGGTGCATTGAAACTAAATAATTTAGTTTCAATTTTAGGCATTTCAAAATCGCCAAAAGGACATGAATGTAATTTTGAAAAAAGTTTAATTTCTTTTGTATCAAAATTTTCAATCTTAACTACACCTTTTCCATATTCTAAAGCAAGGTCAATTGCATCTGCTAGATGTTGTCTTACTTCATCATTTAAGGCGATACGATCGATTACTAAATCAATTGTATGTTTTTTATTTTTATCTAAATTAATAGGCTCATCTAGAGTTAAAATTTCATCATCAATTTTAACTCTAACAAAAGTTTCTCTTTTTAATTTTTCAAGTAAATTTTGATGTGTTCCTTTTGCATTATCAACTAGTGGTGCTAGTACTAAAATACGGGATTTATCGGCAAAATTGAACACTTCTTCAATTATTTCCTTATTCTTTTTTCCTTTAATTTCAATTTCATGAGTAGGACAAAAAGGTGTTCCAATTCTAGCAAATAAAAGCCTTAAATAATCATGAATTTCAGTCACAGTTCCAACTGTTGATCTTGGATTATTATGAGTAGTTTTTTGTTCAATTGAAATCGCTGGTGAAAGCCCTTCAATTGAATCTACATCAGGTTTTTTAGTACCACCTAAAAATTGTCTAGCGTATGAAGATAATGAATCAACATATCTTCTTCGACCTTCTTCATAAATTGTATTAAATGCTAATGAAGATTTACCTGAACCTGATAAACCTGTAAATACAACTAATTTATTTTTAGGAATTGTTAATTCTATATTCTTTAAATTGTTTTCTCGTGCACCCTTAATGTGCAAAAAGTCTCTATTTTTCATATTTTAAAATTATAATGATTAACCTTCAAAAATCGAATTATTTAATCAGGTTTTTTCTTAAAATAAAATACTAAGCCTAGCCGTAAAACTAGACCTAGTATTGCAGAAAAACAAACTTTAATTTATTGAATAAAAATTTGTTTTCTGATAAACCAAAATTGAATTAATCAATTTTTAGTTTCAAAATTTCTAAAGCCATTTCGATGTTTTCAGTGCCTTCATTTTGAGGTGTTCTTGCTTCATAAAATGCAGCAAGTTGAATGCCATCATCTTCAACATCAATTAATTTTAAAGTTGAATATTCAAACTTATTATTTGCACCATTAAAATCGTAAATTTCTTTTGGGTTTGCAAAATCATTATTTTTGATTAAGTGCAATTTACCATGAGTTCTTCCACCTTGTTTAGTAGGAGCACTTATTAGTAAATAATCATCACCTTTATATCTAAAGTATTCAATCCCTTGAAGCACAGATGCTAGGATATTAAAGTTATCATAATGATCAAGTTTACCTTCTTCTTTAGCTTTATTTGTGAAGGTTTTACCCCCCATCATATGAATAACCAATTGCTAATTTACCCAAAGAATTTCGAGCAATAAAAACTAGTGTTCCATCTTGTTGTTCAACTACAGATGTTTCAGAGTATGAATTAGTTGCAACAAACTTGCTTGCTGTTCAGTCTCCATCTTTATCTCTAGTCATAAAGTAAACACCTACATGTCTACCTTGTGGTGTCATGCGATAATTAGTAAAGATTAATTTTCCATTATCAGCTTCATTATGTTGATTTCTTAAAATAATTCCATTACCAGGCCCAACTAAATCAATAGCCGTTGGATTGGTTTTATTAAGTTTATCATTTAAGAAACCTTCAAAAGTTACTTTATCTGTTTTTAAGTCAATTGTAAAATATGACAAGAAAACTTGAGTAACTAGTTTATATTTTGAAGCTGAAAAATCACCTTTATCATGATCTTTAAAGATCTCCATTGCTGACTGAACATAGGTTAAATTATCTTTATCAGATAAATCTTTTGTGGCATCCTTCATTTCATAAATATCCAAAATAAAGTCATTGCCTACTTGATCAAGATGAAGAACAACATTAACCTTTTCTTTAGTTTTTTCGTTGTATGCTTGATATCATTTTTTGCTTAAATCTTGGATATTAAACTGCAGCATAACATCTTTGACTCTATCAACTAAATTTAAGTTTCCAGAGTTGTAAAGTGCTGAAAGTGAAAGATTATTGATAAAGGCATTTCGACCTCTACCTGATACTCCAGCTTCACTAGGCATAGCATCAACAATTAAATGAGCAATATGTTTTTGATCATCAATTGTGAAACTACTATCAATTAAGGCAATCTTTTCTTTAGTGTTAGACTTAACTGTAATTAAATCTTTCATCTCTGACATAGTTTTAGTTTTTAAATCGTATGTTCTGATAGATTGATTAATACGGTTAAAAGGTGCATCAGATTGATTGTCAATTCTTCCATCTATTTGTAAATACAATTTGCCATTGTATTTACCGATTGAAGGAATACGGTAACTGTGTTTATGATTTAAGTTGTGAGTAAAGCCAAATTTTTTATATACTTGTTCAACAGTAACTTTTTGATCTGCTAAAGAAATATTTCGGACTTTAAGTCCACTAACTTTTGTTCTAAAGGTTTTAGCATCATCAACTTTATCAACACTTTTACCATCTTCGCCATAAAATTTGCCATCTTTTTCAAGTACAACTTTTACAAATAATGTACCTTCATGATTGCTAGCTAAATCTTTAATAATTTGAAGATTTACATTGTAACCTTCAAGACCTTTTAAAGGTTCTTTTAAATCACTATTTTTTAGTGATGTAATTTCAGTTGGTAGTTTTTCTTTTAAGGCATCAGCGACTGATAGTTTGTCATTTTGGTGAACATCATATCAGCCAATGATTTTATAATACTCTTCTTTATCAACACCTTTTGGTGGATCTGGTATTGGTTTAGGAGTGGGTTTACTAGGAGGAGTTGGTGGATCCTCTTTAGGGGGTGTACTTGGAGTACATGCAATAGCTGTAGCAGTAAGTGTCAAAGCACCAAGACTTAAACTGCTGATTGCAATAAATTTTTTACTTACTTTCATAATAACTCTTTCTCATTTGTTAATTTATTATAAATATCTAAATTTGTGTACCTCCTCGGAGAAATACTATTGTGTTATCAAAAAATGTTTAGTATTTGACTGATTACTTGAACGATTTTCAAGTTCCTGTCGGTAATTGCTTTAAAAACGTATAATTTTTACAAAAAAGTAGTTTTTCTGCAGTTTAAAGCCTGATTTTATTGCTTTTTTGCAAAAAATCTGAAGTTATTAGATTTTGGTTTATGTTATTAGAGATCTGTTTTTGACAAAAAAATGTTAATAATCATTTTTATAAATTTGAAATAATTTCACTTTTTATACCATAAAGTTAGAGTAATATAATGAACTTTATTTGCTTTATTTGTGTGTTTTATCTAAATGTATTGTTTAATAGTTCCTATTTATTCTATTTTTAGTAAATTATGTTTGAAATTTTTTCACATATGGCTTATTTTCTATCCTTAAAGTAATAAAAAAGATGTTGTTAAAAAACAACACCTCTTTGATTTTTTTTAGTAGATTTTAACTTTAAGAATTTCTAAAACTATCTCTACTACATCTTTATTTTTATTTTCATCAGTTTGGGTTTCATACAAGGTTGCAATTTTGACCCCTTCATCATCAACATCAATTAGTTCCAAATTAGAGTATTCAAACTTATCATTTTTGCGATTAAATCTATAAATTTCTTTAGCATTTTTAAAGTCATTATTTTTAACTAAAAACAGTTTACCTTCTCTTCTCCCACCCTGTTTTGAAGGTCCACTTAGTAATAAGTAATCATCACCTTTATATTTAAAATATTCAATACCATGAAGAACTGATGACAATAAATCTACATTGCTATAAAGATCCATTTTATCCTTATTACCTGCTTTATTAGTAAACGTTTTTCCACCATCATATGAGTAACCAATTGCTAATTTATTCATAGTATTTCTAGCAATAAAAACTAGTGTTCCATCTTGTTGTTCAACAATTGTTGTCTCCGTAAAATTAGATTCTCCACCAGCAATAAAATTGCTATGTGTTCATTCGCCATGGCGATCTTTCATCATGAAATATGCACCAAGACTTCTTCTTAAAACATTAATTCTATAATTTGCAAAAACTAGTTTTCCATTGTCTTCAGCATTTTTTTGATGTCTTAAAATTATTCCATTTCCAGGGCTAACTAGATCAATTGATGTTCGTTTTTCTTTAATCAAATCATCGTTTAGAAATCTATGAAAAGTAATTTCATTTGTCTTCAAATCAATTGTCAAATAAGATAAAAACGTTTGTGGAATAACCTTGTATTTTGAACGTTCATATTTGCCATTTTCATAATTTTTAAATAATTCAAAAGCTGATTGAATTAACTTCATTTCATTTACATTATTTAAATTTGAATTTGCATTTTTCATTTCATAAACATCAAAAATAAATTTATTATTTTTGACTTCTAAATTAATTACTACATTAGTTTTTTCTTTAGTTTTATAGTTATAACCTTGGTACCAATTACTGTTTCGCTCACTTATTTTGAATTCAATAAATTCATCTTTAACACGGTCTAATAATTTCAAATTTCCTGAGTTATAAATTCCCGAAAGATTCATATCTTGATTAAATGTACTTTTACTCATTCCAATGTAACCAGCATCAGAAGGAAAAGCATCAACAATTAAATGAGCAATATCATTTTCTTCATCAATTGTTAAATTACTATCAATTAAAGTAATACGTTCTTTTGTATCGGTTCTAACTGACAAAATATCTTTTGCATTTGAAAATTGTTGAGTTTTTAAATCAAAAGTTTTTAATGATTGCACAATTCTATTTAAAGGAGTATCTTCTTTATTATCAATTCTGCCATCAATTTGTAAATATAATTTATCTTGATATTTTGCAATCGAAGGAATTCGATAAGTATGTTTTTGGTTTTCCTTATGTTGAAATGCGAACTGTTTAAAAAGTTGCTGAACATAGACATTTTCTTGTTTTAATTTATCATCTTCTTTTTTAAATCCAGTTACTAAAATAGAACCTATTTTTACATCTTTAAGTCTGCTATAAATTTGGTATGAATCATCAAAATAAGTGTCTCCACTTTTCAAAATTAATTGAGCTTCTAAGCTTCCTTGAATTTTTAATTTAGAGTCGTTAATAACCTGAATAATTAATTCAAAACTTTCAGGTATTTCAAAAGGTTCTAGTAAGTCATTATTAGATATTTCGATAACATCATTAACCGAGATATTTTCAAAGCTTTTTTGAACTTGTATTACTTTTTTATGGTTTTTTAAATACCATTGATAAGCGACTTCATTTAATAAAATATGTGGACTTATTACTTCAGGAATTTCTTTTAAAACTACTTTTAAATCCTTAAATTCAACTCTTTTAATCTTAGATGTTTCTCCATTTGAAAAAGTTAAAGAAACAGTTATAGTTTTATTTTTGGAACTATTTTCAAGATAAGCAAAATCTGAAATGACAAAATCTTCATGTAAATTATTTTCAATTTCTAATTTACTTTTTTCATCAAGTAAATCGAAAAATTGATTAGGTTTATCAGCAGTTATACTTTCTAATTTTTCTTTTAATTTACTTAATTCTTTATATTCATCTTTTGCAATTATTTCACTTGGTATTTTACTTAAATCAAATCTTTTAATTTCATCAAGTGGTGTGTTATCTTTTATTATTGTTGAACATGCCACAGCAATAACAGATGATGAAATTATTAGAGGTATAAATGAAGTCAAAATTAGTTTTTTCTTGTTCATAATTTATTCCTTATATTTCCGTAATTTAAATTTTATGCTTTTAATTTTTTAAATCATCAAATTGAAATAAATTAAAAAATTTATGAAGTATTATTCAATTTTGTGATTAGTATAATTGCTTTCAAAATATTAAAAGATGTTTGCGATGAATCAATTGAAATTTATTTTTTAAAGTTCAAATTTTAAAAAATACTTTTTAAAGATGGCTTTCAAAACTGAAAATTTGATTTTAATTTTGCTGATCAATTTTTTTAAAAAACCTTTTTCAAAAAAGTAAAAATAAGTTGAATTAGGTACTTCAAAATAACTTAAAACTAATCAGTTTTTGGGCTCAAAAAAATTAAATAAATTTGTTTATTAAATAATTTTTTTTGAAGTTAATTCTTTATAATTAAATTAATTATATTTTATAAAGGAAGAAGATGAAACTAATCAAATTTTATGCTCATGGTTTTAAATCATTTGCCGATCCTATTCAATTAAGTTTTGATGGTGGTGTTGTTGGAATTATTGGACCAAATGGTTCAGGTAAAAGTAATATCAACGATGCTATTAAATGAGTACTTGGAGAGCAATCTTCAAAAATGCTTCGTGGTGAATCTATGGAAGATGTTATCTTCGCAGGTTCACAAAAAGTAAGGCCTCTTGATCGCGCAATTGTAACATTAACATTCGATAACAGAGCACGCAGTGTAAGTCTGCCACATGATGAAATTCGCATCACTCGTGAATTAGAAAGAGGAGATGGAAAAAACAAATACTATATTAATGATGAACTCGTTCGTTATAAAGATATTAAAGATATTGTTTTAGAATCAGGTATTTCTAAATCATCATTAGCAATTATTTCTCAAGGAACAGTTAGTGATATTGCTGAAGCAACTCCTGAGAGTCGCCGTTTAATTTTTGAAGAAGCAGCTGGAGTAAGTAAGTATCGTGCTCGTAAAGTTGAATCATTAAGAAAACTAGAAAAAACTGCAGAATCACTAGCACAAATTCAAACAGTTATTAATGAACTGGATAAACAGCTTAAGCCACTTAGAACACAAGCTGAAAAAGCCAAAATCTATTTAGAAAAATCTCGAGAGTTAAAAGCAGTTGAAGTTGCTGTTTTAGTTCACAACTTAACCTACTTTAAAGAGAAATTAGCTGAATATGAAAAACAACTTGAAGGTGTTAAAGAAACACGTGAAAACCTTGAAAGTCAAATTTCTCGTTCAGAACAATCTTTAAAACAAAATTCTTCAGATCGCTTGGCTCATGAAAATGATCTACAAAAAATTGGTAAAGAATTAGATGAGATTAATGCTGGTCTAAAAGATCTAGAAGTTATCTTTGCTACAGAAAGCCAAAGAAGACAACTGATTATTTCAGGACAACTACAAGCAACAACTGAAGAAAAGAAAAATGCAATTAGAGAACAAATTAGTGCTAAACAAGCATCATTTAATTTCTATGCAGAACAACGCGCAGAATTTGCTAGAAGAATTGATGAAAAAAGAATTGAATCTGCAGAAAAAGATCGTTTAATTAACGATCTAAGAATTCTTCAAGCTAAAGAAATTAAGAAATTAAATGAAGCACGTACTAAGATTTCTATCCTAGAAGAACACAGAAAAAATAAAACTAATTTATTCCGTGGTGTAAAAACCGTGATGGAACATAAAAATATTTTTAAAGGTTACCATGGATTAGTTAGTGACTTATTAGATGTGCCCGAAGAATATCATTTAGCAATTGAAGCAGCGCTAGGTAATGCATTGCAACATATTGTTGTTAATGATTCAGATACAGCTGTTCAAGCTATTAATTTCTTAAAACAAAACGATGCAGGTCGTGCGACTTTTATTCCTTTAAAGTCAATTTCTGCAAAATCAGTACGCCGTGAACACGAAATGGCAATTTCTAATATTGATGGTTTTGTAGGTGTAGCTTCAAAACTATTCAAAATTGATCCTAAATTAAATGTTCTTTTAGAATTTTTATTAGGAAATATCATCTTTACAGATGATATTAAATCAGCTAAAAATATTGATGAAATGCTAGAACACCGTTACATGATTGTAACTCTATATGGAGATATCATTCGTGCAGGTGGAGTTATGACAGGGGGAACACCTCAAGCAAGTACTTCTTTAATCGGAATTGATGAGCAGATTGAAAAACTGCAAGCAGCAATTCCTTTAATTGAACAAGAAGAAAACAGTTTAATCAACCAAATCAGTATTGCTGATAGTCAACGCCAAAATATTGTTACTTTAATCAGTCAATTAACTATTGAACAAACTAAAATCAATATTGCTTATGAAAATGATGAAAACGCTCTTAATCAACTTCGTGCTGAATATGAAACTATTTCAAGTGAAAAACTAGAAGTAGAAGCTTCTACAGAAGTAACTGATAGAATTCACTCATTACAAGCTCGTAAAACTAATCTAGAAATTGATAAGCGCACTAAACAAGAACGTGTTCTTAGTTTAAATACAGAACACTATCGCTTAACTAATGAAAAACTAGAATGAGAAAAATCACTAAGAACACTGAATAATGCTTTCTCAAAAGTTATTACTGAAAAAGATCGTGCAGAATTTATTCTTTCTTCAAATCATAAACGTTTAAGTGAATACTACAACATGACTCTAGAAGTTGCTCAAAGCAACTACAAACTAGAGATGGATTTAGAAGAAGCAGAAGCAATTATTTCAAAACTACAAGCTTCTATCCGTGATCTAGGTCATGTCAATGTGGAAGCTATTCAGCAATTTGAACAAATTTCAGAACGTTTTGATGAACTGAAAGTTGCTGAAAACGAAATCATTGAAACTAAAGTTAGAATTGAAGAAGCTATTAAAGAAATGGACAAAATCATTATTGAAAGAATGAGATTGACCCTTGATGAAATTGGCGGTGAATTCAACAATGTCTTTAGAGAAATGTTTGGTGGGGGGCAAGCTAGTGTGCACTATGTTGATGAATCAAATCCACTAGAAAGTGGAATTGATATCAAAGCTCAACCCCCTGGAAAAAGTATTAAAAACTTACGTTTATTCTCAGGTGGGGAAAAATCATTAATTGCTATTTCACTACTATTTGCGATTCTAAAATCTAGACCACTTGCTCTATGTATTTTAGATGAAGTTGAAGCAGCACTTGATGAAGCAAATGTTGTGCGCTACGCTGACTATCTACAAGAATTAAAACCTAAAACTCAGTTCTTAGTTATTACTCACCGTCACGGAACCATGAGCCGTGTTGACCATTTATTTGGTGCAACAATGCAAACTCGTGGAGTAACTTCATTCTTTACTGTTAAGATTGAAGATGCTAAAAAAATGGTTGAAGATACTCAAGTTATTGAAAACTAATTTTTACTGTTTAATAATTAATGCTCCTTTTTAAGGAGCATTTTTTTGTACAGTTTTGAATAAATGGCAATTCAAAAAGGCAGTTTTTTTATATTTTGTTTTTATCAAATTTAATAAAAAAATTTTTACGTATTATTTCCTGTAAATTAATACATAAATGAATATAAAAATTAAAAACTGCAAAAAATATGAAAAAAAATAATTTTCAAAACTTTTTTGATTTTTTAATAAAATTATTATGGTGAGTTGTAAAAAATAATTCACCAATAAATCAATAATAAAATCGTTTATCTCTAAATATCACAAAGATTATTTTAGAAATTTACTTAATAAAATGTTTTTGTGACATTTATATAAACAAAATCAACATTAGTTAAGGAAATTAAATGAAAAAAAGTTTAAATAAAAAATTTTTTAAATGAATGTTTTCAATTGTTCCTTTAACCGTTGCTGGAGTGGCTTCCTTAGGGATGTCAACTGCAACTCATAGTAACGATTTTGGTCAAACTGAAGATAATTCAAAATTATATATTGAAAAAAATACAACAATGAGCGAATACATTGCTCTTGTTGAAAACAGCAATTCCATAGCTGAACTTGTAAATCAAACAACCTTCAACTATAGAAGACCCGAGTTTGTAGAATCAGTTTCAACTTTTGAAGAATTTCAAAAAGTTATGGAACAAGGTGCAAACCGTTTAGACATTGTTTTTAAATACAATGTCGATAAAGAAAAAATCAAATCTTATGTAGAAAAGATTGAATCTACTTTTAAAGATGATTTTGAAACTATTTATGCTGAATACACCCTTACATTTTCTATTGCATTTAAAAATTTAGAAGATTTTAAAAAATTAGTTGTCAAAATGATGCAACTAAATATTGATTATCAAGATCTTCTACAAGTAAATGTCCATGAAACAGGGAGAAGTTTTGAGGAATTTTCACCAACGGCTTTTTATGATTTAAGCCATGAATATCATGGTGGTACAGCAAAAATTGAAGAATTTTGAACTAATTATTATCCAACAAATAAACGAAGATACGAACTTGTAGGTTTGGATCATGACACTTTATCAGGTGCAAGGCATTTTGTTTTATCACAACAAGACAGAAGAAATAAAGTTATTGTTAATGCTGGAATTATTGAAGCAAGGTCTGAAGATTGAAAGTCTCCTTTAGTTAATCGCAATTCTCCCGCTTTCCAAGACTCTAACAAAATTATTATCAAAGGAAATGGTCGTTCATCAGAACTTCACTCTCATGCAAACAGTGTAGCTGAAATCATTATTGGTAAACAAGGATTAAATCCACACATTTCATTATTTTCAGAACAAACAGGCAATTGAAATGGTTGATTAAACTCTTCCTTAAATTGATTCTTACAAAACAAGGTTCACATTGTTAATAATAGTTGAAAAATCAAAAATAATCTTGTTGAATCATATAACGATGATTCTGCATGATTAGATAATTTCTTAAATGCAAACGAAGATTTTATTTTCATAATAGCATCAGGAAATGATTATCGCAAAACTTTTGAAGACAAGAAGACAAACAAAATCTATAAATTAGACTACATGGACGGGTATAATCTTTCTCAAAACGCTATTAACGTTAGTGCTTTAGAATTGGAAGAAAGAGTAAACCCTGCACCGTTTACAGAAAAATCAAAAGATGACAGTTATATTACAACTTCTGTTCCTGATTCATTTTTAGCAACCAGTTCTTATATAACTGATAGAGGTACCAGTTTTGCAGCGCCAACTGTTACAGCAATGGCCACTTTCATGAGAGCAAATTATGAATACTTATTTAGAAAAGGTTCTGATTATTTAATTTTTAAGAGCGCTTTAATTTCAGGTTCTAGAAACAATAGCGTTTCTGCCCGTTTTGACTCATCTACAGGTGCTGGTCTTCACGATGTTTATGATAAAAGAGTTGGTTTTGGTAGAGCAAACTACAAAAAGATGTCAGAGTCAATATTCAATTTAGAATATTTCCGAATTTTTGCAAACGGCAGAGAAAAGTCTAAATCACAAACAGAAAGAACCTTAAGAGAAGGTAAAAGATATCGTGCTAACATAACCTGAAAAGGTCAAGATCTGTATAAAACCAGATGAGTAAATGATTTTTTATTTTTTGGGCATACAGAATATGAATATGTTGGTCCTATTAATTTAAATTTACAAATCACTACACCTGATGGTAAAAAAATTAATGCAGTAAAAATTTATAAAGAAACAACATGAGGAGAACAAGTAATGAACACCGAAACAATTGAATTCGAAACTAAATTATCAGGTGTTTATAAATTTGAAGTTATTTATGATCCATATGAAGAAAATGGAAGAAAGAGAGATCTAGATGTTGCGTTTACATACTCAGAACTTTAGAAAATTAAAATATAAGAGATTTTTATTTATTTTAGGGTTGTCATCAATGTTTGCGGGTTCACTTTCTGCTATAGCATGTTCAGCAAAACTTGAGCATCCAGTAGAAATTACTCCCGAAGACATTCGACTTAAATTAACAGGTCAGGGGACAGATATAAGTGAAAAAGTTTTAGAAAATAAGAAAACAGTTCTGCAACTTAAAACAGTTGGTTATAACCAATTTACTTTTTCTGATTATTGATGGTCATTTAGTGACAACAATTTAATTAATAACGCTTCAAGGATTCATGGAATTGATTCAGAAAAATCAATATCATATAGTAATCTTGAAAAAGCAAATATAGAATTCCTTCCTGTTGAAGAAGTATTCTTTAAAGTAGACGGTCTAAAAAATCTTGAAAAAGAAATAAACGAAACGTCAATGTTAAAGACAGCAAAGTCTTTAAGTGATCAAAAAACTACAGATAAACAATTCAAATCAATTAGTCTTGTGACCGATGAAGAGTCACTAAAGACACAACTTCGAATTAGCGAAGAAGAAAAAGAAAGATTTTCTAAATTCATTAAAGAAAAAGTTGATTCAAATCTGACTGAAGAGCAAATTGAAAAACTAAAACCGTGAAATTCATATTTTAGTTATAACTTAATTAATGAAAAATTAGATTTTGAAAAAAACAATTACCTGTTTGTTAAAGATCTTACTGAATTTATTGAGGATTCAAGTTACTACCTCTCAGAGAAATATAAAGAGTACGTGAAAGTTGATAAAGGTGTTCAACTTAGTGACTATGATGTTAATGCAGAAACAAAAACAATTACCTTAAAATTCTCTTTAGTTGAAATTCCATTGGTTGGTCAGTTGCTTGTTCCAACAAGTGCTAACCCTTATATTTATACAGGTCCAAAAGATACAACATCATGATTTCTTCCTATTGAAAAGAGTATATTGAGTGATTTCGATCTTAACGAGTGAAAAATTGAAAGAAATTTTCATTTTCCAGTTAATGATTAAATACTTAAAAGAATAATATGTCTTCATTCAGAAAATTTTTGGTTTTTTCAGGGCTAACTATTCTGTTTTTAGCTACCTTTTCAGCAATTGCTTGTAAATCTATTAATGAAGATAATGTAGAACTTACACCCGAAGATCGGCGTTTAAAAGCGGAGGGTAAAGGTACTGACATCAGTGAAAAAGTATTAGAAAATAAAAAAACAGTTGTTCAATTAAAAATGGCTGGTTATAATCAATTTACTTTTTCTGACTATTGATGATTAGAAAATGATAGTCAAAAAATAAATCTTTCTTCTCAAACTAATGGAATTGATGCAGAAAAATCTCTTATGTCTACACGCTCTGAAAGAATTATTAAACAATTAGAAAGTGGAAAAATACAAAAACTGCCATCTGTACCCAGTCGTGAAGTTTTCTTTAAGGTGGATAACTTAAAAACAATTGAAGAAGAAATTGGTAAGTCTTCAATGCTAGAAACTTCAAAATCACTAGATGATCAAATACATAGTGATAAACAGTTTAAAACTATTAGTCTTGTTAGTGATGAAGAATCTTTAAAAACACAACTGAGAGTTAGTGAAAAAGAAAAAGAAAAATTTTCTCAATTCATTAAGGAAAAAGTTAATCCAAATCTGACTGAAGAGCAAATTGAAAAACTGAAACCATGAAATTCATATTTCAGTTATGATTTGATTAAAGATAAACTTAACTTAGAAAATAATAATTATTTATTTATTAAAGACCTAACAAGATTTATTGAACCTTCTGACGCCTATTATTCAGAAAAATATCAAGCTTATGTCAAGGTTGATACAGGTGTACAACTTAGTGACTATAAAATTGATAAAGAAACCAAAACAATTACTTTGGAATTTTCATATATTACTGTCCCTTATTCTTTTCTGGTAACTAAAACACAAGACATTAAACCTGATGTATACACTGGTCCTAGAAAATCTACATCTTGATTAGTACCAGTTGATAAGAGTGAATTAAGTGATTTTGATCTTAATGAGTGAACCATTAAAATCACTTCTAGACCTTCTTAAGAATAATCATTTCTACAATTTAAACTAAATGGGCTACCTTCTTGGTAGTATCCATTTAGTTTTTATTTTTTTAAAAATAAGCCCTTATTTATGAAAAAATGTCTAAAAAGTTGCTTTTTTGGGTTTTTTTAGTCAAAAAACTAATTTTTTAGTAATAATATTATTACTAAAATGAAAAAGGAGTCTATTATGAATATAGATAAATACTTAGAACCAGTCTACGGCTTAAAACATGACAAGGTTAAATTTAATAAAAAATCAACTGCCTTTGTGATCATTGATCCCCAAATTGATTTCTTATCAGAAAAAGGCGTTATGTGACCTGTGATTGGGGAAAACCTAAAAACTGTTGGTACAGTAAGAAATTTAGATAGGTTGTTTCAAGCAGCTGAAAAGTATAATCTAAACGTAATTATTAGTCCTCACTATTATTATGATCATGATTATAAATGAGCATATGGTGGACCTGGAGAACATTTTATGCATGATACAAAAATGTTTTATAAAAAAGCAGGAGCACATAGCGAAATCATTCATGAATCAGGTGCTGACTGATTACCACAATATAAAAAATATATTAACTCACGTGAATTAACTACTGTTGCTAGTCCACACAAAATCTTTGGACCACAAACTAACGATGTAGTTTTACAACTTCGCAAACGTAAAATTAATACAATTATCTTAGCAGGTATGGCAGCAAATCTTTGTGTTGAATCACATCTTAGAGATTTAGTTGAGCAAGGTTTTGAAGTTGTTGTAGTTAAAGATGCAACAGCAGGACCACAAGCACCTGAAGGCGATGGATACCACGCAGCATTAATTAATTATCGCTATATTGCTAACGAAATCATTACAACTGACGACTTATTAAGACGTTTAGAAAAACATTTAAAAAATATTTAAACTGAACCCAAAACCCTTTTCTCTGAAATCAGAAAAGGGTTTTATTTTAAATGCTTTTTATCCTATAAAATAAAAAGTTATTAAGTATCATATAGAAAGATATTTAAATTAGGAGCACTATGGAAAACATTCACAACTTACATAACCCACTTTATAAAATTGAAGAAAAAGATGGATTTTGAGAGGTTAATTTTAATAGCCCAAGACCTTTATATGAATCTGTAATGGCAATCATCAAGAAACAAAAACAAGAAGAAGAAAAATATAAAGATCTTGATGAAGAAAGAGAATTTATCGACCGAATTGTTGGTTCAGTTTGAGAAGGAATTTTAAAAAGAGCTAGAGAAAAGAAAATTGCAATTGTCAGAAATGACTTAATGAAATTTGAGCTTAAAAATGATGGTTATTTTTTCACTCTAAATATTTATTACTTACAAGGTCCGAATTTAGAACATATTAGAAACTATCCAAATAAATTTAACTTTAAATTTATTCAGGATTTAAAAGTTGATAAGAACTTAAAAACAAGAAACACTTTATTAGTTGGTCAAGATCTAAAACCATTTGAAACTGCTGAAACTAATAAAATTGACAAAATCGGTAGAGTTTTAGAAATTAAATTAACCTTTAGTTCTAAAACTAAAAAAGAACTTGAAAATGTTCAAACTATCGATACTTTTGTAGTTGGTTTAGGTGTCATTAATAATGATGAATTCAAAAAACTTAAAGGTAAAAAAGTCGGAGACAAAATTGAATTTTCAGCTAGAAAAATTTTATATGGATGAGATCAAAGCGATAATTTTTTAAATCATGATGTTGTTGTAACTGTTGAAATTACTAAAATAAAAAATATTTTATGAAGATCATCCATTGAACAATTATGAGATGAAAAAGAAATTAAAGATCAATATAAAACAATTGAAAATTTAGAAAGATTTATTGAAGATTTATCTAAGTTTGAATTAAAGATTTTTGACAATTTTCATTGGTCATATAACTTTGTTGAATGACTAGTTAAGAGTCCTGTTTTCTCTTTATCAGAAATTGCTAAAAAACAAATGGAAATTAAATATGAAGAAGTTTTCAAGAAAGCAAATGAAAGTGAAGAAATCAGAAATAAACTAAAACCTGAATTAAAAGAAATAAAAGATTTAGATCAATTTATTAAAAAAGCAACCGAAGTTGAAGTTAATCCATTTAAAATTTCTGCATTAGTTGATGATGCAATTACAGTTGATGAAGAGCATAAAAAATTGTCTGATTTTATTCAACATAACTTAGTTATTTATTTTAAATATCATCGAGAAATTTTTGCAAAACAGGATTTAGCGATTACAACTTTAATGAATTATTTAACCATCATAAAAGTTGCAAAAGTTCAAAACATAAATCAAACTTATGAATTTATAAAAGAAGAAATTAATAACTTCAAATTAAAAGATATTTATTAAAATCATGAAGCAAAAAAGCAGGACACAATCCTGCTTTTTGTTTACTATTTTTTTGGCATAAAAATATTAATTAAAGTTAGCTTCTTTAATTAAAGAAATTAGAAATTTTCTTTCAGTTTCTAAGTCCATTTTTTTGTTATGTTTTTTAGTAAATTTAAAATATACATTTAGCAATCTATCATATTTTTCTTGATTAGTTTTTGCCTCTTTACAATAATTAATATATTCAATATATGAAATCTCTTCTGCTTTAATTGTCTTATCTGCAAGTGCAAGTGGCTTTAAGTGAGTTGCTAATTTTTTGATAACATTTTTAACAACTTCATCTGAATAGTCAATTGAATTTTCAAAAAACTTTCTTAAATTTATAAATGAAATTAAAATATAAAACAAAGCCGAAAAACCGTAAATACCAATTCCTATATATCCAATTGTAGAATAATGTCCTGTTAATGAGATATAAACTTCAGCATTAAATGAAGCAACCAAGGGCATAATTCAGGTTATAAATAATGAGATAGAAGATAATGAAATAAATATGCTCAATTTGATTAAAACGTCCATTTTTAGGGACTTATAGTGCGATTTTTTAAAACTCAAAAACTCTGATTTTCTTAAAATTTTATTATTTCTTTCACTTAAAAAAATGGTTATAAAGTAAAACAAAATTGGTCAAAATAAAATAGCAACTAAACCCAGAATACTAATAGAAAATAAACCTCAACTTAATGAATAATTAAATTGCTGATTTATTTGATCACTTATTACATCTGTTCTAATTGCTATCATAGTAATTTATATTTTACAAATTATTTTACTTAAACAAGAAAATTAACTGTTTTGCCTTCCACAAAAATTTCTTTTTTAATTTTCTTATCAGCAATTGCTGATTTAATTTCAGGTCGTTCAAGCGCTGCTTTAATAACTTGTTCTTTAGTTGAATTATTATCAACTTCAATAACAACTTTTAATTTGTTATTTACATGAACTGGATACTTAATTTTTTGACCTAAAATTTTGCTTTCATCATACTTAGGTCATACTTGAAATTCAACAGTTTTTTCACCCAATAATTCTAATAATTCTTCACCTAAATGTGGAGCAAAAGTTGATAGTATAATTGCAAAATCTTTTAAGATATTTCTATCGTAAATTTTATCTAATTTATATAGTTCATTTACAAAAACCATCATCTTACTAATAGCTAAATTAAATTTAATTTGTTCAATATCTGAAGTCACATCTTTAATAAATAAATTGTATTTATTTTCTAAATCTTGACTATAAGAATCTTTTGAAATTTTGCTTGGATCAGAAAGGAAATTTTTAAATAAACGATGAACTCTTGCTAATCATTTATAAACACCTTTAGTAGTTTCATGCGATCATGATTTGTCTTCACTAAGTGGACCCATAAACATTTCGGTAACTCTTAAAGTATCTGCTCCAAATTCATTTACGATTTCATCTGGACTAATAACATTACCTAAAGACTTAGACATTTTGGTTCCATCAGGACCTAAAATCATTCCTTGATTAATTAATCTTGAATAAGGTTCTGGTGTATCAACTAAACCAATATCATATAAAACAAAGTGTCAAAATCTTGAATAAATTAAGTGTAAAACAGCGTGTTCTTGACCACCAATATAAATATCAACTGGCAATCATTTTTTAAATCTTTTTTTAGCTTCTTCGCTATTAATAGGCTCATAAGTTCCATCATCATTTTTTAAAATATAAGCTAAATAATATCAACATGATCCTGCTCATTGTGGCATAACTGAAGAATCTCTTCTTCATCTTTTACCATCTTTTTCAAAACTGATTCATTCTTTATTATTAGCAAGTGGACCTTCACCTGTTCCTGATGGTTTAATGTTTTCCATATAAGGTAATTCAACAAGTTCATCTACAAGATGAACGTTATTATCTTCATCAAAAAGCACTGGGAAAGGTTCACCTCAATAGCGTTGGCGAGCAAAAATTCAGTCTCTTAATTTAAAAGTTTTATTGCCATCTTCATCAACCTCACGACCAATTCAATTTTTTTGAAGTCTCTTAATTGAATCTTCTCATTGTAATAAATCTAGTTGATCTAGTAAGCGATCTGCATACTCAGTAATTTTTAAAACTCATTGTTTCATTATCTTATTAGTAACTGGGAATGAACCTCTTTCAGAAACTCTTTCACCATTTTCTAAAACAATAATTTCTTCATTAGCTAAAACAGTACCTAGACCTTCACATCAATTTACTTCAGTATCTCTTAGCTCTGCTAAACCTTTTTTATATAGTTCTGTAAAAATAAACTGTGTTCAGCGATAGTATGCAGGATCACTAGTTTTGACTTCACGATCTCAATCATAAGAAAACCCTAATGCTTTAAGTTGTCTTCTAATATTGTCGATATTTTTATCAGTAAAAGTAGAAGGGTGATTACCTGTATTTAAAGCATATTGTTCTGCTGGTAAACCAAAAGAGTCTGCACCCATAGGGTGTAGAACATCATAACCTTGCAATCTTTTAGTTCTTGCAATAATGTCTCCTGCAGTATAACCTTCAGGGTGACCTAAATGAATTCCTGCACCCGAAGGGTAATAAAACATTTCTAAAACATAGATTTTTTTATTACCATTATCGACTGCTTTTCAAGGCTTAGCTTTTTCTCAATAAGCCTGTCATTTCTTTTCAATCTTTGAAAAATTGTAATTATCACTATTCATAATAAAATCCTTTTTTTTAAATTTCACTTTTAAGTTTTTCAACTTTTGTTTTTTTCTCATCAAGAGTAATATTGGTTGCTCAGTTTCATTTGTAGTAAGCGTATTCATAAGGGAAAATTTTTGGAATATCACTTAGATAAAACACTAAAACTGCTAATCATAGTTTCTCAGGGAAAAATCTAGCAAGCACAACATTGACAATTACTAGTCAAATAAATTGTAAAATATTTGCTGTAAAAGCAACATAAGAAAGTAGAGTGTTCTTTTTCCCACTTTGAATTGCGTTTGAAGATGATATAAATCATAATCAAGTTGGCATTAAAAATACAATCGGTAATAACGTATATTGCATCTCACTTAACATTTGAGACTGAATTAAATTAGCTGCTGCATCACCATTAATTGTTCTTTGATTTTCTACTTGACCTCTTACTAAAAAACCTAAATAAGGCAGAATTATCACTATTAAACCTAATAAAGATGCAGAAACTAATCCTAAAACAAAGTTATAACCTTTTAATTGCCTACTATTAACCTTAGCAACAGCAATGTTATTTCTACCTAGTTCTTGTGAAACAAGCACTGAAGTTGTAGCGTTAATTGAATTGATTGCACTTAAAAAAACTGCTGTAATTGAACCAGTTATTCCAATAATTGAAGCAGCTGATAAATTAAATTCAGCACTTCCAACTGATCCTGCAGGGTAGCCATAGTTTCAAAGCATAGTTCTTAAATTAATTGTCATTTGACTAATTGCTATTAAAAAACCACCTAGAACACGGAACTTCATAATATGTCAAATATGCCTATCAATTACAAAAAGCCTGATTGGATTAAAGATTACATGTTTATTTTTTCAAAACATGACACCTCAGTTAGTTAAAACAGCAACTACTCTAGCAATTCCACTAGCTGCTGCTGCACCAACTACTCCCATATTTAGAGCAAAAATGAAGATAGAGTTAAAAATAATGTTAGTTGCTAAAATGATAATTGAATTATACATTTGCAACTTTCCATAACCCATTTCTCTTAAAGCAGAACCATAAGTAAAACTAGCAGAGAGTAAAACTCAGGCAATTGTAATATATCTAATATATTCAATTGCTAGAACAACAACTTCTTCTCTTTCGCCAGGGCTTACTAGTTGCACTAGTTGTCTAGGAAAAATTAAAGCAATCACTGTTCAAATAACTGCAAAAATAAAAGCACTCATAAAGCGAAACTTCATTGTGTCTCTTGCTTTTTTATAGTCTTGCTTACCATAGAACTGAGCAAAAGCAGAAACTGAAATAAAAGAAATCGCTACATAAACTGAAGTAAGTAAGGCTGTGTAAACGTTAGCTATACTTAAAGCAGCAACACCACCATCGATTGTTGTAACCATAAAGTTATCGATAAAATTATTGAGTGCAAATAGAATTGCAGCGATGATAACTGGAACTGCAATTTTTGTATAAAGTTTTGTTGTACTTCATGAGTCAGGAAAATGCTCTCTCAAAAACTTTTTGGTGTTTTTCATAATTAGGATTTATTATAAATTATTATTTATATAACAAACAATTTATTTTGATTTTACAGTTTCTAAATTAGTGGCTCCCTTTTGTTCTTTTTTATGGATATTAACAATATTTTGAGATCAACTGATTTTGTAATAAAGAATTTCATAAATACATGCTAAAGAAACTTCTATAACTGTAAATATTCAAAATGCTTGTCACACTTCAAAGCGATAAACATTAGCATTAATTGCTCATAAAATTAATTGTACACCTAACATAAACACATTAATTAGTGCATCAATTATCCCGACAAGAGTTGCTCTTTTACCTTGTGAAAGGGCAACTATACTTGTGTAAATTCATAATCATAAAGGTGTTAAAAGAACATAGGGAACAATATTTAATTGAACATTTTTTAAAATATATGCTTGTGCATTTGTTGCATTAATTAAAGCTTGTGCTTCACTAATAGTTACTCCATTAAATTCTCTGATATTACTTACTCTGATGTATTCACCCGATGTTAAAAAAGTTAAGTAAGGTGCAGCAACTACAAAAGCAATAATAAAAGGAATAATTCCTACGCCAACAAAACAGTTAAATAATTTAATTTGATGTGCATGTTTTTTAGCATCTTCAATTTTATTTTTTCCGAGATTTCAACCAACAAAAATTCCGACAGTTGCAGTTACAGATTCTAAAGAAGATAAAAACATTGATGTAATTGCTAAAGAAATTCCAAAAATAGATGCAGCACTAAGTTCATAAATGGGCTCGCCCACTTGACCTACTTCATAATTAAAATTTCAAAAAACAGATCTAAAATAAATTGAGAAAACAGCTAGAAAAGAAAAGATACCTCCAGGTAATCTTTTGAAGAAAATTTTTCAAGCAATTTTTCTGATTTTAAAAATTCTTCAAATTTTAATATTTAAATTTTTATTCTTTTTATAACTAACTGTAAATAAAAAAGTTAAAGCAATTAGAGATGAAATAATCGTTCCGACTGCTGCTCCTTGTACACCAAAACCGACTCCAAAAATTAAAATAGCGTTAATTGAAATATTACTAATAATTTGAACTGTAACAATTATTAATTGTCACTTACCATTTTCTGTTTCACGTAATACTTGAGAATATAAAGTTGTTCCTGCAAGTAAAACTCATGAGATTGCAATCAATCTTAGATACTGTGTTCCTCCTTCTAAAACTTCCGGACTACTTTCTGCCGAAGGCAAAAATAAGAGGATCATTTGGGAAGGAAATATTCATGCTGCAGTTGCTAAAATTAAAGCTAAAGAAGTCATAATTATGATCCTAATTTTAATTACATTTCTAGCATTAGAAAAATCGCTTTTTCCATAAAACTGAGCAAAAGCACTGGCTAGTGCATAAGATACACCATAAAAAAGCGAAATCAAAATTCCTGTTCAAGTATTAGCAATTGCTAATGAAGAAACACCACCCGGAATTGTCCCAACCATGAAATTATCAACAAAATTATTTAATGAAAAAATGAACCCTGCAACGATAATTGGCAAGGCAATTTTGAAATACTTTTTATAAGTAGTTCACTCGCTTGGTGTATGTTTATGTCAAAATCTTTTCATTTATATTTCATTATAACAAATTAATTTAATTATTAAAAAATAAGTAAAAGCCCCCAAAATAGGGGCTTTTCGTACTTTTTTATTTAAATTTCAAAATGCTCTTCAATGTATTTTGCAACACCATCTTCATCATTAGTAAATTGACTAATATCATTTGCAATTGCTTTTAATTTGTGGTTTCCATTTTTCATAGCAACAAAAAACTTTACGTTTTTAGCCATTTCAATATCATTAGTTTCGTCGCCAAAAGCAATTGTTTTAGATTTGTCAAAATTATAAATTTGACAAATTTTTTCTAGCCCAGTTGCTTTTGAAAAGTTTTGTAATTGAATTTCATAATATGAAGCAGAACTAAAAAAATGCAAAAGATCAGTTGCGTTCATATCGATAAATCTTTGAAGTTTTTCTAAAATTGATGCACTTAAAAATGAAGTAGGAATTTCAAATTTTAAAATGTTTTCATTGCTAATTTCAGAGTATGATTTTTTAATTTCAAAAATTGCTTTTGCATGTTTATGTTTTATAAAATCATTCTTTTTTCTTTCAGCATGTAGGTGTGTTTGATCATAATATTTATTATCAATTGGATTAACTAAATAAACTGCATCAGTTGTATAAACAAAAGAATAAATTTTATTTTCTTCAAAAAATTTAGTTAATAAATCACAAGTAAAAGGATTAAATTTTGAAGCATGTAAAACATCTATTTTATTTTCTTTTAATAATAATTGACCATTAATTGTAATTAATGGTGTGCTTATTTTTAATGGTTCTAATAAGTTATAAATAAAATGTCCACTTCTTCCTGTTGCAATAATTACATTCTTATTTAGTTTTTTTAATTTCTGAATTACCTTAATTGTGTGTTCACTTAATTCGCTTTTTTTGTTTAAAAGAGTTCCATCTAGATCAAAAACAAAATTGTCAAAATCATTTATTTTTAGCATTATCACTCCATTTCTTTTTTTATGAAATAAGCTATTCCTGCTTCATCATTTGTTTTCTTAGTTACTATTTCAGTGTGCTTTAAAAGTTCAGGATTTGAATTTGCCATTGCCACAAAAACTGCCCCTGATTGAGCTGAAGAAATATCATTTGTTTCATCACCGAAAACAATTGTTGTTGCTAAATCAATAATTCCCAAATCATGTAAAATTTGAATTCCTTTGCCTTTTGAAGATGAATTTTTCATAACTTCATAATTTCATAATGAACTAAAAAAATGATTTAAATCATCACTCATGTTTTCTAATTCTTGTCTGAAAAGATAAAAAGTTTTAGCACTTATTTGCTCAACAAATAAGTTAAATTTAATAATGTCATGTTGATCTAGTTGGTCAAAATTATCTACAACATATTCAATTGTTGCATCCTTTGTTAAGTCAATATATTCAAGTTCTCTGATAAAAATAGGATTACTTGTTTGTCTAGAATTTTTATTGAAAATTGCACCTTTGCTTGTGTAAATACAAATGTAAATCCCTAATTCATGAGCTAATTTATATATTGCTTTAGCAGTTTTTTTATCAATAAAATCTTCATAAATTATTTCACCTGTACTTGGCGATTTAATTAAAGCACCATTAACTGAAATAATTGGCATGTTAGTTTTAGTTGCTTCAATATATGAATTAATTAAGTTAACACTTCTTCCTGTTGCTAAAATAATGTGCTTTTTTTGCTCCATTAACTCTTCAATAATTTCTAAGTTTTTTTCTGGAATCTCGCCTTTTTTATTTAAAAGGGTTCCATCTAAATCAAAAATAAAAGTTGTAAAATCGTCTATATGCATTATTAAAATTATATATTAGATAAGCCCATATTACTAGCAAAATCTTGGTGTGTTTTTACTAGTGAAAATAAAAAAATTTAGCACTTATTTTAAATGCTAAATTAAAATCAAATTTTGTTTTTACAAAATTACTGTACACCAGTGATTTTGTAAGTTACTGGCTTACCATATTTTTTAATTAGTTCATCTCACTGAGTACCTTTTTCACCAGATTGTCTAAAGTGAGCTGCATTTGTAAAAACTTGTGCAGGTACTTCGCTAGGAAACTTAATTACTGCTAGGTTGACTGAATAGTTTTCCACTTTATTTTCTTCATATTTATAGTCTAATCTTAAAAATAGACCACCTTGATATGAAATATATAAAGCAACCGTTTTATCACTAACACTATTAGTATCATCGTCATCATGATCATGAGTTACATCAGTGCTTGCAGCAGGAGAATTAACAATGTCGTAGAAATTAGCAATACTATAATCTGCTCCAACTTCATGCTGAGTAACAATGTGTCTATCTAATATGTTATTGTTTTTAACTAATGTGTTAGTTGCAACTGCTTTACCTTCAAGGTCTTGAAAAGTCAAGAGTGAAGGGTTTTTAACGATTCAAAGTGCATAATTAACCATAAAATCATTTAAGTTTTCAGATGCTGCTTTTTTAGCATCTGCTTGTGGTTTTGCTGAGTTTTCAACTGCAGCTGTTTTGAATTTTTCATCACTTGTTTTGGAAATCATTTCTGTAATTTGTGCAAGTGTTGAATCTGTAATGTTAGGCGCTTCCACATTACCCGAACAAGAAATTGCAATGGCTGCAACCCCTAAAATAGATGAACCAATTAAGGTATTTAATATTAATTTTTTTTTCATTTTTAAACCAATCCAAATTGTTTATTTATAAACATTATTTTCTTTTCAATCAAGACAAATAGTGCTGCTTCGATAGCATATTTGACAACAAAAATAGCTGTGACTGTCAAGATAAAATAAAGTGCGTTTAAGGAATTAACTAAATCTCTTCCTGAAACATTATCATAATATAATTTATGAGCAAGTGATGTAAAATCACCTGTAATTATAAAATATGATCCATAAAAGCCTAAGGCTTCTAATAGTGCTGCAATAACTGCAAAACTTAATAAGGCAAAAAGTTTTCTAATTTTTGTCTTCCTATCATTAATTAAATGTAAGTTTTGACTCTCGCTATTATCGACAGCAAACTTTGCTTGTGCTTTAAAAATTACGTAGTAAATAAAGTAAAAAAGAAAGACTACTAAGATGTTATTAATCATGTAAAAAACAACATCTATTGGCGAGTGTAAAGCATGTGTTGCAAAGTGTAATCATGGGCTTGCAATTGCAATAATTAAGGTATAAAAATTACCTATCATTTTGATTGCAATTAAGAGCACCATTGTTTCAAATAATCTAATCATTAAAGCACTACCTCAAGGCAAAATAATTCCTGGTATTTCAATAATGGATAAGACAATTGATAAGCCCAATAAAATTGCAGTTAGAGCAATTTTATAGGTTTCACTTTTAGTATTAAATTTATCAATTGCAAAAAAATCTCTATTAATTGTTTCTTTAAAAGTTACCTTGTCAACTTTTAAATATATGAAATCAAAATGTTTATTTTTAAACGTTTTTGATTTATCTAAAATAAGATTTTCTTTACTTTTATTTTGATTAATATTTTTATATCAAAAGCGATTAACTAAATAATTTACTCATCAAATTTGATGATGATAAATTATTAATCATGAGGCAATATGTAAGACTAAAAAGATGAAGGAAAGTATTGCTCCAATACTAATTAATATTTGTGATGTTTCACTTCAAACAAATGCATAACGGATATCAATATGATCACCATGATTTACTTCTCCATCTGTCATAAAATAAAATAATCCGTAAATTAAAATTCCTAATGAAATAAAAAATAAGAATAAAAATAAAATTAAAAAAGCAGATACTTTTGTTTGCTTTAAACGATATTTTAAGGATATAAATAATGTCATAACTGCCTTTCTATTTTGTAACTAAAAAATCTACAAATCAAATGAATCTTAAAAATGATTGATCATTTGTAATTTTATTTAAAATTAAATAATTAGGATTATTTAAATAATTTGTAAGTGATGTGGAAACATCTACAAATTGCTGATTTCATCAATTTAAGGTGATTAAAATTAAAATTGTGAAGATAATAAAAAAGATAATTATATCTTTCAAATGTAGATGAAATCGATGATATGTACTACGTTTTGCTCTAATATCAAAACCTTTTGCATCCATTGCTAATGATAAATCTTCCGACCTTTTTAATGAATTAACAAACATCGGAATTATCACTGATGAATAGGCTTTTATTTTTTTTATGATGTTATGGCTTTTAACATCAATACCTCTAGAAGCTTGTGCTTTTATTACTTTATGAAATTCCTGAGATAGTAATGGAATGCTTTGCAAACCTAAGGAAATAATTAAACTAATTGTTTTAACAGGAATTTTTAAATAACCTAATGGTCTTAATAAACTTTGTAAAGCAAGTGTTAATGTTAATGATTTAGTTGTCGATGTAAGTATTAAAATTATTGATAAAACATAACCAATTCTTAAAGCAATATATAGTGCTCTTAAAATACTTTTTGTATTAATTGAATATCATTCAACTCCACCATATTGACCACCACCTGAATAAATTGTGGCGCCTAGATTTTGATGATTTAATGTATCTGATAAAGTTAGATCAGGTTTAATAAAAAAGCCATTAATTAGTAATACAAAAATGAAAAAAAATAAAACAAATTTGAAGACAGTTGAAAATAATTTTAAGGGTATTTTGGCTATTAAAAAGATGGTTAAAACTAATCCTAATAAAAGCAATAAACCCCATAAACCTGTCGGTAAAAATACAAATACGATCATCATAATTGCAAGCAAAATTTTTACTCTTCCATCTAAATGATGAACTGCTGTTTCAACATTTAAATATGATCCATGTGATGTATGCATTATGATTTCTCTCTACTAAAATTAGTAATTGTTTTTGCTAGATCTTTTACATTTCGATCTTCATTATTAATGATATCAATTCCCTGTTTTTTTAGTCTTTCTTGGAATTTAATTACATTAGGTTTTGATAGTTCAAATT
Source organism: Mycoplasmopsis agassizii (assembly GCF_002272945.1). Lineage (GTDB taxonomy): Bacteria > Bacillota_I > Bacilli_A > Mycoplasmatales > Metamycoplasmataceae > Mycoplasmopsis_B > Mycoplasmopsis_B agassizii. The sequence continues at coordinate 363,853 of NZ_NQMN01000002.1, read as the reverse complement.
TACTTAAAAGTTGATCATTTCTAAACAAGTAAAAAGGGTCTCCATCATAAGCAATTTTACCTTCATGTACAACCTTAATTTGATCAGCAATTTCAAGTGCAAAATCAAGATCATGTGTGATTGTAATTACTCGCTTTTTTTGTATTTCTTTCATCTCTTTAATTAGATCTTTTAGTCAATCTATACCAGCAGGATCAAGTCCTACATTAGGTTCATCTAAAATTAATGTTTCAACTTGATTAGCTAAAATACTAGCAATTGCAAGTCTTCTTTTTTGCCCTGAAGAAAGTTGAAATGGAGAACGATTTAAAAATGTGAGTGGCAATTTAACCATGGCTAAATATTTGTGAGCATAATCATGATTATTTTTTGCAGATAATTTTAAAGCAATTGGTCCAGCTAAAATCTCTTCTTCAATTGTGTTTGCAAAAAGTTGGTAATCAGGAAACTGAAAAACTAAACCGAATTTTGCTTTTAAATCAGCGCTATTAAAATTTTTATAATTTGAAAATAAATAAAAATTTCCGTTTCTAATGTAACCAGTTGTTGCATAATTTAAGCCATTTAAAAGTTGTATCAAAGTGCTTTTACCACTACCTGTTTTTCCTAAAATAACTGTTGTTTTATTTTTTAAAAAAGTTGTTTCAATTTCTTTTAAAACATGATTAGGTTTTTTAGGTTGATCAAAATAAAAAAAGTTTGTTCTATGTAAATGCAGATCACTTTCAACTCAGTTATCCTTAAGTTGATTAAAATTTTTGTTACGCAACACCTGATTATTGAATTCTAAAAAGTTAAGAATTTTGTTTGCTTTAATTTCATATTTATAAATTAAATATGTAATTTTACTTTTTAATTTATCTTCTAAAAAAGGGTACTTATGATTCCTTTTGTTAACTTCAATTTTATTTAGATAAAAATTATATTTATCTAAATAACTCTTATTTAGTGAATTTAATTTTTTTTCTAATGCAGGAATTACTTCAAATAATTTTGAATCATATCTATCTTTAACTATTTGATGATTGCACATAATTCCTCTGATAACGATTGATCATTATGATCACAAGTTTTTAACTTTACACCTAGTTTTTGTAATTCAAAAGATAACTGACAAGAAAAAGGTAATTTTAAATTATTGCTTAATAAGATTTCAGGGTTTTCAATTAATTCATCATAAGTCGCAATTTTAACTAATCTTGAATTATTGAAAACAAAAATTTTATCTGCTTTACGTAAGTCTTCCATGTCATGAGAAATGGTGATGATAGTTCGGTGCTTTTCATTTCTGAGCTGCTCAACAAAAATCTGTATCTGTTTTCTACTTACTTCATCAAGCATAGACATTGCTTCATCAAAAATAATTATTTCAGGATCATTTGCTAGTATTGTGGCAAGTGTTGCTTTTTGTTTTTGCCCTCCACTTAATTTTGAGGTTTCAAAATTTGCATAATCTTCTAGATCAACTTTTTTAAGTGCTTTTGCTGAAATATCATCCATTAAATTTGGATCAATATTATAGTTTTCTAACCCAAAGATAATATCATCTTTAACAGTTGCACCAATTAATTGATAATCAGGATTATCAAAGATAATCCCTACTATTTTTTGAAAAATGCGCTTATTATCTTTGTTAACTTTGTTACCAAAGATTTCAATTATTCCATCTTGTTGTTTTAAAACTCCTGCAAGTAATTTAGCAACAGTTGATTTACCACTTCCGTTATTGCCTACAAAAACAACAAATTCACCTGCTTTAATTTCAAAATTAATGTCATTTAAAACAAGGTCATCTGAATGACCGTATTTAAAGTTTAGATTACTTACCTTGATGGCTATATCTTTATTGATTTTTTCAAAATTGCTAACATTGTTATTCAAAATGATTCGACAATCTTTCTACAGCTAATGCTTTTTTTTAAATTATACAAAAATATTACTTAAATAGAAAAACCTGTAAAAAATAGTTTTTAAGAGTTTTTAATACTAGCAAATCAAAATCTTAAAAAGTATAAAAACAAAATATTTATGGCTTCGTTATGAATCGAAAATTCTGAACATTTATTTCAATGCTCAGAATTTATTTTTGCTAGGTCAATAAATATTTTCCTTTTAAATATACATAAAAAGTTTACAAACAAAAGTAAATTTTAGGGTCAGTCCTTAAGTTCAAGCGTTGCTTTTATTTTATCTAAATCTTTAATTAATCTTTTGGGAAGTTTTAGAAATTGTGTGTGCGATTCATTAGATCGGCTTGCAATTCCCTTGAAATCTCTATTAGATTTATAACCATAATAAGCTTTGCTCTCATCTGCTTTATCTGGATTCAATAGCATAGGGATATTGAAAAAGAAAACCGTAAACTTTAAATTGTTTTCAACTATACTAACATCATAAGAGCGTTCAATAGTATCAGAAAACAAGAAAGCGTGTCCTGGTCAACCAAAGCCCGAAAGTAAAACTAGAACATTATCTTTGAAGTAATCATCTGAAAAATCTTTAATTATTTTATCTGATGTTTCTATTGGAAAATCCTTGGAAAATTTATTTTTAAAAGCCTGACTATATTTTTCTAGAAGGCTTTTTAGTTCTGATTCAGACTTTATAATAATTGTTGCAAATTTGGTGTAACTATCAAGATTTTTTTTATCTCAGATTGTGTTTTCTATATCTTCAAACCTTGAAAGATCTTGCGTAATGTATGAAAAATAATCTAAAAATCTTGATGAAGTTTGGGGATTTGTACGTGGCTGTTTTAGTTGTTTTTTAATCACATAATTATTTGAACCTAAATCAAACATTTTTCTATCTAAAGAATAAATAGCAGAATATGGTTGCGCATATTCTTCTTTTTTAAGAAAAAATTACTTTTCACTAAAATATTCTAAAGTAATTTGATTACCTTCAACCTTAATTTTATGTAAATTGTTAATTTTAAAGGCTGAACTAGAAGCAATCTTTTCGTCTGGACCAAGAGGTTGAATTTTCCCGCCAAAATCAATTATAACTATATTCTTTTTAAAGAATTCTGCATCATAATTTTTAGTAAATAAATTGATTGCTTTTTCTAATTTATTTTCTACCTTCTTTCTTACTTCTAAAGATGCACCAACAACTCTTTGTTTTACATCTAAATGTTTTAAAATTAATTGTCTTCACTTTTCAACGAATTCTTTTAACTGATAGTTTGTAGATATTAACGCAGGTTCTAATTTATCAAAATCTTCATCATAAATTTCAGAAATCATTTCAGGATCAAAAACTCCTACTTTAATTTTTTTTGTACCATAATCAATTGACTGTTCAAGCATTACTGTATTAAAAAAGTTCGTTTCAAAAAAATCATTTTCATCAAAATTTGAACAACTAATTGCTACTGAAGCAGATATAAATAATGAAGTTGTGGAAATAGCAAATAACAACTTTTTACTAACTAATGACATAAGTCATTACACCCTTTGTGCTAGTTTCACCCCTTGTTTGCCCATATTGTCTAATAACTGCTCTATATTTTCCGCTTTCTTTAATTTGTATTCTTATAAACTCAATATTGCTTGTGTAAGAAGCAGAATTACCCACAATCTCTCATTCTCCATTTGATTCATTTAGCTTCTCAACCTTAAGATCTATATCCGTTGGTATATACCAGTTTTCACCATATTTTTCTTTAAGATAATCAATTGACTTTCATTCACTTTCATATTTTCCATTAGCATATCTGGAATGATTTTTATCGAAATTTCTTTGAACTTCTAGAGCCTGTTCATATACTTTTGATTTCTTGTTTCATTCCTTCATTTTTTGAGCATGAAGTCCATCGTATATATTATACATATGTTGAGTGTATGATGAGTATGTATTGGTGCTAACCATGCTATCTCATCTTTTGTCCCATTTTGGTTTTTCACCAGGTGTTTCTGGTAATGATGGTCTATATTCTCGGTTGGTTGAATATCCTGCATCAAACAATCATGCAGTAGAAATAGATAGTGTTTGTCCTTTTTCTAAATTTGGCAAAGCAATTTCTTGCTTTCTATTACTTTCACTAACATTTATATTTTGAATATTATTAGCTGCTTTTTGCATTAATTCATAATTCACTAACCCAGCACCCACTTGATTATTTAAACTATTAGGGTTATTTGGTCCATAACCTTCAATTTTTCGTGAACCCGCAGTTAAAATAGCTAGAACGGCTTCAGGTCTGCCTACAAGATTGTAGTTATTTCTAAGTAGCATAGTTATTAACCCACTAACAAGGGCAGCAGAAAATCAAGAACCACGTAAATTTCCACTCGCAGTTATGCTTTCATTATCATTAACAAAAGATTCAAAATGATAGATTTCGCCTGGAGCAACAATTAAGGGTTTAGTTATTATATTTTTATCAGAAGTTCTATATTCTGAGAAATCACTCAGTTTATCTCCACTTAAATTAGAAGAACCTACAATTACGCTATTATGAGAAAGTTTGCCTAATGCTATCACATAGTCACCTTCATCGCGCGAAGATCCAGAATGAAAAACATTTATTATTCCATATTTTCTAGCTATAAAATCATAATAATAAGCATCATAATTATATCCATAATTATGTTTCTCTGCACTATCTCTAGTGAAAGTTTGATCTCAACTGTTATTTATAACTTTAACGCCTGAGGATATTAATCAATCATACTTTGCTATTTTTTGAGACATGACAGCATTTCTATCTACAAACTTTTGTCACTCAGCATTATCTTTATGATCATAAACACTATATATATCATCCACAAATAAATCTACACCATTTTTGCCTGCAATTACAGATAAAAGTTTATCAGTGTATTTTTCATTAGTAATATTGTATTGTTCTTTTCCTCCTTCTTTGTAATAATGAATATTTTGGTCACTAAATAAAATATTGTTTTTTGATACGCTACCAGTAGCTTCATAGATACCTAATTTAATTTTTTTGATTTCAGTATCGATTACTTTTTCTTTTAATAATTTTTTGAATAAAGCATCTTTTTTTCGTTGTTCCAGAGCACCAACTAATTCAAATTGCTTTTCAAATTTAAAAACATCGTAGTTATATTGAAAATCTAATTTTGAGGATTTTTCTTGATTAATTTTTGCTTGAGGTTTTCAGCTCGCATCTTCATATGAGTTGATTGATACAGAATTTTCTTTGCCTGCAAGCAAAAATAAATTAGTTTCTAAATTTTTTCTATTTTTAAAAACAAAGTTAATGTAAGGAGTTGTCTTACTAATTGTATAAAAGGAAAGATCTGATAATGACCCTTCTAATGAATTTACAAAATTTTGATTTTGTAAAATATATTGTTTAGTGATAGGAGAAATATCTTTATTTTTCTC
>NZ_NQMN01000002.1:263661-358395 GCF_002272945.1 Mycoplasmopsis agassizii | reverse complement strand
CCTTCTAATGAATTTACAAAATTTTGATTTTGTAAAATATATTGTTTAGTGATAGGAGAAATATCTCGGGTTTTTTCGTATTCACTAAAATCAACATGATCCTTAATTCTAACAAGAACTTCGACTGACTTATTCAGTCTTGAAAGTCTTAGATTCTCATCGTAACCATTTCTAGTTATTTTGAATAAATTTTCAAAATTAAAATCCTGTAAATGATTATTGGCTTTTTCTGTTTGCACAGTTGAAACAGTTTGGATTGGTAATACAGATGTGCTAACTATATTAGCAATACTTAAAATAACTTTTGCCATTATTTATTCTTTCCAATTATTATTTAAATAAATAATAATTTTTTTATAGTTTTGTAGTGACAATTGACAACTACACCAATATCATATTCTTTTGTCAAAAAAAGCAGATTTAATTAAAAATAAATTATTTTTTTAAAACTTAAAAATTTGAAAAAATAAAAACCTTAATAAAATTAAAGAAGCGTTAGTCAATAATAAAATTATTCAGATTTTTGTTTCTGTCAGTTGGAGAGTATTAATATTTAAATACATCGATAATTTAAAAATAGTTTGTAGACCAAATTGAGGGCTACAAACTATTTAGATAAAATATAATTTTTAAGAATCAAATTCAATAGTTGTTCTTAATTTATTTAAATCTTTTATTAAAGATTTTGGTAGTTTTAGAAATTGCGTGTGCGAGTAATTATCATTGTATCGATGTCATCCTGCAGAATTATAAGCATAATTTGCATTTACTTTGTCAGGGACTTCCTCGGGCATTTCTGGAGGATAGTCGAGAAAAAATATTTCAAACTTTAAATTATTTCCTTCTAATTTTAAATCATATGATTCTTCCACATAATCATACATTAGCCATGTGTGTCCTTGTCAATTACTTCCAGATAGCAAGACTAAAACATTATCATTGAAGAACTCATCTGAAAAATCGTTATTAATTTTTTCATACGTTTCTTTAGGAAATTCTTTTGAAAATTCTTTTTTATAACCAATAGTGAAATTTTCAAGAAGATTGTTTAGTTCAGACTTTGTTTTAATAATAGTTGTCGCATAATCCCCTGATAATGATTTCTTATCTCAAATTATATGTTCTTGATCTTCATACTTTGAAAGATCCTGCGTTATATAAGAATAATAATTCAAAAATCTTTTTGTCATTTTGTTTTCAGGGATGTAACCGTATATTTTTTTTATAATGATGTAATTACCAGGGTTTATATTAAACGTTTTTTTATTTAAAAAATAGACAGCCGAATATGCATGAGTATCGTTTTCTTTGATAGGTGAAGAACTAGTTCAAAAATAGTCCAAAATTATCTCATTTTTTTTCTTTTTTACTCAGATTCTGTTTAAATTTTTAATTTCTTTATCATCATTTACTAGTGGTTGTATTTCTCCACCAAAATCAATTACAATAATATTTTTTTCAAAGTAGCTATCATTAAATTTATTTATGATGTCGTTTTTGTTTGAAAGTAAGTCTTGGACTAAAACATCTTTTGTGAGATTAAGAGAATCTGCAAAATTTTTATCTGAATTAAATTTCTTTAAAACTATTTTTTTTCAATTGTCCATTAGGTTATTTAAATCTTGTTTTGTTTTTAATACTATCGGTTCTAATTTGGTTATATCACTTCCATAAATTTTAGACACTGTCTCAGGATCAAAAGTTATCACACCTAGTTCTTTTTCGCCATTCACGATATTTTGTTCAACCATCGAAATATTGAAAAAAATTGCTGATTTTTTATCTTTAAGATCAGCAACATCTGGCTTTTTATCTTTAAGGTCAACAACATCTATTGGTTTATTATCATTAATATCAACAATATGTTTTGAACAACTAATTGCAACTAAAGTAGATGAAAATAATGAAACAAATGTAAAAATTAAAAACGATTTCTTTTTAAGTGATGACATAAGTTATTGCACCCTTTGTATCTGTTTTACCTTTTGTAGGACTGTTTTGCTTTATAACAACTCTATATTTACCAGATTCCTTGATTTCTAATCTAATAAATTCTATATTACTAGTTAAAGAAGATGAATTAGATACATCTTCTCAAGTATCAGAAAGTTCATTTCATTTTTCTAAATAAATATTTATGTCAGTAGGTATATACCAATTTTCTCCGTATTTTCTTTTTAAATAATCTGTAAAGTTTCAAAATTTTTTATCTTTATCTTTGGCTAGTGATAAATAAGTTTTATCAAAATCTTCATAAGTAGCAGTTTTTTTGACATATGAAGGGTCAAATTCAGAAAATTTTAAATATCCTGCATCGAACAATCATGCAGTAGAAATTGCAATCATTTGCCCTTTGGATAATTTAGGTAATAGTATTTCTTGTCTTTTGTTGTTTTCGTTCACATGTATGCTTTGAACATTATCTGCAGCTTTTTGCATCAATTCATAATTTACTAAGCCTGCACCCACTTTTTCATTTAAGCCATTAGCTTTTTTAGATTTGTACTTACTAATAGGGTTAGATCCTGCAGTTAAAATAGCAAGGATTGCTTCAGGTTTGCCATATAAATTGTAATTATTTCGAATTAACATAGTTATTAAGCCTGTAACAATAGGTGCTGAATAACTTGTTCCTCTTTTCGGCTTACTAAGTGAATTATCATTTTTTTCAAAGGATGGAAAACGATATTCTTCACCAGGAGCAACAATTAGTGGCTTTGCTAATATTTTTTCATCAAAAAATTTATATTGAGATATCGTACTTAATTCATCTCCTGTTATATTGGTTGCTCCAACAGCAATACTATTTTGTGATAAAGTACTACCGCCTGTAACAAATGTGGGTTTATTACCATCATTACCTGCTGAAAATACATTTATAATCCCATATTTTCTGGCTATGAAATCCAGATAATAAGCTCTTTCATTGTATTTATATGTATTAATTTCTTCTAGGGCTTTGTTTCTATCTCCTTCTATTCCGTAACTGTTATTTATAACTTTAACTCCTGATGATATTAGTCAATCAAATTTTTCAATTCTTTCATAAACGAAATCACCTGTTTCTTTTCCAGTTTTAGTATCAAAATTATTTACATGAACACTATATATATCGTCAATAAATGTGTCTAATCCATTTGTTCCTGCAATTATTGATGAAACCTTATCTGCATGACTTGATTTTTCAAAGCTATGTTGAGTAATTCCGTTTTTACTATAAAAATGAAGATTTTTATTTTTAAAAAGAATGTTGTCTTTGGAGATATTATTACTTGCTTCAACAACACCTAATTTAATTTTATTTACTTTATTTTTAAATGAATATCTTTTTTGCAGATCGCTAACAAGAGCATCTTTTTTTCTTCGATCCAGTGCGCCTACCAACTTAAATTGTTTTTCAAATACTGATTGGTCGTAATCATATTGATAACTTAATAGAACTGAACCTGCTGACATATTTCTCTGTGTTTTATCTAATTCATTATCTTCATATGAATTAATTGATACAGAATTTTCTTTGCTTGCAAGTAATAGCAAATTATTTTCTAAATTTTCTCTGCTTTTAAAAACAAAGGTAATGTAAGGTGTTGTATTACTGATTGTATAAAAGGAAAGATCCAATAATAGTCCTTCTAATGAATTTACAAAATTTTGATTTTGTAAAATATATTGTTTAGTGATAGGAGTAATGTCTTTATTTTTCTCATATTCACTAAAATCAACATGATCTTTAATTCGAACGAGAACTTCGACTGACTTATTCAATCTTGAAAGTCTTAGATTCTCATCGTAACCATTTCTAGTTATTTTGAATAAATTTTCAAAATTAAAATCCTGTAAATGATTATTGGCTTTTTCTGTTTGCACAGTTGAAACAGTTTGGATTGGTAATACAGATGTGCTAACTATATTAGCAATACTTAAAATAGCTTTTGCCATTATTTATTCTTTCCAATTATTATTTAAATAAATAATAATTTTTTTATAGTTTTGTAGTGACAATTGACAACTACACCAATATCATATTCTTTTGTCAAAAAAAGCAGATTTAATTAAAAATAAATTATTTTTTTGACACCCTAAAAATAACTTATATCATTATAAATTTATTGCAAAATATATTTGATTTTTAGATCTTTAAAAATAAACTTGCTGATTGAACAGCAAGTACAAAACAATTTTTATAACCAAATTACTCAGTGTAATCTTTATATTGTTTAAGCGAAATATTTGTTTTTAATGATTCAATATTTTTTACTTTATTTTTATCAATTGCAAAGAATAATCATGCATTTGATCCATCATTATTTTTATTTAGATCAATTGCATTATAAAATTTCTCTTCTCTTATAAATTCAGGATTAACTGAAAAACCAAACTTTTCTTGATTATTGCTATCTTCATCTTTGTCGGGTTCATAAAAGGTAATCTCTAAAATATTACCTTTTAAATTTGCATGATAATCTTTTGCATAAACACTATCACTTTGAATTCTTTTTCTAGCTCATTCTGATAAAGAAACCACTACTAAAACATTATTCTTAAAAAAGAAACGATCAAATAATTGTTTCATATTATTCACTACATAATTAGATAAGCCACTTTTTTGATTCAACTCTTTTGCTTTAGCTTCATAATGATCCTGATAAGTACTGATTAAAAGATCAAAATCTTTTTTAGTAGTAACTATTTTGGAAGCATCATAAGGTAAATCAGTTATTCGCTTAACTTCGTTATAAGGTTTGAATTCTCTTTTAATTTTACTTCAATCCTTATATTTATTCTTTAAATATGAACTAGCTAAACCTAAATTAAGATAAGCAAAAGCATTAACTTCTCTATCTTCAAGTTTAACTTCTTCAACATTTGTATCTCATTTTTTAGTTACATGATAAGTTTGATTTTCTTTAAGATCAAAATCTTTATTTTTCATTTCTATTAGAATTGGAAAATAAAGATCGCTTTCATATTTTATTGCAGGTTCTTTATAAACTAGATCAATTTCTTGATCCTTAACAATTATTTTATCAACTGCAAAAGCCTTTTTATTTTCAATTAAAAGTGTGTCACCATGATTAGTTGTTTCTGTACCAATTAGTCCACCATAATCTATTAAAAGCGTATTTTCTGAAAATCACTCTTTTGTATAATGAGCAAAAATAGCTTGAAGTCCTTCATCAAAACCTTTGGTAACAAATAAGGTTTTGGGATTTTTATAGTTAGTTATGTTTTTATTAAAATTGACTCTTCATCAACCTAAAACACTGTAAAGTTTAGCTACAGAATTAATTACATCAGGTTTAATTTTTAAATGATCTTTATTGCTTCATTCATTTTTAGTTGAAATATATTTAGGTAGTAAATTATTAAATGCTGCATATTGGATTCTTTTACCATCTACTATAAATGTATTTTTCATTAATAGATTATCATCAGTTTTTGATGTACATGATACGTGTGAAATAGGTAGTACTAAAAGTGTTGTGCTAGCCATTGCTAGTAACAATAATTTCTTTTTAGTTATTTTCATAATTGAGAATTTACTTTTATCCTTTCTCTTATTTAACTGAATTTTTAAAATAAAAATTCACTTTCTTACTTTTAATATTTACTACATTGCGGTTAATTGCAACTTGGATAATTGCTCGTTTTAAAGTTGTAAATAGTAAAAGTTTTATTAATTTGCGACTTATTTGATATCGCAACCATATTATATTATTTTTGCAAAAAATACTTTTTTTTAAAATTAGTATGAAATAATTAAAAAATAACATTTTAATAAAATAAATTAAAGAAAACCATCTTTTTTGTGTTTCTCTTATTTAGAATAAAATTGAAACAGCAATTAAAAACTCTTATCTCTACTTTTAATAGAAATAAGAGTTTTATTTTTGGGTTTAGTTTATTTACACAAATACATTTATTAATTACTATTTTTGATACTCATATATCTGAGTTTTTGCCTTTTCAGTATCAGATAATTTACTTTTACTAATTGGTATAAAAAGTGTCGCATCTTCACTGGGAAAAGATAATTTTATAGGAATACTCTCAAACTTATTTAAACTAGAACTAAATACTAATTCTGGCTTTTTGCTTGTTACAATATCTGTTCTAACAAAGTTAGTAAATAAAGTTATAGCAACTTCATTATTTTTAATCAAGACATTATAATCATCTATGTAGGGTGAATTTTCTTCATGAATTCAAGATGTTCATGATGATACTGAGACAATTGCTAAAAAATTGTCCTTAAAAAATTCATCATCATAATAAGATAAAACTTTGTCAAACTCTCTAATGTTTTTTTTCTGATCTGGATTCATTTTTAAAAATGAAGATTTTGATTTCAATATTAAATTATCAAACTCGAGCTTTGATTTCAACAATTTACTTTTACCATAAAAACGAACATTGTCATCTGTAATTTCCTTTTGTCAATCTTCATTATAGTAATAAAGATTCGTATTTAAATATGAACCCGCATTAAACTCTCTTTTGCCTTTCAATACTTTTGTGTCTGTATTTCATAACTTGAAAACACTATAATTTTCTTTGCTAGACAACCCAAATGTTTTATTTTCTAACTCATAGATTATGGGTGATTCATATCTAGAATCCTTTTGTTCTTCATCTCTCTTATAAGTAATTTCAATATCTCTTAGGTTGCCTGAGTGATTTACTAAAGAAATATCCATTAGGTTCTCTATCTCTGTTTTCTCCATAAAAAAACGGTTGCTGTCGCTTTTTAACTTAACTTTCTTGTGTCCACCATAATCAATCACTAGTGAATTTTCTTCAAATCATTTCGAAGTATAGACTTCTTCTATTTTTTTTACATTATATTTGAGATCTTCCATACGTATTGAATTGTCACCACGAAAATGTTGCTTAGAAGTTAAATAATCTGAATAATTTTTTTGTCATGAATTAGTTATGGATTTCAGCTTGTCTGCATTATTTACTAATTCAACTTCAGCTGCTGGTTCTTTATCATTCTTATAGTCATTCTTACGAAGATCATCACCATTTTTATTAAAATAACTAAAAAAAGAACTATTTAATGCTGTGTATTTAATTATTTTTTTATTGGATAAAATCACTTGATCTTTACCTATATATGGTGAAAAATCATACTTGCTCAAAACTGAACAAGAAACAAAAACAGTGGAAAATGATAATACAGATGCTAGAGTTATAATTACAAAAAATCTTTTTTTGTTTGTTCTAGTTAATAACATAAGTTAAAGCATTTATAAATGAAGTAATTGAAGATTCATTTTTATTATTATAATGATCTGTAACTTTATGAATGTCCATGGCTTCAGCATCGTTTTTATAGATATCCTTTATTTTTATTCTACTTAAGAATACTAAGATTTTTTCATTACTTTCACTGTTATAACTCACTATATAAGAATCAAAAGATAATCCTATGTTTGCTTGAACTTGGATTATAACCCTTGATTTTTGCAAGGCTTTGTCAACAACATTAGCATTATTCATTAGTGTAAATAAAAACTTGTTCATGTTTATCCTTTTTTTTAATTATCAGGCTATACATGCCATATTAACTTTAACAAGTTAATAAATGGTAAAAGAAGATAATTAGCAGTTATGATTTTTCTTTTTTCATATAGTCGTAATAATGATACGCTTTTGTCTTTTTTTGCCAAAATATTTAAAAATATTTTTTATTTTTAAAACTTTAAAATAAGTGATAACAGAGTAAAAAAATACCAAGCAAAAGTGCTCGGTACTGTTTTTAAGATTATTTTGATTTAGTTTATATAGTATAATTTACAGTGAATGATACATTGATTCTAGAAGTATCAATGTTAGTAAATTTGTTTCTACTTATTGCCATAAATAAGGTTGCGTCTCTATCAGGTCATATCAATGTTATAGGTGTAGTTTTATACTTTTCTGGTCTTGAAGTAAATTTAACTTCTGCTTTTGGATTTACATATTTGCCAGTGATAACATAACTGTATCAAAATAATTTTATATCAACATTATTCTTCACAATATCAGCATTATAATCACCTACAAAGCGATACTCAGATTCTCATCTATAATGATCAAATCAATTATCAACAGCTAAAATGCTTAAGACATTATCTTTAAAAAAATCACTATCAAAATATGTTATAACTTTGTCAAATTCTTCTATTGCTGAATTATCTTCAGCATTAGATTTTAAATATGATTCCTTAGTTATTTTAATTAAGTTTTCTAATTCTTCTTTTGATTTGATGAATCTAGTAGCAACTGAATTGTTTGCTACCTGTATTTCTTCACCTTCACGGGCGTTTGATTTAGACTGAATCAAGTTTTCACCAGGTAGGTTTCATCTTGTTCAACCATTACTATTGTATTTTGAAACATCGATATTTAAGAAAGAACTTGCATTAATCACTCTTTCAGTTTTCAACACTTTTGAATCATCAAGTGAGTATTTTTTAACTAAATAATTTCCTGAACTTGTCAGTTTAAAATCTTTATTTTTTAATTCATAAATTACAGGGCTAATTGTACGAACATATTTCTTATCAGCATAAGTTATTTCAATTTCTTTTTCATTATTAGCAACATTATCAGCATATTGAACAACTTCGATCTTGGCTAAATTTTTAATTTTTGTCTTTTCATTGAAAAAAGAGTAATCGATTTTTTCCAAATTTGCATACCTAGTTCCACCATAATCAATTACTAATGTATTATCTTTAAATCACTCTTTTGTATAAACAGTTCTTAGGTCTCTAGCTGCTTGCAATAATTCTCTTTCATTAGCTTCAAGATTATGTGATACATTTTCTAGCGATCTTTCATATCTAGCATAATTATTAACTCAAGATTGTAATACAGTGTTTAGTCCATCATCACTCGAAATTACTTCGCTTAATTTATGATTCTTACCTTGTTCGTTTAAGTATCTAAAAAATTTTTCGTTTATTGAAGTATATTTAATAACCTTTCTATCATCAGTTAACACTTGATCCTTGCCAATATATGGAGAAGAATCATAACTGCCAAGATCACAAGCAACATATATAAGTGGTAAAGTTGTTATTGATAAAATACCTGCTGTTAATAATATTGTCTTTTTATTTAATTTCATACTTCTGCCTTTCAATTATATAACTAGTTATAATCTGATTGTATTAATTCTATCCTCTAAATTAATAAACTACCAAAACTAAGTGGAGAGGAAAAATTTAAATTTTTATTTTTTTGAATTATTTATTATCCTTGTTAGTGAAGTGAGAATGTTTTCTTTTCTAGGATTTATTCTTTCTATTATTATGTTTCAGTTAAATTATTCAAAAACAAGTTTACACTGATAACAACCCTTTACATGAGTTTTCATTGACTCAGGATTTTTATTACTCAACGAATAAACAACCTTCCTATTTAAACTAGAAAGGTTGCTTTATTAGTGTTAATTAATAGTTTTTATTTCTAAAGTTTAGTAAATAACTAATTCTTTGTTTAAAACATTTAATTAAGTTAGGTTACTATAAACTATTATCTTTACTTAGTGGTTTTACAGTAAGTATAGAATTAGTATTTTCAAGATTTCTAAACTTATTTTTATTGATAGCCATAAATAGTGTTACATCAGGCGAAGAATCTTCAGAAGGGATTCTTTTTGAAGCAAATTTATCAGTTGAATAATTAAAAATAGGGTTATTACTTAGTTCAATAAGTTCTGTATTAACATTAACTGCACTTCTGTATAAAGTTATCTCTACATTATTATCAATAACTTCAGCATTATAATCTTCAATGTATAAAGAATCTCCCTCATGGAAATTATTTACTCAACCATTTACAGAAACTAAAACCAAGATGTTATCTGAAAAGAAATTCTTATCAAAATGATCGCTCATTTTTTGAAGTTGTTCATTTACTTTTGAATCTCATTTTTGATTTTTAGCTAATAACTTACTTTCAGTTATTAGGCTACTTAATTCAACTTGATTTTTAATAATGGTAGTCGCTATAGAATCGTGCTCTAAAATTTTATTATTTATATCTTTAGCAAGACTTCAGTTGTGATTAGCTTGATATAGTGATGCTGTAAAATTTGCTGATGAATTGATTTCTCTGTCTTCAATTTTCACTTTTCTAGTAGTAGTATTTCATAAAGTTTTGATTCCATAGTTAGTACTACTTTCAAGATTGAAATCACTATTTTTTAATTCATACAAAACAGTATTAAATTTTTGGTTTACTTTCAGATTTTCAGGTTTCTTATAAACTATTTCAATAGAATTGTTTGTGAGAGAGATACTTTGTAAGTTTTGAATCTTTACCTTTTCATTTCAAGAATTAACTTTATGATCTATTAATGCACCTTTTTTGTCACCATAATCGATAAGAATTGTGTGTTTTTTAAATCATTCACTATTATAGGTTTCTTTAATTTTATGAATTGTATCACTTATTTGGTCTTTTAGCTTTTCGTTTTCATTACCTGAAATGAGTTCATGAAATTTCAAAAATTCATATTTCAAAGAAACCAAAAAATTTGATAATTTGTCGCTATTATTGATGACAGTAGGAACAGGTAATTGATAATTTTGATCAGATTCTCATGAATAAAAATTATCTAGAACTGCGTAATTGATTTCTTTATTATCCAATTTCATTGAATTCTGAATAATGTTTTCATTTGAAACATTACTGCATGCAACGGATATTAAAGAAACAGAAGTAAAAACTAAAACGCCAGATGTAATAATTAATTTTCGTTTAGTTAATAGCATGTGCTACTCCAGAATTATTTGTTTGTGTCTTTAATGACATAGTTTCTTCAGAGTGTTCACTTGAGAGACCTGTTGTATTTAGTATATTAAAAAGTTTTTTGCTCATTAAATACTCCTTTATATATAGGTTAAATTATTTAGACTATTTGAACTCACAACAAATCTAATTAATTTAATTATTTAAATAGTAATAAAAGTTTTGAATGTTTTTAATAAGCAAAGGTTTTAACGTAGTCTTATAAATTATACTACATCGGTATCCCTATTTAATTTTATAAAGTTTTATTTTTTATTAATTATCAGTTTTTTTATAAAAAAATTAACAAGAAAAAATAACTATGATTTTCAAAGTTTTTTGTATAATTACATAGCCTAAATTTTATCTTAACAAATTTAGGCTATAGAATTGTTTGTAATAATCTTTTTAATTACTTATAATTTCTCGTTTCTGCCTATATCAAGGCGCCATTATTTTTTAAACTCTTTCTAGTTTTTATCTAGAGAGAGTTTTTTATTACTTTCAGTCTCAATTAAATTTATTTTAGCTAGCAAAACCTATAAATTACATTTCAAAAACAAAAAAATAATTACGTGTAGAACGTAATTATTGTAGTTAATAAAATATTTTAACTAGTTACTGTTGCATTACCGATATTTTGAAAACCTTTTAAAACAATTAGGACATCTTTTTGTTTTGTTGTATCAGTATTATCAGCTTTTTGGATTTTAAATTTTAGTTCTAAATTAAAGTTGTTATCAGCAACTTTAGTTAGTTTGCTGCCTAATGAAGCGGGTACTAAACTATAACCATCTAATAAACCAGGTAAACCATTAAAGCCACTTACATTTTGTAAAGCTAATGCTAGATCATCCATTGTTGCAGTAGCTTTATCAGTTGCTACCACTTTTCATAAATCATTAAATAAGTCAATATTTGATTTACCTTGACTATCTAATGTTACTGACTGAAGCAGTGAAACTTTAGTGTCTAAAGTTGTTTTGAAACCACTAATAATATATTTGAACTGATGTGAATAACTTGGTGTAGAAACACCAAGTACTATTTCTACAGTACCTTCTTCATCATTAGCTTTTGCACTTACTATTTCTCAAGCAAAATTTTTGTCAATTTCTAAACCATCAGTGCTAAACTTGAAGTTTTTCTTCATTATAGCGAATATGTCATTTAATTCTTCTTCTTTACCAGGCAGTGGTTTTAAGTGAATAGTTTGGATAACTCGTGTTGGTAATAGTTTTAATAATTCAGCATCGTTTAAAGCAAGTTTTTCATTTTTAAATTTGGTAACTTCTGCATCAAATTTTGCTTTAGAATCTGCATCATCAGTAGGTGCTGTAAAGTTAACTGTTGAACTATTATTGAAGGTAAAAGACATGTCTTTTGTATCTGTAACTATTGCTTCTTTTAATTTAAAAGTAACAATTAATTTATTGTCTTTAACTTCAGCATTTAAAGTAGTAATACTTTTATCATCTAGAGCAAAACTGAATTCTTTAAACCTGTCAACGATGTTTTTCTCAGATTGAACTTTTTCTAATCATGCTAAAAAATCTTGTAAAGTAGTTTTGTACTTTTCAGTGATTACTAGTTTAACAATTTCTTTTGCTAGGTCCTCAGTTAATAACTTATCATCCATTTTAATAGTTTTTAAAAATTCTGATTGTTCTTCAATATTTCTCTTTAATCCTTTGACTATTACATGAACTTCTTTAGAAATTAAAAGAGTAGGTTCAACTGATTCATCTGCAAATAATGCTTCAAGAAAAACATTGATTATTCCATTTTTGTCATCAGCTTCTTGGCGTTTTAAATTTAATTTTAAGGTATTATCAAATTTAAGTGCTTTGCTTAATCTGATTTGACTTTTGAAATCTTCAAATGATTTAAATGGTTGGTCTTTAATGAATTTACTTGGTAAAATATTTTTAGTTTTTGGATCTCTTAGAGTTCCCCATAAACCTTGTTGGTGAAGTACTTTTGAATAAAAACTTTTCTTCAATGCAGGGTCAACAGTCTTACGCTTGGTAGCCATTGGACTACATGCAATCGCTGCTGAAATTGCAACAACACTAACTACTCCTAACATACTAAAGACTAAAGATCTTTTATTTAATTTTTTCATATTAATATCCTTTCAAACATTTTAGAAATTAATGTTTCTAAAATGTTGTTATATCTCCTTGTGCATAGAATACAACTTTTCCAAAAAATGCCTAAAATTAAAAGTTAATTTGAAAAAATTTCAAATGATTTTGACCAAAAAGCAGGATTTTCTTATTTTTATTTACAGAAACGTGATATTTTTTCAAGTTTTGAGGAACTAATGTATTTTTTATAATTATCCGTTTTATAGATAATAAATAACTAATAGTATAAAAACGGTAATAAAAAAATCACATCAAGTGATGTGATTATTATACTCTTCAGCGTACAAAGCGTTCTTTGGATAAATGATCCAAAATTCAGCCTTTGTAGAATTTGGTTCGCTGAATATAGAAGACAAATAGGTGTTGACCGATTGTTCAGATCGCTCCGATGATTCAATAAACTTGAACCCCTGCTTGCAGGATAACCGTGAAAATCAAGAACATAATCAAGACAATATTTTGAGTCCTATTAGACTTTTTAAGTTGCTGTTGTTCAAAAGCGTTGGTTCTTTCTTTCAGTCGTTTCCGCGCTAGCAGTCTTGGTAAAATTTGGGAGACGATTTGGAAAATAACGGCTAATAGAATAACGGCAATGTATTGATATTGTTGCTGATTTAAGACAGCTTGATATGAAGTTGTCGCAAAGTTAATTCCTAAAATTTCATTGGCTTTAATTTGGGGAACGGATTGAATCGTTCTTCAAACAGCTAGGAAAATAGGGGTTGTGTAGAGAATTGAGATAAAGGTATCCGACTGATTAATTCCAGCTCTTTTATAAAGCTGTGAAACTTCTTGTCGTTTACGTTGTTGCATTACTTTATTGCTTTTATCGTATTGAGAATATTTAGCCTCAATTTTTGCTTTCTTAGCATTTAAGTCCATCATTCTTTGGGTTCCAAAAATTCCTCTATATGTTAAGAAGAAGACAGCTAAACGAGAAAGTAAAACAACTAAGATAATTGCTAGAACAACTCCTCAACCACTTTGTCCGATAGCACTAGTAATTGCTGCTGTCACTTGAGCAAAAGGATAAATTATTAGAGCGTAAAACGGTCCATATAATCAGGCTTGATCAAAAGTAACAATTGCTTCAGATGTGCTTTCACCATAACCAAAGTTTCTATAAGATTGATTTGGCGAAGTCAAGTTAGTAGTAATTGTTGAGATACTTTGATTACCTAGTGTAGAAGTATTTGCACTTGTAGCAATGTAACCTGCATCAATAACAACTTGATTAATACTTAATAAAGTATTATAAGCAGCAGCCTGGGTAGGTGTTAAACCTACTCCTGAAAAAATAGTTGTATTATTAAGATCAGTTATATAGTTAGTTGGATTTGCGATAAATTCTAAGAATTGTTCTAGAGTTTGTGCATTTCCACTGACATCAACAATCTGATTAAAGACAGGTTTTGCTATAGTTCATCTTCATAAAGTTTCAACAACATCACGATTATATTTAACTACAGCAGGAGTGTTGGAGTCTTGTTCTAGAGTAACTCTTAATAAGTAAGGTCTTTCTAAAACATAGACAGGATTACCGTTTGCATCGTTTGTAGGTGTTAAAGCATTTGATCTTACAAGCGCATCTGGTGATTGTGAAATTGCATAGATATTACTGTAACTATCATAAAGATTTGTTCATGAAGTGAATTCATTATTAAAGAATAAGTAACGTTTTGTTCCATCTGCAGCTTCTCTATAGAAAACTGATGCAGTGTTTTCACTTTGATTATCAGTTTTTACAGTCTGGAAGTTATTGTTTGCATCCATTCAAATACTTGTATTAACTGAATTAAAGTTAGTTGTATTTGTGTTTGTTAAACTAATTGCACTAGTGATATTTCCTAGACTTGCATAATTTGCACCATGATTTTTAGCTTGCACTTCTAAATCAGAAGTGACCGATTTATTAACAACTACATAGTTAACGTGTGAATTAACAACTGCATTAGCGATTGAATTTTCTGTGTTAACAAGTGTTTGTCCTGCAGAATTAGTTGTTGTCGGTGATACTTCAGCATCTGCTGTTGCATATAAAGTTGTATAAGGTGAAACGTTTTGAGTTGAATTATAGAATTCAAGCCCTTGTCCAGTTTGAGTAGTATTACGAATGACAAAAGACTGCACACAACCTGTTAAGGTCAGTCCAGCCAAAACTACATATAAAAGAATTTTGAAAACAAACAAAATTCTACGAATAATTGTTTTACGTTCTAATTTAGGATCATTATCTTTTTTTCCTTGGAAAAAATCATAATGTTTAGAACGATTATTTTTGTTCACTCAAAATCCTTTCCAGCATTGCTATTAACTCATGCTTTTTCTTTTCGTAAGATAGATTAAAGAAGTTTTTTCTAGTAATAATCACTAAAGTAAAATTTAAAGCCTGATAATTAAAGCCATCAAGAATTGATTTGATTACTCTTTTATTGTAATTACGATTTACTGCATTGGCGAATTTCTTAGGTACACTAATACCTACTTTAAACTCAGTTGCTTTTTTATAGTAAATAACTAGATTCTTATTATTAATCTGTGTTTTATTATCAATAATTTTTTGAAACTCTCAATTCTTTTTCAGGATGAAAGTTCTCTTCATTATTATTTATCTGAAACAGTTAGTTGTTTTCTTCCTTTGAAGCGACGTGCTTTTAGCACTTTACGCCCATTTTTTGTAGCCATACGAGCACGAAAACCGTGTGTTTTGGCGTGTTTGCGTTTTTTAGGTTGATATGTTCTTTTACTCATTTTGTTCTCCGTATTTGATTAAATAGTGGTTTGCCACATAATTTAAAATAATGCAAAATTGCATTTAAATATAGTTTTTATATTTTACAAATTTTTTTGAATTTTTTATGAAAAGTTTTAACAAAATTTGCCCTTCTTATTTATTATTTAAATATGTCTAAATACGCCTTTGTTTTCGATCTTGATGGCACATTATTAAGAAACGACAACACAATTCACCCCCTTACTTTAAAAATGCTCCAAAAACGCCACCAAAATGGTGACATTTTAGCAATCGCAACTGGTAGAGGGATTAAAAAATGTCTAGATGTCATGCAAGAACTGCCCTTCTTAAACTATTTCTTTACAAGTAATTCGACAGTTATGAAGAATTTAAAAACTAATCAAATAACTGTCAACGGTAATCTAGAACTAGATGCTTATGAATTTTTAAAAAATCTTGCGATTAAAGAAAACTTAATCATGCAGATGGATACTTTAGAAGATTCTTACATCCTTTATGATCCTAATAAGCATGCTCACCTAGTTGATCCTAATCGTTTAATGGATTTACAATCAGCTGTTTTAAGCACTTGAGAAAATGCTGATCAAGGTATCTATCAAAGAAAAGAAACTATTTTGCAAATTGCGCTTCGTACTAACGAAGCTATTTCTGAAAAATACTTAAAAGCAACTAAAGAAAATCTTGGTAAAAAATACGAAGTAGTTTTAACTAACAAAATATTTGTAGATATCAACCCTAAAAATATTTCAAAAGCGCTTGCTATTGAATACATCAAAAAACACCATCCTGATACAGAAATTTTTGCTTTTGGCGATAGCAGTAACGATTATAAAATGCTAGAAGCTGCAGACTTTGCAATTACTTTAGAAAATGCAACCAATGATTTAAAAGAAATAGCAAACGTTATTATCGGTGATAATAACACTGATTCAATTGGTACTTTTCTACAAGGTCTAGATAAAGAACAAGATGAATAAAAGAGTTCTTAAAAACATTTTGCTAGCTAATCATGATAGCGAAAAAATAGTCGATATCACTATTATAGATAACAAGATAGTAGAGATTACTAATTCAAAAATCAATGATTTTGAATTAGTAATGATGCCGCCTTTTATCGATGCACATACCCACGGTGGGTATGGTTTTTCTTTTGAAAATTTCTATGATTTAAATAACTATGAACAATTAAAAAAAGACTATTTAGAATATAGAAATAAGGTTTATCAAGAAGGTGTTGCTAGAGTAGTTTTTTCAAGTGTCGTTGCTGATTTAAAGAGTTTAGAAAATTCTTTTATTAACTTTATGAAACTAAGAAAAGATATTTCTGATCAATTTAATTTAGCATGACATTTCGAAGGTCCTTTTATTTCAAAAACCAAAAAAGGTGCTCATGATGAGAGTTTAATAATTCCTGCAGATTTTGATTTTCTCAACAAAATTAAAGAATTAAAACAGAATTTAAAGGTCGTTTTTACAATTGCTGCAGAAGATTCTCAAAACATGTCAGCAATTGTTAAACACAATAAAGACTTTATTTTTTCTTTAGGTCACAGTACTGTTAATGAAGAAACTGCTAAATTAGCAATTAAAAACGGAGCAAAAAAAGTTACACATTTTTTCAACGCAATGAATGGTTATCACCACTCAACTAATAAAAGTCTTGTTAATTTAATCCTAGAAAACGAACACAATTCACTAGGTAAAACTAATGTAGAAATAATTACAGATGGTATTCATATAGATGATACAGTGCTTCGTTTTATCTATAAAAATGTAAACATAGATAACCTATCAATTGTATCTGATTCACTAGTTGCTAAGGGACTAGAAAATGGTAACTACGAGCTAGGAACTTTAAAAGTTAAAAAAATAGATGGAGTTTTCTACCTAGATGATTTATCTTCTTTAGCAGGTAGTGCCAATAAATATAATGACTTACTTAGACATTTTAAAAATGCTACGAGTTGCTCATGAAGTGAACTAGTAAAACTTAGCTCTTATAATCAAAAAGATGTTTTCGATCTTGATTTAAAAGATGTTGAAATTAATGAAAATCAACTAAACAACTTTGTATTAGTTGATAAAGATCTTAATGTTGATGAACTATGAAGCAAAGGTGAATTACTTTATAAAAAGTAAATTATTTTTAAACCTGTTTTGAATTGAATAATAAAATTTTAAGAGTGATTTTGCTATATAAGAGATGTTAATATTTATTTACGATTCGTATCTTTGAGTTCACCTAGAGAAATTTTCTTTTCCAAATTTTTTATTGTTACACTAAAAAAACCAAGATATTTTTTCTGGCTCTGGAGCTTGTAAAAATTTTTTAATATTTGGGACTTAAGTTGATTAATCTCGAAAAAAATTTCCGATTTATTCATGTTTGGTTTATGAATAAAATTATCTGATAACTGATTTTTAGAATAAAGAGAGTTAAATTTGTCTTTCAATGATAAATATTTGTTTAGTCTTTTTCTTGCTGCGTTTTTGTATTGCTTTAAAACACTATTCTCTGCATAAATTAGTTGTGATTGTGTTGATTTGTTCTTGTCAAATGTTATTTCTACTAATGCTATTTTAGGTGGTCGACTAATCATTCTCGTAGATAAGTCTCTCAAAATCTGTTCAATTTCTATATCATTAATGATTCTTACCTTGTTTTTATTTCTTGAAAAAACATTCTTCTGGAGCAATGACTTTTCAACTTTATAGATAATATCATTGTTGATAACACTGTCTTTTGACATTTGATAATGATCGCCTTGCCCTTTTAAAATTATTTTTTTATACATGGAGATTTGTTTATCATATCTGCTTTTGTAACTTCTAAGAGTCATAAAATAATAATTAGTTTCACCTTCAAAAGCAATTATCGGGTGAACATTTTCAACCGGCATATTAAACATATCTCTAAAAAATTTTGGATTTTTAATCATATAAGGATGTAGCATTAAAGGGTCTTTATTAGTCATAATTAATATATTTTAGCAAATAAAAAAGAGCCGTCAAGGCTCTTTTTTTCTGGCGCATGCATGCATGCCAGCCCGTTCCACACTTGAGAACATACTAGTTAGCCAGTTAAATAAATTTAACTCTATCTCATATCTTATGCCTTTAGCAACTTCTATCACGGCAACGGGGCAATACTGATGTGATAGCTTTAACACTAATGTGGCGGATCAAATTGCATAGTAAATAAAAACTAATTTATTTAATATAACCTATGCTTTATAATTATACAATAATTTTTTTGTAGTACCAAAATTTTGAAATTCATTTTTTTATTTTAGCTTAAAACAAATTAGATATTAAAAGTATACAGATTTGTTGTTTTAGGCTAAGCCAAAAAATAAAAATCTGGTTTTTTAAGGCGATTTTTGGATTAATTTTATAATTTGCTCGATAAAGCAAAATAAGAAATTTTAAATGAGTGCAACTCTTAAGTTTGAGTTATTGCATTCTGGCAATACAAAAAAGGAAGTACTATGAGAAAAACTAAAAAAATAATTTGTCTAGAAGAGAAAATGATACAGGTGTGAGCTTAAATGTTGCACTTACCTATTCTGAGTTATAAGAAAAATCGCAAAAAATTGTTTCTTTTTTTACTTTCAACTTTAACTTTTTCATCACTGTTACCATTAATTGCTTGCTCCTATAGAGAGCCTGGTGAACCATTAAAAAAAGGTGCTGCAGTTTATTCAAAAAGAACGCAGAATGGAAATAAACCTTATACACAAATAAATCTGTATGGATATATTGATTATACATTTAGCAATTATTATCCAACATATCAAGATGTTGAAGAATTTGATGGCTACGATGTAGTAGTTAGAAATAGCAGTGAAAAATCTGAAGATCCAAAGTTTGACCACTTCAAAGTAAGAGGCATATTTGAATTAGGAAAAATATCTCCTGAACAAGTCGAGATACGAAAAACATGAGGTATGTTTGCTGCAAAAAAAGAGTGGATATATAAAGATTCTCCTATTTACAATTCTTTAAGTGATGAACAGAAAAAGAATTTTTATTTAGTCGATGCTCTTGAACAGACTAATGAACCTGAATATCAAAGATTTATTAGTCTTATAAAAAATGAAGAAGATTTAAAGTTAAATCTTAGATTAAGTGATGAAGATCAAAAGGTCTACGATGAATATTTAAAAGTTCGTGACTATAAAAATTTAAATGACATGGTTGCTATAAGAAAAGAATATTCACCCTGATCCGATTCATTTAATTATGAATCTGTAAAGCAAAAACTAGACTTAAATAATTCCGACTATATTTTTATTAAAGATTTATCACAATTCATTCGCAATAAAGGTACTCCAACTGAATATTTTCTAGATGGTGGCCTTGAAATAAAAAATTACAAAATCGATGATATAAATAAGACAATTTTGGTTGATTGGGGATGATCTCCAACAACACCATTTGTTAATGGTTCAGTAAATCTTGCAATTCAAACAGGACTTCCAGAAAGATTTCATTCTTTCTTAATTCCTGTTGAAAAAGGAAAAATATTTAATTTCAATGTTTTTGATTGAAAAATGAAACGTTTAACTAAAACTTAAATCTGAGAAATAAAAAGAGTCTTATGCGCAAAGACTCTTTTTATTTCTGAACGCATGCATGCATGTTCGGCCTGTTCCACACTTGAGAACATACTAGTTAGCCAGTTAAATAAATTTAACTCTATCTCATATCTTATGCCTTTAGCAACTTCTATCACGGCAACGGGGCAATACTGATGTGATAGCTTTAGCACTAATGTGGGGGAGCAAATTTTGCTTTGAATTTCAATCTAACTCAACCAGAAAGGTTGAGTAGATATTTCTTTATTGATTGTTTTCTTTAGGCACTTCTTTATTTATCTTTCTTTTTAAGTAATTCTAAAATTACTTCAAGTTTTTCATTTGTTTCCTTGTTTTGTTTTTCAACTTTATCAAGTCTTTTATTGGTTTGCTCAAATTTTTGATCTATTCTTTTTTCCCTTTGTAGACCTTCATCACGCAAAATAGTTACAGCCTCACCTACTGTTAATTTTATTTGCTTCAGCACCCATTCTTTGTTAAAAGCTTCACCATCATCTCCAGGACCAGGTGGAGGAGGTACTACAGGTGGTAAGGGATCACCTTCGGCTTCATATTTATATTTAGCCTTATTTGTGATTGGGTGAATTTCTACTGAATTAATTGTTTCTTTCATATCATGTGTCTTTGTTAACTTTTTCACTTCTGCACACGGTCTATTTACTACTATTTTTGAATCTTTTTAAATTGTAATATCTAACTCAACCAGAAAGGTTGGGTAGATATTTCTTTGGATTGTATTCTTTAGGCGCTTCTTTATTTATCTTTCTTTTTAAGTAATTCTAAAATTGCTTCCAATTTTTCATTTATGTCCTTGTTTTGTTTTTCAACTCTATCAAGTCTTTTATTGGTTTGCTCAAATTTTTGATCTATTCTTTTGTCCGTTTGCTGTCTTTCAGACTTTGACTCCTCAAATTTTTGATCTATTCTTTTTTCCCTTTGTAGACCTTCATCACGCAAAATAGTTACAGCATCACCTACTGTTAATTTTATTTGCTTCAAAACCCATTCTTTGTTAAAAGCTTCGCCATCATCTTCAGGACCAGGTGGGGGAGGTACTACAGGTGGTAAGGGATCTCCTTCAGCTTCATATTTATATTTAGCTTTATTTGTGACTGGGTGAATTTCAACTAAATTAATTGTTTCTTTCATATCATGTGTCTTTGTTAATTTTTTCACTTCTGCACACGGTCTATTTACTACTATTTTTGAATCTTTATTGCTCATATTAATTTAATTATAACTAAAGAAAATAACTATTAAGTTGATTTTTTAGTTTTTTCATATATTGAGTAAAATTTCAACTCATATTGCATGCCAAAAGATCTATTATAATTCTTAAATAAAAAAGAGTCTTTACGCATAAGACTCTTTTTATTTCTGAACGCATGCATGCATGTTCGGCCTGTTCCACACTTGAGAACATACTAGTTAGCCAGTTAAATAAATTTAACTCTATCTCATATCTTATGCCTTTAGCAACTTCTATCACGGCAACGAGGCAATACTGATGTGATAGCTTTAGCACTAATGTGGGGGAGCAATTTATATGTTTATTATAGACTATTTTTCCTTTTTATCTTTTGGATAAAAAGGAATTATATGAATGTGAAGATGGTCAATAACTTGTCCTGCATCTCGACCATTATTAACAACAACTTTGAAATCTTCAAAGTGTCCTTCTTTTCTTCTGATATTTGCTAGTTCAACTGCTTTTGCAAAAGCATAAGTCATATCATCAGTTTTACTATCTTTTAAGTTAACTGAGTGATTCTTAGTAATTACTAAAAAATGACCTGGATTATAAGGAAATTTATCCATGATTGCAATTACTTTATCATCTTCATAAATGATTTCGCTAGCAAGTTCACGGTTAATAATTTTTTTAAATGTTAAGTGTATTTCTTCCATAATTAAGCGTAGTACTCTTCTCCTTCAATATTTTTCTTCAGTGATTCAATATCAGTTGAAACACTGTAACCTAAAGCTTTATAATGAGTTAAAGCTTTAGTAATTAAAGTTGAATCAATCTTATTTAATCAGAAAGTAATTAATCTTTGTTGTTCATTACTTGCTCAAGGTGTACCTGTGAAAGTAAAGGTTTCACTAGTTGTATTAAATAGTGGAGCAATCTTAATTGCATAGGTTGCATTCACTGTAGTTGTACCATTAGTTTCACTCATAACTGTAACTTCTGTAACATCATCTGTACTTGCAGTTGCAGCATTAGCTGTCAATTGTTGTTGAGTATAAAGTACATTACTTGGTAAATCTTGGAATCCTTCGACAATGCCATTACTTGCTGTTCTTGCTTTTAAACTATCCATGGTTCAAGAAAAATCACCTGCAGGAGTTGCTGTTTCACTGAAATTGACAAACCCTTGATAAGCAAATAAAGCTGCTAAGTTATCAGTTGAAGCACCATTAACTGCAAAATTAGTGTTAATTGTCTTTAACTGTTGTGCTGAATCAGTCACAATTGCATTATAATCAGCAACTGATTTAACAGTTGCGATTACACCAGAAGTTATCTGTGATAAAGGCGGCGTAGATGTATATTTTCACTGATTAATAATTTTTGCATCACTTAATAAGTACTTCATTAAGAAGAAATCACTAGTATTTTCTACATTAATTGACTTATAAAGAATTTTAGTTGCATCTGTTTCAGCAGTTGCATCACTCATAATTGTGTCATAGTTAGTTAAAGATTTTTTAACATCTTCTAGAGATTGGTTCAATAAATAACGTTTCACTAATAAGTAATTTACTAGATCATTTCTTATTGTAGAAGTTTGATTCAAGAATAAAGTCTTAAAAGTATTTGCTGATTGATAGTTGTTATCTACATTAATTGTGTTAGTTGTATCTTTAAAATTATATGAAGAGATTCCATTAGTATCTCAAGTACTGCGTTGTTCTTGGAATCAGTTAATGTTATTTAAGATATTAGTTGAAGCATAGAACAATCATGCTGAATAAGCATCTTGATAGAATTCACTATTTGCATCATCTAGGTAAGTATCGTTATTTTGTAAACTATCAATGCCATATAAATTAGCTAAAATAGTTTCTTTATAAAGGCTAAAAACGGCTGCTTTGACAGGTGCTCCACCTAGTGTTCCATCTTGTGTACCTTTTTCTGTTGAATCAACAACCTGCCCACAAGCAACTGCTGAAACTGCAACTGCAGAAAGACCAACTAGTGGTAGTGATAACTTTAAAAAACTTTTTAAATTGAACTTTTTAGCCATTAGTTTGTCCCTTCTTGAATTGCTTTCGCACCTAGTTGTGAACTAAGTTGTCTAAAGATTTGTGTGTTTCAATTTCTTGTAATTTCTACAACACTTGGGAAAGAAGAGTTGTATAGAAAATCTACATAAGTACCTCTTGAAATTGCTGTATTTAAAGCGTTTGTTGCAGCATCAATTACTGTTCTTGAACTAGTAATTTGGTTAGAAACTGCATTGACTCTGACATATTGTTGATATTTAGCATAGTCATTAACGATTGAAGAACCATCTGTTGTACCTAGTTGAGTTCTTAGTGCTGAAAGTAGTTGTCCTTCGTTAGCATTAACCTGTGGTTCCAGTAGCCCTACATAGTATCCGTTATTAATATATTCGCTATTTAATGACTGTAATTTAGTGATTGCCCCAAAGCTAAATCTCTGTGATTCATTAGATAATAAGTTAGCATATAAGTCGTTAATTAAGTAATTGTTAAATTCTGATTTTGTCTTGACAGAATTTGATTTAACAACTCTTAGCCCTGCAGAATCTAGCACAATATATAGATTATTAGTTGCATCATAGTACTGAATTTTTCTAGCATTCTGAGTTGCTTTTTGATCAGCATCATTGGTTAGTGTTTCGTTATATCTTTCACTTACTGAAAAGGCTTGATTCATAACTGCATTGATTGCATTTTGGAAATCGTTTGTAGGAATGTTATCAATCTTATCGTTCATTTCTTGATTCAATTGCACTGCATTATCTGCAGTCACTGTTTCACTAGAAAATAGCGAAGTAAAGGTAGAATGACCCTGAATAGCAGTAAATAACTTAGTAATAGGATTTCAGGCACTATTATCAGTTGCCGAAACTGTTACATTTGTATTAATTAAATTATTTGCAGGTGCCTGTGCTGTACTTGCATTAATTCTTAATAATGCAAGTAATAAAATTGCATCTGTAGTTGCAGCAGGTGCTGGTGTTGCAGGGTTTGTAGAAGCTGCAGGTGCAGGGTTAACTGCATTATAAAGGTCTGCAATTGTTCCAAAACTTAAGAATCCATGGTTAGTTTTACTTGTGTTTGAACTTCTTGTATTAAATCAGAAATTATCAGTAGCAACTTGTGTCTTTTCTGCCTCACTAATGGTTGAATTAGCAAAAACTGTTGCTCCACCATATTTTAAGACTCCGTCATTACTTAAGAAAGTAACTGGGTTAGAATTTCTAATGGCATAGTTAATTAATTTCTTGAAAGTCTCTTTAGAAACTGTTCAATTACCTGTCAAGGTATCAGGTGCTTTAATATCAATATTAAAGCTGCTTACTGTATAAAGTTCACTGTATTCTTGTAAATATCTATCAACTAAAGTGGCTGCTGTAGGTACATTATTAGCAGTTACAACTGATTCAGGTAAGAAGTTTAAGAAACTATTTGTAGAGAAGATTCTTGTTGCTCTAGCACCTTGTGTACCGTTAGGGTTAACTATATAGTTTTGTAGTTTATCGCCTGTAGTAGTTGCGTAATAATTTTGGAAAATCTTGCTTCCACTTGCTAAATAAACATCACCTTTTTTAATCCCTAATGAAGGAATATCACCTTCATAAGTAACATCACTTGTAACAGTTGCGTTTAAGAATGTTTCACTAAAAACATTCAAGACTTGAGCATTGAATCTACGATTTGCATCTGCTTCAATTGCTTTTAAAACTAGATAATTAAAAGCACCTTCTTCGCTACCTGTTTTACCATATTTTTCATCAGTTGCTAATAAGTTGTTTCACTGTGTTAATCAGTTATTGAATCCAAATTGTTGCTGAGTGTTTGCTTTTTGCTCATTAATAACTTGGCGTTGATTAGTCTTAATAGTTTCTAAAGAATTTAATTCAGTAAAGCCTGTTGGTGCTGCAGTTGAAGCAAGTGAAGAAGCTGCAAGCGCTTTTGAAAAAGTTAAAGACATTACATATTCTTCTTGATAAGCAACTTCTGCTAGTGCTTGATTATACTTTGTATAAGTTTGCTGGTTAACTGTTGCTGAAGTTAGACTTCTATTGATCAGTTCATCAATATTGACAACCTTTTTATTATCCCCTGGTAAGTTGATAGTAATTCCTGGATTAGTGCCACTTAAAGCAGGTATCTGCGTAACTGTATTATTAACAATTCCTACTGGTACACCAATACCAATAGCAACTGCCACACCGACTCCACCTAGAATTGATCAGGTCTTAATTGTACGCTTGCGCGACTCATCTTTTTTCTTTGACTTAAAAAGATTTTTAAAATTCAGTTTTGAGAGATTATTTTTTGCCATAGATTTCCTTTTTTTGATTATATAAAATATAATGCATAATTTTCGAGTTTCTCTTAATATAGACTAAAATAAAAATTATGACCAATGATAACGTTATTTCTTTATTGAAATTATTCGATGAGATCTGTTTAAAGCACGATCTCTTTTATTCACTAGCCCGTGATGCTGCCTTTTCTATCTATAAGCAAGATGCTTTTTTAGCATCTGCTAAAAACATCGATGTTTTTATGCGTATCGAGGACTATGAAACTTTAAAAAATTATTACCCTCAGTTCTTTGTAGATTCTTTGAGCGATAGTAATTATAAAATATTAAAACCTAGATTCCTAAGTGATAATAATAATTTTAAGACTGCTGATATATATATTAGCATTTTGCTACTAGTTCCTACAAAAATAATAAAAATAGGAAATTTTGATAACCTTTATTTTAAATTATCTCGTGTCTGGTCACGTTATCAGCAAGATAAAAGTGTTTTTACCTGAAGATTTAAACTAGTGAAGTGGTTTTTCTTACTATTTAAAAAGCACTGAGTACCGATGAATTATAAATATGTTTATGAATTACTTTACGATCGAGAATTTGAAGGTTACTATTCAATTTCTTCGCCTAAAGAACTGAGAAACGTGAACTGAATTACTCACCTAACTTTCACAACCCACCGCTACCAATATGGTGGTAATTACTTTAATTTATTGAATGAATTCAAACTTCACTTTCATAACTATTTTGGTACTGAGTGAGAAAGTATTGAATACGATCCAAATCGAAAATAAATGTGCTCTCTTTTTGAAAGCACATTTTTTCTGTAGTTAGCCAGCACTCATCAACGTGATGGCTTTAATCTTGACAATCCTGATGAAGGATAACATGATTGAGAATAAGACAATAGCTAGCACAATTGCAAATGCTAAAACTATGTGTCATCATTGGATTGAATCAGGTAGTGATAAAGAAGAAGTTTTGGTTAAAATCTCATTTAAAAGCCTGAAGAATAAATAAGTAGCACCAACTCCAATAGTAAAACTTAAGAGCGTGTACGGTAAGAAAATTGTTAAGAAGATTCTTAGTTTTTCTTTAATGTTGTATCCTAGGATAGAGAAAATAGCTATATTTCTTTCATTTTCATTAATGATTAGTGCTGAAATCAAGATTAAAATAACGATTGAAATAACTGTTGTAATTAAGACGATTCAGTTGATAAATCTTGATAGAGCATCAGAAACTGAGCGAGCAAAACTTTCTTCTAATGTACGGTTAGAAACATCTTGAAGTTGCGTTGTATAGATGGCGTTATCATAGAGCGTTATATATTTAGCAACTGCTTCTTCAGTTAAAACTGTACTTGCTGCAATGTCACTTAATGAGTTAACATTAGCAATATTTAATCAGTCTAAAATCTGTTCTTCAGTAAATCCTTTTGAAAGTAGCAAGCCACCTTGTCCAAAAATAGTTTCAAATAGTTGGCTTCTATTGGCTACAGGATAACTGAAGATCGCTGGGTAATATCCACTTTTTGAATAAAAAGCAATGCTTTTTGTTGATAAAGGTGAACTTGAATCGCTAGTTAAAATCCCGTTATAAGGTACTTCTCCTGAAGTTCTTAAGGTTTCTAGACCAGTTATTCTATTAACTATATTTCTTAAACTGATAAATTCATCAGAAACATAAGTGTTATTGATTCCTACAACTTTAAAGTAATAAGTATGTGAAGGGTTAGTTTTTAAAATCTGTTCTCTGAAGCGATTTACATGGTTTTGCACATCAACTTTAAAGAAACTTCCAACTTCTAAATTGTAACGCACTGAACTTACATGGTTCACTAAAATTGGAAAGACTTCTGTAGTTGCACTGATAGAAGGGTCGATATTTCTAATTTCTTGAAGTGCAGAATCTGCGTCAAAATTAGCTAGAGCATCACTTAAGTTATTACTGAATTTATCTCTTAAGGTAACAAAGCGAGAATTATCTTGATAACCATAAATTTTGATTTCTGGTTTTGTAATAGGTGTATCTTTTTGATTCAGTCTTTCTAAATTTGCTCTTGCATAAGAATAAGTTTCATCGGTTTCAGGGTTAAAACTTGAACCTGCAAAAGAAATAATAAAGTCACTTTCTCCATTTTCTTCATACAGCCTTCTGTAACCATCGACTAAGAAATCACGCAGTAAATCTCTTGAAGAAGTATTTTTCTTTTGATAGAAATTATATAGTGTATCACCATTGGTTATTGGTCTAATAGTTGTTTCTTCAGTCCTTTCATCATAGTGAACTAAGAAGAAGGCTGAATAATCAATTTCAGGATTGTCAGGTGCAAAGTTAATGTAAGAATAGATTTTACCTTCTGCATCAACTAAATTATCTCAGTTTTGATCATAAAGACCTGTCGTAGGGCTAGGCAATCTGACAATTGCTCCACCATTAAGTGCTGAAGTTTGATATTTAACTAACTTAGATCCTATGGCTTCTAAGGACAAGTTAATTCTTGATCGGTAAATTTCAGGTAACTGCGTAAATGAAGCGTCTCAAGGGTTAATAGTTGTTGCTCCAGTTAAGG
This sequence comes from Mycoplasmopsis agassizii, assembly GCF_002272945.1. Lineage (GTDB taxonomy): Bacteria > Bacillota_I > Bacilli_A > Mycoplasmatales > Metamycoplasmataceae > Mycoplasmopsis_B > Mycoplasmopsis_B agassizii. The sequence continues at coordinate 330,005 of NZ_NQMN01000002.1, read as the reverse complement.
TAAGTGAAGCAGATGCCTTAGTAATAACATGGGGGTCACTACTTGTAGGACTACCGTTTGTAATTCTGTCTGCATTATTGGTTGTGTTACTATTAGGACTATATCCAGGGCTAAAATAATTAGCGCTGGTTGTGTCTGCTTCATTTAAAAGACCAATTGGAACATATAAATTATTTTCTAAGTTAGCCCTATTATAAGAAACAAAAGCACCACCTTCTGTGGTAGGAGTATCTAAATCTTGTCGATATTCATACTTCCTATTTTCATAAGTTAAACTGATTGCATCTGTAAAAGTCAAGCGACTACTAAAGGACAGAATCACAACTATTGAAGTTAATGTTATTCCTATTACTAGTCAAACCAGTTTATAAAAACTGTTGAAGAATAAAGCAACTGAGAATTTACTTTTAATTGTTCTTCTGTTTTTAATGCTATTAATTTTCTTAATAGTTCGTGAGAAAATCAACTTATCAGCCTTAGACATCAAGTTAATTGATTTTCTTTGCAAGAGAACAATGACACTGAAAAAGAGCACGAAAAGCATGAAAACCAGAGGTAAAACAACTGCTATTAAAAATGAAGTTATATCAAAATTAGCAATTGGTGAAGGCGTACTAGTTCAAAATCCCGTTAATAAGGAGATAACTGGTTTTTGGAAAACATAACCTATTCCATAACCTAGGACTCCACCTACTAATGTTGCAGCAATTGCAAAAATTGATGTTGAACTCGCAATTTGGAACTTACTATAACCTTGTGAAATTAAGATCCCTAAAACGGTTGATTTGTTATTTACATAGCGGCGAATTGCGAAAATGAAGGCAATTGAATTTAATGCTAATAATAAAATTATTACCATTAAATTGAAATTTAAGACATATTGAATTAATTTTGCAGGAGTAGTAATTCTTAATGAACGTTCAGGATTAAGTGAATCTAACGCTGTTGCTGCATATACATTTTCAACGTTTTGTGAATCAGAAATAGTTGATGACAATAGACTTCTTGCTTCTTCAACACTTTTTGTAGTTGTAACATTTTCTTTATTTTTAACTAATAAATAATCTTTAACAACTGTTGAAGAATTTAAATTAATTCTGTCTCATCCTTTTTGATTTAAGAAAACAATTGCTTGATAAGTTGTATTAACTCTTAAGTTATTTTCATCAACAACTGGATAAATATAATCTGAAGTAATTCCTGTCCCGATTATTAAGAATGGTAATTGATTAATTGAAAGAACAAATTTTTTGTCTTTATTTTCGTTCATGAAATTAGCCATCTCGATAGTGTTTGTTGGGATTTCTCCATTGTAAACTTCAAGATTATTATTTGATAAGAAGGTATCGTTAACTTTAATTAAATAAGCTGCTGTATCTAAATATTTTCCACTTTCAGCAGTTGCTTCTTCTAACTCGGTGAAAACATCTAAAATAGAATTAAAGATGGCATTAGTTTGGATGTCAAAAAATAAAAAATCTGTTTTAGATGCTGCTTGAGAATTTTTATAATCGACTATTCCTAAACTAATTAATAGATCATAATCCAGTGCAATGCTTTTTGTATCATTAACTTTTTCAACTGCCTGTTGCTGTGGTGCGAGTTGAGCAATTTGATAAAGCATGACTTCACGAGATGCACTACTTTCAGTTATATCAATTATTGCCTGTGCAAAATCAGAAGGTATAACATTATAGATATTTCCATCAACTACTCATGATAAGTCGTCTGTATTAATTCCTAAAATACTTGCAAATAATTTCCCTAAATCTTCATTCGTAACCGATGAAAAATTAAGTAATTTATTATCTACTAAATAAGCTAAATTTGAGCTTCATCTTAGTTCCTGTGAAGTTGAATTTCTATCTGCGGCAACATCAGAGATAAATCATAAAGTTACTTGTGGAAGAGCAGCATTAAATAGTGTATTTAATAAAGTTGAACTTAAATCAAGGCTATTAAATAACTGAGAAGTTTTTTCATTTGAAACTAATTCTTGATAAATTTTTTCAAATGATTTTTCATTTGTAATAGCTGTATTTGTATCGCTAATTAATCAATTATAAAAGTTAACACTTGTGCTTGCTTGTCCTGTTTGAAACACCGATAAAACATTAGGATTAAATTCTGCAAAAGAAGCTAAAATAGCTACATTCTCAACGAACTCATTTTTAATTGATAAAATTAATTCTCTTGTTTTTAATGCTAAAGATTTGAATCATGAATCAAAAGATGCATTATCATATATACCATCTTTTTCACTAAATAATTCGTTAGTGAATAACCTATTAGAAGCAAGCGCTTTTGAAATTTTAAAGTTAACATTTAAAGCAATATTATCACTTGTTGTTGGGTATAAAGTTTTTGAATTTAAGTCATTCATAAATCCAGTTATAAAACTTAATGATCCATTGTTTATGCGGCTATTAAATAGTGCAATATATTTAGCATATTCATCTTTAAATTGTTGTAGATCATCTTTATATAAATAACGTAATCTAAGAATAAAACTATATGCTAAAAATGACTGTCTTGCAACATCATAATTGAAGTCTCCGTTTGCAGCAATTAAACTAACGGGATTTTCTTTTAGAATTTGATTTTTAGCTTGTCTATAAATCTCATCATCAGCGTTTGTAGTCAAGATAACATTAGCTATAGATGCAAAATTATGTTCGCCTTGAACAACCGCATATGCTCTTAAATAATCAATGTGATTTTGAATTAAATTAATAGCTGTTTCTTTATTAGTAATAGTGCTGTAATTAAAGTTATCAATATTATTTATTAATCAATTTAATTCATCATTTGTAAGTTCTGTTTCATTACTAATTTTGGCAGATAAGTTTGTTGTTGTTTGCAATAAATTATTTCAATTATTTAAATTGGTAACAATTCCAGAAGTGGTTGATTGTGCCCTATTTACCGATGTTTCCGTATTATTTCCATTTGTTGCAGAAGGTGGTGCATTTGGGCTTACTGCAGGTTTAATGTTAGATAAATAAGCCATTACTGTACCTATTACAGAAAGGTCAGAAATTGCTATGTGAGTATTGTCATTAAAATTTGGAATGTATCCAATTATGTCATTAAATTCTCCAGCATCTGATAAATTTAATAACTTAATAATTGAGTTTTTAAATGTCTTATCATTACTTGAATCTTGATCATTTGCATTAATTACTAATGATGAAACAAATGAAGAAAGTAATGCATTTGTTGGTATTGTTTTAATTAAATAAACTCTTGTATTTGTGAAATTAGGAAGTTGTTGATAAACTACATTTTGCTTTAAAAAAGAAGCAAATAAATTAGCGTTTCATAAGTCTAAAATGTTTGAGAATTCATCTGCAAAATTAGAATATGGATTTGCTGTTGTGCCACCATTTAATTTTTTAAAAAATGTCTTAACAGTTTCATTATCTTCACCATTATTTGCAACTGCTTTTTGGTATAAAGATGATGTTAAATCTGGGTTCAACATTTTATTAAAATCGATATTATTAAATATCTTTTTAACTTCATTTTTAAAGACTGTAAAATCAATATTATCAAGTAATGGTAATACTAAATCATAAGCTGTTGCTCTAATAATTCTTCCTGAAATTTTCTTACCAACTTGATTATTAAAAAAATCATTTACTTGTGAAACATATTCAACAAAATTAATTGATCGAATAATCTCAATTAACGAAGTTAAGAAAATTCTGGGGTCTTTTATTCATTCAAAAATGTCATCTATATTTAAATTAAAAGGAAGCATTTTTAATAAATCTAAACCAAAATTATTTACAAAAGAATTTAAGTTCTTTAACTGTGTTTTTGTAAATTCAATTTGTTCTTCTAATGAACCAGATGAAGCATTGATTTTGTCAATTAAAGTATTTAAAAAATTAGTAAATAAATTTTCAAATTTATCTTCTCCATAATCATTTACAAAATGATAAACAATGTCAAATGCAAATTTAAGCATTAGATCATTTGAAAGTCTGCTGGTTGCAACTGCAGCAACTAAATTATTTTCATAAACTGATTTAAACCCTGAATTAACAAGTTGATTTATTGTCTCAGCAGTCATGAAACCTTCAGTTGCTAAAGATGTTTTTAAAAGACCTTCTTTAATATTTTGAGCTGAAGTGTCTGCTCTTCCTGTTTCAGAAAATTCTTTTAAAATTGAACGATTAATGGTAACTAAATAATAAGGTAAGTACGCATAACTACCTGATTGTTTTGCCCATGATTCAGCATGGGTTTCTGAAATAGTTAAATTTTGTTGCACAAAATATTTTTGAATCATCGCATCAAGTTGACCTGCATTATAAGACTCTTTTTGATATCAAACACCATTTTCTTTTTCAGCATAAACATAACTAATGTTTTCCTGTGAAAAGAAAATTCCTGCAACAACTTGCTTAGTAGTTTTATCAATAACTTGGATAATTTTTTGTGAAGCGCTTGTGTAAACGTTGTTGAACTGATCAAAATAACTAACTGGTTCTCAGATGTAGTTAACTTTTACATAATCTGGATCAATGAAAAAACTTAATAAACCTCTTTCAATGATAGTATGTAATAGCCCACTAGGTAAAAATTCAGATTTATAAAAATCTGTATTTTCTGATGAAATAGAATTTAGTGAATGTGTTCCACTAAAATCTATTAACTTACCAACATTAGATGCTGTGCCTGCAACTTTGCCTTCTTGATCACCAATATTTACAAAGTGATATAGATAGTTGTTAACTTGATTATTAGCAGTTTCAATTGTACTTAATGTTGTTGTTTGTCTTCTACCAATGTTTGAAGCACCTGAATAACTACTCATTTCTTCAACAATTCTGTCTTTAATATTTCCTGAAGCAGTTGTTTTAAAATTAGCTTCTAATTTTGTTAAAGTTTCTGTATCACTGATAAATCCTAAAGTAACTGGAAGTTGAATTTGTGAAATGTCTGACAGGTTTTCTAGTGTTCTTAAATTGGTTTCAGTAGTTGCTCCTTCTTCAATAATTGCTAGATCTAAATCAGATCTAGTTAACACAAAACTTGTTTCTGAAGATAACTCACCATTGATATAGTTTTTAACTTTTTTAACTCAGAAATAATCTGATTTTAAATTTGGATATTCACCACTATTAATTTTTCTAGCCAAGACTTGATAGATTCCTGAATACTCTTCATCAACAAAGTTGAAATCATAAGTTGTTTTAACAAACTGAACTTCTTGTCTAGTTTCTTTAATGTCATCTTTAGGAAGGTTAAAAACTTCATTAGCATTAACTTCCAATAATTGATTTGCTTGTTGAATGTAGTTAGTTGTTAAAAAAGATAATGAAAATTTACCTGTTAATTCAGCACTATAACTAAGTAAATTTTCATTACCATTAGAAAAATGATTACTAATAGTAATTGTTTTTAAAGGGTTATTGTTATATTCATAAAGTCCATTACTTGTTAATGAATAACCCATTAAATTAGCTAGATTTTCACCAGTTAAAGTGTAAAGTTCATTATCAGCAGCTCAAATCTGTGATTTAGCAAAACTGCGTGTTGCTTCTTTAGTTCTAATGTTTAAATAGATAGAACCAACATTTGAAATTTGATCTTTTTCATTTGTTTTTAAATGAATGTTAACTAAGTCTCTTAAAAAGATGTTTTGATCAAAAGTAAATTCTGTATTGCTTGCAATTGTATAAACAGTTGAAGCAGCAACAAAATTATTACCTACCTTGTTGTAAAGGGTAAAAGTTGTAGGGCTTGCGAAAGTTAAAGTATCACTTTCATAATTAAAATTGAAAGCGTTATTAACTTTTTCTTGATTATAAGTTCTGGTAATTTCAGTAGTATCTATATAGATATTTTCTGAAGCAGCACTACGAAAACTGGATAAAGCTTGGTATCTATTAGGAAATAATAGTTGTTTCTTGGCTTCGCCATTATTGGCTCTATTATAGGTCTTAACAGAAGCGTTATAAAGTCCTTTTTCGGGTAGATTACCTGAAGGGTTGATTTCTAAACCAACTGTGTAATCAGGATTTCCTGAAATGATATTTGTTTCGTTGTATTGAAGTTGGTATGCAGAACGCACATTAAAAATAACTGTTAAAACGGCAGCAGTTAAAAATGCTAGAATACTTAAAAGTAAAATAGTAAATTTATTTTTAAAAAACGATCTAAATACTTCCTTAAACAACTTTTTCATTATTTTATCCTAGTTTCAATTCTGATGGCTTTTTAGGATTAGGGTTGATGACAATGCTTTCAACTGAACCATCTTTTAAATTGATAATCTTATTAGCCATTGCTTTCATCGAACTATCATGGCTAACCATCACAATTGTAGTGTTATATTTTTTATTAGTGTCATACAGAATTTGTAGGACAATTCCTGCTGTTTTTTCATCTAAAGCACCAGTAGGTTCATCAGCAAAAATTATGTCTGAATTTTTTGCTAGCGCCCTTAAAATAGAAACACGCTGGCGTTGCCCCCCTGACATTTGTGCAGGATATTTATTTTTAACTTCAGTTAAATCAAAATAGTCAAACATCTTATTAATGTCAAGTTTTTTAGCTTTATCTTTTTGTAGATATGAACCTGTCTCGACATTATCATAACCTGTAATATTTTCTAGCAAGTTATATGATTGAAAAATAAAAGAAACATACTTTCTTCTAAATAGAGTTAATTTATTGTCACTTAAATAAGGTAAATTAGTGTCGCAAACAATCACGTGTCCTGCAGTTGGTCTATCTAGCCCTGAAATCAAGTTTAAAAGTGTTGACTTACCTGAACCTGATTTACCATAAAGCATGGCAAATTCGCCTCTTTTAATAGAAAAAGAAGTGTTTTTTAAAACAGGGGTTACTAAATTTCCGTTGATGTAACTTTTAGTTACACCAACAACATCGATAATATTACCACTACGATTAGGAGTTGCAATATACTTATCCTTTGGTCTTTTCTTATCGTTAGCTCTTTTAAACTTTCTTAAGTTTTTCTTGCTAACTGTAATTTCTTTATTGGCACCTAAAGAAATTTCTTCAGTTTTGACAAAAGTATTTTTTTCTTTCTTTTTAAAAAACATTTAGGCTCTTTTCATGATCATGATCGGTTTTATTTTATTAATTCAAATTCAACTTAAAGTGGACATGACTAGCAAGATTAAGATAATTGCTACCATTGTCAAGAGGATGTGTCACCAGACAATATTAATAGGTAAGGCTAAGGATGATGATGAGATTAATATCCTATTAAAAATTGCAATAGCACCTATTGAAATAAATGTGGCGACTGTGATTGCGATTCCAATTACAGGAGCAAAAATTGCGAAAAACAGTCTAATTTTTTCCCTAGTATTGTACCCTAAAATTGAGAAAAGGGCTATATTTCTCTCGTTTTCACTAATCATAATGTTGGTGATAATGATCAAAATTATGACTGAGATTAAAATACTTGCAATGATTACGTTATTTAAAACGTTATTGATTAGACTTGTTAAATTACCTGTAAAACCGCTTTCAATATCTTTACTATTGATGTATGTAACAAGGGTTGAATATAGAGAATTTTCATAAAGAGTTGCGTATTTATTTAAAGCTAAACTGATGTTATTTGGATTAGTTTTTATCTCTGCTAATGAATTTACATTATCAAGATCTAACCATCTAATAATTTCTGATTCAGTTACACCTTTAGACTGCAATGTCCCGTTATTTCCGAAGATATAATCAAAAACTTGATTTTGATTATCAAAGTTAAATCCAGTTAGAGCAGGCATATATCCTGAATTAGAATATAGAGAAGAACTAGCAGTAACTTGATCAGGATTTTCACGCTTACTTAAGATTCCGTTGAAGGCTTGTTGCATTGGAGTTGAATCAATTCCAATTAATTTATTAGCAATTTCTTGTGAAGTTACAAACTCATCATTAATATAAGTAGCATTGATTCCAACGACTCTGAATTTGACATTTGTATTAATGTTTTGGTTCTTAATTTGCGAAATAAATCTTTGGCTATGATTTGTAATGTGAGCATCAAAAGTTGAACCTACTCCTAGGTGAAAACGAGCTGCACTAACTACGTTAACAATTACTGGATAAACATTTTCTTCATCTGTTTTAAAGTTAACAACATTGTCCATTAAATTGTTTCCATATTCATCTTTTATAGTTAAATATGTAGAGTTAGGTTTATACCCATTTATCTTAATTGCACTACCTTCTAAATTAGATGAAACATAGGTAAATGTTTCATCAAAACGGTCATCAAAAAGTACTCCTTGGAAGATAATTAAATAGTCACTTAAATTTTGATTTCTAAATAATTTTTGATATCCTGAAATTAAAAATTGACGATATAAATCTCTGACTTTATGGGTCACATTTTCGCTATCAATATAAGTTGAATCTGAAGTAATTGATTCAGGTATATATCTTTTTTCTAAAGCGTTTCAACGTTCATAAAAAATACCGTTTGCGCCATTTAAATTTGAGTAGTAATTAAAGTAATTTAATGGTCTTTCAATTGAACCGAAATAGCTCCTATTATTTTCATCAACAATTAATTTAATTGTTGATTCATCATCTCATTGTGTTTGAGAAAGTAGTGGTCCAATTTTTTGGGTGATCTCATCTATTCTAGTTTTTTGTGTGTCAGGTAAAACATTATAAGTTAATTCTCATGGGTTAACTTTTAGTCCAATATTAACTGCAACACTTGCTCCATATTTAGTAACAATTTTTGAATTAGCAATTGTTGGTACACCATTATTTAAAGCATTAATTGTTCCGTTAGGATTCAATTCTCCGTTAACTGCAATTGAATATCCAGGAGCAAAATAATCGTTATATTCTAGGTTAGCTTCACCTGCATAACCTATTGGCATATATAATGAATTTTCAAGTGAATTTGCATTCGCTTGATTAATTAATCCACCTTCAGTTGTAGGGCTTGTTAAATCAACTTTATAGTTGTAATGTCGGTCTTCATAAGTCTTAGATGCAGCACGTGAAAAGACGTTGCTTGAAGAGATCGAAATCATGATTACAACACTAGTTAAAATAAAGGAAATTGTTAATCAAAATAGTTTGAAAAAACTATTCATTAATAATGAAATATTATATTTAGTTTTTATATTTCGTTTTCTAAAACGAACATAAAATCAATTAGTTAATGAATTAATTTTAACTTCAGAAATACCTGACATTAAGTCAATGCTTTTTGTTCTTAATTGTCATAATGCAATCAAAATGATGAATGCTGACATCGCTAAAATAGGAAGGATAATTGTTAATATAAATGAACCAAAATTAAACGTTTGTAAAGTGGTTGGAATCGACCAATAATTAGAGAATAATTGAATCACATATGATTGTAAAAAGTGACCTGTAATATAACCTAAAACACCACCTACAACTGCCGTAATTAGGGCAAAAGTGGTTAATGATAGAGATATTTGCATTGGTGTATAACCTTGCGAAATTAGGATACCTAAAACAGTTGATTTTTTCTGAATATATCTACGAATAACGAAGATAAAAACGATACTTACTAAAACAATTAAAATGATTAAAGAATATAAATTAAAATTATTAATTGCACGAATGATTGCACGTGGTGCACGTATTCTTAAAGAGCGTTCTGGATTAAGTGGATCTACTTGATTTGCAAGGTATGATTTTTGAATTGTTGTTCCGTCACCTTGTTGACTTGATCTAGTGTATTGATTAATTTCATCAACTATTTGTTGGTCAGTTTTTGCTGTTTCATTTTTAACTAACATGAAGGTTTTTACAGTGCCTGATGCAAACGATTTTACACGGTCAAAACCTTTTTGATTTAGGTAAACAACTGCCTGGGTAGATGTATCAACTTGGATGTTACTTTCATCAATAACTGGGTAGATAAAATCTGATGTAGTTTCAGTTCCGATGATGACAAATTTTGAACCACCAACATTTAAAATTCAATTAGCTTTTTCATTAGCATTTAATCACGCTTGGAAGGTTAAAGCATCAGTTGGAATATCACCTTCATAGACTGCTAAATTATTATTTTTTAAATAAGCAAAATTTACTTTTGCTAAATATGATGAAGGATCTTCGAAGACAATTAGTGAATTATTTCTTTGTTCATAAGTGATTGTATTTAAAGCATTGAAAATAAATTCTTTTACGTTTAAACCAAAAAATTTATTTTCATCAGATGCTGCACCTTCTGCTGAAATTCCTATTTTATTAAAATAATCTATGTCCATTAAAATAGTTGTAACTGCATTAGTTTCTGCAGGACTAGACATCATTTCAGCAGGGAAAATCATTGATGTAATTAAGTCTAATTCTTCATTAGTTAATTCATTAAATTTAATTATTTTATCGTTTAATAAATAAGCTAAATTAGCACGATTTTTTCTCTCTTCTAAAGTGGTATCTTTACTAATTTTTGAATCACTTGTAAATCAAATTACGGCTTGAGGTAAAACTGTTGTACCAAGTGAATTTAGTAAAAAAGATGTGATGTTAATTCTGTCTAAAAGATTGCTTGTTTTAATGCTATTTTCAATATTAAAAGTTAATATTTCTTTTAACTTTTCATCACGGTTAAAAATAGAATTTTGTCCATTAATAATACTTAAAAATGAACGTCTACTTGATGATGTAAAAATTTCAAAAGCGTTAGGATTATATTCTAAAAGACTCGCTAATAAGGCAAGCATTGAAACAAATGATTGTTGATTTTCAATAATTGTTTTTTTGCTTTCTTCACTTAGTGAATCTAGGAAATTCATTAGTGATTGATCAGGATTTGATGCATCAAATAATGACTGTGTAACTTTTCTATTTGCTGCTAAAGCAAGCGAAATATTAAAGCCACCTAAATTAATATTTTGAGCAATATCGTTGTATAAATCTTTACTATTAATTGTATTTAAAAAACTAGAACTAAAAGTAATTGTATTATTATTTTTTGTTGCATTTTTAAATAAAGCTATTAATTTATTATAGTCACTTTCATAAGTTTCAGCATCTTTTGCTTTTAATTTTAAGTAAACTAAAAATTTAAATAAATCAACAAATGATTCACCATAGCCATAATTTATACTTCCATCAGGGTTAGTTGCATTAACAGGGTTTGCTTGTAAAACTTGATTTCTAGCTTGTTTATAAACTTCGTTATCAGGTTCACTTGATAATAAAATATTTGTTAATGAAGCAAAATTTATAAAGTTATTATCAAAAGCATATAAGCTGATTAAAGCGTTATATGAACTAATGTAACTTCTGATTTCTTCATAGTTTTCTCTTGTGAAGTTAGTTATAAAAGGAAACTGACTTTTAAGCGTTTGAATATCTGCATTGGTCAAAGTTGATGTTAAAGTCTTAGCAGAAATTAAATTTAATTCTGCTAATAAATCATTTGTACTTACTTGAAGTTCAGTTAAAGCAGATAAACTTGCTAGACCTAGTTTATTATCGTTTTTAAATAATGGCAAGTAACCTGCTAGGTCGTTAAATTCTCCTGCATCTGATAAATTTAATAACTTAATAATGGCATTTTTAACTAAAATGTCATTATTAGATACTGTTAAGTCTGATGAAATTTTGGTTGCAGCAACAATGAATGAAGATAAAACATCAGTAGTTTTTACACCAAAATAACGATATGGTGTTTCATCATCTTCTTGAAAATGATCTACTCATTTTGCACGTGATTCTAGTTCACTGATAAAGACATCTAAGTTAAAAATATTAATTAATTCAATTAAACCTTCACTGACATTTTTGTAATTATTACCAGCATTAACGTTTTTAAAAACAGTTCTTAAATTAACTAAATTAGGTTTATCAACTGAAAGTTTTGAGTAAATTGAACTATCTAATTCTGGGTTGAAGATTTTATTAAAATCTATATTGTTAACGATAGATATTAAACCATTTTTGATTTCATTCTGATTTGCATTTCTAAAAAATGGTACTAACATGTTGAAATCAGAAATTAGGTTTTGTTTACCATCAACTGTTTTTTGTCAGTTTTCACTATATCAATTTCTGATTTCAGCAATTGCTGAATCAACATCAAAACCATTGACAATTGTGATTAAACCGTCAATCATGCCAACTGGATCAATTGTGTAATTTAAAATGTCTTCAATTGTAATATTTAAAGGTAAGATTGATAATAAATCTGAACCAAAACTTTTAAATACTCCAAGTAATGATTCAATTTGAGTCTGAAAATATTGCTTTTGAGCTTCTAAACCACCTTGTGCTTGAATCATTGCCTTCATGCGACTCAAAATATTATTGACAAAGTTTTGGAAAGTATGTGAACCATAATTTTGGTTCATGTAGTAAATAATATCGATATAGAATTTAGGGAAAACATTTGCGTTTGCTCTCCCTACTGAAAGTAGTTTTTCTATCTGATTTGCTTTAGCTGCAACTGAAGCACTATTAATAAAAATTTCTAGAAATTGCTCTGTAAAAAACCCATTTTCATACAGAGCACTATTTCTAATAGTCTGAGTAACGTTATTAGCAATTGTGGCAAAGTTACCTGTTGTTAAGATTTCATTTAAAACTTCAGGATAAGGTACTCTAGCGACTAAAGGCAAGGTAATTCTGTAAGAATTATCAGGGTCAGTTCTTGCTCAAGCACCATTGATTGTTTTAGAATCAATGGTTAGTTTATTATTAATAAAGAAACTAGTTAAAGCTTGTAAATCCATTGCTTCTTGAGGTCTGATAATTCAGTTATTATCTTCTTTAACAACTGCATAGAATTTATCTTTGTCAGAAATTACACCTTGATTTTGTAAACTAGTTGTTTGTTGTTCTTTAGTAACAACAATTTTTTGATTAGGTAAAGTTGAAACAGTTCCATCAGTATTTTCTCTTAAGACAGGTTCGTATAGAACTGTGGTTACTAAATAGTTAGGATCTAGGTAGTAATTATCAAGTACTCTTCTTGTTAGTGATGCAGAAATATTTGAATCAAGTTCATCGCTTTTGAAGAATAAATCATCTTGAGTAAATTCAGTATTTAGCTTTGTAGGGTTAAAATATTCGTTATATAAACGACCTACATTTTGATTAACGCCTTCTACAGTAAAGTTTTTATCACCTGTGTTGACAAAAGCATAAGAAACGCTTTTGTTTTTTTCTTTATCTATATCGGTGTGAGAAATAGTTTGTCTGATTCCAACGTTTTCAACACCTACTTTCTTAATAACTTCGTCAATTAAGGCTTTTTTAGTAATTGTTTTTGATAAATCAACAATAATTGCTAACCTTTGGTTAGCAATATCGACATTAACTAATTCAGAAAATTCTTTAGCATCTAGGTTAAGTGGATCATTAATATGTTCGATTTCTGCAATTGAAGTTTGATTTTGGTTTGGATTTACAATTGAAGATTGTAAATCTTGGCGAGTTAAAACAACTTTGTTTGTTGAACTTAAAACACCGTTCAAGTAAATAACTTGAACTTTTTCTCAGTAATGAAATGATTCAATTAGTTTCTTTTGATCTTCATTTTGTAATAAAGATTCAATTGCTTGTAAATAGTTACCACTTCAACCAGTTGTGTCATTTGGATCATAATTTAGTTTATAGTTATGTTGCAGAAAACGTTGTTCAGAACGCATCTTTTTAATGTTTTCAAGAGAGATTCCATAACTTCCGTGCAATATTTCATAGTATCTATTTGAAGTGTGATCAATTACAGCATTACCTAAATAAGACAGTGAAAAACTACCACTCATTTTAGTAGCAAAACTAATAGTTGTTCTATTAGTTTCTACCTGCACAGCAGGTGTTAATTTAATTTGTGGCGTAATATTTGTATCTAAAAAGTAGTAACCACTATTTGCTTCTCTTTCACTAAAACCTAATAAGCGAGCTAGGTTCTGTGAATCAATTACATAGAGTTCGCCTCTACTTTCTCATTGATGTGCTTTAGCAGTATCGGTTGTTGCTTCTTTAGTGACAACATTCAAAAATAAAGAACCTAAATTACTTAAAAAAGCAACGTTGTTCTGTCCTGTATTAATTCTAGAAACTAAGTTTAAATTAGTTTCTTTATCAAAAGTAAAAACATCGCTACTATTAATAGTATTATTAATAGTTTCTCTGACATATTGCTCACCGACTTTATTGTATAAAGCAATTGAATAACCTAGATCTGAAATAATGATCTGATTATCTGTGTAATTAATTGAAATTTGTTCAGTATTTGCGACTGAATTATAAAGATCTTTAAAAACTGTTGCATTAATATATTTATTAGCAGGTGCAGCAGGAAATAGTTCTGTGGCTAAAATATAGTCACCAGAAAAATCTAAAAAGTTAGTTTCTGCTGAAGGATTGGTTAAAGTATAAGTCGTTACACTTTCATTAAACGTTCCTTGTGAAGGAGTGCGACCAGCACTTTCAACTGATAGATCGACTGTTAAATCTTGTAAACGGCTGACATTTGTATATGAATCTAGCTGGCTTTGATAGGCATTACGTACATCTCAAAAAAGAGTGAAGATTAAACTTGATAAGAAAACAAGGACTGAAATACCAATGACAACAACCTTGCTATGTTTTATCGAGCGAAAAATTTCCTTGAAAAGCCTCTTCATAAATAATATCTCCTGCTTAAAAGTTTTACCTTTAAGGGTTACTACATTTTACTAAAAAATCTTATAAGCAAGCGAAAAAATATTTTTCCTTATTTTCTAAAACTTGAAAATTTTTCAAGTTTTAATTGGTACCTATTTATCTTTTAAAAGCCCTCAAAAAACAATAAAAAAGTAAAAAATCTGTCTTTTAAAGACAGATTAATGTATTTTTTACTATTCAGTTGTTTCTGAGATTAGATCATCTAAAGATTTTTTCTCTGCAGCTTTTTTAGTTTCTTCTTTATTTTCAGGAGGTAATTGTAAATGTTTTGCAATGTAGTCGATTTCTTCGGCCACAATGGTTTCATTTTTAAGCAGAGCTTCTTTAATCAGTTCTAGTAATTGAAGGTTTTCTTTAATAATTCTTAAAGCTTCTGTTTCACCTTCAGAAATCAATTTACGAACTTCGACATCGATTTCGTGGGCGATTTTAGATGAGAAACTTCCTTTAGCAATATCTCTACCTAAGAATGGGTTTTCAGTATCTTCTTCATACTTAATAGGTCCAAGTGGTGACATACCTCACTCAGTAACCATTCTTCTAGCAATTTTGGTTGCTTTAGCAAAGTCGTCTGCTCCACCTGTTGAAACGTTATCTTTACCGTAGATAATTTCTTCAGCACTACGACCACCCATAAATGAAGCAATCATTGCTTTTAATTCTTTTTTAGAAGCATTATACTTTTCAGTTTCAGGAAGCATTAAATTATATCCACCTGCATTACCACGGGGAATAATAGTAATTTTTTGAACTTTATTTCCACCAGCCATTTTAATACCAACAACGGCATGTCCTGCTTCGTGGTAAGCAATTGAAGTCAATTCTTCTCTAGAAATAACTCTATTTTTCTTAGCTGGTCCAGACATAACACGGTCAATACCTTCATCAATTTGTGATGTAGTAATAACGCCTGTTTTTTCTCTAACAGATAATAAAGCCGCTTCATTGACAACGTTTTCTAATTGAGCACCAGAAAATCCCGGAGTTCTTTTAGCAACTCTTGATAAGTCGATATCTTTCGATAAACGTTTACCTTTAGCATGTAGTTTTAGAATTTCTTCACGCTCTTTAATATCAGGTAAACCAACTAAAATATTTCTATCGAAACGCCCTGGTCTTAATAAAGCAGGGTCAAGCACATCAGTTCTATTGGTTGCAGCCATGATTAGAATTCCAGAATTTTCTGTAATTCCATCCATTTCCACAAGGATTTGGTTAAGAGTTTGTTCTCTTTCATCATTTCCTCCACCAATTCCTGATCCACGGCTACGACCGATAGCATCAAGCTCATCGATAAAGATGATTGCAGGACTTTCTTTACGAGCTTCTTTAAACATTTCACGTACACGTTTAGTTCCAAGTCCTACGTATAATTCAACAAATCCTGAAGCAGAAATGAAGAAGAATGGCACATTAGCTTCACCAGCTGTTGCTTTAGCTAATAAAGTTTTACCGGTTCCTGGAGGCCCACCTAATAAGATACCTTTAGGAAAGCGAGCACCACTTGCTGAATATTTTTTAGGATTTTTTAAATAATCAACTAATTCAGCAACTTCTTCAATTGCTTCTGAATTACCTGCGATATCTTTAAAGGTTTTATCACTCTTAATTAGAATAGCTTGGTTTTTACCAGGATTAAATAATCCTCCACCAGCGCCACTTTGAGCCGACATTTGAATTCTTAAATAGAAGATAAATAGCGCAGCAATTATTAAGATAGGTAATAAACTTCTAAAAATTGATAAGGCGGGGTTTTCAGGTAGAGATGAAAGTGCGCCTAGTGAATTGAAGTTTGCGCCACCACCATTTGAATTAACCGATGTACTTGCTGATTGCAAGACATTTCATCAAAGTGTTGTTGCAGTTGTGCCATTACCAATTTGGTCAGCAACTGCCTGACCAATCTCGGCAGTTGTATAGAATTGGAAAATTTGACTACTTGCTCCAACTCGGTAGGAAACCGTTGTGTTACCACTAATGTATGTAACAATCAGGTTTTGATATTGATTTTGGAATTGAATCTGACTAAAATAAATGTCGTCAGTTGTGCTACGTGCTGCATTAATTAAGTCAGTTTGAAACTTACTTGCACTTTCAATTGGGTATCTGTATTCGATACTTGTAAAATGCATAACAAGTCCTCAAATAATTCAAGCAGCAGCGATTATTAAGAAAATTGCTCAAAATCAACTGAATTTTAATTTTTTCTTTGGATTTTTCATTACGCTCCTGTTTTTTATATAAGTCTAGTATTTTAAAACGGTTTAAATTATATATTAATTAACCAATTTTTAAAGTTTTGTTTTTTTTATACAAGAAATGGTTTTTATCTATTTTATAGCGTTTACTTTCGTTGTTAAAAGCAACTACATAATCGACCATACTTTCTAGTTTTTGACTAGAAAGTTGCACGTTTTCTAGGTATTCATAAATAAATTTAAACAGTATTTGCTTTTGTTTTTTTGTTTTTTTAAAAAACTTAATAGAATAATTTTCTTCAGATCAATTTTTGTAAATTTGATCAATTTTTTGGTTTTCAAATTTTTTAAAAAAGTTTTTAAAAAACAGCTCAGTTATTAGTTTTATTTTAAAAAAATAATTTTCTGAAATTATTTTGTTGTTTTTATTTCTTGTATAAATATCTAAGTCATTTGATTCATCATGACCAAAAATAATTTTTTCTTTAATCAATTTTTTAATTATTGAACTTTTACTTATTTTTAATAAAGGTCTTTCAATAATCATATTTTTAAAGAATCTTTTTTTTCTAATTCCAAAAAAAGATGGATTCCTTTTTTTATTTTTTTGTCACAAATAAGTTGCTAAATTATCATCAAGATGATGAGCAACATACAATTTCTGAAAACTATATTTCTTATATAAATCAGAAAAAATTTTATATCTAATTTCCCTGGCTCAATTTTGAAAATTAATATTTTTAAAATCATCTAATTCGTATATTTTTGGATTAATAGTTTTTATAAAAAGTCTTATATTTTTTATATGACAATAATTTTCAACTATCTTTTGATCACGAATTGCTGTTTCTCTTTTTGAATAATTAACATGTGCAACTGCAATTTTTTGATTGCCATATTTTTTAAAAAGATGATTCAAAAGATACATTGAATCAGGACCACCTGAAACAGCAATTAAAAACATTATTCCGCCTTTTTTAAATCTTTAAATCTGTCAACTACAACCTTCATATCATTAAATATAAAAGTTAAAATGTTTTCACTAACTGCATCAATAACTTTATTAAATTTTTCTCTTTCACCAGAAGCAAAGGGACTTAAAACATGATCAGTCATTGATGTGTCAGGTTGACCTATCCCAACTCTAATTCTTTTTATTTCTTCAGTACCTAATTTATTAATTATGTCTTTGATTCCTTTTTGTCCAGCACTACTTCCTCTTGGTTTAAAAACAGCTTGTCCAACTTTAAAATCTTTGTCATCATAAACAACTAAAATTTCACTTATATCAATATTATAAAAATTTTTTATAGCAACAACAAAGTCCCCTGAATTATTCATATAAGTAGTAGGTTTTGCTAATATAAAATCCTTTTCTTTACAAAAAACTCCGTTAAATTTTTCTTTATTAAAACTTAAATTTAATTTTGCTGCAACAGAGTCTAAAACCATAAAACCTGCGTTATGCTTAGTGTTTTCGTATTCTTTTCCAGGATTCCCTAGACCAACAATTAATTTCATTTCTTGCCTCTTTCTTTTAAATATTTTTCTCTTAAATTTGTATCAATTATTTTATCTTTTAAATTTGGAATTAAATTATTTAAAAAATAATTTAAGTCTCCAACTAAAATAATTTTTTCTTTTGCTCTAGATAATGCTGTATATAAAAGTTTTTTTTCATTCATAAAAGCATACTGTCTTGAAACTGGAAAAATAACTGTTTCAGTTTCGCTACCTTGATATTTATGAACTGTATTCGCATAAGATATTTCAAGGCTTTTTAGAGCTTGCCTTGTGTTTTTGGTTAATTCAATTTTACTTTCTTCTTTGAAAAAGTCTACTATTATTTTCTCATTTTTTGGGTTCTCTTCATCTTTAATTATTTTGACAATTTTCCCTATTTCTCCATTAAAAATTTGTCTGTCGTAATCATTAACCATTTGCATAACTTTATCACCAACAGAAAATTTTCTTTTGTTTAAAATAAGAATATCTTTTTCATCTTTTTCTTGTTTAATTCTTTCATCTAAAAGTTCATTAAATTTATTAGAACCAAAATCTTTATTTCTTAAAGGTATAATAATTTCTTTATCAAAATTGTTTGTGTCTTTTGTTTTGTTAATATAAATATCAATCAATGTTTCAAATAATTCATCATCACTTGATTCAACAAAAAATACATTTTGTAAATTTTTAAAATCAGTGCTTGAATTATTAATATGATTAAAAAATTCAAAAATGTCTTGTTTAGTTTTGCTCCTAAAATTTTCTTTTAGTTTAGAAACATTATCAGGAAAAAGATTAATTAAATCTTGCATTAAATTTCCTGATCCAATTGCTGGTAATTGATTTTCATCACCAACAAAAACTATTTTTTCTAGGTTGTCTAATTTTTCTAAAACGTCATATAAAACATTAAGTTCAACCATACTAAACTCATCAATAATTAAAAATTTTACAAATCCATAATCAAATTCATCTTCATCTTCTTTTGCTAGTAAATCAAAAAAACTATGAATAGTTTTACTTCTATAATTAATTTTTTGAGAAAGTTGTGAAGATGCTTTTCCTGTTGGAGTAACAATTGCAATTTCTGATTCAGAATATAATCCTTCACCTAAAACTTGATTTAGTATTTCTTTTATTATTGTACTTTTACCTGTTCCAGGAAACCCTGAAATAATTCAAAAATTTTTTTCTAAACTTTTTGTTATAGCTTCTTTTTGTGCTTTTGAATAAAAATTATTATCAGAAGTTTCTCCTCATAAAATGGAGTTATTTTTACTTTCAGAAATTTGTTTAATTTTATGGTAGATAAACATTTCTTTTTTGTAGGTTTCACTTCTTGTCACTCTTTCATCATCTATTTGAATAATTATTTTTTTGTTTAACAAGTCATGAAAAATGTCATCATTTTCATCGAATTCAACTTCATGGTTATTTCTTATGTCATCAATTATTTTTGTTTTTTTTAAAATTGTGTCGTTATTTCTTTCTAATTTTTGAAGTGAGTTATTTATAACTTCAAATCTTCTTAAATCGCTATCAAAATCACCTCACATAACATCTAAATAAAATTTATCTAGATCAGCAAATCAAAAACTTCCAGGAAAAACTTCTTTTAATTTATATGGATTATTTAATGAAAAAAAGTTTCTTTTAATCGAATTTGAAATATAACGAATTGCTCTTAAATACAAGAAGAAAAAGTTGTCGCCAAAATCTTCTTCATATTTACTTAATCCTGTGTATCTAAGTAAATTTTTTACTTCTTTATTTTGAAATTTAGAAACTTCTTCTTTTTTAATCAATCTTAATTTATTTATAGCTAACACAACATAATCAAAATATGTCTTTTTCTCGGTATCAAAATCACTTTTTGCTAGTTTTTCTTTGTTCTTCCAAAATGACTTGTCATCTTTTACTCAAATTAGAATTCCTTTATCGTTTGAAAAGTAATAATTTTCGCTTTTGCTATCTCACTCAAATTCTAAAAAATAGTAGGATTTATTAACAAATAATTCTGCATTATTTTCTGTTGATAAGTTAATTGTTAATTTTTCCTTTTTTTCGTTTGAAACGACCAAAAAGTTACTTTTTTGGTCAATTTCTTCAATAAAAATTACTTCTCTCATATTTTCCTTTGTTGATAAGTGTGTTGATAAAGCCTTGTAATCAATTTATTTATTAACATTTTTAAATTGTTCTAAATTTATTAATTAAAATAAAGTTATGAAAAAAATAGACATTAATAAAGATTCGTTGTCTGCTCAGACAGATATTTTAAAAAAACATCTTCAAAATAGTTTGAAAGGCGACGCTTTCTTTATTAATAATATTTTAAATTCACTAAAAGTTGAAGCAGTTAATAATAATTTTGTGTCGATTGTTTTAAGTGATGAAAACGACCAAAGTGTTTTGGAAAACTACCTTAATAAAATTTCTCCTTCAATTCGGGATTTATATGGCGATTCATATGATTTTGGAACTATTCTAACTGATGACAAAATGAAGATTACAAAATCTAAAGAAAAAAAGATTGCTCAGCTAAGTGAAATAAAAAGAAGTTCTCTAAGATCTTTAAACCAAAAAAATATTTTGTCTAACTACATAATATTACCTTTTAATAAAGATATTCATCATTCAGTAAATAAAATAATTGAAGATGATTTTAATTACAGTTGTTTATATATTTATGGTGAAAGTAGTTTAGGTAAAACTCACGCTATGCAAGCTGTTGCTTTAAACTTTCTAGAGAGTGAAGATAAAAGTGTAATTTACTTACAATCTAATTTTTTTGCTCATTACATAGCTAAAAAATTGCAAGAAAATAATAGCGATGTGAAATTAGAAATTCAAGAAGAATTATTTGATGCAGATTTATTAATTTTTGATGATTTTCAAACTTATTTTCAAGGTGATAAAATTCAAACATTGAATTTTATCTTTGGTGTAATTGATGAAAGAATTAACGCTTCTAAAGTTACAGTTTTTGTTTCAGATAAAAATATTAGATCACTTCCACCGATGGACGACAGGATGAAAACAAGATTACTTAGTGGATTATCAATTGAATTAGGTTTACCTTCGATCAATGAATATCGAGAAATTTATAAATTTAAAATTTCAAAATCAAATTTATCTAAATACAATTTTGATGAAGATGCAATCGAATATTTAATTAGAAATACGACAGGTAAATTTAGAGAAGTTGAAGGCTTCATTAGTAAATTAGATTTTGCTGTTTCTCGGCTTGAAAAAAATATTTCAGAAATTACTTTGCCTTTTGTAATTGAAAATATTGGTATTAAAGAAGTTGAACAAAAAAATATAACTCCTGATAGGATTATTAAAATCGTTGCTGATTATTACAGATTAAAAATTGGTGATATCAAAGGAGAAAGCAGGAAACCTGAATTATTTAAAGCTAGAACAGTTGCCATGTTTATGATGAGAGATTTACTAAAAATGACTTTAGAAAAAATTGGATCTTATTTTGGTCGCAATCATGCAACTGTAAAAAATTCTTTAACAGTGTTTGAAAAAGATTTACAATCTGTTCAAACAAAAAGAACTTACGAGCAGTTATTAACAAATGTTCGTAAACCTAGCTAGCAGTTTAATTAACATCTTATTTTGATGAAAACGCCGTATTATAGGGGTTTTTAGAAACTTATTAACATATCAACAACGATTAATATTAATTATTAATTAGAAAGTAGAATTTATGAAGATATATGTAAAGAAAAGAAATTTCTTAAAATTTTTGGATAACAATTTTAGAATTGTTGATCATGGAAATACCAACATGTCTATGAGAGCAATTTATTTTGATGTCTTAAGTGACAAAATAATTGCAACAACAACTAACAATGAAATGTCTATTCAAAATATTATGGATCTGGACAATATTAAAAACCGTTCTGAAGGAACAGGAAGTTTTTTAGTTTTAGCAAAAAACTTGAAAGCTATTTTAAATTACTGTGATGAAGATATTGTTTTGACAATTAAAAATAATTCTTTAAACATAACTTCAGGATCATATGTAACAGATATTAGTTTATTAGAGACAGAAAGTTTCCAAGAAATCAACTTCGTTTTACAAAGTAATAAATTTGATTTTGAAAGTGAATTATTAATTAATGCAATTAAAAAAGTTGGTTATATTGCCATGAACCATCCTGCAAAAGAAGATTTAATTCTTTCGTCATTAAATCTAAATTATGCAAATGGAAAATTAGAAATCATTTCAACTGATAAAAAAAGAATTGCAATGGAAACAAGAACTATCAATTACATTGAAGAATTTAATATTTCTTTACATTCAAAAACAATTAGATATTTACAATCTTTAAGTTTTGAAAAAACAATTGAAATTTATCCAGGAAGTTATGAATTAAAAATTAAAAATGGTAGAGAAATAATTAAGACAAAAATTGTAAATTTACCTTATCAAGATTTATCAACCAATAACCCTTTTAAATGAGAAATGGATATCAGAATTGAAATTGAAAAACAGCATTTAATCAATTTAATTGACAAAGTAACTGTTTTAAATGATTCAAAAAATAATATCGTTAAGTTCAAAATTGAAAACCGTGAAAATCAACAATCACTTGGTTTATCTTCATACATTAGTGAAGGTGGAAAATTTGAAGTTAAAACTGAAAGTGTAAAAATTCAAGGTGAATCTTTTACAGTTAATTACAACGCTCAATTTTTAAAAGAAGCATTAAATGTTTTTAACGGAGATATTGATCTATTTATTAATAAAGCAAGAGGTGCTTTATTGATTGTTTCAGCAGAATATCAAGAAAATAAACAACTGATTGCTTCGGTTAAAGGTTACTAATGAATATTGAAATTAGAGGTAATGAAATAAAAGTTGGTCAACTTTTAAAAAAAATCGGTGAAATTCAAACAGGTGGAGCAGCTGAAGTTTTTTTAACTAAACATGTTGTTAAGGTCAATGGTAAACGAACTATGAGTCGTGGTTCTAAAGTTAGAGACAAAGACATTGTTTGAATTGATGAAAAACTTTATAAGATAGTTTCGATTCCTGAATAAGATTTTTAGTAAAAAAATTACAAAACGGCAAAAAAGTTATAAAATAGAATTATCAGGGGTGCTAGTAATGGCTGAGAATATACTCTTTTGACTGATACAGGTAATGCTGTCGTAGTTAGACTTTTTTTATTTTCAATTCATTTTAATTACTCCTAGAAAGGAGTAATTTTTTTGTCTTTTATCGAGTTAAACAATATTTCAGCATCATATAAAAACAGTAAAGAAGAACTGCTGAAAAACATTAATTTAAAACTAGATATAAACGAATTTATAGCAATTATTGGTTCATCAGGAGCTGGTAAGACATCGTTATTTAATCTATTAATTAATCATTTAAAAATCACTGAAGGAGATTTTTTAGTAGATGGGGAAAACATTAAAAAGTTTTCCAAAAACGATCTCAAAAAATATGTCAAAAGTTTTGCTTTCTTAAATCAAAGTCCAAATTTAATTTTTGAAGATGATGTTTATAAAAATCTTAAAAGATTTTATAACTTGCAAGAAAATAAATTTTTTAGATTCTTCAACATCATCACAAAGCGAGATTTTGAAAATATTAAAAAGATTTTAAAAACTTTAAGTATTGAAGATTTTATCTTCACACCTGTAGGTAACTTATCTGGTGGTCAAAAACAGCGAGTAGAACTATCTAAGATATTTTTACAAAAGCCACAAGTCATCTTAGCTGATGAGCCTACAACTGGTCTTGATGTCAATATTGCTGAAGATGTGATTAACGCTATTAAATACGTTGCCACAACTGAAAATATTTTAACCTTAATCAATATTCATGATTTAGGTTTGATCAACAAACAAGTCTTCACCAAAGTGATTGGTCTTAAAAATGGAATTATTTTTAAGACATGAGAAATCGATGATTTCTCAATTGATGAAGCAAAAAAAATATATCAAAAGGAATAACAATGAAATTAAAAAGTAAAAAATTACTATTCACTTCTCTGGGGATTGTTTCACTAATAGGAGTTTCAACAGCAATAGCGTGTTCAAATGCTGAAGATCCAAATATTAAAAAAGTGAACCTAACTCTAGGGACAGAGTGATTTACTCAAAAAACTGGCTCAACTGCTGTTGCAGATTTTACAAAAACACTGAATAGCAAAATCAAAGAGTTAAAAGAAAAAGATACAGACAACAAGTATAAGGATGCAAAAATTGTTGAAGTAAAAATTGCATCAAATGAAGAAAAAAAGGCTAGTCTAAATGACTTAAAAGCGGGTAAATCAGCAATGACAATTATAAATGTCAGACACGCTGTAGAAGAACCAGATATTAAAAATGTTGAGTACCTAGCAAGAACTGAAACTCGCTCATTTAAAGATGATACAAAGCAAATGTTTTATAAAGATGAGGGTGGGCCTGAATACTTAAAAAACACTGCAAAATGAGTAAATGATTATTTAAAACTACACCCTTATCAAACATGAGATGACACCCGTGAAAAATGAGATGGAGTTAAATGAGAGTTTTTGTATGGTGATTTAACAACTAAAGATGGTAATAAAAATACTACTCCTTATTACCGTGGAATGGTTGCAATAGTTGGTAATGATGAAACTATTGAAAAAATTAAAAAAGCTTGAAATGACAAAAACTGACAAGATTTTTACAATTTTGGAATCGTTCATGGAAAAACTGAAAAACAAGGAAAATATATTATCCAAGAGAAGTTGTTTAAAGATCATTTTGGTGATCATGCAACAATAGCAAGTATTCCATCAGGTAAACATAAAATAGATGATGGAAATACAATTGGAACATTAAGTGGATACAGAATTTTTCTAGATGACATGTACTCATTTGCGTGACAACACAACAAAGATGGAGGTACAAAGAAAAATATTTTCAATCCTCCACAAGGAGAAAGAATCGAAATTCTTACCCTAACCAACTCTTTATTTTATGACATAGTTGCATTTAATAAAGATTTATTAAATGAACAAGAAAGAAAATTGCTTCTAGATGCTTTCATAGCACTTTCTTTAGAAGATAAAGATTCATTTGGTAAAGGTAGTGGTTATAACTTCTACAGATATATAAATGATTTTAATAAAGAGATAAAGGAACCTTACGAAAAAGCTATAAAATAAAAAATGATTTGATATAAAAAAGGTAGGAAAATATTTTTAAATCCTAATTTAAAAATATTCTTGTGATTAATTGTGTTGACAATAGTTATTTATTTAACTATTTATATTTCATCACGCTTTAATCCAGCAGGAGTAAGTTTATTTAATGAATTTATTTCAGATCTTTTTAAATATACAGATTCAAGTAATTATTTCCCAGGACAAAATCTTTGAATATTATCCTTACAACAAATGTGAGTTTCGATTCGTTTGATAGTTCTAGGAACAATTGTAGGTTTTTTGGTTTCACTTGTTTCTTCATATTTTGGAGCTAGAAAGATACACAGTTTTTTTGCATTTACTTTCTACCGATTTTTTATCATACTCCTAAGAGCCCTTCCAATTATTTTATTTGCAAGGGCTTTTTCTAACGCTTTTAGAGCTAATGATGCAGCATTTTTAACTTACTCATGATTTACGTGGTTATGAGTTCACAGATACTTAGTTGATATGATTAATAATTCTGATTTACAATATTTTTATAAATCACTTAGTTTAAGAAATAGTAAAATAAAAAGTTTTTATTTAGAAGTTTTTTGAAGAATAAAAATAAGAATTTTAAATTTGTATTTTTTTTCTTTAGAGTCAAATTTTAGGTGAATATCATTGCTAGGGGCAGTAGGAATAATCGGTACAGGAACTTTAATTTATACACCTTTAAAAAATTCTGTTTATGATCAACTGGGAGCACCTTTAACAATCTATTTCATTTTTTTATTATTAAATGAATTGATGATTTTTTTAATAAAAAAATACTTGTTTCACGGCATCAAATTTAATGCTAAAACAAATAGATATTCAATTCATTACAATCACCAAAAAATTATTTTATTAATTTTTGGATTTATTAGTTTTATAATCGCTGTTATAGCTCTTGCAAATTTAGAATATGATTATTCAAATGCAAAAGTAATAACCAATTTATTAGAAAGATTTTTTCAAATAGATCTTGCAATAATTTTTGATTCATCAGGAAATTCACCAATAAGTTTAGTTTGAGATGTCTTATTACAAACAATTATAATTTGATTTTTTACTTTTATAATAGGAACCACAATTGGTATTTTTCAAAGTGAAAAAATTAATAAGAAAGCTCAGTCATTGATATTTAAAATAATTGGTTTATCAGTTAGAATAATTCCGAGTTTGTTAGTTTTTTATTTATTAAATATTTTATGATTCGAACCAATAACAACTATATTTTTAGTTCTAGTTTTACACTCATCTTTTAACTTTGCGGTAATTACAAGTTCAACATTTAATAAAATTAATTTTCAAACACTTGAAACATTAAGAAAACAAGGTTTTTCATATTTTAAAATATTGAGGGTATGAGTAATACCTGCATCAAAAAAAGAATTAATTATTAACGGAAGTTTTTTATTTGAAAATTTATTACGAGATGTCGTATATTTCGGTGTTTTCGGCGCAAATAGACTAGGCGCCGCAATTCAAGTAAACATCGATAGATCAACATTTTTTGAGCTTGCAAACTTTTCTTGACCACTAATTTTTATAACCATTGTGTTAGAATATATAACAAATTATTTAGTAAGCAGAAACATCGCAAACAAAGAAACTTTCATAAATAAAATTAAGGGGTATTATGCTTTATATAAAAAGAAAATTGCCAAAAAAAATATTCAAGCAAATTAGCAAAATAAAATTTCATTATAAAGGTTTTCATAATCGAACTTATATTGCTTATTTAAATGATGTTAAAGTTCAAATTAGAATTGCAATAAATAAAATTGCTGATCATAAAGACGAAATTATTTTTTTAAAAAATAACGAAGATTATATTTATGTAACTCCATATATTGCAATTAAAAAATGATATGAAGGAGACATCTATTTAAAAAAATATCAGACAAAAGAATCTGATTTTTTATTATTAGATGAACTTCAAAAAGTTTGAAAGACAAATTTAAATTTGTCAAAAATGAATTGACATTTTTATAAAACTAAAGACAAAAAATATTTAGAAATAGTTGATAAATATAAAGATGATTTTAATGAAGTTATTCACGGAGATGTAAGACCAAAAAATACTATTTTTACAACTGATAAAAAAATAAAATTAATTGATTTTGAATGAACAAGAAAGGGATCAAAATATTTTGATATAGTTTCATTTTTGAAGTTTTCTATTTTAACAAAAGATGAAATAATTGACTATTTAAAATTAGATAAAGAAAAATTAGAAGACTATATTTATATAGTAAATTTATTTAATAAAACTTCTTATGAAGTTGTCTATGATCACATAAAAGATTTTTATGTAAATAGCTAAATATATTACATATAATTAAAACATGTTTGATACGATATGCGCAATTTCTTCAGGTGGTGTAGTTAACCAACCTATAGGTATAATTAGAATAAGTGGACCTGATACTTTTACAATTATTAAAAAAATTTTTAAAGGTAAATTTGAAAATAAGAGAGGTATTTATTACGGTCATATTCATGATAAAAACGAAATAATTGATGAAGTTGTTTTAATAACTTTTGAAAACCCTAATTCATATACTGGAGAAGATTTAGTTGAAATAAATGCACATGGTGGTTTAATTGTTTTGCAAAAAATAATTGAACTTATTTTTACTAATGGGGCAAGAGCAGCTGAGCCAGGAGAATTTACAAGAAGAGCTTTTTTAAATGGAAAAATTGACTTAATAAAAGCCGATGCAATTCATGAATTAATTTTTTCTAAAACAGAAACACAAGCTAAAGCAAGCGTGAAAAAATTTAGTGGTCAAACATCTAAATTTATTCAAGAATTAATTTCTGATTTGCAAATGTTAATCGGACATTTAGAAGTTAATATTGATTATCCTGAATATGATGATATTGAAATTCTTGATGAAGAAAAGTTAATAAATAAAGTTTTAAAAATTTTAGATAAAGAGAAAAAAGCAATAGAACTTAGTGAAAAAGCTTCAGTTATTTTTGAAGGAATAAAAGTTGCAATTGTAGGAAAACCTAACTCAGGAAAATCTAGTTTATTAAATTTATTATTAAATGAAGAAAAAGCAATTGTCACAAATATACCAGGAACAACTAGAGATATTATTAATGGTGAATTTCAATACCAAGGAATTCTTTTTCAAATTAATGACAGTGCTGGAATTAGAAATCATAGTAGTGATGTTGTTGAAAATATTGGAATTGAAAGATCTTTAAAACTGATTAATGAATCAAAAATTATTATTCATTTAATTGATGCAATTGAAGGTGAAACTGAAGTTGATAAATTAATTACTGAGCAAAGCAAAGATAAAAAATACATAAAAGTTTTTAGTAAGTCTGATTTACTAGAAAAACTAGATGCTGAAAAAATTTATATAAGTTCTAAAGAAAAAAATATTGATAACCTACTTGATTTAATGGTTTCTGAATATAAAAATTTAGATCTTGACAATGAAAAAGTTTTAATTGGCGCAAGACAAATGTCTTTACTAAAGTCATCTTATGAAGCGTTAAATGATGCATATAACGCCTTATCAAATGGTTTAACTGCAGACATTGTAATCACCGACATTACAAAAGCCTGAGAAGATTTGATCAATATTTCTGGTAAAGCAGATAACGAGTTATTGCTAGATGAAATTTTTAAAAACTTCTGTTTAGGTAAGTAAAAAAAGCAAGGATTTTTTAGTGCTTTCTACACGAAAATCCAAAAAAGTTTTCAAAAAACCAAATATTTAAAAATTTATGTAATTAAAAAGATTATAATAGTAATAGTGGATGATAATTTCGCAAGAAGATTAACTAGAAAATCTTATCCAAACGCCAATAGCATGATACAAGCTTTTGTTAGTGCTAAGAGTTTTTTGCAGTCTTTTTATAAAGAACATCCTATCGAAAACTATTCAAAAATATATGATGTAATTCATTCTGCTGAGCATAATTATTTTAAAAAATTAAGAGCAATTTTTGAACACGAAAAAATTGAATCAGTTGTTGTTAAACAAATTTGTTCTTACTTAAGAACAAGAAATTTAAAACACGATAACTTAAAAATAAAAATTGATCGAGATGGAACTGTGCAAATCAGTAGTTGACATTCTTTTTATTTACAAGTGATTCAAAATTATGAAATATTCGAACAACGAGATGAATATATAAATCATTTTAATGAAAATTTTATGAAAAAAGAATTTTCAAAATATCAAGAAATTCATGACTTATTAACTAATGAATTTCATTCAAGTTTAATTGATAAAATCAAAAACTTAATGACAATGAGAAGGTATAGCATTAACGAAGCAAAAGATAATGTTTTGGATAATGAAATAGAAAAACATAAGAAATCTTTGCACTCAAATATTCAAAAACTTTTTTATAAATATCATTTAAATGGTAAAGGTTTTGAATTTGAAATTCACTTAAATAGCAAAAAAGGTGTCAAGATTTTGAAGTGACCTGCTTACGAAGAATATCAACAAGTGATAAAAAATTCTAATTTTTTTAATGAAGACACTTCACTTTTTAACACAAGAATTACGCTCAAACACTACCTGAAAAAACGAGGTTTAATTATTTAAAATTGTATTGCTGAAAGTGATACAATCTTTTTTATGTCAAAACTAAAATTTATTGATTTACATACTCATCCTTACTTAGAGTATTATGAAAATCCTATTGAAGAAGTTCAAAGTTGAATTGATACAAATGAACTAGAAATGATTTTTTTCACAGGCGTTTCTTTTAAAGAAATTGAAGAAATTAAAACAATGAAGAAGGCATTTCCTAATTTTGTTCAAGAAGTTTTAGGAATTCACCCTATGGAAGTTAAAGGTAAAGAAGACACTAATAAATTGACAGAATTTATTAGTGAAGATACTGTCGCAATTGGTGAAGTAGGGCTTGATTATTACTATAAAGAAAACCCAAGTAAAGAAATTCAATTTGAAAGTTTTATTGCTCACATTGAAATTGCTAAAGCAAGAAACTTACCAGTTGTAATTCATAGCCGTGATGCTTTTAATGATATTTTTGAAATCATTTCTAGAGAAGAATATCAAGATGTTAAATTCATTTTCCACACTTTTAGTGGTGATAGTTTTGAAGCTGAAAGATTCTTAAAACATGTCAAAAATATTTACTTTTCTTTTTCAGGAGTAATTACTTTCAAAAATAATCACGCTTTACGTGAAGCATGTAAAATAGTTCCACTTGATAGAATCTTTTGTGAAACTGACACACCATATTTAACACCAATGCCTTTTAGAGGTAAACCAAATAAAAGTCCTTATGTTAAATATGTCTATGAAAAAGTTGCTGAAGTTAAAGGAATTGATCTTGAAACTTTAGTAAAACAAGTTAGAAAAAATGTGAAAGACGTTTTTAACATTTAAGTGATTATTGCTAGTCTTAAAAAATATTCACTAGATTATCAGATAATTGATTATCATATAACTTATGAAACAAAAAGAAACTGATAAAGCAAAAGCATTTGCTAAAAAATACAAAAAGAAAAAAATTTCTTTTTTTTCAGCAATGCTGCTTGTTTTAGGTTCCTCAATTGGTGCTGGTATTTTCTTTAAATCAGAAACTGTTTTATCAATGAGTCAAAACTCATTGATACTTTCTTTTTTTTCTTGGATAATTGCTGCAGTTGCTGTAATTGCGATGGCTCTAGCTTTGATAGAAGTTGCTTCTGCAAAAAGAGACAACTTATCACTAATTTCTTGAAATAAAGTTTTTAATTCAAGAACAGTTTTTAAAGCAAGTAAAAACTTTATGGTTTTTATTTATTTACCATTAGCTTTCTTTTTTGTACCTTTTTATATTATTTCTTCTTTGCAAGATGGCTTAGGGGCGATAGTTTATAATCAGATTAGTGCTTATAGGTTCAATTTGGGAGTTGATTCTGAATATGACTGATTAATTTGAGCATTGATTGCTTTTTTATTAGCTATTTATTTCATTATTTTTTCAGGTTTATCTTCAAAGTTAGCTGATTGACAGAACAAAATAATAGTTATTTTAAAGTTTATTCCTATAGTTTTTATTGTGATAGTTGGCTTTATTGTTGCTTCGCAATATCCTTCAAATACTAGTGCTTTAGTGCAAAGACCTACTGATTTAACTATCGCTTCAGGAGCTTCAATTGTAAGATTTGCGCCCGGTTTAGGTTTATTTATTTCGCTAGGGGCAATCTTTTATGCTTTTGATGGTTTCTATGTTTTAACAGGTGTTCAGAGTGAACTCGAAAATCCTAAAAAAGCACCACTTGCATTATTTTTGGGTCTTGTAATTGTGACAGTTATTAACTTATCAATAGCAATTGCAATGACAATAAATGGTGGTTCTTTCTTCTTAATGGCAGACAAAATTAGACAGTTATTTGGCACAAATAGTAGTGGTCAAAATGTTGGAATAATTCTCTTTGGAATAGTCAACATTATCATTGCAACAAGCATCATGGGAATCCTAAATTCTTTTTCTGTATGGAGTCCAAGGTATTTAGAAGAGTTAATTGCACACGGAGAAATACCTTTTTCTGCAAAATTAAGAAAGACTTTAAATAGCGATAAACCTTGAACAGGAGTTAAATATTCGCTAGTTTTGGTGATACCTTTTTTCATTATTTTTACTTTAATTGGTGCCCTAGGTTATATCAATACTTACTCAAATAGAGGTTATGATGAAGCGATGGCTAAGCTATATTCTTTTGCTGATTTAATAGCTAACTGAGTAACTGTTTTTACCTTTATGTTCATCATTTTTTCGATCTATGGAGCGATCGTGAATCGGCGAAAAAACTTTATTAAGGTCGAAAAAATCCGCTGTTTCCTACTTTTTGCTTGAATAGCAGTTGCGACTGTGTTTCTGTCTTTAGCAGTAACTTTGTTACTGCCTATCATTGATTTTTTTCTAATTCCACAACTAGAAAGCCAGTTAATGACTAATTATTCTGATGAAATAATTAGCCGAGTCTTATTAGTTGTTGTGCTTTTAATTTTTGTCTTCTTCACTTTTGGCTATGGCAGAATTGAAGATTTATTAATGAAGAAAAAATTTAAGAATTTTAATAATTACAAAATTTGAAAAGCAAGAACCTTTAATTTAGACCTACATGAAAAAAATAATTTCTAAAAAAATTTATTTTTCTATATAATTCACCTAATTTACAAATAAAAAAAGTTGGTCACAAATGAAAATTATTATTAAACTTTTCTTTGCCGAACAAACAACCTATCAAATGTTTGGATAGGGGTTTTTGTAAATTAAATTTTTAAATAAAACACAAGAAAAAATAATACAAAAACCCTTAACAGACATACTCTAGTTAAGGGTTTTTTATTAAGAAAGGAAAAACGTGTCACAAAAAAGTGTACGCAAAATCGGGATGCTAGTCGCTATTTCGCTAGTTGTTGGTTCGATTATCGGTATTGGTATCTTCTTTAAAAACGGATCAGTCAGTCGTACTTCAAGTGGTGAAAGTATAACGTGATTATTAGCCTGATTTGTTGGTGGAATTATTGCTTTATTTTCAGCTCTATCATTCAGTGAAATTTCATCATTAAAAGTCAAAAAGCTTGTGGGAATTAGTTCTTGAGCTTACCAAAATGGAGGTAAAAGATACGGTTACTTCGTAGCATATGGTTGATCATTTTTCTACTGAGGGATCTTATTAATTACTTTAGGATCTTTCTCAAGCGAAATCCTTGTTGCTTTTCTAGCAGCAGTTGCCGATTCAGCAACTGCAGCAGCGATTAACTCTGCAGTTAATCACGCATGATTCCATTTTATTATTGGAATCATTCTAACTTTTGCCTTCTTAGGTTTAAATATTATTGATCCAACAGTTAGTGGAATTTTTGCAACTGTTACTACAGGATTAAAATTAATTCCTTTAGTAATAGCAATTGTTGTGGGAATTGTCTTTGTGAATCAAAGAACAATTACTACAAACGGTGTTACAGAAACTGCTAATGCTTTCGTAACTCACCCACAATTTTCATTCCAAAAAATGATTCTAGCGTTGCCGGGAGTTTTATTTGCTTTCGATGCTTTCTTATCAGTTGGTTCAGCTAGATCAAGAATGAAAAATGATGGAAAACAATTACCGCTTGTAATTTTCTTCGGAATGGTTATTGTTTTAGTTATTTATGTTTTAATAGCAATTTCTTCTATTCTACAAACCCAAGGAAATATCGGTGGCTTAATTAGTATCTCTTTAGGTGGATCAAATGAATGAGTAACAGGATTTGTTTTCTTCTTCATTTTCATTTCTACTTTAGGATTATTAAACGGATTAACTGGATTCATGATTCAAGATTACTCGCGTGCTGTGCAAACTAGATTATCACTAGGTAGCGACTGATTAATCAAAAATATTAGAGCAAAATTCAATGGTAGAGATATTAGTCATGAAGTTAGAGCATTGGTCTTAATTGCAATCTACATGTTGTTATGACTCTTGCCAATTTGATTACCTGCTTTCATCTTCAATTCAGATGCATTTCTTGATGGAGCAACTAACTGACCTACTTTATTATTCTTCTTTAACTATGCAATTATCATGGGATTATATGCATACAAACGCTTTAAAGGTCACTTTAAAGAAGGAGAAATTAAGAAAATCAACAACGTTGTCTTCTATGGTTCAACTATCATTGCAATTTCTTTAATTGCAGTTGCTGTGATTGCATTCATTTACTCAACCGTTAGCACAGCAGCAATAGATCCAGAAGGTTCTGCTAGTTGAGGATTATTTGCAGATGGTGGATTTAAAGCAACTAATTTCTTACGGTTTATTTTATTCATTGCCTTTACTTTTATAATGTTATTAGCACCATTTGTTAATGCCTTATTAATTAAAGCAATTGAAAAAAGAGATGTGATTGAAGATTTAGCTAAACTTGAAGAAGGTGTTGATGAAAAAACTCCTTCATTACAAGTTAAACAAATCAACAAGATTTAATTAAACAAATTTGAATAAGCCATTTTTGGCTTATTTTTATTTTCAAAAATAATGAAATTTTGAGAAAAATAAAAAAATAATTATTTTTTGATTTACTGAAAAATTTTTTTGCAAATTTGTTAAAATAAAAATGTGAAAATAAAAGTCGGCGAAGACGAATCATACGAATTCAAATTATTGTTGAATTATGATTCAAAAAAGTGACTGAAAACAGTTGTTGGTTTTCTCAATAATGGTTTCGGTGGTAATCTTTATTTTGGGATTAGGGACGACGGCGAAATGGTTGGTTTAGAATTTTTTCAAAAAGATCAACTTAGCCATAAACAAGCCTCGATAATGAATCCTATTCATTTTTGCAGTGACGAAATTTTTAAATGTGTCGATCGCACTATCATCTATATAAGTAACGAGATATCTAAAAATATATATCCTTATTTACTACCCTTCTTTTATAAAATTTCGCTGCGCTCAAAAGATCCTTACATCATAGAATTACGAGTTAAACCAACTCGTGAAATCATCTACTCACTAGTAGATGATCAAAAAAATAAATATCCAGGCAGTGTCTACTTAAGAGATGGTAGCCAGACTATTAAACTGAAAAAAAATGAAATTAACGTTCTAGAAAAAAACCGTGAAAAAGAAGTTAATTACTCATATTTACAAAGCAATAATCAGTCACTATCTTTTGTTCAATTATATAATCACATTAAAACTGATCAAAGTTATAAACAATTTGTTCACGAAGAATTACGCATGAATGGCTTTCTAATTTCTACGAAAAACACGTGGAATTATGAGGCTTTTTTATTAAGTGACAGAAGTGAAATCAAAACAACTATTAATAATTTTTCAAATCATTTAGAGCCTGAATATAATAACAAGCAAACAATTATTTGAAATCAGTCCTTATTAATGCACTTTTTAAAAATACACGAAATTTTAGAACCGATTTGATATTTGAGTGTTGAATCTGACTTATTAAAAGCAGCAATTTGAGCAGTTTTAATGCAAAATGAATACTTTGATTTTTCAAATAATGGACCTGTGATTGAAGTTTTTGAAGAGTACATAAATTTAAAAGCATTTGTCAAAAGCGAGTACACATTTTTTGAAACATTACAAAAAGGAAGCAATAAATATCCACACGTAAAACTACTGCTTAAGAAATATTTTCCTGAAATTGCAGCAAAAACAATTACTCAAAATTACCTATATCAATTTGGAGAGATTTATAGTAAAGATTCAATTAGTTTTGAAATTAAAGTTCCACTTTACAAATATAAGAAACCCAGTAAAAGCATTCCTGAATACAAAGAAAACTAAAGTTTTGTTAGCTTAAAATCAATAAAAACAATATTAAAAATCTCTTGCACACACAAGAGATTTTTTCAAATTAAGTAATGAGCATTTTTAAAATCCTAAACAAGAAGTTAAATATTGCTTTGAAATTTTAACAAAAACTTTTTAGCGATATTTTTGACATGTCATTTTATGTTTTGTTTAGCAAAACCTATCTTAATAATCCAGAACAATCTAATACTATCAGATTTAAAAAAAACAAAAACCCCCTGAAAAAACCAGGGGCTTAAAAAAGATTAGATGGACAAATCAACTAAGCCATCTGTTGTAATATAAATCTGCCTAGCGCTAAAAAATTTAAAATTGTAACTATCATGAAAAATAAGAATGCTAGGCAATAAAATTATAATACTAATTTTATTTTTAAATAAAAAACCCACTCAAATAAACAAGTGGGTAAACTTTTTAACGAATTTCTATCTTTATGTTTAAAAAATAAAAAATTAAAATTTGCCTAGTACGTTAACAAACCTTTGAAATTAATTATTATGAGTAAAAAGACAAAGAAAAATAGAACTAGGCAAAATAATTATAAATAATTTTTCAAAAAATTGTCAATTTTTAGGCTTTTTATAAGTGGTTTTGTTTCTTTATAAATTAGATCCAAAGCACTTTAATAACTAAAAATAAAAAATTAAATGCTCATATTTTACTAAAAAACGAGCAATAAAATTACCTAAATTTTCTGAATTAAAAATTCAAAAAATCAAGGTTTTATATTAAAATAAAAAAGCATTTTTATTCAGTTTAAAAAAAACTGAAGAATGCGACCATAGTCGTGGGAGTTAATTATACAAATTAACAATCGAACCACAAATAATCGAAAGGATATGACAAATGGCAGCACCATTAATCAGAAACGGTAAGAAAGTCGCTAAAATTGCAAAACTGCAATTTAACGCTGGACAAGCCAAACCAGGACCAGCACTTGCTGGTGTTGGAATCAAAATGCCAGATTTTACAAAGGCATTCAATGATCAAACAAAAGACAGAGGGAATGAACCAGTTCCTGTAGAAATCACAGTTTATACAGATAAAACTTTTGATTTCAAATTATTTACTTCACCTGCTTCATACAAAATTAAGCAAGCAGCTAAACTAAAAAGTGGTTCAGCAAATGCAAAAGCAAACATTGCAGGAGAAATTACTTTAAAACAACTAGAAGAAATTGCACAATATAAATTGCCAGATTTAAATACTCGTGATTTACATGCAGCAATGTCTTCAATTGCTGGAACAGCAAGAAACATGGGTGTTTTAATTCAAGGATGAGATGATATTGCAGCAGCAAAAGCTAAAGCAGCAGCTGAGAAAAAAGCAATTGCTCGTTCAGAAAAAATGGAAGCAGAATTAAAAGCTGCTGAACATGATTTAGTTGATTCTAAAGATAAAGAAATTAAAGTTGTTACTCATGCAGATGAAAAAGAAACTTCTGAAGGAGGTAATCAATAATGGCTAAAATTGGAAAAAAACTAAAATCAGCTAAAGCACAAGTTGACAAAAATATTGCATTACCTTTATTAGAAGCAATTAAGTTGGCAAAAGAAACTTCATATGCAAAATTCGATGCTTCAATCGATTTAGCAATTCGTTTAAACCTGGATACACGTAAAAGTGATCAACAACTTCGTGGAGCAGTTTTACTACCAAATGGTAATGGTAAAACTACTAAAGTGCTTGTTTTAACAGAAACACCAGCTTCTAAAGAAGCAGCACTTCAAGCAGGTGCAGATTTAGTTCTTGACCGTCAAGAATTTGAACTATGAATGAAAGAAGCAAAATTCGATGTTGATGTAATTGTTGCAGATCCAAAAATGATGCCAGTTTTAGGTAAATATGGAAAACAACTTGGACCTAAAGGGTTAATGCCTAACCCACGTTTAGGAACAGTTACTCCAACTCCTGAAAAAACAGTTGTTGAACTGAAAAAAGGAAAAGCAAACTATCGTGCTGATAAGTTCGGAATTGTGCACTCATTAATTGGTAAACAATCAATGAGTGATCAAGCACTTAGTGAAAATGCTAAAGTATTACTTGATACAATTAAAAGACTTAAACCGGCAGCTGTTAAAGGTGTATACATTAAAAATGTAACTGTATCATCTTCAATGGGACCTTCTGTAAAAATTGCTTTTGATTAAGAAGTAAATTAAAAATTAAAAAAACATCTTCAATGAAAAGAAGGTGTTTTTTTATATGTTGAAATAAAATAAACTCAAAGATTAGCTATCTTTTGGGACCACCCATAGTTAAAGAGCGAACTAATTTCACTTCTTCTTTTAATTTTTCTATTTCTTCATCTTTCACGATTATTGATCGTTTTCTTTCTATAGAAAGTTTTAATTCATCATAAAGAACATTTTTTAATAACTTTATTTCTTCTTCAATTTCTACTTTTTCTAAAACTGGATTAATGACTAATTCATCAGAAATTTGTTTATAGTCTGACAAATCATTTATTATTCTTTCGGTTTCAGGGTTGTAATTTCTATCTTTTTCAGCAGCATTTCTATATTGTTCAAATGTTTTTTTATCGGAATATATAAATTTAGAATGAGTTCGGTTATATTGGTCTACATCTAAAACAGCAAGTGCTATTCTTGGCGGATCTTGAGTTAACCTATGCGTCATATCCTTTAAAATTTTCTGTATCTCAATGTCCTTTAAAATTTTAACCATTTTCTTATTTTCTCCAAAAACATTTTTGTTAAGAAGTTTTTTATCTACTTTATAT
This sequence comes from Mycoplasmopsis agassizii, assembly GCF_002272945.1. Classification (GTDB taxonomy): domain Bacteria; phylum Bacillota_I; class Bacilli_A; order Mycoplasmatales; family Metamycoplasmataceae; genus Mycoplasmopsis_B; species Mycoplasmopsis_B agassizii. The sequence goes on along the minus strand of NZ_NQMN01000002.1, from coordinate 291,392 downwards.
ATAACATCAGAATGTAGAATGCTATCTCTTGTTAGGTGGTATTGTGCTCCTTGCCCTTTTATTTTAATTTTCCCAAAACTTTTAATTTGCATTTCATGTTTTTCCTTAAAAGTACTTAATGTCATAAAAAAATAATTTATTTCATCCTTAAAAACAATAATGGGATGAACATCACTAACAGGCAGGTTAAACAAGTTTTTAAAAAAAGTTGGATCTTTCAGCATATAAGGAGTAAAGGTTTTTAATTCATTTTTTATCATTATAAAATTATATATTAAAAAATAAAAAAAGAGCAATGTGCTCTTTCTCTATTTTTCTCTAGGTCGCCTTTTAGCCCTAGACAGATCCACGACTTGAGTGATACCGCAGTTAGGGTGCTATAAAAACACTATCTCTGATCCATGTATACTTTAGCAACTTCTATCGCAGGATGTCTGGCGCCCATTGCGATAGCTTTAACACTAATGTGGGGGATTATGTTTTTGAACCTTTGTTCTTTTATATTATACAAAAACTTGAAATTTATTGTAAAAATTAAAAATAAATTGTAGAATACATCACGAGTTTTTAAACCAAATTACATAACAAAAATATTTACTAAATATGATTTAGCTGGTTATAAAGTAAAAAAACTAATGTTATGATTTATGAATATATAAAAAAACTTATTTAGTTGCAACCGATTGTATATAAGATTTGATAATTGAACATCAAATAGAAAATATTACCACAAAAATGTTTAATTATCTTTGTCAATGAGTGGTCAATGATCAAGCATTTAGTGAAAATGACAAGCATTACTTGACACAATTAAAAGACTGAGACCAGTAACTGTTAAAAGTGTATACATTAAAAATGTGGATGTATCATCTTCAACGAGTCTTTCTGTAAAAATTATTTTTTGACTAGGAAGTAAGTTAAAATTAAAAAAACACCTTCAGCAAAAAGAAGGTGTTTTTGTATGACTTATTTACTTCAAATATTTAAATGATCAATCATTAAAATCGAAAGAAGTTAGTTTATCTTTTTCAATTGGAATCAGAAAAGACGTAAGTCTTTTAGGGTTTCAAATTTGTATAGTTTCCGATACTTCTGTTGAATCGTTTTCAAATGTAGTTGGTGTTCAAAAAAAACTTAATTCTAATGGTTTTACTAGCAACATCTATTTCATATTTTGCAATTTCTGTGCCACCCTCAAGAATTGATTCAGGCGAATCATTATAAGCAATTAAGTTGGCAAAATCCTTAATAAATAAGTAATTTAGATTTTTAAAATCAAGTTTATTTTTAATTGCTTCGTAATTGAAATTATTTGATCACGGGCTAAAGTTATCATATAATTCTTTGTCAGTTTTATCACTTAAAACTATTTCTCTGAAATATTTTTGATAATATTTTTTGCCTGATTCATCTACCCTTAAAGCAGATTTTAGGTCGCCATCATTTTTAATTAGACTGACGGGTTTTAAATAAAAGGGCTCAGATTTTTGCATCTCTTTAGTAGCATAAAAGAAATCGCCATATTTCGATTCTGCAGGTTTTCCTTGTAGTTGATCGCTTGTATAAGAAGCCTTATATTTATTTCCGAACCACTCTTTTGTTACGTTTGTTGAATTAGAATCTGCGATATTTTTATCATTATTGGAATTTTCAGATTTTACTTCTGGTTTTTCGGAGGATTTAACCAACCATTTTCCTGTTTCATTTCTCATTGGTATACCAAATTGTTCGGCCTGTTCTTTAACTGAAGGACCTTCTCAGTATCAATTACTAAATGTATAATATTTAGAACCATAAGTACTTATTTTCAAATAAGGTTTATTATCTTCGCTAGAGTTTTTTTGATAAATTGCAGCGTCTTTTTTAAGATGCGTATATTTAAAATCGCTATAACTACAAGAAGCTAAAGCAATTATTGATAAAGCACCTATACTTGCAGAAGCAATAAGCAACAATTTGTTAAGTTTTTTATATTTCTTAATAGGTGAATACAACATCTAATTCCTTCTTTCTTGTTTCATCGTTATTAGATATAGTAACCGGCATTCACGCATCAAGCCCTGGAGTAATTTCTGCTGTTTTGTTTGTGCTATTTGGCTTTGAACTTTCATATTTTTTGTATTCTGCAAATGAAACTTTTAGTACATTTTCAAAAGAATCTGACTTTTTTATTTGTTTCAGTAGCAAATTTTTTTCAGAATCAGTTTGATTATTTTCAACTTTTTGTTGATTATCAATAGCTGATACACCTGAAATAATAGATAAAACTGTTATTCCAGAAATTAATAAACCTAAAAATATTTTAGGTTTGATTTTGCTTTTTTTCATATGTAATCATTTTACACTTGTTTGTATTTAAGGTAATCATGCTCACATATAAGAAATAGTTTAAGAAATAAATTGAACACCAAATTTCTTTGCTAACTCGCTTTCATTCGTAAGTCTACTTCATCAGCGAAAATAGTCAGTGCATTTATAAAAGATTTTTTTAATTTTCATTAAATGAATATTGGTAGTAGAATTGAAACCTGATTTTTTTAAAACAGACAAATAGTTCTTTAATACAAAAATAAAAAACCCTTAGTCAAATTTAAGGGTTAATTTATAAATAAAGTTTTTATTTATTTACTAAGTTTTAAACCTGTTTACATAGTAAACTTGAGCAGCTGAAACCAATAAGTCACTCGCTGGATGCATAAAAGCAGGAACTTCTATACCATCAAAATTAACTACACCCATTTCTGAAGCGATATTAACGAATTTAGCAAAGTCACTATTATCATAATTTTCAGTTGGTTTTTCGTATCCATAATCTGATTGCTCTAATTGTCAAGCAATATAATTATCTTTATATAGTTCACTTTTATTGGCTAGTTGCTCTGCACTAGGGTCTGCAACTTGATTATAAAAAACAATGTTATTAGCGATCTTAGTAGGTGGTGTATAGTTGACAAAGAAGAAATTTTCAAAACCAGGTTTTGAAAATGATTCTTCATCTTCATCATACATCGCTACTTCTTCGGTTGAATCATTATCTTGATAAGTGCCTAGTAAACCAGTTGGTAAACCTGATGTGCCGTTATAATCTTCAGCATATCAGCCATCATAAATGTCTTGATGTGCTAATCTAGCAACTTCGTTAGCTTCTTGATCAGTTAAATAAGAAGGAATAATGTAACCATCTGTTAAAGTAATACGACTTTTTAGGTTAACAATTCTGATAGGGGTTCGCTCGTAACCTGATGAATTTCTTAAATCATCATCATTATCAACTGCAAAGAAAGCATCTAAAGCATCACCATTATAAATAACCCCTACAGAAGTGTTTAAATTTTGATCAACTAGTGAGTTTAAGATATTGCTACTATCATTATTAAATAAGATACGAGCAGTATCTTTTAAAGTGGTATTTAGACCACTTTGTACGTTATTGATAAAATCATTAACGTAGGTTTGATATGTGCTTAAACCTAATTTCCCATCAAAATTTTCCTGATTTTGAGCAACTACATCTTCAGAACCATAGGCAATATTATCACGCATTTCATCATGAATTTGGATTAATGAATCTTGTGGGATAAAGTCTCTTAAAATGGTAAAAAGATTTTTAAAATCTCTACCATTTGCTTTTTCTTGTGCAGTTAAAGTTGTAGAATTAGCAATTCTTGTATCAAAATCAATTTCAAAATTTGCTTTTTCTTGATCAGTCAATTTGGACTGATCAATGTCACGATAATCATAAGCCAAGATTTTATCTTGAGTAAAATAAGGAACCATAAAGTTTCACATATGTAGTGGTTGGTCAGTTCCATAACGCTCTTCTAAAGTCTTTTTCAACTTCTCTTCTTGAAAGAATTGATCAAAAAAACTTAGCTGTTGAAAGACTGCATCTGTATATGTTGCACGTGCTCAATCAGCGTTATAAAAAGCCTTGCCTCTAGCTGCATCACCTTCTAAATTAAAGAAAGCATCATAGTTAATAGGTCTTACTAAACCTAATTCAATGAAGGTAAAAATTTGATATGAACTAGTGATACCTGCTGCAATTTTTTGGCTTAATAACTGGTCTCTAAAGTCGTTAATATCTGCATAGGTACGATATGTGAAATTTTCAGAAATTTTTGCAATGTTACTGTCTGCTGCGTAGTTTGCAAAATTCAAAAAGACCTTTTTAGGAGGGTGAACTGATTTAAAACCGATGGCTCCTGCAACTCCTAAAGCAGTTAAACCGATCGTTGATAATGGAAGAAGAATTTTTAAAAGTCAAGTCTTACGATTCAACATTGTTGACTTCCTTTTTATTTTTTCTAACTAGATTTGTCAGTTGTTTTACAGTAATTTTAGAAATTCTAGAAGCACGTTTTTCATTGTCTTGAACCTCTTTTTTGATAGCAATATTTTTCTTAATTTTTAATAGGATATAAACAATATTTCCAATTAAAGTTGCTGCCAATAAGAAGGTACCTAAAGCAAGTGCTCAAGGTCTAAAAGTACCCCCATAAAGTTGTACTCCTAAGGTCTCAACATTTGATGTAATACGTGCCAGAATAAAGTCATCAAAACTAAGCACAACAGTAACAACAGTTGCTAGAAAAATAGGTAAAGCCATGTATTTTAAGTAGGTATTAAATCAGGTTCTGATTTTTCCATAACCTAGATCTTGACTAGCTTTAAATAGGCTAGGATTGAACTTTTCACTACGTGGAAAAAGCATTAAAATGACAAACGGTAAAATAACAACTACGTGTGAAATTACTGCTCTAATTAGCCCTTCATCTGTTAAAGAAAAAGCGCCAAAAAAGCTGGTCATTAAAATTCCTAAACCTAGTGCTGTAATAATATCTGGGTTAACTAAAGCAATATTAGCAAGCCCTTCAACCACAACACGGTGTGCTTTTTGTCTTTGTCTTCATAGACCAAAGACAATTAATAAAGATAGAGGAATAATAATAATAACTGTTAAAAAAGCAATAATTGTTGAATTAGCGATTGCATTTAACACTGAATCAGAAAATAATTCTGCATAAGCACCTGTATAAACTGAACCATCGCTTGTATAGTTAAAGCTTGTAAAGCTTAAAAAACCTCTTTGTGAAGGTGATGAAAAAGAAAAGACAACTGCAAAGAAAATAGGAATATAAGTCAATAAAACTATTAAAGAAATGAAGATTAACTTTCAGATATTTTGAATCTTAAACATTTTTAAATCCTTTCAGTTTCATGATTAAACGGGGAATAAAATAGATCAGTAAATAAGCGAGTGTCATCAGTGCTAAAGTGATGATAACAACGTTTGAAACTGATGCAACTTTGAAGATATTTGCAGGCACTGCAAAGGTATCTATTAAGTTACCAACTAGCTGAGTCTGGCTTGCATTTGGGAGCAATTTATGACTAATTCCTACGCTTGTTGCACTTAGTAAAAACACTAAAACAAAGCCTGATAAAATAGCCTTAATTGAGTAAGGTAAAACGACTTTTATGAAGGTCATAAATAGGTTATATCCTAGGTCTTCACTTGAGTTAATAATGTTTTTAGGCATGTCACGAAAGACTGTATAAAGGGGAATGATTGTGAATGGTAAATAAACATAAATCATTCCGATAATTAAGAAAATTTCATTGTTTAATAATGCTTCATTACCACTGATTGCAGTTGAGACTCCGCGCAGTGCAAGCACACGCACCAATGTTAAAATAAACATTGGAGAAATGATTAAAGATAAGCCTGCAACCCTGAAAATTGAGTTGTTGCTACGGGCTATAAAATATGAATAAGGCAGTGCCACCATTAAAGATAAAATTGCTGCAACTAAACCTGTTCAAACTGAACGACCTATAATATTTCACAAATTTTCGTTAATTAAGTTGTAGTTATCATTAACGACAACTTCGCCATCTACAACCTCAGAAATAGGTGTAAAAGCTTTTACAAAAATGAAAATTAAAGGGATTACAATAAAGATAATTGCAAAGATTAAAAAAGGAATAACTAGTGATAGACGAATGTTTAAATCTAGTTTTTCAATTAAAAACTTTTTAGTTTTTAATAACATAAGTTAAACACTAGCAGGTGAAAATTCACTGGTTTTGCTAGTTCCTTCTTCAATTGCCATTAAGTGCATATCATCAATATCTCAGGTTAAATAAACTTCTTGATCAACATCAAAAAAGTCTGTTGATTCAGTTTGTAAAACACGATCATTGATTTCTACATCAGTAATATAGTAACTTCCTTTATAAGTTCAGTTAACTACTTTTCCTTTAAATAAACCTTGTTTTTTATTCAAGTGAATATCTTCAGGTCTAATTAAAACATCGACTTTGTCACCTTTGTTAAATTCTTTATCAGTATGAATAGTTTTAAAGGTTTTGTTTAAGAAAGTAACAAAACCATCACCTTGATAAACTCCATCAAAAAAGTTTGATTCACCAATAAAATTAGCCACTCACTTATTAACAGGAAAATCGTAGATTTTTTCAGGATGGTCAAATTGTTCAATTCTTCCATCTCTAACAACTATTACTCTTGAAGATAATTCAAGTGCTTCACGCTGATCATGAGTAACAAAAATAAATGTTAAACCTAGTTCCTCTTGTAGAGAAACTAAAAGTTTTTGCATTTGTGATCTAATTTTTGCATCTAGAGCTGATAAAGGCTCATCTAGTAATAAGATTTTAGGACTAATAGCTAAAGAACGTGCTAGCGCCACACGCTGTTTCATTCCCCCTGAAAGTGCCAAGATATTTGAATCAGCACTATCTTGCAGTCCAACTAATGAAAGCATTAGGTGGACTCTTTCATCGATTTCTTTTCTAGTTAAAGCACGACTTGTTTTACTTTTTGTAAACTGTTCAGTTTTTAAGTTAACGAAGTTTTCTCAGTAAGAATATTTAAAATCACTATCATCTAGTCATTTTTGCATTTTCTTACGTTTGCTTGAACTCATTGAAGTTCTTAAGTCTTTTTCTTTTTCCTTAAAAACTCGTTTGATTTCTTTTTTTTCTGCTTCAGATGTTGCAGCCTTGATCTGGCTTTGATATTCTGCTTGTAGAGATTTTTTCTCTTCGCTAGTTAAAGCACGACCACTAAGTTGTGCACGGTATTCTGCTTGAGTTTTATCAAGTTTACCCATTTCAGCATCTGCTTTTTGTGATCAAGCTTTTTGGTTTTGCTTTAAGACATCTTTATATTTTTCCACTAATTCAGCAACTGGCTTGCGAATTAGTTTAAGACCGTATTTAACATTACCTTTAACATCCAAGTGTGGAAATAAGGCATAGTCTTGAAAAATAGTTGATGTCGGTCTTTTATATGAAGGTAGGTCTTTAACATCACGCCCTTGGAAAATAATTTCTCCACGAGTTGGATATTCAAAACCACCTAGTAAGGATAGGATTGTACTTTTACCTGATCCAGAAGGACCTAGAATTGTAATAAATTCACCTTCATAGATTTTGGCATTTACAGATTTTAAAACTTTTTTGCTACCAAAGTTTTTCTCTAAATTTTTTAGTTCAATAATTGGTAACTTTTTAGCTTTCTCGGCAAGAATTTGCTCTTTTTTTTCGAGCTTTTCTTTAATGTTTTTATAAGTTGTTTCGTTTGTAACTTCATCAGGAGACGGATCTTCTGAAAAAAATGCTTGCTGGTTCATTCACCCCTCTTTTTTAATATTGATATATAAAATAAAATGTTGTTTTTATTAAGATATTTCTTTCAATGCTCGCACTAAAAACTGTCCGTAAAGATAAGTTTTACTTAATTCAAAAATTCTATAAAAAAAATCAACTTTTACGTAAAAAAAGTCAATTTTTTCATATTTGGTTGAATTATTTTCACAAGGGTTTTATGAAAATCTTTTGATAGACCACAAACTGAAAAATAAATGGTTTTTGTTTTCAGTTTTACTAGTTTATTTTCTAAAAGTAATTAGTTTTTAAACGAATTTATTTGTTACTCCAAAAGCATATTTCATAATTTCATTTTGGTCTAATTTGTCGTAGGTATCATGCATGATTTTTCCTTCACGCATAACTATTAAGCGATCATATAAACCAATAACTTCAGGTAGATCTGATGAGATTACAACAACTGCTTTTCCTGTTTTTTTTAGCTCATGCATTAAGGTGTAAATTTCTTTTCTAGCGCCGACATCAACACCTCTAGTTGGTTCATCAAAAAAGATAATTTCAGGCTTAGTTAAGAGTGCTTTTCCAATAGCAATTTTTTGTTGATTACCACCTGATAAACTATCTACATTATTTAAACTGCTTGACATTCTAACTTTTAGTTTATCAGTAATAAATTTATTTTCAATTTTCTCTTTTGCTAAATTAATTAGTGAAGTATATTTATTTGAAAAACTTTTTAAGGAAGCTAAAGTTAAATTAAAAGCAATACTTTTTTCTAAGTGTAATCCTTCTTCTTTTCTGTTTTCTGACAAGTAATAAACACCATTATCAATTGCATTTTTAGGATGATTAAAATAAATATTTTTATTTTTATATTCGATTGATCCATAATCAAAAGAATAATAACCAGCAATAGTTTTTGCCAGTTCACTTCTTCCTGATCCGACTAAACCACTAATAACTAATATTTCATTTGCTTTAATTTCAAATGAAATATTTGAGACAAATTTATTACCTAAATTATTTATTTTCATTAAAATAAATAATTCATCATTTTGAAATTTAAGAGGAAATTGTTGTTCCAATTTTCGACCAACCATTTGCTCAATTATTTTGTCTTCATTAGTATCTTCTATTTTAGATTCACTAACAAAATTTCCATCTCTAAAAACGGTAATATAATCACCTATTTTTTCTAATTCATTCATCCTATGGGTTATGTATAAAATTGCTACACCATTTGCTTTTAATTTATGAATTATTTTAAATAGTTGTTCACTTTCTTCAGGGCCAATTGATGAAGTCGGTTCATCTAAAATTAAAACTTTAGATTTTTGTGAAATTCCTTTTGCGATTTCAATCATTTGTTTTTGTGCAATTGAAAGATCTTTAACTAAAGTTTTTGGATTAAGATCCATATCAATTGATTTCAAAATTTCTTTTGTAATTGCATACATCTTTTTATAATCAATCGTTTTAAAAATAGTAAGTGGTTCACGAGTTAATAAAATATTTTCAGCAATACTAAGATCATCAACTAACTTTAATTCTTGATGAACAATTGTAATTCCTAACTTTTTAAATTTATTGATTGAAAAATCTTCAATTCTTTTTCCTTCAAAATAAACGCTCCCACTATCAGGTGCAAACACCCCAGAGATGATATTTAAAATAGTAGATTTTCCTGCTCCATTTTCGCCCATTAAGATGTTGACTTTTGAACGAAAAGCCCTGATTTCACCGTTGTTTAAGGCTTTTACACCTGAGAAAGTTTTGACTATATTTTTAGCTTCTAAAATTACTTCATCCACTAAAAGTTAACTCCACATTCGATAATAGCATTAGCATATGGACTTGTTTCAGATGTTCTAATTATCAACATTGTTTTAGTTAATAATTCTTTTAATTCATCATGATTAGAAACAAATGTAATTTCTCTATTCGCATTATCTAAAATAGTTTTATAAATAACTGGATTTATTTCTTCAGTTTCAGGAGCCACATAAATTCTTTGATATTCCAATTCTTCTAAAACTTTTTTAAATACATCACTAAAAGATGGAACTCCTGGATAAAAAGATAAATCGATAATTTCGATATTTTTCTTTTTATAAGGAAGTGGCATTCCTGCATCCACAACTGCAATTAGATCAAAGTGACCTAACTTAGCAATTGATGCTACCAATTTTGGATTTAATATTCTATTTCTGTCTTTAAACATTTTTAAACCTTTCTTCAACTTCTTCTAAAGTTGGAATTGATTCACTTGAACCATTTTTTGTCACACTTATACTTGCGACTTTGTTAGCAAAAATAATTGCTTCTTCAAGAGTTTTATGATCGCTTATTTTTTTAATAAAACCAGAAATAAAGCTATCTCCTGCAGCCGTTGTATCAACTACTTTTATGCCTTTAATTACTTCGACATTTTTTAATTTATTTTCTTTTAAAAAGAAAACTCCTTTTTCTCCATAAGTGACAACTATTTTAGTATTTTGAAATTTGTCTTTTAATTTAATTAATTTATTTTCTAGTGTTTCATTAATTAAATTTTCATCTGAAAATAGTAAATTAAATTCCGTTTCATTTGGAATTAAGTAGTCACATAAATTAATTATTTCTTCATCTAATTTAATTGCTGGAGCAGGATTTAAGATCGTAATTTTATGATGTTTTTTTGCTAGTTTTAAAACATCAAAAACAAAATTAAGATCAATTTCTAATTGTAATAAAACAATGTCTGAATTTAAAATTTGCTCTTCGTATTTAATTGCTTTTTCGTTTGCAAAATTTGCATTTGCACCTGAAGTTAAAATTATAAAGTTATTTCCTTTTTCACTTACAGGAATAAATGCTCTACCTGTAAAACTATTTTTGACAATTTCAATTTCATCTAAATTTAAATTGTTTTTTATTAAATGTGGAAGCAAAATATCTTTATCTTTTTCGCCGATTTTAGCGATAAATTTACTACTCACTTTTAGCTTATTTAAAGCGATTGCCTGGTTTAATCCTTTACCACCTAAACTTTCACTATAAGATCTTGCGTGCATCGTTTCACCGACATTTGGAAACCTGTCTAAATTGATAAAATGATCTCAATTAATTGAACCAATTGTGAGCACTTTCAATGGTTCTTTTTTATAAGTATTCATCGACATTTTCCTTACTTACAATTACTGTATCTGCTGCTTTAATTTCATCTATGGTTTCACCATTTAAAAGTGAAACCATAGAATTGAAAGCAATTTCGCCCATCAGTTTTGGTTGTTGAGCAACAGTTGCAACCATCTTATCTTCTTTAATGGCGTTTAAAGCATCTGCATCACCATCAAAACCTAGGACATAGTAATTATTACCTATAACTCTTTCAAATGGTTTTTTTGTTGAAACATTTTTATTTGAAGTAGTAATTGCATTAATTGCTCCAAGTGCCATTTGGTCATTATCTGCAAAAATTACACTGAAGTTATTACCTTGTGAAGGTAAAGTATTTTGCGTTACTTGCTGAGCAGTTGCACGGTTAAAATCACCACGCTGTTCAACTGCATAAGGACCACCTAGACCTTCTAGAAAACCTTTAGAACGGTCGTTTGCTGCTTGAGCTCCAGCAACACCTTGAAGGTGAAAAACACCTTCGTTATAAGTAAAATTATAGTTTTGTAAAAATCATTGTGCTAGTGATTTTGAAGCTGCTACATTATCTGAAGCAATTGTTTGTTTAACTGCTCCTGTTGTTGCATTATTAACTCCACGGTCGACTGCAATAATAGGAATATTATTGCGATAAGCAGCCGCTAGCGAACTATTTCAAGCAGTTTCTGAATTAACAACGTTAATAATAATACCTTTTACACCTTGAGAAATGGCGTTATTAACGTTTTCAATTTCTTTTTGCTGATCATCTTGTGAATCAAGAATTTGCACTTTGTATTTTTTATTATTAACTGCAACACTATTAACACCATTTGCAACTGCTGCAAAATAGGGGTTATTACGTGTTGATAAAATTAAAGCAATGGTTTCTAATTTTTCACTCTGACTAGATACACCTGCTGCAATTCCTGCACCAATACCAGTTGCAGCACCAACTGCTACTAACAAAGTAAGCCCACTAGTTTTCAGGAATTTTTTAGTTATTAGTAATTTAAACATTTTGATTCCTTTCTAAACTCTTGATAGTTTCATAACAACTCTTTTGACTTTAGTTTTAAAGTCAAAATTTTTGTCTAATAAAACTGCTACCAAGATAATAATTCCTCTGAAAACTAGTTGTAGGTTTGAATCCACATTTAAGAAAACTAAAGCGTTATTTAAAACACTGATTAATAATCAACCAATAATAGTTTTAGTAATAGTACCTTTACCACCTGTTAAGCTTGTACCACCAAGTACAACAGCAGCAATTGCTGATAATTCAAAACCGTTACCTGTTTGTGGTTCAACTGATTGCACGTTACCGATATAAGCCACACTAGCTAGACCTACTAAAATACCACCAATTACAAATGCTGAAGTGATAATTCATTTAGTTTTAATTCCACTTGCTTTAGCAGCGTTTTTATTAGATCCTGTTGCATAAATATATCTTCCAAATCTTGTGAACTTTAAAATAAATATTAAGAATATAGTTATGAAGATAAAGATAAATAATGCTGAAGGTAAGACTCCGATTGTACCTGTATTTAAAAAACTGATGGTATCATTATTTGAAATTGAAACAGGACTACCACCTAGCATAACATTTAGTAAACCACGGAAAACTAGTAAGCCAACTAAAGTTACAATAAAAGATCGTAACTTTCCATAGGAACTTAAAAACCCGTTAAATAAACCAATGCTAATTGCTAGTAAAAAACCTATAACTATAGAGCCACCTAGATTAATACCGACTACCTGATTTAAATATAACATTAACCCTGCTGAAAAACCGATAGCACTACCAACTGATAAATCTATGCCACCAGTTAAAATAATAAAAGTCATTCCGATGGCTAAAAGACCTACTGCAATATTTTGATTTAAAATATTATTTAATCAATTTTGTGAACTAAAAAATAGAGGGTGAATTGCACCAACTATAATTGCAAAAATGATGATTACAAAAATTAATTTATTATTTAAAATTCATGTTTTGATTTTCTTATCAAAATTAATTAAATTATTTATGCTAAATAAATTTGCAAAATAATTACTAATTCTTTTTTTAAAAATTAAGGCTTCATTTTTAATGTTGTAAATAGTATTTAATTTTTTAATTTGTTTTTGTTTTTTATTTTGTAATTCTAGAATTTTGATTTTTTTATTTTCATCAGAGACAACATTTTTACTAATTGAATTAATGTAATTAATTTCTTTTTGATAATCATTATTTATTTGATTTTCTTTTACAGTTAATTCATTAGCTAATTTATCAAAACCAGTTTTTAATTTGCTAAGTTGATTTTCATTTTGTTTTTTGATTTGATGAATTTGTTTTTTTAGATCATTAGATTTTTTCAAATTATGATCTTCTAATTCTTTTTTAAGTGTCTCAACTTTTGATCTTTGCTTTTTAGTAAATTCTAAAAGTTGATCATCAAATAATTTGTTTTTTGAAATGTATAAATTTTTGAAATATAATCTGGTTTCTCTGATCTTATTTAAAAATTCCTGTTTGCGTTTTTTGAATTCTTCATCTGAAATTTTTTGACTTAAATATGCAACATCTAGTTTATTTATTTGCATATTTAATTTATTAATTTTGGTTTGCGCTTTATTGACAATATTTTCTTTTTTGTTATTAAGTTTCATTGCCAACTTATGAACTTTATCTTGTTCTTCCAAAACTAAATTTTCATATTTTGATTTATTTAATTCAAATTCTTTTTCGAGATTATTAATACGATCCATGTCAATATTTTCGAATTTTTTAATGAACTGATTTTCCATAAAAAAATTATACATGTTACGCAAATAAGGCTTTAATAATGAACTTAAAAATCCCTAAAACAGGGCATAATCGTTAATATTTAATGAATTTGTGAAAATCTTTTCACAATTTTAAAAAATTCAAATAAATGCTTTTATATTTTATTTTTTGAGTTAATATTTGTCATTACATATTTCAAAATTAAATACTAAAATTATATAACCAATAAACGGTATAAAAATAACCCTAAATTAGTTTCGGGTAATTAAAATAAAATCTTGTTATTCGTATTCTAATTCTTCATCCTTATGGTTATAAGCTAAGTTATCGTAATATTCTTGAGTTACTCTGTCGTTTTTAACATATGTTGATCTAGGTTCCAAAGGTGTATATCTTAAATAGGTTACAAAATCTTCATCAAAAAAATATCCATACCTGTGATAATCCAAATTATGGTTAAATCTCCACTCTTCATATCTTGCTTCAGAAAGAAAGAATTTTATTACTGATAAAATATCTCATATTAATTTTAATATTCATCATATTATTTTTAAAGCAAATTTAAATACCAAAAATATAAAAGTAAAATACACAACTATAACTTTTAAAAATATACTTAGCATAATTCACCTTGCCTTTTATATTTAGATAACAAAAACCTTTTTACTAGTTAATTAAGTTCTATCTTAGCGTTAGCAATTTTTGATCTCTTCAAATTAACTGACAATATAAGCCTTAATTTTATTTACTTTCTTTTACGTTTTTTAATATTTTGAATACTCTACAAAGTCATTATCAAAAAGATATTTAACATCTTCGCTTTCTAGTTCTCAATAACTATATTTTTCAACATATCTTGCTTCTTTTATAATGTAAGTAAGTTCAGCTAGTAAAAATCATATACCCTTCAAAATCGCTCAAGCAAAGCCAGCTAAAAATGCTAGTGCATAAAAAACCATTTTGAAATATCAAATTACTGCTGCGAATAATATATGCATAATTTACCCTTTTATTTTAACTTTTGTATAACAAATAAAATTTTTCGTAAATCATATCGAGACTCTTATCAATCAATTAATTCTTGCATTGCTTTTTCAACTTTTTTATAGCCTTTTTCATTTCTGTATCTTCTTTTAATTCTTCTATATATTCAAGTTAATTCATTCATTTTTGAATAATCGACAACTTGTGTTTCTACATAGTAATCAAACAACTCTTGAAGATATAAATCAATTATGTATTGTCATCGTTTTAAGAAAACATTCCTTCTATTTTTATTTTCGATTTCTTGAAAAATATAGAGTAATTGCCTTTTAAAATTTCTGTTATCAAGGTTAATGTTTTCAGCATTTTTATGTATTTTGTTAAATTCTAAAAACACCTTATTTAAAAGAAAAGAATTACCATATTCAATAAATCTAAAAATCTCTCTTAAAGTATCTTCATACTCAGGCAAAAAGTTTTGAACTCGTTCTTCCTTATTTTTAATAAATTCATGTTTTGTTTTATCCTCATGAATTAAAAGGTATTTTCGTATTTTTCGCCATTCCCTTTTTTGTTTAAATGTTTCTTCCATAGGATGAAAATCAATAGTTTTTCTTTTTAATTCATTATTTGTATTTAATTTGTTCAGGCTTTTTTTACTTACTTTATTGTGCCATCTAGCAAGACCAATTTCACTATAGTTATAATACTCATAAAATTTCAAAACATCTCGACTGCTAAGCATTAAATTTTTAGCAAAAGAAAAATTCCAATCAAACTTGTCTTTTCGGTAGCAGAATTTATGCATTCTTTTAATTAAAAAAAATTCTTCACATTCAATTAAATCACTAGACATTCTTTCGGCGTTTGGTTGATTCATGTTTTTCAATTCTTTAACAAAAAATCTGAGAATTTCTTCTATGTCCTCTTTATTCATTCTGATAAGATGTTTATGGATTTTTATTGTTGTAAAATCATCATCAGGATGGTCATAATATTTTTTTAGTCTACCTAAATTCTTGTTGAAAGCATCCTTATAAATGGACTTAACTTCTACGACCCTTTTTCTAGAAATAGTGCTGTTTGCTTTTGAAAGATATCTATTTCAAAATTTTTTCTTGACTTTTTTTATTCTTCAAATTAATCTTCTTGTTTTTTTATTTACAAATATTTTTTTCAATGAATTTTTTACTGCCATATTAAAACTCCTATTTAAAAAATAAACACTAAGTTATAGTGCGTATCATTTTTTTTGTTTTATAGAGTTTATGAGTAGGTGAACAAAATTAATTTTTTCTTACTCATAAATAATTTCATTTTTTCTCTCTTTCATTATTTTTGCGATTAAATCTAATACGGTAACCAAATTAGTATTAACCATAAGATTATTTGCAACAGCTACATTTTTATTTTGAAATAATTCCACCCATTGCAAAAGATCTCTTTTGTTTAATTTATTAGTTAATTTTTTAACAAATAATTCACTAGTTTTAATAATCCTTTGATTAACTAAAACCATTTCTGTAATTAGATATTGTTTAAAATAATTTACTTTCTTTGAAATGTTGAATAAACATTTCAAAGTTATATAAGAACTATCTAGTTATCAAGCGATATCTAGTCTGAATCATTGTTTTTAGGCTTTTTAAGCCACTTTATTAATTAAGTAATAAATTTGCTTGAATAAAGTTAATCGGTGCCTTGAAAGGCTTATAAATAGTTAAACTAATGCTTCTTGATCAAACTACCTAATGTTGTTTTTTTCTAGAACAGCATCAATTCGTTTAACATCTTTTTGAAGCTGCATAACATTTTTCTCGTTACGCTCGTTATACTCCCGTTGTTCCTTCATAAACTCTCTGAACTCTTGATTAAGTTCTGTCTGGTTTATATTGAATTCCCTTTGTTCCTTCATGAATTCTCTAAACTCTTGATTAAGTTCTGTCTGGTTTATATTGAATTCCCTTTGCTCTTTCATGAACTCTCTGAACTCTTGATTAACTTCTCTTTGCTCTTTCATAAAAGTTAAAACAATTTGATTAATTTCTCTTTGTTCGTCCATGAATGCACTAAATTTTTGATTCATTAAAGTTTGTTCTTTCATAAAAGTTAAGAAACTTTCATTAATCTTTTTTTGATCATCAATGAAATTTGCAACTTTTTTATTAATAATTGCTTGATCTTTTTGAGCGTCGATAATTATTTTAGATAGCTTTTTCAAGTCCATATCTTCCTCCTTTTCTTCTTTTAAGTCATTAGTTCAAAAACTGCAAAATAGCAATAAACCCTCTTTTTCAATACATTCTAGCTTAATGTTAGTATAAGCTGTTGTGATTGCTGAAACTTGCTTGACAAGCGTTTTTGAATCTTTGAATTCTTTTGACAACTCCATTGATTGCTCCTTACAAAATATCCTGAGTTATATTTTTATTATACTTATAAATTTTTAACTTGCTTTACTTTGCCCTTGATAATTTTGTAACTCTGCAAAATTTTCATTTTTAATTTGCCAAAATTAAAAAAAGATGATTTTTTCAATCATCTTCTTGATTATTGTTTTCGATTTTTAAGCCTTTATCGTCATAGTAATAAAGATAGTTTGAATCATCTTCATAATAACTATAAAAACCTTCATCAATGGCTTCTCTTAAAACTTTTGAAAAGTCACCATTTATATATTCAAGTAAATCAGAAGTATCTATATCTAACTCACCTCAAGCCATGTCTGAAACAGATTGAATGACATCTGATAAGTGTTGGAACACTTTTCAATCTACTTTGGATGCTAAATATTCAAATAAAACATAGTTTTAAATTGGCTTTTTAATTTTAGGTTCATCATTAACTGTGTATAAATCAGTTTTAGAATCATATGTAACGTTTGAAAAATAAGCTTTTAGGAAGAGAAAAAACAGGTCCTTCAAATCTTCTTCTAAGAAATAAAATACATTTGCTACTGCTGATTTTTTGATCTTAAAAGGTCTTTTTAAATCTTATCTGACAAAGTAGTTACTGCTTTGCTTATATCTTGTTCTGGATTACTTGTACTCATCAAATACCCAAAACTCTCAATAATATTGTTTATCATTATTTATTCCCTTCATTAGCAGCTAATTCTTCGCTGCTTGTTTTAAACATTCAATTAAACCTAGTTTTATAATAAGTTATTAAACTATCAATATTTTCTTGTTCTGTTTTAGAGATTTTCTCTAAAACATTATTAACAGTATAAACAGGTTGTTTAAACTTATCAGTTAATAAGGTAGTCGCTAGATCTAGTTGTTGAGAATTAGCACCACTGATATTAGGTTGATTGCTATCTTCTCCAATCGCTTTTGCAAAAGGTGCGATTTCCTGATTATTGATTTCTAATAATAACTTGTAGTAAGTTTCACCGTGTCCTATAAACATTTCTTTAGTAGATCGCATGTATTGTCCTTCTTTAAGATTTAAGAATTTGTTATATGCATTAAGCATATTGCTTATTGCATTAGCAGCTTTATTATTATCACTTGGTTTAAAGTAATCTTTGAATGATAAGTTGCTTGTGCGTGCGTTTAATAAAGCGATTTTGAAATATACGTATTGTTGCATGAATTCAACTATATTAATAGCATATACATAAGACATAGCAGGTACGATAAAAAGTTCTGCAAATGTTGCTAATGATTTTTTATCACCATCAAAAGCAACTGTTTGTTCATTAGTTAAACTATCTTCTCAAAGTTTAGTAGGTGTTGATGAATTTGTTTTTGTGACAGTATCATAACTATCAATCATTCTAAAAACAAAACCGTTAAGGTTTCTTATTCCTATATAAGCCTGATAAATTTCTTTTTCATCCTTTATTTGTGGCATACCCCAAAACTTTGTTTTTTCAATTTTTTTTAAAATTGATCTGATCCCATAATCTTTAACAGTTGCAGCTTTACCATCTCATGTTCTTAACATGTCATTTGTAAGTGTGTCTGCAACTTCCTGATACTTGGCTAGCATTTCTTCAGGACTAATTAATTTATCAGTTTCATTACCTTCACCATCTAAGGCTTTTAAATTTTCAATTCCTTTAATGTATTTCATTCAAGGAACTAAATTTAAAGTTAGTTTATCATCTAAAATGCTAGGCATTTCTCTGATAATAACTTGTTTATCATCTTCAGGGTGAGAAGTAACAGGATGATCCTTTTTAGGATCATCCTTAACAGGTTGATCATTTGATGGTGGAGTAACACCACTACCATTATCATTACTGCAGGCAACTAGAGTTGCAGCAGTCACTGAAGTTAATAAAGTTAATGTTGATAATATTAATAATTTTTTAGTTTTGATTTTCATAAATACTCCTTAATTAAGACTAAATTAATAGTTATTTGATAAGTACTTAATTTAGTCACTTTTATAAGTTATTATAAACTAGGAAATAGGATTATAGATTCTGATTTATCAACAAATAAAAATCATTTATATTAATGCTAATCAGTTAAAGGCTTGAGATAGTATCTATAAGCCCTTAGGAGCGATAGTTTTACTAATAAGATAATTTTCTCTAAAGGACTTAATTCAGTTAATTTTAAAGTCGTAGAACTAATCACAAAATATTTACTGTCTATTACACAAAATTAAAAAAATCTTGTATAATTATTTCATAAGGTTTTGAAACTTATATTCATAAGTCCCAAGATAGAAAAACCTACTTAAATAAAAGCCTGCTTGCCTAGTTAGCAGGTTTTTTATTTAATTTGTTAGTAAGAATTTTTTAGTTATCTTAGATATTTTTTGAATATAATATTATTATGAAATCATTATGGTTTCTAATTTCATTAAGTGTCGCTTTCATGATTGATGAAATTTAAAATTTTATATATTTAGTTAAAAAGAAATTACCTTTATTATGTGTAACTAATAAAGGCTTCAAAAAGTGCTAGAGAAATCTAGCACTTTTTCTTTTACATCATTTTTAAGCAGATATAAGTAAGTACAGTCCAAAAACTATCTTATTTTCACTGTCGTGAAGCAATAAAAAATACCTTTCTGCATAAGCAAAAAGGTATTAAAATTTTAAAAAAGGTTTTTGCATTTGGAAAAGATGTGTTTTATTTAGTTACTAATATTATTTAAGTAGACAGATCTCTACCTGAATTTGTTTGTGTACCAAATGCAAAATGCACATTGCCTAAAATAATTTCTTATTTTAGGCAATATAATTATAACATATATAAAAAAGTTTAATACCTAAAAATAACAAAAATCAGTTTTTGCAACTAGCATTTATTACCGTTTTAAAAACAGCAGGATACTTATTCTATAAAGCTAGTAAAACTTTTAAAAACTAATTCAAAAGTAAGTTTTTTATTTTGATTATTTTTGACTATTGTTACTCTAAAATATATTAAGTTTTAAAAAGAAAAAAGTAAACTTCAAAACTAAAACCGAAAAATGTTTTAATTTTAAATTATTGAATGATCAAAGTTTACTAAAAGATACATTTCTAATTAAAGAGGTAATTATGGCTATAAAAGAAGTCGAAACAGATGTTTTTGTTCGAAATGTGCTAGAAAAATTAGATATTTGAAAAACGGGGAATTGCAGTCAACACGGAAGTAATGTCAAAGAGATTGAAGAAGCTTTGAAAACTGCATCAAAAAGTAAAACAGGTTATCGTGGAGTACCTGAATTTGTTTGTGTTTTAGAAAATTTTGTGCTTGTCATTGAAAATAAAGCAAGCTTAAGCAGGCATATTAAATTAGATAAAAATGGTTCTATCGGGGAAGACAAAAATTCCGTGAAAAATTATGCAGTTAATGGTGCTTTGCATTATGGAAAACAAATAGTAAAAAATTCTGCTAATTATAAAAAAGTATTTGCAGTTGGTTTTAGTGGTTCTGAAGATCATCATACAATTACACCAATTTTTATTAATTATGAAGGAAAATATAAGAGATTAGATGATCTAAAATCATTTTCTAGTTTTCAAAAAAACAATATCAATAAGTATTATGAATCTGAAGTTTTGAACCATATATCTAAAAGTGAAAAAGACATAACCACTGAAGAAATAATCAACACAGCAAAAAAATTAAGTAATGAACTAAGAAATTTAGGAACTTTAATGGAGTCAGAAAGACCTATAATAGTTTCAGGCATTTTTCTTGCTTTATCAGAAATTAGATACAAATCTTTTAATATTGATAGTTTGAATAGTGATAGAACTAAATCTGATGGTCAAAAAATTTACGATGCAATCAGTGCTAATTTAAGTAGGTCTAAAATTCCAACTGAAAAACAAAATAAAATGTTGAGTCAATTTAAAATTTTTATAGATAATGAGAAAATTAACACTTACACTAAAGAGTTAGATGGTACTCCATTAATGAGGTTTACAAAGACCTTATACAATAAAATTTTTAATACGTTGTCATATGAAAAATCATCAGAAGATTTTCTTGGTAGATTTTATAGCGAATTTATGTCATATAGACCAGGTGATGGACAAAATTTGGGAGTTGTATTAACTCCTAGACACATTACTGATTTATTTTGCGATTTATTAGATTTGAAAAAAACAGATAAGGTTTTTGATCCTTGTTGTGGAACAGGTGGATTTTTAATTTCAGCAATGCAGTATATGCTTTCTAAAACAGATGATGATATAGAAAGGGATAATATTCGTACCGAACTACTAGTGGGAGTAGAGTTGCAGTCATACATGTTTACTATCGCAGCAACAAATATGCTTTTGAGAGGTGACGGTAAGAGCAATTTGCACAATGAAGATTTTTTAAAAAAACCTTCATCTGAATGACAGAAAATGAAATTTAGTAAAGGGATGATGAATCCACCATACTCTCAGAATAAAGATAAAAACACTGAAGAACTTCATGAAATAAATTTTGTTAATCATTTATTAGACAGCATAACGAAGGGGGGGGGCAGCAGTTATTGTCCCCTTATCAACATTCACCAATTCTAGTAATTATGTAAAAATAATGAAACAAAAAATTCTGTCTAACCACACTTTGGAAGGTGTAATTACATTAAATAAAGATACTTTCGCGGGAATTGCTAGTGTTGGAACTTGCATCGCAATTTTCACCACAGGTGTGCCACATCCAAAAAGCAAAAAAAGTAAGTTTATAAATTTCGAAAATGATGGTTATTTAAAAGCTAAATCAACGAGCTTAATTGATGATGGAACTGCAGAAGAAAAAAAGGAATATCTTCTAAATGTTTGAAAAGAGAAATTTGAAGCACCAAATAATTTCTGCGTTAAGTCAACTATTGAACCCACTGATGAATGATTGCACTCATTCTATTATTTTAATGATAGTATTCCGACAACTGAAGATTTTGAGAAGGTAGTTGCTGACTACCTTACTTTTGAAGTCAACATGATAACTCATGGCAGAGGTTATTTATTTGGTTTAGAAGATGATGAAGAGGAAACTGATGAATAACAGAGAATACAAGTCATTTAAAATGGATGACCTTTTCGAACTTAAACGATGTAATTTAAGTAATATCAGCAAGTTAAAGCAAGGTGATGTTCCTTATGTTGGTGCTACAGATAGAAATAATGGAGTTATGAGTTTTGTAGAAAATAGTGAAAAGCACTTAGTTAAAGGAAACTGTATGGCATTTATTTGTAACTATTTGTAACGGTGAAGGTTCAGTAGGTTTATCTGTTTATAAAACTCATGATTTTATAGGAAGTACTTCAATTTCAGTAGGCAGACTTAAAAATAAAAAACTCAATCTTTTTATCGGCTTATATCTAACTGCTGCTTCAAATACTGTAAGAGGCAAATACAATTTCGGATATGCCAGAAAAATGGAAAGACTATTAAATGAACGTATTCAGTTACCAACTAATGAATTAGGAAACATAAACTGAAATTTTATTGAAAATTTCATAAAAAAATTTTATAGCAAGAAATTCAAAGCTATTGCTATCTATTATAAATGAGTTAGTCAAAATTATAATTTAGAAAATAATTTTAAAATGACTGGGGGGGCTACAAAATGAAAAATAATCAATGAAAAACTTTTTCTATAACAAAATTTTTTAAACTTGAACTATCTAAAGGTGATAACAAACCTGACTCATTGCCAGAAGGAAGAAAACCACTTGTTTCAGCTGGTACAAAAAATAATGGTTACATAAAATTTATTAGAGAAGGTGATGGGAAAAGCCTTCCTTTTAAAGGTAATGCGATTACAGTTGACATGTTTGGAAAACCATTTTATCAGGAAAAAGATTTTTATGCAGTGTCTCACGGAAGAATTAATATACTTACGCCATTAATAAAACTGTCAAAATTTCAATTTTTATTTATTGTAGGTACATTGGAGATCAGTCTAAAGAATATCTTTTCGTATAATAGAATGTGTTCACAAGAAAGATTGAGAAAAACCCAACTAGTAATTCCAGTGACTAAAGATGGCAATCCAGACTGAGACTACATGGAAAATTTCATAAAAGAAATCTATAAAAAACAAGCTAGAAAAGTTGCTGAATATTATCAAGCACAAACTCCTGAAATCGTGGGGGGGGGGTATAGTTTAGGTAACTATAAAGACTTTACCATTTCTTCTGTATTTCAAGTCTCAGGAACAGAAACGACACATCCTTCAAAATTAATTGCAAATGGAAAAGTGCCAAGAATCACATGTTCATCACAGGATAACGGTTTTGATAATGTTTATCAAAACCAACCAACTGAAAAAGGTAGTGTTATAACTATAGATAGTGCAACTGATGGAATTATAAATTGACAGCCCACTGATTTCATTGCAACAGATCATGTTGAAAAAATTTCTTTTCTTGATAATAAAATAATGAACAAGTATCTTGGGTTATTTATAAAAACTAGTCTAATTGTTGCTATTAAAAACAAATACGGATATGGATATAAATTTAGTCAAAAAAGAATTAGGCAACAAAAACTTCTTTTACCTATAGACAAGAGGCAAAATATAGATTATTCGTATATGGAAAACCAAGTTAAAAATATATTAAACAAAAAAGCAAATGCTATCATAAAGTATTATTCTGATTTAATTTAATGTTACTTATAAGCGCTAAATTAATCATTAAAAGCAAGAATAGTTTTTTATAAAATTTAATGAGTGATATGAAATATTTTTTGGTTTTATAAGTTAACTAGCAATGCAAACATATAAAAGAATTTTGATTATATTGACTCTTAAGTTTATAAAAATTTGAATAAGAAAAAGCAACCTGAACAGTGCTCCAAATTACAAGCGTTTTTCAGCCCCCTAAGCTTGCAAATTGGCTCATCCTTATTCACCAATTTTAATTTTATGTATGAAAAAACTGAAAAATCAACTTAATAGTTATTTTCTTTAGTTATAATTAAATCAATATGAGCAATAAAGATTCAAAAATAGCAGTAAATAGACCGTGTGCAGAAGTGAAAAAGTTAACAAAGACACATGATATGAAAGAAACAATTAATTTAGTTGAAATTCACCCAATCACAAATAAGGCTAAATATAAATATGAGGCTGAAGGTGACCCTTTACCACCTATAGTACCACCACCACCTGGGCCTGGTGGCAATGATGAGCCATTTAACAGAGAATGGGTGCTGAAGCAAATAAGATTATCTGCAAGTGAATTAAGATCTGAAATGAAAGAAGGTAACGAACAGATTCGCTTTGAGATGAATGAAGGAAACAAACAGATTCGTTCTGAAATGAGAGAGGGTAATAAACAAATTCGCACTGAGATGAAGGAAAGTAATAAACAGATACGCTCTGAGATGAATCAAAAATTTGAAGAAGCAAAGAATGAAATGAATCAAAAATTTGACCAGTCCAAAGCTGAAAACTTACAAATGGAAAAAAGAATAGATCAAAAATTTGAACAAACGAATAAAAGGCTTGATAAAGTTGAAAAACAAAATAAAGAAACGAATGAAAAGCTTGAAGCAATTTTAGAGTTGCTAAAAAAGAAAGACAAGTAAAAAAATACTAAATCACATAAAGTTGTTAATTTTCATAAAATCTAAACAAACATTTCTGCAGAAATACATTGCAAATTATAAAAACTTTGTATAATTACAGAACATAAGTTAGAGATAACTATATGTGAAATATGAACCCCCACATTAGTGTTAAAGCTATCACTCAGTACGCCCCATTGCCGTGATAGAAGTTGCTAAAGAACAGAAGATATGAGAAAGAGTTAATTTATTAACTGTCTAACTAGTGTGTTCTCAAGTAGTGGATTGGGCTGTCAATAAGCGGCAGAGAAAAAGAGCCTTTTTCAGGGCTCTTTTTTATTTACTAAAATAAATTAATATATTAAGGAGAAAGGCGAAGGTGATTAAAAACAAATTACTTATTATTTATAGTGTTTAATAATTTTCACCAGTTTATTAGTATTATTCTTTGCTTGTTTTGAAAAGTCACTTAAACCTAGTTTTATAGCGAGTAATCACACTGTCTAAATTTTCAGTTTCTGTTTTATTGGTTTTTTCTAAAATGTCTCTATCAGTATAAACAGTTTGTTTAAACTTATCTATTAATAAGGCATCGACTAGCTCTTGACGATAAACTCAAACATTAACTTCTGGAGTATAAAAACCAACATTTCCCATTGCTCTTGAAAATGGAGCTATTTCATTATTTGAAATATCTAGTAACAACCTTCAATAAGTCTCGCCATGTCCTACAAACATCTCTTTAGTAGATCTCATATATTGGGATCTTCACATAATCAAAAAATCATTATAAGCTGCAAGCATAATGCTTATTCAGTGACTTGCGCCTGTATTTGCTTTAAAGTATTCTTTAAAAGTTAATTGGCTAGTTCGAGACTTCAATAAAGTTATTTTGAATTCAAGGTAGCCTAGCATAAATTGAATAATATTCTCTGCATACACGATTGGCATTGCTTCAATTATTAAATTTTCAGCATCTTCAACACTAGTAATAAAATCACCGTAATATTTTTTTAATTTTTTACTTCACCGACTGGCTAACGTTATTTTTTCGTCACCTTCATCGGTGCGTGTTTCAATTAATTCATTTCTAAAAAAACGTTCTGACTCTAAATCAGATTTCATAAAAAAATCATATGGTGTTATATATTTACCTTCTTTATCTCTAACTGAATGTTTTTGTTTTGCTTTTTCTACTATTTCAGAATATTCCAACTTTCGATAGTCTTTTCATTCTACTTTGTCTTTATCATGTGATTGTGATAAAATTCAAAACTTAGGCCAGATTTCCTGATACCTTGCAAGCATTTCTTCAGGGCTAATTAATTTATCGGTTTCATTACCTTCGCCATCTAGTTCTTTTAAGTTTTCAATACCCTTAATGTATCTTATTAAGGGTACTAAATTAAAATTTAGTTCTTCATCCAATATATCAGGTAAATTTCTAATAACAACTTCTTTATTTTCATTAGGTTTGTCTTGTTCCTTAGTAAGATCATCCTTATTAGGTTGGTCATTAGATGGTGGTGTAATTACATCACCAGAATCTTTTGAACAAGACACTAATGTTGTTGTAGTTATTGATGTTAATAATGTTAATGTGGAAAATAATAATAATTTTTTAGATTTGAGTTTCATAGATACTCCTTGATTTAAAAGTTTTACAGGCAATTACAAATATTTAATTCAATAGGATAACTAGATTTAATATAAAACACATACCATATCTATAGTAATTCAAACACAGTTGTAACAGTGTCAATTTACTATTAAGATTTAATTTCTCGTGTTATCTACTTGAGTTTGTAATTAAAATACCTTCATGAATATGAAGGATAATTCAAATTTATTAATGCTTGCAGTTTGAAATATTAGTGTCTTATTTACATATTGGTTTTTAAAACAACAAATTTCACCTAAAGTTGTTCGTTTTCCAAAATTACATACATTTTTCTAAAATAATTCATGCTTTGGAGAAAGTAATTGATAATGCCATAGGAGAATTGCTTGCCCATGTACAAAGTAAGATTTTTAATTCTAATAAACAACAGATTTTAAAAATTTCATCTAAATTTTGTTTTGTAGCGGTTGATTAAATTTTTTGTAATTAACTGTTTTTCTGATCCATCAATACTACGACCTGAATAATTTTCAAAACCTTTAATTTCTTCTAGTTTGATGCCGTTGTAAGTTGTTTCTTTAAAAGTGTCTGCGGCAATTTTTCTTAACGCTATACTTTGACTACTCCGTCCACAATCGTATCCAGAATATCCACAACTTTCTCAAGCGTACATATAAGAAGAAACACCCACTACTTTTGCAAAATGCATAACTTCATTATTTGAGATTTCTAAAAGTCTAACAAAATAATCTAAACCTCTACCAGTAAAGAATTCTTTGTCAGTTCTTGCATATTGATTTTCGAGTTTCATGAAATCTTTAAATGATCTAGAAAAACTATTTGCAGCATCATATACATTTGATTGATTTTTGAAAACGCTATCGAAAGAAGAATAACCATCACTTCCTTCGAGTAATGCTAGTTTGAATTCTGCGTAACTTTTTATAGCATCACTAACATAATGAGCATATATTATGTGAAACACATCTTTAATCATTTGCTCTGCTGAATCAACCGTAAGACCTCTTTTTTCAATATCCTTTTTCTCTCATTCTTTTCTTCTTGAATTACTAAAATTTCTAAAAGGGTACCAATAAGAATTTCTAAGACTGCTAAATCATTTCTCAAAAGTTTTGTTATAAGAATCATTAGTTTTTTCAGTATATTTTTTTCTAATTACTTTTCAGATTTCACCATCATTCTCATAATAATATACAAGCCTAGACGAGTAAAAAGGGATGCCTTCTACTCTTGTTTTTTCTACTCCCTTTTTGACTAATTCCAGGACTTCTTCATATTTAGATTTCATTTCTGAAACACTAATATAGTTATTTGTTTCATTACCTTGAGAATCTAATTCTTTTAGATTCTCAATATTCATAACATAATCCAGCAAATCGACTAGGTCAAGTTTTCCATTTTTCATATAGTCAGGAATGGTTCTTATAAGTTTATCTACAAACTTATATGGTTTTTGTTGTGAAGGAGCCTCTGATTCTTTTTGATTGTTTCCATCATTTGTTTTTTGATCTCCTCCGTTTACAGGATTATCTACTGCAGGTGGTGTCGGAGTAGAAGAGGCGGCCGGGCGCGGAGAGGCGTCGCCGTGAGGAGG
>NZ_NQMN01000002.1:0-263651 GCF_002272945.1 Mycoplasmopsis agassizii | reverse complement strand
TTTTGTTTTTGTTGTTTTGTTTTTTGTTTTTTGTTTGTTGTTTTTTTTTTTTTGTTTTTGTTTTTTAGTCCGGTTTGATTATTTTTTTTGTTTTCGTTTATTTTGTTTTTTATATCCCGCTTTAAAGCATTTTTTACTGCCGGTGTTTGCGCTGTTGTACCCCCCCCCCCCCATTTGTTGAACAAGCTATTAAACTAACTACTGATAAAGGCACAATAGTTGTTAAGGCAGTTAGTAATAACTTTTTACTTTTTAATTTCATATATTCTCTCTTTCTAGATATAAATTGTTTTAAATTGTTTATTAAGTGGTTAAAAATAACCATCTAAAAAATATTATATATGAAGATATTGACCAAAGCATAAAATTTTAAGTTATATATTTAGCAGTTTTTTAACTATAAAACTAGCAAATTGGTTCATCTTCACCCCCCCCAATTTTCATGTTGTGTATGAAAAAACTGAAAAATCGACTTAATAGTTATTTTCTTTAGTTATAATTAAATTAATATGAGCAATAAAGATTCAAAAATAGTAATTAATAGGCCGTGTACAGAAGTGAAAAAGTTAACAAAGACACACGATATGAAGGAAACAGTTAATTCAGTTGAAATTCACCCAATCACAAATAAGGCTAAATACAAATATGAAGCTGAAGGCGATCCCTTACCACCTAAAGTACCACCACCAGGTCCTGGAGATGATGATGAAGCTTTTAACAAAGAATGAGTGCTGAAGCAAATAAGATTAACAGCAAGTGAATTAAGATCTGAAATGAAAAAAGGGAACGAACAGATTCGCTCTGAAATGAATCAAAAGTTTGCTGAAGCAAAAACTGAAATGAATCAAAAATTTGATGAGTCAAAAGTTGAAAGACAGCAAATGGAAAAAAGAATAGAACAAAGATTGGGTAAAGTTGAAAAACAGAACAAAGAAACGAATGAAAAGCTTGAAGCAATTTTAGAGTTGCTAAAAAAGAAGGATAAATAAAAACTACTAATCTTATTTAAATTTATTAACTTTCTATCAGACCATCAGATCAAAATCTACATTTTTACAGAAATGTAGTAAAAATTTTAAAACATTGTATAATTTACACAGCATAGGTTATCTAAACAAAACTTATTTCTTAACCATATGCAAAATTTGATCCCCCGCATTAGTGTTAAAGCTATCACTCAGTACGCCCCATTGCAGTGATAGAAGTTGCTAAAGGCATAAGATATGAGAAAGAGTTAAATTTATTTAACTGTCTAACTAGTATGTCCTCAAGTGATCGGATTGGGCTGTCAATAAGCGGCAGAGAAAAAGAGCCTGAAAAGGCTCTTTTTTATTACAAAGTTACAATGCTTATTCAAAAAATATTGTTGTTGCTATTCTAATTAATAATAGATCTTAAAACATTGCTATTGCTAACAATAATAAAAATAAGGAGAAGCACCCCATAGGGGCACATTCTCCTTACCGATCTCTATATCTGCTTTTTGGGCCTAGCTAAGCCAAGGCTAAAGACCTATTTGGGTAGATAAAAAAGATATCTAATTATGGTAACTTTCTAATATAGTTACTCTTGCTTTTAAATCAGCAATGTCTGATTTAATTTCTATAATATCTTTTTCAACTTTTTCATTAAAGGCTTTTTGGTAGGTAATAAAGTTATTAACTACATCTACTAAAGTAAAAAGCACGCTTTTAATTTCTTCCATTTCGTTAGAAATTCTTTTAACTTCTTCTGTTAAATTATCAACTATTACAAATAATGATTTAACATCTTTTGATAGTGACTCAACAGTTTTGGATAGAGAATCTACTGTTACTGTTAATGAATCAACTCTTTTTTCAAGCCTGCTTAATCTCATATTTTTTCCCTTTTGTAGTTCATTTTCTTCTTCATAATTAATGATACAAGAAAGTTTACCGTTTTCAATATTTTCAACATTTATTTCTTTAATTTTTAAAGATTCATTTCTGAAAAAATTGTTTAGGAAATTTCAAAAAGTCTTCAGCGTTTTGAAATTTTTTTTCATGAGTCCATGACCCCCTTTCATAAAAAATATATAAAAAAAGATCTTTGGACTAATCCCAAGATAGGTATTTAGTTGGCAAAGATCTAATTTATACTTATATTTTAGCAAGCGACAAATTATTATTCAAAAAAAGATCAACTTTTTTGAAAATCAATTAACAATTGTTTTTCAAGTAAAAATAAACACCAATGAAAAGCCATTGGTGTTTATTTAAGTAAGTTTCAAGAAGTAATTAATTCTTCTTCTTTTTAGGCTCTAAAACAGATACTCTATCATCTAATTCAAAAATCATCTTTTCTAGTCTTCAATATCTGTCGGCAAGTGACTTCATAGTATTTTCAAAAGTTTCTTGAATACCATCTTGCTCATCAATCATGTAATTATAAGTCTTAGTAAATTTAATTAAAGTTGCTTTTAGCCTTCTGCTATAACCACCTTGTACTTTAAGTTCATCAATTAATTTAATTGCTAGTTTTTCTAGTTGTTTGACACTTATAGTTGGTTTTCCTAATTTTCTTGATCTTTCCATATTATGCAAATAATACATTAAAAAATAAGTTTTTAAATGATTTTTAATAAGAATAACTAGAGAATCGAGTAATTTAGATTGCTAAAAATCTTTGATGTTAGCTATTTTATTAGAAATAATTCTAAATCTTTTAGTCTAGTTATTAAAACAGAAATATAATCTAGTGAATCATTAATGCTGTCAAAAAGTTCTTGCACCGAAGCCATTCTTTCACGTGAACGAGTATCTAAGAATTTTCTATACTCATCAATTTTATCCAAAAAAAGGTTTATATTCTCTGCTACAAAAAGTGTATTTTCTTGAATTTGCTCGACTTCACGAGCAATAAGTCTTAATTGAATTTCATGTCTTTTTAACGTATTTGCTAGCTTAGATCGTTTTTTTCTTCTTTTAAATCTCATATTGCTTAAAATCTTACAACAAAAATTATAAATTTGACTGATTTCATTTTAAGATGAAATCAGTAAAAAATGGAATCAAAATTGATTCCATTAATTTAAATTAATTTAATTTGATTAGCTAGTTCACGCACTTCGTAAAAAAAAGATCTAGTTTTTTGATAATGAGAATCAGTTTCTTCTATAGATGTTGTGATTGGAATTTCATTTACTAGTTTAGTTATTTCATCAATTTTAGTTTTAATTGATGCAGGGTAAGTGATCTTACCTTCGTATGTTTCGAAAAATTTGTTTAAATTATTTAATACATAACTATATGAATCCAGTAAGGCTGATTTTAAAGATTGATTCATACCATCAGAGTCTTTATTTGTTTTTAATTTAGCAACTTCAAAACCATAATCTTGAACAGCAAACCCCATGTAGCCTAAAATGTAAGTGTTTATGTCTTTATCAAAATTTGTTTCTAGAGTTCATCTTTTAATTTGTTCATCAGTTTTAAGATTTGTGCAAGCAACTGCAATTGTTGATATTGACAAAACAGGAGCAATAGCCATAAATAATTTTAAATATAATTTCTTGCTCATAAATCCTTTCATTTATTTAAGTAATAATGTTTAAGATTTTAACAAATTTAGACACAAATGATGAATGTGCTTAATTTCAATAGTTCGTTTAAAACTATTGAAAACATAAAATAGAATCAAAATTGATTCCATTAATTTAAATTAATTTAATCTGTTTGGCTAGCTCACGCACTTCTTGAAACATGGCATAAGTCTTTTTATAATAAGATTCAACATCCTGGACTACATTAGTTAAAGGAATATCATTTACTACTTTTGTTATTTCTTCAATCTTGGTTTTTATAGATGCAGGGTAAGTAGTTTTACCTTCGTATTTATCAAAGAAATTATTAATGTTTTTTAAAACTGAATTATATGATTTAAGTAGTGAGGATTTTACAGATTGAGTCATACCATCTTTATTTTCACCGACTTGAATTGCTAAAACATCTACATTGTAATTGACTCCTGCTCAACCTAGATAACCCGTTACATCTGTATTAATATCTCTTTCAAAATTAGTTTCTAGAGTTCATCGTTCAATTTGTTTGTCAGCATTCGGATTAGTGCAAGCAACTGCAATTGATGCAATTGACAATGTCGAAATAGTTGTTATTGATAATTTCAAATTTAGTTTCTTTTTCATATTAATTTTACTTATAGTCTTTCTTAATTAGTTTATTTTATATTAAGTTAGTAGTTTCAAAACAACTTTTTCAATTATTTAACCAACAAAAAAGTCGCTGAATCAGCGACTTAAATTTTATTTTCTTCTATTTTTACTTTTAGCTTTTTTACGTTTTGAAGTGTCTAAAATTTCAGCTTGATTTTTTTGAACTTCTTCAATTTGTAAATCAGCAATTTCTTGTAGTTGAGTAGTTTGAGATACTTCTGGAAAAACAGGATTTTCCATTTCCTCAATTGGATCGATAAAGTTTGTTGCTTTTTTATTTTTTCTAGTTCATGAAGAAATTTTTGCATCAAATTTATAAGCTACAACTAATAAGAAAAATGAAATAAGCAAGACAACTACGAAAGGTACAATTAAAATTCATTGTTGTTCTGTTTGTGCATATTGATAAGTTAGAATAATAATTGATAGCAATAAGTAAGCAGAAAAAGAAATTACAATTCCTTGAATCTTTATTAAGCGATATCAAAACATGACAAAGTTAGCAACCATTACAACAACTGAGACAGCAGTTAATAAACCAAAATTAATTCCTAAATAACTATCTTCTGGAAAGGGATCATTTGCTCTTGATGCAGCTAAAATAACTAATCCTGAAATACCTATAATAACTGTAGAAATTACAATAATAGCATTCATTATAAATGAATGATTTTTGTAAAAAGCAATTTTATTTTTACTCATAATTTTCTACTTTCTTTTTAAATATTTCAATTAGTTCATCAACTTTATAAGTGGTTGAAGTTTGTTCTCCATATGCTCTAATTGTTAGTGTTTGATTTTCAATTTCTGAATCACCAATTACGATTTGATATTTAGTTTTAGACATTTGTCAATGTCTAATTTTTTTGGCAACACTTTCATTTCGACTATCTAATTTTACATCATAATTTAAATTAAATAATTTTTCATAAATAGCCTTTGCATATTCTTGATGTTTTTCTCCAAGAGGAATTATGACTGCCTGAATAGGAGCTAATCAAAAAGGTAAATTACCTTTACTTTGCTCTAATAAAATTGAAATAAATCTTTCATAAGTTCCGATTAAACCACGGTGAATTAGAACAGGATGAATTTTAGTTTCATCATTTGAAATATAAGTTAAATTAAATTTTTGAGGAAGTGAAAAATCAAGTTGTAAAGTTGAAACTGTAATTTCACGATTTAAAACTGTCTTAACTTGGAAGTCAATTTTAGGTCCATAAAAAGCAGCTTCTCCATATTTAATTTCATATTTTAAACCTGCTTCATCAAGCACTGCTTTTAATGCTTTTTCAGATTCAACTCACATTTTTTCATCATCAATAAATTTAGATTTATCTTTATCACGAAGAGAAAGAGAAATGTAATCTAAATCTAATTTTAGAATTTTTTGAATTTCTAAAATTAATTTTAATTGATGCATCATCTCTTCATGAATTTTGTCACGAGCAACAAAAATATGACCTTCAGTTAATTCCATTGCACGTACTCTTTCAAGCCCTGTTAAGGCACCTGATTTTTCATATCTATAAAGTCTAGATTGCTCATTTAAACGTAGTGGTAAATCACGATATGAGCGTCTTGTTGCAGAGTAAATTAAGGTGTGATGTGGACATGTCATTGGGCGTGGAATTAGGCGTTCATTTTCAACAATTAAAGGTGTAAACATGTCGGCACGATAATGGTCTAAATGACCCGAAGTTTTATATAAACTTTCTTCCCCAAAAGGAGGTGTATAAACTTCGTGATAACCATATTTACGATCTAATTTTAAAACTAGAGATTGCAATTTATTTTTAATGATCATTCCGTTAGGAAGTCAAATTGGAAAGCCTTGTCCTGACATTGGATGGAACATAAAAATCTCCATATCAGCCCCTATTTTACGGTGATCTCGTTCTTTTCTTTCTTTTAAAATTTCTAAATAATTTGCCAATTCTTCTTCAGTATCTCAGGCTGTTCCATAAATTCTAGTTAGCTGTTTATTATTGCTATCTCCCCTTCAATATGCACCAGCAATTGAAAGCAATTTAAAGTTTTTTACGTCTTTAGTTTGGTCAATATGACCACCTGCACAAAGGTCGACAAAAATGTCTTTTTGATCCTTATTTTGTAAGGCATAAAAAGTAATATTGCGACCATCTTTTACGTACTCATCATATAGCTCTTTTTTATAAGGTTGATGATTAAAAGAATAGTGTTCAATTCCTACTTTTTTCATTGCTAAATTTTGTTTAGCAATGTTTCTCATTTCCTTTTCAATTTTTAAAAGATCACGATCATTAATTGGTTGTTCAAAATCAAAATCATAATAAAAGCCTTCATCAATTGTTGGACCAAATCCTAGCTTAGTATTTGGAAACAGTTTTAAAACTGCAGTCGCTAATAAGTGCGATGCTGTATGATTTAATTCTTTATTTAATTTAAATTTTCAATTTAAGTAGTTTGCCATTTTATTTATCTTTCAGGCCAATTTTTATCATTAATTGATTAAGATAAAAACTTGCTCTTTCCTTTGCTTGTTTTGCTCCATCTTCTAAAATATGATCAACATCTTTTAAAGATTCATGATATTTAGTTTGGATAGTTTTTAAAAAGTTTACAACAATTTCTGCAGTCTCATCTTTTAAATTTTTATAGTTTTTATTTTCAAAATGTTTTTCTAATTCTTCGATTGTACGATCAGATAAAACTGCATTAATCGTTAGTAAATTACTTACTCCTGGTTTATCTTTTGAAAAGTAAATTTTATTTTCACTATCAGTTAAAGCAGATAAGATTTTTTTTCTTGCTTCTTCGGGTTTATCTAATAGAAAAATAGTTTCCTTTTTATTTAAAGATGATTTTGACATTTTCTTATCAGGGCTAAGAAGCGACATAATTTTTTGTCCTTCTTTGACTAAAGAAATTTCAGGAATTGTAAATTTAGTTTTATATTTATTATTAACTTTTTTAGCTAAATTTTGAGTTAGTTCCAGATGTTGTTTTTGGTCGATTCCAACTGGTACAAAATCAGGGTTATAAAGTAAAATGTCACCTGCCATTAAGACTGGATAAATTAATAAACCAGTTGGAATACTGCTTGTTCCGTTAGCGATTTTTACACCTTGACTTTTATCTTTAAATTGTGTCATGCGTGATAGTTCACCAATCGTAGTTTGGTTTAAAAGTAATCACTGCATTAAGGCATGTTCTGAAACATCGCTTTGTTTAAAGATCACAACTTTCTCAGGATCAAGTCCACAGGCTAAATATAAGGCAGTAATATTACGAATATTATTTCTTAACTCTTCAGGATTAACTTCACCAGTTAAAGCATGTAGATCAGCGACAAAGATATACATTTTTGAATTATCCTGATAATTCAAAAAGTTCTTAATAGCACCAATATAATTTCCTAAAGTCAAGTTACCAGTAGCAGTAATTCCACTTACTGCAATCTTTTTCTTAATTGCATCGTTCATAAATTAAATTATATAAGATTTTTACCGTTCTTTCTTAGTGTTTTTAAATTGATGTTTATCAATTTAAAAGGGTATTTTTTGCTTTTAAATTAGTTATTAAAATTAAATAAAGTTAATAATAATTAGACAAAGATAATAACTATTAATTTGGAATTTTTAAGCCTTCTAGGAGTAATATTTAAAAAGTACTAATTTTGTTTAATAAGGTGTTTTAGACAAAATTAGATCAAAAAATTAAAACAAGAAAGAGAAGAAAATGAAATTACATTTTAAGAAAAAACTGCTACTAGTTACAACTACAGCAGTTAGTGCTATTTCAACAGCTGCAATTGCTTGTACAGCAATTACTCCAAAAGAAGAAAATCCAGTTGTTGATAAACCAAAAGATTCTGCAGATAAATCTGCTAAAGATAAAGAAAAAGGTGTGGATCAACCTAAACAAGGCGATGCTAAGACAGTTGACAAAACCAAAGATAAACCTAGTGAAGGAAAAGACAACCAAAGTACTAAACAAGGTGATAGTACAACTAAATCTGAAAAGCCTAAGCAAGATCATGGTGCAGATAAATCTGAAAAACCTAGAACTAATCCAGATAAACCTGTATCAAGAATTATCTCAATTGACACTAAGAAATTAGAAGAAATCGCTGCTAAATTAAGGGTAGGAAATTATCAAAGCACTTATCCAGGTCAGGGTGACAATCCTAAATTAGGTAATGCTGAACAGTCAATTGAAGGTGTTACAAGAATTTATTCTAGACCAAATCACCGTTTTTCAGTTGCTGATCGTTTAACTAAAAATTTTACTGAGGATTTAGGACAGGCTAAAATTATCAAAATTAAGTTAAGTCTTAATAAGAACAAAAGTTCAATGGATGTTGTTGCAACATTAAAACTTAATGAAGCAATTAAAGAAAATGTTACTTGAACAATGCATAACTTAGCAAGGGTTGCTACTCAAGCAGAACTTACTCAACTTGCAGAAGTGCTTGGTAAGTTAAAAATTAAAAGACAGGGTAACTTACAAGACTTCAAAAACAACAAACATATTAATGTTGGTGTTTATTCAATTTTTAAAAAGTGAGTTGAAGAAAATAATAAAGATAATTACTTAATCTTTTTACACAAACTATTTGATATAAAAACTTTAAAGGGCACTCCCAAAGAAGTTCAAGATATTGCTAATCAATATCTTGATAATTATCAAAATAAGATGACTTTAAGTAACTGAAAACCTGATGCTACTGAGCAAAATTTCACAGTTGATGTTACTTTGAGTAATGCAACAGATCCTACAATTAAAGCTACAACTACTTTGCACTTTGTTGATTTTGACAGTAAGGATGACTGAAAAAAATTGTCAGATTTAGAAAAAGATCTGCCATCAGAATCATATTCTCCAAATGAGGGATGGAATGAATATCAAACAACTTTATCAGCATTTAAACAATTATACGATGATAATATTGCTAAAATCAGAAAGAGCACGGCAAAAGATACTTATCCTAGGTTCAAACCACTTCTAGAGTTAATGTTTGAACCAAAATTAATTGAAAAATTAAAAGATTTTGAGGTAGTTAACACTGGTATTGGACCATCTAAAGACGGAACTGAATTATATTTTAAATTACTAGTTGTAATTCCAGGGAATATTTCATGAATCCAAGTTAACTTCTTAAAAGTTGCTAATCTTAATCCAAACCTTGAATCTAACAAAGAAAATTTAGATTTCCTTGCCGATGATATTAATAATCAAACTTACAAATGAGCTCGAAAAGAAAAATCACTTGCAGATCTTAAAAAGAGTTTTGACAAAATTCATAAAAAAGATAAAAATGGACTTGTAGCACTAGATAAACTATTTGGTAATTTAATTATTGCAGGTCTTGATACTAGGTCATTTGCTTTAGTTTCAAAACTATCTCATGCTGTCAAAGATTTAACATCAAAAGTTAATGAAACTGAAAATTATTTAGAAGTTACTTTCAAAATTGCCGGTAGAGACAACTCAAAAACTGAAGTTTTTAGTACTCCAGTCACACTAAAAATTACACTTTAATTCAATAAAAAATTAATGATTTTCCTTGTTCTTTAACAAATAGAACAAGGTTTTTTATTACAAAAAAACTGGTTTTCACCTGTTTTCTTAATCAAATTTTCTAAGCCCAAAGGGAAGAATTTCTATTGATGTAGAAAATCTTAATTTGCTAATTGATTTTTTAGGAAGTTTAAAAAATAAGGTGCTTCCTCTATACGCAAAATTATTATGATTATTAAACTTAGTTATGTCTTTTTCATAAGTAACAAGATCAAAAGTTTCAGGTACAACTATAGCAGGTACTTTTACAGCAGTTTTATAAACTTTAAAGTTTGCACTATGAAAATCTAAATTAGTATAAAAAGAGTTTTCAATAAATTCATCAAAAAGTTTAAATTGGTTTTGATATTTATCAGCAGCTAATAAAAGCAAATCATTATCTTTGAAGAATTCTTCGTTATATTCCTCAAGTAGTTACTTTTTAACTGCTTCAGAAAAGTCTTTTTGATAATCTTTTTTGTAGCCTTCGATAAAACTATTTAATAGTGCTTCAAATTCAGATTTTTCCTTAATATGTGTTGCTGCAAAGTAACTTTCTGTTTCAGAATCAACTTCAGTTTTAAATCATTTTAAAACTGAAGTTTCTGTATTCAGGTGCAAGTTTTGTGAAAGTGCTGAATTAATCTTTAAGTTTCTTTTTTCTATTGGAGTTTGTTCTGAATAATCATAAAGTAGTTTTTTGACTTGATAGCCATCACCATTGATATTAAAATCTTTTTTGTTTAACGAATAAACAATTCCATAATTTTCTACATGTTGATTTTCTTTAAGTGGTTGATAATCTTGAAAATCTTTATAATAATATGTAAAGGTTATATCTTTACCTTTAACTTCAAGATTATCTAAATTAACAATCTCACCACCTTTTTCTCTATAGTCTTTTTTATCAACAATAACTCTTGCACTAGCATTATTTCCATAGTCAAAAATTATGATTTTTTCAGCAAAAAAATCATCTGTGAATTTATCTTTCATGGCAAAAATATATTTGTCTAGTTGTTGAACCATATCTATTAAAGGGAACCCTGGAGAACCTGTTTTTGTTCTTTTTTCATAGTATTTAACCATAGATTTTCTTCAGTTTTGTAAGTATTCCAACATCTGCTTTGAGTTATAAATAATAACGGGCTTAATTCTATCAAGACTTTTATTATAGATAGCAGGATAGCCACTACTTTTGAAGGCAAAATAATCTACCTTTTTTGAATCAGATAGTGTATATGTATTAAATTTATCAAAAATCTCGATATCTACGCCAGGTTCACCACCATAAACAACTTTATCACCGCAGGCAATTGCAGTACCAGAAACTGCTAATAAAGATACAGTTGACAGTATAAAGATTATTTTTTTCTTAGTAATTTTCATATAACACCTCTAAAAAATAAGATTCAAATTTCATGTTTACCTGACCAATTGGTTAGTTTTATTTAACTAATTGCAACATTGATTAAAAATGAAACAAGGTTTTTAATACCTATTATAATTATACTTTTCTAGTAAAAGTTTTCTCAATTTATAAAAAACTTACTATCTTCTAAAAAAAGTGTTATTTCGAAATTTGAGTGCCAAAACATTAATAAAAAAAGTTAGCACTTAAAGCTAACTCATTTGAAATAAAATTACTAGGTTTTTTTATAAAGGTTGAGTCTTAATTTTGATTCATGCCCTAGGAAAACCAATTGGTTCTGTTCTAGTTTTTCTATATTTAACCAAGTTAATTGTATGATCACTTTTATTTTCAATGTGCTCTACTTCAGTCGTTAAACCGAAGAAATTTGCTGTATTTTTTGCTTCACGAATTTCTTTTTCAACGTTTAAACCCTTTAAAAATAAATATTCAGCATTATTTTTACCAATATGAATAGTTGCTTCCATCAGTTGTTGCAGCGACATCACGGCTCTTGCTGTAATCAGGTCAAAATAATTAGTTTTAGTTGTGTAAGATTCGATTCTTTCTTGCACAATTTCAAAAGGTATATCAATCAAACTTTTAACCTTGCTCAAAAAAATCGCACGCTTTTTTTGAGGTTCAAAAACGGTTAACTTGATAGTGCTATTGGCAATTAAAACAGGGATTATCGGAAAACCTGCACCAGTTCCAATATCTGCGACAAAGATGTTTTCAGAGATTTTATTGCGATAAGCAATCAAAGATTGGTAAATCCCATGTTCTCAAAGTTCATCACCTTTAAAGCCCGTTAAATTATAGTGAGCATTATCTTGTTCAATTAGTTTTACATACTCATTAAGTTTAGAAAACTGCTCATTTGTGACTAAGTACCGACACTGTTCCTTAAATGTCATTTATAACTCCATCTCGTAGTTTTTTATAAATATCTGAAATACTTCTGTTTTCAGTCATTGCCACAATTACTTGTGAAATAAAGTCTGCTAGACTGATGATTGTTAATTTTTTGAACTGCTTAAACATTTTTTCTTGTCGAATTGAATCAGTAATAATAACTTCATCGACAACTTCAGAATTTTCAAAGATTTCAAAGCCTTTGGTGAAAATTCCGTGACTAGCAGCAACAATTATTTTCTTAGCACCATATTTTTTTAGTGTTTCAGCAGCCTTGATAATGGTTCCACCAGTATCAATAATGTCGTCAACGATGACAACATTTTTACCTTGGACATCACCAATTAAGCCTAGTACCTCAGTTTTATTAACGCCAGTGCGGCGCTTATCAACGATTGCAATTTGAATATCATTACTGATTAATTCAGCAGTTAATCTTGCTCTAACTGTTCCACCATAATCAGGAGAAACGATGGTAAAGCGCTCTTTTCTGCTTGCTAGTTCACTTGATAAAACATAGTGTGCTCTTAAGTCATCAACAGGCACATCAAAAAATCCTTGAATGCTAGGATTATGTAAATCAACAGCCACTACTTTTGTAACTCCCGCGCTTTCTAAAAGATTAGCAACTAACTTAGCAGTGATAGGTTCACGCCCTTTTGATTTACGGTCTTGTCTTGCATATCCAAAGTAAGTAAAAATAACTGTGATTGATTTTGCAGATGCTCTTTTTAATGAATCAACAAAAATTAATAACTCCATTAAACGGTCGTTAACACTTAATGAAGTTGAAACAACAACATAAACATCTAGGTTTCTAACGGTTGCTTTTGATTTGATTAAAACCTCACCATCGGCAAATCTAGTGTATTCAGTTTCTGCTAAATTTGTGTTCAAGCAACTACATACTCTGTTAGCTAGATGTTCAGTTCCTGGTAGGGCAAATAATAAGAAATTTTTATTAGGCATGTTAGTTTCCTTGTGTTTTTGTATAAGTGTCTTCGATCTCATTTAATTCAGGCATTGCTTCTGCTGCACCATCTCTAGTGGTGGTAATTGCAGCAGCGATATTTGCCTTTTTAACAATCTCTTTAATTGAGTCAACTTTGATCTTTTTTAGCTTATCTAAATTAGGATATTTTTTCAATAATTGAGCAGTCACATTTGCAATAAAAGCATCCCCTGCGCCAGTTGTATCTACTTGATCAATTTTAATTGATTCAATTAAATGAACGCCATTATCTTTGTCAACGATCATGCATCCATCTTTACCTAAAGTAATAAAAATTAAGACACTATTTTCAAATGCTAAATTTTTAAATTCATGTTTTTTAGATAAAATATTTGCTTCTTCTTCTGATAGTTTTATGATGTGTGCTTTGTTTAAATAAGGCAGTGCAATTTCTTTAAATTTTTCAGCATCATCATTGAATAAAAATGCACGATAATTAGGATCATAAATTATTATCTTTTTTTGTTCTGAAGCTTTATCTAAATATTGTTTATAAACCTTTGCACTTTTTTCTGTTGCAACAGAAGTCGCTGAAGATAAAAACAAAACATCAAAATTTTCATCAACAAATTCTAAATCTTCATCTGCGCCTCTTTCAAATAAAAATGATCTTTCACCATTATCTGCAAGAGTTTTAATTGCTATTGTTGTAGGTTTAGTTGAAGTTTTTAAATAAGTTTTTTTAATATTATTTTTGTCAGCAAAATCACTTATCAATTTTCCATATTTATCATTTCCAATTGCACCGATAAAATAAGTTTCTAAATAATCGTATCTGCTTAAAGCGTGAGCAACATTAAAAGTTGCTCCACCAATACTATTAATTTCACGATCTGATTTTCTAATCTGATCAATCAGGGCTTCACCTGGTAAAAAAATTTTAATCATTATTTGACCTCTATCTTTGGTATTTCAAAAACTAAATCTGTTTTTATATTTTTAGTTTCTATATATAAATCATCACTTATAAAATATTTACTGCTGAAAGAATATTCACCATTATTTATAAATATTTCTATTAATGAATTATCTAAAAAAATTTCTAATTTATTTATACGCAAATTGCGTATTTTCCGAGTGTTTGAGAAGTTTTCTCCATGTAAATAAGACATCTTTGATTTGTCAATTTCAAAATCATTATTCTGATATTTGATTTTAAATATTTCATCTTTTTCATTACATAAAATAATTTCAAAATCATCTTTTATTTCAAAATCCAGAAACACATTTCTAAAAGGTAATTTAGTTTTTTTATTTTCATCTAAAACTAAATTTAATTTTTTTAGATTATCATAATAATGTTTGGCAACTTTTGAATAAACATAATTATCTTTTAAAGAAAGTTCTCTAGGTAAAGATAAATTATGAGCTCACATATGTTCAAAGGTTGCATACTGCTCAGTATCAGGCATTCCTAATCAAGCAAAAAGCATTTTTGTTTTTTCATTAGGAGCAACGATTTGTGAAGCATAAAAATCAAAACCATAATCTATAATTTGATAGTTATCTACTTCAAAAATATTTTTTTCAAAATCATATTTTCCATTTAAAAAAACATTTACATGTGGTGATAAATTGATGTCATGATTTTCTCTAAAATATTTTTTTCCTTGAGTTGAAACTAAAAGTGAAAAATAATTTTCATTTCATCTAATCATGTCTGGACACTCAAACATGTAAATATCTTGAGTATCAAAATTTTCAATTTTCATTACTGATTTAAATGAAAAATCTTTGTCAGGAAATGATGATTCATAAACGCCAATATGACCCTTTAAATTAATATCTTGAACACCTAAAAATAAATAATATTTTTCTCCATGTTTGAAAACTTTTGGATCTCTAAAGTGACGTGTAAATTTAGATTTATCAGTCTCAAATAATTTATGTCTATTTACTATTTTTTCATCAATTAATTCACCAACTCAAATTGATGAATTATCATCTTCATATTCAGTTGTTTTTTTGAAATTACCTGTTCAGTAAATATAGGTTTTTTGATCATCATCAAGTAGGGCACCCCCTGAATATAAGCCATTTCTTTCATCGTGTTTTTCAATTTCTAAACCTAGTTTTTTATCTTCAAAACTTAATAAATTATGGCTAGTATATAGACCTCATTTTTTGAC
This sequence comes from Mycoplasmopsis agassizii, assembly GCF_002272945.1. Classification (GTDB taxonomy): domain Bacteria; phylum Bacillota_I; class Bacilli_A; order Mycoplasmatales; family Metamycoplasmataceae; genus Mycoplasmopsis_B; species Mycoplasmopsis_B agassizii. Next base: position 248,451 of record NZ_NQMN01000002.1, on the reverse strand, counting down.
ATGATGAAGTGGTAAATAAGGACTTCATTGATAAAAAATAAAGTATTTTCCATCTTTATAAACTAACCCATTTGGATCGTTTATTAAGCCTGAATGTGCAGATAAATGCACAACATTAAAGTAAGGGTCTTTACGGGCAAGTAAATGTTTTTGCTTGATTTCCTCTAGGTTATTAGAATTTCTTTTAAAATAAGAATTTGCTTTTTCTTTCATTCAAGAAGCAAATAAATTCTGATCATGTGGTTTCATATTTATGTTAATTATTATATGTAATTTTTTAAACTGTTAATGATTTTATTAAATTAATATTTAAGAGGTTTAGAATTAATCTCAAAGTTAATTTTCAATTGTGCTTTAGGTTTTTCAGTTTTTTAAATGCTACACATATTTGAAACTGAAATTAGTGTATAATTAAATTAATCTAAAAATTTACACAGGAGAATTAGTGCAATACGACAAAGATTTTAAAACATCTAAACAAGCATGCAAAAAAGTTGAAGAATTGTTCATTGAATACCAGAATATAAAGATTAATTGTTTTCAAAAAGATGAATATCTAAAATTTTGTACAATATCATCGAATGAATATAAAGAAGGTCATATAGATAGAACAGGAGGAAAAGTGAAAGTAGAAGATTTAGCAAAAATTTTAATTGCATTCCAAGCAGAGCAAAGAGAGTTTAATAAACAGGTTGTTGGCTTTATAGGTGAACAAAAGCAATTCAACGAAAAAGTAGAAGCTTTTATGGTGGCACAACAACAAACTAATGCCGAGCAAAAGAAATTCAACGAAAAAGTAGAAGTTTTTATGGAAAATCAAAAACAATTTAATAATAAGGTTGAAAACTTTATGGATAATCAGATCAAATTCAACGAGCGCATTGAAAAAGATGTTAAACGTATCGATGAAGATGTTAAAAAGATCCACAATGTTTTAGACAAAAACAATATTAAATAAATTGAAGCATTAAAAAATATTCGCCAGCAAGCGAATATTTTTATTGTCTATTTTTTAACTACAAAGGCAAATTGTCTTGCTTGTACATCACGATACATACGTTTTTCAATGTTTTTATATTGTGATTCATCGAGCACAACCATTGCCACATCAACACTTTTTACTCGATGGCGAATAGCATTTGCTTCATAAGTAGCAATTAATTGTCCTGCTTTAACAAAATCACCTTGAGAAATTAATGGTTTAAAGCCTTCGCCATTTAAGTTGACTGTGTCAACACCAAGATGCATAAAGACTGAAATGTTATCATCATTTGTAATTCCATAAGCATGACCTGTAGGTAAAACTGTCTCAACTTTACCACTAATTGGTGCATAAACATTAACTGTACTTGCACTAGGGTCAGGGATGAACATAACCCCATCACCTAGCAATTTAGCTGCAAAAGTAGGGTCTGGAAAATCTTCAATGCCTTTCATTTTTCCTGCAATTGGTGAATAAACTTTTAGTTCTTCAAACTCTTGTTTAGGTGTATCTGCTGCTAAGTTAACTGCTTGATTTGTACCTGCTAAAACGACTTCTTCTTTTTTAGCACGTCTTTGTTTACGGTTTAACTTTTCTTCAACTGCTTCACCAAAGAATTCTTTGATTGCTCGTTTTCCTCATCTTGTTAAAGTTAAACCATAGGTTGCTAAAAAGGCAACTACAGATGCAAGTGCTGAAGCAATTCCGATATTAGCAACTGGTGCTAAATTTTTCAACATGGCATTTTTATCTGCCATGTATGCTAATCATGCTTCACCACTATTAGTAAAGTCAAACTGGATAAATCCTAATCATGAAGCAGAACCTAGGGAATTTGAAACGGTGTGAGTTGCACCAATTCAATAACCTCCAACTGCTGAACCAATTGCAGCTCCAATGAAAGCAAATTTTAACGGAACGTTTAATCCATATAAAACAGGCTCAGTAATTCCTAAGTTGGCAGAAACTGCTCCTGGCATGTGTTTAATTGCTTCAGTTCGTTTCTTATGAATTAAGAATCAAACTATCATTGCTGCTCCAGCCATTCCTTGTGAAATATTTGAAACGGTTGCAACTGGTGTAATTCATGAGAAGCCTTGATCAGCAATTAACTGAGTCTCGATTGGTAAGAAACCTTGATGAAGCCCTGTTACAACTAAGAATGGGTAGAAGAAGGCAAAAACTAGTCCTCCAAAACCTAATCCTGCGATGTTGGTTGAATTAAATAATCACTTGAATGCTTCTGATAAGCCGATCGCAACATATTTAAACGTTGGTCCAACGATTCAGAAACCAAAGAACATTGTGATTAAAACTGTTCCAAGAGGAATTGCTAAAATAGCAATAAATTCTGGCAAGTATTTTTTTAGCACTTTTTCAATAAAGTAAGCCATTAAAACAACAGCTATAACTGGAAAAACTTGTGCTTGATAACCTACTAATCTGAATTGGAAAAATTCAGGAAAGTCTGGGAATAAAGCAAAAGTGGCAATACTTCCATCTGCTAATCTTGATCCGTTAGCTGGTGCTCCAATGATTGACATTGCTGACAATGTTCCGTTTACGTTTCAAGAATTAACTAAGTTAGGGGCAACCATGATCAGTCCAATTGCTAGACCATAAAATGGATTACCTCCAAACTTTTTCATCGATGTAAAACCGATGAAGGCTGGTAAAAAGCCAAAAACTGCTCCACCAACCATATCAAAAACAAACGAAGCATTTGCTGCATGGTAATTAGTATTTACATCTGCAATTGCTTTTATAAAGTTTACAAGTGCTAGTGAAATACCACCAACGATAAAAACTGGAATCAGTGGGATAAAAATATCTGCAAAGTAGCGCACACCAAAACGAATCATTAAAAAGATGTTTGAGTATCACTTGTTTCTTTTATCTCAGTGAAAACCTTGTTTTTTTACAGGTTTATCATTATTTGAAGCAGTATTTTTAGGTAGCATTTTTGAAAATTCATCAAAAACTTTGTTAACTGTTCCTGCTCCGAAAATGATCTGAAATTGATCGCCATCTCAATTTGTACCTTTGGCTAAGCCTAAAGCTTTGATCTTTTTAACATCAACTTTAGATTTATCTTTAACATAACTTCTTAGCCGAGTAGCACAATGATAACTATCAACAATATTTTCCTTGCCTCCAAGAGCTTCTAAAGTTTTCTCGGCGGCATCAAAAAATTGGGATTTTTTCATTTTTCTCCTTTTTTAAAGTCACTATTAAATCTTATTAGAATAGTTTAAAATTTGGAAAAAGAAATTGCACAACTGAAAAATTTTTCACAAATTTTTAAATATTTATTTTTTATTTATTTTTGTGATATTTGTGCTGGTTCAATATAATTAAAAAAAGGCGGTTTATACATGTACGAAAGAAAATACCAAGACTCTAGCAATAGCAATTATGTAAGTGCTAAAGAGCTGAATTTATCATTTGATTTTCAAGTTCATAAATTTGGTTGACAGAGTTTATGAATCGAGGTTAAAGGACCTCTTCGAGATTTAAGTGAATTAAGTGAAACTAAATATTTTGAGTTCTTCTATGAAGATCTTTATTATTATCTTCACAAAAACAAACACTTACCAAAATGAGAGTTTAGTAAAATTTATTTATCAGGAATTGATAGTTTAAAACTAACTGGGAATAAATTAGAATCATTTAAAAATAGTTGATTAACAGTTAGCAATTTTGATACCTATATTGAGGAAAAATAAATGAAGAATGTCAAGTGATTATTAATCGATTCAACAGATCCATTTGTTAATTTAACTTTAGAAGAATTGATTTTAAGAGACCCTGAAATTAAAGATGATGTTGTCTTTTTTTATCAAAATGATCATACAGTTTTTATTGGTAGAAATCAAAATGCTTATCAAGAAGTTAATCTAGATTATGCACATGAAAACGATGTCAAAATCTTTAGAAGAATTTCAGGTGGTGGAGCTGTTTATCAAGATATGGGTAACATTAATTTTTCATATATTACTCATTCAAAAGGTAACTATGAAACCTTCTTAAAACCAGTTGTAGAATTTCTTGAATCATTAGGTTTAGAAGTTGCTTATAAAGGTAGAAATGACTTATCAGTTAATGGTTTTAAAGTTAGTGGAAATGCACAATATGCAACTCCATCTAGAATGGTTCATCATGGTACAATTTTAATAAATATTAATTTAGATGTGATGCAAAAAGTTTTAAGAGTTAATCCCTTAAAATTAAAATCAAAAGGAATTAAATCAATTAGCCAGAGAGTAGCATCAATTAATTCTTTATTAAAAAAACCTATGGAAGTTTCTGATTTTAAGAAGCAATTAGTTAATTGATTTATTGAAAAATATGATGCTCAAAAATTTGAAATTCCTTATGAAAGATACGCTTTAAAATGAGCATCTTTAGCAGCTGAAAAATCTTCTCATCAATGAATTTATGGAAAGAGTCCATTGTTTGAAGTAAGTAATGAAGACAAATTTGAAGGTGGAATTATGAAGGTAAATTACACCGTAAAAAATTCTCGTTTTGAGAATTTTAAATTTGAAGGAGACTACTTAAGTCAGACAGATACTGAAGATATTTCTAGCGCTTTAATTGGTGTTGAATATAACCGAAACAAGATATATGAAACACTAGCAAAATTTAAATATTCAGATTATTTTGGAACAATAACTTTGGAAGAAATAATTGATTTAATCATGGGTAAAAAAGAGGTTTAATGTACGAAATTAAAAAGCTACAATTTGGTGAATGAACAACGCGTTATGCAATCGAAAACAACGGTAAACCGAAGGTTTTGTTCGTTCACGGCTTTGGTGCAAGTTACTCAACAATCATCCAAGTTTTGCAGTTTAAAAGAAGTTATGATCTAATAACTTTAGACCTTCCATATCACGGTCATTCTCATAACTCAAATCCTGAAATTAATAAGGTTGCAGACATTAATGAATTAATTCCTTTTGTCAAAAATTTTATTAAAGAATTAGGTATTAAAATTGACTTAATAATTTGTCATTCTATGGGAGCAATTCCAACCTTAAAAGTATTAAATGATGGCATCGTGGATGAAGCCTTATTTTTTGCACCACATAATTATTTTGCAGATGAAGAGCAAAATATTGATGAAGTAAAAACTTGATTAATACCTCAAACTTTAGAGCAGGCAAAAACATCTTTATTAAATTTATCTTACACAAAGATACCACAATATTTAAGTAGTGTTGATCGCTTAGCAATTCAAAGTGTGGCAGCTTCAAAAATAAAATATGAAAAATATTCAAATTTACTTGAAGAGATGTTTGATAAGAATTTTTTAGAAAATTATTCTCATTTATCTTTTAAAAACAATAGTAAAAAAATTACTATTGTTGCTGCAGAAAATGATTTATATGTTCCACTTATTCAACTACAAAAGATAAGTCAAGAACTAAATATAAAATTGGAAATTATTCACAATGCAGGGCACGCAATTTTCTTTGATCAAATAAAAAGATGTGCCGAAATTATTGAAAATAAAATGCTACAAATAATAGCAAATAAGGACTGGAGTTAATTCATGTTTGTTGGATTTAGAAAACGTGCGAGAAGGAATTTCATCGCAATAATTATTCTTGCATTTTTTGTAATTGGAGCAATTGTTGCTCTTCATTATCGTGATGATATTATTACAAGAATACAAAATTCAAATCAGACTGTGGGTGACTTTATTGCTAGCAACCCAATGCTTGTAAATTGGCTATTTACAATCATAACTAATATTATAACTTGAATAATTTTAGTTGCTGTTTTTATAAGAACTTTATTCATGTCCTTGACATTTAAAGCGATACCAATACTGTTAAGAATCTTTGTAATTTTACAATTTGCAGCGATTGCTCTTTATATAGTTGTCAGCATTTTACAAGTACAAGCTGCTTGATTATATTGGTTCATGCTTTTCTTTTATATTGGTTTATTTGTTTCGACTTTAATAACCTGAATTGTGGCAATGAAAATTGACAAAAAACCAGTTTAGTAAAACACCTTAATGGTGTTTTTTTATTCTCCATTTTTCTAGATAACAACTAAAAATTTTCTGCTTTTTCTCTAAAAAATCTGAAAACTTGCAGTTTAAAAAATATAAATATCATTTAGCACTCTCGGGTGTTTTGTGCTAAAATGAATTTATGAGTAAAAAAAACGACTATTATGAAATTCTAGGCGTTTCTAGAGATGCAGATGATAAGACAATCAAAACTGCTTATAGAAAACTAGCAAAAGAGTATCATCCCGATGTAAATAAATCAGCAGATGCTGAACAAAAAATGAAAGACATCAATGAAGCTTATGAAGTTTTAAGTGATTCAAGCAAGCGTGCTGCTTATGATAAGTATGGTCACGATGGAGCAAATAATCCTTTTGGAAGTGGTTTTCAAGCAGGAGGTTTTGAAGACTTTGGTGGCAGCATGAGCGACATCTTTGAATCTTTCTTTGGGGGCCGCTCACCTTTTGGTGGTAGAGAATCAGGTTATTCTCGAAGTGGTTATGGACCTAGAAAATCTAAAGGTGAATCATACAGAATCAGATTATCAATTTCATTTTTAGATGCAGTTTTAGGAACCGAAATTGAGCAAACTATCGACCATTATGAAAACTGTAATGTCTGTTCTGGAAAAGGTTATGAAAAACCTGAAGATGTCAGAACTTGTTCAACATGTAAAGGCAAAGGCTATGAAAATCACCAAACAAAAACTATGTTTGGTACTTTCCAACAACAAAGTATTTGTCATACTTGTGGTGGTGAAGGTCATGAAATTTTGAAAAAATGTTCAAAATGTCATGGTAAACAAACTATCAAAACTAAGAAAAATATCAAGATCAAAATTCCTGCAGGGATTACAAGTGGTCAAGATTTAGTTGTAACAGGTTATGGTGGACCAGGCTTTAATGGTGGCGATAACGGAGACTTATACTTAACAGTTTATGTTGAAGAACATAAATATTACAGAAGAGTTAACAACGATATCTATATCAACTTACCAGTTTCAATTAGAGATATAATTCTAGAAAACACCATCAGCGTACCTACTCCACATGGTAATGAAAAAATCAAGATGAAATCATCTTACACCAATGATTTAGTAGTAAGTATTAAAGGTAAGGGTGTGCGAACCCAGCGTGGTAATGGTGATTTAAAAATTGTCCTTAAATTCGCAATTGCTTCTTATGATAAGAAAACAACTAAAAAACTTAAAGATATTCTTGAATCTGCAAAAGATGATATCAATGAAGAATTCATGAAAAACTTTGACTAGAAACTAGCAAAAAATGGTGCTCGCAAAAGCACCATTTTGTTTTAATTTATTTAGTAACTATTTTTTTACTAAAAATGGTTTTTAAGGAAAAAGTAGGTTTTTCTTGATTTCAAGCCCAGAATTTCTTGTTTTCGTTTTCTATTAAGACAACTATTAAAGGTGCAACTAAAGTGAAAACAAAGAAAACAAACTTAATAATTGCGTTAACTTGGTCGCTTCCATCAGTTGCAAACATATTTACAATTGCTTCTAAAGTGAAGTAACCAACTGATAAGAAAACAAATATTGAACCAATAATTGCTGTTGGAATAAAGAATTTACTTTTCTTAACTTCAACTTTATTTGTTCAGCGATTTCTAAGTGCACCAACAAGTGCTCAGGCTAATCAGAAGAAAATAACTAGTGAACTAAACCCTGTAATTAAGTCAGCAATATCATATAAATTAGCTGCCAATTGGCCATAGTCGGCACCACTTGAACTAGTTAAAGCGTATAAACCAATTGGTACACAAACTGCAAAATAAGAAAGTACAATAGTTATAAAAAAGGCAAATGCAGAGTTTCTAGTTGATTTAAATTTAAATAAATCATGAAATCATTTTAAGAAGTAAAATTCTTTTTCTTCTAAAGAAACTCTGTAAATTCTAGGTAGTGACATAACCTGATTATTAATCAGACCTAAAATTGACATTGAAACTAAAACATTCATAGTAATAACTACTCAGTTAGGAACAGCACCTTCATAAATTCCACCAATAGTTCCACTGCTTGTTCCAATACCAAAGGCAATTGTTAAGAATAAGTAAGTTGCAGTTACGATTGCAATTGCAATTACCATTAATCAACCTAAAGAGTTTTTATTTTTTAAATTTGAACGAAGTGAAGTGGTTGTGTAAAATCCGTCATACACGAAAATAATTGAAGGCATAGCCGCAAGTAAACCTAGTCAGCGTGAGTATGAAGATAAACTTCCACTAGGTAGTGAACCACGATTTGCTAGTGGTATCTGATTAGAAAATGCTGCATTGCCGCTTGCTACATAAGCAATAATAGGTGCTACTACTAACGGTATATATTTTAAGAAGGTGAAAAATCAAGCTAATGTTTCACCTGCTCGAAGTGAATAAAAATTCATAAATGATAGCCATAAGAAAATTCCTAGAGCAATCAGTGCTACAAATCAACCATTTAGTTGAAATCCACCTGCATCTTGTAAGGTCTGTACGACAAATAAAGGTAGAGTTAAAAACTGTAGTGGTAATGAAATTAAAAGCATGTAACTTGAAGTGTAACGACTGAAAAAACGGTAGTTAAACTTCTTAATTCAGGCTAAAAAGCCTTTGTCATCACGGCTAACTGAAGAAACTTCAATTAAAGCCAATGCTAGAAAAATAACACCAACTGCAGCGATGATTCAAGAAGCAATAATAAAGCCTAAATCACCCTGTGCATAACGTGCAATATTTCTATTTTTAAAAAATATCCCAGCACCAATTGTTGAACCAATAATGATTATTAGTGCTGACATATAACTGATTTGTTTAATTTTTTGCATAATGTGATTTTAGAGTAAAAAGTCACTTTTACGCAAAAAAAATTGGCTTTTTTAACCTTTTTACTTTATTAGGGCAACAGCATATAAAAAAGTAATTGCTGTATAAGCAATTAAAAAAAGCAGAAAATATTTTCTGCTTAATTGATTTTAGGAGTGATACAGATACCAACACTTGTAGGTCCAGTATGTGCCATAACTGTTAATGAACCTCATAAATTTGAAGCGTAAGTTATCTTATTATTTTCAGCTTGTTTAATTGCTTCGCTATAGATTTCACCATCAAAATAATGCATGATGTGAAAGTCGTATAAGTCAACATTATTTCAACCACCAATTTGCTTTTCAATAATTGAAAACATCTTTGTAACCATGTTGGTTGAAGTGAATTTAAAGCCTTTGAATGAATTTTTTTCTTTAAATTCTAAAATAGGTTTAATCTTAATTAACTTTAAGACAGCAGGTGGAATTTTTTGTAATCTTCCACCTTTAGCGATGTAATCAAGGCTTTCAAGACCAACTAAAGTGAAAGTTTGGTCGCTCAGTTTTTTAACCTTTTTCAGAATTTCTGCAAGAGTCATTCCTGATTCATAAAGTCTTTGTGCTTCTTTAGCAATTGCAATAATTGCTCCACAACTGAAGTTATGATCAAAAACTGTAACGTTTTTGTAGTTTTTGGCAACTTGAGAAGCTGCGTTGAAAGTACCACTTAAATTTGAAGGAATAGGTAGAACTAAAACTTCATCATATTTTTCTGCTTTGTCTTTGATTGCTTCTTCAATCTTAGTAAGGTTAGGCAATGAAGTTCTAATAATTTTTGCATCTTCAAAAGCGTTTTTAGTTTCTTTGTTGTGAACTTTGATGATGTCTTCATGAAGAATACCATCTAGTTCGTAGTTAAGTTTTAACATTCCATAGTCAAGTTGATTTGCTTCCTCATCCGTAAGAGTTGAGAATGAATCAAGAATAATTCCAAGTTTTTTCATAATCTTAATTATAAACTATTTTTTATTTTTTCCTGTTTTCTAATTCTCTAACCAATAAGTTAATCCTGTCTTTTTAACAATGTTTTCTTCAAGGTTTGCAGGAACGTTTTCGATGATCATATTGGTGTGATTTAAGTTGTTTAAATAGTTTAAATAACTTAAATATAAATAGTTTTTTTCGTTGCTAATATTCATACCAATTTCTTTAGCAATTACTAAAAAATTTGGTTTTACATTCATTACAAAATCAAAAATTCTTTCGTTAATTGAATGTAGTTTAACTCCTAAGCGAACATTAAAGTTATTACTTTTTAAAAATTTTTCAATTGGATCAATCATGTCAATGTCGCTTATATTAATAATATAAGCAACTTGAGTATTTTTTAAATTATGTCCAATTGATAAAAAAGTTTCGTCACGAATATCTATAAAAATACGGCGTGTTTCTTTGTAATGTTCTTCAACATAACTGACAAAAAAATCGTTAATTAAATTTTTATAATAAATACTTTTTGTAATGTTTTCAACTTCAGATTTTTCAACATTTTTGATCTTATATTTAGCATAAGTATTTGATAAAACTTTATTAGTTCCATACTCTCTAATTCTTTTTAGATCATAATCAAAACTAGATAATTCTCTCATGATGTTTACGACATTACTTTTAAAAATTTCATACTCAGTAAAATCAATTGTATCAATTTCAAATCAGTATGTTTCTTTGTCAGCTCTACTTTCAGTTAAAGCATATCTCATTCTTAATTCAAGATTTTCTAAATCATCTACAAACTTAACATTTTTCATTTCAACAACAGCAAGATGGCTATAAAAATTTCTTAAAAATCAACCATTATTTTCTGATTTAATTGCATGTAAAATCCCATGAATATGTTTTTTAACTAGCTTTAAATCTTGATCATTCACCATAATGAAAACAAGGTCGTTTTTTAAAAGTATGTAAGTCTTTTTACGGTGGTAAATTGAATTTAATTTTTTAATTAAATATTTTAGGTTATCTCTTTTACCGGCTTTAATTTCTAGACCAATAAAACTTTTAAAGGTTCCTCTAATATTTAAAATTTGATTTCATTCTAAAATTTCATCACGGTAATCTGTCTGTTGTGAAACTAAATCTTTTGATCATTTAAAGTTAGCGATTATCTTATTATCTTCAGCTTGTCTGAAAATAATTCTGATGCTGTTTTTTTTATTAAAAGAGAACCAATTAAGCACTTTTAGGGGCTTTTCACTAGTTTGACGATTGTCAATAAAAATTTGCTGAGTAGTTTTTTGGTTCTCATTTCAGTTGTTTAAGATGTCTTTTATTTTAGTTTTAATTTCATCATTAAAATTTGCTCTAGCAAAAAAAGCTTCATAAGCAATTCAATATCCTTTTGAAAATTTATCTTTTTCATTTCCATTTTCAAATGAACCAAAATTAAAAGGATCAAAAGTCATTTTTGAAACACGTTTATTATGAAGGTCAAAAACAAGGTTACTTACACCATAAATTTTTGAATTATAAATTCACTCTACATTTAAAAAAGTTAGTAATATGAAAAGTGCTACAAAACATAAAACAACGATCAAAATAATAAAGGATTGAAGCATTATTTTTGCCTCGGAATTAATCTAATTGCTTCGTGATTTTTCTTAATAACTTTTAGTCCTTCTTTTTGAAAGACAACAACAATATCATCTTTATTTTTAATGTCAACAATTTCACCTTCACCAAAACTTCGGTGGGTAACATGATCACCTATTACTCAAATTTTTTCTTTTAAATTATGATCTAATTCTTGACCTAATGAATCTAAATTCATGATATGTTTTTCAAGATCAATATTCATCTCTTTAATAAATCTTGAAGGTATCTTTTGCTTGTGAGTTGTTAAATCAACACCCCTTGCATTTGAAATATATAAGCGCTCTTTTGCTCTTGTAATGGCAACGTAAGCAAGCCTTCTTTCTTCTTCAATTTTATCTTCATCTTCGTTGCCATTTTCATCTTGTGTTCTTGAATAAAAAGGGAACGTTGTATCTGACATAGACATTAAAAAGACATTTTCAAATTCTAGCCCTTTTGAGTTATGAACTGTCATTAATGAAACATAATTATTACCTTTATTAACTTCTTCATTTTCACTAAATAGTGTTACATATTCAAATCAATCTTTTAAGGTTGCATCAGGATTTTCATTTTGTCATTTGTCTGCTGCACTATAAAGTTCATTAATAATTTGAATTGCATCATCTTCGTCTTGAGTATGTTTTTCAAGGTGATTATAAAAGTCAATATTGATTAAAAAGTTTTCTAAAATATAAGAAATTTTTGCTTTGCTTCCTTCGTTAGCAAAGATTTTTTTGAACTTAGCAATTTCTTTCAAGAAGGCTAATAAAGCTTTTCTTTCTTTTTCAGAAATTTTTAATTTGCTATAGTTTTGTAAAAGATATTTATAAATTCCATTAGTTTTTTCTAAGTCACTTGCATCGATAATCTTTTTCAGTGAATCAGGAGTGACTCTTTGCACGGGCAAATTAATAACATTTTCAAAAGCAATGTTACTTGTATCATATAAGACTCTTAAGAATCACATAACTTGTTTTACAATTGGTTGCTCATAGAATTTAACACCACCATACACAATATGGTTGATGTTTTCTAAAACAAGTTGTTGTTCAAGTGCTCTAATTAAATAGTTAGAACGATAAAGGATAGCAATATTTTTTAACTGAATTTTTTGTTTTTTCAGTTCATTAATTTTTGAAACTATTCAACGTGCTTCAGCTTCAGAGCTAAAAGCGTGATTAAATTCAATTTCATGACCACCTGCTTTACTTGTAAACAGGTTCTTATCAAAACGTAATTTATTTTTTGAAATCAGACTGTTAGCTGCTTCAAGAATTTTTTCGTTAGAACGGTAATTCTCAGTCAGCATGATAGTTGTTAAATTAGGATAGTCTTGATCAAAGTTCAAAAATAACTTGACATCAGCACCGCGCCATGAATAAATAGTCTGATCAGAATCACCAACTACTGTAACATTTGATTTTTTACTAATAATTTCCAAAATACCGTATTGAATAATATTAATATCTTGGAATTCATCAACTAAAACATATTTGAATTTATCTTGTCATTCTTCAGCAATGTGTGGGTAAAAAACTAATAATCGGTGAGTTAAAATTAATAGATCTTCTAGATCTAAAATATTATGGTTTTTTAAATAAGCATTATAAGCAGCAATTATTTTTTGAATTGCTGCTTCTTCTTCAGGAGTTAAACGAATTCCACTAAGCAGTTGTGAGTCAAAAAAGTCATTTAATTTGTCATGAGAAATTGCTCTAATAGCAAACTTATAACTGATTAAGGTTTCATCGATATTTAACCTTTTGTAGATTCTTTTCATTATTTCTAATGTTTCAATATCATCTAGAATTGTGAAGTCATTTTTAATTTTAATTAAATGACTGTCTTTTCTCAGAATCTTTGTACACAAAGTATAAAAAGTTTCCACATAAACTTTTTTAACTAATTTACCTAGGTGTCGTTGCAAACGACGGCGCATGGCAATTGCTGCTTTATTGGTGAAAGTAATGGCTAAAATACTTTCAGGAGCCACATCCATTCTTGTAATTAGATATGAAATTTTACGTGTTAAAACTTTAGTTTTACCTGTTCCAGCACCTGCGATAATTCTTAAAGAATTGGCGTTATGTAAAACGGCAATCTTTTGCTGTGGATTTAAATCATCAATTAAAGAATCGATTTTCTTTTCCTCGTTATTAGACATTTTCATTTCCTTCCCAAATAATTTTTTTATGTTGATGAAAAATTATTTTTAATTCTTTCGAACTTACTTCAATAATTTTTTTATTAGTGTAAAGTGTGCTTTTGTGAATTCGATCAACGATTGAAACTTTCGATATTGAAAACATTGATGTCATTATATTAATAAAAGAAAAAATAATTATGACACCTGCAAAACCTGAAGGTAATGCATATAAAACTTGTTCTCAATAAGTTTGTTCAAGTTTATTTTTAACCTTGTTGGCAAGGTCTGGAGATACTGCTGCCATCAAAATAATAAAAGTAAAGATGATGGCTCCACTTAGCATTAATTGTCGCTTTACTAATTTTTTATAAGTTATTAAATCACCTTCAAGAGTTCTAAAACTTAAGTTCCAAATTCACAAAGATAATGTTCTATTTTTGAAGATTACAGGAACTATATAAAAATAAGTAAATAACTCAATAATTGATGTTGCTAAAAAAATATAATAAGAGCTAAATTCAATTAAATCATTTTCAATTTTAATTATAAAACTTAGTAGTCAAATTACTATTGCGTTGAAGCCAACATCAATTACAAAAACACCTAGCCTTAAAAAACAGTTTGCTTTTTTATACATTTATTATTGTAACTTTTCAAAAATATCTTTTCAATCTTTTTTGCTTGTTCGTTTTTTCATCAGTGAAATTTCTAATAAATTATTTTTCAAATATTTATTATTTTGAAATTCTAAAAATTTTTGTTTTTCAAAAAATTTGTCAATTTCAATTTCCATTTTTTCTGAAATACTTTGTTTGCTTGCAGCAATTCTTTTCAAGTATGATGTCTTCAAAATTTCAGAAACTAGTGCAGGTAAAAAGACAACAAAAAAGTAATGTTTGGCATATTCAATTTCTGCTGTAAATTGACTTTTTACATTCTCATTTTCTTCAATTAATTTTCACTCTTTTATGAAGTTATTTAAGCTAAATGTTTTTTCAGAATGAACAAGGTATTTTCTGAAATTTACATTTAAATATAAATATGTTTTTGCGTTAATTAAAAGGTTGTATAAAAGTGAAATTGAATACTTAGAATTGGACAATAAAACCTGTGAAGAATCTATTGATTTAAATAAGTCTTTTTTAAAAACTTTATTAAAGATAATTGGATAGGAAAGTGCGATAAAAGCAGGGTTTTCGATAGTTTTGTAAACTTTATTTGGCTCTAATCTTTGCTTTGGATATCAGTCAATTTTACGATCTCAAAATGGTTGAAACTCAATCACATCTGCATCGTTTTTATCAAGCACATCAACTAGTTTATTTAAGTCAGTTTCGCCAGTTACGGTTGAGACACTTACAAAGGAAACATACTCTCCTTTTGCGTATCTAATGGCATCAAAATAATTTCTTCCTGTGCCATTTCTTTTCTTATGAAAAACCAGTTGTATTTGATCAGAATAAACCTTCTTAATTTCATAAATTTTTTGATAATCTTCCGGGTATAAATCATCAATCATAAAAATAAATTCAACATCTTTATTTATTGATTTTTTTAAGTTATCAAAAATATTTAAATGGTAATTTTTATAAAAGGAAACAATAATAGATAATTTCATAATTACATTTTTAAAGTGTTTGGAGTTCTTGGGAAAGGTAAAACATCACGAATATTTTCCATGCCAGTTATATACATAACTAAGCGTTCTAATCCTAAGCCAAATCCTGCACTTGATTTATAACCATACTTTCTAAGGTCAACATATCATTGAAGAGATTCTACACTGATATTTAATTCCTTGATTCTTTGAAGAAGTTTTTCATAACGATCTTCACGCTGTGATCCACCAATAATCTCACCTATTCCAGGGACTAATAAATCAAAAGCTGCAACTGTTTCATTATCATCATTTTGATACATATAAAATGCTTTAAATGATTTAGGATAATTGATGATTCCAACTGGACCTTTAAAATATTCTTCTGCTAAATATCTTTCATGTTCAGTTGATAAATCTGTTCCAAATTTGATGTCATTATTTTCAAATTGCTTATCAGCTTTTTGTAAAATTTGAATAGCTTTTTTATATTCAATAACTTGTAATTTATTTGCAATTAAAGCATTTAATCTTTCAACTAAATTTACGTTATTTACTTTTTGAAGAAATTCTAATTCAGCATGATTTTTACTTAAAACCCTTTTAACAACAAACCTTAACATGTCATCAGCTAATTTAATATTGTCATCTAAATTATTAAAACTAACTTCAGGCTCGATCATTCAAAATTCTGCAGCATGCTTTGTAGTGTTTGATTTTTCCGCTCTAAAAGTAGGAGCAAAAGTGTAAGATTTTTTCATTCCTAGAGCATATGCTTCAGCATGCAGTTGACCTGAAACTGATAAATAAGGAGTTGAATTTGAACCGAAAAATTCTTCTTCTCTACCATCGTCTAGTTTTCACATTTCACCAGCACCTTCACCATCTGTACCAGTGATGATAGGTGCAGCAACCAAGGTGAAACCTTCACCTTGAAAAAATTCATGAATTGCAAATGAGATAGTTGAACGCACTAAAGTTACTGCTCTTAAGGTGTTAGTTCTATGCCGAATATGGGGAATACTTCTAAGAAATTCTAAAGAAGTTTCTTTCTTTTGAATTGGATAATCTTCATCAGATTTGGCAACTAATTTAATTTGCTCAACTTCTAGTTCACCAACTTGTTTAGCGCTTGGTGTATATTTAAAATCACCAATAACTTCAAGTGCTGAACCTAAGTTTCAACTTTCAACTTCTTCTAAGTTAATTGATTCTGATTTTTTAATTACTAATTGCAGGCTTTCAACGCTAGAGCCATCGTTTAATTCGATGAATCTAACCTTGTTATTTCCACGGTTATTAGCAATTCAACCTTTTAATAAAAATTTTCGACCATCATTTTCAGCCGCTAGCATTAAGATATTTTTAATCATCTGTTTCACTTTCACTATTGTTTATTTTTTAATTATATCAAAAATAACCTATTTAAAATAGGCTAATTATTTTAAGCAGTTTTAGTTCTTGATTTCTGCAAAAGGATTACGTTTTCTCTCGACACGATCACGTGCTTTAGTAATGCCATCACGATATTGCTGCTTATATTGCATTTCAGCAATAAAAGTCGAACGAGTGCGACTTTGTGATGAGTATTCAGTCACCATATTAAGTGGATAAGTTATATATGCCTTTTTCCTTGCTCTAGTTAAAGCAACATAGGCAAGGCGCCTTTCTTCCTCTAGGTGTTTAATATCATAGGTGGGGTTTTTAAAGCCGTTTGAGTAGTTTGGAATAGGAAATGAATGCTGAGCAAAGTTGACTATGAAAACATAGTCAAATTCAAGGCCTTTTGCACCATGCACTGTCATCATTTTAACTTTTTGCTTGTTTTGTTCAATTTCGCTAACTGGTTCAAAAGAAACACTTAAATCATCTAAATACTCTTGCAATGTCTTATCAGGATTTTGCTCTTGGAAAAGGTTGATGCTATCAAAAAACTCTCTAATATTTTCATCAACTGTTTCTGAATAAAAGTTTTTGCGCTCAGCAACAGAAGCTAAATAACCTATTTCATTTAAATATTCTTTTAGAATAAATGATCAAGGAACAGCTTTGTCTTTGAAAGCTCGTGATGCTCTGCTAATTGCTTCAAAAAGATTTTTAATGCTGTTTTTTGCATTAAGTCTTCAACTAAGTTCATCTAAATCATGAAGCAAAGTATCAAAAATACTTTGCTCTTTGTCACTTGCTAGTTTTTCTAGTTCAGCAATTGAAACAGCACCAATACCCCGTGGTGGCGTATTTAAAATTTCTGTTCAAAGAAAGTCGTTTTTAGTGTTTTCGTGATTCAAAATTTTAGTTAAAAGAATGATTTCTTTTATTTCTTTTCTCTCATAAAAACCAACTCCACTAAGCACTTGATAGTCAACTTTTTTGGTTCTTAAAGCATCCTCAAAAGGCCTAGAGCTACGGTGTTGGCGATAAAAAACCACGATCTCGCTAGGGTCAACACCTTGTTTTAATAAGTCTTGAATTTCATCGGCAACAAAATTACTCTCTAAAAAAGGATTATTAAAGCCCTTTGTGATTAAGGATTCACCTTGCTCATTATTTGTAAAAAGACTTTTTTCAAAACGGTTTAAGTTTTTAGAAATTAAAGCGTTTGAGTGTTCTAAAATAACTTTGGTTGAACGATAGTTTTGGTTCATAACTATCGTTTTCATATTAGGAAAATCTTTTTCAAGATTTAAGATGATATCCATTTTTGCACCACGCCAGGTGTAAATAGTTTGGTCAGGATCACCGACAATTGTTAATAAAGAAAATCTTGAAAGATACTTGACAATGCGATATTGAATTTCATCAGTATCTTGAAATTCATCAACTAAAATAGCTTTATATCTTTTTGCTCATTTAATTCTGATAGCTTCATAATCTCTTAAAATTTGATAAGTATAAAATAGCATTAGGTCATAATCTAATAAAGCAAATTCTTTTAATTTTTTCTTAAATGCTTGATAAATTTCTTCTCTAGTTCTGACATAACCACTAGCTAATTGAATTAATTGTTTGTCTAAAAATTCTTCTTCACGGCGTTTTTTAATATGTGCTTTAACTGATGAAAATTCGATCACATCTCCAACATTTAATTCCTTCATAACTTTTTTAAGTAATGAATTAAAATCACTTTCGCTTAGGATGTCAAAGTTTTTGCTAATGCCTAAAACTTCAATTTCTTGTTTAAGAAAAATTAAACATCATTTATGATAAGTTGAAATTGACATGTCACTTTTATTTTGTAACATGTCTTCAATTCTTTCTTTCATTTCTCTAGCAGCTTTTTTAGTAAAAGTCATCGCTAAAATTTCAGATTCTCTGAAATTTAATTCATCTAAGAGATAAACTATTTTTGTTGTTAAAGTTCTAGTTTTTCCTGAACCTGCACCTGAAATTAAACGCAATGGACCATCGTTATATAAGACTGCTTCAAGCTGTTTTTCATTAAGTGATTTTAAATATTGTTTCATATATTTAATTATAAACTCTTTTTTTAATCTTCTAGTGTTTTGTTCAGAATTGTTTATTGGAGCATTTATTTTCAAATAATCATGTCTAAAAATAAATTTTTTGATTTCATATTTTAAAAATATTTTTAATTACAAAAATTAATTTTTGCTTAAAACAAAAATTAAAAATTTAACTTAAAAATATAAAACATGTATTTGTTTCGAGGCAAATAATTTAGTTTTAAAAAATTAATTATGATCTAATTTTAGACAATCATAATTTAATAATTTTATTGATTAAAATATTTTTTTAACAAGCATCTTTTTTAAAAACATGAACATCATATTTTAAAAAATAAGACTGAAATATGCGAGCAAAAAATATGTATTTTTGTAAGTCATTTTTTAAATTTTGAAATTAACTAAAGTCATAAATTCATTAAGTATCCAAAAGATGTTTTTTGTCTAAAAATAAATTCCAAATTTTTTAATTCAAGAAAATATATTTAAAAAATAATTCATGTATTTATTTTAAAAAAATAAAAACTAGGTTTTAAAAACCTAGCTTAAATTGACATCTTATTATTTTTTCTTGAAGGCTTTTTAATTAATTCAAAAGATGTAATTTGTTCTGACTTAATTTTCTTAAATAATTTTTTTCTAAGTAATTTATATACTTCTAAAATAGGGAAAATACTAATTCCAAAAAAGAAAGAAATAAGAACTAAATTAGTGTTATCGAAAAAGTCTTTTGGCATGTGAAATAGTTGTGCTAAATTTGAAACACCCACGGCAATTAATAGCATTATAAAACTAAATAAAACAGATGATAAAACAATATATGAATCTCTAAGTTTTACTTTAAATAAACTGTCTTCACTAATTAAATTTAAACTATTAAATACTGCAGCAATTCCTACAACTAAGAAACCAACTGCTGATCCATAATAGTTCATTAAGTGGCCCATAATTTCGTTTGCACTTAATGAAGTATCAACATTATTTAATGTTACTAAATTTAAATATTTAATTGGATCATTTTCTGCTAATGACTTAATATATTCAATTCCTAGTGCATATCCAAGAAGAGCTAAAAAGGAAATTATTAATGATTGTCAAATTAAATCTATTCCCATTCTTCTTGCAAAAATTGATTCAAATTTAGAATAAGGTCGCACATCCATAACATGGTTTTTTGATTCTTGAAGACCAAGAGCAACAGCTGGAAAACCGTGAGTTAACAAGTTAATTCAAAGCAACTGGGCTGCACTAAACACGGCAAAACCAGCACCTTTAAGATAATCTCCATAAACTAAAGTGAAGACAATCATTCCTAAAAAAGCGACAATTAATTCAACTAAAGATGTAGTTATTAAGTTCTGAATTACTCTTTTAATTTTTAAATAAATCTTACGGCCGTTATCAACTGCTTTGACAATCGTTGCAAAATTGTCATCGACAATAATCATATCTGCTGCATCTTTTGAAACTTCTGTTCCTGTAATTCCCATCGCAGTTCCTACATCTGCAGCTTTTAAGGCAGGAGCATCATTAACTCCATCTCCAGTCATAGCAACAACTTGATCAAGTTCTTGTCAAGCTTTAACTATTCTAATTTTGTCGCTTGGATTAACACGAGCATAAACACTAATTTTAATTAGTTTTTCTTTCAATTCTTGATCACTTAATTTTGCAAGTTGCTCACCACTTAAAGCAATATCACCTTCTTGAAAAATTTTTAATTCTTTGGCAATTGCAACGGCAGTATCGACATGATCACCAGTGATCATGATTGTTTTTATACCTGCATTAATTGTTTCTTGAATTGCAATTTTTGCTTCTTCTCTTGGTGGATCAATCATTGCGACTAGACCCAAAAATTGCAAGTCATTTTCAATAAATTCATGGTTAAAATTACTTGCTAAATCTTTTTCAGAAATAACTTTTTGAGCAATTGCAAGTGTACGATATGCTTTGTCATTATATGACTTAATAGTGCTCTTAATTTCATTAACTTGATCACTATTTAAATTGCTACAACGATTTAATAAAACGTCAGGAGCACCTTTTGTAATTACATAAATTTGACCATCAATTTTATTTGCAACAGTCATTAATTTACGGTCACTATCAAAAGGTAAACTCGCTAATCTAGGACTCTTATTTAATAGATCATCTTTTTCGATTTTATACTTATGTGCAAAACCTAAAATACTTGTTTCAGTTGGATCTCCAATTAAATTTTCTGATCCATCTTTTAAAATTTCATAGCTAGCATCTGTACATAAAACAGACTTCTTAATTAAGTCATTTTCTGTTTCATGTTTTAAAGAAGATGTTGATTTATTTTCAAGTGTAAATAAATTAACTAAGGTCATTTTATTCTGAGTTAAGGTACCAGTTTTATCACTACAAATAATTGCTAAATTACCTAGTGTTTCAACAATATTTAATTCTTTAATAATCGCATTTTTATGTGCCATATTTTTCATACCTAAAGTTTGAATAATAGTTGTAAAAGTAATTAAACCTTCAGGTATAGCAGCAACTGCTAAAGAAATTCCACCTACTAAAGCAGTTGATCATGAGCTGCTAACATTTTCAACTCCTAGCAAAAGAATTGCAATAATAAAGTAAGCAATAAATAAAGTTAAACCACTTATAAAAAAGATTTTTCCTAATTTATCTAATTTGATTTCAAGAGGTGATTTTAATTTCT
Source organism: Mycoplasmopsis agassizii (assembly GCF_002272945.1). GTDB lineage: Bacteria > Bacillota_I > Bacilli_A > Mycoplasmatales > Metamycoplasmataceae > Mycoplasmopsis_B > Mycoplasmopsis_B agassizii. The sequence continues at coordinate 227,100 of NZ_NQMN01000002.1, read as the reverse complement.
TTTCTTGATTAACCATTTGTGAAATTTTTCCAATTTCACTATTATCACCAATTGCACCAACAATTGCTTTTCCAGTTCCGTTGATAACACTTGTAGCACTAAAAACTCTATTTAATTGTTCACCTAAAATTTCGCTTTTAATTTTAACTGGATCAGCATTTTTATCAACTGCTAAGGATTCACCAGTCAAAATTGATTCATTAATTCTAAGTTGTGATGCTTCGACAATTTGACCATCAGCAGCGATTTTTTCACCGCTTTCAAAAACTATTAAGTCACCAATTACTAATTCTTCACTATCAATCAGTTGTAACTTAGAATCACGGATAACTCTAACTTGACTCTGGCTCAGTTTAGACAAACTCTTAACAGCCTTATTAGCCTTGAGTGTTTGAAAAGTTCCAATTAAAGCATTCACAATGATTACAAAAATAATGATGAAGGTTTCAAAGAAACCAACATGCACAGATGTTTGGACAAAACCATTTCTTACTCCATTATCAATTGTTAAGCCTAAGCTGATGATTGCAGCAGCAAACAATAAAATTGTCATTAAGTCAAATAAATTTTTAAGAAAAATTTGAAAAGCATTTTTTTGCTTTTTTTCAGCCAATTTATTTGAACCATATTTATTACGAGATTCAATAACTTCTTGAGAAGTCAGCCCCGTGTTTAAAAAGTCGTTCTTCATATTTTAAAATTTTACGGTATAAAAGCGATTTTGCAAATATTTATTGTAGAGATGTTTTTTAAGGATTTTCTAAGGTGTTAAAATTTAGAAATTCAAAATTGCTTTATAAAAATCAAGGAAAATATTGTAATCTTGCAAAATATAAATTATTTTTGCTTTATTCATTGATATTATTAAAAGTATGAATCAAGTTAGCGAATTAGTAAAAGAAATAAGCACAAATGAAATTGAGTATAAAAAAATCGGCGATTTAATTGATAGTGTTGGTTCTGCAAGATATAGAGTGAAATCAACTAATTACAATAATAATTTTAAAATACCTGTTTTAACAGCAGGAAAAAGTTTTATTCTAGGTTATACAAATGAAGAAAACGGTATTTATGAAGCTTCTAAAGAATCGCCTGTAATGATTTTTGATATCATTACTGCTGCTATTCGTTGAGTGGATTTTCCGTTTAAACTAAAATCTTCTGCAATAAGAATTTTCTGAAATAAAACTGCTGAAGTTAACTTCAGGTTTATATATTATTCGATGAGAAACCTTGATTATAAAATAACTGCTTCTAATTATCAATCACATTGAGAAGCGTACTCGCAAATCGAAATTCCTTTACCATCTTTGGAAATTCAAAATAAGATAGTAAGTATATTGGATGAATTCTCTAGGCTGGAAGCTAGAAACAAACAATATAACTACTATCTACATCATCTATTAAATTTTGAAGGTGAAAAATCAGATAATACTGAATGAATTAAATTGGATGATCTTATTGATTACATACAACCAACTAAATTTATTGTTAAAAGTGATGAATATAAAAATCAATATGAAACACCTGTTCTAACTGCAGGAAAGACTTTTGTTTTGGGATACACAAATGAAAAAGAAGGAATTTATAATGCTTCAAAAGAAAATCCAGTCATAATTTTTGATGATTTTACAACATCAATGCATTGAGTAGATTTTGATTTCAAAATTAAGTCTTCAGCAATGAAAATATTAGTTAGTAAAAATAACAAAAATAATTTTAGATACATTTACTACGCTATGAAAGTTATTGATTATGAAATTTCTAAAAGTGATCATCAACGACACTGGATTTCAAAATATTCTCAAATAGAAATCCCTGTCCCTTCATTAGAAGAACAAAATCGCATTGTCAACATCTTAGACAAATTCAGCAAACTAACTTCAGATATCAATGAAGGTTTACCTGCAGAAATCAAAATGAGAAGACAGCAATATGAATATTATCGTGAAAAATTACTAACTTTTTCACAATAATAAAACACATTAATTGGTTCATCTTCATGAACCAATTTTTATTTCAAATGTGAAAAAAATGAAAATTTTTTAAAGGAGATATTCTTTAGTTATAATTAAATCATTATGAAGAAAAACAAAAAAACTAAAATTGATCATAAAAAGCCTGCAAATACAGTCAAACTATTGGATAAAAGCCACGAAATGGAAGAAACAATCCACAAAGTGGATATCCATCCAGAAACTGGCAGAGCAAAATTCCATTATGAAGCAGAAGGAGACCCACGACCTATTGTTGTTACACCTCCTGGGCCTCAAATTGATCCACCACCTGGTGGTGGCGATTGAGAAGAAGATGATTTACCTTTTGATAAGAAATGGGTTATGGTTCAGATTCAAAAATCTGCAGATGGAATTATTAAATCAATAGGTTCACAAATTGATAAGATAAATACACAAAATGTTGCAATCAATTCTAAAGTGGATAATCTTGAAACAAAGTTTGACAATCTTGAAAATAAAGTCGATAACCTTGAAGTTCAAGTTAAAGAAGTAAAAGAACAAAATAAAGAACTAAAGGAACAAAATAAAGATCTTTATTCAAAGGTAGAAAATCTTGAAGTTCAAGTTAAAGAAGTAAAGGAACAAAACAAAGACCTTTATTCTAAAGTTGAAAGACTAGAGGTTCAAAATACTGAATTAAAAGCACAAAATGAAGGTTTAAAAAAGCAAAACGAAGAAATTGTTGAACAATTAAAAGAAATTTTAGAATTAATTAAGAAAAAATAATTAACGATACCAAATCAAAATGATTTGAGTATTTTATTTCATAAAATTAAAAATTGCTTGTCCAACCATTCTTTAGTCATAATTAAATTAATATGAAGAATGAAAAATTTAAAATTACATATAATAAACCTTCTAAAACTAAATAAGTCAATTTTTTTATTTATACAAGCTTTTCATTTATCATTAACTAGCAAAATTAAATTATTAAAAACAAGATTCAAAATATCCAAAAACCACTCTAATTTTTTGCAAAATTTTTTTATTATAAATCAGCCTTGATGATTTATAATAAATAAACGGCATGGGTCTGTACTCAAGAGGCTGAAGAGGTGTCATTGCTAACGACATAGGGGAAGAGATTCCCGCGAAGGTTCAAATCCTTTCAGGCCCGCCATTTTTTTATTGCCTTTTTAGGCTTTTATATTAGTATAATTGCAATATATGAAGCCCATTAATAATTTATTTTGATATCTTTTTTCCATTTTAGTTGTTTCAATTACAGTGGCAATTTATGCTGTTATTCTCTGAGTTAATACTTATGCCTTTGTCTTTACTTTGCTAGCTAGTTATATTATTAATATCTTGACAGCCTTAATTATTTTTAGTCAAAAACGCCATAGCAGTGCTAAGTTGAGTTGAATGCTATTTGTGATTATTGTACCCTTAATTGGTCATGTTTTATATTTTTCTTTAGGACAAAAATATCCGCATCGCCGTGACTATTTAGTGGTGCAAAGCGAGATGGATAATGATACTGAAATTATTGATGAAAAAATGACACTTGCTTCTAAAGAAGAAGTAACTTTTAATCACTTATCAATTTATAATAAAACAGCTATTTTAAATGGTGAGATCAAAACTTATGAAATGCCTAATGATTATTTTAATGACTTATTTTTAGCGATCGAAGAAGCTAAAAATGAGGTCTGATTAGTTTCCTATTGAGTTGAATCGGGTCATTTATTTGATGAACTTGCTTTTTTATTATTAAAAAAGCAAAAACAAGGGGTCAATATTCGCTGATTAGTTGATGATTATGGGCGCCGTAATGTCAAGAATCATCAGTGAAATGAACTGAAAAAACAAGGTATTAACATCGTTTTTATTGGTAAATTAAAGTTCACTTTTTTCTTAAGTTCTAACCTTTATCGTAACCATCGTAAGTTCATTTTAATTGATTCAAAAATCTTATTTAATGGTGGAAGTAATATCGCTGATCAGTATGTTTCTTTAAATCCAGGTTATGGAATTTATCGTGATTTTAATTATCGTATTAAAGGTACTTACGTTTATAACTATATAAAATTATTTGTACAAATGTGAAGGCGTTGAGCCGATCAGGATTTAACAACTAATTATAATATTAAAAAATTAGTTGTTAAAAGTAAACTAGAAGCTACTGAAAAACAAAATAGTTTAATTCTTAGTCAAGGTGGACCTGAAATTGATGATCCTGTTTTAGAAGAAACAATTGTGAAGTTAATTTCTCGAGCAGAAGATGAAATAAAAATTATGAGTCCTTATTTTAGTTTACCTAATAATATTATTTCTGCATTAAAAGTAGCTCTTTTATCAGGTGTCAAAGTGACCTTATATTTTCCAGGTTTTTCTAGACAAAAACTAGTTTCTAATATTAGTTTATTTGAACTTAATGTTTTACTTAGATATGGTATGACTGTTTATTTAAGCAATAATTATTTTAACCATTCTAAAGCAGGCGTTTTTGATAATAAGATTGCTTATTTAGGGACAATGAATTTTGATATTCGCTCTTTCTATGCTCAATATGAAACTATCGATATTATTCAAGGCGAAACAGTGTCTGACATTGTTAAGTATATGCAAAAGGTAGAATCAGAAAGTAAAAAACTAACTGTGATTAATACTGCTAGAAGTTTTTCTTGACCTAAAAAAATCTTCTATGCAATGTTAAAATCAATTGTTTAAAAGCAAGAAAAAAGACTTATCGCTAAATTGATAAGTCTTTTTAATTAGCTTTTTGTGCTTCAGTCATCAAAGACATTTGGCGAGTTTGTTTTTAAGAAGTAACCAGGATCTGGTGCTCCTCTTTTTTTATAAACTTCTTTTGCAAATGTCATTGCTTCTTCATCTGTAGAATTAGATTTTCCTGTATCAAATAAACCTAAACGATTTTCTCAAGCATAGTAAAGTGAATTACCAATTGCTTTTAAGATATAACTATTAACATTATTTTCTTCAAAATCATAACTAGTTAAAGTCGAACCTGCTAGTGGCAAGGTTAAACCTTGTTTAACTAATTCATTTTCATAATTAGTTTGATAATCACTAGCGCCTGCTTCATTATAGAAGAGTCCACCAACTACTCTTTCATAACTGCGTTGATGAGTAGTTGTAATTCTGACTTTAGTGTCTTTAGGCATTACTTTTTTACCAAAAGCCGAAGCAGCATTGGCGTATTTAAGTTCATTAGGTCCAGCAGGTGAACCATTAACATTGACTTCAGGAGTATCAATGTTATTTAGTCTAATTGAATATTCTACACCAACTGATAAACCAGTACTTTTTGAAACTGCATCAGTAATTTTTACTTTAACAGTATCTCCATCTGCTCAACTAACAACAACTGCATCATAGATGCTTTGAGTAGTAACTTTTGCTCAATCAATTTTTTTAATTTTAGTTTCTTCAAGCGTAGTTTTTTTAACTTCAGCATTAGAACAAGCAACAGCAAGAGTTGCTGTTGCTGTTATAGTTGTTAAGGCTATTAGTGAAAAAAATAATTTCTTATTTTTTAATAACTTCATTATTATCTAACGTTGTCTTTACCAAATGTTGTTTTTAGGTTATTTAAGAATGTTTCAAATGAACCTAAACCTGGATTAGTACGGTTAGCAGTTTTTGAAGAAGCTAGTGTTGCTTCAAAAGATTCTCTAAGTTTAGCTGTTGAACTATCAACTGATTCTGCAAAGATATCTAATTCATCTGAGTCACTTTTTAGCGCTTCTTTGAAAGCGTTGAAAGTAACTTTCTGGTAATCATTAGTTCTAGTTCCTGCCATACTTTTAGCTATAACTGAATCATCGCTTGTGAATCCTTTGTAAGGAACGATGTATGAAGCTGCTTCGTAGAAGAACTCTTGTGGGGTTAGTTGTTTATATTCTCTAGTCCCTACTTTTCAGTCATATTTTTGATCTGAAGCAGTTAATCATTTAACAAACAGTCTAGTTGCTTTATCACCTTTAGCATTTGAGTGAATTGCTAATAATTGCGGACCTTGTTGGTAAACAATTGCTTTAGTGTCAGATGATTTCATTTTCTTAGGTGCTTGTAGAGTAAGTAGTTCTTTTTGCTGTAGAGTTTTAGTATCTGCAGAAACTTTTTCTTTTATTTTATCTGCCGCAAAAAAGAATAATGCTTTGTCACCTTTATCGTTTGTTGCTTGATCATTAACTGTACCAACATAAAGAATACCTGTTCCAAATTGTTTTTCGTATGCTTCTTTTTGATCAACAGGTTTCATTACAAAGAATCCACCAGTTAGTTTATCTTTGATTTCATTTAACTTAGCATCGGTTGCAGCATCCTTAGATTGGATATAGAAGTTATTTTCAGGTAGAGTGGTTACAGTTGAAAGGTATAAATTATTTGTAAAACGACCAACAGTAAGACCTGTAATTGCATTAGTTTTTACATCTCCAGAACCTGTTGCAGTTTTTAGATCTAGAACATCTCCAGAATCCACTACAAAGGTTTGGTCGCCACCGATGTTAATGATGCGATCTTGTAGCCCTGCTCCAAGATAGTTGTTTCTATATCCTGCAGTTGAACCTAGAGAAACCCCCATTCCGTGGCGAACTAAGTAGGTTGAACCATATTCTCCACCTGCTCCCATTCAGATAATTCCACGCCCAATACCTGGAGAAAGAACTTCTTCATAAAGGTTTTTTAGTCAAATATATTGTTTTGCGTTTTTAGCATCTTTACCTTCACCAAACATATTTTTGTAGTTGATAAAGTTGTTTTTATTACCTTCAGTGTCTAGTAGGTAGCCATCAGTTCCACCTGCATCAGTGTATGAATATGATGTTAAAAAGTTAAAGAATGAGTCAATTCCAACTAGTGATCGACCGTTATCGATGTTTGATGCAACATCTTGAACTCCTGTAAAACTGTCGTAAACATTAACCCCAAAATCAAATAATTCTCTGAAGTTTTCAAACATTGATTTTTTAATAGTGTAGTTTGATCAAACAGATTTTTTAGCATCATCTACTTTACCTCAACCTCCGCCTTTAAGACCTTTTTGTCCTTTTTCGATGAATTCATCATCTTTTAGGAAGTCTTGTTTTTCAGTAAATTCAGTTTTAAATCATGTTTCATCAGCACTATTAATTGTTGCTCCTGCTTCAACTGCTTTTCTTATTAAATAAGACATAACAGGACCATTTATTCCTGAAACAACTGTTGAAGTTCCAAAAGGAATCACGTTAGTTACTTTTGGATCGGTTCCACCAATATTATTAGTTACGAAACTTGATTCATAACCTTGCATTAGTGAGCCATCTGTATCTAACGGCTCATTCATATTATATTGAGCCAATTTTGATGTTAATGAAGGGTAGTTTAAAATTAAGTTATAACCACTAGTTTTGTTTTTTGAAGTAATGTTACTGATAGTATTTTGCTCTGCACCACCATAACCACCATTAACGGTTACTTCTTTAACTTCTAAATAACCTTCAACACCTGCCTGAGTTTTGTTGTATTTTTCAATTAAAGCTTTAATCGCTTGCTGTTGTGTACCGTTTGCCGAAAAAGATGTAGCAAAGTTGACTGTCGATTCGTTATTAGTGTCAAAGCGACCACTAGTTCCACCAGTTGAACAAGCAATTGCTGTTCCTGCTAGTGCAAGTGAAGCAGCTGCTCCAAGACTAATAAATAATTTTGTTTTGTTTATTTTCATATTAAACCTCTTGTTTTTTTATCTAGATATTATTATAAATTAATAAAGCCATTCGGTTAAATATCTACGAAAACCGAAAGAATTGTGAAATTTTTTCAATCATTTTTCTGAAAAAACGACCGAAACGCACCTTTTTTAGTTATTAATGACAGTTTTTGAAAAAATGTAGTAATAGGCTTATTTAATTTTGTCAGTCCCAAATGTACTTTTTAAACTTGCTATGAAAGTTTCAAAATCATCTAGTTTAGTTGCTGACTTTTTACTTGTTTTTTGAGTATTTAAAACGGTTTCAAAAGCTGTTCTTAAACTTGAAGTAGAACTATCAGTAGGTTCTGCAAATGCTTCAAATTGATCAGTTTTGCTTTCTAAAACTTTAGCAAATTGACTAATAGTAACTTTTTGATACAAGTTTGTATTTGAATCAGCATCAATAATTTTTCTAATTTCTGATCCTTCTTTTGCAAATCCTTTTTGTACAACTATGTATGAAGCATGAGCAAAAAACATCTCTTGTGGAGTTAGTTGTGTATAGGTTTTATCCTTTACTGTTCAGTCGTAACGATTCTCAGTTGATGTCATTCACTTTATAAAAGCACGAACACCTTTATCAGCTTTTTCATTTGCATGAATACCTAGAATATGTGGACCTTGGCGATAGTAAGCAGCTTTAGGGTCACCTTCTACATATTTACTTGGAGCTTTTAAGGCAACTACTTCGTTTGCTTGTAATGTTTTAGGATCGTTTGTTTTTCCAGATGGTGCTGGTACTGAACTATTTTTCCATCTTGAAGTTGAACCATTAAGAATAACTTGTTGGTGGTTTGCTAAAAATGTAGAAGCGTCTTCTTTGCCACCTGTTTTCATGAATCCCCCAACTCATAAAACACCTTTTGCAATTGCTGGTGAAAGAGTTTCATCGTAAACTTTTTTAAGTCATTCATACTGTTTTGCTTTTTTACCTTCTTTACCTTCTCCAAACATATTTTTGTAGTTAGTAAAGTTGTTTTTATTACCTTCAGTATCTAGAACATGACCCGACAAAGATCCTGTTTGAGTGTATGAGAAGGTGGTTAATCAATTAAACATTGAGTTAACCCCTACAAATCCACGAGCATTATCGATATTAGTTGATGAATTTTTTAAACCTGAAAAACTATCAAAGACTTTAGTTCCAAAATCAATCAGATCTTTGAAGTTATCAAACATGGTTTGTTTAATTTTGTAGTTAGTTCAAACTGATTTATCAGCATCAGCAATTGAACCATAACCTCCACCTTTTTCACCTGATTTACCATCTTTAATAAAAGCATCTTCTTCTGGATCTTTATATTTATTAGTAAAATTTGTTTCAAAGAAAGTTTTATCAGCATCACTATTATAAGTAGCACCTGCTTTCACAACTTCTCTTAAGATGTAAGACATCATTGGACCATTAACTCCTGAAACAACTGATGATGTTCCAAAAGGTAATACATTTGTAACCTTACTGTTGGCTCCACCAACTGTTTTAGTTAAAAAGTCTTCTTCAAAATGATCGCCAAGGGAACCATCTGTATCAAGTGGTAAAAGCATATTTTGTTGAGCAACTTTAGCTGCTAAAGCAGGGTAGTTTAGGATTAAATTTCAATAAGTTTGAGTATTACGACCTGTAATATTTGATAAGGTTAGTTCATCTCCTTTATCATAACCACCCGCAACATTGACTTCTTCAACTTTAATATAGTCTTCAGGTTTAGTTTCTAATGAATTATATTTATCAATAATTGCTCTAATTGCATCTCTTTGAACACCCTCTTTAGCAAAAGTATTGGCAAATCTGACAACATTAATATTTGGAATATCAAAAGCAAAACCTGAACCAGGTGAAGGAGAAGAAGAACAAGCAATTGTTGTTGCTGCAAGTGCTACACTAGAAGTTGCTGCTAAAGCAACTAATAATTTTGTTTTAGTTTTTTTAATCATAATTTTCCTTTTTAAAATTGGTTTGTAACTACTTTTAATAAAAAAAGTAGTTAGCTTGATTTTGTGAATTAGATTTATAAAATTTTGAGTTTATAAATCGTTTTTAATTGATTTAGTTTGAAACGTTATTAAAATAACCTTCAAAGAAGGTTTAAGGTTAGACTATGGATCGTAAGTCATAACACCTCTCTCACTAAATAATAGCAAAAAAAATAAAAAATTTGCAACTGGCACAAATCTTTATTGCAATGTGGAAAAATTTGCATAATTAACAAAAATTTTAGAATAATTGCATTCATAAGTCTGTTATTAACTTTATAAACCAGTTAATTTAAGTAAAAAGTAACTCTTAAATTGTTTGGTTTTAATAAAAAAGCATATAATTGACTTATGAAAGAACAAAAAAAATTACTTACACTAGCATGAGTTAAATTTATTTTAGGTCTTATTTCAAATGTGGCTTTAGCAGCATCTATAATTATAATTTTTCTACCTGTTGTTGTTCCATCAGGTACATTCCTTGATACTTTTTTTACTAATTTGATTATCTACTTAATTTTAACTTTGATATCAGTAATGTTTTTTATGGCTTATATTGGAGTTACGATCGCCCTTTACTTAATGCTTTCTTATCGAGAAATTAGTTTATTTGATGAAAAAGCATTAGTAATTATTTCAATATTTATTATTCAAGCCATTCTTTCATTAGTATCACTTGTTAGAATTTACAAAGCAATTAAAGATAATCAACTAGGTGAAAGAGATTACTTAGCTGAAGCCAAAGAATTTATAAAAAGTAAAACTGAAGCAGTCTAGCGACTGCTTTTTTATTCTTCAACATTTTTACAAAAGCAAAAATGTTGAAAAAACATCAATATATAAAAAATATTTATATAAAAATCAAGTAAAATTAATTTTATGAAAAATTTAAATTATAGTGGACTCAAGAAAGTTGCTTGGGCATATCTAGGTACTAGAATAGCAATTACTGTTTTGGGGTGAATCTTTTTAATTACTCTGATTATTAACTATCTAAGTTTAGTTGCATCACTAAACCTAGAAAACCCAGACTATGTAATTAACTCTTCAGATGTTGCTTTAAGAGTCTTTTTTGTCTATATTGCTGGATACGTTATATTAACTTTATTACTAATCGGACTAGGTATTGCTAACTTTGCATTGACACTAGTATTGTGATCAAAACTTTCATATTATCCACGCGGAATGTTTGATACTGCTAAAACATTAGTAATACTTTCTCTCTTTTTCTTCCCTTTAATACTAGGTTCTGTGGCACTTCATAAAATTAATAGTGCTATTAGAGATGAAGTATCATCAGAATCTGATGAAGAAGATTTGATTACTAAAGCAAGAGAGATGAAAAACAATAAATAATTAAGCAACATTTGTTGCTTTTTTTAATCTTTTTATCTTAAAAATTGCCAATCTAATTTATTTTATATAAATTCATATTTATAGTAAATAAGGTAAAATGTCTATTATGAAAACTAAACAATATAAAAAACTAAAAACACTAGCTTGATGATACTTGTCAATGCAAATTGCAATTGCTTTTCTATTTATTTTACTTGTAGCTTTTGTAATTGATTTAGCTGTGACAAATCTAAGTGAAAACCAATTAGTAATCAGCGATACAAGAACAGCATTTCTAGTCGGTGCTAAATTTCTTGCTCCTTTACTATTAATTGTAGTGTGTTACATAGTTTACATAGTACTTGCAATTATCCTTTATATAAAACTGGCGAATTTTGATTACAAGGGCTCATTTGATACTGCAAGAACACTGGTTTTAATTTCAATTTTTGTTTTGCAACTTGTTTTAGCAAGCATAGCAGCTGCTAATATCTATCGTGGAATTAAAGAAGATATGGAAGATAGCGAGCCTGAAGACTATATTGAAAAAGCAAGAGAAATCAAAAACAAACAATAATTTGAAAACAACTTTCTCGGTTGTTTTTTTATTAAAATAACGCTGAAATCTCTTAAAAATATCTGGTTGTTTAAACAAATATGGTATAAAATAAGATTATGAAATCACATAACACGTTAAAGATTTTGTCATCTATAATGGTAATGATGTTTGCTCTTGCAACACTTTTCTGAATTCTCTTTTTCGTTTTCCTTTTTACAAGATCTATTTCTACACTTTTAAACGCCACAGTTATTGGTAATACCGTAGTTGATGGAAGAGCAATAGCAATGATTATATTAGCAATTATTTCTATGGTTGCTTACTATATCATAGCTATTACACTTTATAGAGATATCAATAATAGAGGATACAACTTTGATGTTGCTAAAAAGAATATCAGGTTTGCATTAGTCTTTCCAATATTTGGAATTATATCTTTAAGCAGTATCTGAAAAGCTATTCAATTAGAAGAAAATGAAAAAGCAAATCCTGAGCAAAAACAGGAAGTTGATCACATAGTTGATGCAAAACCAAAATCTGATGATGAACAAGAAACAACCGAATAAGGTTGTTTTTTCTTTACCCTTTCAGTAAAACTATAGAAATTTTCTATACAAAGGTAGAAAATATATAGAAAAGTAAAAAAAACATCGCCTTTGCGATGTTTTAACTTATCCTTTGATTGCCCTTCCTTGCCGAGAAATTGCATTCATGATTTTTTTTCTAAACACAAAGTATAGAATAAAGATCGGTGCAATTGCTAGTAAAGCGGCTGCTAAACGAACGTTTAATAAAGTATCTAATACTCCATCACCACGATCTACTTGTCCTGATTGAATAGTTCATAAAGAAATAACTTCTACATATTTCAATGAATTTTTTAAATCAGCAGCTTGACCTGATAGGATGATTGAAGGTCATAAGAATGAGTTTCAAGATGCTAGAGTTGTTAAAATAATAATCGTTCAAGTTGTTGGACTTACCATTGGTAAGGCAATTTTGAAGAAGAATTTAACTCCTGAAAAACCATCAATTTTAGCAACTAATTTTAATGAATCAGGAATCATTTCGAATGAATTTTTTAACATAAAAGCATGGAAAGTACTTGCCACATAAGGTAGAACCAAGGCAGTTACTAAACCAATTGTGCTTCCGTTTAATTCTAGCGAGTTAATAACTAACAACTGACCAGTAAGCAGAGCACTTTCAGGTAAAATCAATAGCGATAATAAAAATAATCAAGTTTGTCTTTTACCTCTTCAGCGTGGAAAACTGAAAGCATAAGCTAATAAAGTTGTGACAATTAATTTAAAAACTATCGAAGCAACAACTGAAACTGCTGAATAAAAAGCAGCAAATCAGTATCCACTACTAAATGCTTGTTCAAAAGAATTTCAGTTAAAGGCGTTGTCAAATACTTGAGCAACGGTTAATCCTTGTGAATCAACATTTGTATAATCAGCATGCAGAGCAACTGAAATTAGAAGTACAAACGGAAATACTAATAAGATTCCAAAAAAGACTAAAATAGACATCTTAAAGATGAAAGATGTAACAATTGAAGCAATTGAACGGTCGGTTATTTGCTTCGAGTTACGTTCTGCAGTACGCTTAACTCTGAACTTTTGCAGTTTTCTTTCAAGCGCTAACCTTGTTGTAAACATTTTGCTCCAATCTTCATGAAATTAATTTTAATAGCCTTCCATAACCACCTCTAAGGACAATCGTGAAGGCTAGTCCTAAGGCGAACATAATTACAGATGCTGCAGCTGAATCAGCAAAGTCACTGACACCACCTGCTCTAACTTTTCCTGTTATATAGGTCATCATGGTAGCCCCACCATTTAGGTTGGCTAAACTAGGATTATTGTTGAATAAAGCTAGTGGGAAGACTTTTAAACCACCAATAATTCCTAAAGTAATTAATAAGTTAGTTGTTTTTTGAATTGATGGCATGGTAATTGTAAAGAATTGCTTTACAGTACCTGCACCATCAATTGATGCTGCTTTATAGTTGTTTTTATCAACACTTAACATAGAAGTAGTGAATAATAAAACGTTAAAAGCTAAATTTCTTCAAATTCCCTCAATCAGAATAACTCAAAAGGCTTTAAACCCTTGTGCATCTCCTGAATCTAATCATTGAATTTGATCACCCAAAATTGAGTTAATAATTCCACCACTAGTTTGGAATAGATAAGCAAATGACATTGCTATTGCTACCGAGTTTGTCAAATAAGGTAGAAAGAAAATAGTTTGTCAAAATCCACGAGCAATTTGCTTATAAACATGAGCAATTGCTGATGAAATTAAAATCGCAATAATCAGTGTCAATGGTAATGACAGTAAAGCATAAATTACTGAATTACGCATTCCTGTTTGGAAAAACACATCATCAGCGACTCTTTCATAAACGGCGCCAAAATTTTGAACCATTTGATTAATGTTGAATCTAGGATCTTCTAGATAGTTACCCGAACGTTGAATTGTAATAATTGCTGGATAAATTGTAAATAGCGTAACAACTATTAAGGCAGGTAAAATCATTAATCAAGGAATTCAAAAACTGACTGGCTTATCAAGAATTAATAAACTTTGTCCTTTAATTCTTGAAGCTTGAAATTTAATTCATCTTTTTAAAAAGTAACTGCGCATTAGAGATCAACTCGCTTTTCAGTTTTAACATCGAATAAGTGGAACTTACGGTGGCGAATTTCAAAACCAATTTCTTCATCAACTGAATAATGGGTTTTGTTTCTTAAGTGAGCAAAAAATTCTTTTGATTCATCACCTTTAAGAGTTAAAACTGCTTTAATTTCTTTCCCTAGATATTCAACGTGTTTAATACGACCTATAAAAACAGGTTGATCTGATTCACGTAGATCTTCGGCACGTACACCAAAATAAATTTCAGGATATTTATATTGAAGACTTTGAGGTAGGGTTTCAACTTTATGATCAGCAACTCATAAGTTATTTTGCTCATCAATCTTTGCTCTAAAGATGTTCATTTCAGGAACCCCTAAGAAACGAGCAACAAATAAGTTAGCAGGTTTATTATATAAATCTAATGGTGAACCAATTTGTTGAACCTTAGCAGTTGACATACAGATAATAGTATCTGAAATCGACATCGCTTCTTCTTGATCGTGAGTAACAAAGACAGTTGTAATTCCTAAAGAAGTTTGAATTTCCCGAATTCATTGACGTGTTGAAACACGTAATTTAGCATCTAAGTTTGATAAAGGTTCATCCATTAAGATGATCTTAGGTTTTTTAACAATCGCACGAGCAATCGCTACCCGTTGTTGCTGTCCCCCTGAAAGTTTAGTAGGTTTTTTACCTAAGTTTTTGACAATATCCACTCGTTCACTAACTTCCATAACGGCGTTATGGATGATCTTTTTCAGTGGAATAATGTCAACACTTAGTTCAGCAATTTGCTTTTCTAAAGTTTTATTAGAAACTTTTAAGACTTTACCGTATTTTGTAATTAATTCTTTTTCAAAATTACGGTATTCACTATTTAATTTTCTTGCTAAACCACTTTTTTGGGATTTTAAGTTTTTATGTTCAGCAGCTTCTTTAGAAGTTTTAATGGCTGCTTTGATTTTTTTAGCAACCTCTTTTTTCTTAGTGATTTCAGCTTTAAATTCAGCCTTAATTGACTTCATTTTTTCGTTGAAAGTGACTTGGATTTTTTTAACTCCTTCTTGATATTTAGCTTTGTTAGTTTTCGCCATTGGTTTGATTTCATCTAACTTAGCAATGGTGGCTTTTTGTAATCAGCTCTTTTTAAATTCAAAAGCTGAATTAGTTTTTCTAACCTCGGCACTAGCTAGTTCATATTCAGTATTCATATCTGCAAGTTTTTGTTCAATTTTTCTTTGCAGTTTATAAGGTTCATGAATTTTAGCTTGCAATAAGTCGTTATACTTAATAAGTTCATTATTGTTAGCCCCATTTGCTTTGAAGATAATGGCGTTGACTGCATTTTGGGCAATCAAGCGTTTATTCAGAACTTTGGTTTGTCATTCCTTATCATTTTTTAAAGGATAAGCAATGTTGGTATAAACAGATAGGTGAGGGTATAAAGCGTAGTTTTGAAAAACGAATCCTAACTTGCGTTTTTGTGGCGTTCACTTTGTAACATCAACACCATTGAAGGAAATTTTTCCAGCAGTAGGAGTAATCAATCCTGCAATAGCATTCATGGCAGTTGTCTTACCTGAACCCGAAGGTCCAAGCAAGGTAACTAACTCGCCATCTTTAACTTCAAATGAAACATCATCAACTGCTAATGTTTCACCAAAGTCGATAACTAAGTTTTCGACTTTGATCCGTGGTCTTGAAGTTTTATGTGAAAACGCAATTGTCTCGTCAATCGCGGCAACGTTTTCTAGTTTTTCATCAGTGTGATTTTTAGGCATGAGTTTATTATAATTGCGTGCAGGAATAGACTGTGATAATTGCCAAAAAAATAATCATAATGTGAAATATTTCACATTGCTTTTGCAATTTTTGGCAAATTTAAAACTATTTTAGCCTTTTTTTGAATTTGTAAGCTTTTTTAGGTAGAGGGAAAGTTATTCGAAAAACTTGTGGATACTCATAAATGATTTAAGATGATTATTTAAAACTTAAATATTTACGTTTTCTACTAAAAAATAGATTTTCAAGAAACCTAAGCGAACTACTAATTAGTCAATTTTATTAATCAAAATGTGAAATTTTTTCACAAATTTCACGCCTTGATCAGCACTTTTCAAGTTTTTAAAAATTGCAAAGTATAATTAAAAAGCAGAAAGGTGACTCCAATAAGTAAAAAAATAAGCCATTTCTGCAGAAAGGTAACAACTATACCAGAAAAAAACTTTAAAACACTATCCGAATTATATGGCCAATTAAAAGTGGTAATGAAAAACTATGAAGATTTCAATTTATCATGTAATCCTTCAATAAATGATGGAATTTCCTGTACAATTTCTACTAATACATTAAAAAAACCAAGAGTTAAAATAGGTGGAGGTAAAAAGATGACTATTGAAGAGCTTCATGACATCGTGGTTAAAGGATTTGCTAGAATCGATGATTTTATTACTCAGCAAAAGGCTTTTAACAGTCAGCAAACTGAATTTAACAAATTGGTAGCGAATTTCATTCAAGAGCAACTAGCACATAATAAAATGATGGAAAAACGTGTAGGAAACCTAGAAAACGAAGTCCGTGAAATTAAAGAACGTGTTAAAAAACTTGATAACCGTGTTGCAAAACTAGAAACAACAGTTGATAAGTTAGATAATCGAGTTGCTAAACTTGAAACAACAGTTGAAAAACTTGATAACCGTGTTGCTAAATTAGAAACAAAAGTGGAAACTATTGAAGATCAAGTTAAAAACATAAAGGCTATTCTTAAAAAGAACAATATAAAATAATTAAATTCATTATTTATTTGTAAAACTAACTGTTTTACCTATGGCAAGATTTTAAAAATCTTGCTTTTTCTTTATCCTGAACGACTACTTCTTCATAAAAAAGCAATATAAAAAGGGAAGCATAAGTGCTTCCCTTTAACCTTTTAAATGTATTTTATTGAATGTTAATAATTAAATGTTGAACTTAAAAGTTCATTATATATTGAAAAATGTTAAGAAGGGACAATAGCAATAAGAACCTTCTCTAAAATCAAAATTAATAAGCAAATATGATGTTAATTAAATAACAAAGAAAAACTCTATAAAAAACAAAAATGACTAATTGACAAGTTAAAGGAGTGACTTGTCAGGCAAAACTAATGATGAAAATTTAGTTGCTCAAAAAAGTAAAATGCACTAATTTACAAGTTAGAAAGTTAAGAAGAAATCTTGTAAATCTGATAGTAAAATATTTATAAATTGGTAGTAGAAATGGATAAAAAAATTGAAAAAAGTTTTCTGCTACCTTTGTTTCATGTCTAGAAATAACTTAAAAATTGAATGGTCTTTACTATAAATTAAGGAAACAAAATAAATATACACTTAATAAAGGTTTTTCTGCAACTAAGCCTAACATCTGATTAATAATTATTTTTAAAAGGTTTTTCAACCTTGTGGTTTTTAAAAAACTTACATGATAACCACATTAACTAAAACTTCAAAGTTATTTTTAGTTGCTTTTAGTATCTAAATTTATTTAGATACAATCTAGAATATTTTTTATGTTCACTATGAGTAATGGATAACTCGTATAGCGGCAGCTAGTATTTTAACTGCTCTAATATTATAATATAAATTAAAAACAGATATTTATTTTTGCTAATTTTTTTGTTTTGGTGGATGCTTAATTATCTGCTTAATTTTTGATTTATTTAACCTGATTAATTAAATTTCTATTTTTCTTAACTTCATCTTATAAGAAAAGACCTTCGCTAGCAAATTTTTAATTCGCTAGCTCGGGTCTTAAAATTATAACCTAAGGATTTAGTAGATAGACACTACCAAAACATAACAACGTATAATAAACACAAATTGCCAGTTTAATTCAAAATTAAGAATCTGCATAAATGCATAAAAAAGAAACAATTAACTATAAACAAGAAACAGTATAGAAAAAATATAGTTAACCAAAAATAATAATATAAGGAGTAAGCTAGTGCTTAAATTAAAGGACCAAAAGACGATGTCTTAAACACCAAAGGAAGTAAACAAGAAAAGGCTTTTTCTTGCTTAGAAAAATTCTTAATTAAGAATCTAGTTACTTTTTAAAAAATTACGATGAATAAATGAACTGGCAACACTTATCAACTTAAATTTAATAATATTATAGAAGTAGGAAAACAGAGAAAACAACTACTTCTATTTATACCTAGATACCAATTAATTGGTATCTAAGAAGAATTACAATACACTAATAATAGAAGTGTAAGGGCAACTAGTTCCTATAGTTGCTTGTCTATTATATTTAAAGATCAAAAATAGTTGGTGAGTTTACTTAAAAAAGCCTAAAAAGTGAAAAAAACCAATTATTTTTTTCATATTTGGTCAATAATTGAGTTATTTATTATGTAATTTTTTGGTTGCTACTTGATTTTGTAGAGAATTTGCAAGGTGAATGTCTGTAAAATTACTGATTAGTAATCTGATGAATAAAAGTTTTAGGGTGATTTCTTAGCAAAAATGATTTACTACAGAAATAGCTTTTTAAAGTAAAATTAAAAACATGAGTGAGAATAAAAAGCAATTTCAAACTAGTGATAATTTAAAAATACCTGTCTCTCAATTTGCAAGAGAATATGCAGAAAAAGTAAATTTTTTTGACGATGAAAATCCATTTATAGAAATTGATTTTAAAGAAAAAATTAAACTTAAATATAAATATTCAAATTATTACAGAAGGAATTTCTTTAGTCTTTTATCTAAAAAATCATATGATGAAATTCATGCAACTAACGATTTTTTAGAATCAAATGATAGGAGTAATTTTAACCAACTAGTAGGTAGTGTAGTTGAATATATGACTAGAAGAAAACTACTTTCATATCAAAATTTATTTGCCTTAAATAAATCATTTATGTCTTCTAAAAGTAGCAAATCAGTTAAAGAAAATATTCATATAATTGATACTAACCATAAATTAAAATCTGAATCAGATAATAAACATTTAACAATTCCATATTATTGAAATGTTCAAAAGAAATTTAAAAGAGATAGTTTAAATAATAATTTTTTGTTGTTCTTTAAATGACAAAAAATTATCAGTTTAATTATTCATTATAATGATGAATTTAAGCAAACTAAAAAACTTTCAAAACATGAAATGGTCTATATTAAAAAAATAGTTAAGCAAACATTATACATGCTGAAAAATAATAAATGATTGCAACAACTTTTAATTAAAGAGAATAAAGAATCTAATTTAATGATTAAAAATAGATTTTCATGATTAAGATTGTGAATTAGAAAAAATGCTTGAACAATTCCCCACATAACTTACAATGATGAAACTTTTGAAGCACTTAATATTGCAAAAAGTTTTCCTGATTTTGCAAGCGACAAAACATTTTACGAGCTAAAAGTTTCTTCAGAAACTGAATTTAAATATGAATGAGGAATTCAGTTAATGAGCTATTTAATTTTAGGTTTGGAAGATCAAAAGTTAAATGAATACTTTGAAAAATTAGAATGATTAATAGTTATTAATCCAAAATTAAATCGATATTATGTTACTAGAATTCAAGATCTTAAAAGTCAATATTTTAATGAATTAGCAAAGGAATTAGGGATTAATGATTTCAAGAATAACTGAAACAAAATAAATAATTAAAATTAATAAAACTAAGGAGCCAAAATGAAACTTGAGGAACTACTAGGTGAGTACAAGAAAGAAAATGAATGAGTTATCAATATAGAAAACCGTATTGAAACATCAAGTTTCATTACAACAAAGATAAAATCTAAAAAAATAGATTCTGAAGATCTATCAAAAAAGAAAAAACTGGGAACATATAAAATTTTTTCTGATCAGACAATGAATAATGTTGTTAGATATATTGTTATTAAAAAGTTGATTGAAAAAAGAAAACGGGATTGAAGAACAATATTATCAACATCTGAATTTGAAAAAAGTAAACCACTAGAATCTTGAAATATAAAAATTGAAGATTACAAGAAAAATATATCTGAAACAAAAGAAATTACTGTCGAAAAAATAAAACCTTCATATGACCTAGAAAAACCAAGGGCAGATTTTGAGTTAGTTGATGCAATTCGTTATATTGAAAAAAGTGCTGAAGTGAATAAACTTGAGCATGATCTTAAAAACAATAAATTATTTATAAAAATTAAAAAACGAGATCTTGAAAGATTAGAAGATGAATTTTTATCTAACAACAGCAGCGTAACTAAAAAAGATCTTGATGATCAAAATAAAAAAATAGTTGAAGAAATTAAAAGTAAGAACAAAAATCTTGATTTACTAAACAATCAAATTGATCTGATAAACACATACATAGTTCAACTTAATGAAATGAGAACTAAAGAGTTTCAAGATTATTATGAAAAACATGAAAATTTAAAATTTCATTCTGACTATTTTAAAGCTAAATTAAGTTCTGCTAATCTAAATAGATTAGCTCATGTTTTGGTAATTAATCAAAACAAAAACCTTACTATTTTAAATCAAAAGATTACTGAAGAGAACAACGAAATTATTGATGAAATGTTGTCAAACTTTAAAAATTATGAACAACCAACAAATAGTGAAGATTGACCTGTTGAATACCGAAAACTAAAAAAGCTAACACTTATTGAAGCACCAAAAAACACGCATAAACCTAGTAATAGATATACCTTTAAACTTCTTAGAAACAGAATTAAATTTACTTTAAAAGCCTTAAACAATACTTGATATAAAGAATATCTTGATAAAAGAAATGACTGAGTAAAACATTGAATCAAAAATCCTAATTTTTGATTAAAAGGATTTAGGTATAAAAAACCTAAATTCATTTGATCTGATGTTAATTATGAAAATTATACTTTTAAAAAACTAAATATTGATCTTGATGTAATAACTTATGGTGATTTCTTTAACGATACAAGTTTATTTACTTTATATGCATCTAAAGATCCAAACTATAAAATCAAATGAGGTTTAGAATTAATGAGTCATTATTTACTAGGATTAGTAGATAATAAATTAAGCAAACATTTTCGTTCTATTAAATTCTTAGTAGTTATTAAACCAATAATTAATCAATGTCATGTTGCAAGAATTGATGACATTGATTATTGAAAATGAAAAAGTCTAGCTGAGAAACTAGGTATTAATAATTTTGAAGAGTTATGAAAACTGAGAAATTAACTTAGTTTTTATTGAGTTTATTGAACGATTTACATAACTTAATTTACTGCTTTTTGTTCCTACAAGAAGCAGTTTTTTATTTTTATTTAAGATAACAGAGTTATGATTTTAATTAAGAAAAACAGCAAATTAAGTGTTCAAAAATTAATTTTTATTGAGATAATAAGAAAGGTACATGTTAATTTTTGTTTGATTGAGCAAAAATTAAGTCATGTAAGTATTGAATAAATCATGGAGAAGATATGAAAAAATATTTAGAAACTAAATGAAAAATAAAAGATATTTGTGAAGGCTTTATCTTCAAAGAAGATGATTGAAAAGGTGTTCATGGTTTAAATAGTAAATTAGTCATTCAACCTGAATATCAAAGAAATTATATTTACGGCCGTAACAATGAAATGGATAAAGCAGTAATTTATTCACTGATGAAAAAACATCCAATTGGTCTTTTATATTTTGTCAGACCAGAACATGGAAAAGAGCATTTTGAGGTGCTTGATGGTCAACAAAGAATAACTAGTATATGTCGTTTTAGGGAAACTCAATTTGCTATTAAAATTGATGGATGAGAAAGAAATTATGATAAGGATAATTTCAAAGATTTCGATGAAACATCTTTACTTGTTTATGTTTGTGAAAGTGATAAAGAAAACGAAATAAAAGAATGATTCAAAACAATTAATATTGTCGGACTTCCTTTAAATGAACAGGAAATTTTAAATGCAATTTATTCAGGACCTTTTGTTTCAGCGTCTAGAAAACATTTTGGTAAATCAGCAATTGATGGTACTTCTAAAATTTGATCAAGTTATCTTTCATGTAATGCAAATAGACAAGAGTGTTTAGCTAAAGCATTAGCATGATTAACAAAATCTAAAGATACTACAATTGATTCTTATTTAAATATAAATCGTGAAAATGCAAATATTAGTGAGTTAACTGATTACTTTGATTCAGTAATTGGCTGAGCAAGCAATGTTTTCAAATATGACAAAATATCAGAAATCAAGAAAGCACCAAAAGACCTAGCGACTCTTGATTGAGGAAGATTATATGAGCAATATAAAAATGAAAAATATGATTCTGATTATATTTCAAAAAAACTAAAAAAACTATACGCTGATGATTTTGTGTCAAATCATAAAGGCGCTTTTGAATTTTTATTAACACATGAAAAAGAAGTAAAACTTCTTCAAATTAGAATGTTTAATTCTACAATCAAGAATAAAAAATATAATGAGCAAACTGAAAAAGCAGTTAAGAATGGTCATTCAAATTGTCGATTATGTAAACAAATAGATAAGGTGAAAACAATTTATAAATTAGATGAAATGGAAGCTGACCATGTTGAACCATGAAGCAAGGGTGGAGATTCAACTATTGAAAATTGTGAAATGCTATGCAAAAAACATAATAGAATGAAAGGTAATGATTAGTTAATAAATAATATTAATTTAATGCTGAAATCGAAATTAATATAAACTAAGGGCTAATAAATAAACGGAGTAAAAATGGGTAATGAGAATCTAAGTAAAGCAAAAAATTCAAAAAATGATGAATTTTACACTCAATATGATGATATTCAAAATGAAATTAATTTTTATCATGCATATGATCCAAATGTATTTAGAAACAAGACAATTTTTTTACCTTGTGATGATCCAGAGTGAAGTGATTTCACTAAATTTTTTGTAACAAATTTTGAAAAGTATGGGCTTAAAAAATTGATAAGCACTTCTTATGCATATACTAGTAAAAAAGTTAATTTTCCATATCAGCAACTGCTTTTTGATTTTGAAAAAGAAAGCCCACAATTTGACTATGATAAAAGTGTATCAAGGGGAAAAATTTTTACATTAACTAAGGACACTAGTAATAAAAAAATTGACTATGATGACCTTAAATGAGATTATCTAGAAGGTGATGGTGATTTTCGCTCTCAAGAATGCGTTGATTTAATAAAAGAAGCAGACATTGTCATTACTAATCCACCATTTAGCCTATTTAGGCAATTTATTGAACACATTTTTAAATACAACAAAAAGTTTTTAATTATCGGAAGTAAAAATGTCATAAGTTATAAAGAAATCTTCCCATTGATAAGAGATAACCATATTTGATTAGGAAGAACAAGTGTGAAGAAGTTTATGACTATTAGCGAAAATGGTAAAGAATGAAAACAGTTTGGTAACATAGGTTGATTTACAAATATCGAGCATGGTGCTCGATATGACTGATTAAAACTTTTGACAATGGAAGAAAATCTGATTTATGATAAACGTTTAATTAAATCCGTTAGAGAAGCGGCGCAGAGAAGCAATTATCATACCTTAAGTATGATAACTATAATGCAATAGATGTTCCATCAGTAAGTGCAATTCCAAGTGATTATGATGGTGTAATGGGTGTCCCAATAACCTTTCTAGATAAGTATAATCCAGAACAATTTCAAATTGTTGGCTTAGGAGTTAATAGACTATATTTTACTCCTTCTAAAATTTATCAATCGGCTAAAAAAATATTGAAAGATGGCTCAGAAAAAGATGGTAGTGCAATTAATAATTTTTTAATTATGAAAACATATGAAAAACCTGAATCAGTTTACTACACAGCTGATAATAATGATGGATATTTAATTGCACCATATGTAAGAATTCTGATTAAAAGAAAGTAATTTCTAAAAGGAGTAAAAGTGGGTAAAGAACATTTGACAAAAGCAAAAAATTTGAAAAATGATGAGTTTTATACTCAATACGATGATATTCAAAATGAAGTAAATGGTTACTTGGAATATGATCCAAATGTTTTTAAAGACAAGGTAATTTTTTTACCTTGTGATGATCCTGAATGAAGTAACTTTACTAAATTTTTTGCAGTTAACTTCGAAAAATTTGGGCTTAAAAAATTGATAAGTACTTCATATGCTCATACTAGTAAAAAGTTAAACTTTCCTTATCAGCAAACGCTATTTGAAGAAGAAAGTCCGCAATTTGATTATGATAAAAGTCGAACTAGGGGAAAAATTTTTACTTTGAAAAGAGGACAAAATAGTAAAAAGATTGATTATAATGATTTGAAATGAAAATACTTAAAAGGTGATGGTGATTTTCGTTCTCAAGAATGCATCGATTTGTTAAAACAATCAGATATTGTTATTACTAATCCACCATTTAGTTTATTTAGAGAGTTTATTGCACACATTTTTAAGTATAATAAAAAATTTTTGGTTATTGGAAATAAGAACGCTATTACATATAAGAACACTTTTTCATTAATAAAAGACAACAAAATTTGATTGGGTAGAAAAAACGTTAAAATTTTCAAGACATTTGATGAAGAAGGTGAAAAATTTAAGCAATTCGGTAATGTGGGATGATTTACTAATCTTGAACATGGTCTTAGACATGAAAAGTTAAAACTTTTGACAATGGAAGAAAATTTGATTTATGATAAATCTTTAACTAAAGCCGTAAGAGAAGCCGGGCAGAGAAGCAACAATTACAATATCTTAGATATGACAACTATGATGCAATAGAAGTTCCATCTGTTAGTGCAATTCCAAGTGATTATGATGGTGTGATGGGTGTACCGATTACATTTTTAGACAAATATAATCCTGAACAATTTGAGATATTAGGTTTAGCCTCAGGGAGAAATGAATTTGATATATGACCTTCCAAAAGATATCTAAATACTAAGCAATATGGTCTTAATGGAGCACAAACAAACGGTAGTAAAGTAAATACAGGGCCGACAATTAAATTTGATGAAAAACCCAATTCTAAAATATACTACACTGCTGATAATTCAGAAGGTTACTTGACTGTTCTATATGCAAGAGTATTAATAAAAAGAAAATAGTTAAAAAAGGAGTACAAGTGGGTAATGAACACCTAAGCAAAGCAAAAAATTTGAAAAATGATGAATTTTACACTCAATACGATGATATTCAAAACGAGGTGAATTATTATTATGAATATGACCCAAATGTATTTAGAGACAAAGTAATTTTCTTACCTTGTGATGACCCTGAATGAAGCAATTTTACAAAATTTTTTGCAATCAATTTTGAAAAGTTCGGGATAAAAAAATTAATTAGCACATCATATGCACATTCTAGTAAGAAAGTGAATTTTTCTTATCAGCAAACTTTATTTGAAGAAGAAAGCCCACAGTTTGACTATGATAAAAGTCAAACAAGAGGAAAAATTTTTACTTTAACCAGAGAGAAAAACAACAAAAAAATTGATTACAATGATTTAAAATGAAAATATCTAGAAGGCGATGGTGATTTTAGATCAAAAGAGTGCGTTGAATTAATTAAAAAATCAGATATTGTTATAACTAATCCACCCTTTAGCTTATTTAGAGAATTTATTTCACATATTTTTAGACACAATAAGAAATTTTTAATTATCGGTAGTAAGTTAGCTGCAAAAAACAAAGATATGTTTCCCTTGATTAAAGAGGATAAGGTTTGATTGGGTAGAACATCTGCTAAAAAGTTTTATATATTTATTGAAAATGAAAAACATTACACATCTAAAATAAATGGTCTAACAAGATGATTTACCAATTTAGAACATGGATTAAGACACGAAAAATTGAAACTATTGACAATGCAGGAAAATTTGATTTATGATAAACGATTAATCAAAGCCATCAGAGAAGCCGGGCAGAGAAGCCGGGCAGAGAAGCAACAATTACAATACCTTAAATATGATAACTACAATGATGTAATAGATGTTCCTGTGGTAAGTGCAATACCTAGTGACTATGATGGAGTAATGGGTGTTCCGATCACATTTTTAGATAAATACAATCCTGAACAATTCGAACTACTTGGAATTATGAATACAGGAGAAAAAAATGTCGGTTATAGAAAACCAGATAGCCCACACGGAAGAGCAGTTATAAATGGTGTTGAACAATATCTTAGAGTTTTAATAAGAAAAAAACCTGAAAATTAATAACTGAATCATTAGTTATTTTTTAATCCTACATTTGCTTAATTTGATTTGATAAATCCATTAAAAAAACAAGATCTATTGATAAGATCTTGTTCTTAATTTTCATAGTTTATCAAAATCTTCAATTAATAAAGCTTCAGCAAGCAGTGCTCATTTTTGATCAGAGATTGATTTTATACTAATAGTATAAAATGAATTTAATCTAGGATTAATGATCTTTATATAATCTAAATTAGCAAAACTATTTCTTGTTAATTCATCTTTTAAACCAATTAAATAAATAGTCATCATTTTTAAAGCATCACTATAAGATGCTTGATTAATAGATGTATTAATATTTCATAAAGTGTTATGATCAAATAATTCTATCTGAGTTAAGTAAACATAATTAGCATATGTTTGTTGCTCTAAATCAATTTTATAAAAAAATTGATTTTTAGGTAAAGCAGCTGCACATCTATTAATTAGTTTGATTAACTTATTAATAGTTTCTTCACTAAGTAATTCTTGATCTAAGATCTCTAAATTATAATCTTCAGCTTCTAACATTTTATGCAGTAGATTAATTTTAAATGCTAGTTTTAAATTATCAACAGTTAATTCTTCATTAATAGCTTTAACATAAGAAAATAATTTTTTGCTACCATTTAAAACATTTTTGATATCAAAAATTGTATCCTTGCTAGGCATACGCTCATCAAGTAAATTTAGGTTATGTGAGTTTTGATCATTTAAGGCATCGATAAAATAAACTTGATATCTTTCAATTCCTGCTTGCATTAATGCCATTTGACTAACTACTTTTTCAATCATTTCATTAGTTAAATATTTAGTTTCTTCGATTTCAATTACATCATCATGATCAAGAGGATCTATTATAAAATCACTATTTTCAAAAACTGGTAAGATATCAAAAGAAGCATGCTTTAAAAGATCTTTTAAAGCAATTGGTTTACTATTTTGTCAAATATATTTCTTTTTTATATCATTGTTCATAAGTTAAATTTTATTATAAAACTAGTTATTTAGTTTTAAAAAATAAGTAGGCTTAATTTACTAGATTATTGGTTTTTAAGAAGTGTTTTTTAGCTAAATAAATTTAGCTTAAAATTCTACTTTTGATATTTAAATTAAATAAAAAATTCTTATCTAAAAGATAAGAATCATTTTAATGAATAGGACGATTTCTTCAAGTTCATAATTTTTCAAAATCTTTTATATTTAAAGCATCAGCAACTGCTGCTCATTTATCTTTAGAAATATCATTAATAGAACAAGTATAAATTCTATTTGTACGTGGGTTTATTTGTTTTAACATAGTTAGATCTGAGAAACGTTCTTTAGTATCTTTATCTTGTAATCCTATTAAATAAATTGCCATTAATCTAACAGCATCTTTATAATTAAATTTTGAATTAGATACTTTAATTTGTCAAAGACTTCTTAAACCTACATGTTTAAGATACATTGTATTGAAAAATTGTTTTTGTGTTTCATCGCTAGTTGGTGCAGCATATCTAAAAGTCTGATACTTTTCTAATTTAGATGTAACTCTATTAACCATGTGAGTAATATTTTTGACAGTATCTTTATCAACAAAAATTTTGCGTACAGCTTTTTCATTATAAGAAAGATGAACCATCATTAATGCCATTTTTATCAAACGTGCAATAATAGTTAAATTCTTAGAAGTTAAACTACCATCTATATTCTGAAAAAACTCTAAAAAAACCTTCATGTTTTTTCATTCTTCTTCACTTTTCTTATTGGAAGTATTACCACCTTTTACTTTTATAAGTTTATCTTCTTCTTTTTTTTCATCTCGATAAGCAACAGTCATTTCAAAATAATCTTGAAGTGTTCATCGGGCTTTTAATCCTAATGCTGCTTCTGACATATGAATTACTAGTTCACTTACAAGTTCCTCACTAATTGACTCATTAGCAAAAACATATTGATCACCATCTTCATCAATTTTAGTTTCAGCAAATTGTTTTGCTGAAACAAGTGGCATTATTTTATTATTAACATGTTTTACAAATTCATCGATGCTAATAATTTTTCTAGTTTGTCATAGATATTGTTTTTTACAGTCTAAACACATAAAGTAATTTTATTATAAATAACTATTTTTAAAACTAAATTTTTAAAGTACAAAAAGATGCTGTTTTTGCATACCTGTACCCACTTTTGGATTATTTTTTAATGAAATAAAATATAAAAAATTCCTGCTTAAATAGCAAGAATTTAAAAACATTTAATTAAGCAAATTTTAATGTTCATTCATTAAAATCAAAATCACTTAATTCTGATTTATCAACTGGTAATAAAAATGAAGTTTGTGCTTTTGGTCCTATAAAAATATAAGGTTTAATATCAGCTGTAACAATAACAGGACCTGTTGTAGGAATTCTAAAATATTTAAGAGATAATGTAATTGTTTTAGTATCTTTATCAATTTTATAGTCTGCAATTTGAAGCCCACGATCTACTTTTAAATATTGCATCATTGCTACATAAGAACCGTAATGACCTTCCTCTAAAACTTCAGTTAAATCTTTGACAAATAAATAATTATTATTTTCTAAGTCAAGTTTCTTATTGATTAGATCATAATTAAAATATGAATTTCAAGGTTTTAATTCTTCAATTTGTTTATCAGTTAAATTAGAATCTACTTTTTCTTTAATAAAGTTAGCAAATTTTGTTTGCTCTTCATCACTTACTCTTAGTTGTTTTTTTAATGAAGTTTGATCAGTAATTAGACTAATTGTTTTATGTTCTTTATCAGTATTAATTTGATCATCAACTGAAAGTGCAACATTAATTAAACGTTTTTCTTTAATTGCCTTTTTGATGTTTTCTAAACTATCTTTTTTAAGAAATAATTCTCTAGAAATGCGAGGTTCACTATCTAGTTGTTTTTCTAATTCTTCCCTTTTTTTATAATCAATGTGTTCAAGATTAATTCCATAAGCTGTTGAAGCATTTTCAACAAATAAACTTGATCCTGCTAATCAGTGAAAATCGGAAAAAGTAAAATACTCATAACCTTCAGTTTTCAGTTGAATAATTTCTTTTTTATTATCAAGTACTTTAACACTTAAATCAGTGCCTTTACCAGTTTCTTTTAAACGTTTATCTTCTTCAGTTATAACTACGTTAGAAGCAGAACAAGCAATTGTTGCAAAAGCAGAAATTGATAAAATAGATAAACCTGAAAACAGTAAATATTTTCTTATATTAGTTTTTCTAAATTTTTTAATCAATAAGTTTGACATTGTTACAACTCCTGTTAGTTCTTATAAGCTAATAAGTAATTTAAAATTTAATGATGTTTTTGATTTAAAAATCAAAAACAATTGTTTTAAATTATTCATCATAATAATTATAACAAATCATATTGGTTGAATTTGTTTTTGAAAAGTTTTTAAATAATTTGAAAAACTAATTCAAAAAATAATGTCACAAATTAATGTGACATTAATTAACTAATTATTTGCTTTGTAGCATATTAACAATTGGATAAATATTCTAATTACTATTTTCTTCAGTTTTGAACTTATGTAAGTATAAAAATCTATCTTCTACTTTTGACTTATCAGACTCTTCTTTTATAATTGGTTTCATATTTTCATAATCCCAACTGAATGAGTAATATATTGTTTTATTATTTTCTGTTTTTGAAATTAAGAAGTTAATCACTACATATCCTTCATCATTGTTGTAAGGTTTTGAATCTGCTTCATCTTGTGCTGTTTGTAATTCAATTTTGTAACGAGAATCAGATTTAAGCGTTTTTGCCAAAGTGTTAATTGTTGGAATTTTAGGGTTTGTACTAAAGATATTGGCAATGTCCACAGTTTCATATAATTTATCTAAATTCACAACTGCTTCAGAAGCTGTTTTTGATTTTAGATCACTTAGGTAATCTTTGAATTCTTTTGAATATTCATTTTGCACTATTAATTGATCTATAGGGAGTTCACGATACATTCCGAGCACAAGATAATAGTATTCAGGTAATTTTTTAGGATCTAATTTAGGAAAATTTCTTACTGTTATTAATTTACCTGCATCAAAGTTTAAATCATCTTCTTTATTTAAAATTTGTGCATCTTTAGAAATTATTTTACCTTCATGATTTAATTTTCTAACCTTAAACGTTAATATTCCAGTTTCTTCGTTTGATGAAATAACCTTGAAGTCATATTTTTCTAAAGGGTTACCATCTGCTCTGTCGCCCCTCTTATTACGAAGGTATTCACGCAGTAATTCATTTTCTTTTAAAGGAAAAAATAAGGGCAGTGAGTATTGTCCATTTTCAAGATTGATATCACTTTCAAGGTTTTTGTATCATGAAATAATATTTAGTTTTTCTTCTTGTTGTTTATATTTATCATAATTGAAATAAATAGTCATTTCCTTACCAGCTAGGGATTCATCAATAATTTCTCCATCTGTATTGAATAAATCATTTTCTTTGTAAAAAAGAACTTTAACTTTTAAGGTTTCTTGTTCTTCATTGAGTGAGCCGTCAATAATCACAACTTTTGTTTTGATTTCGCTCATATTTTTTCTATGATCTCAATAACTCTTAAACATTTCTGTAAAAAACTCATTATCAAAATCTTTGATAGGTTTAGATTTTAGTGGGTCTGTATCTGATTTAACGGTATATACTTCATTAACTCTTGAATATAAATATTTCACATAGGATTTAAGCTCTGGCTTAAATCCTTCAATATATGTGGTATAACCTTTTGCTTTTGATTTATCCAGAACTTCAGAAACTGAACTCTTACGTATTTCACTTTGATTTTCAAGAGAATAATATTTAGTTACTCCATTAATTGTGCTTGA
The DNA here is from genome assembly GCF_002272945.1 of Mycoplasmopsis agassizii. Classification (GTDB taxonomy): domain Bacteria; phylum Bacillota_I; class Bacilli_A; order Mycoplasmatales; family Metamycoplasmataceae; genus Mycoplasmopsis_B; species Mycoplasmopsis_B agassizii. Next base: position 195,843 of record NZ_NQMN01000002.1, on the reverse strand, counting down.
AAGTAATAACTCAATATTTAATCTATCCTTTATATTAATATTATTATTCAAATCACTATTTTTTTCAGTTTGTGGAACTATAATAAATTCAAATTTGAAAGTATCTCTTAATAAAGGTGGTATAGCGCTTTCAAGTTGCAGTTTAAATAAGGTTTTTAATTCAGAAATATTATCTTCATTTAGATCAGATAATTTTATTTTTGATAGTTTTGAAGATAGCGCTTCTAATTTCTCTTTTTCACTATCATCCAAATTTCGCATTCTATAAGGAATTGGATAATCAATATCAAATGAATTTCTAAAATCTAGAATAGATAATCGCTTATAAGCAAAAGGTGCATAACTTTCTGTTTTAGCAAGATTTTTTAGTTTTATTAACTTTATTAAATTTTCAGAGAATCTTTGTCCGTTTTCTGGAAAAGCTTTGCCTGTTGTTACATCAAAAATATAATTATTAGACCATCGTTTTCGGGTATCACTTGCTTCTAGATAAATAAAAAAATCAGCTTCACCCAAAGCATCATCCCCAGAAATAAATCTCACATTAAGTCTAAAATTTTCTGGAAGTGCCATTCAAGAATCAATTATTTGCTTTCTTATATAAAATGAATCTCGGTCTTTAAGCTCGCTTGGAAAATACATCTTAGCATCACTATCTACAATAAGTTCATCTAGATTAAAATTTTTGTATCAATTTAAAGCATCTTTTTCAAATCTAGCAATCGGACTGAAATTTTTTATAGTAACAACTTTTCCTGCACTAGATCTATTTATTAAAGCAACTGATTCACCATCTGTTTTGAAATATTTATTATCCAAGTACAACGTAATTTTTACTTTTAAAGTAGATTCATAATCGTTTATTCCATCTGGTAAAACAGAAATGTTATAACGAAATCTTTCTGTTGTTTCTATCGCTCTTATATTAAATAATTCATTAAGTTGCTCAGTTGTTACTTGAGAAGGTAAAAGATCAATAAGTGAAGACTCTTCATTAATTTGAATTTCATCTGCTGAAACATCGCTATATCATTTTGCTACATCTGCTTTTAGAGTATCTTTTTTAAATCCACTAATAGTGATAGTTTTTCCTGATTCACGTTTACTTGTGTCATTTCCAGATGTATCATAATATTTATTATTAGCAGTTAAAATAACTTTAACTGCTAAAGTACCTTGTTCATCATTTGCTGTTATTTCAACAAGAAAATCTGATTTTGGAAGTTTGATTAAATTAGGCTTTGTAAAAATTTCTTTAACTTTTGAAAGATTAGTAATTGATGAAGGTAGTTGATTTTTTCAGTTTGCAATTTCAACTTCTAATAAAGAAAAATCGATTACATCTTGATATCAATCACTAACATTTTTTCTGTAATTATGAAAACCTGTTAAAGTTACAACTTTACCAGCCTCTTCTTTTTCATTTACTTCTAATCCATCAGTTGTTAAATATTTATTGGCTTTTTTAATAGTTACTTTAACTTTTAAGGTGCCTTGATAATCATCATCGCTTAAAATATCTAATTCTATTTTTGAATCTTTAATCTCATAAATAGTACTTTCAAATCTAAAAAGATCTATTAAATCATTTTTTGTAAACGATGAAGGATAGCCACCTGCTAATGAACCAGACACATTTTTATCAATTACAATTTCTTTATATCAACGCTTTGCTTTGATCTTATCTAAATCGCGCAATTCTATACTTGAAATAGTAATTACTTTACCTGAATCAGTTGAATTAATATTATCTTCATCACCGTTTTCTCTATAAGATATTGAGTCAGTTTTTAAAGTAACTTTAAGTTTTAAACTAGTATCTATTTTGCTGTTGTATTCACCTACAAAAGATACTTCAATTCTTGCTGAAGGTATCTGTGGCTTATTTTTTTCAAAGAAATTAGTAAATATTAATTTATCTTCATATGCATTAATTGAAGATGCTAAGAGGTTGTTGAAGCCTGTTGTTGCATACAAATCAATAATATTCTCATGATATCATCTAGCAATTATTTCTTTATTGCTTTTTTGAGTAATTACAGGTGTTTCAAAGTTAATTGTAAAGTCGATATTTTCTGTAACTAAGCTCTCATTAGCTCCTAAAGACAAAGTTAATGTTAATCTAACTTGCTTATCTGACAGATTAGATATATCATTTGAAACAATAATGTTAGTTAATGTTGCAAGTCCGAATTTTGGAGCAGTTTTTAATAGTTTTTCAAATTCAGTTTTATTATCTTTAACTGATGAAGCAGTTAAAGCATTAATTGCTTCATCTTTATTTTGATAACTACTTTTAGCATCATATTCTTGAGTTAGAGAACTTAATAATGCTTTAAGAATTTTTCTGTTACTATCTTTTTCAGAAGTTATAGGTGAAGGTTCTACAGGTGCTATTTCGGATGAACAAGCAATTGCTGTTAAAATAGTTGTTGCTGTGATGATTGTGCCAGATAATAACAATCACTTTTTATTTAGTTTTTTCAATTTCATTTCCTTAGACAAATATTTAGTAAATTCAATTAAAATGTTTTACAAAATTACATATCTAAAAAGTTAATGAGAACAAATAATCTAAATTTTTGCAGTATAGTAACTATTTAAATAATCATTAAATAAACATAATTTTGATAAATTTTAATCTAATATTAGTTTAACACAAGTGGACTTCCAAAAACACCAACTCAAAATTCCCAGAAAATTTTTCACTTTTATGTGATATTTAATTAGATATTTTTAATTTTTAGATTTATTTTGTTATCCCTTAGTAAAAAATATAAAATTCAGGCAATTTATGCTGATTAACAAGTGCAAAAAAATGGCATCAAATGATGCCATTAAATTCAGTATAGATTTTTGTTTTAAACTTACTGATAAAAGTCCTTCAATAAAAACTTTTGTATCAATATTTAAACTAAACCTTAAAACCACTAATAGTTATTTCATAACCTTTTGCTGCAGTTTTATCTGTAGTTTCTTCAATTACACCTGTTTCAATATCACTACCAACTTTTAGTGAATAGTATTTAGTAGTGCCTTCAGAAGTACTTGAAAGTAATAGCTGAGCACCTAATGTACCTTTATCTTTATCAGGATTACCTTCTAAATTTGCAACATCAAGATCTGTATTTTTAATTAGTTCAAATTTAAAAGTATTTCTTAATGCTTCAGGTACTAAAGCTTCTAGTTGTTTTGCAAAAGCTTGATTAAGTTCATTCATATCATTAATTTCTGATGAACTAGTTTCAGATAATTTTTTCATTAAAGCTTCTAAGGTTTTTCTTTCAGATTCTCAAAGTGATTTATGTCATACATCTGCTTTTAAGTTAAAGGTTGTTGGAAAGTATGAATTTTTTAAGCGCTTGTAAGCAACTGAAGCAAAGTCTGCTTTTTTGGTTAAATTTTTAATGGTAATTGACTTTTTAATAGGTGTGTTTTCTGAATTATTTGTAACTGCACTTTTGCCAGTTGTTGCATCAAAAATATAACTACCTAGTTTTCCTAAATCTGCTTTTAAAATAAGATTAATTTCTAATTCACCTGTTTCATCATTAGCATTAACTAGGCTAAAATCTAGTATAAATCCTTCAGGAAGATTAGGTAATTTCATTTCTAGTTTTTGCTTGAAACTAGAAATGAATCCATGTTTAGTTTTTACTTCACTAGGTAAATACATGGCTTCAAGATCACTTAAATTAATTTCTGTTGCTTGCATTTTTTCATATCATTTTAAGACTTCATTTTCATATCTAGTTAAAGGACTAAAACCCGTTAAAGTAATAGTTTTTCCTGCATCAGATTTATTTGCTAGAGCCACAATTTGACCATCTGTTTTAAAGTATTTAGTTTGAGACTGAACTAAAGTAATTTTAACTTTTACACTACCTTCATAATTATTAATTTCATCTTTAATAAGTGTAACTTCAGATTCTAAATTATCAATTCCATCTGGTAAAGTAAGTTTAAATAATTCTTTTAGTTTTTCATTTGTAACTAAAGATGGCACTAATTTTGCTAGTTCAAAATCACTAACTTTAATTTCATCTTTAATAGTTTCACTATATCAACTTGTGACATCTTCTTTTAAGGTATCTTTTTTAAATCCACTAATAATAACTTTTTTACCTGCTTCTTTTTGATCAACATTATTTCCATTTAGATCATAAAATTTATTATTTGCAGTTAAAGTAACTTTAACTGCTAGAGTACCTGCTTTATCATCTGCAGATAACTCGACATTAAAATCTGACTTAGGAAGATTTTGTAAATCGGGTTTTGTAAAAATAGATTTTACTTTTTCTAAATCAGTAATAGTTGAAGCAAAAACATCTTTTCAGTTTTCTTTAGGATTATCTATTAAAGATACATCAACAATATTTTTATATCAATTACTTACTGCTTCTTTTAAGTTTTTAAAGTTAGATAAAGTAATAACCTTACCTGCTTGATTTTTATCATCTACTTTTAAAGCATCAGTAGTTAGATATTTATTTTCTTGTTTTAAAAATACTCTTAAACTAATAGTTCCTGAATAATCATCTTCTTCTAAAATATCTAGATCAAGATCGGTATCTTTTGTTTTATAGTTAGTAGTTTTAAAAGTGAATAAAGGAATTAATTCACTTTTAGTAATTGCTGAAGGTGCTTTAGTTTTTAAGTCTGAATCAACTGTTAAATTATTAACTTCTTTTTGGTATCAAAGTTTTATTTTAGTTTGTTCTAGTTCACGTTTGCTTAAATTATTAATAGTAATAACTTTACCTGCTTGATTAGGTTCACTTGTAACTTTTTCACCGTTTTCTTTATAAGTATCATCGTTAATTTTAATAGTTACTTTGACTTTTAAAGATGTGTCTAAATCACCACTTCATTCTTCAGCAAAATCAACTTCTATTTTAGAACCCGAAATTTCAGGAACTAAGGTTTTTAAAAAATCCTGCAAGATTTTTTTATCTTCTTCTAAGGTAATTGATGAAGATAATTTTGTGTTTAATTCATGGCTAGCATTTTGATCAATCACCTTATCTTTATACCAAGCAGCAATTGCTTCGCTATGAGTATCTACTAATTGATTTACAAGATCAAAACTAATTGTAAAATCAATATCTGCAGTAACTAAATCATCGCCATTTCCGTATGATAAAGTTAAAGTTAGTCTTATTTGTTTATCAGTTAAATCATCTTGATTAGATGAATTAACTGCATTAGTTAAATTTGAATCTCCGAATTTAGGTGCCACTTTTAATAAATTAGAAAAAGCACTTTTATCTGTTTTAACAGCATCAGCAGTTAAAGCAGAAATAAGCGATTCTTTCGATGGATACGATGTTTTAGCATCATAATTTTGATTAATTGAAGTTATTAAAACTTCTAAAATCTTTTTGTTTTCTTCCTTGTTTGTATTATCTGGTGCACAGGCAATCGCAGTAGCAACGAAGCTACTTGCAAGAACTGTTCCTGAAAGTAACAACAATTTCTTATTTAATTTTTTCAATTTTTCCTCCTGATTAAATAGTTATTGAAATAACGTCATAAATTGTTTTTAATTTGTAAAATTAATATGCAAATTTGATTGGAATAAGTTATAAATAAGTTCCAAAATTAACGGGCAAAAAAGAATAAATTTTTTAACTTTTTTTAATCGTAATTTAATAGTGTAAAATACTTAACGTATTTAATTTGTCTAGAATTTAAATCTGATAAATTAAAGTTTAGAAAAATAATTATTGAAATCATAAAATGTAAAAACAAATTTTTGAATTAATTAAAAATTTGTTTTTTATTTGTTTTAAAATCAAGATATCTAGATAAAAGAAGAGAGTGTAAAATGAGCATAATTGATGGCAAAATTTTTGACAAGAATTTTCTAATTAAAGATATTCGTGAAAAATTAAATATTACTAGAAAAGAATTTTCTGATGCTTTAGGTCTTAGTAAAAATGATGAAAAGATGGTTAAACTTTGAGAGCTTAATCAAGAAAAAATTCCTTTAGATATTTATAAAAAGATAATCAATTTTCCAATAACTCCTTCACTTATTTCGCCATCAGAAAAAGATAGTAAATTTACACAAATAGATTTATTTGCAGGTATAGGTGGAATACGCCAAGGCTTTCAAAGACAAGGTGGAAGAACTGTATTCTCTTCTGAATGAGACAAGTTTGCACAAAAAACTTATAGAGTAAATTATGGCGAAACACCTTCAGGTGATATCACTAAAATTGATCCAGAAGATATTCCTGATCATGATATTTTATTAGCGGGTTTTCCTTGTCAGCCATTTTCAAATGCAGGTTTAAAATTAGGTTTTGAAGATGCACGTGGTACATTATTTTTTAATATTGCTTCAATCTTAAAAGAGAAAAAACCAAAAGCATTTATGCTTGAAAATGTCAAAAATTTAAGAACACATGATAAAGGAAAAACCTTAAAAGTTATCTTGTCGATTTTAGATCAACTTAATTTTTATGTCCCCGATCCACAAGTTTTAAATGCCTATCATTTTGGTTCTCCACAAAATCGAGAGCGAATAATTATTGTTGGTTTTAACAAAGATTATTTACCTAAAAATTTTACTGAATACACTTATCCTAAAGGTGAAATTGATGACCATTTAACTGTTGGCAACATTCTTGAAAAAGATGTAGATGAGCGATATACACTTTCAGATAAATTGTGACAAGGTCATTTACAAAGAAAGCAAAGTCATCAGAAAAAAGGTAATGGATTTGGTTTTAATTTATTTAATAATGAAAGTAAATATACGAGCACAATTAGTGCAAGATATTACAAAGACGGCAGCGAAGCACTAATTTATCAAGAAGGTAAAAACCCAAGAATGTTAACTCCTAGAGAGTGTGCTAGACTTCAAGGTTTTCCTGAAAATTTTGTTATTCCTGTTTCAAATGCGCAAGCATATAAACAGTTTGGAAATTCAGTTAATATTAATGTAATTGAAGCAGTTGCTAAAAGCATGATTAAATATTTAGAAAAAAATAATGTCTTGTAAAAAGACATAAACTAAATAATTATTAAATGCATATTTTTAACGATAAGCATTTAATTTTTTGCTAAATATTCAGTTTATAAAAATAATTAAAATACCTTCAAAATCGATGACCTGTACTATATTTCAGAACAAATTTAGGGTAATAAAAAATACTAATAACAACTTTAAAATCGTTGTTATTAGTATCAAAATTTATTTGATTTTTAAGGTTTAATTAATTCTAATTTTTTCATAAGCTTCAATAATGTCGCCTTCTTGAATGTCATTAAAATCTTTAATATGGCTACCAAATTCAAAGCCTTTTGCAACTTCTTTAGTATCGTCTAAACCTCTCCTCAAAGTGTCTAAAACACCTTCATGAACAAGTTTATTTTTACGTATTAATTTAATAATTGCACCTGCTTTGATTGAACCATCTTCAACACGACAACCTGCAATATTACCTAATTTTGAATAAGTAAAGATTTTTAAAATTTGCGCTTTACCAGTTAATTTTAATTCATAAATAGGCTCTGCATTTTTATCTAAATAAGCTTGTAAATCTTCAATTAAATGATAGATAACATTATAGTCTTTAATCTCAATTTGCTTTTCTTTAGCTGATTGAGAAATCTGATTTTGTGCCTTAACATTAAAGGTATAAATTTTTGCATTTGAAGCTTGAGCAAGCAATAAATCAGCATTTGAAACATCACCAATTGAAGCACTAACTACGTTAATTGAAAATTCTTTTGTTGATAGTTTTTCAACTGCATGTTTAATCGCTTCGGCTGTTCCTTCAGTATCTGCTTTAATAATAATATTGATATTATCTTTATCAGAAACGTTTAAAGAAATAGTTTGTGTTTGTTGCATAAACTTTTCACGCTTGATTAAACGTTCATTTTCTGAAGCAATTTTTTTAGCATATTTTTCATCTTCAAAACCGATAAATTTTTCACCAGCCATTGGTGAAGATGAAAGTCCTGTAATTCTGACAGGCATTCCTGGAAGTGCTTCTGAAACATTTTTTGATTCACTATCTGTCATAGTTTTAACACGACCTTGATGTGAACCTGCAACGATATAATCACCTAGTTTTAAGGTACCATTTTTAACAATAATAGTTGTTGCAGCACCAACACCTTTTAATAGTCTAGATTCAACAACTACCCCGATAGGATAACGGTTAAAGTTGGCTTTCAAATCAAGAATTTCACTTGTTAAATTGATGATTTGAAATAACTCGTCAATTCCTTCACCTAATAGTGCTGATCCATAAACTACAGGAACATTACCACCTCATTCTTCAATCACAACATCTGCTGCAGATAGTTCTGATTTAAGTTTTTCTAGGTCTTTATTAGGTTTATCCATTTTGTTGACAAAGACAATCATAGGTACTTTTGCAGCATGTGTATGAGCAATTGCTTCTTTAGTTTGGGGCATTACTCCATCATCTGCAGCAACTACTAAAATAACAATATCTGTTAATTTAGTACCACGAGCACGCATCGCTGTAAAAGCTTCATGACCTGGAGTATCTAAGAAAGTAATGGCTTTATTATTATGAAAAATCTGATAAGCACCTGTATGTTGAGTGATTCCACTAGCTTCTGATTCGGCAATTTTTGATTTACGAATCTTATCAATTAAAGTAGTTTTACCATGATCAACATGACCAACAATTGTCACAATTGGAGCCCTTGTTGTTAGTTCACTTTCTTCATCACTAAATTCAACTGTATCTAAATAATTACCTGCATTAATTTCTTTAACAACTTGAAAATCTAAATTTCTTTCAAAACATAATTCAGCAATTTCTTCTTCAGAAAGGATCTTATTTAGATCATATAGTTTTCCTGCTAAAAAGAACTTTTTAACAATTTCTGCTCCTGAAGAATTAGTTTTTTGAGCAAATTCTGCAACAGTCATTGGACCTGAAAAAATAAATTTATTGTTTTCAACTCCACTTTTGACATTGAATAATTGTGTTTCAATTTGATCAATATTTGTTTTTCTTTCTTTTTTACTTTTCTTTGCCATTTTCAATCTCCTCTAGTAGTTGTTGTTTTAAACTATTATAGATGGCTTGATCTATATTTGCTTTAAAAACTCGATTTAAAAGTTTCTTTTTGAATAACTCTTCAATCACAACTTTATCATTTAAACAATAAGCACCTCTTCCGGGCGCTTTTAATGATCAATCAATTGTGATTTGATCATTTTTTTTTGCAAAACGGATTAAATGTTTTCTTTCATAAATTTTATGAGTAACAAAACATTTTCTTTTAATTTCCACTTTTTAATCTCAATCCTCATCATCTAGATTATCTAGATCGATTCCATCTAGAGCAAAATCTGCAAAGTCATTATCTTTAATTGCATAGTCTTGTAGTTTAGCTTTAGTACGGCGATCTTGTCGTTCTTTTTCATCACTTTCTTGATTTTTGATAGCAACTTGTTCTTCAAAATCTGAATCAATTTCTTGATCTAATTCATCAAATGAAGCTGCTTCAATGGCTGCATTAATTTCTGCAAAATCAACATCATAATAATTATCTTCTTTAGTTACAGTTTTATCTTTAGCAGGTTTAGTTTTAACTTTTGGTGCTTCTTTAGTTACTAAATCAGCTGGGCCTGCTCCTTGAGTATCTTTGATACTTTCAAAATAATTATCGAAGGCTTCAATATCTTTATTAAAGTCTGAAATATCAAAACTATCTTTGCGTTTAGGTTTTGCAGTTTTAGTATAGCTTGATTGTGAACGGTTGGTTTGCACTCTTTTATTAGTTAAGCTGAAATTATTAAGTTGTTCTAGTTCATCTTCAGTGACATTAGCATTTCATAAAATTTCTTGTTTAGCAGCTAAAGCATCTGTGTAACCTTTAACATTAACACGACTTCTAGTAATTTCACTTGCTAAATAAGTGTTAATTCCACCCTTACCAATTGCTACTGAAACCATGGCATCAGGCACAACTATTTCATAAGCATATTGATCAGGTGATTCTTGTTTTTCACTGATTGAAATTACTCTAGCAGGTTTTAAAGCATCTAGCATAAAACTTAAACGGTCTTCGCTGAAGGTAATAAAATCTAGTTTTTCTTCACCTAATTCTGAAGATAAGGCTTGTGATTTTGATCCTTGTTGACCAATTAAAATTCCAATTACATCTAAATCTTCACGTGCTAAATCAGGGTTAGCCATCACGGCAATTTTACTTCTAACACCTGCACGGCGAGCAATTCTTTTAACTAAAATTTCTTTTGAAGCAATTTCTGGGAAAGTGCTTTCAAGCAGTTTTAATAGTTCAAAAGGGCTAGTTGTTGAAACCATGATCATTGAACCATTTTTCTTAGGCTGTGCTAAAACATCTGTAATAAAGACTTCATAAACTCCATTAACTTTGATTTCAGGATATTTTTTCTTCAAATCAGCAGTTCTAATAAAAGTTACGCTTTCGCTATCTCCCACAATTGAAATTGTGACTAGCATTTCTGTAATGTTTTCAATTTTAACTTTAATTGCTTCACCAATACGATCTTTATAAGTTAAATAAATACGATCTTTAGTTGCTTTTGAAAGGTTTTGTTGGAATAAGTTTTGAATTTTTCTAACTCTAGCTTGAGAAAGGTTTTGATATTCAATTGCTTCAACAACTGTATCATCAACCACTGCTTTTTTATCTAGTTTTAAAGCTCTTGAAAGGGGAATATAAGTAATTAAATAAAGGTCTTTTGTATCTAAATCTGACTTTTTCTCAGCCTTAGCTAATTCTTCTTCAAACTCTTCATCTGAAACAATAATTTTAGGTGCTTTAACGATTAAGGTTTCACCTTCATCAACTCATTCTTTTTCTAGTTCCACATCTTGATCGATCTCTAAAAAAATGTGTTTTAAGGCTTCGAAGAAGATTTCTTTGACATTTTCAATGTCTAATTTACGACTTTCAGCAATAAAAGCAAAATTCGCATAATTTTTTTTGCTTCCTGTCTTCTTTTTAATTTCTGCAACACTCATTTATACCTCTTGTTTTTTGTGTTATATAATGTAAAAAAGTTGCCAAAGCAACTTTTTTCTCGCTCGAATACAATTATTATCACTGTTAAAACAATTTTAATAATTTGTATAAATTCATTTTAATGCAAAACTAATAAAAAACTGCAAAAAAATCTAGTTTTTTAAATATCTTTAACCTATTTATGCAAAGTTTTAAAATTATTGCATAGTTATTTGAGAGAGAGTGGAAGTATTTTTTTTGAACTTACTAATTATCCTAGATTCACATCTAGGCATTTCAACTAACTATATATAAGTTTATATATTACAACAGAAAAGAGGAAAGGTAAATTTTTTCAATATAAATTTACCATCTAAACATGCGAAAAAAAATCATATTCACATCTACTTTATCAGTAGCATCAGTTGCTGTTGCAGCAACTGCAATTGCTTGTGCTCCAGATCAAAACCCACCTGCTAAAGATACTGTAGAAACAACTTTGAAAAAAATTGCTGATGCATTAAATAGTTTAGAGTTAACAATCAAAGAAAAAGATACAGATACTGCAGTTAAAGCAAAATTAGAAGCAATTACTAGTGACTACAAAAATAAATTAGTAGCATTAGTAACTGATGCAACTAAATTCAATCAACATCTAGGTTCAGCAGAAATTACAAGTTGAAAGGTGACAAATACAAGTTCTACTTCATTAAGTCTTGAATTATCACTTAAATATACTGAATCAGGAGTAAGTGCAACTAATAAAGCAACAATTAAAATTGTTGGTTTAGGAACAAGTACAACAGAAATAATTAGACAAGAACTTGCAGATGCAGTGGCTAAATTTGCAGATCGTGATCTAAAAGCAGATTCAGCAGATAAAAAATTATTTGCAACACAGTCGAATATTAATTCACTCGAAACATGAAATAGTAATACAACTGGAACAGCAGTTACAGTTGATAGTTCAATCACTGTAAGTTTTAATAAAATTTCAAGTGATTCAGGTAATGGAACTGCTACTTACAGAGTAACATTATCTAAAGAAAGTCAAACAATAACTAAAGATATTAAAGTTAGTGGCTTTAAACCACAAACACTTAGTGATGATGAAAAAGCAGTTGAAAAAACCTTCAATGCCTTTACTTTAAAAGAGGCTACTTTTGATCGTGGATCTCAACGTATTGAAAAAACAGGTAAGTTTGATTTTGATAATAATCGTGACTGATTATTATCAATGTCTAATTCATATTCAAGAGCAAGTGCTTATAAACCAACTGTTTTAGATAGCAAAAAATTTACTACTGCAGACTATTTTAAAGCAGAAACAGCTAACCACTTACAAGCAAAATTAGTTGAAAGAGACCAAATTAAACTAGAAGAAGGTGTAACTGGAAAAGTTAGAATCGTAACCTCAAATGATATCAAAGGTGAAGTAGTAGTTGCTATTAGTTTTGAAAAAGGTAATGCTAAATCAGGAGAGAAATTCTTAACTATTAAGAATTTCTTAGACCAAAAAGAATTGGGTACATTTGCTGGAGCAATTTATGGTTATTTAGTTGATAAATGAAATAAACCAGAAAATAAACATTTAAAACCTGCATTTGCTACTGAAGCAGGAGCTCAAAGATATATTGAGTTAATGCAAAAAACTTTTGATGATACATGAACATATCCTAACGATGTTAAATTAACTTTAACAATCGATAATAGTAAAGGTGGTATTGATTATAAAAATCTACAAATTCATTTATTAGGAACATACACCTTAAATAATGTAGTTCTAGCAAAAAATGATATTACTTTAATGAATTTCAATGATGGCTTAAGTGCTGATGCTAGATTAGTTTTAGAAGCTTATAATGGTTTCACAAAAACTGAGTATAGAACTCGTGTGCCTAGTCAAGAGCAAGGTGAATTTACAGGTGCTAAATGAATTCCTAGCACTCAAGGAATTAATTCAATTGAAAAATTGAATCAAAAGTTACCATCAACAGATCAGATAACTTGACTGAATAAGGAACAAGGCGTTGAAGTTGAAGTTGAAACTGCAGGATTTAATAATAGCAATGGAACCGTTGAACTTGAATTAATTTTCAAAAAAGGTGAAATAAAATCTGATGCATTAAAAATTACTTTATCTGGATTTTTTACAGACCAACATATTCTTAGAGGGGCTACTGAATTATACAAAAAAGCAATTACTACAAAGGGTTCTGATGGTAAAAATCCACTTGAAGAACAAATGAAAAAATACATAGTTTATCTTAAACCAGGTGAAACCACTCAATTATCACCAGAGTCAACAATTCAAATCATGGCATATCAATCTTATGTTACTAATTTATTAAATTACGGAGATGCCTCAATAGGGTTGCCTGGATTATGACAACTTGCAAACTCTGCTATATTAGTACTTCTTGATGGTGGTGTTGCAGGTCCATTTAAATATGTTGTTCAATATGGGGGACTACAATCTGAACCATTCCAATTAACAATTCCACAACCACAATTTAAACTACCTCCTGGTTCAACAACTAGATAGTAGATTAACCAACATCAAACAGAAAGATTTTGTCTTTCTGTTTTTTTATATTCTTTTGCTTAATTATGCTTTTTTTATATTTATTCACCTTATTTAACTATTAAAAAGTTAATGAAAAAAGGCCGCTTTCACGACCCACTTTAGATACACTATATATACTAAGAATAAAATTAAAAGGAGAAAATCTTATTCCTTAATAATTTTAACCCAAAAAAGACTGGTTTATGCAAAAAAAGTGAAAAACATTTTTAGCACCCGTCTTTTTTGACAAAAGTCTAAAATCATATCCTGTTACTTTACTATATAAGAGAGAGTTAAAGGAGTTTAATTTAAACTACTTTTAAATTTAGTTTCTAAACTATTTATTTTAGAAACTAAGGGTAACCAGAGAAATTTATAAACAACAAAAGAGAGGGAATTTAAATTTGCTAGACAAATTTAAATTTAGATAATGAAAAGAAAATTTCTAATAACAACAGTGTTGTCATTAGGTTCTGCTATTGCTGTAACTGCAGCAATAGCATGTTCACCAATTGATAAGCCGTTAATTAAAGATACAGTTGAACTTACTTTAGCTAAAATTGCAACTAGTTTAAAAAACTTTGAACTAACAATTAAAGACAAAGATTTACCGAGTGTAATCAAAACTAAAGTTGAAGCAATCACTAGTGACTTTGAAACTAAGTTAGTTGAACTAGCTACAAAAGGTAAATTATTCAGTGAATTTTTAGGTGAAGCAAAAATTACTAGCCTTAAAGTAAGTGATCAAAGTCCTACTTCATTAAGTCTTGAATTAGGACTTTCATATACTGAAGAAGGTGAAACCTCTACTAATAAAACAACAATTAAAATTGTTGGTTTAGGAACTAGAGTAAGTACTTTAATTCAAGAAGAACTAGCAACTATAATTGCTAAATTTACAGATCGTGATTTAAAAGATACTTCAAAAGAAAAAGAATTATTGCCATCTAAAACAACAATTAATAATTTAGAAACTTGAAATATTAATACAAGTGGAGAAGTTGTTGCAGTTGATAATTCTATTACTGTAACTTTTACTAAAGTTTCAAGTGATACAACAAAAGGAGTAACTATTTTTAAAGTTACACTTACAAAGCAAAGCGAAACTTCATCTAAAGATATTAAAGTAAGTGGTTTTAAAACTAAGTTACTTAATGCTGATGAAAAAGATGTTGAAACAACTTTCAACAACTTTACTTTAAAAGTTGCGAATTTTGATCGTGGAGCAGAAAAACTAACAGTTGAATCATTTGTTGAGATAGACACAGGAAATGACTCAGGTACTATTTATGAATATCGATTTGAGAAAAACCCTGATTGACTTTTATCAATGTCTAATTCAAATTCAAGAGCAAGTGCTTTCAAGCCAACTGTTTTAGATTCTAAAACATTTCCTAAAGCAGATTATTTTAGTAACGACATCAAAAACCATTTACAAGCTAGATTAAAGGAAAAAGATCAAATTAAACTAGAACAAGGTGTAAGTGCAAAAGTGAGAATAGTAACTGCAGATGACATTAAAGGAGAAGTAGTTGTTGCTCTTACTTTTATTAAAGGTGATGCTAAATCAGATGAGAAATTTTTAACCATTAAAAATTTCTTAGATCAAAAAGAATTAGGTTCTTTTGCATACGCTATTTACGGTAAATTAGTTGATACGTGAAATCGCCAAGATAAAAATTTAAAACCCGGTTTTAGCGATGAAGCAACAGCTTTAAAATATATTGAATTAATGCAAAAAACTTTTGATGATCAAAAGTTTTATCCTAATGATGTAAGTCTAATGTTAGCAGTTGATACTGCAAATGGTGGCATTGATTATGATAAATTAGAAATTAATTTAATAGGTACTTACATTTTAAATAATGTAGTTTTAGCAACTAATAAAATTGTTTTACAAGGCTTTAATGATAGTTTAAGTGGTGATGCAAAACTAGTTTTAGAAGCATCTAATAATTTTAATATTAAGGAATTACAAGCGAGAAATCCTGTTGTTAGTGATACAGTTAATGAAGCAAGAGGAGGACTATGAATTCCTAGTAGACAACACTTTAATTCGCTAGAAGAACTGAATGAAAAATTAAGTCAAGATCATAAAATTATGACATGACCTAATAAAAATAAAGGTGTTATTTTAGATGTTAAAACTATTGGTTTTAACGGAGTTAATGGATCAGTTACATTACAGTTTAATTTCAAAAAAGGCAACATTATTTCAGAACCTATTACTGTTACACTGAAAGGCTTTTTTATAGATGCACAAGTTTTTGATATTGCTAAAAATGCTTTTAAAGCAATGCTTGAAACTAAAGATCAAGATGGTGTAAAAGTTATTGATAAAAAGATTCAAGAATTTGTTGTTTATATAGCACTACCTCAAACTAGTGAAAATCAAAGAAATATTCAAACACAGTTGAATATTTTTGGAAGTTATTTTGCTAACTTAATTAATTTTGGTTCACCTTCAGATGGTATACCGGGCTTATCATGATTAGGAAATACTGCATTAGTCAGAATTAAACATTTAGATTTTAATGGTAATGCTAAATTTGTTGTCATGTACAACGGTTTAGAATCTGAAGAAATTAGTATTAAACTTCCAAAACCTCAATTTAAAGGTGCAATTATTCAACCAGTTAATGTTGTTTAAAATTGAGGACAGAAAGTCAAAAACTTTCTGTTTTTTTTCTTTCATTTAGGTCTAATTAGGAAAATAAGTTAGTAAAAAAATATAAGTAGTAAATTTAATTACTTTGATTAAACATTTAAAGCATTTGTAAACGTATTTATTAACACGTTTTTAAATGTTATATTAAGCCAAAAAGCCCCATAAACATGGTTTTTAGCATTTAAAGTTCTTTATTATCAACTAATAAACCAAGTTAATAATTTGGTTAAATAAATTTTAATCCCAAAGAAATTAAAAGTTCCAAAATAAACCAAGTTTTAAAATATCTTCAGACTATTTTGACAAAGTTTTAAAATTGGCACGTAGTTATTTTAGTGAAAGAAAAAAGTGTTTTTATGAATCTACTTTTTTAAGTTTATAAGTAAACTTTAACAAATCAAAAATAACTATAAACTTATAAATAACCAAAAGAGAGGTAAGGCTAAATTTGCTTTGTAACTTTAGTCTTAAAATAATGAAGAGAAAATTTTTAATCACAACTGGTTTATCACTTGGTTCAGTAATTGCTGTAACTGCAGCAATTGCTTGTTCACCAATTGATAAGCCACCAGCTAAAGAAACTGTGGAAATTACCTTGCAAAAAATTGCAACTAATTTACTCAACTTTGAATTATCAATCAAAGAAAAAGAAACTGATACTGCAGTTAAATCTAAAATTGAAGCATTTACAGGAGAGTATAAAACCAACTTATTAAGTTTAGTAAAAAATACTGAACAATTTAGTCAGTTTTTAGGTGATGCACAAATAACAAGTATCAAAGTAACAACATTAAATACTAAATCAATCGGTCTTGATCTAGGTCTAGTTTACACAGAAGATGGCGTATCAGCAACTAATAAAACTACTATTAAAATTATTGGTTTAGGTGCTAAAAATAGCGAAGCAATTCAGAAATTATTAGAGGATGAAATTGCTAAATTTACAGATAGAAATTTAAAAGATAATTCATCTAATAAATTATTATTAGCATCAAATTCAGATATTAATTCACTAGCAACTTATAACACTAATACCGTAGGTGAAGC
Source organism: Mycoplasmopsis agassizii (assembly GCF_002272945.1). Taxonomy (GTDB): domain Bacteria; phylum Bacillota_I; class Bacilli_A; order Mycoplasmatales; family Metamycoplasmataceae; genus Mycoplasmopsis_B; species Mycoplasmopsis_B agassizii. Next base: position 178,570 of record NZ_NQMN01000002.1, on the reverse strand, counting down.
AGTTGAAATCGATGCATCAGTTGCTGTAAGTTTAACTAAAGTTTCAAGTGATACAGAAAAAGGAAGTATCGTTTTGAAAGTAACACTTTCAAAAGAAAATGAAACTAAAACTAAAGATATTAAAGTAAGTGGTTTCAAAATTAAAACACCTGACAGTGATGAAAAAGCTGTTGAACAAACTTATAACAACTTTAATTTAAAAGTTGCCAATTTTGATCGTGGAGCAGAAAAACTAACAGTTGAATCATTTATCGTAGAACAACCAGGAATTAAACATCCAACGGGAACAAATAGTTCAAAACCTATTCTTAAGTACGACTTTGATAAAAACCCTGATTGGCTTTTATCAATGTCTAATTCAAACTCAAGAGCAAGTGCTTATAAGCCAACTGTTTTAGATACTAAAACATTTGCTAGAGCAGACTACTTTAAAAAAGAAACAGCAGATCATTTACAAGCTAAATTAAAAGAAAAAGATCAAATTAAGCTCGAAGAAGGTGTCACTGGAGAGGTTAGAGTAATTAGTTCTGATGATATTAAAGGTGAAGTAGTTGTAGCAATTTCTTTTGTTAAGGGCAGTGCTAAATCAGAAGAAAAGTTATTAACTATTAAGAATTTCTTAGACCAAAAAGAACTAGGTACTTTCGCTGAAGCAATTTATGGTTCATTAGTTAATGAATGAAATCTACTAGATAAAACTAATGAACCAGGCTTTAGTAATCAAGTTGAGGCTAATAAATATATTGAACAAATGCAAGAAGTATTAGACCAAAAAAGAGCCTATGTTAACAATGTCAAAGTTCAGTTGCTAATCGATGCAAATAAAGGTGGAATTGACTATAAAGATCTAAAAATCAATCTTTTAGGTACATATACTGTGAATAATGTAATTCTAGGTGATAATGATGTTGTTTTACAAAACTTTAATGCCAACTTATCTCAAGATTCAAAACTAGTTAAAGAAGCTTATGATAGCTTTACAAAACTTGATTATAAAGTTAGAGATCCTAAGCCAAATGAAAAAGTTGATGGTAAATGAGTTGCTAGTTCACAAACAATTACTACTATTGATCAACTAAATGAAAAACTATTTGAAAATCAAAAAGTGACTTGAACTAATCAGGATAAAGGTGTTACGGTTGAAGTCAAAACTGTTGACTTTGTAAACAAAGATGGTTCAGTTGCTTTACAATTAATTTTCAAAAAAGGTAGTGCTAAGTCAGAACCTGTAAAAATTACTTTATCAGGATTTTTAACTGATAAACAAGTTCTAGATCACGCAGTAGCAATCTTTAAAAAGGTAATGGAAAAAGATGCACACGGTAATAACAAATATGAAAATAGAATGAAAAACTATGTTCTATATTTGAAACTAAATCCTAGACAAACACTAGATAATTTAGGTACTATGCAGATGGTTGCTTACCAAGCATATGTTACAAAACTTCTTAATTCTGGCGATGGACCTGCTCGCATCGATGGTTTAGAAAAACAAGTAAATGGTGCTATATTAGTCTTTGTTGATGGTGGACTTGCAGGTGATTGAGAATTCACTGTTCATTATGGTGGACTAGTTTCAGAGATTTTTACACTAAAAATTCCTTATGCTAAAACTCAAGAAATTTAGTTTCTGAAAATTAAAACTAATAAATATTAAGATAGCAATTTTTTGAAAATTGCTATTTTTTAATCTTAGTGTTTAAGCATAAAATTCATAAATTTTGGCATAGCACTTTTGCAAAAAATTCTTGTAAAAATTCAGGTTTATTTCATAAATAGTTTGACTAATTTTATAAAAGTTTATAATTCGCTTATCAAAAAAGGAGGTGCTAAATTTGCTCTTCAAATTTAGCAAAATTCATATGAGAAATAAATTTTTACTTGTAACTAGTTTATCAGTAGGAGTAGCAATTACTGCAGTTGCAGCAATTGCTTGTGAGCCTATCGACCAACCCATTAACAAACCTATAGAGCAGCAACCTATTAAGATAGATACAGCAGAAAATAAGTTGAAAAAAGTAGTTGAGAATTTAAATACCAAAGGTTTTTTTTCTGCTAAAAAAAGAGATGATCTTGAATCTGTCATGGCTAAATTTAAGGCAATCACAAGTGATTACAAAAATAAATTATTAGATTTACTTTCTGACACTGATGCAGAAAGTTTAACAGAGTTACTAGATAAAGCACAAATAACTAATGTTAAGGTTATCGGATCAGAAGAAACTATTATCAATTTAAAATTATCACTTGCTTATACGGAAAACGGTTTTACTTCAAATAATGAAGCTGAGATTAAGATATGAAATTTTGCACCTGAACAATATGAAATTCTTACAAAATTTTTAATTTCTGAATTAAATAAATTTGCTGATAGAGAACTAAAAACAGATTCTTCTAATAAGAAACTGCTAGCCTTTAAAAGTGACATTAATTCATTAGAATCATGAAATAGCAATACAGTTGGTGAACCCGTTTCAATCAGAGAAGATATAACCGTAACTATAATAAAAACCAAAACCAACGCAGCCGAAGGGGAGGCTTTTTTCAAAGTTATACTTGAGAGCTTTTATCAAAAACAAGAGAAAATAGTTAAGGTCGGTGGCTTTAAAACAAAAGTTTTAACTGATGATGAAAAAGCAGTTGAAAAAACCGTAAATAACTTCACTTTAAGAAAAGCGACATTGGATTGGGAGAACACATATAATCAATGAATAAATGGTAGACTTCAGGATGTTATTGATGATTATGATCCCAATGAACCAAGAACACTTATTATAGATTCTAAAAAATTTGCATTAGCTAGATCTAATTCACACTCACGGGCAGGTGCTTTCAAACCAACCATCTTAGATAATAAAAAATTCAAAAAAATCCAATATTTAGAAAAAGAAACTGCAAAATATTTACAAGCAAGACTAGAGGAAAAAAATGAAATTAAACTTGAAGAAGGTGTAACTGGAGAAGTAAAAGTTATTAAAGCAGATGACATAAAAGGAGAAGTAATTGTTTCAATTACTTTTGTAAAAGGTGAAGCAAGATCTGGAGAAATTCAACTAACTATTACTCAGTTTTTAGCAAAATGAGAACTTATTAGCGTTGCTTATAAAGTTTATAAAACTTCATTAAAAAAATGAAATGAGCAAGACAAAATCACTAAACCAGCCTTTACTAACAAACAAACTGCTAATGAATATATCAAAACTATGCAAAAAATTTTTGATAATAAAATAACATATGTAAATGAGGTTAGGTTAAAACTAGAAGTGGATTCAACTAAAGGCGGCATTGATTATAAAAATCAAAAAATCTATCTTTTAGGTACATATAGCATTGGTGATTTAGTTTTAGACACAACAGAAATTGTTTTAGAAGGTTTCAACGACAACTTATCTGAAGACAATAATTTAGTTTTAATGGCTTATAACGATTTTAATAAATTCAATTATCAAGTTAGAGAACCTAAAGAAAATGAAAAAGTGGAAAGCAAATGAGTTGCTAGTTCGCAACAAATTGATACTATTGAAAAACTAAATGACAAACTACCTGAAGGTCAAAAAATAAGTTGAACTAATCAAGATAAAGGTGTTGCAGTTGAAGTAAAAACTATTGACTTTTCAAACAAGGATGGTTCATTAACTCTAGAGTTAATTTTCAAAAAAGATAATATTAAATCAGAACCCGTGAAAATTACTTTATCAGGATTTTTAACTGAAAAGCAAGTTTTAGATAACGCTGTAGAAGTCTTTAAACATGCACTGGTTAAAGATGAAAATGGTAAAAATAAATATGAAGAACGCATGAAAAATTTCGTTCTATATTTAAAATCTAATGCTAGAGATACTCTAGATGATAAAGGGCTTTTACAAATGGTTGCTTACCAATCATATGTTAGCAATTTATTAAATTATGGAGATGGGCCTGCTTCTATTAAAGGAATAAGTAAACTTGTAAATGGTGCAATTTTAGTCCTTAAAAATGGCGGGCTTACAGGTGAATGAGAATTCACTGTTCATTATGGTGGATTAGTTTCTGATGTTTTTACACTAAAAATTCCTTATGAAAAAACCCAAAATATTTCGTTTTAAAAAGATGAAACTAATAAATATTAAGATAGTAATTTTCAAAAATTGCTATTTTTAATTCTCATTAATAAGTAGGTTGAAATCTTTTTTAAAGGAATAAATTTTGCCATAGCACTTTTGCAAAAAGTTCTTGTAAAAATTCGACTTTATTACACAAATAGTTTGACTAATTTTATAAAAGTCTATAATGTGCTAAGAAAAAGGAGAAGCTAAATTTGAATTTCAAATTTAACTAAAATTCAGATGAGAAAAAAATTTTTAATTGTAACTAGTTTATCAGTAGGTACAGCAATCACTGCAGTTGCAGCAATTGCTTGTGAACCTATAGACCAACCAATAAGACAAGATATTGCAGAAAATAAATTGAAAAAAATAGTTATGGATTTAAGTAACAAGGGTTTTTCTGTTAGAGATAGAGATGATCTAGAAATTGTTAAAGCTAAATTTGAAGCAATCACAAGCGATTACAAAAATAAATTACTGAATTTAATATCTAAGACTGAAATAAAACGCTTTACAGATTTACTAGATCAAGCAGAAATAACTAATGTTAAGGTTACTAATTGAAGAGAAGATGATATTAGTTTAAAGTTATCGCTTTCTTATACAGAAAATGGTGTTACTGCGGCTAACGATGTAAATATTCACATATGATATTTTGAACTTAAAGATAACGAAATTCTTGAAAGATTTTTAATTTCTGAATTAAAGAAATTTACTGATAGAGAATTAAAAGCAGATTCTTCTAATAAGCAATTACTATCTCCTAAAAGTGATATTAATTCCCTAGAATCTTGAAACAATAATACAGTTGGCGAAGCAGTTTCAATTAGAAAAGATATAACCGTAACAGTAACAAAAACCACAAGCGATACAACAGAAGGATCTGCATTTTTCAGAATTACACTTGAAAAGTCTTATCTGAAAAAAGAAAAAATTATTAAGGTCAATGGCTTTAAAATAAAAGTTTTAAATGCTGATGAAAAAGCTATTGAAACAACAGTAAATAACTTCACCTTAGAAAAAGCGACTTTGGATCGAGGGAATATATATTTTCCAAGAAGAAGCCGTTGAATTGATGATGGCTATTATGATCAACCCAATCCGCCAGTTAAAAGTGGCATCGATGATTTTACTAGAGATCCTGAAAAGTGAGCATTAGTAAGTTCGAACTCTCACCTACGTGCAGGCGCTTTTAAACCATCTATTTTAGATAATAAAAAATTTGAAGAAAGTCAATATTTTGAAAAAGAAACTTATAAGTATTTACAAGCAAGAATAAAAGAAAAAGCCGAAATTAAACTTGAAGAAGGAGTAACTGGAGAAGTAAAAGTTGTTAAAGCAGATGACATAAACGGAGAAGTAATTGTTTCAATTACTTTTGTAAAAGGTGAAGCCAGATCCGAAGAACATCAATTAACTATCGATAACTTTTTAGAAAAATGAGAACTTATTGATATTGCTTCTGAAGTTTATAATACTTCATTAAAAAAATGAAATGAGCAAGACAAAATCACTAAACCTGCTTTTACAAACAAGCAAGCGGCTAATAAATATATCGAAACTTTACAAAAAATTTTCGATGATAAAACAACATATGCAAATGATGTCAAATTAAAACTTGAAGTCGATTTAACTAAAGGTGGAATTGATTATAAAAATCAAAAAATCTATCTTTTAGGTACATATAGCATTGGAGATTTAGTTTTAGAAACAACAGAAGTTGTTCTAGAAGGTTTCAACGATAAACCATCTGAAGAGAGCAATTTAGTTTTAACGGCTTATAACGACTTTAATAAATTTAATTATCAAGTTAGAGAACCTAAAGAAACTGAAAAAGTTGATGCTAAATGAGTTGCTAGTTTACAAGATATTGATACCATTGAAAAACTAAACGACAAACTACCTGAAGATCAAAAAATAAGTTGAACTAATCAGGATAAAGGTGTTGAAGTTGAAGTCAAAATTATTGACTTTTCAAACAAAGATGGCTCATTAACTTTAGAGTTATTCTTTAAAAAAGGTGACATCAAATCAGAACCTATAAAAATTAATTTATCAGGATTTTTAACTGAAAAACAAGTTTTAGATAATGCTGTAGAAGTCTTTAAACATGCTCTGGATAAAGATAAAAATGGTGAAAATAAATATGAAGAACGCATGAAAAATTTTGTTCTATATTTAAAATCCAATGCTAGAGATACTCTAGATGATCAAGGTCTTTTACAGATGGTTGCTTACCAATCATATGTTAGCAATTTATTAAATTATGGAGATGGGCCTGCTTCTATTAAAGGTTTAAGTAAGCTTGCAAATGGTGCAACTATAGTCTTTAAAGATGGTGGACTTTCAGGTGAATGAGAATTCACTGTTCATTATGGTGGTTTAATTTCTGAAGTTTTCAAACTAAATATTCCACATCCTAAAACGCAAAATATTTAGTTTTTAAGAAATAAAAATAGCCAAGATTTAATTGTAATATTAGATGCAATTTTAAAAAAAACAAATAGCAATTTTCAAAAATTGGAAAATTGCTATTTTTGTGATCTTGATTTTTCTATAGATTTAATCTCTATCAAAAATAAATTTTGTTATAGCACTTTTCTAGAAGTTATCGTAAAAAATACAGTTTTGGACATAAATAAGGGTTATAACGTTATAAAAGATTATAATATATTTATATAAAATAAGGAGTTGCTAAATTTGCTTTACAAATTTAGCTGATATTAAGATGAGAAAAAAATTTCTAATTGTAACTAGTTTATCACTTGCATCAGTAGTTACTGCAACTGCAGCAATTGCTTGTGCACCTATTGATCAATCAATCAAACAAGATCAAGCAGAAGAAAAATTGAAACAAATAGTTAATGAACTAACTAACAAAAGTTGAACTGCTAATGTAAAAGATGAAGTTGATGTTGTCAAATCTCAATTTGAATCAATCGCAAGTGATTACAAAAACAAATTATTGAATTTAATTTCTGATGGTGATTATTTAGGTTATTTACTGGGTGGTATAAAGATAACAAAGATGGAAGTTGCTAACGCAAGTGAATATGTTATCAATTTAAAACTGTCATTTTCTTATGAAGAAAATGGCGTTGTTGCAACTAGAGAAGGGTATTTAAATATTGTTAATTTTGCGCTCAAAGACTGAGAAAGAGTGGCAAGATTTTTAAGTACTGAAATAGAAAAATTTACTGATAGAAAACTAAAAAAAGATTCTTCTAATAAGCAATTACTACCTGCTAAAAGCGATATTAATTCACTAGAATCTTGAAATAATAATACAGTTGGTGAACCTATTTCATTTGATAAAGATATCAATGTAACAATAACAAGAACACAAAGTGATACTGCAAAAGGTATTTCAGTTTTTGAAGTTAAACTTGAAAAATTAGGTCAAATACGAGAAAAAACTATCAAGGTAAGAGGCTTTAAAACAAAGTATTTAGACAGAAATGAAAAAGCTGTTGAAGCAACTGTAAATAATTTTATTTTAACAAAAGCAACCTTAGATCGAGGTGACATATATTTTCCCGAAGGAATGATACATGATTGAAATGGTACACGTAAAAGCCACAGCAATGAATTTAGAATAGATCATGAAAAATGAGCAAAAGTAAATTCTAATTCACACCTAAGAGCAAGTGCTTTTAAACCAACTATTTTGGATAATCAAAAATTTGAGCAAAGTCAATATTTTGATCACGATGCTTATAAGTATTTACAAGCAAGACTATTAGAAAAAAATAAAATTAAACTAGAAGAAGGTGTAACTGGCGAAGTAAAAGTTATTAGTGCTGATGACATCAAGGGTGAAGTTATTATCTCAATTACTTTCGTAAAAGGTGAAGCTAGATCTGAAGAAAAATTAGTAACTATCAGCAACTTTTTAAGCAGAAGAGAACTTGTTGGCATCGCTTTTGATACTTATTATGAGTCATTAAAAAAATGAAATGAACAAGACAAAATCACTAAACCTGCCTTCACTAATAAAGAAACTGCTAATAAATATATTGAGACTGTGCAAAAAATCTTTGATGACAAAGTAGCAACTGCAAACAATGTTAAGTTAAAACTAGAAGTTAATCCTACCAAAGGTGGAATTGATTATAAAAACCAAAAAATCTACCTTCTAGGTACATACAGTATTGGCAATTTAGTTATTGGCACAGAAGAATTAGTTTTAGAAGGTTTTAACGATAAATTATCTGATGATCATAATTTAGTTTTATTTGCTTATAACGAGTTTAATAAATTTGATTATCAAGTCAGAGAACCTCAAAAAGATGAAAAAGTTGATGCTAAATGAGTTGCTAGTTTACAAGATATTGACACCATCGAAAAACTAAATGACAAGTTACCTGAAGGGCAAAAAATAAGTTGAACTAATCAGGATAAAGGTGTCAATGCTGAAGTAAAAACTATTGACTTTTTAAATAAAGAAGGCTCAGTAACTTTAGAATTGATCTTCAAAAAAGGTAATGTCAAATCAGAACCTATAAAAATTACCTTATCAGGATTTTTAACTGAAAAACAGGTTTTAGATCAAGCTGTTGAAGTTTTTAAACACGCTCTCGATCATGATAAAAACGATAAAAACCAATATGAAGACCGTATAAAACACTTTGTTTTATATTTAAAATCTAATCCTAGAAATACTTTAGATGATCAAGGCCTTTTACAGATGGTTGCCTACCAAGCCTATGTAACAAATTTATTAAATTATGGAGATGAGCCTGCTGGCATTAAAGGTCTATCAGAACTTACAAACGGAGCAACTCTAATTTTTAAAAATGGTGGACTTGCTGGTGAATGAGATTTTGTTGTTCATTATGGAAGCTTAGTTTCTGAAACATTTACATTAAACATTCCTTATGCACAAACACAAGATCTTTAGTTTTTAAAAACTAAAAGCAAGCAAAAACAGAAGGCGAAAACCTTCTGTTTTTTACATTTTTGATAACTACAGCAAAAAATTATGCTGTTTTTAAAAGATTGATTTATTCATGGCATCAAAAAATATTTTGCTGTTAACAAAATCTTCAAAATAAAAATTATTTCTTGTTCTTTAAAATCTCCAAAATCTGGTCAACTGCTTTCTTAACATCTGCTAGGTCTTTAGAGTTTTTATCAATTTTCTCATTAAGTTCATTATAGTTTTTGTCTATTTTCTGATTAAGTTCATCATATTTTTTATCCATTTTTTTGTCAAGCGCATTTATTGATGCGTTAAATTCTTCTCGAAGTTCTTCTTTTAGTTTTTGATTTCCTGCGTTAAATTCTTCTCTCAGTTCTTCTTTTAGTTTCTTGTTACCTTCGGCAAACTCTTCTCTCAGTTCTTCTTTTAGTTTCTTGTTACCTTCGGCAAACTCTTCTCTCAGTTCTTCTTTTAATTTTTGGTTACCAGCATTGAACTCTTCACGCAACTCCTCTTTTAATTTTTGGTTACCTTCGGCAAACTCTTCTCTTAATGTTTGACTATTGGTAGCCATTTCTTCTCTTAAGTCAGTTTTGATTGAATCAGCATATTTTTTTCATTCAGGTTCATCACCATTACCTGGTTTTGTTCCACCACCAGTTTTTCCTCCTCCATCAATATCGATAGGTAATTTTTCTTCAGGTTCTCTAAATTCACCAAATACTTCAGAAACAATACGAAGTTGCTTGCGATCAGAACTAAATTCTTCCTTGACATCGCCTTCTCGAAGATCATAATCAACTTTGCGAGTTTTAATAGTTTCATTAAATCTTTTTGGAGTAAATTTCTTAGGATTTTTTTCTTCATTCTTTTTCATTATTTAATTATATCTAAAATATTTTGCTTTAAATTAAGGAATTTCAAAAAACTGTTTTTGACTTTAATTTTAAGGCAAAAACAGTTTTTGAAAGATAATCAAATAAATTATAAATTATATGTTTTGAACTAGATATTTTTATAATCTGCAAGTCTTATTATGACTATGACAAATTTCAAAATAAGACGATTAAATCTAACAAAAATGCTACTTTTATTAGAAAAAATCTAAAAAAACAGAAGGTCAAAAACATTCTGCTTTTGATTTTAAAAGTAAAACTTTTACACTAATAATTCAGAAATATCTTCACCTAAATCATTTAATCTAGGTACATCAAAATTTTTAGCAATTAAGTTTCCTGAAGTCATCATTCCAGTCACAGTTGGTAAAACTTTAGGATTTTTAAAAGCTTTTGAATAAATAGTTAATGGCAACAATTCACGAGTATGATTAAAACCTGGATAAGCAGGATCATTGCCATGATCACTAGTAATAATTAACAAGTCATCTTCAGTTAAAGCATTCACTAATTTTGCTAATTTAATATCAAAATTAGTAATATTTTGCCCATAACCATCCACATTACGTCGATGTCCGTAATGTGAATCAAATTCAACTAAATTAGTGAAAATCAGTTGTCTTTCTTTACCTTTTTCCATCGCTAGATCGATAGTTATATCCATCCCGACATTGTCACTGCCGCTAGGAATGTGCTTACTAATTCCTGAAGCAACGAAGATATCATTGATTTTTCCAACAGAAATAACTTCAACACCATGTTCAATTAAGTTATTTAAAATAGTGCGAGGTGGCACGTTGGCATAGTCATGGCGGTTGAAAGTTCTTGTGTATTTACCATTATCACCAACATAAGGGCGAGCAATAATTCTTCCTACATTTCATTCCGGTCTTGAAGAGCAAATGGCTCTAGCTTTTTTACTATATTCATATAGTTTATCAAGGCCGATTCAGGCTTCATTAGCACAGATTTGTAAAACAGAATCAAAAGATGTATAGACAATCACAGCGTTATTGTCTCTTTCTTCATGGGCTAGTTCATCAATGATTTCAGTTCCTGAAGCAGACTTATTTCCTACAATTTTTTTATTATCAAAAGCTTTTGATAATTCATCAATTAACTCTTTTGGAAAACCGTTTTCAAAAAAAGTTGGAAATGGTTTTTCAGTTTTGACACCCATCATTTCTCAGTGTCCTGCTAAAGTATCTTTAGCATTGGAAATTTCTTGCACAGGCATGACATAAGCAGAAGGCTTTTTAACTTTTCACTTATGGTCTAAATTAGCAATGTTACCAATCCCCATTTTTTTTCATTCATTAATTTCAAAAAGATCAGAAGTTGCTGCACTTTTAAAAGTGTTAGCACCTTCATCACCAAAAGCTTTTTGATCTTCATCAGCACCAATTCCTAGTGAATCAGTGACGATCATAAAAACACGTTTAAATTTTTTCATATATTATTCCTTTCAAATTTAGGTTAGAAATTAAATTCATGTTCAATTTTACTCTGCAAAATTAAAATTTATCAATATAATAAAAGTTAATGCAAAAACCTGAAAAAAAACCGAAAGTAAGGCCGAAATTTAAGGATTTTTGGCAAGTTTTCTACTTTATTCAAATAGTTACCTTCCTAGGATTTGGTGGAGGTAATGCTTTAATGCCAATTATTAGAAAGTATAGTGTCTTAAAGTTTAAGTGATTAAGTGAAGAAGAATTTGATAAGTTATTAATCGTTGCCAATATGTTGCCTGGACCTAGTGTCTTACAGGCTTTAACTTATATAGCAAGTATTAGGCTCGGTAAAATTAATGCGATCTGATTTGTTTTAATTGCAGTTTTACCCCATGTTTTACTTGCAGTTTTAGTTTTTTATTTATTTCAATTTCTACCTCCACGCTACTTATTTGTCGTTAATTTAGGGGTGTTGAGCGCAATTATTGCGACCTTAATTTTGTTTGGTTGAAGGTATTTAAAAATGTCTCATAAGGAATTAAGTATTCCTTTATGAGTCTCTTTATTTTGCTTCACGATCGTTTTTGCACTCTTTATTCCAGCACCTTATAATATCGCTGCAATTGTAATGGTTGGCTTAATTGCAGTCGTTTTTGTGATTGAATTTGTTCGGCAAAGAAAGCTAAAAAAACAACAAAAAACTGAAAAAGAAAGTAAGGATAAATAATGTTTATTGCTTTACTAGTTTCTTTACCTTACACAGTTTTTGTTTCCTTAGTAGTTTTTGGTGGTGGGCAAGTTTTTATGCCAATGTTTCAAAATATGTGAAACTTTCTGGCATCAACTTTTAATATTCCAATCGACCCTGAAACTATTAATAATATCTTTGTAGTTGGTAATTTAACGCCAGGAGTTTTTTCTACTCAGCTTAGTATTTTCACAGGTATTTTAATTTCGCAAGGACAATGATGGGGCTACTTAGCCATGTTTTTGACCTATGCAGTCTTTGTTTTACCAGCGACAATTATCATGATTATTTCGATGGCAATTGTTAAAAAAATAGAACATAATAGGTTCTTAGTTTTATCAATTAAATACATGAAACCAGTGATAGCAGGAATCATTATTGCTTTAGTTATTCAGTTATTAATCGGTTTACTATTACCTTTTGTTTCTTTCAACAAAAGCATTGATCAATATATAGTTTATAAAGATCCTAGCAATTTAAATAGCGATGCTAGTTTCTTTGTTGGTTGAAGACTTTATGTCTTACCTGTTTATTTAATTTTAGCAATTGGTGGTTCATTATTGATAAGTGGTAAATATAAAAAACACTTATTAATTAGTATTTTTTATTCACTTGCATTAGCCTTTTTATTTTTCCAACCATGGCTCGCCTAATTATTCGAATCGGTTTTCATTTTAATGAAACCGATTTTTCAATTTGGATTTAGTGAAGATAGAAGTTCAAAATTGAATTGTTAATTAGAAAATTTGTAAAGATAAAATCAGAGTAAAAAAATAAGTTTTTTGTATAATTATTTAGTGCGTTTACGTATGCAGTTAAACCCCCACATTAGTGTTAAAGCTATCATTTAGTACGCCCCATTGCCGTGATAGAAGTTGCTAAAGAACATAAGATATGAGATAGAGTTTTATAAGACTGGCTAACTAGTATGTTCTCAAGTGTTGGAATGGGTTGTCATCAAAGCGGCAGAGAAAAAGAGTCTTCGGACTCTTTTTTATTTGCTAAAATATAACAACAATGAATAACAATGACCTTAAATTATTAAGACCATATATGATAAAGAATAAGTATTTTTTCAAAAATTTAATGAATATATCTGTTGAAAATGTTCATCCCATAATTGTTTTTGTAGGAAAAAATCATTATTATTTTATGGCACTACAAAGTTATAAAGACAAGCACAAAAATATTGCTTACAATCTAAAAAAAATCATCTTGGAAGGACAGGGCGAAGGCTACCAAATGTCTATAAAGAGTATAATAGATAATGATGTAATTTATAAGGTGGAGAAGAATTTGTTAAATAAAAATGTTTTCTCAGAACAAAAAACAAAAGTAAAACTAATTAAGAGTATAGAAATAAAGCAAATATTTGATGATCTATCGAAAAGGTTGTTAAAAACACCACCTGAGATTGCACTTGCAGAAATAACATTAAATAAGTATAAGAATACTGAAACCAAAATTATTTACGCAAGCAATAGTGTAATGGAGTTATATAAAAATGCTTATGTCAATCACCCTGAGTTTTCGCTAAGCTACCTAAGAGATTTTGAATTTATGTTTTCAGAAAAACAAGTTTCTAAAAATTTTATTAATCACCCAACTATTCAACAAAGTGAATTAGTAAAAGAATTAGAAGACCTAAAATCAATGTTTGTGTGAAATATTCAAGAAATTATAAATTCTAATTTATCAGTTGATTTATCCAAAATAAAGCTATATAAATTTAGACATAAGCTTGATCTAGGAGCTTTAAATGAAAATGGAAATAGTCTAGGGATGAAATAAGTAAAAAGTCAAATAAAAAGTTTACTTATTTTATACTTTTTGAATAACCATTTAATTCAGACAGGCTTCAAGAACTCCCCACTACTGCTTTACTCCTTAAATAATTAAGTGATTTATTAAAAATATTTAAAACTTCTCAAAATTTTGTATAATTATATAGCATAGGTTATTCAAAAGAAAACTTATTTCATAACTATATGCACATTTAAACCCCCACATTAGTGTTAAAGCTATCACATAGTACGCCCCATTGCCGTGATAGAAGTTGCTAAAGAACATAAGATATGAGAAAGAGTTAATTTATTAACTGTCTAACTAGTGTGTTCTCAAGTAGTGGATTGGGCTGTCAATAAGCGGCAGAGAAAAAGAGCCTTTTTAGGCTCTTTTTTATTTTTCTTTTAGTAAGATTTTTTTTGTATTGATCAAGTAGAAATCTCCTTAATCAACTTTGAAAATTTGATCTTTTGGATTTACAAATTTATATTCTAGATCCAAAATATTTTTGTATTTTGACTCATCGAGTAAGATTAAAATTAAATCAGTTTTTTCAACTTTAGATTTTAAATAATCTAAATTATATGCACCAAGAAGCTGACCTTGTTTAACATGATCATCTTGTTTTACAATTGTTTTAAAACCTTTACCTTTTAAATTAACTGTGTCAATTCCAATGTGCAATAAAAATTTAATTTCATCTTTTGTGGTAATTCCATAAGCATGTTTTGAATCCATGACAGTTTCTAAAATACCATCTACAGGTGAATAAATTTTTATTACTCCACTTTTTTCTGATGGTGTAATTACAATTACTTGACCAAGTAAACCCTTTGAAAATACACCATCATTCATTTCATTTAAATGTCTAATATTCCCTAAAATAGGGCTTTTTACAACTAAAGGAGTTTCTAATTTTTCAATTTTATTTAATTGATTTTCTGATTTAGTAATTTCAATTTTTTCATTACTTTCTAGTTTATTAAATTTATCAGGGTTAATTTTATATTCATCTTTATATTTAGAAATTTGCGAATTAAGTGGTGCAGCACTAGGACCAAAAATTGCTTGTACATGATTATCACCAATTATTTGAACACCAAATGCTCCTGCTTCTTTTAATTTATCCTGAGAAACTTTCTTAGTATCTTTAACATCATAACGAAGTCTTGAAGCGCAATTTTCATAAACAAAAATATTTTCAAAACCACCCATACCATCAATTATTTTCATTAATTTAGGATCTAATTTTTCAGGATCATTTTTAGATTTTTTATTTTTAAAATCAGCCTTAGAAAATAATTTAATGTTATCTCCCCTTCCTGGAGTTGCTAGATCTTTTCATTTAATATAATAGTAAAAAATGAAATAGTATAACGGTCCATAGCCTAAGCCAACAACATATGCTCATCAAAAATTAGTACCCTTTTGAACAGGTATAATTCCATAAACAATCATGTCAATTATGCCACCTGAAAATGATCTAGCTAAATGAACTGATAAGACATTCATTAGTAAAAATGATAAGCCTTCTAAGAAAGCGTGAACACCTCAAAATAAGAATGAACTTAAGAATAAAAAGGTGAATTCAATAGGCTCAGTTATACCTGTTAAAAAACTAGTAAAGGCAGCAGGTAAAGTTGCTGACATAGCAATTTTACGTTTATCTTTTGGTGCAGCCATAACCATTGCAAATGCTGCAGCAGGTAAGCCTACTTGCATAACTGTAAAACTGCCTTGTAAGAATCTTCCTACCCTTGTATTAAAATGATTTTGAATGAAAGCATAAATTTCTAAGGTCTGATTTTCGCCATTTGCTCCTATTCTAAAAGTGACTGTGTTAAAGGTTTGTTTCACAACTTGCAAGGAAATTGTTGAATCACCTTGTCAAACATTTTGTTCGTTTTCTAATGATCAAATTCAATGCTGAACACCACTTCCATTTTGCTGAGCAACAACCTGAGCATTGGTTAAAGGATCAATAATGACATTGCCTGCATTAATAAAATTAACATATTGTGCTGATAAGTCACCTCCTACTTGTGTATATCAAAGTGCTGAATAAAAAACATGGTGTAAACCAAAAGGAACTAGCGATCTAGCAACATAACCATAGATAAAACTATCGATATAGACAGCTTTTGATAAGGCATCACCAAAAACTGCTAAGCCCTGACCTAGTCAAGGTCAAAAAATTAAAAATATGAATGCTAAAGGCACCATTGCTAGAACAGAAATAATTGGAATAAATCTTTTTCCTGCAAAGAAATTAAATACTGCTCAAAATTTAATTGCATTGAACTTACGATATAAAAATGCAACAATTAAACCAATGATAATTCCACCAAAAACTGAAGTCTGTAAGGACTTAAAGCCTAGCGAATCCCCGACAATTCCTTTCATAGCAGAAGGGTCTCTTCCTGATAGAGCACCATTAGTTCATAAGATGTCATAACCAATTAACGTTTTAATTGTATGGGTTTTGGTTGTACCATCTGTTAGTGTTTGAATTGCTTTTGTTTCCGTATTTATGGGATAAATAAATGCCTGTTGAATATTGACAAAAACTAAATAAGCAATGATAACACTAAAGACAGCAACACCTGCATCATCTGCAAAAGCAATTACAAAACCTGCAGCAAATAATAGTGGCAAGGCACCAAAAACTGGATTACCAATTGCTTGTAAAAAATTACCAAAAACTTTTAAACCATTTATTCCATTTGCATTAGAAGCAATTGCTGCACCAATACCTAAAAATAGACCTGCAACAGACATGATTGCAATAGGTAGTAAGAAAGCACCAGAAAGTTTTGATAGTAGTTTGCGACCTTTTCCACTATTATGGTTTGCCTTGCCCTTTGGTCTTGCAAAAAGTTTTCATTTGTGATCTTTTAATTTATTTTTTAAAGAAAATAAATTAATTTTGTTGACTTGTAAAAATTGCAATTTTTGCTCCTTTCTAAATTAGATAGAAAATAAAAAATAAATTTAAAGTCATATTAAAACTGCTATTTTTAGTAAATAGAAAAACGATTTATGGAGTGAGTTTTGTAAAGCTAAAAATAATGAAATTTCCTATTATAATAATTATATTAATTTGTCAAAAATTACTGAAGTAATTAATGATTTTTTAGAGGCTAAATTTATTCCCTAAATCTAAAAGATAATTTGAATTTAAATGAATACTTTTTCAAATTAAGATGCCTTAATTTCAAAAAGATGACTTCATGTTTTAATAATGCAAATATTTTTAGTATGTGTTTTTACTAAATAAAATAGTTTTGAACAAATATATTTAAACAATCTAGAAATAACTTAAAAGAGCCGTTTTTAGGGCTTTTTAGACATTATTTAAATAATTGATATCTTTCATTATTGGCATTGATTTATTATTTTAAAACTTGAAAAAATTAAAAAGATGATTACATAATTTGGAAATAAAAAAACGAACCCTATTAAAAAGATTCGTTTATGTTTTGAAATTAAGTTTTATTCAACTTTGAAAATTTCATCATTTTGATTTACATTTTCAAGTTTTAAATCTTTCATTTCTTTGTGTTCCGATTCATCAAGTAAAATCATGATTAAATCAGTTTTTGCAACTTTGGTTTTTAGGAAGTCAACATTGTATGCTCCAAGCAATTGACCTTGTTTAACTTGGTCACCTTGTTTTACAACTGTTTTGAATCCTTCGCCTTTTAAGTTAACTGTATCAATTCCAACATGTAGTAAGAATTTAACTCCATCTTTAGTAGTAATTCCGTAAGCATGTAATGAATCCATAACAGTTTCTAAAGTACCATCAACTGGTGAATAAAGTTTAATTACACCTTTATCTTCGCTAGGAGTAATTACAACTCCATTACCAAGCAGACCTGCAGAAAAGACACCATCATTAATATATCCTAAATCATTAATAGTTCCTGAAATAGGCGCTTTAACTGATAAAGCAGGTACTAATTTGTTAGTAGTTGCACTAGTTGTTTCTGCTTTAGTTTCTTCAACTACTGGAGAAGCATCTGCTGCATAGTTTTTGAATTTTTCAGGGTTAGTTGTGTACTCTTCTTTATATTTATGAATTTGTGCATTAATAGGTGAAGCACTAGGTCCAAAGATCGCTTGAACGTGAGTTGAACCTGTAATCTGTACTCCAAAAGCCCCTGCTGCTTTAAGTTTTTCTTGTGAAACTTTAGATGTATCTTTAACATCGTAACGTAGTCTTGAAGCACAGTTTTCATAAACCATGATGTTTTCAAAACCACCCATTCCTTCAATGATTAACATTAATTTAGGATCTAAGTCACCTTTAGCAACTTTTGCTCCTTTTGATTTGTAATCATCTTTTGAGAATAACTTAATAGTGTCTCCACGACCTGGTGTTGCTAGATTTTTTCATTTAATGTAGTAGTAGAAAATGAAGAAGTAAGTAGGCGCAAAACCTAAACCGACAACATATGCTCATCAGAAATTAGTTCCTTTTTGTACAGGTAACATTCCGTAGATGATCATGTCGATAAATCCACCTGAAAATGACATTGCTAAGTGAACTGATAAAACGTTCAATAATAAGAAGGCAATAGCACATAAGAAAGCATGTACACCTCAGAATAAGAACGGACTTAAAAATAAGAAAGTAAATTCAATTGGTTCTGTTATTCCTGTTAAAAAACTTGTAAAAGCAGCTGGTAAAACTGCTGATAAAGCTAATTTACGTTTATCTTTAGGTGCAGCCATAATCATCGCTAATCCTGCAAAAGGTAAGCCCATCTGCATGAAGGTGTACTTACCTTGCATAAATCTTCCGACTCTAGTTGAGAATTGATCCTGAATGAAGGCATATAGTGGTAATGTCTGATTTTCAGTGCTTCCATTTAATCTAAAAGTAACATCATTAAATGTTTGTTTTACCACTTGCAAGGAAATAGTTGAATCTCCTTGTCAAACATCTTGCTTGTTAAGAAGTGAATAAACTCAATTTGCCACTCCACTTGCAGTACTTGCTTCTGAAGCAACAACAGCTGCATTTGTTGCGGGGTCAATAATTATATGACCTGCATTTGTAAAGTTAGTGTAAGCAGCTGATAAGTCCCCACCAACTTGTGTATATCAAAGTGCTGAATAGAAAACGTGGTGCAATCCAAAAGGTACTAATGATCTTTCAACATAACCGAAGATAAGACTATCTGCGTATGTTGCTTTACCTAAAGCTTCCCCAAAAGCGGCAAGCCCTTGACCTACTCAAGGTCAAAATATTAGAAATAGAAATGCTAAAGGCACCATTGCTAATACTGAAATAATTGGAATAAATCTTTTTCCTGCAAAGAAGTTAAAGACTGCTCAGAATTTAATTGCATTAAACTTACGATAAAGAAAAGCAACAATTAAACCGATGATAATACCTCCAAAAACTGATGTTTGAAGTGAGGTAAATCCAAGCGAAGAACCTACTAGTCCTTTCATGGCGACAGGGTCACGACCACTATCTCCCCCGTTATATCATAAGATATCGTAACCCGTTAGGGTTTTGATTGTGTGTTCTTTAGTTGTTCCATCTGCTAGTGTTTCAATTGCTTTTGCTTCAGTATTTATAGGGTAAATAAAAGCTTGTTGTATATTAACAAATACTAAATAAGCAATGATGACACTGAAGACGGCGACACCAGCTTCATCCGTAAAGGCGATGACAAAACCAGCTGCGAATAGTAATGGTAAAGCACCAAAAACTGGGTTACCAATTGCCTGAATAAAACTTCCAAATGTTTTTAAACCTGCATTATCACCAGCATTTGAAACAATCGCTGCTCCAACACCTAGGAAAATTCCTGCAACTGACATAATGGCAATAGGTAGTAAAAAAGCACCTGATAATTTTGATAAGATCTTACGACCACGACCACTATTATGGTTTGCTTTGCCTTTAGGACGTGAAAATCATTTTCGTTTTTCTTTAGCAGGTTTTTCTGCTTGAGAAATCGAAGCTGACTTCATTCTTAAAGTTTGCATAATTTGCATTTTAATCCTTTCTTTTTTTATTAAAAAACTTCTAAGTTGTTAGAAGTAAATCCATTTTATCATAAATCCCGACCATTTGTCACTGCTTCTTCACAATGTGAAAAATTTTGCAGAATTTTTTTAAAAAAAATAATTAAAAACAGCAAGTGGTTTCACCTGCTGTTTATTATGCTACTTTTTTAGCCTTAAAGGTAGTCTTATCAATGGCGATTCGAATGTTTTCAATCGTATCTTGATCCTTCAATTTGTGATGCAAATTGATGATCAAGGTTTCACTATTATCATCAACAATTGTTGCTAGACTATCATGACTAACAAGGTATTGTTGATTCAAGAAAGTTACTCATTGTTCATCAATAAGACTATTTTTATTAACCAATATCTTTTGCAGATTTTTAGAACGCAAGGCTTTGTTGATTAATGCTAAAATATCATCTTCTTGCGAAAATGAAGCATCGCTTTGACTGCTTTTAATAATTGCATCTTGATTCTGACTAGCAGTTATTTCTTTATCAAAGTGGTCGCTAATTGCAACCGATGAAGCTACTAGTGAAGCAGAAGCAACTACTATGACAGCAAGTGTTATAAATAATTTTGTTCTGGCTCGCATGTTAATTTCTTGGTTAATTAGCTCTCGCCTTTTTCTCTTATCTTAATTATCTTAACACTAAAAAAGCACTCTTTTTTGAAATATATTAAATATCTTTTTTGAGTATTAAAAAACTGTTAAAAAACCAACTTTTTACTTTAGATTTATCTACCAGAAATTGCCTTATTAATTTTTTTAGAAAAAATCAAGTAAATTCCAAGGGGAATAATTGTAGCAATAACTGAACCTGCAGCTTGTAAGTTAATTAACTTAGAAAAACCTGTATCACCTAGGCTAAGAAATCAAATTGAAATTGTCTGATTATCAAAACTGCTTAACACAAATCTAGGTCATAAATAGTCATTTCAAGACTGCACTGAGGTAAAAACTGCTATTAAAAATCAGGCAAATTTGATTGAAGGAAAATAAACATAGGCAAATGATTCATATCATTTTAAATTATCCATTTTGGCTAACTTAATTTTTTTCTCTGAAATATTTTTAACTGCTGAATATAAATAATTAATCAAAAAGAATGAAAAAAAGCCGTTAATCATTAATGAAAAAATAAAAGGAAAGTTAATTAAATTAAACTGATTAGCAAATGTTTTTAAAGACAAATAAATTGTAATATCAGGTACTAAACTGATAAATATTAAAATTATGATAAAGGTTTTTCTAGTCAGATTTGTGACATTATTCAAACCAAAAGCAGCAAGCGTATAAATTAATAATCTTACTAAAACTAGGGAAACTAAAACTGCAACTGATAATCCAAAAGCATCTAAAAACTTTTGATCAACTATTTCTGAAAAATTTTCTCAATTGACTCCATCAGGTGTTAATGAAGCAATGCCACTAGTAATAAATGAATTGCTTGTTAAAGCAAGCACAATTAAATAATAAAGTGGAAACAAAATTAAAATTATAATGGCAATTATTAAAACATATTTAATAATTTCTTTTGAATAAAACTTAAACATGTTTCATTCCTTTTTTATTCGTAATTCATTTATGTTTTAAAAACATAAATGATCTTTTTAATAAGATAAAGATAAATTTTTTACGAACTATATAAATTAAAAAGATGATCATTAAAATGTAAACAAAAGCAATAAATGAAGCTGCATAAGCCATTTCAAAATTTATATTTATACTTCCATTAAGAGGTAAAAATAAATTATAAATAAAACTTGTAATTGTATGACCTCTAACAAGATCGAGATCGTTAAAATCAACAATTGCTGCAGGATACATTAAAGCAGCAAAAATGAAATTAGTGTAAATGATGTTAAAAAAGTTCTTCTTAATTTGAAAAATATAAACATTAAAAAATTTATCAACGATAGTTAACTTATCGTTTTTAAAATTCTTGAAATGAATTTCATTTACACGATTAAAAGTGAAGGTAAATAAAACTATATTAAAGGGTAATGATCTTCAAATCTGAAAAATTAAATAAACTCAAAGAATCGAAACTGAATTATCTGCAGTTCCAAAAGAGATATCTAAATTTAAAATGCTAGCCAAAATATTTTTTTCTCCAAAAAGCATAATAAATGAAGCACCGATTGCAAATGAAGAAATAAAAAATTGTGAATACAAAATAGTTGTAAAAACATTGATTGCAACTTTAATAATTATTGATGACAAAACCAGTGCAAAAACAATTCCCAAAAAAAGCGAAATAGGGGTTGCTACAAACATTAAAAAAGTTGAATTTTTAATGGCGTCATTAAAACTTTCACTTTCAATTACATCTTGAAAATTTTCTATTCCAGCAAAAGATTCTAATCTTGTGTGTGGCGGGTAAACATTAAAAGAATTTGAAAAAGTTACAAAAATTGGAACAATTGTAAAAATGATTAAAAGAATAAGTAAAGGTGCTAGCAAAACAAAACCTTTTCAATTATTTAAAAAGTAATTTTTAATTGCTTGCTTAAAAAAATTTGAATTAAATTTTTTAAGCATACACTCTATCACCTTTTTCATTAAAAACTAAAACTGAATCATTATCAATAATTAAATTGACTTTGTCACCTGCATTAAAAAGTCTTTTTTTGTCAAGTACAACTAGTGGTTTTTTATAATGATTTGAAAAAACTTCATAGTAAACATTTTCACCTATTTCTTTTTTAATAGTTACTAAATCATTTGGATTTTCATCATTTGAAATATGAATATTGTTTGAGCGAATAAAATATTTCTTACCAGTTTCTTCTTTTAATAAATTAATTTCTGGGTAACCAATAAATTTCGCAACAAATAAATTTGTTGGATTTGAATATAAATTTTGTGGTGTATCAAATTGCTGAACAACACCATCTTTTAAAACTAAAACATAATCTCCAACTATCATAGCATCTTGTTGATCATGTGTTACAAGGACAATACTTAAGTTAAATTGTTTTTGAATCTTAGTTAATCAAATTCTTGTTTTTTCTTTGATCTTAGCATCAAGTGCTGCAAAAGGTTCATCCATTAAAATAATGGATGAATTTTTTATAATTGCTTTCGCAAAAGCAACTCTTTGTCTTTGACCACCTGAAAGTTGCCCTGCATTTTTATTTAGAAATTCATCTATTTCTAACTTCTCAGTTATTTTTTTAATTTCCTTTTTAGCGATATTTTTGATTGAAAATTGTTTATATGTTGGTCTGAACTTTTTTATATCTTTGAAGAAAATTAATGTTCATAAAGACTTATAAATTAATCCTAATTTATAAGTTGTTCGTGACATTTGTTTCTTGTTTAAATTATTAATATTTATTAATTTATCGTATTGATTTTTTAAAAAATTATTTAGATATTGTTTATGAGTTTCTATAAAATTTTTATACTTTGAAATCAATCATGATTCAGAATTTTTAGCTGATAAAAAAATATTTCTGAAGGTACTAACTTGATCATATAAAACTGATTCTTGAGTTATGAAACTTAAGTCTTGGTTACTGTTTAAATTGATGTTTCCATTTTTATTTTTTAGAAACCCAGCAATTAGATTAAGTAGGGTTGTTTTCCCTGAACCAGAAGGTCCAAGCATTACTGAAATTTTATTTTTTGGAAAGCTTAATTTATCAATTTTCAAAACAATTTCCTTCTTATAAGAAAATTCTAAATTTTGAATTTCAATAATTGAGTCAGAAAAATTTTTCATTATTTAATTATGCTACCAAAATCACTTTTGTGAATTATAAAATTTGTAAATTGACCGATAGATAAATCGATTCCAGTAAGCGATAATTCTTTACTTGAAGTCAATATATTTTTAATTTCATGGTTATAGAAACCATCTTGAAAATTTAAAAAAATAGTTGTTGATTTTTTTATTAAATGCTGAGTTGAAGGTAACTTAACTTCAGATTGAATGTCAATAAAGGCATAGTCAATATTTACATTTTTATATTTTTCAAAATCAGTTATCTGATTTAAATAAAAAATATTTTTAAAATCATTTTGATTCAAAAAAACATCATCTAATTTTTTTGAATTAGAATTACTATCATCAACAAAAATATTAAATTTGCTTCAATCTAAACTTTCTTCGTTGGATAAAATATTTAGAAAAAAATATAAATCTTGCAGATTATCAGTTGAAGATATTAATAAATTTCCTGCACCTTTTACTCTTAAAATATTCAAAACTGATTGAACAGTTTTAATATACGCTTCTTTTTTGTCATCATAAATACTTAAATTAAAAAACATATAAACACCTCACAATAATATTTTTAATTTGCACTTTTTGAATTATAATTCAGCAATGACAGAAAAAAGAAAAATAGCTATTTTTCCTGGTTCCTTTAATCCCTTTCATAGGGGTCACTTTTTGATTTTAAAAAAAGCATTAAAACTTTTTGATTTCATTTATGTAGTTATAACTCAAAATCCTGATAAAACTAATTCTGATTATTTTGAACAAGCACAAAAAAATATTGAAAAATTAATTACTGATGAAAAACTTGAAAATGTAAAAGTCTTAATAAATAAAAATAAATTTACAGCTCACTTAGCCAAAGAATTAGGCGCAACTTTTTTAATTAGAAGTGCCCGAAATGTAATTGATTATAATTATGAAACAGAGTTAGCTGCTGGAAATAAAATGCTTAATAACGACTTAGAAACAATTATTATTTTTCCTGATTTTGAAGGAATTACATTTTCATCTACTCTTGAACGACATCAAAAATATTTAGACAAAAAAAATACGAAAAAGCCCTAAAACAGGCTCTTTTCGTATCATTTTATAATTATTTTTGTGGTGAAAATTCTTCATATTTTCTTTTGAAAAAGTTTTGAACATCTTCCATAGATAAAACTTCTTCAACTAAATAATCATCAAGTGGAACTAATTTTTCAGCTTCAAGTGAAACACTTATTAAAGTTTTTTTACTCTTATCTGAAAAGCGTAATTTAACGCTTTTTGATTCAAAAGGAATTGATAGTTTTTTAAAAACATCCTTAACAAAACTTAGTGCACTATTTTCTTTTTCGCCAACAATAAAACCACCGTTATATTGCTCTTTTATTAAATAATTAGCATATTGAACTGCCAGTCATTTTATTTGATAATAATCAAGTGCTCGTTCAAGGTCTTCAATTCAGTCAATTCTTTGTACTAAAAGAACAAGTAAAAATTCTTTTAAATCTGCACCCTGACTAATAAATTCAATAAATTTTCTAGGTGAAAGAATGTCTTTTAAAGTATCCATGCTATTAATAAAGTCATTAATTTGCAAGTTTTCTTTAACTTGAGCTAGGTTTCAATACTGATAAAAGTGGTATAAAAATGATGAACACAAAAAGTTAATTAGTTCATCCATATCAAAATTTTCATCTTCGGTATAGGTTGCCCACTCCATTAAAGAAATTCTTTGCATCGTATAAGTTGATGCATGTAAAGCAAGAATTTTGACTTCTGCTTCATGGCTTAATTTATTTTTCTTCACTACTAGAATCTTTCTATCTTTAAAATAATTTTAAAAGTTCAAAACTTTTAATTTGGATAATTAAAATTTTTAATTATCTTTTTTAGCATTAATTTCTGATGCTGCTTGTTCAATATTTTTGATAAGTTGTTTCATTTGATCTTCATTTAAAAATGATAATGATTGTCTTACATTTTCATTTAACGATTCAAGATCAAATCTTTTTAATGCTTCAAGATCTTCAACGGATAAAGTTAAAGTATTACCTGCTTGAATTTCTTGTGAAAGAACATTTCTTTCTCGGTAGGCTGCTTGTGGATTATTAAATAAATCAACGCAAGCATTTAAAGCAATTTGAATAATTAGAGCATCAAATTTCTTTGTACCTTCTTGGGTATAAATTTGGTATGGATTTTTTTGAGCATATTGTGCTAAGTTAGAATTTGTTCTTAATTTATCCATAGCATTAATATGATTTTGTCATAGGTGATCAAGTTGTTTTAAGATCTTACTTCTTTCTTCAACTAGAACATAACCTGCGCCATAATTTTCAGCAATATTAACTCTTAATTCTTCATATTCATCTTTTAAAATGTCGCTTAAATAATCAGCCATATCATCGATATGCATTGATCTTAATTTAGCTTCTTCAAATTTAAATTTACTTAAATTTAAGAACTGATTATTAATGTAATTAGTTAATTCAGAATAATTAATTTGACCTGTTTTTAAATAAAAAATAGGAAGCTTCAAAATATGATTTACACTACGATTAATCATGGCTTCAATTGTTTTTAATAAGTCATCTTGAGAAAGAATTAAATCACGTTGTGAATAGATTAAATCTCTTTGCTGTCTAATAACATCATCATAGTTTAAAACTGTTTTTCGAGAGTCAAAATTGAACCCTTCAATTTTGCGTTGTGCACGTTGCACAACTTGTAAAAGTTGCTTATCATCAATTGGTTTTGTACCTGCTTTGGCAAACATTGCTTTTCATTTATCTTGCACAGCAAAACGTAAAATTAATTGATCATCAAGTGATAAGAAAAATCTTGAATAACCAACATCACCTTGGCGACCACTACGACCACGAAGCTGATTATCTATTCTTCTGCTTTCTGCTTTTTCAGTTCCTAAAACATAAAGTCCACCAGCTTGCAATGATTTTTCATCAGGCTTAATGTCTGTTCCACGCCCTGCCATATTGGTTGCAATTGTGATTGCACCAAAGCGCCCTGCTTGCGAAACAATGTCTGCTTCAGAGGCATTTTGTTTAGCATTTAAAACAGTGTGAGGTAGCCCTGCATTTTTAAAAATTTCGTGCAGAATTTCAGATTGTTCAATTTGTTGTGTTCCAATTAATAGTGGTTGTCCTGTTTTATGAACTCTTTGAACTTCTTCTAAAATACCTTGATTTTTGCTTTGCATATCAAGATAAATTACATCATCATCATCCTTACGAACGATTGGTTTATTAGTAGGAATTACATTAACACGCATGTTATAAATGTCGATAAATTCTTGCTCTTCAGTTTTACCTGTCCCAGTCATACCTGATAATTTATTAAACATCCTGAAGAAATTCTGATAAGTAATTGTTGCTAAAGTTTTAGTTTCTGGTTCAATTTCGATTCTTTCTTTTGCTTGGATTGCTTGTTGCAATCCTTCTGAATAAGCACGACCTTCCATAACACGACCTGTAAAAGCATCGACTAGTTCAATTTTTTCATCTCGCACAATGTATTCAACATTAAGTGACATAATCTTATGAGCACGCAGTGCATTTTGAATGCGGTGCACCAGTTCTGAATTAGCAATGTCAAATAAATTATTTAAATTAAAAAATTTATTTGCTTTATCAATACCTGATTCAGTTAACTTAATAGTTTTTGATTCTTCATCAATTTCATAATCTTCTTGAGAAATTGTTCTAACAAATTGATCAGTTGATAAATACATTGAAGATTGATTTTTTTCTCCACCTGAAATAATCAAAGGTGTTTTAGCTTCATCAATCAAAATTGAATCAACTTCATCAATTAAAATATAGTTCAGCCCACGTTGCACTTTTTCTTCTAAACTACCAACCATGTTATCTCTTAAATAATCAAAACCTAGTTCAGAGTGAATTGAATAAGTCACATCACAAGCATAAGCTTGTCTTTTTAAAGTTGGGTTCATTTGTGGTTTATTAACACAGACACTAATTCCTAAAAAGTTATGTACTTCACCCATTTCTAAAGCATCACGTTCTGCTAGATATTCATTAACTGTTGAAACAATTACACCTTTTTTAGAAAGTGCATTTAAATAAACTGGAGCAATTGAAGTAATAGTTTTTCCTTCACCAGTTTTCATTTCAGCAACTGAACCTAGATCTAAAATAACTCCACCTAGCATTTGCACATCATAAGGAAACTTTCCTAAAATTCTTTTGGTTGCTTCACGAGCAGTCGCAAAAACTTCTGCTCTAATATGTTCTAACGTTTCACCTTTTTCAAGGCGTTCTAGGAAAATAGCAGTTTGTCCTTTTAATTCTTCATCACTCATGGCTGCAAATTTTTCTTTATATGAATTAATTCTCATTAATTCATTTTCAGCCACACGCATTTCAGTTGATTTAAAAACTTTGTTAAATGATTTTTTTAGATTTTCAAGCATATTAGTATTTTACTTTATAAAGAAAAAAGCAACCTGATTATTTCAGATAAAATTAAATTATGTATAATGCTGATTTAGAGAAATTAAAACGAGATTTTATTAAGTATTTATACGAGAAAAAAATCGAGTATAAACTGAATGATAATGCTGATCTAAAAGCAATTGATCTAACTTTTTGATTAAAAAATACCTTGTTTAAAATCATGTTTAAACAAGTAGAAAAATCTGATCAAGAACTTGATTTAGAAGCAATTGAAGAAGACATAATTTTTATGTCTAATTCAGTTTTAGATGATCAAGAATTATGATTAATTTCAAATCATGAACAACTTGAAGAAGTTAAAAAATATCTTGATGAACTATTAAAATAGTCAATTCAAAATATTTTTATTCTGCAAATAAAAAAATAGAACCTGTTAATTCAGGTTCTAAATTTAATTTATTTTTTTGCAGTTTTTTTAGCAGTTGTTGATTTTTTAGGTTTTTCTTTATTTTCAGAATCTTTTTCAGTTTTAGGTTTTTCTGCTTCTAAAGATTTAAGAATTTCATCATATTTTTTAGATTGTTCTTCACGATATTTAGTTAATTCTTCAAAACCCTTTTTGTCGTTTAATTCAATTAATTTATCTGCTACTAATGAGTTAACAATGGTTGCTTGAAGTTGCTCTTTTGTTAAAGCACCTGTAACAGTTTCTAAAGACATTTTATATGTTGCAGCTAATTTTTTATAGTGTGCATCATAATCTTTTTGCTCTGCATTAATTTTTTCACGACGTGAAATTTCAACGTAAATTAATTGATCTGTTAAAGAATTTTTAGCTTCATCTCTGATTTGTTCAGTTAATTTTTCTTCTGAAGATTTTAAATATTCTAGATACTCTGCTCTAGTTAATCCTTGTTGTTTTAAAGTGTCTTCAAAACGCTTGTTAATTGCTGACATTTCACGTAAAACTAGGGCTCTTGGATATAAAATTTCACTACCTTTTTTGATTTCTTTAAATGCTTCTGCTCTGAATTTTTCAATTGCTTTATCAGCAATTTCTGACTCAAGATTTTTCTTTAAATATTCCT
Organism: Mycoplasmopsis agassizii; assembly: GCF_002272945.1. Classification (GTDB taxonomy): domain Bacteria; phylum Bacillota_I; class Bacilli_A; order Mycoplasmatales; family Metamycoplasmataceae; genus Mycoplasmopsis_B; species Mycoplasmopsis_B agassizii. The sequence continues at coordinate 149,417 of NZ_NQMN01000002.1, read as the reverse complement.
TTAAAGATTTTTCATCAGTTACATCTTTAAGACTAATTTTGTCAAAAAATTCTTTATTTAATTCAACAGTTCCCGGCTTTTTAACATCTTTAACATTAATAGCGAAAACCGCTTCTTTTCCAGCGTATTCAGACACATAATAGTCAGTTGGGAAGCTAACTTTAATGTCTTTTTTATCACCAGTTTTTAGTCCAACAAGTTGTTCTTCAAAACCCGGAATAAATGTTTTGCCACCAATTTTTAATGAGTGATCTTCTGCAGAACCACCATCAAATTCAACTCCATCGATTGACCCAACAAAGTCAAAAACCATCTCATCACCTTCGTTAGCTTTTTCAGTTGTTGAATCTCATTTGGCATGTCTTCTAGTGAATTCTTGCATTGCTTCTTCAAGGTCTTTTTTATCAGGAGTTAAGTGTCCTAATTTTAATTTTAAACCTGTGTAATTAAATTTTTCCATTTCAGGATAAATTGGATATAAGAATTTAATTTCTAATTGCTCATCGCTAATTTTTGAAATTGTATAGTTAGGTGAATCTAAAATTGTATCTTTAGAAGGATCAATTTTTTCGTTAGCAATTTGTAAATATTTATTTAAAAATTTTTCATTAATTGCTTTTTCTCATTTTACCTGAGAAGAGATCCTTCTACTTGCTTGTTCTCTAAAAGCAGGGCTTTTTGAACCTGGTCTAAAACCATCAATTTTAACCGTTTTTAATAGTTCGTTAAATGCTTTTTCTTGCGCAGATTTTCATTCTGCTGAAGGTACAGAAACTTCAATAACGATTTCACTATTTTCTTTGTCTATAGTTCTTTTTGTCATTATTTCCTCTTTCATAATTTTTTGAAATTTTAAAAATTATTTATATTATATTAAATAACTCAATATTTTTTTATTTAATCTTATCTAAAAAAATCATTGCTGTTTCAATGATTTTTTGTTGATATTTTTCATCTAAAAAATAATCAACAATTAAAATCTTTTCATTAAAAATGATTTTTAATAAATCCTGAATATGTTCTTCGCTTAAGTTGTTACTTTGTAGCAACTGGCTAACTTTTACATATGCTAAAGATTTTTTAAAAGGCAAAATATCTTTCGTATTAAAGATTTTTTGATTGTAGAAAAAATCAAAATGTTCTTCTAATCTAATCAGTTTATCTAGTGCATGAAATTTTAATGAATGCTTATGAGCAGAATGAAAAATTTGTTTAATTTTATCTATTTCTGATGTTTCATTTTTTAAAATGCCATTAATTGAATCAATTACTAATTCATCTGGATAATTTTGAAAATTAGATAAAATTTCTTGATAGTTATAGTAATTATCTTCTAACTTATCAAGTTTAACTTTTTCAATTGCTTCATCAATTAAATCTTGTTCATGTTGAAAAACAAATTGAAACTTTAATTTTTCGAGCAGAAAAATTTTAGTTTTTACTTCTTCATTAAGCCCTAATATTGTTTCAATTTCAGTCTGAAGTTCTTTTGATGAATTGTCCATATGTTTATTAAATAAAAAAAATGGCGATCGCGAGAGGATTCGAACCTCCGACCACAAGCTTAGAAGGCTCGTGCTCTATCCAACTGAGCTACGCAATCAACCGTTTTTTTATTATAGTAAATTTTTAGTATCTTTTGTTAAAAAAATATTTAGAAAATTACACTAATTTTTCAGGTTAATTTTAGGCTATTTTGTTTCTTAAAAACTGACTAAAATATTGATTTTGTTAGCATTAATTTCATAAATAAAAAATATTGATGCTTTATAAATGGCATCAATATTCTAATAAGCAGTTAAAGATGTTTTCTTGATGACCTAAAAATATAACTAGATTAATCTAAGTAAATTTTTCAGTGTTTGATTTCATCTTCAAAAATATAATAAAACATTTTCTTTGAATAAGCACTCAAGTAATCTTTATTACTTACACTTGTATTTTTAAGTGGAGTTTGTAAAATCACCTGAGCAGCATAATTCATTGCTTGAAAATAAAAGTTGTATTTGTCATATATATTTTCATCTTTTCTCAAAAAAATTGATTTTGCGAATCTTAAATTTTGAATATCTAGCGGTCGATATTTTACACCTAAAGATTTTATATCAAGTTGTATCGTACTTATAGTTTTAAATAGATCTACTAGTTTTTGCTTTGTTAGCAATTTGGAATTTTCCATTATTGTTTTCTTATTGATTTTGTAATTTTTAGCAGTGTTTAAAGATTCTACAATCCAAAAAATAATTGTTGCTAAACCAGTTAAACCATAAATAATTTTTTCAATGATGATTGAATTTTGATCCGTGATGAATTCTAGTGAAATAACATAAGCTATTGAAAAATAAGATAATGGAATAATAGAAAGAGAAATAGCTAAAAAGATTTCTGTAAAAGCTCATGCTATGTTATTGCTTTTAGAAACTTTTCCATCAACAAAAGGTGTAATATATAAAATATTAAATTGCTTTAAACGTTTTTCAATCACTCTATTATTCTTTTGTGCTCTATTTCTAAACAATTTTAGACTTGCTAAAATTGCTAGCAAGGGAAATAAAAAAGTAAGCCCAAAAAATACTCATACAACTGTTTCAATCATGTTTAATACTCTACTTTTAATGCCATATTTATAGCATTGATTTATTAGATAGATATTTCTTTAATTATACCCTTTTCACCAAATTTTAAATATGAAAATAGGGTAACATCATTGCTATCCTATTTTTGGTTAATTGTTAATATTTATAAAACAAGAAAATTATTTCTGTCATTGATTAATTTCGTTTTTGAAAGCATGTAAAAAAACATATTTTGCAAAGCCTAATAAAAAGTCATCATCTTCGATATTAGAGTTTTTTAAAGCAAATAAATTTATCGCTCTAGTTATGCGAAATAGTGTTGAAAGATATAAATTATATTTGTCGTGAAGGGTCTTAAATTTACTTGATTGAAGGTGCCTTCTAAAAATATTTTTATGTGTTTCATAAATTCGAGAGTTAATTTTATACTCACCTAAGTCATAAGGAATTTCTTTAATCTTATTATAAAATTCAGTTAAATTAGCACCATCAAAAATTAGAGTATTAGTCCATAAATATGTGTTTCTTTCTCTATGATTTTTGATTATCATAATTCATGTTAAGACTAAAATTACAAATGAATAAAATCCTGTTAAACCATAAGCTATTTTTCAGGCTGGATATCCTGATTATCAGAAATAAATTCAACATTTATTCAAAAATAAATAGATACAATAATCAAAGGTGCTGTTCATGCAAAAAATCAAATGATCATTTCCATAAGGAATATTTGTTTTATCTTTGAATTAACAAGAGCTCCTTTTACAAAAAATGTAATTATAGGAATATCATTATCATGAAGTAAAGTTGTAATCTTGTTTTTTTGTCATAAAATTAGTTTATTCATGATGAATAAATAAAATATAGACATTATGTTATGCGAAAATGATGCTACAAAAATAACTACTCAATCATATAAATTAAACATTTATATTTCCTTTTATGAGCATGACAAAATCGAAGATCAAATTCACTTTTAAAAGAATATTTTTAAAAGCGAATAGTGATTTAATACATAAATTATTATTGATCTTATTTTTGATATACTGCATTCTCATTACTACATTTTTTAAATTTCTATTTGTCAAGAAATTACCACCAATAAGAAAACAGAATTATAAATTTAAAATTTAGCTAAAATTGTAATAGCAATTAGATAACAACTAAATTATATAATTTTTGCAAAAAGAGTAAATTAAAAGATACTCATTTTTACAGTTAATTAGTAATTAAAAAATTAAAATTAAACAATTTAAAATTTTTAGTTATATCATCTTTGAATTTCGTATTCAAATATTTTTTTAAAAATATTTTTTGCGTAAGCAAGCACAAATGTATCATAACTAAGTACAGGATTTTTCGAATAAAATCTAGATAGTACTCTTATCATACTAATAGTAGCCACAATGTATAAGTTATATTTATCATTAAAAGTTTTAATCTTTTTTGAATAGAGTTTTTTGTAAACAAGCTTTTGTTGCATCCCTAAAATTCCATTACTTAAGTCTGTATCACCAAGTTCGTGTTTTATATTTTTTATCTTTTCATAAAAGACACTAAAATCAGCCTTCTTAAAAATATTTGTGTTGTTAGAAATATAATTAACTCTAAATTTATGATTACTTCTAGTTTTTAATAACAATAAACTAAATAAGATTACTGCATAAAGACCTGATAGTCCATAAATTAACTGTTCCACAAAGATATTTTGATCTTGAGATATAAATTTAATTTGAGTTCAATAAAAAAGTGACATATAAATAAGTGGAAAAAGTGAAACTATAAATGAAAAAAACAACTCGATAAAAAAGAACTGCTTAATTATAGAATTTGAAAATTTACCACTTACATAAAGTGTTAAAAACGGAACACCCATCATAGTTAAATCATCTTTAATACGATCTAAAAATTTTAAAATGAATTTGTTAATTCAAAAAAGTTGAAGAATAAATAATACCTCTGGGAGCAGACTAAAAACTACAAAAATAACTCATATACCTGGTTTAAACATATTTATACTCCTTTACTTAATGATGATACAAAATAAAAATTTTCATTTATCATTCCTAATCCAAAAAATCACGAAACATAATTTCTATTTTTCAGTAGATTTTCAAAGCGTTATTTCCTTTTCAAAAATAGTATTAAATACTTTCTTTGCATATGCATTTAAAAATCTAGCATCACTTATTTTTCCCTTTTCAAGTGAATAAAATTTTATATTTGTTGCTATGTGATTGACTGAAAAAATATACAAATTATATTTATCGTTTAAAGTATTTTCAGTTTCCAACTTTTTTATTATGCGTTTATCTCTTCATACGATGATTTTGTAATATATGTTTAAATCATCATAATTATCTTGTATTGCATTCATTTCTAAATATAAATTTTTTAATTCGCTTTTTCTAAATTGATTTGTTGAAATATTTAAATTTATTAGTCTGAGTTTTTTATTTCTTTTAACTACCAAAGACATCAATAATCAATAGATTATTGTAAAAAATCCTGTTAAACCAAAAACTACTTTTTCAATAGTAATATCTATGTTTTGTTCAATTCTAATGTTTAAAATATTTATATTTATTGAATAAGCAAGTGATATAAAAATTAAGGGTATGAAAGATAAAAAAATAATTAAAAATCATTCACCGACAATTACATTTCGAAGGAGTTGATGACTATATTTTCCTGTAACATAACCAGTTATAAATGGAATTTTATTGTTCTTAAAAACGTTCATAATTTTGCTATTAACATTTATAATTAAACCTTTAGTTATGAATAATGCTCCTAATGGAACTAAATAAATTAAGAAAGTAAAACCAAATATTATTCATATTAAGATTGAAAACATTTTTATTTCTCCTTCCATATTATTAAAGAATAATTTTTTAAATTTCTTCCTTACACTAAAGTGCATGAGCTAAAAATTATTTTACAAAGTAAGTATTTTTTCAATCAACTATTTCTTTTTTAAAAACTGTTTCAAAAATATTTTTTGAAAATGCTATCTTGTAATTCTCTTTTGTCGATGTTTGTGAATTAGCAAAAGAATAATCAAATTTTTCAAGCGACTTATAAACCACTTTAAGATATAAATTATATTTATCTTCAATTGTTAAGTTGTTACTATTTTTAAATTGAACCTCTAGTTGTTTCATAGTTGATAAATATTCTTTTGTATTCTTTTCTCAGGAATGAATGTTGTATGAACTATTAGAAATTTGATCATATAAAGATTTCAAATCTTGGACTTCAAATTTCTTTAATTCTTCAACTTGTAATTGCTGTATTTTCTTTGCTGTTTTCAAAATAACTCATATATAAAAGGTAAAAATTAGTGCAGACAAAACTCACATTGCAATATAAAGTCCTAAAGGAAAATTTTCAAAATCAGGGTTATTTTCATCAATTACAATTGGGTCAATTAAAACAATTATTGTTGATATTATGGCTGGTAAAAAAGAACAAAAAATTAAAGGCAAAAGTTTAATTAAAAAATTTTTCTTGTTTTCTTTTCTAGCTATTTTGCTATCAACATATGAAGTCAAAACAGGTAAATCATTATTCTTAAATAAATTTAAAACTTGATGTTCTTGTCTTGCGAGGTCTTTTTTTAAAAAGTATCTTCCGTAATAAAAAAGAGCAAGCCATCCAATGACACCTAGACCCGTTAGAAATAAAAAAATATATGAGAGTGTCATATTTAAAACCTTAATAATTTTTTGAAAATTATTTTCATATTATAAACTATTGTCAAAAATAAAGGTTTTTTGTTTTGTTAAAAGAATGCAAAGAATAAGTCAAAAAAGCAGTTTTTTAAAACTAATTTAACTAAAATCTGTAGGTTTTTTAGAAAATAAAAAACCTACAGACACGATACTTCTCGATGTGGCTGCTACATCTCTGTCCTGACCAGGTTACAAGGTTATCATTCTATAGGCAAAGTTATTATAAAGATTTTTTTTTAAATTTAATCAAATTTTATGACTAGTTTCGCCATTAAAAAAAGCAAAAATTTATGATTTTGCTTTTTTATAATCAAAAATACAAATCAGCAATATTCTTATATAATAATCAAGTTATGAAAGTCGATCAGATTCTAAAAGTTAAAATTTATAAAATCAATGGAAAAGGTGTTCACATTAAATATGTTGGGCATTGAAGGGGCATAATTCAAGAAAATGCTAAAGGGCAAAAATTAAGAGAAGATGTTAAAGATTTTTTGCTAATAGGTGAATTTATTGAAGTGCAGATTACTAAGGTAGATGATGATCAGCAGTATTTTGAAGCAAGTTTCAACAATTTGCGCCCTAATCTAGACACTAGTCCTTCACACTATCAACTAAAACAGACAGTCGGTGGCTTTCGTAATTTAAAAAAACACTTAGATAAGGAAGTTAAAGAATGAAAAAAATCAAATTAGATTTAAGTAAAAGCACTATCAAAGATCACGATATCTTTGAATATGCTGAAAAAGTCAAATATATTAATGATAAAATGAACAACTTTTCAGCTCCTGGTTTTGAAATGCTAGGTTGAAAAGATTTAGCTGAAAACTATAACATGGAAGAGTTTAGAGCAATGGAAGCTAAAGCTAAAGAACTTGTTGAAGAACAAGTTGAACTACTTGTAGTTATTGGTATTGGTGGTTCATTTTTAGGAGCAAAAGCAGCGATTGATTTTATTAAAGGTGAATATCCTGTTAGAAATTCTATGGAAGTAATGTTTGCAGGAACAAATTTATCAAGTACTGATTTATATCAAAAACTGCAATATGCTGATAGCAAAAAATTTGCTATCTGTGTGATTTCAAAAAGTGGTAAAACACTAGAACCTTCAATTGCTTTCCGTGAATTTAGACTCTTATTAGAGCGCAAAATCGGACCAAATAATGCTTCAAAATATATCGTTGCAATTACTGATGCAAATAATGGTTTATTAGCAGAATTTGTTAGAGAAAGAAAATATACAAAGTTCATTTTACCCGAAAATATTGGTGGTAGATTCTCAGTTTTAACACCTGTAGGAATTTTCCCAATGTTATGTGCAGGAATTGATGCTTTAAAAGTTATTAAAGGTGCTGCTGAAGCAAATCAATATTTTAAAAGTAGCGATCTAGATTTAAATGATGCTTATAAATATGCAGTTGCTAGACACTTACTTCATAAGCGCTACCCTGTTGAATTACTAGTTTCATATGAAAATTCACACCTATATTTCTTAGAATGATGAAGACAATTATTTGGTGAATCAGAAGGAAAATTACGCAAAGGAGTTTTCCCTTCAACTGCACTTTTCACTAGAGATTTACACTCAATTGGACAATTTATTCAAGATGGTTCAAAAGTACTTTATGAAACAGTTATTTGAGTTGAAAGACCAAAAATTGATATTTCAATTGAAGATACAGTCGATGATCTAGATCAATTAAATTATTTAATTGATACTAGTGTTCATAATATAAACAGAGCAGCTTATGAAGCAACTGTTGATGCCCATTTTGCAGTAGGTTCAGTTCCAAATATTCAGGTTTTATTAAGTGATAATTCAGAAGAAAGTCTTGGTGCACTATTCATGTTTTTTGAAAGAGCAGTTGCCATCAGTGCCTACTTATTAGATGTTAATCCTTTTGACCAACCAGGCGTTGAAGTTTACAAAAACAATATGAATCATAAACTTAAAAAATAAGCAAAAATGTCAGTTTCAAACTGACATTTTATTTTGATTTTTTGGTGTCATTTAAAGGAAATGAATTAACAACTTTATCGAAAAAACTTTGTAATATATGTTGCAAATATTGTTTATTAATAGTAGTTTTTTCTAAATATTTTTTAACAAAAGCTTCTTTATCGCTATTTAAAACAAGCAGTACTTTTAAATTAGAAACACTAGTTTTATGAAGAATAGGAACTAAAAAGTTATCCAAATCTCAAGGGTTAGTTGAAGGATCTAAATTTTCAATTATTAAAAAATCACTATTTAATGCTTCATGAAAACTAACTTGACTTTGTTCAACTTGTTGCTTATTTTTATTTTGAATTTGACTTATAAATAATCTAAAATCAATATGCAAAACTTTGTGAGAACGTCTAGTTAATGACTCACTTAAAATAAAAATAGATTCAACTGGATGCATAAAATAAAAGTTATTTTCATCACCAAAACAAATTAAATAATTCTTTTTATTTTTAAAAAGCAATGGTGTCTTTTTAGGCGAAATAAATTGGTACAAATCATCAAAATCAAAATAATAATTTGACACTGATTTAAAGTTCAATTCAAAGCGTAATTTTCTACCCTCTTTATTCTCTAAATAAACAGGTACAATTTCAATTCTATTTTTGTTTGTAAAAACAAATTTTTTAGTAATTGCTTTTTTTACTAAATCATCTTTATCTAGTTCTTCATCCATTGTTGCATCGAGCATTTCAATAGCAAATTTTTCAATTTCTTTTTCAAAAACTTCAACAGGAATTTTATTTTTATTAATTGATTCATTTTCAAATTCTTTAAATCAATTACTTGATTTAATTTTTTTTCAAGTGTCTTCTAATGAATTTTTAAAGCCATATGAAGAAACTTTAATTTTGTCGAATTCACCTGAAAAATAGGGCTTTTTAGTATCTTTTTTATCCATAATTATTTGCTAAAGTTTTCTAAAAATCTTGTAAATGCAGCTTGTCTATCATCATCTAAAATATTTGATTTTTGATTCTTGATTTCTAAATCATCTGTATTAGAAATATTGTGATTCAGTTTGTGATTTGCATTTGGTGAAAAACTTTTTTCACCAATATTTTTTGAAAGTGAACGCTTTGTGTCAAACAGTATATTTGAAAAATGAGACTTAACATCTTCAAAAGTATTTAGCCCTCTATTGGCTAAATCATTAATTATTTTTTCTATTTTTCTTTCAATAATTTTGCCATCTCTTTTTCATACATAATTGATTACTAAATTAATAATATTTTGACGACTTTTTAGCATTCATGTTTTAATTAATTTTATTAAATTTTGATCAGCAACATGACCCTGTAAATAGTATATAAATTGCTCTGTATTTAATTTAAAAGCAGCTTCTTCATTTGAATGAAAAATCTGATTATTTAGTTCAAGAGTTAATGTCTGTTCACTAGCAAATGCTTTCTCATTAATTGTAACTTTTCCAAAAACTTCTGAAAAACTTTTTGACTCAATTGTGAATTCACTTTCATCAAATAGTTCTTCTTTTACAAAATAACTTTTGATTTCATTAAATCTATTTTGACCAACTTTTTTTAGTAAATAAGAACTTAAAATCTTATTACTAAAAAATTCTTCTGAGTTATTTATTTTTGCCAAATAAAAAAGAGTGAAATGTTTTGCATCATTATTTTTTGCAACTACAAGACCACATGCTTGTAGTTGAGCAAGCATTTCTTCAAACTTATTAATGCTAATAAAATTCGACATTAAAAAGCGATCTAGACTGTAATTAAATTGCTTACTTACTTTATGATGGTCAGCAAGTAATTGTAATAGCATAGCAGTTTCAAAACCGATAATAGGTAAATATAAAATACGTAGATTTCTAAAATCTTTTTCACTGTATTCTTCATACAGTTGAATTACAAAATTGTCATATTTCATACGCTCACCTCTTCAGTTCAAATCTCTCTACAGATTATTATGAGACCTAAAAGGCTATTTTTTTAAAAACTGTTTAAGAAATTCTGGATTTTGCCGTTCTTCATAGGATATATTAACAACGTTTTCGTTCGAAAAAGCCCTATTTATCGCCTCAAAAAGCTCAATTTGAGACTTATTAACATTGCGATTTTTGATATGTTTTTGTCTCTGTTGATCATTGACATTTAGAACATAAATCTTAGAAAAAAGTGCAAAAAAATTAAAATTTTTATTGTTTATGTCGGCGATTTCGACAAAATCGTAGTAGTTTGACTTTAAGTGCTCGTAAAGGTAGGGATGGACCACTTTGCTTAGCTTATCAAGGTTAGTTAAATCAGCCAGCAGTCAATCTCTCAACTTTTGCCTATCAACCTCTGTTTCAGTTACAAATTCACTACCTAGTTCGCTTTTAATAGCGTTATAACTAGGCTGGTTTGCCATGTAATTTGACCTATAAAATTCATCACCTATTAAAACTTTAAAGCCTAACTCACGCAACTGATTAGCAAAGTAACTTTTTCCACTAAAAGCCTTACCAGTTATCGCTTTCATATAGTTCCTCTAGTTCTCTGCTGACAGTATTTAGTTTTTTTTCAGCAAAAGATTCTCTTGCTGACTGATCAAAATTGACTTTTAAGCGATAATCTTCATCATCTAAACCTAAATCAAGATCTTTAGTTAAAGTGGCTAGTTTTTTACATTGAAAAACTAGTTCTTTATTTTCAAAAAGTTTTTCCTTTTGCTTATCTGAAACTGATGAATCTGCTAGTTTTTCATATAAGTTTTCTAAATTATTAAATTCGGTTAATAATTTAGCGGCAGTTTTTTTACCAATTCCAGGGACCCCTTTTAAGTTATCGCTTGAATCACCTGCTAGCCCTTTTAAATCAGGAATTTGCGAAGGTAAAACTCCATATTCATCTAAGAAGTTATCGATTGTGTACATTTTTTCTAGTTTTGTGTCATGAGTAACAAAAATATTTTTTTCAACTAATTGTAATAAATCATGGTCTTTAGAAAAAATGTAAACTAGGTCATTATCAGATTTATGTTGTGCTAATGTTGCAATTACATCATCAGCTTCATGATTAGTTTTACCACCAAAAGCAAAGTTAGCTGCTTTTAATAAGTTAAAAATACTCTTTAAGTCTTCACGAAACTGCTCAGGAGTTTCTGAACGTGTCGCTTTATAACCTTCATATGCTTCGTGTCTTCAGGTTTTTCCGGGCACATCAGTTGCTATATATAAATGAGTGGGTGCAATACTTTTAATTAAACTAAGTAATGACATGAAGAAAAAATGCTCCGTGCTAGTGATATATTTAGCACTTTGTGCAGCATAAAAAGAGCGAAAGGCTAGATAAGAGCCATCGATTAATAAAATGCGTTTATGTTGATTATTCATCAGTTTCCTTTGTCGCCAAAACTTCTAAAACACTAAAAACGTTATTCGAACTTTTGGCTTTATTTTTTTGAATTCTAACTAGATATTTTTGATCTTTTTTAACCTGATCAAGAATATCTTGATTGTTTTTTTTGAAAAACATGACCCCACTATTTTGATAAGCATCAGTAAAGTTCATATAAATTAAGTTACCACCTCGGTCTGTATCCTTTTGACCAATTCTAGTAATTGTAATTTCTAGTTCAGCAATTTGCTCTTCTTGCATATTACCTAGATTAACTGATTCTGCAAAGTTAAAAACTCGACCTAAATGTTTTTGCTCGTTAATTTTTTCCTGCTCGACATCTCTTTCATTTTCGTTAATGAAATCGCTTTCGGTTTCTAAATTATCAATATCGATAGTGTCTTGCTTGTTTAGTTTTGCAAAAGCTTCAAGTTCTTTATATAAAAGGTTAGCATCAGTTAGTTTTTCTTTAAGTTGATTTTGAGTTCCAAATTCTCTTAAAACACTTGCTTCGATCAGCAGTTCAATATTTTTTTGAGTTAAACCAGCCATTTTTGCACGAATTGCAAAGTTATAAAAGTTTGTGAACTTGTTTCTTGTTTTAAATTCAACTAATAACTTATTAAGTGTTGATTCACCAAAAGATTTAATCATGTCTAGGGGTAAATAAATTGTTCTAGTTTTTAAATCAATTGTATCTGCTAAGGTCAAGCGATTAATAGTAGGTGAAGCCACTTTTATATTTTGTGTATCTTTAATTTCATCCAAGATAAGTTTTAATTTATCTTGATCACCTTTAACTTTTTCAATTTGAGCTGCATAAAAATATAAAGGGAATTTAGCTTTTAAATAAGCTGTGTAATAAGTTAAATATGCATAAGCAACGGCATGACTTTTATTAAATCCATATTCTGCAAAGGATTGAATTTTTTCAAAAATATTTTCTGCTAGATTAGTTGGAAATCCATTATTTTTAGCTCCTAATAAAAATTCACCTTTCATGGAATCAAGCATGACTTGATCTTTTTTACCAATTGCCCTTCTAAATAAATCTGCTTTAGCAAAACTTAGTCCTGCAATTTTTTGAGCAATCTCCATAACTTGTTCTTGGTAAATCAAAACCCCATTTGTCTGTTTTAAAATTTCATCATACACTGGATGAATTTTTTCAATCTTATTTGGGTTATGTTTATTTTCAATATAAGTATTAATGTATTCCATTGGCCCAGGTCTATAAAGTGCAATGATATCGTAGATATCTTTGAAAACATTTACCTTTGCTCTTTTAAAAACATTTGTCATATTACTTGATTCAATTTGAAATAAACCAATTGTTTTTCCTGAAGAAATTAAGTCTTTAATATCTTCTTGATATTGAATATTATTCGGATCTAAATGTGCTAAATCCAGGTTATTTGAAACAACTTCTGCATTAGCATTTTGGCTATGAGTTTTTATAAATTTAATAATTGATTTAACGACAGTTAAAGCTTGTAGAGAAAGAAAATCAATTTTTAAAAAACCTAATTTTTCAAGGTATTCTTTGTCATATTGAATTTTAAAAAAACCTTTATCTAAATCTTGAGTAACAGGTAAATAATTTATTAGATCTTCATCTGAAATAATTAATCCTGCTGCATGTGTACCACTTTGTCGTGGTGCACCTTCAATTAATTTTGCTTTTTCAAAAAGATTTAAATAAATTTCTTTTAGTTTTAAAGTTCCCGATGAACCCTTGTTCATAAAGCGTTGTAATTCTTTATTTGTTTCTAAATTTTCAGCAATAGTTTTTTTGTCTTTTAAGTACTTAGATAATTCATTAATTGCTGTCACGCTAAGTGAATTTTCAGGCTCATTTGTTTGGTAATATCTATTTATATCTTTTAGTGCACTTTTTGCTGCTAAATAAGAATATGTTGTAATAGATGCAACTTTAGATTTGCCATAATTTGGTGCAATATAAGCATTAATTAAATGGTCTCTTTCACTTGCCTCAATATCAATATCTATATCTGGTAAAGTTACTCTTTCTTCGTTTAAAAAACGCTCAAAAAGAAGGTTATATTTTAATGGATTTACATCAGTTATTTTTAATAAATAAGCAACTAAAGAACCTGCAGCAGAACCACGTCCTGGACCCACTAAAACACCCGTGTTTTTCGCATATTTAATGATTTTTGAAATAATCAAAAAGTAGTCTTCAAAACCTAATTTTGTAATAACTCTTAATTCATTTTTAAGCCGATTTTTTGCTTCATCTAAATTGTTTTTAAACTCATCATTTTTTTGATTAAATGCTTCAATTAATTGTGCTTTTAAAATCTCTTTTGAATCTGTATTTTCTTTTGAAAATTTAGGAATAAAGGAAGTTGGTTTTTTAAAAGTTATATTGATATCTTTAACTAAATCATGAATTCTATTTATCATGATTTGATTAACATTTTTACCATCTTCCAAAACGCTAAAAACCATATTTTTATTGCTCTCATCAGAGTTAATAAAATTCATTATTTTAATGGCTTCATTATCTTCAAAATTCATTATTTTATTTTCCTGAATAAATAGTGATTTTGGATCATCTAAATTATTTTCTGAATTATAAAAATCATTAATTTGATTTTCTAAAAATTCATTTTTAGTAACTCTAAATTTTTCTCGTGGGTGGTTGATAATTATTAAATCATCTTGTACTTTAGATAAATCTAAAAGTGTTGCATGACCTGTAGTCAATGCCTTAAAAGATAATCTTCTTAAATTAATTAATCCACTATTATTTTTTGCTATCAAAATAATTCTTTTATTATTTTCTAAAAATAGTTCTAAACCAAAAATTGGTTTTATATTATTTTCTAAACAAGCAAAATAAAATTCAGCATGTGCATACATATTATTTTGGTCTGTTATTGCTAAATATTGCATCTGATTTTCTGATGCAAATTTTATTAAATCTTTAATAGTTATTTTTGAATTTAAGAAACTAAATTCTGTGTTTAAGTGAAGGTTAACAAAGTTGTTCATTTCTTAATTATAAAGTGTAAATGAATTATTTATTTTCATATGTATCAATATTTTTATGAATTTTTCCTCAAGAAAAAAACTTGTCTTTAATTACTGATTCAGACTTTTTATTTAAGCGAATTTTTCTATATCATTTTTTTTCAAATGAAAAACAGAAAATTTCGTAGAACTTGATTTTTAAAAGAACCATTGCTACATAAATGTAGCTTCATGAAATTAAATTTAACAAAGCTAAGATAACTAGTTGCATAAAAATTCTTAAGAAAATATTAACTGTTGTAACTTCAGTTAAATCTAATGAAAACGGATTATAAGGATCTGCAAAGTGATAGATTAAAACATAAGTCGTATAATCTGCAATATCAGCAGCATTTTGATTTTCCAAAATGTTGTTGATCAGAACATCCGATTCATAAGAAAGTAAAAACAAGATAGTGATTGAAATGTAGTAAAGAATAATGTAAATTGAAATTATTAATCGAGTTCTTCTTTTGATGATTAAATCTTTACGGTTTAAAAAGAAAATTGCAACTGTGACAATTGGAAATAATCCATGACTCATAATTGAATGAAAATTATCTTGTGCATTTGTTCACTCAACTGTGTAAGAAATCAATGCTCAATAAATTGTGAAAGTGATTGTGATTAAAGCTGCTGCTGAAAAAATAAAGTTTTTTGCTCAGTTAGTTTTAATAAAAGTAATAACTAAAACGGCTGTAGCGGCTATTAAATTTGTCTGAGTAGTAAAGTATAAAAAGCCATAACCATGACCTACGAAGACATATAAAGCATTTGAATTAACATCTCATGTGGGGCTCTTTATTAAGTTGATTGTCATCATCTCAATCAACATGAAAAGCCCAAAAACAAGAGTAAATAAATCAAGAATTTTAAATTCTTGATCTTTTAAAACAAATATTGTTCTACCTTTTACTACAAACCCTTTGAAGTTGTATTTAAAAAGAATGAGGTTAAAAAAATTATTAATTTTATATCTCGTTTTCATATTGCGTTCTTTTATATTTATTCTACTTCAAAAAACTCTGCCTTAAAAGAAGAAACAACTTTTTTTTCAAACTCATTTATTTCGTTTAATTCATCTTCAAGTTGTTTTGCTCTTGTAATACTTGGTCTAATTACTGGTTGTTTTGGAGCAAATAATTCACAAGATTCACTGCACTGTTTTATAGAAATATCATGAGTTAAATATTTCTTAGAACGGTTAATAATATCGTTTTTGTTTTCAGTTATTAAGGGTCTAATAATTTCTAAATTACTTTCGCTAGCGATTGTATTTAATGACTCTAAAGTTTGTGAAGCAACCTGTGCTAAATTTTCACCAGTTGAAATAGCAAGTGCTTTTTCATTTCTTGCTAACTTGTTTGCAAGGCGCATAAATGATCTTCTCATTAAAGTAATTTTATAACTTTGATCACTAATTAAACCAATGTAATTCATTAAGTCGGTGTACTCTGTAATATAGATTTTACTACGCCCTTGATACTTAGTAAAAACCTTCATTAAGTCACGTAATTTTGCAACAGTATTTTCATCAGTATGTGGTGGAGTTATGAAAGCTAAAAAAATAACTTTAACACCCCTTTTCATTAAATCAATTGCTGCAACGGGTGAATCAAAACCACCTGATAAAAGGTGAATAACTTTTCCAGAAACTGAAACAGGTAGACCTGATAAGCCATTAATTATTTTGTCAATAATATAAATTCCATCTTTTCTAACTTCAATAATTAAGTTTAAATCAGGATTATGTAAGTCAACTTTTAAATTAAAATTTTGAATTATATAACTTCCTAAATTGCGATTAATTTCATCGCTACTAAATTCAAAAGTTTTGTCATTACGTCTTGCACTTACTTTGAAAGTTTTGTAATTAGGATCAATTATTTTTTCTAAAATTGCTTTGACTTCATCTAAATTTTTTTCAACTTTTAAGACAGGAGAAATTGTACTAATTCCTGGAATATGAATTAATTTATTTAAGTATGTTTCAGCATAATTTACAAACATTCTGTCATATTGTGCATCTACTTCAGTTTTTAATATTGCCTCAATATTATCTTTAAGTTGTCTTGTAAATAATTTTCTATTGTCACCTTTTAAAACTAATTCTCCATATCTAATTAAAATCTCGTTATACATTAACTCACCTTTCTAATTTTCTTTAAAGCAGTTAATAAAAGTAAACAAGCCATCACATAATTATTTTTTTTGACTGCTTCTTTTATTTCTAAATATGCTAAATCTAATTCTTTATTTTTTAGTCTGTATGAAGCAAAATTATAGTTCAAAACATTATACATGTTGTAAGATTCTATTTGTTTTCAAAACTGTTGAAAGAACTTTGTAGTTGATTTTAAATAGTTTTCTATGTCAACATAAATTGAATTATTTATCTTGTTATTATTCATTTCATATTCTTGAATAATCTTGGCAGTTCATGTACTTATTTTTAAAATATTTTTTTGAACATCTTCACTAATTTTAAAATTTATTTTATTTGCTAAAGCAACGATTCAATCGAAAATTTCGTAATAATGTTTGAATCTACAATAAATATTGCTACGATTATAAATAGCAAAATTGACATTATAATTTAATGCATTTGCTCTTTTTGAAATTGAATGAATTGATTTAATTGCTTCTTGTAATTGAAAAAAATTATTCATTAATAAACTAATTGCAGGTGTTTCACTTTGCTCAATATCTTCATCACTTGAAGAAATTAAATTTTTATTTAATTCTTCAATTGCTTTCATCAATTTAATATTTTCAATTATGTCTTTTACCTTTTTCATATCATCAGCAATGACCTTAATTTCGAGTGAATAATTTTCATCTTCATAAGCAAGATCATTTACTAAAAGATTTATTTTCTTTTCTAATGTTTTTGAAAATTTAGTTAGCTCTTTATATTTTTCAACAATCTGTTCTGCATAACCATGAATAAAAATAAGTTGCTGAGATGAACGATTGAAAAAGTCTAAAGCACGATCATAAATATTTAAAATCTGGTTTATCTTTTCATCAATTTCATCAAAATTTGAATCATCTAAACTTTCTTTTATTTCAGTAAAAAGTTCATTAATATCATTAATGGCATTGTCTAATTTAAACTTAGGAATATTTTGTTTTTGAGCAAACAATAATTTATTTTCTAAGTCACTTAAAAACATGCGACACTTACCTCATTCAGCATCGCTGGCAAAGTATTCGTAGAATAAAATTTTCTTTAAAAGTCTGTCTCATTTTTTAGTTTCATCATTTAATTTATTTAATTTTTTAGATGAATCTTTTTGGTTAACTCCAGCATTAACTATTTTTTTATGCTCTTCAACTAATGCTTCATGAGTCTCTGATAAGAAGTCTTTTGTATAAACTAAACGAAACTGATTTTCATTTAAAAATCTTTCAAAAGCAGTCAAATTATTATCAACAATTAAGTTCATCTTATCAAAACTTTCTTTTCGATCATTAATTGTATCAACGATCTTTTGTCATTCAATTTTTGATGACAAAATTTTGCTATTGAACGAAATATTTTCGAGGTAATTTTTAATCAGTTTCTTAGGATTATATAGTTCTCATTTTGAGTCAAAATTATTAATTGTTTTACCTAAAAAGTGTTCATATTCTTTTAAGTTTTCATAATATTTATCGTAGATTTCTTCAAGGTTTTCACCAACTTCTAAAAATTCGGTGTTTTCCTTATCAGAATTTAAAAGATATTGCATTGTATTATATTTATCCTCGACATCTATGATGATGTAAGTATTTTTAGTTTGTTTTTTTCGTCTTGACTTGAAGTAAAGGGTTGCTGAAACAAAATAAATTGTTGCTAGCAAAGCAAGCATAAAGGCAATACAAGAAACGATAATTAAAATGTGTCATCAGTGCATATTTAGTTATTATAAGTCTATAATTTTAAAGCAGGCTTAAATATTCAAAAAAACTATTTTGAGCCTAAAAAACCTTAAAAAATAAATAGTCAAGGTTTTGAATTTTTTTGCTAAAATAAAAAGACAAAGCAGCAGTAAGGTTTAACTGTCGACCTTAAAAAATTCCCTTGATTTGCGTGTAACTTGTAAGCTGACAAGCGAAAACATTAAATTTTTAAGAGCAGTTAGATACTTATTTTTCTTTGAAATCAAAACATACACTTAAAGAGGTAAAAAATGTCAAGAATTAGAGGCTCAGTTTTTAAACGAGCACGTCGTTATGGTTTTTCTATCTTAGAAACTGGTAAAGAATTTTCTAAAGGTAAAAAACGCCAATATGCCCCAGGGCAACACGGAAACAAACGTGTAAAACTATCAGATTATGGGAAACACTTATATGAAAAACAAAAAGTTCGTTTCTTATACGGAATTAATGAAAAACAATTCGCAAGAAGTTTTGAAAAAGCTTCAAAACGTAAAGGTGTTACAGGTACAAACTTTTTACAATACCTAGAACAACGTTTAGATAACTTAGTTTATCGTGCAGGTTTTGCTGAAACAAGAAGACAAGCAAGACAATTTGTAAACCACGGTCACATCTTATTAAACGGTAAAAAAGTTGATATCCCTTCAGTAATTGTTGAAGTTGGTTCAACAATTAGCGTTAAAGATGGATTATTCAAATCTGAACAAGTTAAACGCTCACTAGAAGTTAGAAGTGCAGCATCTTGAATGGAAACAAAAGGTAATAGTTCAACTTTTACAAGACTTCCTGACCGTAAAGAGTTCTTAAAAGAAATCAACGATTCATTAATCGTTGAGTACTACTCAAAATAAAAAGAAAAACAAGGAATTATCCTTGTTTTTTTATTTCTTCTTGCAATAATTTAATTAATTCTGGCTTTTGATTTTCAATGTCATCTAAAGTTGCGCCTGAAGCGTTTTTATGTCCTCCACCTTTAAAATGTTTGGCAATTTCATGAGTAGCAACATTTTTTGAACGCATTTCTAGTTTTCAGGTTTTTAAATCTTCATTTTGAACTAGTGAAAATCAGACTTCATAATCATCGATATTAGCAACTGTGTTTGTAAAGCGAATTGCAATGTCTGAAGTTATTTCATATTTTTTTAAAGTTTCTTGGTTAAGTTCAAAATAAATAATTTTGTCTAAGGTAACTGCATTTTCTAAAATGTAACCTGATAGTCTTGAACTTTTTAAGGTTTTTTTAGCTAGGTTATCATAAAGTTCTTTGACATTAAAATCTTGTCTAAGTAGTCAAGCACCTAGTTCTAAAGTTTCAAAGCGATTACCTGAATAGGCATAACGATTTGAATCAGTTGTGATTGATAAATATAAATATTTAGCAGCTTTAGCATTGATTTTTCAATTCAATGTTTTTGCGATTAAAGCAATCTGCTCACCTGCAGCTGCTGCATCAGGATCGATATATGAAGCAATAAATTTTTCATCATGATTTACTTCATGATGATCAATTCTAGCAATTACATGAAAGTAATCACTTGTAAAATATTCGCCTAGTTCAATTCTTTCTCTTTGAGAAACATCGACAGTAATTGCTAATGCTTTTTTAGGATCTTTGATTTCACTAATATCATTAAATTTTCATTCCATTCATGGATAAGCATCGTAAGCGTTACCAATAATATAAATTTTTTTATTAGGATAATTTAACTTTAATAGTTCAGCAAGTCCTGCTTGAGATCCTAAACAATCGCCATCAGGGCGAATGTGATGAAAGATTGCAATTTCTTCATAATTTTTAATAACTTGATCAATTTCTTGAATTGATCCAATAATTCTGGTTGGGTTGTTTTGATTCATGTTTATATGATATTGCAAACAAGCCTATTTAGTGAAACTAATTTAAAACATGAAAAAATTGCAGTTTTTAAGTCTTTTAAGACTAAAACTGCTTAGTTTTTGAGTAAATAGATTTTAAAAATACTAACAAGCAAAAATATTGGTTGTTATTCTGAAAATATATTTAGATTTTTTTGTCTTTTATGTGTGGTTACATTTAATTTTTAAGTTAATATGTCATAAAAGTACTTGAATTTGATTAAATGTGATCATTAGTTTGCATCATAAATTCGACTAAAAATAAAGACAGTAAATTTTAACTAGCCAATAAACACTACAAAATTAACCAAAAAGATCTAATTTCAAAATCCAAATCTGCTTAATTGTCAGCATAAAAAAACTAAAAAAACCATCCCTACAAGTAGAATATTTGCAGACTAAATTTGTAAAATCATCAACTTGAAACTAACGTTAAAAACAGACATAATTGTTTTCAAAATAAAAAAATCAGGCTATTTAAAACCTGATTTTGTCAAAAAAGAAAGGACGACATATTATGTCATTAATCCAAAAAACGAAGATTAATAACAAATATTGTTATATCGTTGCCTAAATGTTTCACGTATTTAGGCTTCACTATTATACTAAAAATCAAAATTGTAGGTATAAAAAAAGCCCCTCTAACTCAGTTAAAAGGACTTTTATTTTATTATTTGAAGGACAAAAACATTCATTTTTGTCACAAAATTTAAAATTTACATAAAAAATAGGCTACATAAGCCAGAAAGAAAGTACGACCCATAATACTTAAAAATCGGTATGAAAGATAATTAAGGAGAAATATTATGGAAGTCACTCGCCTAAATATTAGATATATTTAGGCTTAATTATTATAACAAATCGATTACCCAAAATTAATAAAAAACCACAGCATGTTACTGTAGTTTTAAAATTTTGAGTAAAAGTCTTTAGTTTCTAAGTAGTAGTTGAAGCAGTTCCTGTATTTGCACTACCAGAAGATGAAGAAGGTGTGGCATTTCTAACCATGGTATCTTTAGTGATAATTGCTTCTAATAAAAATCTAATTGCAATCGCAGTATTATTTTTATATTTATGTGCATCACTAACTGTATGACCATTGTTTGCTACAGGTCTTACAACTGAATCAAATAATGAACGCTTGATTCTTACAGCAGTGGTTCCATTTGCAGCAAAACCATGACCAGGATCTCTTACTTCAAATAATCCATAGAAATATCATTTGATATTATCGTATTCAAAGTAATTTCTTGAAACACCATTACCACCATTAGTTCATGGTTTTCCATTTTCTTTTACTTTATTTGAATTTGATGTATAACCTGCCCATCCACCCAATAATAAGGTTTCTTGATTAGAACCGATTCCATTGACTTTTGTATTACCAGTTCTTACGGTAACTTCAGAAGGTAATTGGCTCATAGGATATGGATTTATATAAAATGTTGTAGTTTTTTCAGTTAGTGAAGGGTTTTTTAAGGCTGCTTCCACCATTTTTAAACCAAGGGCATTTGAAAATTCATCTAATTTTTCATCACTAGTTTTAAATACAGTGGCAACTTTTTGTATTAATCTTTTTCAGTTTGTATAGTTAGCAAAGTTTTCAATTCCTATATGGACATTTTTGTCAGTACCTGCACTAACAATATCAGTTTCATTATTTGGAACTTTTACAGTCATGAAATATGGAGTGTACTCCGCAAAATCATTAGTTGATTTAATTCCTATTTCTGCATCAGTTACTTCATTTAAGTCACTTTTGATTTTGAAGGTTGCTTCAACTGAAGCAACTTTATCTTGATCATAAACTGACTTAACAGTTCATTTATTTTCATCTGCAATTGGACTTAAATGATAGCCAACAACTGAATTAACATCGATATCGCCTGTTCCAGATGCTTTTAAAGCATTAAGTGATTCAACTAAATCTTTTAATGGATTAGTTGTTTGTGCTTCTGATGTAGAGGTTGTTGAAATTGGATTAAATACATTAGATAACTTCTTAATATTTTCTTCATCAGCACTAGTAAAACTATTTTTATAGTTATAACTTGATAATATTGGTGTTAAATAAGCACGACCAGTTACAAAGCCTGATATAGCAGCTTCACGACCTGTTGCTCCTTCTTTAGAATCTTGAGCAGTAACTGTAATATTGGTTTCATCGTGATTAACATCTGCATATTTTCAATACTTAGTTACACCGTTATTGGTGCTTGAAAGTAATAATTCTACTTGTAAGCTACCTCTAGTGTTATCTCAATTAATGTTATTATTTGCTGGTGTATGTTTGATAATTTCAAATTTGAAACCTGCATTTTTTAATGGATCATTTAGTTTATCAAGGCTATTTTTTTCAGGATAGCCATTAGTTTTTAAGACTGAATTTAAGGTGTCAAAATCGCTATCTACAACCTGAGAAGCCATTTTTTTGCTTATCTCTTCTGAATTTTCAGTACCTGTAAATTCAAATAATAATTTAGAACTATCGTCCCCCACTTTAAGTGCTTTATAAGCAGCTAAAGCAAATTTTTCTTCGTTTAAAAAACCAGTTATGGTTACTTCTTTACCTGCTTTAGAAATGTCAGTTTCTTTAATTCCTGCTTCACTAAAGTATTTATCATCTGCTTTAAGAGTAACTTTTACTTTTAAAGAGTTTTGTTCATCATTAGCTTCTACGATGCTAACTTCAACGCTTGCATCAGGAATTGAACTATCTCCTTTTAATAAAGGAAATAGTTTTTCTAAGTCAGTTTTATGAGTTGTTGCATTTACTTTTGAAGGCTTTAAACCTGCTAAAGCAGCACTATTTTCAACTTTTAATAGATGATCTTTAACGCTTTCTGTATAAAACTTAGTTGCGTTTTGAACAACTGGATCAGATGCTTTTAGTCCACTTACGCTAACTATTTTACCAGCATCAGTTGCAGTTGATTCAACTAGTGTACCATCTGTTTTATAAAGTTTGCCATCACTTGCTTTCAAAGTAACTTTAATACTTAAAGTTCCGTTTGAATCACTTTTAGCTGGCTCATCTAAAAGTTTAATGTCAACTGTTGTATCTGTTAATTCAGTTGGAATTGTGTAAAAACTTGCAAAGTCTGCACTAGTTACTTCGCTTGCTTTTTTAGTTGATAAAGATGATAGAGCGATTAAAGTTGTACCAACTTTTTGGCTATATCATTCTTTTGCTATTTGTGTTTTAGTTTTTCTTACAACCTCTGCTGGTGTTGTAAAATTAACATTCATATCAACTTTTGATTGGGTGATGTCATTGCCTTCTCCATAAGTTAATGTTAAAGTTACAACACCTGTTGTTGCACCTGAAGCTTTATTAGCGCTAGAAACTGAAACATCTAGCAATTTAGATTCTCCAAATGGAGGTGATGTTTTAAGTAAAGCATCAAAAGCTACTTTATCAGATTTAACATTTGAAGCAGTTAAAGCAGTAATTAATTCTGCCTTACTTTTGTATTGGTTTTTAGCTTCATAAGTTTTTGATTTGATTTCATCAACTATTTTAATTAATGTTTTTTTATTATTTTCTATAGTTGATATTTGTTGTCCTGCACAAGCAATTGCTGTTGTAAGAATGCTTACAGAAACTGTCCCTGCAAGAATCAGGAACGATTTTTTGAATGATTTTTTCATATCTTTTTGATATCCTTCTTTTGTTTTAATTTTGTTCGTGGTCATTATAAAACAAATGCAAAAAAAGCCTTTAATTTTACAAAAAAAAGCCTTTTTTAGATATTCGTGATTTTTAAAAAATTAAGAGTTAAATTACAAATAAAATTGATTGAAAAAATCTAGTTTTTAAATTTATTTTCATAATAAATTTTTACTGCTGCACTTAAAACATCACTGATTGGATTTATAAAAGTTGGAACTTTTGTTGCATAAGATATGTTACCTATATTCGAAACTATGTTGAGATATTTTGCAAAAGTTGCTTTCTCTTCTTCACTGGCATTTTCACCATTAGAATAATAATCTTCTAAATATGAAGCCATATAATTTGATGAATAATCAATTCCCTCTTCCGTTGCTTCAGGTATTTCTGGAGCACCATAAAGAATTAAATTATTAGCTAAATTTGTAACAGGATTAAAATTTACAAAGTCATAATTTTTAAATCCTTCTTTAGTGAATGTACTATTTTCATCATCATACATTTGCGAAGTTTCGCTAGAATTTTTGTTTTGATATGTCCCATATAATTCATCAGGAATTGTTTGATAATCTTCTACAAATCAACCATCATATAAACTATCATGGGTTGTTTTTAAAACATCCTTTTTTTCATTTTCAGTTAAATAGGAAGGCAAAATTAAACCATCAATTAAAACTATTTCTGTTTTTAATTTTTTGATTCTTACAGGAGTTATGTCAATATTATTTTCTTCATCTTTATATTTTTGAAAATTATCTTTTGCAAAAAAAGCATCAATTGCATCACCGTTATACATGACTGATGCACCGACATTTAAATCAGGATTAATTAAACTATTTAAGACAATGTCACTATCAGGTAACATTTGTAATTTTGCAACATCTGCAAAGGTTGAATTATTTGTTGCATTTGAAATATCACTACTAAATTGATCTAAATATTTTTGGTATTTGTTGTCTTTTAAACTAAGTACAGGATCAAAATTTTCTACTTCTTGATCTACAAAGTTTGATGAACCAATTGCATAGTTATCTCTCATTTCATCGTGCACAACAATCATTTGATTATTACTAAATAAAGAGTTAGTAATTTGCATAACATTACCTAGTGAATTATCCTGATTTTTTTCAGCTAATCTTGTATCAAAATCGATCTCAAGATTCTCTTTTTCTTTGTCAGTTAATTTAGTTTTATCTAGGTCATTTCAATCATAAGCAAAGATCTTTTCTTGTGCATAATAAGGGACAAAAAAGTTTCAAAAATGCAGTGGTTGATTAGGGTATTTATTTTTTAAATTTTCATTACTATTTAGATATTCATCATATGATTTTAACTGCTGATAAACTACAGGTGTAAAAGTTTTTTTTGCTCAATCATCATCATAAAAATTTGCACCTCTTGGTGTTTCCAAATTAAAAAATGCATCATAATCAATTGGTTGAATTAGCCCATCTTTTATGAAAGATGCTGCAGTATATAAACTTGTAATTCCTGAAGCAATTTTTGATGCTAAAAGTTGGTCTTTAAATTCTTCAACATCGCTGTATGTTCGATAGTTAAAATGCTCTTGCATTTTCTCTAAATTTGAATCAGAAGCATATTGCGAAAAGTTGAAAAACACCTTTTTTAGGGGGTTTGTGTCTTTATAAGCAAATGCAGCAGCAATTCCTGCAACAGTTAGTGCACCTACTGAAACTCCTAGAATTGCATTAAAAATTTTTTTATTAAATGGTTTTTTCAATCTTCATCCAATCAACTCAAAAAACCTTAACTATTTAAAGTTAAATGTGAGTTTAAGTTTTATATATATTTGTAATTAATAATTATTGATTTGATGAAGGGAGGATATATGTAAAGAAAAATCAATAGAAGCTATTTTGCTCTAAAAACAGATTATCCTTTAACATACGAAACCTCCTTAAAAAGTGATTAAATTAATAATATCACGATGCTAAAAAATACTTATTTAATTTTAAAAATTTTTGGATTTTAAAATGCTCAAAAAATTGCTTAAAAAATACTTTCTCAACTGGTGAGAAAGTATAAATGAAAGATTAATTATTTGATTATTCCTGAGTTAAAAAATCATGAATTTTTTGTGCTGTAACCTGCTCATCAAACATTACTTTTTCAACATCATCTATGTCGCTAAAAGCAATTCCAATTTTTTCAATATATTCCATTTGATTTGATGCTTTTAAGGCAAGCACAACGACAACTTTTATTTCGTTTTCATCGATATTAATTACATCTTTTAAGTGATAAACTAAAACCTCATTTTTAAGAATTAAATCTTGTGAACCATCTTCACCATGAGGTAAAAATAAATAATTACCTAGAGCAACTGAAGCAGATTTATCACGATTAATCATCGCTTGTTGATAACCCCTTTTTACTGAATTTAATTTAACTAAATCTTCTTCAGCAATTTTAAAAATTTCGTATTTATCTTTGAAGTTTTGATTGATTTTAATATTTTCTAATTTGATCATTTTTACACCTTTTTAATATTTAAAATTTGTTGAACTACATGAATTGGTAGTTTTGTATATTTTAATAATGTTGCTTCTGCACCATTTAATTTGATTTCCTGATTTAGATCTTTTGATTGTAAATCATCTTCATTATTTAGATTAATTAATAGCCTAAAAGGAATTAATAATTTGTCATAATCAAGATTAAATTTTAATGCTGGTTCAAGTGCTAAATGATAGCGTTCACCAGGACTAATTTTAGTAATAGGATTTCTGATAACACGACTATTGGTGTCATATAATTCAGCCACATTAATTCTTTTTAAAAAAATATTTGCATAATTTTTTAATTCATCTTTTTTAAATTTAGGAAATGATTTTAGTAATGATTCAATAGCCTGATTTTGAAACTCATCTAATAAAATTAAGTTATCTTTGACTTTTAAAGTTTCATCAATATATTTTAATGATTGGCTATTTCCTAATAAACCAACTAGTGTGTGAGTTCCATTAACTAAAATAATTTTACGGTTAATATATGAATCTAAATCATCACTATAGTCAACAAAATTTAATTTTGTTAAACTACTTTTATATTGTGATTGATCAATTGTAATTTCATAAAATGATTCGCATAAAAGATAATCATCTTTTGAATTTTGTATAGGTACAATTCTGTCGACAACTGTATCGATAAAGACTAATTTATGGTTAATAAATTTAGTCTCAATTAATCTTTTAAATTTTGATGAAATGCGATAACCATTTTCAAAACAGATGATTGCAATTTCATGATCTAACTCAAAATTTTTAAAAGCTTCTTCGAATATTTCTAGTAAGAACTTTAAATTATTTGAGCCTATTGAAGTTGAAATAAAATTAACTTCTCTTAATTTTTTAACCAGTTGATTTTTTTCACTTAATCAATGTGCATCAAAATTTGTTATTTCAAAAACCTGATTAGTGTCAAGATATTTTATAGAATATTTTTTATCACTATTTAATTTAGCAATTGTATCTTGATTATTATCAACAAAGGTAAAGTCAAAATCGTTTTTAAAATACAATTCACCAATTAATGCTTTACCAATATTACCTGCACCAAAGTGAAGTGCTTTAACTTTTTTATTCATAATTAAGCCTTCACTTTTTCAACTATTTTTAATAGTGATTCAGTATCTGATAAGTTTTTAATTATTTCAAAATCATCTGTTTTAATTTTTTCACTAACTTGATCTTTTAGATCTTCGCTAGTAATAATTAAGTTATCATTATTAATTATTTGTTCAATTAAAATTAATTGAACATTAATATTTTTTAAATTATTAGCAAGTAAAATACCTTGAAGAATTGCACCAAGTTTTTCACTTTCAGAGTCAATTTTATTGACTACTAAATCAATATTTTTGAATTTTGATTTAGTTGCATCTTCATCACTTTTAATTCGATCAATAATTTCTTGATAAGCATTTTTATTGATCAAGTTGTTAATGGATGTCACTTTTTCTGCATCAGTTTTTTTCAAGACACGATCTTTAAGGGCATCAACTGTAATAATATATTCTTCTTTACCAGTGACATCGGCAATTGACTTATGCTCAACCTTGATATCGTTTAAACCATTTGTTGCTAGTAATTTTTTCAAAATACCTGTACCCATAACTGATGAGCCCATTCCTGCATCACAAGCAATTGTTAAAGTTTTTACTTCTTTTATATTAAAAGAAGTAATTAAAGGTTTAGTTTCAACTTTACCTTTTGCTTTCATATCAGCAACTTTTTGTTTAGCTTCACTAATACTGATTTGTTCTTTAAGAGGTTGCTTGCGAATTTTTCTAATGATTTTTTCAAATCAAAAAATAACTAAGCCAACTCCGAAACTAATTACGGCACTACCAAACATTCCGATAGTTAAACCTGCGACTGAATTAGCATCTTTTGCTACTTGTGTATATTGAGCAATAACTGAACCAGGGCTTACTGGTGCAATTGCTCCTGCATTAAATAGCATAAACATTCCGTTGCCAAAAACTCCTGCAGAAATTAAGGCAATGATTAACATTGGTTTAACTAAAACAAAGGGAAAGTAAACTTCATGAATTCCACCAAAAAAGTGAATGATTGAAGCAGAACCTGCTTCACCTTTGATTTTTTTATTATTTCCAAAAATAATATATAAAAGCAAAATTCCAAGCCCTGGACCAGGGTTTGATTCAAGTAAATAAAGAATTGATTTACCACTTGTTAAAACTTCTTGAGTTGCTAAAGGTGTGAAAACACCATGATTAATTGCGTTATTTAAAAATAACACTTTAGCAGGTTCAACAATAATTGCTGCTAAAGGATAGAGTGAATAATTAGACATTCCTTGCACAATTTGACCTAATGCAAAAATAATGTAACCGATCACATATGCAGCCACAAAAAAACCAAATACTGCTAGTAAAAATCCTAAAATTCCTAGGTAAAAATTATTGATTAACATTTCAAAACCAGGTTTAATTTTATGGATTCAAAACTTCTCGCTATGTTTTAAAATAGCAGCAGATAAAGGACCATAGATCATTGCACCAAGTAACATTGGTGCTTGACCTCCAGTAATACTTACAAAAATACTACTTTGTCCTGCAGCAATTGCTGAAATAGTAACTAAAGCACCCATCACACCACCACGTAGTTGATAGATTTTTTGTCCACCCATGAATCCTATCAAGATTGGGATTAAGTAATTAATCCCAATACCGACTAAATTATTTAAGTCAACATTAGGAATTCAACCTGTGGGTATAAAAAATGCAGTCAGTAGTCCTCAAGCGATAAAAATACCAATAATTGGCATTACCATACCACTTATAAAACCACCAAAACGTTGTAGTTGTGCTCTTGCTTCAGAAAGAAACACTTTTGTTGTCATTTAAAACCTTTCAAATTTTTTTTTAACCTTATTTAACTCTTTTTGAGATTTTCAAAAACAGCAAAACAGGCTGGAGCATTATAATGAAAATGCGATTTTTTCGGATTTTTAGAGTAGTTTATTTAGGTTTTAGTTAATTTGTTTCACAAAAATTTCCACATTTTGCGATAAACAGCAAGTTTTGAGATTATAGGTAGTTATGAAAATAAAAACCAGCAGATTTAACTGCTGGTCTAAGATTCGATTAATATAATTTTTTTTTAAACGTCTAAATCAACTACGTAACGTGCATTTTCTTCAATAAATTCACGGCGTGGCAAGACATCATCGCCCATTAAGGTTGTAAATGTTCAATCAGCTTTGGCTGCATCATCAATTTGTACTTGATACATTGCACGAGCTGCAGGATCCATTGTTGTTTCTCAAAGTTGCTCTGGATTCATTTCTCCTAGCCCTTTATAACGTTGCATACTTGCATTAACAGTTGGTGCTAATGAAGCAAGATACTGATTTTTTTCTTCTTCAGTATAAGCGTATTTTAAGGTTTTACCATGAGTTATTTTGAATAAAGGTGGTTGAGCAATGTAGACAAAACCGTATTCAATTAAAGGTTTAAAATATCTGTATAAGAAGGTTAATAATAAGGTTCGAATGTGAGCACCATCGACATCGGCATCGGTCATGATAATAATTTTATGGTATCTTAACTTGTTGATATTGAAATTATCACCAATTCCTGTTCCAAAAGCAACGATTAATGATCTAATTTCCTCATTACCTAAAACTTTATCGATAGCATTTTTTTCTGAGTTAATAACTTTACCACGAAGTGGTAGAATTGCTTGCACTTCACGGTCACGACCCATTTTAGCACTACCACCAGCTGAGTTCCCTTCGACTATGTATAATTCACGTCTTTCAGGGTTTTTACTTGAACAATCTGCTAGTTTTCCAGGTAGTGAAGAGTTATCAAAAACTGCTTTTTTACGTTCTGCATCACGTGCTGAATTAGAAGCAATTCTTGCTTTACGTGCTGAAATAACTTTTTGTACAATTAATAAAGCTTGTGCAGGATTTTCATTTAAATATCTTTCAAAAACTTCACTAAAAACTTTATTGACTGCTACACGAGCATCTTTATTACCTAGTTTTCCTTTAGTTTGTCCTTCAAAAATAGGGTCTGCATGCTTGATTGAAATAATTGCACTTGCACCTTCTTTAACATCATCACGAGAAAATTTTTCTTCTTCTTTTTCCTTACGGATGATGTTTTTTTCCATTGCATAGTTATTGATTAATCTTCAAAGTGCATCATTAAAACCTTGTTCATGAGTTCCACCTTCAATAGTGGTAATGTTGTTTGCATAAGAAACAACATTTGAAGTATAACCTTCTGTATATTGCAAGGCAACTTCCACATAAACATCATATTCACTACCTTGTGAATGACTTCCTTCAGCGTAAATAATTTCTTCATGAAGATGTTTTTTTGATTTATTAAGTTCTTTAATAAAATCAACGATTCCTCCTTCAAAAAAGAAAGTTCTTGAATCATTAATACGGTTGTCGTTAACCTGAACAGTAATTCCACGATTTAAATAGGCAAGTTGTTTAGCACGGTCTAAAATGATTGATAGTTCAAAATCATTTTTCTCCATGATTGAATAATCAGGGCGAAACTTGATAATTGTTCCACTTCTTTCACCTTCATATTCACCAACTACTTTTAAAGGCTCGCTGTTTTTTCCTCCATCGACAAATTCAACGTAATAAATTTTATTATTACGATAAACTGTTGCACTTAAATTAGTACTCAAGGCATTAACGACGCTGGCTCCAACACCATGTAAACCACCTGAAACTTTGTAGGAATTTTTATCGAATTTACCACCTGCATGTAAAACTGTTAAAACAGTTTCCACAGTTGATAAGTTAGTTTTAGGGTGAATATCTACAGGAATTCCACGACCATCATCTTCAACTGTGATTCAGTTATCATGGTCAATTGTGATTGTGATATTTTTAGCATGACCTGCAATTGCTTCATCGACTGAGTTATCAACGATCTCTCAGATCAAGTGATGTAGTCCTTTTTTTGAGGTTGTTCCAATGTACATTCCAGGTCTTTTTCTTACGGCTTCTAAACCTTCAAGCACCTGAATATTGCTTGAACTATATGATGAATTGTTATCTGACATTTATTACTCCAAAATTCTTACTTTTATTTAAAAAAATAATTTAATATAATTATAGCAAAATAAAAGTTAATCATTTAATAGATATTGAGGTAAATATGGAAAAAATTAATAAAGGTATGACGAACAATTCTTACCGTGATGGTAACAATTTTTACCAAGTGAAAACTAATAATTCACTTAATCATCGTATTGATTATCAAGTCCTAGGTAAGCTGGATTTTGTACCTAAACTGATCGAAAATACACCTACTCATACTAGGTGAGATTTTATTGAAGGCGAAGAATTTATTAAATCTGAAGAGAACTTAAAAAAACTAGCAAAAATGCTAGCACAGATTCATAATTCAAAATTAGAATTTCCTAAATTTAATCATCGTGATCGAGTTAATACTTATCGCAAACAACTAGCTGAAAAAAATTTAAAAATCGATGTGATCGATGCTTATTTTAAAAGAATAAATTTGATCTTAAGAAATATGGATACAACTACACCTGTACATAATGATCTATTTCCTTTTAATTTAATAGTTGATAAAGAACAAAAAATTTGAATCGTTGATTGAGAATATGCTTCGCTAGGAGATAAACATTTTGATTTAGCTTACTTTATTGAAAGTGGTAAATTAACTGATCAAGAAGAAGATATTCTGCTTGATAATTATGGTTCATATGATTATGAAAAAATTATTCAACATAAAATTTTTGTCAATTATTTAGTAATACTTTGAGTTAATGTACAACCTGTAAAATATTTTGATGATCAAGAATATATTAATCGTATTTATGAACTTGATAAGTTCTTAAATGAATATCGAACTAAACATAATTTGAAATAAAATTTCAATTGACATAAAAAAGTCTGCACTGAAATTGCAGACTTTTTTAAATTAAATTTATTTAATTATGTTTTGAGGATTGTTTCTTAAATATGCTTTCTGAGCAATTCTAATGGCATATTTTTTTACATAACTATTTCTAATTAAAGAAACAATGGTATAACCAAAAGTAAAAATAAAAGCATACACAAAATGTAAAATTACATCAACTAATTCATATCTTGCACCACTAGACACAAAAACTATTTGCTTAGCATTATCAGGATTTTCTAAACTACTTAAATATGAATAACTTGAAAAAATAGAACATAAAAAAACTAATAAAGATACAGTAAATAAAATGTCTAAAACTCAATTTCAAATAATTATTTTAGTTAGTCTTTTTGAGAGTAAAGTCATCTTATCATTAATTGCTTTTTGTGTAATTAATCCAATAAATGTAAAGTAGTTAAATAGCCAAGAAAATAAAAGATTTCTTTTATAGTATTTTTCGTAATTTTGATTACGAGTGTAATAAACAGTTTTTATAGGAATACCACCAAATCTACCAAGGTAAATAGTATAATGTTCAATTCTATCAATTAACTCTGAATTAAAATAATTTGTTGTGATTTCCTTTTGATTAATACTTTCTAATCCTTCACTAAAAAAATACTTACCCGTTCTTTTATTTGAGACTTTTTCAAGGTTTTTTAACCAATTAAAGTTGTTATTTATTTTACTATTGTAGTAAGGAATGAAATCAGGTTCAAAAACCAAATTCTTATCAATACACAAAATCTTATCAAGATTTTTGATTACAATGTAATTGTTTATTGGAGTAATAATTAGATTGGCTAGAAACGGCGAAAATGTTATTAATAATTTGGTATCTATTAAATAAGGATCCTCTTTTTTTAGCAATGCAAAAATAAATAGAAATGTTGCAGTTACACCTGATATAGGTATTGCTAATCCCATTAAAGCACCAACAGAAACGTTAAAACGAAAGCCAATATTGTATCTAACTCACCGATCTGCTAAATTAGTTAAAACCATTTTTTTAAATAAGTGGAAAATCAAAAATGTTCCTATAACAGGAACATAAATTAATTTTGTAAATTTCATATTTGCAAAATTTACTAAATGGTATGTGTCTGATAATTTGAAATAAAAAACGTTTGATGGTCAATTATTTTGATTTACTAAATCACTATTATTCATGAAATTATTTTAATATATTTTAGTTTATTAATATAAACAAAATCATGCAAATCGATGGCGTTAAAACAGAGAATAATTAGTTATGTAGAAAATAAAATAGCCAACTTTGAGCTGGCTATTTTTTATGTTCTTACTTTTTAAAATTTCTTATATATTCTTGTTGGCATAATTTTACTGCAAGTGTTTTAACATATCAATTACGAACAATTGATAAACCTGCAAATGATATAACAAAAACTAAACAATATACATAATGTAAAATAATGTTTTTAACTTCATATAAAGCACCAGTGGATACTAGTGAAATATTTTCAATATCAGTAGTATTTGGAATGCTTGGTAAATATGAAAAACTTGTGTATATGCTTGATAAAAAGATAAATAATCCTAATGATATAAGTACATCAATTATCCAATTGATTGTAATTAATTTAGATAATTTTTTAGATAAATTGATCATTTGATCATTTATTGCTTTTTGATTAAGATTAGATAAAAAGTTAAAGTAATTAAATAAATTAGAAAGTGGAAAAGATTTATTTAAAGATTTTTCTAATTGCTGATTTCAACTAGTTTTATATTTTATATAACTAAGTGGATTAAGTGGATCACCAATATATGGTCTTACTTCTCTAATTTCATCTACCTTTGAATATGTATAGTTTACACTTACTTCATTTTCATTTATACTTTTTAAGTTCTCACTTAAAAAGTATGTTGTTTGTTTTTTATTTACAGATTTAGCAAGAATTTTAAAATAATTTTCATTATTTAAGATTTGACTATTTCTATATGGTTTGAAGTCACTTGCAAACTTTATGTTTTTGTCAACCTCTAAAATTTTTGCAATGTTTTTGACAACAAATAAAACAAAAAAAGGTGATGATACAAGAGCAACTAAAAAGGGTATCGATATGTATAAAAGTTTTCACTCAAATAACATTTCCAATCTAGTTACTGGTCAAATAAATAAAAGAAGGATGATTGCTATAGTGATAGGAATAAATAAAACTCAGTGCATTGATAATCTTAGTGAGATTGCTCTTGAATATCTATATCTTAAACCTCTATCTACAAGATTTACAACCACCATTCTTTTAAATAACGAAAGAAACAATAAAGTTCCGATTAAAGGAATGTAAATAAATTTAGTAAATTTTGTGTTCACAAAATTTAATAGATGATATTGGTCAGACATTTTATATAATAAATATTTGTCATCTTTAGGTGGAACTGATAAAAAATCTTTTTTCATAATTAATATATTTTACTAATTAAAGTACAAAACACATTCAAACAATTAGAGTTTTTAAAATGAACTAAAACAATTTTGCATTTTGGACATTCTGTAAAAAAAATATTTAATAATTCCTTATTTTTAAAATCGAATTTAAAAGATATAAATTTTTATTTTTCATTCAAATATTCTTTTGTACATCATTTAATAGCAACGCTTTTTACAATAATATTTCTAAAAAGTGACACCACAGAAAATGATAAAACGAATAAAAGAAAGTAAATCCAGTGTAAGATGACATCATTTACATTATAGATAAAATCATTTGACACTAATACCGTATTATTTAAATCAGATGCACCTGATAAATTTTGAAGATAAGAAAATCCTGTATAAATGCTTGATAAAAATACAAATAGCGAAATAGTTACAAGAATATCAAAAATCCAATTTATCAAAATTAAATTATTTAGTTTTTTTGATAGTGAAATCTTTTTATCATTAATTGCTTTTTGATTAAGTGTTCCAACAAAACTAAAATAATTAAAAAATCATGAAAATGGAATTGATAAATCTTTCTTTTTATCGCTTTTAGTAAATCTACTTAAAGTAGCTTTATTTTCATCTCATAACTTGTACTCTTTTTTATCTGCAAAAAGTGATTTTCTATAATCAGAATTTATCTCTACTTCATGGATACTTTTTAAATTTTCACTTAGTGAATATCTATTTAATCTTTTGTTTCTAGAACTGTAAAGATTTTTAAAATACTTACCATTGTCAATGATTTGACTGTTAAAATAAGGTTCAAAATCATCTGGAAAATCTATTGTTTCATCTATATTTAGAACTGATGCTAAATTTTGAATAACTATTCTATTGGTAGCCGAGGATCAAAATAGCAAAAATAAATCTACAAAAAGTAAAATTCATATTCTAGATTCTACTGTTCAGATACTTAAATTAGGATGCAAAAATAAAATAAAAGCAAGAATCATGGTAATTAATGCAAAAACAATAAATGGCAATGCAAGAAAAATCATAAACTTAGTTTTTCCTTTTGATATAAGTTTTCGATCTATTAGATTAACTAGAACTTGTTTTTGAAAAAGCGAAATCAGTAAAAAAGTTCCCACAATTGGAAGATATATTAACCAACTAAATTTTGTTTGTAAAAATTTATTTAGATGGTATTGGTCAGACAATCTGTAGAATATATCTTTTTCTAAATTTTCTTTTTTATTTAATACATTTGTCTTGACATTAATATTAATACTGTCCATAATTATTTAATAATGTTTCAAGTATAAACGCAGCAATTGCAATAACAGGTGATGCTCAAGATGTTGCATAAGTAACAGTTTTAATAACTTTTGCTGCTGTAATTACCTTGCGAACGTTTTGAATAAGATCATAGTAAAACTTTAAATCTTTATATGTTTCTCTAATTGCATATAATGTTGAAGCAAGAACATATGAAGGTTGTGATAAAATTCACTGTTCTGCTCCAAGGAATATAAGCCCTTGTGCAGTATATGTTGCTGCTTGTGTTGTTGCTGCAACAGCTCAAGGAACAGTTGCTCCAAAAGTTCAGAATGATGCAGCTCAAAAACCAGCTGCAGTCGCGCCAGCTACACCTGCAACAATTAATGATGTTTTATAACTCTTATTAAAATCTGCTGCAATAGATCTAACTGTCTGGTAATTACTTGATGAATAATAACTTTTGTATGATTCTAATTCTTCGCTATCTTCA
The DNA here is from genome assembly GCF_002272945.1 of Mycoplasmopsis agassizii. Classification (GTDB taxonomy): domain Bacteria; phylum Bacillota_I; class Bacilli_A; order Mycoplasmatales; family Metamycoplasmataceae; genus Mycoplasmopsis_B; species Mycoplasmopsis_B agassizii. The sequence goes on along the minus strand of NZ_NQMN01000002.1, from coordinate 112,632 downwards.
ACAACTTGGCTAGTTAAATCTGCGCCTGATGTATCATATTGCGAAATATCAATATTTTTATCTTTTAAGAAATTATCAAGAGCTGATTTAACATCTTGCTGATTTTCTAAATTAGTTAGATAGTTATCAATAAATTCATTTGCAACTGATTGCATTTTTGAAATTGTTGATGCATCTAAATCAGGTAATGTAACACTACTTTCACCATTTGTATTTAATGAAAATAATGATGCTGCTGATTCGCCACTATTTTGTTTTCCAAAATTTTCAAAAACATTAGCAACACCTCTTTTAACATCTGTTACATATGCTCTTTCTTGTGCATTTGTATTGTTTGTTTGAGACACAATAACAGGAGTAATTAAACCAACTGCTAAACCAGCGGTTGCTAATCCACCAAAAATTATTGTTTTCTTTTTAATTTTCATATTATATTTTCCTCGTTTCCGGGAGATATGTTATGTAATTTTATATTATTTATGTTGTTAAGTTTTATCTCCCAAAAATAATTTACCATAAATATTCATTAATTTTTAAAAAAAATCAAAAACTTATTGAATATTTATCAATTGCATATGAATAAACAAAAATTATCGAGTAATTTGATGAATAATAAGTTTTATACTTAATTAAAAGCAATTTAAAAATAAAATAATATGAAAATGAGTAATTCGTAAATTCCTTTTCAATTCATAAAATTAGAAAAAAGTTATTCTTTATGTTATTCATTTGATAATTTAAAAACTAATTTAATTTTCATTATTTAGAGTATTGTGAATCAGTCTAATTTCCAAAACATTTAATAAAATATAGAATGTTTATCAAAAGTTAATTTGTATTAATAAATATAATTATTTTTTCTGCATATTAACCAACTTTATAGGCAATAGAAAATAAAAATTTCACTTATGATAAAAACTAAGAATAGTAAATATTTTGACCAACATTAATTAAGGACTTTTTTGTTATGATCTAAAATAATTTCTAGATATAATTTCTGTAAAATTATTACTCTTCAAAAAAATGAACTTTCTTTTTGAAAGAAAGTTCATTGAAATAATATTTATATACTGTTTAATTGAGTCTTAGAAACTTGCAATTTTTATATTTTCAGTGTCTGATAAATCCTGACGATAATTTCTAAAATTTTCAATTTTCAATAGAATCAATTTAATTTTTTCTTTTATAAGTTCGTTTCTTAGTTGATTATTCATTAAAGTTGTTGCAACTCATAAAGAAACTACATATTGAGATAACTCAACATAAATTTTAGAATCTAAATTAAAATTTTCTTTTGATTCTATAATTTTTTGTATATTTTTCTCTGCTATAGTCTGTAATTTTTTTATTATGATTCTTCTTCTTCTGAAATTATGGTCAAATTCAAGAGGCAAAGTTTCAGATGAAATTGAATATCCTGAGTATGTTAACAATTCATCGTTATCAACTCTTGATTGTTGATTGTCAGATTTAGATCTTATGATTTTTTTTGTTATGTATGATGTAAAAATAAAAATTAAATCAACACCAAGATTTGCACCAATAGAAATGCCTAGTCATTTATACCCTTCATTTCTAAAAGTCTCTATGGCTAAATCATCTGTTAAAGCAGTGATGCTTAAAAATCTCCCTCTTGCAAAGGATACTAAGCCACCTATAAAAAGAGCAATTTGAATAACTAAAACTGATAATAATACTCAACAATAAATAAAAAAATATATTTTATGGTTTTCTTTACGTGATGCATAAACAAAGTTTTTGGATAAACCTGTTTTGCTAATTAAAGAGTCATTGGTCTTTCTATAAAAATAAGATCAAAACACTAAGTACAAAATTAAATTAATTGTTGCAAAGATTGCAATAGGAATTATAAACACAATTAATTTAGATATAAAAAGTGTATTTTCCATTTATCCCTCCTTATGACCTATTATTTTAGTAACGATATAATTATAATAAATTTCGTAAATGTTTAATATAAAATTGTTATTGGAAAATTTTTTTCATTTTTAAACATTTTAGCATTTTCACAGTTGTATAATAACCATTAAAAAATTAGCATAAAAAACCACACAAGTTGAAATCCCTTTCAATTTGTGTGGGGTTAAATAAATATTTTGAATTTAACTTTTTGATTAATCTAATTAACTATTTAACTAGTTTAGAAATTTCTTCAAATGCTTTATCACCAGTAATTTTTGAACCACCTTCTTTTGTGGTTTCTAACATTAAGCTAGCAATCTTATTAGCAATTTCTGAAGCTGTTTTATCTACTGCAAAATTTAATAAATGAACATCTGAAGAATCGATAAATTTCATTAATGATAATAATGAAATGTAAGCAGTTTTTGTATAACTACGTCTTGTAATTAACTTATTAAGTTTAGTTTTTTCAGCATCAGTTTTATCTGCTTTATCATTTAAGGTTTTAATTTCAGTGTTTAAAGTATCTAAAGATGTTTTTAATTCGGTAACTTTAGCTTGAGTTAAATTTTCACTTGTAGGAATAATGTAACCTGATTCACGAATGATAAAATCATTAACTGAAATTTCTTCTTTACCAGAACCATCTAGTTTATCGACTTTAACTTTACCTTTGTAAAGCCAATTTAAAAACTTAATAGTTGCTTTATCTTCAACATCATTTTTTGTTAGAGCAATTAAACTTGAACCACCTTCTAGATAGGTTTTAGTATTAAGTTGATTGGTTGAAAGCATTACTTGTGGATGGTGTTCAATGTCTTCATAATGAGCTCAATTAGCTTTATCATCACTATTTTTTCCATCAAAAAATGCTATCGAAGTAGGACTTAAAATTGATTGTTCAATTCCCACGGCTGCAACATAAGTAAAGGCTGCATTATATTTTCTCATTTCTCAAGAAGCTCATTGATTATTATTACTCATGTATTGAACTGAGAAAAATGACTTTTTATCACTATCAATAGTTTTTAATTCAGTTTGTAAATTATTTGCCATGTACTCATCTCAAACTGTTTTGAACTGAGTAGCAGTATTTGCATCTGTTTTAAAAGTAAAATCAATAACTGAAGCACCTTTTTTCTTATCAGATTCTGCAGTTGCTTTTAGATCTCAAAGAAACTTTCCATCTAAACGATTATTGATATCTTTAAATAAAGTATCTTGTTGATAATCAAGTGCAAAAACTCTTGCATCAGTCATACTTTTAGTGATTTTATCCTCTGGAAACTTTACGTTTTCATATACTTTTTTAGCAAAATCTTGTGCAGATTTAATGCTTTTGAAAGTGTCGGCATTGACTGTATAATCTTTAAAAGCATCACTTGATTTAGCTTCAATAATGCTAAATAAAGAGTTTGCAGGAATACCATCATGTCCTGAAGTTGACGCTTTTTGAGCACTCTTATAAAGGTCAGTAGTTTCATCAACTGTACCACCAGCACCTTTAATAATTGTGAAAAGTTTTCACATAATATCAAGGTTGAATGCTAGTGAATCAACATCAGTAACATCGAATGGGATGTTATAAATTTTGTTGGCATCAATACTTTGACCTGGTAATTTATTGTGCCCATTTAAAATTTTAGTTGGGAAAATTCCAGGTTTAATTTCTGATTTAGATAAATCAAGTAATTTTCCGTATTGATTGATTAAGAAGGCAGTACCCTTATTTCCTAATAAAAGGTTTGCAACATTGCTATTAGTTTCAAAAGCAGAGATAGTGTTAGCTCCTAATTGTGATTCACTTGTTGCTTTTGATGCTTCTGAGTCCTGAAATTTCACTTCTAAAAAGTCGGTTGTACCTTTTTGTTGCTCATTATAAAGTGGAACCAATTTATTCAAGGCAATGGTTAGAGGGTAAACTTTTGATTGCGCCGTTGCAAACACGATCTTATCAGCTGGCTTTGTAGGGTTTGGAGCAGGTGTTGTTGAACAGGCAATCACAGTTAAAGTAGCAGCTGCTGCTAGAGATGCACCTAAAGCAATCCCTAATTTTTTAATTTTTTTCATATATTTTCCTTTTCTGTTTTCTTTTTTCTCTATTTTAACCCCTAAAGAGCGAAAAAAAACTAAAATGTAATTATTTTAAATATTGTATGTAAAAATTTAATTTAATTTGAAATCTTTTCAAATTTAATGCGATTTTTAACTATAGCTAATTTTTTAGGCGCTTTTAAAAAGCCATAATTAGAGATTAAAAAGCACTGGTTAGTTATATAATTTTATTTAATGTTTAAATTAGTTTCCAAATATCAACCATCAGGTGATCAACCACAAGCCATTAAAGAATTAGTTGAAGGTCTTAATCAAGGTAAAAAAGATCAGGTTTTACTAGGAGTAACTGGTTCAGGGAAAACCTTTACAATTGCTAGTGTAATCGAACAAGTGCAGCGACCTGTGATCGTTTTATCTCATAATAAAACGCTAGCTAGTCAACTATTTGTAGAGTTAAAAGAGTTTTTTCCAGATAACAGAGTCGAGTATTTTATTTCCTATTTTGACTACTATCGACCTGAAGCGTATCTGCCTTCGACAGATACTTATATCGATAAAACTTCGGCAAGAAATGAAGAAATTGAAGCGATGCGTATGAGCACTTTAAATAGTTTATTAACAGAACGTAATACGATAGTTGTTGCTTCTGTTGCTTCAATTTATGGTACTCAAAATCCTGAAGAATATGAACTAGGGTTTATGAAAATTGAAGTTGGTAAAACTATTAAAAGAAGAGAATTTTTTCTTGAACTAGTTAAAAGACAATATGAAAGAAATCATGTTTCATTAAGCCCTGGTGAATTTAATGTTAAAGGCGATGTGATTGAAATTTACCCTTCATGAACAACTGAAAATATTATTAGAATCGATCTTTTTGGTGATGAAATTGAAAAGATCTCTTTAATCGATCCATTAAATAAAACAGTTGTCAAAACTTATAAAAACTATACCCTTTATCCTGCTAGTGCTTATGTCACAAACCATACAACTATGCAAAATGCGATCAAATTGATCAGAGAAGAATTTGAAAGTCGCAAAGAAGAATTTGCACAGCAAAATAAATTATTAGAACTACAAAGACTTGAGCAACGCATTAAAACTGATATTGATAATTTAGTAGAATTTAGCATGACACCTGGAATTGAAAATTATTCACGCCATCTTGATGGGCGTGCTGAAGGTGAAAAACCATTCACCTTATTAGATTATTTTCCTGAAGATACTTTAATGATTATTGATGAATCACACATGATGATTCCACAAATTCACGCCATGTATAAAGGTGATCGTTCTCGTAAAATGTCACTTGTAGAATATGGTTTTAGACTGCCTAGTGCGCTTGATAATCGCCCTTTAAAATTTGAAGAATTTGAAAAGTACGAATTTCAAAAAATTTATGTTTCAGCAACACCTGAAAAATATGAATTAGCAAGAGCAAATGATTATGCAACAAGATTAGTAATTAGACCAACAGGTCTATTAGATCCAGTGATAGAAGTGCGCAAAAGTGAAAATCAAATCGAAGATATTTATGATGAATTGCAAAAGCAAATTGCTAAAAATGAACGTAGTTTAATTTTGACAACTACCAAACGTTATAGTGAAGAATTAACTAGATATTTTCAATCTAAAAAACAAAAAGTTGCTTACATCCATAGTGAACATACTACGTTTGAACGAGATGAAATCTTGCGTAAATTACGTAAAGGAATTTACGATTTTGTAATCGGAATTAACTTACTTAGAGAAGGTATTGATTTACCAGAAGTTTCTTTAATCATCATCTTAGATGCTGATAAAGAAAGTTTTATGCGTAATACTAGAAGCTTGATTCAGATAGTTGGTCGTGCAGCACGTAATCAAAACGGGCGTGTGATCATGTATGCTGATTCAATTAGTAAAAGTATGAAAGCAACTATTGAAGATAACGAAGCAAAGAGGGCAATTCAAATTGCTTATAATCAAGAACATAACATCATTCCTAAAACAGTTATTAAACCAATTCCTGAACCTATTCAAGGACATGGCATTGAAAACGCTGTTAGTTACTATTTAAGTAGCGAGAAAAAGAAAAAAGAAAAAGTACTTGCTAAGGATGAAGTTATTAAGCAACTTGAAAAACAAATGAAAGATGCTGCTAAAGAAATGAATTATGAAAGAGCTGCTGAACTAAGAGATTTAATTTTGGAATTAAAAGCAGATGAAAGGTAATAAAGTGGATAAATTAAAAATAGTTTTAGCAGGTACTGGAGATTTTGCTTATCCATCTTTTAAAAAAGTAATTGAAAATTTTGAAGTTGTTGCCATTATTACTCAGCCTGATAAACCAGCAGGTCGGGGTTTGAATTTAAAACATAATAAAGTTAAAGAATTAGCTAGTTTTTATGATATTAAGCTATTCACTCCTGAAAAAATAGGGACTATTTATGAAGAGTTAAAAGTACTAAATTTTGATATTTTTTTAACAGCAAGTTATGGTCAATATATACCGATGAGAATTTTGGAACTACCCAAATTAGCATCTTTAAATATTCATGGATCACTTTTACCTAAGTATCGTGGTGCTGCTCCGATTCAATACAGTTTATTAAATGGGGACGAGTTTAGTGGACTAAGTTTGATTTATATGTCAAAAGAAATGGACGCTGGAAATATCTTAAAAACTGCAAAATATCAGATTCAAAAAACTGATATAGCAGATGATTTATTTAAGGAATTAGCAGTTTTAGCTTCTGAAAATATCGTGCAATGACTAGTTGATTTTAAAACTGGAAATTTTTCAGAAATTATTCAGAATCTGGATGAAGTTGTACCTTCTCCTAAACTTCAAAAAAGTGATGCTGAACTTGATTTAGAAAATTTTTCTAATCAAAAATTGATTAATAAAGTAAGAGCTTTTGCTACAAACCCAGGTGCATTTTTAATGATAAATAATAAAAGAGTCAAGGTTAATTTTGCAGTCGAAAATCTAGAAATTTTAGACATAAAAGTGAGGCGACACCCTTCACTTATCAAAGTCAAAACAAGAGATTCATTTATCTATTTAACTGATTATCAATTCGAAGGAAAAAAACGAATTAAAATCTATCCAACTAAAAATTAGAAAAATAATTAATTTAGCAAAAAGTTGGTTTTTATTCACTTTTTAAGCAAAAAAGTGACTTTTTTAATTTTTTTATATATTTTGAAGTTGTAAAATAAATTTTTGAAAAAGCGAAAATAACTCTAAAAATATTGCAAAAACTATTCAAAATTTATTTTGCTTTTCTAAAAAATAGTCTTATAATTAAAACAGAAAATATATAAGGAGGCAATATTATGATCAAAATTGCTATTAACGGATTTGGGCGCATTGGAAGAACAACATTACGTCGTTTAATCGATGCTTACCCAGGGAAACTGCAACTAGTTGCAGTTAATGATTTAACAGATAAAGCAAACATTGTCTATCTATTAAAATATGACACTGTTTATAAAACATTTAACGGATTCTTAAAAGAAACAGAAAAAGGTTTCTTAGTAGGAAGAACTGAAAAAGATGCTCAAGAAGTAATCGTAACAGCTGAAAGAGACCCACGTAACCTAAAATGAGGTGAACTAGGTGTTGACATTGTTATTGAAGCTACAGGGTTCTTTGCTAACAAAGCAGGAGCACAACTACACTTAGATGCAGGTGCTAAAAAAGTTATTATTTCAGCTCCAGGTGGAAACGATGTTAAAACTATTGTTTACAACGTAAACCATACTGACTTAACTAAAGATGACAAAATTATCTCAGCTGCTTCATGTACAACAAATTCAATTGCACCACTAGTTGCATTTATGGATAAAGAATTTGGTATTGAAGTTGGTAAATTAACAACAGTTCATGCTTACACAGGAAATCAAGCTATTGTTGATGCACCTGCTAAAAAAGACATTCGTCGTGGACGTGCAGGGGCACAAAACATTATCCCTTCATCAACAGGTGCTGCAAAAGCAATCGGATTAGTTGTTAAAAACGTATCAGGATTCCTAGATGGTGCTGCTCTACGTGTTCCAGTTGTTGCTGGATCAGTTTCAGACTTAACATTAGTATTAAAAACTAAAGGTTTAACAGCTGAAAAAATTAATGAAACAATGAAAAAATACTCAAATGAATCATTTGGATACAATGAAGACCAAATCGTTTCATCAGATATTTTAGGAAGTACATACGGAGCTATTCTAGATGCTACTTTAACAAAAGTTAATCATGGTAGAGATGGTCACGAACTTGTAACTGTTGCTGCATGATATGACAATGAAATGTCATTCGTTTCACAATTAGTTCGCCTAATTATCCACGTTGCTGAATTATCATAATCAGTTAATAAACTAAACAATTTAAGATGCTCTTTTGGGCATCTTTTTTTGTGCAAACCAAAAATAGCATTAAAGCCTTAATAATTGTAAAAATATTTATTTTTTAGCCAAAAACCACCAAATCAATTTAGAAGAATATAATTTATAAAAACAGTTTTTTCAAGAAGGTATAAATATGGCAAAAATAAATAAAAAAAGATTCTTAATTAATTCACTGCTTACAGTTGCAATTTCATCTGCACCTGTAATTTTAATAGCTTGTTCACAAGTAAGTGATCCAGTTGATTTACCACCTAAAAAAGTTCAAGATCCTGTTAAAGTTGACACTCCAAAAGAACCTGATAAAGGTAACCCATCTAAAAAAGATGCTGATCCTAAAAGTAATAAAAAAGATGATCAAACAAAAACAGGTGATACAACTAAAATTGACAAAAAAGATGATCAGACAAAAGCAAATGAGGAACCTAAAAATATTAAAAAGGATGAACCTATAGATTCAACTCCTAAAGCAGGTGTTTCTGGTTCTACTACAACTAAAACTGAAGAACCTAAAAAAGATGATGCTTCAAAACAAGAGTTAAAATCTGGTTCTACTTCAGAGCCAAAAGATGATCCAAATAAAATAAAAGATGAACCCGTTACTCAAGCACCAAAAGATCCTGAAAAGCCCCAAAAACCAGTGTTTCCAGAACAAAATAGTATAATTTTTACTATTAAAAATAAAGTGCTTCCTTCAGAAATTAATAACTCAAATTTTGATGATACCTTAACAAATTCAATTGATACTAGTGAATTCAAAATGACAAGTTTAAGCATAATAAATTTTGATGATGCTAAAGGAGAAACTGAGTTTTCTTTTAAATTACAAGATAAAAAAACCAAAGAATTTTCTGAAACTGAATACAACTTTAAAGTGACTGGTTTAAAAACTATTTTGGAAGACTTAAATTCTAGAGATGTTGTTTTTTCTCCTAAAAATTCATCACTAAAACCTAGTCAAGTTACAACAGAAAACTTTGAAGAAAAAATAAGTATTTTAGGATTAAAAAGTGGTGAAACATTTATCCTAGACAATTCATTTAATTTTGAAAAGGATGATCAAAAAGGAACCTTAAAAATTAAGTACAAATTACAAAAAGATAGCGCAACTTCAACCTCAAAAGAAGAGACAATTTCACTTAGTGCGTTAACACCCTTTAATCCAGATATTTCATTTACAGAGGAAAGTAAAAAGGCATTAGTTGAAGCCAAAAAATATGCTTCAGAAGTTACAATTGCTGACTTAAAAAACTATTTAAAATGAAGCGATACAAGTAATACTGGTAATGATAGTAAAGCAAGTGAATTAATTTTTTCAGATTTAAATCCTGATAATGCAAAACATCAACTTAGTTTCAGATATTTAGCCAAAAATAAATATGGACAAGGTACAACAGTTAAAAAAGTTGTTTATGTAAGAAACTTCAAAGATGTTGATCAGTTTTTAGTTTCTGAAAGTAGTGAAGTGAAAGTTAGTTTAACTGACTTAGCCAAAACTAAAACACAAGCTGAAATAACTAATGACCTTAGAAACTATAATAAGTATTTCAGATTTTCATTCAAATCGAAAGATATGAATTTAATTGCAAATCCTTTTGCAATTAATAAATCATCTGATGGCCAATATATGCTTGGTTATAACTTATATTTACAATCTGACAGAAATATTCGAAAAAGATTGTTTTTAAAATTTGGAGGTCTTAAAGAAGATTCTGAAAAACAAGAATCTGTTAATACTCCAAAATTAGCACCAACAATTTCAAGTATCAAAAAATTTGATAGTGATAACATGTATAACTTTTTTAAAGTTGCACAGAGCGATGAAGCACAACAAAATTTAACTGCCTCTATTGATGTAACAAGAACAGGTGAAGAAAGACAGCAATTTGAATTCTTGAAAGATCGTACAATTGCTTTACATGTCAATTTCAAAAAAGACAATGTATGAAATTCTCTAGGGGGCACAGGTTGGCTAATTGGCAAAGCTTCTAATTCAACTGATTGAACAGATCCTGACTTTTATTCATACTACGTGGCAACTAATCTACATGTTTACACTGCATTTTTAGAAAGAAAACTAGAACATCCTGAAAGTACTTATAGTTGATCAACTTTTAAACAATATGGTAATAAAGATGAGTTTATGAGAAGACTAAATAGTAAGGGTAATTGAGATGATACTCAAACTGCATTAACTGGTGCAGACTATAATTATTCTTCTGAAATTGATTTTATCTACGCTGCTCAAGGCTTACAGGCTAAAGTAAATAATCATAGTCAAAACGGTGGTGAAACACTAACAAAAATCAAAACATTTGATGAATATGAAAAAACAAAAGAAGTAGAGCAGAAGTTAGGTGTTGATTTTGCTGTAATGAAAATCAATCTTTTATCAGAAAAACAAAAAGAACTACTTGCAAAAGTTACTGACAAAACAGATTCAAGAAAATGAATCAAACAACTTAAAGAACAAGCATTAACAGAAAGTAGCGGAGATACTGAAAAAGATAGATTGTGAAATGTTAGATTCATTGAAACTCTTGCATCAAATACACCAACTAGTTTTAAAGATTTAAGTTTTGCAATCACAACATTTAATCCTGATTCAGACGGTTATGATAAAACTAGCGAAGACTTAAAATTAACTGGTTTAATTGGTACTTTTCCCGCAACCGTTGTACCTAATATAGTAAATACAAATAATGAGAAGTATCAACTTTATAGTGGTGAACATAATGAGAAAATCGGTAGTGGATTTATCCTAACTAAAATTAATAAAATAGACTTTATGGTTCAGTTCAATGGATTAAAAAACGTTGATAGAGAAGATCCACTTGAAGTTGTTGGCTCACTTGATGTTTACGAAAAAAATGGTGAAGATACTAAAGAAAAATCTACTAAACATAGTCATATATCAGTTTCAAAATCTGTAAGATTTTTAAATGTAGGTGGCGGTTCATCTGGAAGTGTTTTATTTTCAAAGGATGATAATTCAGTTTTAGGAATTTATCGTGGAGTTTCACTTCAAACAAAAGATAGAAGTAAATGACCACCTAATTCAAAAATATTTGGTCAAATTGTACAACTTAGAGTTAAAGGTTATTATGATGTAATCGGTGGTAAAACACCACTTGAAGATACACCTGCAAATCATACTTTATACGATACAATTAAAAAACTGAATCAAGACAAAGGTGGAGATCAAAAATATCGAATTCCCGATTTTAGATAAACACAAATTTATTGATATCAACTCAAAAATTGAGTTGATATTTTTAATTTTTGAATAATTAAATTTATTCAAAAAATGCAGACATGTATATGGTTTTGCTATATATTTAAACTATGGAATTAAATTTAAATCAAGAGTTAATTGTTACTTGTTCAGAATTATCTTATGAAGGTTATGGATTAGCAATTTATAATGATCGAAGAATATTTGTAGCGGGTTTATTAGTTAATGAACAAGCAAAAATTAGAATAGTTAAAAAAGTCAAAAATGTAGTTTTTGCTAAGATAATTGATCTAATAAAAAAATCATATTTAAGATCTGATTTTGAGTTTACAAGTAATGCTGATTTAATTCATCTTAAACATGATGAGCAAATTAAATTTAAATTAAAATATTTTAAAAATTTATTTACTCGTAATGTATCTAGTAATTTTGATATTGAAAATATTAATTTTGTAACTTCAAAAAATATTTTTAATTATAGAAATAAGGCTAGTGTATTTGTAAAAATTCAAGATGAAATTTTACATTATGGTTATATGGCTGAGCAAAGTAATCAATTTATTTTTCAAGAAATTGATGAGATGTTTTTGTATGCAGATTCAATTAAAAATTTTCTAAGAGAATTCAAATTTAATTTTCATAAATTTGAGAATAAAAAAATTTTTGAAAATTTAAATCAATTAATTATTAGAAAAAATCAGGAAAACAAATTACAAGTTGTTTTACTTTTTAATAAATCTTTTGATCATAATTCAAAAGAATTAAAAACGTTTTTTGAATCCATAAATAAAAATATTAATGGTGCTTTTTATGTAATTAAAAAGAGTGCAAAAAGTTTTAAATTAGAAAATCATAAAATTTTTGGAAACGAAAATTTATTAGTCGAATTTGCTAATTTAAAATTCAATATAAATGTTGCAAGTTTTATGCAAGTTAATTTTGAAATTGCAAATAAAATTTATGACCATGTAAAACAATTATCTTCTTTAGAAAAATATTCTAAAATTTTTGATTTATATTCTGGAGCAGGAACAATCGCTTTAAATCTTGCTAATAAAAATAACCTAGTAACTGGCGTTGAAATAATTGCTGGAGCAGTTGAAAATGCTAAAGTAAATGCAAAACTCAATAATATTAAAAATGCAGATTTTATTAAAACTAGTGCAAGCGCAAAATCAATTTTAGAAATTTTAAATGATCATGATTTATTAGTTGTTGATCCACCTAGAAATGGACTTGACAGTGAATTAGTTGAAACGATTGCTTCTTCAAAAATCAAAAGTATGATTTATGTAAGTTGTAACCCCAGAACCTTGATTAGAGATCTAAAAGTGTTAACTAATAAGTTTGAAATTAAGTCTGTAACACTTTTTGATATGTTTCCAAGCACTCATCACTTTGAAATTGTTGTACATCTAACAAGTTAAACTAGTTTTAGAACTAGCCTTATTAGTCATTTTTGAATAAAAAATAGGTATATCTAACTAAAGTAGAGTTATTTTCACACCCTGACATTAATAACTTAATCACAATTTGGCTAATAAGTAGTAAAAATAATATTTATTAAGAAAGTTTTTTTCATTTCTAAAAAAAATATATAAAATGTAATTGGGGAGTTTTTCCTTAGCTCCCCTAAATATCAGGATGAGTTTTCTATTATCATCCAATCCATTCTATCTATACTTATTATATTTTTATATTTTATTGAAATTCAATATTCGTCAAAAGTCTATTATATCGGTATCAAATAATCAATCTATTTATAATTAATTTCTTGATTGTATTTTTGTTATATATTTTATTTATTTTTATTCTTTATTGTTCTATGAGCTTTCTTAATGTGTTTGTTTTTAAGAAAGTACTATGTAATTCGTAATCTGTGTGTAGGATTTTGTTATTTTAACCTACACCAACCAATCTATCTATTATCTATCTATGCTTATTCAAAGAGTCTTTTGTTTAAAAATTCTCGATTTATAAATATTCTATAAAATTAGACATGTTTTATTAGATGAAATTCATTATTATGTGTATTTCTATGTTATTGTAATCTATTTTTGATTGTTCTTTTTCGGAACTTCATATAGTTTTAAAAGTTTTTTTGGTTTTCATTCATTTTATTCTCCTTTCTGGGTAATTTTGTTGTAATGGCATAACCTCCTTTCTATTTATATTAGTTAATATATTATTTTTAACTTACGGCAAGTTCAGAACAAACTTTTTGTTATTTTTTGTAGTTAGTTCTTTGAACTCATTAATATCTTGGTTTTTTTATTTCCCCAAGAATTAAAATTGTCTCTGTGAAAATAATAATTCAAACAATAATTAAAAAAAGTCCACGACATTGCATTTATTTGCAAAATAGTGGGCTTTTTTATTGATCTTTTTTAAAGTGTTGAGATAGTTGAACCAACACAGAAGACAACTCCAACCATAATCGAAGCTATGGAAACAAAGATTGGTCAAAAAGTTCTTATTCTCATATTTCAACTGACATACATGCCAGTTTGCTCATAAGTTTTGGCTTTTGCTTTTTTCACCTTTTTATAATAATCATCCATTTGTTCTTGCTTATAAATGCGAAGCTGGGGCACTGTTTTTAATAAGACAAGTAAAATTAAGAGTCCAAAGACAATTAAGATTATCCCTGCTGTTAATGCTAATCAGCGTGGTACATTAATGGATTGCAAACTAGTTTGGTAAAATGGATTATTACTTAACAAGTGAATTGCATTTTGAAATTCAATAATTAGATTTTTCATATCATTTATTGTATTTTATTTTATATAATTTAAAACTAATTAGTTACATAAATAAAAGAGGTATCATGTTAGATCTAAAACAACTTATTAATAACCCTGATTATTATTTAAAAAAATTAAAAGAGAAAAATTTTGATGTCAATATTTTAAATGAATTACTAAGTATTGTCACTCTTAGAGGGCAAAAAATGAACCGTGCTGAATCATTAAAAGCAGACCTTAATAAGTACTCTAAAATAATTGTTAATATCAAAGATAAAGATGAAAAAGCAAAGACTTTAGATAATTTAAAAAAGTTAAAAGATGAGCAAAAAAAACTGCAAGATGAAGCTGATGTTTTAAATAAGAGTGTGCATGAATTACTGGCTCAAATTCCTAACGTTACAATTAATCTAGTACCTGTTGGTAAAGATGAAACTTTTAATAAAGTTATTTTTGAAAAAAATAATTTATGAAAAGGAACTTTTAAATCAGAAATTTCACATTATGAAATTGCTGAAAAATTAGATCTAATCGATTTTAATCGTGGTGTCAAACTAAGTGGTTCAAGATTCATTTTTTACAAAAACGATGGCGCAAAATTAATCAGAGCATTGCAAAACTACATGCTAGATTTTCATGAAAGAAATGGTTTTCAAGAATTTGTAACACCTGTCATTGTCAAACCACAAATGCTTTTTGGTACAGGACAATTACCTAAATTTGAAGAAGATTTATTTAAATTAAATACTAATGATTTTTTAATCCCTACTTCTGAAGTTTCACTAACTAACTACTATAATGATGAAATTATTAATCTAGATAAACCAATTAGATTAACTTCATATGGAGATTGTTTCCGTAGTGAAATAGGTTCAGGTGGTAAAGATAATCATGGAATTATTAGAATGCATCAGTTTCGTAAAGTTGAAATGGTTAAATTTGCCAAAGAAGAAGATGCTGAAAAAGAATTTAACTTGATGGCAGAAAATGCTGAAAGCATGTTAGAAGAATTACAAATCCCTCACCAAAAGCTATTGCTAGCAAGTGGAGACACAGGTTTTTCAAGTCAAATAACTTATGATTATGAAATCTGATTACCTAGTGAAAATCGTTATCGTGAAACAAGTTCTGTTTCATGAATGGGAGAATTTCAAGCACGTCGTGCTCAAATTAGATATCGTGCTCAAGATGGTAACATTAAATTTGCTCACACAATGAACGGTAGTGGTTTAGCACTAGATCGTGTTGTTGCTAGCATTTTAGAAAACGGTTATGATGAAGTAAATCAAAGAGTTGAAGTCCCTGAAGTATTAGTTAAATATTTAGGTAAAAAATATTTAACTAAAAAAGAATTGAATTAAAAATAGAGCAAACCTAATTGCTCTATTTTTTTACGAATAAAAATGTACCAAAATTAATTAGCACATTTTTTAAAGTAAGATTAAGCCTTTGTTTCTACTACAGTGTCTTTAGCTTTTGTTAATTCACCTTGTTTAAAGGTAAGTGTTAACTTAGTTTTTTTAGCATCTGATTCATCAGAAGTTGCAATAGTTGTTAATGTAGTTTCAGGTTCTAACTCTAGAATTTTTGCGTTAATTGGTGTTTTACTGTCAAGTAAAGCAGAAAGTCCTGCAAATTTATCAGCAGCTGTAATTGCTTCAATTTTAGTTTTTAAATCAGCACGGTTAGTTACTGATGCTGCTGCTGTGTAAGTAGCAGGTAGAGTAACTGAGTCTAGGAATCCTTGTGGTGTTGTGTATAAAGTAATTGCTTTTGAATCTTTACTTACGTAACTAGATTCACCTGATTTCCCTTTAGATAGTTTTAAAACAACTGAAACTGATGTTGTACTCCCTGATGGAACTGTTGTAGTTACTTTTTCAACAACTACATCACCTACAAGGTCTGTAAGTTCTTTTCCGTATTTTGTTGATAATAAAGCATTAAGAGGTTTTAGTAAACTTCCACCATCTGCTTTAAGGCCATCTAGGGCTGTTTTCAATGCTGCTGTGTCAGTGTAAGATGTAGCTAGGTTGTACTTGGTTCTTAAACCAGTAGTAACTTTTGTTACAGCTTCTTCATTAGATTTTTTAGGATCTGTGTTATTATCTGAACAAGCGATTGCAGTTGAAACGACAGCTACAGATGCAACAGCTAGTCCTGTAAGTAAGAAGGCTTTCTTGTTAAGCTTTTTCATAAAAAACTCCTTTTTATAATTTTTATTTTGTTGTTTTACTCAACGTATTTTTGTTAAATAAAACAACAATAGTATAAACCAAAACGTTTTTCTTTTTGAAATTTTTATTTTTTATCAAAAATTTAAAAATACGTTTTTTAACTGGTTTATAAGCAAATATATTAATAACTTCAAACTTATAAAAACCAAAAGAAAAATTTCATAAGTAAATAACAAAAGGTATATTTTGCAAACAAGCTTAATTAATCACAAAATAAAGCAACTTTTATTTGCTCTATTCTAGGGCAAATAAAAATGGACTAACCTGAATTAGTCCATTTTAAAATTAACTTTTTAAGCTTTTGTAGTAACTTCAACGTCTTTAGTTGTAGTTAATGTACCTTGTTTAAAGGTTAGTGTTAATTTAGTTTTAGTTGTTGCAGAACCATCAGCGACAACAATTGTTGTTAAAGTTGTTTTAGGAACTAAGTCTAATGCTTTAGCACTAAACGGTGTATCCTTATCAAGTAAACCAGCTAGTCCTTCAAACAAATCAGCGCCAGCAAGTGCTTTGGCTTTTGTTTGGAAATCAGCACGGTTAGGAATTGTTGAAGCTGCTTTATAACCATCTTTAGGGAAGGTTAATGAATCCAAGAATTTTTGTGGAGTTACATACATTTGGATTGCTTTAGATTTAACTTCTGCTAGTGTTGAATCATCTTTTTTACCTTTTTCTAGGTGTAAAACAACATCAACACGGTTAGCTGCATTAGTTTTATCTGCTTCAGTAACACCATCACCTGTAGGTGCTTTTGGGATTTCCACGTCAAGTTTTGCAATAACTGCTTGACCAACTAGTTTCACAAAATCATCTTTGTATAGAGGATCAATGAAGGCAACTAATTTTTCTAATTTGTTAGTAGCACTATCACTACTGATTGCTTCAACAGCAGTTTTAAGTGCTGCTTGATCAGCATAAGTACCAACAAGGTTGTACTTGTTATACATTTGTTTACTGATTAACTCTAGATAGGTTTTATTAGCTTTTTGCACCTTTTCATTTTCATTAGTACATGCTACTGCTGCTGAAATTGCAGCAACTGAAACAACAGCGATTCCTAAAAATAGGAAGCTTTTCTTGTTTATTTTTTTCATAAAATTTCCTTTGTAAATTTTAATTAAAAAGTTTTTAATTAAATTTTGATTGTTTTGAAATTTATTAGAGATGATGTATTTTTTCGATATCTTCCTCTCTAAATTAAAATACGAACCCAGATAGCAGAGTTCGCATTTTAATTATTTGTGATTATTACACTTAATATTTGCAATTGCGAATCCACTGACTAAAAGAATGGAATTTAATAATTAAATTAATAAGTTTTTTAGACCTAAAATTAGATTACTAATGATTTATTCATTTCGTCTAATTGAAGAAGTTTTGCTTTAACCTCATTTTCAAGATTAACTGTTTCTGCATCTTTTTTACGCATTAATTTTCCTCAGAACAGTTTTCTTTCTAATTTGTTAATACCTGCTTCAAATTTAACTGCTTCTTTAAATGCAGCGGTTCTTGTAAATCATGTTTGGTTTTCAAGAGATGCAAGCGCTGGTTTCAATTTTGGAAATAGTGCATTTGTAATCATCGATAGCCCATAACCAATTGAAACTGTAGCTGCAAAACTAACAATTGTTAATCATTGTCCACTGAATGAGATTTTGTTTGCTGCTGGTGTAAATGCTGCTGATAATGCTCAAACTGGTAAGGTTCCGAAGAACACGACAAGCATTGCAGTAAAGACGCTTCATTTGTTGCTTCTGGTTGTGTATAGAGCAAGCACGAATGCACCAAAAATAGGAGCGTTAAATAGACCAATGATACCTGTAATATAGTTAACGAAGTCACCTTCTCCTGAAAAGACGATTAGCGATCCAAAGGCGAAGGCTCAAACCCCGAAGACGAGAATCAAGATTTTTGAGATCAATGTTTTAGTTTGATCTTTTATTCCTGGTCGTCATCTATTAACAAAGTCGACCATGATTGTTTGTACCATTGCGGATAATCCCGATGAAACAGTTGATTGCGATGCCGCAAAAATAGCAGCAAAGATGATACCTACAACACCAATAGGTAATTCACTAGCGATGAATCAAGGTAGAATAGCTGTTTGGTTACCGTGTCTTAGCGCAACACTAATTTGGTTAGCAGCACCACTATTTAATTCACCGACTCTTGTTAAGACGGCCTGCATATTAGCATCTGTTTTATATGCTTCTGCTGAGGTTAGTCCTAGAGAATCAGCTGCTGTATTGATTAATCCAGGTGTTACGTTTGAACCGTTTTCTGCATAAGCACTAGTAATTGCGTGGAATTTAGCAGCGTTATCAACGCCATTCATTGCTAAATTATATCCTTGCGCAGTATAGAATGATCAAACTGCTGAGCCGGCTCCAAAGAATAGTAAGACGGTGACTACTCCCAGACCTGCAGTAATTCATAGTGTTCTTTTAACTGTAGATACTGATCTTGTTGCTTTATATCTTTGCACAACATCTTGTGAACCCATAAAGGTATACATACTGTTAATAATGTTGTAAACAAAGATGAAGACAAATCCTGCTTGTGCAACTGATACTTCGAAACTTTTTTTAGTAAAAATTTCTTGAAGTGGTAATGCAGTACCTTGTGCGTGTGCAAGTCCTTGTCCTTTATCCATAGCAAATGCTAATACTAGAATCATTCCACCTAGTAGCACAACCCCTTGTAATGAGTCATTGTATAGAACTGATTTAAATCCACCAAAAATTGATGTTACAACAACGACTAATGTAATAATAAATAGAAGTGCGTATGGACTAATATCAATGAAAATTGATAAAGCTAGTGTTGGAATATATAAAACAACGGCAACTCTAAAGATTTGGAATAAAATAAATAGAATTGATGTTAAGGCTCTAGTTGAGTAACCAAAACGTGTTTCTAAATATGAATAAGCTGTTGTTGATTTAAATCGACGATAAAATGGAATAACTAACATTGTAACTAAAGGAGTTACACCAATTAAGGCAATGTTAGCTGCGGTTCACATTCAACCGTTTGCGATTGTGTTTCCCACCGTAGAAACGAAGAAGATCGATGACAGAATTGTTGATCACATTGATAGTCCAACGAAGATAGGGTTTACTTTACCACCACCATCGAAAAATGTCTTGCTATCTTTTGTCAATTTTCGCTTACGTTGGTATCACCATGTAACGAAAGAAATTGCCAAGACTACGACAAAGTACAATATCATCAACACTCAGTCAACTGCGTGTAATTGTTTTTGCATATTTTTTCTCTTTCTTAATTAATAAGTTAAATTTATATTTTTTAATTTCCTTTCTTAATGTAATAATTATTATACGATTACAAAAGTTTTAAAAATTAGCCCCTATTTTTGAAAAAAATTTTTGATAATTCGCCTGTTTTTCTTTCATTATTTGAAATAATTTCAATTTTTGGTAACTTTGCCATGTTTATCTAAAGATATTTAAAAAATCTGTGAAATAAAAAAGTCGCTTTTTGCAGAAAAAAACGACTGTAAAATATATTTAAATTTTGTGATTATTTTTTGTAGCGAAATGCAAGGTAATTAATTTTTTTACCAACTTGTGAAAACTTTTGCTCGTAGTCAGTCATTTCATTATCAATTGCAAATGGTGAATTATGAAAATCATCGCTTATTTCAACAATTTCACAACCAAATTCGATTATTGATTGCTTTGAATAAGCAAAAAAAACGTCATTATCAGTTTTAAGTTTGATCAAACCATCATTTTTGATCATATTTTTGTATAAACTTAAAAATTTTTTATTTGTTAAGCGAAACTTTTCATGTCTTGCTTTTGGTCAAGGATCTGAAAAAGTTAATCAAATTAAATCAGCTTTTCCTTGAATATTTATTAATGCATCTTTGACATCATCAATTATAAAGTTAATATTTGATAATTCAAGACTTTCTGCTTTTTTAACAGCATGAGCAACAACAGTTGCAAACTTTTCAATTCCATAATAATGTTTATTTGGATTCTTAAAAGCTAAAGCTGAAAGCATTCTCCCTTTACCCATGCCAATTTCTAAAACTGCATTTTCCTTTAAAACTAAAGGAAAATTTTTAACTGTATAACTACTAGCAAATGCTTTGCTAGTTTTTTCTTTATCAAATCTAAGTCGACCCATAGTTTAAAATGATAAAAGAAAAATAACCCAATCTTGAATTATTTTTAAATTTTATTTAGTTTAGTTTTTAAACTGTTTTAATCAGTTCTTTTTTTGAGTTATCTTCACCCTCAGTTTTTTCACGAAAAACGTGGTAGATTTCAATTAGCTCTTGACCTTTTGTATGTTCACCTTTTTTCTGTGCTCTGCGATATGCTTTGATATCATTTTCAACATCTTTGACTGAATGACCTTCAGCAACTACTTCTTTTGTTGATTTCAAAATTGCTTTATATTGATACATATAGCCTCCTTTCTCTATTATAAGCCACATAGGCGTAAAAAATTTAAAAGTGCAAAATTTTCCACAAATATTTCACTAAATCCTATTATTTGGCTTTAAATTTGTTTTACAACTAATTTATTATTAACAATAATTTGGCAAATCAGTCAAAAATTGTGGCAAAATGAAAAACTTTTGCTGCAAAAAATCAGACAAAAATCAAAATCGTTATTTTATGGGTAAAATTTGCACATTAATTGATTTTTTTGTATAATATCATTGCCTAGGTGGTAAACGAACACCTTAGATAATTAATTCTAAGTTACCTTCCTAGGCAGTACAACTTATTTAAAATAAACTAAATTTTTGGTTTTTTTATAGTATGTACCTTCTTTTTTGTTTTAACCCCTTGATTTATCAGGGGGCCATTTTTTTAATTTAAAATTTAGAAAAAAAATAGTTGCTTAAAAGCATTACAAAAGGCTTTTAAGCATAAAAAAATAAAAAACTTATTTATTAATGAAATTGAATAACTTTTTCAATTACTAAAATAAAATAATATAATGATTTTATGAAAAAAGTTGTTTCAAAAACCAGTGTTAAAGTCGTTAAAAATGTTTTGATAGCATTATCGTCGATTTTTGTTGCTGCAATCGCTGCAACTACTGGTGCAATCATCATTGTCACCACAGGTGCACTAAAAGGAAGTTTACCGATTGCACTAGATCCTAGTGCAAATGGTTCGCTCGTAACTTACTCGCCTAAATCACCTTTTAGTTCTAATTCAAATTGATCAGTTGCAACAACAGTGCAAAACTCAGCAGGAGCTGCTACAGATGTACCTGCAACTAACTGAATCCAATATGATTCATTTGCTTCACGCTTAACAAATGGTAGTGAGAAATGATTTTTTTCAAAAGAAGAACTTGCTGATCTTCATAAAATAATTTTAGATCGTCTAGCCTATGGACCCGAAATTTACGACTTAAAAAGAATTTCTTTTAATAATGTCGATATTTTATCATCTGGAGTTAATGGGCAATATTTTCCAGCAACTAATGAGATTTTCATCAGTGTTAATAGTTATATTATGCAGGACATGACTTTTGAACAAAAAGTCGATGCTGTTTTACCAACTATTTACCATGAATATTTCCATCACTTTGCAAATTCATATTTGCAAAGCGACAATTTAAATCAAATTACAAGAGTTAATAACACAACCTTAGTTTCTAAAGCAGTTTCTACTTCAGCATCAGGACAAAATAATGTGACAGTTTCTGCTAGTCAGTGAAATAAAAACTTTGTTGATGAATTTCAACAACTTTTAAATTACGAAAACACAGCTGATAATAACGCTTTAAAATCAGAACATTTACGTTCGTGAGTTTCAGCGGCTGGACCTAGACAATGTCTTTGTGCAGTTTATGCTGCTTCAGTTTTATACGCAATGGCTAATGAAAATTCAACTGTTGCCAATGCACAACTGCAAGCAGTTACTAATAATTTATATGTCAGTGCTCCTGAAGTTTCAACCACTAATGGTTTTCGCAATAATTCAGCGATCACTTATGGTGCTGAGCAAATTGCTTACTTTTATTCTCAAGCAGAATTAGTGCCACGGGAATTTCAAAAAATTGGTTATGTACCATTTTATTCAGTGGAAAATCCTGGAACAAATTTTTCAAACCGTTTTGCGTTTGCACAAAACGGCTTTGGCACTTCAGTTTCAGAAACCGTTAATACATCAGTTACAAATATTCGCACTTACTCAGATACTTATATTGAAGATCTAGGACGCAGTAATAAACTATTATCACAAAGTGTTAATAATGTTGATGTGCCTTACATCGCTTCAGATAATCGTGGTGCTCAATATTTACTAGCAAATAATGTAAGTAAAGGTTCATTACAAATTAATAATCGAGAAGTTGTTACTTTTGAAGATCGCACTAAAGATTTATATAACGCTTACTTAAAAGCAATGGGTTATGATAATGAAATTAATCAGATTTATTTTGTTAATCCAAATATCGCTGTTAAATCATTAGGGATTGTGCAAGCAAAAAACCCTAATGATTCAGTAAGTATTAGAGATAAATTTAATAATATTCGTATGAGTGGTTTTTTAACTAAGGAAAAAGCTGCTAAATATGATGGCTTAATCATTGAAAACGGGAATAAGAAAATTAAGGTAGCAATTACTTATTTGAATAATAAAAATATTAATTCAAATAAGAATGTGTTAACAGACAATAACGATTTTGCTTCACAAAATCTTGTTTTCAATCCAGTTGATAACTTATTAAAAGATGGTGAATTTACTTTTAAAGCAAAACAAAATGTGAGCGATTTAAGTAAGACTTTAGGACCGCTTGAAAGTAAGGTAACTAATTCAACTTCAGAATATGTTTCATGAATGAGTGATGCTTATTTTATGGATGTTTCAACTCATGTTTCAACCTCAAGAATTTATTTTTGAGATGATTTAAATAATGATGATGAAGTTCAAGACAATGAAAAATTTGTGCCACTTTTGAATAACACTTCACGCACAATTACCTCTTTTAGAGCAAGCCAACAAGGCGAATTAGGATCAAGAAATTTTTATACAATCGCAAAAGATAGTGACCAGCAAGTTCAGATGACAAGATCCTCATAAGGAGATGTTTGATGAATAAAAAAACACATAAATACCAAAAAGTTAATATTCAGGGATTTAAACATGACGGTACTTTGTACCGGCAATGAAACAACGCCATTGTCATTGCAGATGATGATGAAAAACTTGTACTTTATCTATATCGAGCTAAAGTTCAAGACATAAAAGATCGCAAGTATTCAGTGACTGAACCTTCGATTTGATTTTTTTATAAAAAGCATTTTTTTAATGCTTTATATTTACTTAGACCAACTGGAAATTTTTTATATATAAATATGTCCAGTCCATATTTTTTTGAAGATAATACAGTCAAATATATTGACTATGATTTAGATTTAAAAGACTATGCTGATAAGGAATTAGAAATCGTCGATATAACTGAATTTAAAGCAAATAAAGTTAAATATAACTATTCCAATGAACTAGTTAATATTTTGTTTAAAGAGGTTAATACTTTATTAGACTGAAAAGAACAACATAAAGATATTTTTAATCAGGAAACCTTAAATAATTATGTTTCTAATTTAGCTAATGATTGTTTATTACTTTTTAAAGAAAAAAAATTAAAATACTTTGCCAATCAATATTTAAGAACTAATAGGCTAAAAACTTTAGTGCAAAGTAAGCATGATAATATTATCAAATTATATACTTGTGGACCAACCGTTTATGATTCACCTCATATTGGAAATATGAGGCCAGTTTTAACATCACATATTTTTGCTAAAGCAAATTTATTTCATCAAAAAGCAGTTACTTTTGTTCACAATATTACAGATATTGATGACAAGATAATTCAAAGAGCTGATGAAGAAGGAGTGCACCCTTCAGAGATTTCGCAAAAGTATTCTAGAGAATATGTGCAACTTTTAAAAAAGTATGGAATTAGAACAATTACTCATTTAGTCTATGTTACAAAAAGCATTGTCATGATTAAAGGTTACTTAAATAAGTTATTAAAATCTAATAAAGTTATTCATGAAAATGATGGTGTTTTACTAGATATTAGTAAAGTTGAAAACTATGGTAAAAACGTAAATCGTGATAAAGATATCGATTATGAAGAAGCCAATTTTTACTTATGAAAACAGTCAGATATTCAGCCACTTTATAGTTTTAATAAATACACAGGAAGACCTGGATGACATACTGAATGTGCTGCCTTTATCAACAATTATTTTCATGGAGAAACAATTGATTATCATGGGGGTGGAATGGATTTAAAATTCCCTCATCATGAAAATGAAAACGCTCAACATCAAGCAATTTATGGTAAAGATATTACTAAAAATTGAATGCACACAGGACAGATTTTTTATGAAAATAAAAAGATGTCAAAATCACTTGGAAATATAATTAAGGCAGATGATTTTGAGCCAGATATTTTTAAATTAATTATTTTAGGAACAAAAATAAGTGCTCCAATTAATTTAAATAATGTCTTAATAAAACAACAAGAAAACATTATTAAGAAATATAAAAAAATTATTTTTGAAGCAATGTTATATAACTGTGATCGCATCGTTGTTGATGATACAACTAAAGAAGCAGTTAATCATTTAGTTGAATTAAATTTTCAAAAATATTTATTTTCAATTGACAAATTAATTTCTAATTACAATAAAAGTTTAAACAAAGAAACATTAAAACATATTTACACTTTAATTAATTTAATGGACTTTAATTGACATGATCATTTAAGAAAAAATAAAATTAAATTTTTAGAGTTATATCGTATTTGAAAAATTCATCATGACAATCAAGACTATATTCAAGCAGATGAATATCGAGAAATGTTACTAAGTGAAAACTTGATTTAATAGTAAAAAAATTTAATGAAAAAGCATTTTTAAAAGATGCTTTTTTTAATTCAGTTTTCGATCATATTTTTCAAAATATGAATTGCAAAATAATCAATTTATTAGTTGCAAATGTATTATCATTTAGGTATGAAAAATCATATTAAAAACCACATGCAACCAATTACAAAATTTAATGAAAATGAAAAAGGAATTTACGTTCTTGAAATAGTAATTGACAAAGTTAATTCTTTCTATTATATAGGTAAAACACTGAATTCTAGGGGCTTTCGTGCAAGAATTCAATCTCATAAAGCAAGTATAAAAAAATATTTTGAAGATGTTATGGAAGCTGCAACAGTAAACAATGTAGGCATCAGAGAGGGCTTTCAAATTGTTGCTAGTTCAACCATGTGAGATGGAAAACATTTATATACAAAAATAGTAAAACTATTATTAGATACAGATCAAACTGTAGATGATATAAAAGAACATGTTCTAGCAATTTTAGATAATTCTTTATCTAGTCAAAATAAAGAAGATAATGAATTAGCAAGCATGATCGAATTAAACTATATAAATAAATTTGAAACATATATTTACGGCTTAAATCAATGAGAACATATAATCTGTTTTCATAAATTAGCTAATAGCGAATCACCTGTTCCACCTGATTTAGGATACTGTGTTGAAACTATAGAAGATTTTTTAGATTACATTTTATCTGATAGATATGTTGAAGATATACATGTTGCATTTGGAAAATTTAATTTTTATCATGGAATAGATTTCATGATGAATTTAATAAAAATCATAGGGGAAAAATTTCTTCCTAATATTAAAGAAGGCAGCGATTTATATATGGATATTGCAAAGCTACTTTTTGTCTTGAATGAAAGTAGAGACAAAATAAGAGAAGCTATGGAGTTTCAAAGTAATGTTGAAAAAGATCTTTTAGATATCAGATATACAGTTTATGATTTTATTGAACAGGGCAAAAAAAGTGACAAACAATAAATTATTTTTAACTGGTAAAAATTCAATTTATGAAGCCATAAAATTCAATTTTAAAATTGAAAAGATATATCTAGAAAAAGGCAAAAAATTAGATCTAGAAACTGATATTAAAATTACCTACTTAGATAAGTATGAAATGAATAAATTAACTAAAACAAATCATCAAGGATACATTGCTCAAATCAGTGATTTTAATTATCTAACAATTGAAGAATTAATCAAAACACAAGAGCCAATTATAGTTCTTGATCATTTAGAAGATCCCCAAAATTTTGGCGCAATAATTCGTAGTGCAAATTCATTTGGAATTAAGAATATTGTTTTTGCAAAAGAGAGAAGTGTACAAATAACTGATACTGTTTTAAAGGCATCATCAGGTGGTTTTATTAATATGAAATTCCATAAAGCTTCATCACTAACCACAACAATTCAAAAACTAAAAAAAGCAGGTTATTGAATTTATGCTTCCCATTTATCAGAAAAAACTGTTGATTTAAAAGCAGTTGATTTTGATAGTAAAAGTGTCATTATCATCGGTAACGAACATAAAGGAGTGAATAATTCTCTAGTTAAAGAAAGCGATTTATTATTTAAAATTCCTAGTTTTGGAACTGTGCAATCTTTAAATGCTTCAGCAGCTTCTGCAATTATTTTTTATGATTTGAAGCTAAAAATTGAAGCTAAAAAAGTTGTTTAAAATAGATTTTTTACAACCCCATTGTCTCATAAATGGTTATAATAAACAACAATTACCATATTTTGCAGTTTAATCAAATTCGCAGTCTCGATTTTAATCAAAAATTGTTTGCCATTAATAAAAATTTTGCAAAATGATAGTCAGTAGATTAGATGGATCGTATGCTGATGAGAGAGATTTTGAAACAACTGACAATGTCTGAAAATTTTTCAGGCACCAGCGGTATTAATCAAAAGCAAGAGAGTAAAAGTAGCAAACTAGTCAATCTTAAGAAGAGTAGACAATTAAGATTGTATTATCAAGATTATTCAGCTTTAATGCACACCATAGCAAGGAAACTTCTCAGTATCCATTATTCAACCTGTCTAAACGAAGATGATCTAGTTTGAATATCCCTATTCAAAACTTATGAATTAATGAAAAACTACCAGCCCGAGGATGGTAAAACTTTACTAAGTTATCTATATACATCATGAAAAAATGTAATGCTTGGTGAAATTTCATCAATGAATTCGCAATCAAATCGCTTTAACTATGCAATTCTAGCAAAAGAAGGCTTTGAGTTTGATTGAGTTGAAGGTGATGATACTATTAAGGAACGCATTTTAAGGCAAGATTTATACTTGATGATGAAAAATGAAGACCTTTCAGAACAATTAGCATTCGTGGTTCGTAAAATCATTGTCAACGATTTTAACCCACGAGATGTCTATAAAACTAGACCTTGAAGCAAGTATGAACAGAAAAAACTTGCAAGTGAATGAAAAAAACACCTTAAATGAGTACAAAATTAATTATTTTTCATTTTTTTGTTTATCATAATTAACAATGTCGACTAAAATTGCAATTGCATGCGAGATCTGTAGAAATCGCATAAAGAGCACCAACAGTAAAGAAGAACGTTTAGCTATCAAAAAATATTGCAAGGTATGTAAAAAACACACAATGCATAAAGAGGAGAAATAAATGTTTAAAAACAGAAGTGCTCGAGTTAGAAAAATTAGAAAAAGAAATTGATTGTGAAAACAATTAGTTCTCTTTTTTAAAGAACTTAAAAGAGTTCGCTGACCAAAAACTAGAACAAGTACCCAACAATTTCTAAAAATTATTATTTTTACAGTTGTTTTTTCGCTATTTGTTTTAGCAGTTGCTACAGCATCTTCATCGGTGCTAAATGCTTTAGGAGTAGGAGTTTAATTTATGAGTAACAATAGTGAAAGATATGCTTGATATACAGTTGTGGTTGTACCTAACAAGGAAGAGCAAGTCATTGAGTCTTTAAAAAATAAAATCAATGCCACAAAAATGGGAGAGTTTTTCCAAGATTTTAAAATTTTTAAAGAGCCAAAAATTAGTAAAACTGAGTTAGAAAAGAAACAACGTGGTGAAAATTATGTTGTCAAATACATCAACCTTTATAAAGGTTATGTCTTTATCAACATGCTAATGACTGATGATACCTGATACTTAACCCGTAATACGGAATATGTAACAGGGATAGTTGGTTCTCATGGTGATGGTGTTAAACCAACACCAATTAGTAAGCGTGAATTTCGCCGTCTTTTAGACAGTGAAATCAAGCACCAAAAAGCATTTGAAGAGCGTATTAATCAAGCACCATTTTTAGAAGGTGATCTAATTAAAATTATTGCTGGTCCTTTAGTTAATGAAGAACAAGAAATTTATTACAAAGTAAAGCAAGTGAATGAAAAAATGAAATACGTAACCATTGATTATGAATCATTAGGTCGTAAAATCGTTACGGAAATTTCATGAGATCATATCGAGAAAATGAAAAAATAAAACAAAAGACTTTTACAAAAGTAAAGGTCTTTTTATTAAAATAGAAAACATAAACAAGGAGTGTTGCTTATGGAAACAAAATTTAATCATGCACTAGTTGAAGCAAATCGCAATCAAAAATGAGTAGATAAGCGTTTTTTCTCAAATCACGATTTGAGAAAAAAACCTTATTCAATTATTTTACCTCCGCCTAATGTTACAGGTAATTTACATATAGGTCATGCTTTAAATAATTACCTTCAAGACACTGTCATTCGTTATAAAAAATTAACTGATCATGATGTTTTTTGAGTAGCAGCAACTGACCATGCAGGAATTGCTACTCAAGTTAGAGTTGAGCAAGAAATTGCTAAAAATAATCAGACTCGTTATGATCTAGGTAGAGAAGCATTTTTAGAAAAAACATGAGAATGAAAACATTTATATGCAAATAACATTCATAAGCAATGAGCGAAACTAGGGCTTGCTTTAGATTATGAAAACGAGCGCTTTACGCTTGATGCTAAAGCAAATGAAGCAGTTAATAAGGTTTTTATTTCACTTTATGAGCAAGGTTTAATTTATCGAGATTATCGAGCAATTAATTGAGATGTGCAGCAAAAAACTACACTTTCAAATATGGAAATAGTTAATAAAAATGCTGAGCAAGTTATGTATTACATTAAATATTTCTTACAAGATAGTGATCAATTTTTAACAGTTGCAACCGTAAGAACAGAAACACTTTTTAGCGATGTTGCTTTAGCAGTTAATTCACAAGATAAACGTTATCAAGATTATTTAGGAAAGTTTGTTGTTCAGCCTATTTCTAAAAAATTAATTCCTATCATCGCAGATGATTTTGTTGATATTAAATTTGGTTCAGGTGTGATGAAAGTTTCAGCACATGCTACAGATGATATTGATATTATTAAAAAACATAATTTAGAAATCCTTGAATGTATTAATGATGATGGTTTCATGAACGAAAATGCAGGCGATTTTCAAGGTTTAGAACGTTTAGAAGCAAGAGTTAAAGTTGCAGATTATTTAAGAAAAAACAACTTATTAGTTAAAGAAGAAAAAACAGTTTCTGCTTTATCTTATAGCGATCGAAGTAATTCTTTAATTGAAATTTTAGTTAAAAAACAGTGGTTTGTAAAGATGAAACCACTTGCTAAAAATGTTTTAAAACACCTTGAAACTACTGATGCAGTTAAAAGTTTTCCCACTCGTTTTAAAAACGTTTTAAAGCAATGATTGAATAATGTTAACGATTGAGCAATTAGCCGTCAGATTTGATGAGGTCACCAAATTCCAGCCTGATATAAAGATGATGAAGTCAAAGTTCAAGTTGAATCTCCAGGAGAAAATTGAACTAGAGATGAAGATGTTTTAGACACTTGATTTTCATCAGCTTTATCTCCATTTTCATTTTTATCTTGACCTCAAGAAACTAAAATGCTTGAGAGATACTATCCAACAGATTTATTAGTAACTGGTTATGATATTTTATTTTTTTGAGTAACTAGAATGTATTTCATGGGACTACAATTTCAAAATAAAAAACCTTTTAAAGATGTTTTTTACCATGGTATAGTTCGTGATGAACAAAATCGTAAAATGTCAAAATCTCTTGGTAATGGAATTGATCCAATTGATGTTATTGATAAATATGGATCTGATTCACTTAGATGATTTTTAATTACAAATACAACAGCAGGACAGGACTTATCAGTTAATTTTGAAAAAATTTCTGCAGCGTGAAATTTTCAAAATAAAATTTGAAATGTTGCACGTTTAATTAAATTAAATTTTGAAAAAGATGACACTGTAAAAAAACAAAATAAATTTGATTTATGAATCAGTAATAAATTTTCTAAGTTAGTAAAAGACATAGAAAAATATATTAAAAAATATGAATTTACTTTAATTGGAAAAGTAATTTATCAATTCATAATGGAAGATTTATCTTCAAATTATTTAGAGTTAACAAAATTAAATCCTAATGCTAATTTTCAGTTTAATTTATTAAAAGATCTATTAATTTTAATTCATCCATTTTTACCTTTTTTAACTGACTATCTTTTTGAAAATATTTATCATGATGAACTATTAAATCATTCAATTAATAAAACATATAAAGCAGTTAAAACAAATGTTGATGACATTATTGAATTAGTTAAAATTTTAAGAAACAAAAGAGTTGATTTAAATTTAACTAAAGATGAAATTATTTATTATGATTTAATTTCTTCAAATTTCAGTAAAGAAGATTTTGATGTAATTAATAAACTATGTAATGCTAAAACATCAGAAAATAGGGATGAAAATGTATTTTTCAAAAACTATGATTTATACATTAAATTAGATGAAAGCATCAAAAAGAAATTATCTGAAGAAAAGCAAAAACAAATTAATTTTTTAAATTCTGAAATTGAAAGAGCCAATAAAATTCTTTCAAATAAAGGTTTCTTAGAAAAAGCAAAACCTGAAAAAATACAAGAAGAAAAAGATAAATTAGAGCTATATAAAACTCAATTGGAAAAATTAATTAATGGATAAATTATTTGGAAAAGATCTAGCCTTAAATATAAAAGAAAATTTAAAAATAGAATTTTCAAAATTAAATAAAAAGGCTACCTTAAAAATAATTTTAATTGGAGATAATCCTGCTTCTATTACATACATAAATTACAAAATGTTATTTGCAAAAGAAGTAGGTGTTGATGCTGAATTGATTCGTTATTCTGAAGAACATGATGAAGAATTAATTATTAATGATATTCATAATTTGAACAAAATTTCTGACAGTATAATTGTGCAATTACCTTTGCCTGATAAATTCAATACTGAAAAAATTTTGGATGCAGTTGATTATAAAAAAGATGTTGATGGCTTATCAACTTTAAGTCAAAAATATTTACTAAATGATCATCAGGAATTTTATTTAAAACCTGCAACTGCAATGGCAGTAATCAAATTTATGGATCATCATAAATTAGATTATATTAATCAATCAGTTGGAATAATTGGACAAAGTAGATTAATTGGTTATCCACTTAAAATAATTATTTCAAGGTTAAATAAAAACCTAAAAACATATGACATTGAAACTACTTTAGCAAATAGTGAAACTCATGATTTGTTAATAGTTGCAACTGGAGTACCAGGTTTAATCAAAGCACATAACGTAAAAAAAGATGCTACTTTAATAGATGTTGGTTTTAGTAAAATCGATAACAAAATTTATGGTGATATTGATGAAGAAAGCGTTTCATCAAAGGCTAAATTTTTAGCTCCTGCTCTAGGAAGTATCGGACCAGTTACAGTTGCAATGTTATTTGAAAATATCTTAATTGCAGCCTTAAATAACCTGAAAAAATAGCTCTAAAAAAGACAATTTAAAAACTTATAATTTTAATTTATTGTGCTATTATTGAAAAGCATTAAATTGCAGAAAGTAGAATCACTTCTCACCTGATGAACTAGAGTTCATGGGTCTGCGCTACAATTTAAATTTTTTAAATTTTTATTATAGTTTGCAAGCAAAGTGGTGATATTTATATTGCCACTTTTATTTTTTATCGAAACGGAGAAAACAGAAGACTTTTTCAAGTCTTAATCTATGAGTCAAAACAACAATAGCACCATCAAAAAAAATCGTGGACCTCAAAAAGAGGCGTATTTAAATAAGGATATCCCCTTTAACAAGGTTTTCTTAATCTCATCAGATGGAGAAAAACTAGGGGTTTATGAACGTGATAAAGCACTAGAACTTGCTCGTGAAGAGCGCAAAGATTTAGTTCTAATTACTACCCAACCAAAACCTGTAGTCAGAATTTTAGATTATGGTAAATTTAAATATGATAAAAAGCGCCGTGAAAAAGAGCTTAAAGAAAAACAAACAGTTGTTAAAAATCATCAAATTCGATTAACACCATTAATCGATGAAAATGATTTAGCAATCAAAGCTAGAAAAGCAAGGGAATTCTTGCTTGAAGGTGACAGAGTTAAGTTATCTTTAAAGTTTAGAGGTCGTGAATTATCTCGCCAAGATATTGGCCATGATACTTTGAAACGCTTTTTTGCGCTTGTTGAAGATGTTGCTAAAATTGACAAAGAAGCAGCCCTTAATGCTGGTCGCTTCCTAGATATGGTGATTCACCCAGATAAAAAGAAAATTGCTAAATATTTAAAAAATAATGAAAACGCAGTTAAAACTAAAGATTCTAATGAAAACCTTCAAACAAATGATGAAGAAGATGAACAGGAGAACTAATGCCTAAGTTAAAAACAAAAAGTGGCTTAAAAAAGCGTATCAAAATTACTGCTTCAGGAAAAGTTAAACGTGGTGGTGCATACCGTTCACATTTAGCTCAAAATAAATCAACAAAGCAAAAACGTCAATCACGTAAAGGTGGAATGATGCATGCTAGCGATTATAAAAGATTGAAAGATATGTTATAAGAGGTGTATTAAATGAGAGTTAAAACTGGTCCAATAACAAGACAACGTCGTAAAAAATGATTAAAACTTGCAAAAGGATATTTCGGACATAAATCAATTGGATTTAAAGTTGCTAAACAAGCAGTTGTTAAATCATGAACATACGCATTCCGTGACCGTAAGCAAGTTAAAAGAAATTTTAGAAAACTATGAATTGCTCGTATTAACGCAGCAACTCGTGCACAAGGTATGACTTATTCACGTTTTATCGCTGGTCTTAAAAAAGCAAATGTTGATATTAATCGTAAAATGCTTGCAGAATTAGCAATTCGTGAGCCAAAAATCTTTGACAAATTAGTTGATTTAGCAAAGAAAGCTTAAAGCAAAATTTACCGCTGTAAGCGGTTTTTTCTATTTTTTACTAAAAATAGTTTTTTTAGTAAAAAAAGATAGAAATTCAACTCATGTTATAAAATTTAAAAAAGAGAAAATTTTTTAACAGTAAAGGAAATATATGGATAAAAGATTCAAAAGGACTCTAATTGGTTTAGGTGCTTCACTAGGTGCTGTTGCAGTGGTTGGTGCTTTTGCAATTGGAGCAGTTGTAATTGGTAATAATAATTCACCAATTAGTGCTGTTGCTAGTTTAGAAGAAGTGAAGAATCAAATTAAATCTTCACCTGATTTAAGACCAACTTTAAATGATGGAACTAAAGAAAGAGCAAGAAATGGTGAAATTACTTTAACAACTGTCACAATCGATGATTTAGTTATTGATAACACAAACACCAATTTAGCTTATAAAGTAATTGCGATTGCTGAAAATAATACTACTTCAATCAATGTTACAGTTTCAGTTTCAGGTACTAATCAGCCTACTTTAGAACCTAGAATTTATCAAACAAGCGTTGATTTAGAAGGAATCAGTTTCATTTCAATTGGTCAAGGATCAGAACGTGATAAAAGAATTGCTTACATTCAAGCAATTCAAACTGCTGCTAATAATATTCACAATGTTAACTTTCTAGAGTTTGATAACTTCCAAGCATCTTCATCAACTGAAA
Source organism: Mycoplasmopsis agassizii (assembly GCF_002272945.1). GTDB lineage: Bacteria > Bacillota_I > Bacilli_A > Mycoplasmatales > Metamycoplasmataceae > Mycoplasmopsis_B > Mycoplasmopsis_B agassizii. The sequence goes on along the minus strand of NZ_NQMN01000002.1, from coordinate 78,165 downwards.
CATCACTAAGAACATTTTTTAGAAATGTTCCTTCAATTGTTTCAGTTCATACAATTCCAAATTCATCAGTAATTAAAACTTTTGAACCAAAAATTGACACAAGCAAAATTGCTAGTCTAAAAAGCAATCCAAACTTCAATGATATTGTTATGAAATTTGAATTTTTAGGCTTTTCTAATGCTGATGATTCAACTGGATTTATCCAATTAAATTTCCGTGGTTCAACAGAAGCAACATCAGTTGCTCCTGCTTTTTCTCGCGATTTTTCATTAAATTTAACAATCTCAACAGCAGATCAATTCATCGCTGATCAAATTGTTAGCAAACATTTTGCTGCTTTAGAAGTAAATTCACGTTTAGATTATCCAAATATTAGAATTAATAATGATAATATCCGTAGCCGTGATACTGCTTTAGCAAGTGCGATTACAAGAGCACAATTAATCACTCAAAGTTACCCTTTTGAAGGTACAGTTAAGGCTTCAAATGCTAACCGTTTAATTACAATTGCAGATCTAGAAGGAGTGCGAAATCCTAACGGAACAGTACTTACTCAAGAGCAACGTAATGCTTGATTAGCAAAAGAATTAAATTTCACAATTGGTTATGTTGGAGAGCAATTACAAACTCGCTTAAAAGGTACTATTCCTAGTGTAGTTTCAGGTTCAAACCACGAAGAAAATATTATTTTTGATCGTGCTAACTGAGTAAATTTTGATCTTGATCCAGTTATTCAAGAACGCTTTATGAAAAAAATCAATCGTAGTGAACAATATCAGAATTTAATCCAAGAAAACCAATTATTCGTTGATCAAGCGCAAGCAAATCCTGGAGAAGGGCAAATATTAGTGCAAATGTCAGTTTCACTTAATGCTGCAACAACTGCTGCACCTAATAAAAAATACCAAACTAGTTACTTTGAATTTTTAACCAAACTAGCTAATAACCAAACTTTAATTAACGCTTTAAAAGCAGATACACCTTCACTAACAATTAAGCCAGTAATTGCTCAACCTTTAAATCAATTACTAACAACTGACTTTGTGGCTAACGGTGTTTCAGACCCTAGTGAATCAGGTTTTAATGGTGTAATCGATACAAGTAAATTACTTACATATTTCAATTTACCTAATCAGCAAACAACTTTAAGAATCACTAGTTTATGACCTTCATTAAGATATTCATTAACACCAAAAAGTGCTTCTCAAGCAACTAATGATTCAGGTTCATTAGAAGCAAATGTTAAGGTATTTTTAAACCAAGCAGACCTAGATGCTTATAACAGTGATGCAACAAATGATAAAAGCATTTACAATTATGACACAACCTTAGCAGGCTTTACAACCACAACTGCTAACGATATTAGAATTATCAATAATTTAATTGGAACCATTCGAGCAAATCGCTTACGCTTTTACACAGACAGTAACAAAACTTCACAAATTACTAATCTTTCTCAGGTAATGCCAACAGCGATTACAGATGTTAATCAAATTGCTCTTCCAGATGCTTTAAATACTAACGGAGCAACTGTCACAATTGAGTCAATTACATCACCAACTCAAAAGCAAATTAACGATGGACAACTACGTGTTGTTATTAAAGTTGTCAAAGGAAATGAAACTAGAACTGCTAATATTGACACCAATGGATTTAGAAATCAACAAACAATTAGAGCAGAGGCAATTGCTCAGGCAGAGCAAATTTTTGCAAGTGATGCTAATGCTATTGACTTTAAATTCAGCACTACAGCAACTGGTGATCAAAAACAATCAGTTCTACCTTCAAATGCAACTTTAAGTCAATTTAGTTTAAATGCAAACGTGCAGACTCAATTAGATAAATTGACTGCAACAACTGAAAATGAAACTCCAAAAGTTGTAACAGTTGGGATAGTTTCAATTACTGAAACTTTCAACGTAACTGGTGAACTTAATTTACAATTAAGAATTTTGTACAATAAAATTGAAGCAAAATTAATTAACTTTAGAGTTTCAGGATTTAAAACTGATGCACAAAATAATTTAAATGAAGCAACTGCTTTATTTAAAACAGATAACACTACTTTAAAAGCTTCAGAAGTAAACGTTACAAACGTTTCTTCATTATTAGAAAGAGTAACAATTGCAGGACATGCTTTCACTGCAGCACAAACTAACACTAATAATATTGATGCAATTACAGTAAATGCAACAAGTATTACAGCAAATGATACTAATGGAACTGTAAGTTTTACTTACACACTTTCTTATAACGGTCTTACTCAGCAAACAACTAAAACAGTGACTGTTTCAGGATTTATTACAACTAATTTAGAAAAAATTAATGCAGCAACAGTTGTTTGAAAAGAAGGAAAAGGTCGTGAAGAAACTACCGAACCAAAAGATATTGCCTTTACTCCTTCAGTTGTTCAAAACTGAATTACATCAGTTACAATTGATGGTCAAACAGTTAATTACGATCAAAATGGTGGTACAAATACAACAACTTATTCATTAGTTTTAGTGCGTACCAGTGAAAATGCTAACCAAGGAACTAAAACAATTGTTTACAAAATTAAGTGAAATAATGTTGAATCAAAAGAATTCACACATGTAATAACTGGTTTAAAAACTTTAGACCAAATTACAGCTAATAATGCAATTGTGCCAACAGTTACTTTAAATGATGGTTCAAGAACTAAAAATCCTACAACAGTTAATGCAGCGGACTTTACAATTTCAAATGGTCAAGCTAACTTAGAATACACTTTAATGTTTAATAACGTTGAAGGTTACACTGAAGCAATGGCTCCAACTTCTCAACAAGGTGGAAAAGCAGTTCGCTTACAAATTAAAATTGCTATTCGTTCAAATCCAAGCGCCTTTGTTTATAAAACAATTGATGTAACTGGATTTACAACTGAGCAAGAAACTTCATTGGCTTCACTAGAAAGTGCAAAAAGTCAACTTGCAGCATTACAAGGTCAAATTACTTCGGGTTCAACTACCTGATACAACACAACTAATGCACCACGCTATAGTGAATTCAAAAACTTAGGAAACCAAGAAGTTTTAGCATTATTAAATATTAGTTCAATTACAGCAGCAACTGTTGCAGTAACAGGACAAACAAATGCAGGTTCAGATGTTGTTCCTAATGTCACAATTAAGTTAACCTTAACTTCAGGAACAGAAACAGCAACTGCAGAATTGAATGTAACTTCATTCTTATCATAAAAATTGAACTTATAATTAAAACCACAGTTGTGGTTTTATTTTTATAAACAAGAAAGGAATCAAAATGGCAAAAGTAGTAGTCGGTTTATCAGGTGGAGTCGATAGTTCCGTAGCAGCTTATTTATTAAAACAGCAAGGTCATGAAGTAATTGCTGTTTTTATGCGTAATTGAGATTCATATATTAATAACGATTTTAAAGGTAATAGCACTATCAATGATAGTGTTTGTCCCCAAGAACTTGATTATCAAGATGCACAAAAAGTAGCTAAAGCATTAGATATTGAACTACATCGAGTTGATTTTATTCAAGAATATTGAGACCATGTTTTTACTAATTTTATTGATGAATTTAAAAAAGGTCGCACACCTAATCCTGACATTTTATGTAATAAATATATTAAGTTTGACAAGTTTTTAAACTATGCTTTAAAAACTTTTAACGCAGATTATATTGCAATGGGTCATTATGCAAAAACTAAAGGTGCTAACCTTTATAAAGCAAAAGATCAAAATAAAGATCAATCATATTTTTTAGCTCAACTTTCACCTTATCAAGTTTCAAAAACATTAATGCCACTTGCTAATTTAACTAAACCTGAAATTAGAGCAATTGCAAAAGAGCTTAATTTAATTACAGCAAGCAAAAAAGATTCCACAGGAATCTGTTTTATTGGTGAAAGAAACTTTCAACAATTTCTGCAAAACTATATTCCAGCGCAACCAGGAAAAATCATTTCAACAGTTACTAACGAAGTAGTGGGACAGCATTATGGAGCAATGTATTACACTTTAGGACAACGTAAAGGTTTAAATCTAGGTGGGATGAAAGAGCCACATTTTGTCAGTGGTTTTGATCTAGAAAAAGCAATTATTTATGTTAGTCCACAATCACATGAAGATGCTTTGATTTCTTACAGTTTAGATGCTTCAAATTTTAATTTTATCGGTGAAGATTTTGATAATATTAAATGAGAAAATATCACAGCAAAATTTCGCTATCGCCAAGTTGATGAACCTGTAAAAGTGGAATTTATTGATAAGCAAAATATCAAGGTTTACTACCCTCAAGGTTCTAAAGCAGTAACCCCTGGACAACAAGTTGTTTTATACCAAAATGAACGTTGTTTAGGTGGTGCTGTGATTGAAAAAACATATTTAAAAAAACTAGAATTAGGAAATGTAAATGCTTAAATTAACTTCAAAACAAATACGCCAAATGTGAATTGATTTTTTCAAAGAAAAAAATCATTACTATTTACCATCAGCATCATTAGTGCCAATTAATGATCCTTCTTTATTATGAATTAATTCAGGTGTTGCAACCTTAAAAGATTATTTTTCAGGTATCAAAGTACCACCTTCACTAAGACTAGTTAACTCACAAAAATCAATTCGTACAAACGATATTGAAAATGTCGGAGTAACTGCTAGACACCATACATTTTTTGAAATGCTAGGTAATTTTTCAATCGGAGATTACTTTAAAAAAGAAGCTCAAAAGTGAGCTTTAGAATTTTTATTAGACACTTTAAAAATTGATTTAGACAAATTATATTTTACAGTTTTTGAAGAAGATGAAGATGCTTATCAAATTTGATTAGATTTAGGAATTGAAAAAAATCGTATTATTAAGGGTACAAGAAAAACAAATTTTTGAGATGTGGGACTTGGACCTTGTGGACCTAATAGTGAAATATTTTATGACCGTGGTGAAAAATATGATCCTGAAAAAGTTGGTTTAAAACTTTTAAAAGAAGACTTAGAAAACGATCGCTATATTGAAATTTGAAACCTAGTTTTTTCAACATTTAATAATGATGGAAAAAATAATTACACTCCTTTAAAATCAAAAAACATCGATACTGGTGCAGGTTTTGAAAGACTAGTTTCAATTTCTCAAAACGCTCCAACTAATTATGACACTGATTTATTTTTACCTATCATTGCCAAAATTGAAGAGTTGAATAATAAGAAATATGTAATTGAAAATTACTTTGATAATGAGCCAGTTCAAAAAGAAATTAATACTGCTTTTAGAGTTATTGCTGATCATATGCGCTCATCAGTTAATGCAATTGCTGATGGTGTTGAACCTTCAAACGTTGGTCGTGGCTATATTATCAGACGCTTAATTAGAAGATCATATCGCATGGGTATTCGCTTAGGAATTAAGAGTCAAACATTCTTACATAAATTAGTTCAAGCAATTCATGATGCCTTAATTTTTGATTATGATATTGATAAGGTTTCAAAAATTATTGAAGAAGAAGAAATCCTATTTTCAAAAACAATTGATGCAGGATTAAAAATTCTTGAAAAAGAATTAGAAAGAACTAATAACAAAATTGATTTTGCTTTTGCTTGGAAATTATTTGAAACATATGGTTATCCAATTGAATTAACACAAGAAATTTTAAGAGAGAAAAACATTTATTTAGACATTAGCGAATTTGAAAAATATCGTGAAATGCATGTGGAAAGATCTCGTTCTAAAAAAGGTGTTGCAATGAAAAATGTTGTCAATTCATTAGCAGATATAAAATCAAAAATTGGTGAATTTATTGGTTATGAAAATTTAAATTCAACAAGCAAAATTTTATTTTTAGCTAATCAAGAAAATGAAATTGATGAGATAAATGGTGAAGCGTTTTTAGTGCTAGATAAAACACCTTTTTATGCAACTAGTGGTGGTCAAAAACATGACCAAGGATATCTACAACAAGGTGAAGAAAAAATTGAAGTTTATGAAGTCTTTAAAGATAAATTTGGTAACCATGTTCACCACGTAAAAGGAAAGATAAATAAAGCAAAAAGTATTGATGCTTTTGTCGATCCAGATAACCGTGTAAATCTTGAAAGAAATCACTCTTCAACGCACTTATTATTTAAGGCTCTTAGAGAAGTTTTTGGAAGTGAAATTAAACAACTTGGTTCTAATAATAATGAAAATCGTTTAACCTTCGATATGCCTGCAAATAAGAAACCATCTGCAGAAAAAATCGCAGAAGTTGAAAGATTAGTTAGACATTATATTGATCTAGATGTAACTCGTACTTACTCTAACACAGATGTCGAAAATGCCCGAAAAATGGGCGTTATCATCACAATTGAAGAAACAGAATATATGGATCCTTCAAATGTTAGAGTGGTAAGTTTTAAAAATATTACAAGCGATTTATGTGGTGGAACCCATATCTCAAATACAGCAAGAATTGAAAATTTTAAAATCACTTCTGTTGAAAATAAAGGTACAGGAATTTTCCGTGTAACTGCTGTTACAACTCACAAATTAGTTGATAAATTTAATCAATCTAGATTAGAAAAAATCAAAGAAGAAATTGCTAGATTAAAGAAAAATATTCTTGAATATGAAAGTCATTTTAAATTCAAAAAAATTGAAGAAGATGATCTTGAATTATTAATTGATTGCTTAATCAAATACAGTGAAGAATTAAAAGAATCTTTAAAGACTGTAATTAAAAATAATTCCAAAAAAGTTGATGACAAAATCAATGTCAAAAACTACACTAAAAATGATCAACTTTTCATTATAAATTTAGATGTTGATGATTCAATAATTACTAATCAAGCAGCAGCTTTGAGAAAGCAAAATAAAACTGCAGTTGTTTTATTATCTTCAAATAAAAATCCTAATTCAAATAAATTTGTAATTACTTCCGAAGAAAAAGATGTTAAACAAATTTGAAATGATCTAGCTAAGAATTTAAAAATTCGTGGTGGTGGAAATGAGAGAATGATGCAAGGCGTTATTCTTGAAAAACCAAACTACGAAAAGATTGAAGAACTTTTATAAATGAGAATTATTGCTTTGGATTTAGGGATTAAAAGTTGTGGAATTGCAATCAGCGATCCTTTTAATATGTTTGCAATCGCTTTAGAAAATTATATTTTTTCAGAAAATGATTTTCCATCTTTGATAAATCATTTAAAACAAATTTTTCAAGAATATGAAATTCAAAAAATAATTTTAGGTTATCCTTTAAGGATGACTGGTACTAAAAGTCAAACAACTTTAATGATTGAAGAATTTAAAATTTTATTAGAAGAAAATTTTAAACAAGAAATTATTTTGTTTGATGAAAGGTTAACAACTAAAAAAGCAATGACGCATTTAAAAAATGCTAACCTAAGTACGAGCAAAGCGAAACAGCATAAAGATGTAATTGCTGCAACACTAATGCTAAATGAATATTTAAATAATTACTAAGGAGTGATTGTGCCAAATGATAATGAACTTGCAAAAAAATTTTTCAAAGATCAATTAGATAACTTTGAAAAATTTATTGATGAAGCAACAGTCGAATTTGAAACAGATAGTGGTGTAGAAGAAGGTATTCATATATTTGCTGCTAATGATGTGGATACTGATTCGAATTACATTTATATTTTTACAGCAGGGGAAATTTACCCCTTTGAAATTTCAGAAGAAACCCAATCAGCAAATCTTGTGGATGATGAAATACTTCAAAAAAGTTTAATGGAACTACTTTACCTTTGAATGTCTGAAGATGAAATTCATGAAAAATTAATACGTAAAGTTTTTGATTACTTCGAGTTCGATTTTATTTATGAAAAAGACTATATTGATTTTTTATTTAAAAAAAGTCGTAAATATCTTGATGATGCACCGAAAGTGAACGCCTTAAAACTAAAATTAGGTTCTGATAAAAATACTAAAAAAAGCGAGGATAAATAACCTTGAGTGATGAATTAAAAATTGGTCTTGGTGTTAGTGCTGTAATTGTTTTAATATTAGGTGTTCTTTTCTATTTCTTTATGTTCAGAGCTGTACTGAAAAAAAAGAAAGAACTTTTTAAAGTTGAAGACGCAAATATTTTTAATAGTAATATTAAAAGACCTAATAGTGGTGATGTAGATAGTTCCTTAAAAACAACTTTAAAATCATCTTTTAATATTTTTGACCTTGAAGAGCTCTTAAATTTAATTTACCAAAAGAGTTATAAAAGTGTCGCAGTATATGGCAGCGATACTAACTTTTTAGCCCTAAGTATTTGAAAACAAATTCAAACAGGTGTAACAGTTTTTGATAGCAATTATAAGGAAGATTTAGATAAATCTAAGTTAAGTGAAACTTATGATTACTCAAAATTTGAAAACACTAAACTGCCTAAATATGATCTAATCATAGTCAATCAGGCAGACCTAAAATATGATAAAATTTTTGAAGAATATTTTTATGATTTAAATGATAATGGAATGCTAACAATCATTGAAAATTCTAAGCAGGCAGATATTAAAGATTCATGAAAAAAACTAGAGAAAAAACTAGTTAACTTATTAATACCAACTGCAAGTATAAAATCTAAAGAAACCTTAACTTTCATTTATAATCTAAAAGTAAAACCAGTAGAAAAAACTGTTACTCAAGTGCAAACACTTGAGACTAAAATTGAAACTACTGAAGAAAAAAATAATTAATTAAAGGAATTAAAATGTCAGAAATTATTCAAGATAATAATAAAATCTTTTTAACTAAAGAGACACTACAACTTTATAAAAAGGAATTAGACCACCTGATTAGAGTTGAACGTCCAAGAGTTATTGAAGAAATTAAAGATGCTCGTTCACAAGGTGACCTTTCAGAAAATGCTGAATATGATGCAGCTCGTGAGCAACAAGGAATCATAGAAGATCGTATTAGTGAACTTGAAAACATTATTTCACGTGCTGAAATAATTAAAAGTAATAATACAGATTCAATCGGAATTGGTTCAACTGTTAAGTTTAAAAACTTAACAACTTCAGAAGTTTTTGAAATCAAGATTGTTGGACCTCTTGATGCAGATCCTTTTAACAATCTAGTATCTTTTGATAGCCCACTTGCACTTAGTTTAAAAGGTGCAAACGTTGGTGATACTGTTGAAATTGATGCTCCTACAAAGTATAACACTCAGATTTTAGCAGTCTAGGTCGATTATGATTATCGGTATTTCAGGAATGATTAGTGCTGGAAAATCTACCTTAGTTGAAAGTTTAAAAAAACTTTATCCTAAGTCACTTTTTCTAGCTGAATTCGAAGAAGAAGATGAAATTTTCAACACCTTCTTAAAATGACTTTATGAGAAAAAACCACACTTGACAATGTCTTTTCAAACTTATGTAGTTGAATCTCATTCAGCTAAATTTCACAATATTTTGAAAAAATTTGTTGAAGAAAAACTAGATCCTATTTACGATTACATTTTTCTAGATCGTTTTGCAATTGAGCATTACATTTTCGCTTACTTAAATTTACTACCTAGTGGCGAAAAATATTTAAATGCTTATGATTCACTATTTAGCAAGATGATTTTTGAAGATGAAATCCCTGATTATGCAATTTATTTAGATGTAACTTACGAAAAATTTGTTGAAAGAATTAAAAATAGAGGGCGTGATGTTGAAATTGCAAATTTCAATTTAAATGAATCTTACTTTCAGCAACTACATGCAATTTACAAACCTAAATTTGAAGAACTTGCAAGAAAATATAAAATTCCTTACACTATAATTGACACAACAAATTTGGATCATCAAGGCGTTTTAGATAAAACTGTTGCTATCTTAAAAATCATTAGTGATGCTAAGAAAATCCAGTTCAATAAAATTTAATTTTTAAATTTGACTCTCGCTGAGAGTCATTTTTTATTAAAAAACATCTATTGGTTAAATTTTTAATGCAATTTCCTATTTTTTACTAAATTACCTTCAAACCAAGAATTTTAAAAAATTTTGTAAGAAATTTTGATAAATCTATAAAATTTATTTATGACTGAAGAAAATAAAACTAAAATTCATCCCCACTTCAAAAAAGTGATCTATGATGAACAAACTATTTCAAACAGAATTAAAGAGCTTGCTCAGTGAGTTGATGAAACTTATAAAGACAGCCAAAACTTAATTCTAGTTGGTATTTTAAAAGGTTCAATGCCTTTTATGGCTGAATTAATGCGCAATGTTACAAAGACACATGCAATTGATTTCATCGTTGCCTCATCTTATGGTGGAGCAAATGAATCAAGTGGTAGTGTTAAAATTGTGCTTGATTTAGCTGCAGATATTCGTGGCAAAGATGTTTTACTAGTTGAGGATATTATTGAAAGTGGTATCACTATTAATAAAATTGTTAGACTTTTAAAAGATCGTAAACCTAATTCAATTAAAACAATCACCTTGATTGATAAACCATTTAGAAAAGAAACTTTTGTACCTGAAAAAAGTGGCTTTTTACTAGAACAAAAAGTTTTCCTAGTTGGTTTTGGATTGGATTACCAAGAAAAATTAAGAAATGTACCATATGTAGGAGAGTTTAACCAAGATTTTTTAAATCACCCTGATTACGATAACTAATTAGGTCAATAAAAATACTAGCACAAATTTAGCTAGTATTTTTTATTGATTTTTAAGATTCAAAACCTTCATAAGTAACAGTCATTTCTTCACTAATTAAGCCTGGTTTACCATTTTTAGGTGCCCCTTGAATTGTGAATTTCATTTCTACTGTTTTACCTTTTGCAGTTGCTTTAAAAGTTTTTAAACTTACTCCTGGTTGGACAAGAACTGAAACTAAAGCATCGTTATAGTCTTCTAAGTCTTTTTTAGTAATGGTGTCTGTAGTTTGATCTCTATCTGCGAAAGTGAGTAAACTAATTAACACTAGTTGTCTTCTTTCAAAACCTTGGTTTAATAGACTAGCAGCTTGTGCAGCAGTGCTTTTTGGTCTTGGTCCTTCTGCTTTTGCCAAAGTAGAAATTACATGTTTACCATTAATTTTATCTGTAACCTTTTTAAGTTCAACTGTGTCAGTTGTATCAACATCTTTAGTTAAATTTGTAATATTTACCTTAGCTAACTTAATAGTTTTTAGTTCAGGATATGTAACAAGTAGACCAACTGTTCAGGTAGTTAGATCGCGATTATGAAAGTTACTATCCAGAGTTACAATTTCTAAGTTTTCAAGCAATGTATCAAATTCTGCTACTAATAAATCTTTAAAAACTTCGGCAGTTTTTTTCTGACTTCTTCCACTTGCAATATCTGCTAATTGTTGTTGAAGATTGTAGCGAACAAATGATAGTTGTCTTTGTCTATCATTTTTTTGGCCTTCAACACTAGCATCCACTTGTCAGTCTTTTGCTTCAAGTTTTTTAATAGTTTCATCTAGTTTTTTGACTTTTTCAGGATCATCAAAGTTTACAAGTTTAAAACTTGTTGTCAGAGTTTCAGATTCTGGTGCATCTTTATTAGTTTTTAAAGTTAAAGTCACAGTTGTAGTTTTTGCTGCTTCATCACTAACTTGTTTTGCACTAACAAAAGTTTTTTGACTTGGTTCAAAAACGTTCAAGAATTTTTCCAATTCTTTATATGCAGTTAGTGTTGTTGAATTTCCTAAAGGTTCATCAACTATCTTTTTACTAAAAGAAAGATTAGTATCTTCTAAACCATCAAAATATGTTTTAAAATCACTTAAAGTAGATACATTTTGAATACTAAGCGTTCTAGGAAAATCTGGTGTAGGTGTAGGAATTGTTCGGGGTTTTGGTGCTTCAAAAGACTTGTTTTCTAGTAGTTTTACTAGTTTTTTCAAATCATCTAAACTAGCAGTTCTTGCAAAATTAGAAATTTTTAAGGTTACAGGAACTGAAGTTTGTCCAGTGTCTTTTAGCGTTGCTGAAATTGTAATAATTCCTTTATCATCATCGGCTACAAAACTGACATTTACAAGTTTTGCAGTTTTAATTTCCGATTTAAATTTTGCAGGTAAACCAGTCGCTAGTCATTCAACAAAAGCTTCACCACCACCTTGTTCAGTTGGACCTCTTAGCACTTGTTGAAAAATTTTAATTTGTTCAGATGCTAAATTTAGTTCTGGATTTACTTGATCAATTAGATGTCCGTTTTGCCCCTGTACTAAATATCTAACGGCAAAAACTTCTTTTTCAAGATTTTCCTTAATTTTTTCTAGTGATGTTTGTGCCGCTTTTAAGTTAATTAACTTAACTTCAACATTAGCTAAAGTTGCATCTGATTTTTTAAGACCTAACTTCATGGTGGCAGTGGTTTTACCGCTACTTTCTAGCGTAATTTTGGTTAAGGTTGCTACTTTTAAAGCATTAGTAAATTCTTTGCCAAGGTTATCTTCAAGCAACTTTTTAACTTTTTCTTGGTCAGCTGCTTTTACTTCACTTTTGTAAGAATTAAATTCAGTTTCTAATTGTTTTAAGGTTTTAGCAAATGCTGCTTTACCAGTTAAACCTCAATTTTTAGCCGCTAAGGTAGATTTAACTTCTTCTAATTCTTTTTCATCAGCAGTTTTAGGTGGATCTTCTGGTGTTTTAGTGCCACCACCTGGAGTTTGCGTGCAAGCAATTGCTGTTGTAACTAGTGTTACTGCACCTAAAGATGCAGTGATTAGTCAAATATTCTTTTTAAATTTTTTCATATGTTTATAGATTTTCTATAAGCCTTTCTCATTGTTGTGTTAATAAGTATTTAAGTTAAAAAAATGTAATCATCTAGTCTGATGATTACATTTGTTGTAGTTATTTACTTGATTTTAATAAATGAATGTTGCTACGATTTTCTAACTTTTAGGTAAAACAAATGTAATCATGATTTTTTTCATGATAAAGTTATTGGTTCAATAAATTTGTTTTCCGTTTAAATACATGCCATTATTTTAAAGAAAAATTATTTTTTACTGTAGAAAAAAATATTTTTTGATTTTTTTAATTTGAATGCATTTGCAAATGAAAAAAATATTTTTGATTTAGATAATTTCTAGAAAAATTTATTTTTTTCATATAATAACCATATGAAAAATTTTAATACAAACAAAATTATGTACTTCACTATTCAATAGTGTGTCATTTTGTATTGTAATTTTCAAGACGAAACGGCACACAGGTGTCGTTTTTTATTAAATTTAAAGAGGTATTTATGAAGTTAAAGTTTAAAAAAATATTTTTACCAACTGCTGCAGTTTTATCAACTTCAGCATTTTTAGCAGCAATTGCTTGTTCTAATGAAGGCGATAAACCTTCGATCCCTAGAAACCCTGAATTGAAACTAGAAGTAACTAATTTAGAAGCAGATTTACAAAAAAGCGAATCAACTTTTTTAGAAGATACAGAAAATTTTTATACTTATCAAGATGGTTTAACAGGTTTAAAATTTTATGTCAACAAAAATAAATCAAGTAACAAATTCTTTTTTAGTAAGGCTGAAATCGTTGAATTTGTTAGAACTTTTATGAAAGAAATTGATTATGGACCTGAAATTACTGCTTTAAATGGAGTAGTAATTGACTTTGAAAATGAAATAGTTCCTAACACAGCAGGTTTATATATTCCAGAATTAAAACAGGTTTTTGCTACAACTGATGCTGTAGCAAGAAATCCTAATTTAACTTATCAGCAGCGAGTTGCTTATATTTTGCCTACTCTAAAACATGAATATATTCACCATTTTGCAAGCATTTATATCGATAGAGACTTTGATTCTAAGGTATTAGATCCAACTAATACGCAAGCCACAATCGATAGAACAGGTAGAGAAGGATATATTAAAAATTATGATAAACATTTTTATGATAACTTTACAAAGTTATTAAATTATGCTAACACACCACTTAATAAAACTTATTATGATGGTTCAATTAAACAAGGACCTTGTCTATGTAACTATCTTTCGGCAGCTGCATTATTTAATATTTCAAATGGCACTTCACAGGAAAATGCTGAAGATATAGCACTTTTTGAAAATGCCTCTAAAGATTGAAATGGTCAATTAACTTATGACACTTTTAAAAGTAATTTAGCACCAAATAAAACAACAGAAGAATTAAAAGGTACTCAATGAGATCCTGCTAGTGAAGAAAGAGCAAAAAACCGTAACTATATTTCTAAGCCACTTAGCAAGCAGGGAATTAACTACCATTATTCAATGGCTGAATTAATTGCTCGTGAATGAACAAAACTTGCACAAACTTCAAACTATGATCAAAGTGAACATGGTGACACATTTCAAAACTGATTTTATACACAAGGTTATAGTCTTACAGGCGCTCCTGGCCCTTCAATTCAAGCTATAGCAGATGATTGAAGTCGTACAATTGAACTGCGTTCAGGTGCTGTTAAAAATAGTGTAGGTAATTGAGAATCAGATCTAGTAATTAGACCTGAAGGTAAAAACGGTAAACTAATAGCAGCTAACTCTGCTTATGGTGGTATTTTAAAAATTACAGATAAAAATGTCACTTTAGATGACAATTCAAAAGCACTTTACAACACTTATTTAGCAGCTGCTAAAGCTGACAATGAAATTAGTAGTTTAACTGTTTTAAATCCTTTAAATGTTCACACAACAACATCTCTAGATACAAGTAAAATTGGTTTTGATAAAATCAATAAAGATAGTATTAGAGTTGGTGGTTTTTTAACTGAAGAAAAAGCTAAAAAATACAAGTCACTAATTGTTAAAGGTAATTATGCAACACCATATGTAAAAACTGATTTAGTTTTTTTAAATTGAGACAATAACTCAAAAACTGCTGAAGATTTTACAATGAGGGCAAAAAGTTCTTTATTAAGTATGACTAGAGATCTAGAGCCTGTTTCAAGTAATTTTTCAAGTGAAAAATTAGTTACTTTTTATGCAGGAGCAAGAATTGATTTTTCAAAAGCAAAAGAATTATATTTTTGAGAAGATAAAAATAGCGACTCAATAGTTCAAGAAAGTGAACTAGTAAAACCAGTTAATAAAAGTAAAAGTCTCGTTACTTCAAATACTTCATATATGTATTCTAACTATGAAAAATATGCATACAAATTAGTAACTGATAAAGATGGAATTGTTAAGGTTGAAAAACAGTCAGATTTAACATCAGACCCAGACAGTTAATTTTTGATAGTTTTTTGAAACAGGCTTTTTACCGATGTTTTAGAATAATTACTGATTAAAATGAATTAAAAAAAGTACGTTTTAGGCGTACTTTTTCGCAATCAATTTTATTTAAAATCCTACTAATATTAGAGTAATTCAATCACTTGAAATTTCAGTCGAATCACTTTTCTTAGTAACACCAATTTTAAATTGCAAGGTTAATTTTGTAGGTTCAGGTATTGCTTGTACTTCAGTTATTGTTGGTCCATCTAAGGTACCTCAAATCGCTAAAGTGTTTTTAACTTTGTTAATTTTTTGTTTGCTAGATAAACCTGTTGCAGTATCAAATTTTAATAAAGCATATAAGTCTAATAAACTTAATTTATTATTTTGATATGCTTGTTTTAATCTCTCATTAGCTTGATCAGTTGTTGATTTTTCTCCAGTAGATAAATGAGTTAGTTCAGTGTGAAGTATTGTACCATTCATATCTTCACCTGCTTTTTTAAGCACTTCGACATCTTCAAAGTCAATATCTTTAGTTAAATTAGTAATATTAATTGTAAAAGCTTTTGTAGTTTTAAGACCTTTATAACGAGCTAAAAAGCCGATTGTTCATGTTGTTTGATCACGATTTTTAAAATTATAATCAGGGTATACAATTGATACATTACCTAGTGCTTCTTTAAATTTAGGTCCTAAAAGTTTTGAGAAAATAGCATCTCTTCCAAAGGGATCTCTTGGATTTGATAAGTTTATATCTTGATTTATATTATATTTAATATAAGACACATAACGGCGTTGTGCAACATTGTAATCTTCAACTGTATCATCTACTGGTCAATCAGTTGCTTTTAAAACCTCAATTGCATCGTTAAATTTTTTCAATTCTTTTGGATCATCAAAGTTAATTATTTTAAAACTTGCCTTAACTATTTCTGAATCAGGAGTATCTTTTGTTAGTTTCAAAGTTATATTGATTATTAAAGTTGTATCAGTAGATTCTCCTAAACTTGCATTAACTACAACCTTTTGATCTGAACCCAATTGATTCAAAAGTGTAGTTAGATCTTGATAATCTTCAAAACCAGGTTTTCTTATTCCTGGTTGTTTAATTAGGTCGGTTAACAGTGTTAAAGAATTAGATTTTAATGTTGCAAAATATTTTTTGTAACCTTCAACATTGGAAACTTCAACTGGAATATAAGTTCCTTGAACAGCAGAATCTTTGTTAAATCTTGTAAGTGCTCTTGATGCATCAAATTCTTTGTTGTTAATAATCTCAGCAAGTTTTAAAAGATTACCTGTTTCAAGATCTTTTGAAAAGTTAGTAATTTTAATTTTTACATCAACACTAGTTTGACCTGTTTGATTCAACTTTGCTTTAATAGTTAACGTGCTAGTTTTGTTATCTGCTTCAAATTTAAAGTTAGATAAAGTTGCATTTTTTAATGTTTCTTTAAACTTGTCTTATGTTTGAATTAATAAGGTACTTAAAACTCCATCATCACCACCATTTTCTGTTGCAGGTTTATGCAAAATGTCTTCGTATTCTTTAGCGGCTGTTGAAGCAAATTTTAATGTTGGATTTTCAACTGCAACAAATTTGTTAGCAGCAAGATCGTAGGTTAAATATTTGAACTCAAATGTTTGATTTTCAAGTTCATGTTTAATTGTTTCAAGTGCTGAATCAGGTTCTTTAAAGTTAATAACTTTCACCTTAATATCATTTAAAGTTGCATCATCTTTTTTCAAATTTATACTTAAAGTTGCACTTGTATTATCTAGTGATGTAATAGTAATTCTGCTAACGCTAATGCCATCTAATATTTTGGTAAAAGGTTTGCCAAAGAGATTTTCTAATAAAGTAATCACTTCTCTTTGAGAACCAACTTTAACTGATTCTTTATATTTTTCAAGTTGCTTTTCTAAATTTTTAAAAGTTAATGCAAAAGCATTTCTACCTGTTAAACCTCATCCTTCAGTTTTAGCAGTTAATTCCTTACTTGCTGTCTCTAGATCTTTTTGATGATCTATTTTAGGATCACTTGGATCCGTAATGCTAGTGCAAGCAATTGCACTAGCGATAGTTACCAAAGGAAGGGCAACTAATAAAGTCGATAAGATTCTTTTCTTAATTTTATTCATATGTAAATAGATATTTCTATTTCCTTTCTTAATATTTAAAACATGTATTTAAAAATGTAACTGACTAAACAGTTACATTTGCGTGCGAATTGATTTTTGAGTGAAAGCAAAACAAATGTAACCTAAAAAGGTGACATCATAAAATAGTTAAAAACTACATTTATTTGCTTTTGGTTTAAATACATGAACACATTTTAAATTATTTGCATTTTTTCCAGAAAAAAATCCAGATTTTTTTGGTGCAAAAAGATCTATAAAAAAATGGTGCCATTTTTTTGCAATACTTCAAATTTCTTTATTACTAATTGAAAGGAGCAAAAACAATACTAAATAAAATTTAATTTAATAAGGAGAATATGTGTTAGATTTAGAAAAACTAACCGAAGAAGAAGAGGCAAATACATATGGTGGTGCCTTCTTAGCAATTATAGCTGCCATCCCAGCAGTTGTCTTAGCAATTACTTCAATTAGTAATTTGTTCCGTAGCTTTACAAGCAACGGATCAAGTTCGGGAGCAATTAAAACAAAAGAATTTGATTATAAATGAGAAAATGAAGCGCCCAAAGCCTCTGCAGAATCAGGTTCAAGTAAAGCCGACAACGTACCAATTTATTTTGGTTATTAATTTTTATTTTCTTACTTTTTGTATATAATGAAAAACGTTACAATTGTAACCATTCTAAAATGGTCATTTTTTAAGTATCACTAAAAACTTATAGTGAGCACCATCAGGATGAATATTTAAATATCGGAGTTAAATATGTATGCAATTATTAAAACTGGTGGTAAACAACTACTAGTCAAAAAAGATGATGTGATATTTATTGAAAAAGTCGAAGGTGACGAAGGAAGTACAATATCATTTGATCAAGTATTAATGGTAGGGGACAAAATCGGTACTCCTTACCTAGAAAAAGCTGTTGTTAGCGGAATTATTGAAAAACAAGGAAAAGCAAAAAAAATCGTTGTTTATCGTCATAACGCTAAAAGTACCCATAAACGTAAATATGGGCACAGACAGCCATATACAAGAGTAAAAATTACTGAATTGAAAGGATAGGTCCAGAACATGGCAAAAACAAAAGCAGGTGGTTCGACTCGTAATGGTCGTGATTCAGCTGGTCGTCGCCTTGGTGCAAAACTAGGTGATGGTCAATTTGCAAGTGCTGGGTCAATCATTTACCGTCAAAAAGGAACTAAAATTTTTCCTGGTGAAAATGTAGGTATGGGTGGAGATCACACCTTATTTACAAAAATTGACGGATTTGTAAAATACGAATCACGTAGAAATCGTAAATACGCTTCAGTATACAGCGAAAGAAAATAAAACTCACTACACAATAAAAAGGGCGCTTATTTATAGGCACCCTTTTTTCATTTTTAAGCAATTTACAAAGGAATTAGATGGAAGATATAATCGTATATTTTTGAATCAAAAATAAAGGCGACTTTACACTCGCTTACAATGATATAAATAAACGTAATGCCATTGACTATGGAGTTTATTTATTTTACTTAAACAAGATGAAGGAACTAGATATTAAGTTCATCACGATCTTAGATGATGAATATCCAAAGGAACTTTTAAATAGTAATAAACCTCCACTTGTACTATTTTATAAAGGTAATTTTGAACTTTTAAATTCAGTTAATAAGCACACCTTAAATGGTGACATTGAAGATGCTGAAGCAGTTCATTTAATGAATGATTTTTTTGAAAATCATCCTAAAATTACTTTAATCACAAGTAATTTTCCAGGTTTTGAAAGTCAGATAATTAATAAAGCACGTGAGCAAAATATTGGCATTATTCACGTGCTTGCAAATGGTCTAGAAAGCCCGTATTTAGGGAATAATAAGATCAATTTTGATAAAGAATTATTACTTACCAAATACCCTTGATATGTTCATGTAAAGCATTCAAGATTTTATGAACGTAATGAAATGATCGCTCATTTATCTAAGCAATTAAGTTTGTTAAAATTAAAACCTTCAAGCAAAATTTTAAACCAACTGCACTACTTTTTAGAACTAGGAAAAGAGATTTTTGTCTTTGAAACTAAAGACAAAAATGCAGCAAATCAGGGCTTATTAGATGAAGGTGCAAGCAACCTGACAAATACATTCAAATATAATTAAAAACTCTTAAAAAACAACGAAAAGCCCCTAAAATAGGGGCTAAAAATAAATAAAATTTTTCAGATTTTATTTAAAAAATTCTATAAAATAAAAAGGCTATTTGCATTACTTTGCAATGGCTTTTTATTAATATTTTAAAGAGTTTAAAAAGTTAGCAAAGTCGAGAATGCAAAAGAAACATTTTCTAGCTTAAAGGAGCACAATGGCAACTAATAAAACTAATTATGTCTTAAGAAAATTTGGTCCAATTACCGAGCGTAGAGACTATTCAAAAACTAAGAATAACCTACCATTAACAGACATTTTAGAAATGCAAAGAGATTCTTTTGAAGAATTTTTAAACAAACAAATCGAGAAAACTTTAAGAGATAGTTATCCAATTGTTTCAACCAATGGAAAAGTGGAAATTTCATATGTTCATAATTCATTAAGAATTGAAAAGCCACTAGTTTCAGAAGTTAAAGCAATTCGTGAAGCAAAGCAAAGAGGTTCAACTTACGCTGCAAATATTCATGTTAAATTACAAAAGCAAGTAACTGAAACAGGGGAAATTGCAACTGATGAAGTTCTACTTTGTGAAATTCCTTTAATGACCCGTGGTGGTTCATTTATTATCAATGGTAGTGAAAAAATTATTGTTTCACAGTTGATTAGATCACCTGGAGTTTACTTTTCAACTAAAACTCGTGACAAACAATCTGACGATCTTTTCAACAAGGTCGATTTATTACCTCGTATGGGTTCATGAGTTGAAATTAAACATAAAGTTAGTGGTAATTCAATTGACAATGTTAAGATCAGAATTGACAAAAACAAACAATTTTCACTTTCACTATTTTTAGTTGCTCTAGGTCTAAAACATGAAGACATGATCAACCTTTTTGGTAAAAGTGAAACTTTATTAGAAACCTTGAAAAAAGATAAATACGATTTTTCTAAAGATGAACATAGAACCATCATTCGTGATGCTCAAGAGAAAATTTTTAGAACAATTCGTAAGGGTGACCGTGTTACTAAAGAAGCAACTAAAAACTTAATTGCTTCTTTATTATTTAATGAAAAACGCTATAACTTAACAGCATCAGGGCGCTTTATCATCAACCGTAAGTTAACCTTATTAGACCGTATAACAGGGACTTATCTAGCTGAAGATTTAAAAACTTCTAAAGGTGCAATCATCTTTGAAAAAGGAATTAAAATCGATAAGCAAGTTGCTAAAGATATCCAAAAAGCTTTTAGTGACGGGATTTTACCTCTAAGCAAATTAACTAAAGAAACTTCTTTATCAGACGATGTTTATGCACGTTATGGAGAAGAAGATAATGAATTAAGAAAACGTGTAAATGTGATTAAAGTTCGTATCTTTAAAAACCGTCGTGACCGTGATTTAGCAGAAACTAATCCTGAAGAAGATAACAGTTATTTAGTTATTGCTAACGATCCTTCTTCAAATGAAAGACACTTATTAGTTTCAGATATTATTGCCGCTTTAGGTTACTACTTTAACCTAGGTGATGGTATTGGTTTAGATGATGATCCTGATTCACTTGTTAATAAAAGAATTGTTTCAGTTGGTGAATTATTATTAAACCAATTCATCATTGGTTTAAACAAAATGGAAAAAAACACCTTAGAAAAAATCTCTGCTAGAGAAGCTTCTAAGATTACACCAAAAAATGTAACTAACAATAAAATGGTGCAAAACCAAATTAAAACATTCTTTAACTCATCAAAACTTTCACAGTTCATGGACCAAACAAATCCTTTAGCTGAAATTAGTTCAAAACGTAAAATTACATCTTTAGGGATGGGTGGACTTAACCGTGATACTGCTCAATTTGAAGTTCGTGACGTTCATACAACTCACTATGGAAGAATTTGTCCAATTGAAACACCTGAAGGTCAAAATATCGGACTGATCTTAAACTTAGCAACTTTTGCAAGAATTAATGATTTAGGATTTTTAGAAACTCCTTACTACCGAGTTAATAACGGTGTAGTTGATGCTTCAAAACCTATTTATTTAACTTCTTATGAAGAATTAGATCTGCATTTTGCCCAATCAACTATTAATTTAGATGATAATAACAGAATTATTGACCCTAAAGTTACCGTTAAATATAACGGTGAATATACAATTGTTGATGCTACCGAAGTTGATTATGTTTCAGTTAGTTCAAATCAAATGACTTCATTAGCTAGTTCATGTATTCCTTTCCTAGAAAATAACGATGCTAACCGTGCCTTAATGGGGGCGAACATGCAACGTCAATCAGTGCCTTTATTAGTTGCTGAAGCACCTAATGTGGCAACTGGTATTGAAGCCGATTTAGCTAAATATTCTTCTGCTAACGTTAAAGCAAACCGTGCTGGAAAAGTTATTTATGTTGATGGAAAAGAAATCAAAATTCAACCTTTTTCAGATAGTGATAGTAAAACTAGAACCGATGTTTATCAACTCCTTTCTTATGAAAGATCTAACCAAGGAACTGTCATGAGTCAAACTCCAATCGTTAAAGTTGGCGATACAGTTGAAGCAGGTCAAATTATTACCGATGGAAGCAGTTTTAAAAACGGAGAAATGTCAATTGGTAAAAACTTATTAGTTGGTTTTTCAACTTTTGAAGGTTATAACTTTGAGGATGCGATTATCATTAACGAGCGTTTATTCAAAGATGATACTTTAACCTCAATTCATATTGAAGAACAAAGCATTCAGTTTAGAAAACTAAAAGCAGGAGATGATGAATTAACTGCTGAAATTCCTAACGTAAGTTTGCGTTCAAGAAGAAACTTAAATGATGAAGGTATCGTTAATATTGGTTCAGAAGTTTTACCTGGAGACATTTTAGTAG
Source organism: Mycoplasmopsis agassizii (assembly GCF_002272945.1). Taxonomy (GTDB): domain Bacteria; phylum Bacillota_I; class Bacilli_A; order Mycoplasmatales; family Metamycoplasmataceae; genus Mycoplasmopsis_B; species Mycoplasmopsis_B agassizii. The sequence goes on along the minus strand of NZ_NQMN01000002.1, from coordinate 55,900 downwards.
GTCGTGTTTCACCTCGTGGAGATGAAAACACAAGTCCTAGTGAAAAACTATTAAATGGCATCTTTAACCAAAAAATTACTACTAAAAAAGATACTTCATTAAAAGTTAAAAACGGACACCAAGGAACAGTTATTGATGTTCAAATTCTAAGCCGTAAATTCGGAGATAAATTAGAAGATGGAATCGATAAAATTGTTAAAGTTTATATCGCTCAAAAACGTAAAATCAAAGTCGGAGATAAAATGGCTGGGCGCTATGGAAACAAGGGAGTTATCTCAAGAATCGTGCCTGAAGAAGATATGCCATACTTAGAAGATGGAACACCACTTGATGTTTTATTAAATCCTCAAGGGGTGCCTTCTCGTATGAATATTGGTCAAGTTTTTGAACTTCACCTTGGAATGGTTAGTCGCTTAACAGGTGCAAAATTCGTTTCACCTGTGTTTGATGGAATCAAATGAGAAGACATTCAAAGCGAACTAGAAAATGCAGGACTTGATAGAAGTGGTAAAACCAAAATTTATGATCCTCAAACAGGATTACCTTTTGACCACCCTGTTTCAGTTGGAATGATGTACATGTTAAAACTTTCACATATGGTTGATGATAAGATGCATGCACGTAGCGTTGGACCTTATTCATTAATTACTCAACAACCTCTTGGAGGTAAATCTCAAAACGGGGGACAACGTTTTGGAGAGATGGAAACTTGAGCTTTAGAATCATATGGAGCAACCAATATCTTGCAAGAAATCTTGACTTATAAATCAGATAATATTGAAGGTAGAAATTACTTATATGGTGCTTTAACTAGTGGTACAGCACTTCCTAAACCTGGAGTTCCTGAATCATTTAGCGTGCTAGCTTATGAGCTTCGTGGACTAGGAGTTAAGTTCGAAGTTCATGAAAAAGATACCGATGATAATTTAGAAAATGAAATCGGTGATGTTGATGATTTAGATGATATCGAATTCGAAGATATGGACTCTGATTTCAACATTGATGCTTACGAAAATTAAGGTCTAAATGATCAAAAACAGCATACATGTTGCTGTTTTTATTGTTTTAATAACCAGAAAAGCAATTTTTTTAAACTTAAAAATAATTCAAAATTGGAGAAAAAAATGCCTAAAAATCAAACCATTGATTTAATTTTAAAACGTCGTTCACACCGTCAAATGAGTGGTGATTCAATTACTCCTGAAGATTTAGATGAAATCGTCAAAGCAATGAATGCAGCACCTACTTCAAGCAATAAATTTCATGTTAGTGCTTTAGTAATTAAAGATCCTGAAGTCAAAGAAGAAATTTTTGCAAAAGTAAATATTGAAAGACAAAAACACTACTTAACTTCAGCAATTACAGTTGTTTTCATGATTGATTTTAACCGTATTGAAACTGCAAGTAAAGTACAAAATCAAAGCGTAGTTATCAAAACTTTTGACAACTTCTTAAACGCTTGAGGTGATGCTTATATCATGTTGCAAAACGCAGTTATTGCTGCTGAAAGTTTAGGATATAACAGCACAATTGTTGGAGGTGTACGTCATTTTGGACTACCTGTATACTTAAAAGAAAAATACAACTTACCAGAAAACGTCTTTCCTGTAATTGCTGTAAACATCGGAAAAAGCGATGGACCAGCTTTAGAAAGACCACGTTTAAATCGTGTTTACATTGATAAATACGACAAAAATGAAGTTGCTCAAGAGGTCAAAGATTTTGATGCAGTTGAAACTAAATTCTGAAAAGATGTGATGAATGTTGATACAAGTTGAACCAAAGCAATGGTTAATGCCTATGCCAAAGATGTTTCACACGTTTATACAGATTTCATGAAACCATTATTTGATCCACATAAAGACTATCCTGAATTTTCAAATGAGCCACGAGAAAATTTAACAGCCGTTACTTTTGGTCTTAAAAAGCCTACTGAAGACGAAGATAAATAGGTTTTTTGCATATCAAAAAATGGCTTAAAAATTCAAAAAAATAATTATTTTTTTTCGATGCTAATCTATATAATGATGAAACATTGAAATTAAATAAGAATCAAGAATTTTAAAGTCAGAAAAATAACTTAGGTTGTTTTTCTTATTTTTATTTAATTAAAAAATTAAGACTGGAGAACTATATGGAAAAAGAAATTATTAAAACACGAGCATACCACTCGATTGACGAAAATAAAATCCAAAAAATTTCACTTTCATTAGTAACACAAAAAGACGTTGAAGAATGATCTCATGGGGAAGTTACTAAGCCAGAAACTATTAACTATAAATCATATAAACCTGAAAGATATGGTCTATTTGATGAATTAATTTTTGGTCCAACAACTGACTATAAATGTCCTATTTGTGGGCGTAAATATAAAAAATCAAACGAAGGTCAAATTTGTAATGCAACTTCTCTTTGTGAAATTGAAAAACCTGAAATTTTACCTAAATTAGCAAGACGTTCAAGAATGGGTCACATTACTTTACATGTACCTGTTGTGCACTTTTGATTCTTTAAAATTGATCACTCAATTATTTCAAAACTACTTGGTTTAAGAGTTGAAAATAGTTCAGAAAACGTTTCTAAAACTGATTTAGAAAACGTTATCTACTATAAATCACATATCATTTTAGAATCAGGCGGCTTAAAAAATCTACCTAAAAATAAAATCATCAACATTAATAATGCTGCTGAAATTTATAAAAATGTTTTAATCGAACTTAAAGAACGTTTACCAGATGATGAAGAAGCTCAAGAAATTATTGATGAATCATTAAATGAAATTATTGAAATTTCTGAATCAAAATCAGGACCAGATTATGGTGTTGATTTTTACGAATTAAACGAAGTTATCGAAGAATATTCAGATGCAAAAATTGCAACTGGAAGTCGTGCGATCGAATACTTATTAAAAAATATTAATTTAGAAGAAGAACGTGAAAAAGTTCGTGAAAAAATTAACGAAATTAATAAGGGTGAGTTATCAGGTTCACACTTACCTGTTTCTAAAAAACAAGAACGTTCAATTTTATATAAGAGGCTAAAAATTATTAACTCATTTATTGACTCTAAACAAGAGCCAATTAACATGTTAATTTATAAATTACCTGTTATTCCAGTTGAACTTAGACCACTTGTACAACTAGATGGTGGGCGTCACTCAACTAGTGATATTAATGAATTATATCGCCGTATTATCATCAGAAATAATCGTCTTAAAAAATGACTTGATTCAGATGCTCCAACATTAATTTTACAAAATGAGTTAAGAATGATTCAAGAAGCAGTTGATGCTTTAATTGATAATGCTAAGAAAAAACCTAAACCAGTTGTTTCCAAAGATAACCGTGCTTTAAAATCACTAGCTGATGCTTTAACTGGTAAAAAAGGACGTTTCCGTCAAAATATTTTAGGAAAACGTGTCGATTATTCAGGTCGTTCAGTTATCGTTGTTGGTCCTAATTTAAAAATTCACCAAGCAGGAATTCCTCGTGAAATGGCTGCTAAATTATTTGAGCCATGGATTATTAAACGGCTAATTCAAAAAGAAATTTCCCACTCAGTTAAAAATGCTCGTAAGTTAATTGAAAATTTAAACCCGATTATTTGACCTGAAGTTGCTGAAGTTATTAAAGGTAGACCAATTCTACTTAACCGTGCGCCTACCTTGCACCGTTTATCAATTCAGGCTTTTGAACCAGTTTTAATTAGAGGACGTGCAATTCGCTTGCACCCACTTGTTACTGAAGCTTTCAATGCCGATTTTGATGGTGACCAGATGGCTGTGCACGTACCGATTTCTGATGAAGCAGTCCGTGAAGCAAAAGAACTTTTATATGCTAACCGTAACATTCTAGGACCTAAAGATGGTGAACCAATTATCAACCCTTCTCAGGATATGGTTTTAGGAATTTACTACTTAACAATGGAAATTGCAGGTGCTAAAGGTGAAGGACATGTGTTTGCTAATTTGGATGAAATTAAATTAGCATACGATTCAGGAATTGTTAGCTTACACGCTCGTGTAGCAATGCCTTTTAAAAATCTAAACAAACTTTCAACAGTTTCAACTAATAAAGGTTATGTAATTTCAACAGTTGGTAAATTCATTTTTAATGAAGCCTTTCCTGAAAGTTTTAACTTCATTTTTGATAACACTGAAGCCACCTATGCAAGAAATGATTATTTTAAAAATTATCAAGTTCCTTATGGTGGAGACATCAAAGAATTTATCAAGTCAAAACCTATTAATGATGCTTTAACTAAGAAAAATGTTGCTCGTATTATTCGTGCAATTTACGAAAAATACTTACCAAGTATTTCTAAAGCAGAATTAGCAGAAGTAATTGATAAATTAAATGCTGAAAACTATACAAACGTACGTGATTTACTAGCAAATATTAAAGATGTTGAAGGTTATGATTTAAATTACACTCACATTTCAATGCTTGAAAAAATCACCATTATTGGTTTTGAAAAAATCAATAAACGTTTAAAAATTGAACGCAAACTAGATACACCTCTATGAGAAATGGAACAATACATCGAATTACTTGAATATGTTTGATTCGAATATGTCAATTCAATTGCTTCATTCTTAGACAAAATTAAAGATCTAGGATTTAAGTTCTCAACTATTTCAGGAACATCAATTTCAATTGCTGACATTATGACAGTTGAAAACAAAAACGATAAGATTCGTGAAGGTGAAGAATACACTAACCAACTGAAATCAAAATACAACCAAGGTTGAATTACTGATGATCAGCGTTACTCACTAACTATTAGAAAATGATCTGAAATTAAAGAAAATATCCAAGGTGATTTAAAACGAGTGATTGAAAATAATGACTTTACTTTCAACCCACTATTTATCATGATGAATAGTGGTGCTCGTGCAACTATTTCTAACTTCGTGCAGCTAGCAGGACTACGTGGACTGATGGCAAATAATGCGCAAAGATTAAAAGCCGATGCTGAAAATGAGCGTGTTATTCGTTCAACCGTTGAAATCCCTGTTAAGTCATCATTTTTAGAAGGGTTAACAAGTTTTGAGTTCTACTCATCAACCCACGGGGCTCGTAAAGGACTAACTGATACAGCCTTAAATACTGCTAAATCAGGGTATTTAACTAGACGGTTAATCGACGTTGCTCAAAGTATTGTTGTGCGCGAACCTGATTGTGGTGTTGATAGTGGATTTGTAATTAAATCAATTATTGATAACCGTACTAAATCAGTTATTGTACCTTTATTTGAAAGAATTCAAGGTCGTTTTAGTATCAGAGAAATTAAAGACCCATACGGAAACACTATTACTAAAGAAAATGAATTAATTACTCCATCAATGGCTCGTGAAATTATTAAACATCATGAAGCAGTGGAAATTCGTTCAGTTTTAGCATGTGCAACACGTAATGGTGTTTGTCAAAAATGTTTTGGAAAAGACTTATCAACCTCAAGAACAGTTTCAATTGGTGAAGCAGTTGGAATTACAGCTAGTCAATCAATTGGTGAACCTGGTACACAGCTAACCATGCGTACTTTCCATACTGGAGGGGTTGCTGGTGTTGAAGATATTACTGGTGGTTTTGGTCGTTTATCAGAGTTAATCGATGCTTACCAAAAACCTTGAGGACGTCAAGCTGAAATTGCTAAAACATTCGGTGAAATCCTTAATATCGAAGAAAGAAAGCACCGCAATGGAGCCTTTAGAGACTATCAAATTACTGTTTTATATGGAACTTCAGATGGCGGCACAGTTGAAGATAAAATTAGTGCCAACACAACTTCAAGTATTCGTGTAAAAGTTGGTGATAAAGTAGCACCTGGAGAAAAAATTGTCGATGGACCAATTATTCTAAACCAATTATTAGAATACGCTGGACCACGTGCTGTGCAATCTTACTTATTAAAAGAAATCCAAAGAATTTATCGTATGCAAGGGATTGCAATTAACGATAAATATGTGGAAATCATTATTAGTCAGATGCTTTCAAAAATCCAAGTTAGCTTACCAGGTGATTCTCAATTAGTTGCTGGTTCATTAATTAGCCGTGACAAATTTAGACAAATTACAGGTAAATTATTATCAGAAGGAAAGCGCCCACCATTTGGTAAAACAGTTATTTTAGGGGCAAAACAAATTCCTTTATTATCTGATTCATTCTTAGCTGCTGCTTCATATCAAGAAAGTGCAAAAATTATTGTTAATGCTGCAATTTCATCAAAAATTGATAGATTAAGCGGTCTAAAAGAAAACATCATTTTAGGGCACAAAATTCCTGCTGGAACCAATGTTTCAACTGGTAAAAACTCTAAATTTAATATCCAAGATCCTAAAGACTTCTTCAGACATCGTCAAAAACACAATCATGCGATCGAAATCGATCAAAAAATCTTGAATATGTTCCAAGATGACATCGAAGGAATGGACTTTTAAAACTCAAAAATAGCCTCAAAAGTAGGCTATTTTTACTTCTTTGAGCAACTATTTTCAAAATAATTCAAAATTAATAGAAAAAACTTAATTTGCAAGTTTTCTATTATAATTTACCTACAATTTTTAGTAAGGAAGACTATGATCAAAAATAAAAGAGGAAAAAGTTTTTTAAAACTTGCATTAATTGCAAGTGGTTTTACAATTGTAGCAACAGCCATTTCATGTAGCACACCAAGTAATCCATCACGGCCAACACCGATAGATATTAATGCTGCTGCAATTCTTATTAAGGCAGAAACAAGTTACAAAATACAAGAAAGTATTATTGGTAAATCACCTTCAGTTCTTAAAAGTGAATTAGATACTCAGGAAAAATTAAGAAATGCATTTGGTTTAAACGAACTAGTGCTTGGAACTTATAATTTGACTTTAGCAATTAAAGATCCTGATGATGTAGAAGGTAAATTAAAACTTTCTGTTAGAGTTGCAAATGCAACTAATGTTGATACTGCAAGTAAGGATTTTGAACTTAGTGGATTTTTAAAATTCACTAGAATTGATTTAGATGCAATTGTAAATAACATTACAACAACAGTTGAAGCTGCACGTGCATCAATTAGCAAAAAAATTACTAGCGAACAATTTAAAAATCTTGTTTCAGATATTTTTAAATTTGAGCAGTATTTTAAAGTATCAACAAATATTGATAATGTAACTTTTGAAAATTATGAAGTTACAACTGAAGCACAAAAAGCGACTATCAAATTTGACATTAAGCAAACAAATGTACCTGCAAACAAAAAGTGTCTAAGTTTTGAATTTGCTAACTTTTCTGAAGTTAATCAAGATGAATTAGCAACAACAATTTATAATGCTTTAAATAATCAAACACTTGATATGGCAACATCTATCACTAGAGAAGCATTTAAAAATTCAATCATAATTGAAGAAAATCAGATTAAATTAAATGATGCATGAAGTGATAATTTTAAAGCCAAAATTAGTGAATTTAATAACTCTTTAAAATCAGTTAAGGATTTATCTTTTAGCTTCAAAGATGAAGAAAATGACAACCTAACTTTTAGTCTAACTTATAATTTTAATGATGCTGATTATTCAGCAATTTTGAAGTTAAATAATTTTAGAACTGAAGCAGAACAAAAAGAAATTACACATAAATGAAAACTGGAAAATGACAGTGATTATAAAGCATTTTATGATGTTCTAAATTCCATTAAAACTGCTGATTGAAATTTAAATTCAATTTGAAATAAACAAAAATATTTAAGTTATTTTGAAACTCTAAATCCTAATGGATCTATTAAATTTTTAAACACTGAAAAATTAGAAATATTTGCTAAATTTGTAATTAGTGAAGATAGCAAAAACATTCTAAAAAATTCATTTATCAAAAACGTAACTTTAACAAATGATAAAGATGTTTTAAGAGCAGAATTCTTTGTAATTAGTGAAAATGGATTAAATGAAAAAGTTAATGTAATTTTAAATTTTGGAGCATCTTCACCAGCACCTGAATTAAGTCAAACAGCAACCGAAATCATCGCATTTTTCGATACTTTCGAATCAAAATTCATTACTTTTGATATTCAATTAAGAAGCAATAATGAACTAGAAGTTAAATCATTTTATGATCGAATTAAAACCTTAGAAGGCGATGTATTATTAAATGCATTAAAAGAAGAATCAGGTGAAGCTGGTAAGGGTAGAATTGATCAAATTTTAGCTGATAAAACAGAGCGAGAATTAGAACTAGAATTAACTGATAATAATTTAAAACTTTACCTAACATTAAAATTAAATGGTCTATCTAGAAAATACATTTTTACAGTAACAGGTTTTGGTGAAGGACTAAATGATCCAAACCAAGTACAAACAAATTTTTCATTATGAAAATTAAAATTAGAAGTCTTCTTACTTAGAAATTTACATCTAAAACCAGGCACAGTAATTAGTGACTTTTATCAAGATCTTTTAGTTAAAAGTAGCGCCGAAAGATTAGACATAATTAAAGGTTTAATTAGTGATCAAGCAACTAAAGATTTATTTGATAAATACGATTTAAAGGTGACAACTATTTCTTATAATGCAAGTGATAAATTAACATGAAATATGTTAAAAGTTAACCTAGAATTTAACAACATAATTACTAATAAAAAAGAGACTTTAACTCTAACCTTAGAATCAGATTATAACGATGTTGTTGTTTACAACGTAATTCAAACACGTGTAAATTTCTTCACAAATAAAACCTATACAATTGCCAAAGATGTTTCAAGTTATATCTTTAAACAAGAAATTGATAACCGTTATACTAACGGTACATACATCATTGATGCAATTGCGATGTATTTAAATCCAAGAGATCAAGTTGAATTTAGATCGCTAGCACAATCACCTTTTACAAAGTTTGAATTTGAAATTGATGCTAAAGATAAAACAACAATCAATATGACAGTAACTGCTCAACTTGATAAAATTATTAAAACATTTACAATTAAAATTACTGGATTTAAAATCTAAAAATTATGAACTTCCAATGCGAAGTTCATTTTTATTTCTTGAAATTTACTAATTTAAGGCAAAAGAAAAATCTGCCCGAAAGCAGATTTTCAGATTAATTTGGAAGTGATTTTCTTAAAGTAAAGTTACCGTTTTCAAAGTAAACTACATAGAATAAATCTTGTTTCATTGATGTATTAACGATTTCAAAAGCAAGTAACGATTCGATTTTATCTTGAATAAAGCGTTTAATAGGTCTTGCTCCAAAGTTATCGTTAAAAGCTTTTTTAAGCATTTCTTGCACAACACTTTCATCAAATGAAATATGGTAGTTATTCATAATTAAGCGCTGCGCTACCTTAGCTAATTCTAATCTAGCAATTTCTTCTTTAACTTCAATTGTTAACTTATTAAAAGTAATAATTGAATCAATTCGATTGACAAATTCAGGTCTAAAAAATTTATTTAATGCTTCTTGCACTTCTACTTCAGTTGCACCTGCATGTGCTAATTCAGCAGTTAAATTACTTGTCATAATGATAATCAAGTTCTTACAGTTAATTTCTCTACCTTGTGCATCAGTTATACGGCCTGAATCAAGCATTTGTAAGAAAATATTAACTACATCAGGGTGAGCCTTTTCAATTTCATCAATTAATAAAATTGAATAAGGTTTTCTTCTAATTTTTTCAGTTACTTGTCCACCTGATTCATAACCTACATAACCTGGAGGTGAACCAATGATTTTAGAAACTGAATGTTTTTCCATGTACTCTGACATGTCTAAACGAATTAAGTCATTTTCACTTGAAAATAGTTGTGCAGCTAGCGCACGACTTAATTCTGTTTTACCTACACCAGAAGGTCCTAGGAATAAAAATGAACCAATTGGCTTATTTAAGTCGTTGATATTTGCTTTATTGCGCATGATGATGCGATGAATTTCCTTAATCGCTTCATCTTGACCTTTTATAGTTTTAGCCAATTCCTTGTCAAGATTGAGAATTTTTTCACGTTCATCTTTTAATAATTTGGTTGCAGGAATGCCTGTTCAGTTAGAAATTACGATCATAATTTCTTCACGAGTTACCTTATTTTTAATTAATCTTTCTTCACTATTTTCTAAGGTTTTTTCTAGTTCAAGTTTTTCTTGTTCTAGTTTAGGAATATCTCGATATTTGATTTCAGCAGTTTTTCCATAATCAGCAATACTGTTATAGTAGTCCATTTGATGGTTAAGATCATATAGTCTTTCTTGATATTCAGCTAGTTTATCCATTTTAGCTTTTGCTGCTTTTCAAGCTTTTTCTTGAGTAGCAAAAGTTTCGTTTAACTTAGTTAATTCAGTATTAATTTCCTTAATACGTTTTTCATGTTTAGAACTGTCACTTGAATTTAAAGCAACTTTTTCCATTTCTAAACGAGCAATTTTTTCTTTAATTTCAATTAAAGGCAAAGGCTCATAATTCATTTCAACTTTAATTGCTGAAGCTGCTTCATCAACTAAATCAATTGCCTTATCAGGTAGAAAACGATCAGCAATATAGCGGTCTGACATTTGCGCAGCAGCCACTAATGCTTCATCATCAATTTTAACTTTGTGAAATGATTCAAAGCGATCTTTGATTCCTCTTAAAATTGTAATTGTGTCAGTTACTGATGATTCATTGATTAAGATTTTTTGCATTCTTCTTTCAAATGCAGGGTCAGTTTCGATGTATTTTTTATACTCTTTTAAGGTCGTTGCCCCAATCATGTGCATTTGTCCTCTGGCTAACATTGGCTTTAACATTTGTGCTGCATCAAGCCCTGATTCAGCACTGTTTTTACCCATGCCGTTTAACATATGAATCTCATCAATAAAGACAATGATGTTGCCATTTGCTTCATTAATTTCTTTTAATAAGTCCTTCATACGCTTTTCAAATTGCCCCTGATAAGAAGCACCTGCAATAATTGAAGCTAGATCAATTTCATAAACTTCTTTACCTAGTAAATCAATAGGAACTTGTTTTTCAACTATTTTTCTAGCTAATCCTTCGACTAGAGCAGTTTTACCAACTCCAGGGTCACCCACTAAAACAGGGTTATTTTTGCTTTTTCTGCTCAAAATTCTGATAATTTCACGAATTTCACTATCACGATTAATAACTGGCTCTAACTTGTTTTCTCTTGCTAGTTGAGTCAAGTTACGAGCATATTTTTCTAAAGGTTTGCGGTTATCTGTTTCTGTAAATGTTGCATTCATCTTTTCTCCTTAATAATTTTATCTAATAATAATATTTTAGCACTCTAACGCTTAGAGTGCTAAAAATTAAATAAAATTATTTTCCGTTAATTCAAGTATCTTTAAAATTGTCATAAAGATCTTGATTATTAACGTTTTTAAGGATCAGTGTTTCTTCCAAAACTTTTAAAATAATGTCGCCATAAAATAACTGAGCAACTCGACTAGATAAAGCATTGACTCGTCTCTCTTGACTAAGTGAAGCAAATCTAAGAACTAAACGATTTTCAGTATTTGTAATTTTAGTATTTTCAGTTATTAATAAAACTTTGATTTTGAATTTTTCTGCAATTTGAATGATGTAGCGATTTTCTTTTGAAGAAACAGTTTTAGAAAACATGATGATCATGGTTTCTTGTAAATATTTATTTCTTAAAGATAAAATAACTTCGTGCACGCTATTTGAAACGTGACTTTCAAAACCTAAAGTAGCAAGTCCTTGCCCTAATTCTCTAGCGACTGAATATGAAGAGTGAATTCCAAAAACTAAAATACTTTTAGTTTTGTAGATTCACTTAATTGCTTTTTCTAGTAGTTCAATATTGATCATTTCATAATTATTTTTAATTGCAAAATAATAATGATTAAAAACCTGATTTGCTTTTTTTACTAGTCCACTCATTTGGTCATCGGGAGAATGAGTGGCAATTGATGTGTTTAGTTCGGCAACATAAATTTTGAAAGATTGATAGTTGTTGTGGTTTAGTTTTTTAACCAGTCTAGAAACTGAACCAGTTGCAATTTTTAATTCATCTGCAAGCTGGTTAATAGGCATTTTTAAAAATGTCTCAGTGTTATGTTCAATAAAATCTAACAGGATAATTTCGTTCTTACTTAACTTGATCCCGTCACGATTAGTTAATTTAATCATATTTGGATACCTCTTTTTTGCTTTAAACTTGAAATAATTTCAAGTTTTTAAATATTTATCCTAAATATTTTAAATTAATTATAAAAAAATTTTTATTTTTTATTTATTAAAGTTAATTGAATGATAATTAAAAGGAAAGGGGGATGATATAGATTAATAAAGGAAAAGTTAAAAAATTTATATTGAAATATGAAAAATAAACTAAACAAGCCAAGTTTTCAGTTTTTTGTTTCTTGTCAGGCTCTCAAAGATGAACCTTTATTTGGAAAAACGACTATGCTAAAAATGGCAAAAGCCGCAATTCTAGGTGGTGCTGATGGCATCAGAACTAGCCAAATAAATAATATTAACCTTATTAAAAAGAACTTCCCACAGGTACCTTTAATCGGTCTAATTAAAAGAGAATATGATAATAGCGATGTCTACATTAGCGCAACTTTAAAAGAGCTTAAAGCCTTAATGAGAACTGATGCTGAGTATCTAGCAGTTGATGCAACGATGCGCAAGCGACCTAAAGAAACCTTACAAGAATTAGTTACTTACTTTAATAATAACAATCATAAAGAGCAAGTTTTGCTCGCTGATTGTTCAACAATTGAAGATGTAAAAAATGCCTTAGAACTAGGTATTAAATACATTGCAACTACTTTAAGAGGGGCAACAACTGAAACTGAACAATTTTCAAATACTGAAAATGATTACCAATTTATCAAAGATTGCGAAAAACTTGTTCATCAAAATGGAGCTTTTTTAATTGCAGAAGGTGGACTTAATCATCCAAAAGATTTAAAAGCAGCCAAAGCAATCGGTTGTGATTTTGCAGTTGTTGGATCAGCAATTACAAGACCACGATTTATTACACGACAATTTATTAAAGAATCCAGCATATAAGACGGGGTACAATGAAAATAGAAGTATATAAAAACTATGAATTAATGAGCGAAAGAGCTGCAGAGATTATTACTAATTTAGTAATGGAAAAACCTGATGCAAAAATTGTTTTTGCAACAGGCAATACCCCAGTTGCTACTTATGAAAAGTTAGTACGTAACTATCAAAAAAACCTAGTTTCTTTTGAAGAAGTAAAGTCATTTAACCTAGATGAATATGTAGGTTTAGATGAAACTGACAAGCACTCTTTTAGATATTTTATGAACAAACATTTGTTTGATCATATTAATATCAAAAAACGCAACATTGCGTTTCCTAAAGCAATCGATATGTCGCTTGAAGCGTTAAATAAATATGATCGCAAGATTGATAAAGTCAAAACTTTTGACTTATTAATCATGGGTATTGGAACAAATGGGCATATTGCTTTTAATGAACCTTACACTGATTGAGATCTTAGAACCCATTTTGTTTCTTTAGATCGTAATACTCTAAAAGACAATTTTTGTGATGAAAACGCACGCATTAACCGTGCGATCACAATGGGCATATCTGATATTTTAAAAGCTAAACAAATTATTGTTTTAGCAAACGGCAGTAAAAAAGCCAAAATAGTAAAAACTATTTTAAATGCTAAAGTAGGTGATTTAAAAATCCCTGCGACTGCTTTACAACAACATAAAAACGTTACACTTATTCTAGATCAAGAAAGTGCAGCGGGAATAGAGGCAAAAAATGATTATCGACAAGTTGAGTAATTTATCAAGATATAAAAGTATTGATAAAAACTTTGCTAAAGCCGTGGAATATATCGAAAAAACTGACCTAAGTAAATTAGGTTATGGAAAATTCGAAATTTCAGGTTCAGACATCTTTTTATTAAAAATGGAAGTTGATACATATGACTATGAATCTTCACAATATGAAGTTCACAACGTTTATGCAGACTTACATATTTCTCAAGATTCTGATGAAGTTCACTTCTTTGAAAGAGGTGAACTAATGGAGCGTACCAAAATGGAGTACGACGAAAATGGTGATGTTGCTTTATATGAACTTGATTCAACTAGAAATAAATTACAACCTCTTGTAGGTGAATTTATTTTCTTTTGACCAGGTGAAGCACACGCACCTAAAACAACTGATAAGATCCGTAAAATGGATAAAATCATTATCAAAATTAATACAGAAAAAAGATAGGAAAATTCTATGAAAAATAAAAAATACAGTGGTTTATTTGCAGCAATGATCACTCCTTTTGATGAAAAAGGTAAAGTAAAATTTGATGCCATCCCTTCAATTGTAAAATATATGATTGAAGTGCAAAAACTAGATGGTCTTTATGTTACTGGTTCAACTGGAGAATTTTTATTAATCTCAGTTGAAGATCGTAAAAAAATCTTTGATATTGTTGCTAAAGAAGCAAAAGGTAAAATTACTTTAATTGCCCAAGTAGGAACATTAAATTTTGACGAAATTTTAGACATGGCACACCATGCTAAAAAAGCAGGATTTGATGCTATTAGTGCAATTAGTCCTTACTATTTTGGCTTTAGTTTTGATGAAATTAAAAATTACTATCAAAGCATTTCAGACAATGTCGATATTGACTTATTCCCTTACTATTTACCACAATATGCAGGTGGAAAAATGTCAGCATCACAATTTAGTCAGATCTTAAAAATCAAAAACGTAGTTGGTGTTAAATATTCAGCAGGGGATCCATTTATGTTCGAAAGACTAATTAATAGTGACCCTGATAAAGTTTACTTCTGAGGTAGCGATGAAGTTTTAATCTATGGAGCAGTAATTGGAGCAGATGGTTACATCGGTTCAACCTATAATGCTAATGGGCTAGGAGCACGTCGTATTTTAGAAGCTTATGAAGCTAGAGATTTTGTTAGAGCTAGAGAATTAATTCATGAATACAATGACTATGTTGAAGATGTTGTAGGTAATGGATTAATGACTACCTTAAAAGCTTTATTACGTCTAGATGGACTTGATGCAGGAATTAGTAAACATCCTTTTGCTAAAAAAGATGATGAAGCATTACTAAAAAGAGCACGAGAAATTAAATCTAAATATCTAGATAAAAAATAAACTAAAATCTAATAAGGAATTGCAAAATTCCTTATTTTATAAAATTGAAAAAAGAGTAAAAAATGAAACATGTATTAGCTTTTGATATTGGTGGAACCCATATCAAATACGGTGTGATTAATGAAAAACTAGAATTTAAAGTTAAAAATTTTATTGTCACCAAAATTGAAACAATTATTGAAGACTTGCTTGATATTGCTTTAAGTATTTTAAAGCAATATCCCGAAATCAAAGATATTGCAATTTCTTCAACAGGCATTGTTGATTCAAAAACTAAAAAAATTATTAATGCTAATGGTGATTTTAAAAACTATATTGGCACTGATTTTAAAATAATTGAAGAAAATTTAAATGTCAATTTAATCTTATTAAATGATGCAAATGCAGCAGCATATGCTGAAGTTGAAA
The DNA here is from genome assembly GCF_002272945.1 of Mycoplasmopsis agassizii. Lineage (GTDB taxonomy): Bacteria > Bacillota_I > Bacilli_A > Mycoplasmatales > Metamycoplasmataceae > Mycoplasmopsis_B > Mycoplasmopsis_B agassizii. The sequence goes on along the minus strand of NZ_NQMN01000002.1, from coordinate 40,381 downwards.
ATAATGATGAGCGTTTTGCGATGATCACTTTTGGCACTGGTGTAGGTGCAGGAATAGTTTTTAATAAGACCTTGCAAGTATCACAAAACGGTTTTGATGGTGAATTTGGTTATTTACTTCATAATCATAAAATGGTTAATGATTCACTAAGTTTTAGTAAGTTCAATGAACTTAGTAAACAAAAATTTAACTTTGATTCTAATAGTACTAATGAATTTAAAAATTCCTATCTAACTAATCATGAGTTTAAAACCTTTGTTGACAATTACCTAGATGAAATTGCTAGTTTTTTATTTAACATTATAGTAACTTTAAATCTAGACAAAATCTATATTGGTGGCGGCATTAATCATATTAGTCATGAAGCAAAACAAGCTTTAATTAATAAATATAATGCTTTAAAAAAGCAGACATTTTTTGAAGCAGATATAGTGTTTTCTAACCATGGAAATTCTGCTGCTTTAATCGGTTTAGCAAAGCAAATTTTGCACAGTAAAAAATCTTAAAATTTTTTACAATTTTAAAAGTTATGTATATAATTAAAAAGCCTTTAAAACAATAAGGCTGTAAGCCCGGGTGGCGAAATAGGTAGACGCAAGGGACTTAAAATCCCTCGGTAGCAATACTGTGCTGGTTCAAGTCCAGTTCCGGGTACCAAAAGCGTCGTTAGCTCAGAGGTAGAGCAAATGGCTTTTAACCATTGGGTCATAGGTTCAAATCCTATACGATGCACCATATCATTTTAATGATCACAAAATGTCCTTTAACTAGGACATTTTTTTATTGTTTTTATGCTCTTTAGAGTAATTCTTTTTAAAAATGTGTTAAACTAATTTAGTTAAAAAAATAGCCCGTGTGGTGAAATGGCAGACACAGTTGACTCAAAATCAACCGCGAAAGCATGCTGGTTCGAGTCCAGTCACGGGCACCATATCATTAGATGATGACCACGAACACTCTTATTTATATAAGAGTGTTTTCTTATACTTGAAAGTTACTTGAAAATATAAAAACTAACGACCTGTATATGGTTTCAGGAGTTTTTTTGATTTAAATTCGCCTTAAAATATCATTTATTAAATTATACAATTCCTGCCTTTATGACAGGTTAAACTATATAATAAGATAAAACTATTAATGCTAAAAGGAACTTAAAATGACAGCAAACGAACACGCTAAAAGAACTACTAATAACATTCAAGAAAAAGCTAATTTAATTTGAAATATAGCTAATCACTTAGTAGGTGTATTTAAACCACATGAATATGGAAAAGTTATTTTACCTCTAACAGTTATAAAGAGATTCGATGATGCTTTATTAGAAAGAAAAGAAAGAGTTCTCAAATTAAATGATACACTAACTGCTAATGGTGATGCTCCTGGCTTTAAAGAAAAGGTGTTAGCTAATGAATCTGGATATCCTTTTTATAATACAAGTAAATTTACATTTAAAAATCTACTCGAAGATCCAGATAAAATAGCAGAAAATTTTGACAACTATTTAAAAGGGTTTTCAGAAAATGTTACTGATATTATCAGCAATTTTAAATTTGATCAAACTCTTAAAACCATGATTCAAAACGATCTTTTATTTGCTGTTCTTCAGGAATTTAATTCTGAAAAAGGAGACATGCACCCCGATAAAATTACTTCAACTGACATGGGATATATATTTGAGGAACTTATTAGAAAGTTTTCAGAATCATATAATGAACAAGCTGGTGCACATTTTACATCAAGAGACATTATTTATTTAATGGCAGAATTATTAATAAAAGGTGATCAAGATCGAGTAAATTGACAAGGAAAAGGTATAACAAAAAGTGCATATGATATGACAATGGGGACATCGCAAATGCTTGGTTGCTTAGAAGAAAAAATTAAAGCAATTGATGACACTATAATAATGGATTTAGCGGGTCAGGAATTAAATCCTGAAACGTATGCAATTGCTAAAGCAGATATGTTAATTAAAGGTGGAACTGCTGAAAGTATGAAGGTTGGAAATACATTGAGTGACGATCAATTTCCTAATAAAGAATTTGATTACATAATTTCAAATCCACCTTTTGGTATTGATTGAAAATTAGAACGAAAAGAAGTGGAAAATGAACATAAAAGTTTGAAGAATGACGGAAGATTTGGACCTGGGCTACCACAAATTACTGATGGTCAATTACTCTTCCTTTTAAATGGGGTAAAAAAATTAAAAAACGGTTCTGGAAGAATGGCTATAATTCAGAATAGTTCATCGCTTTTTATGGGGGATGCAGGCACAGGTTCTAGCAATATTAGAAAATATTTAATTGAAAATGATTATATTGAAGCAATTGTTCAACTACCTGCAAATTTATTTTATAACACAGGAATATCTACTTATATTTGAGTTATTTCAAAAACTAAAACTGAAGAACGGAAAGGAAAAATACAATTAATAGATGCATCTAATTGTTATGTTCCAAGAACTAGAGGTATTGGTGACAAACGCGTAGATTTAGATGATAGGAGCATTGATTTAATCAGTAGATCTTATGTTGAATACAAAAACGCTGAAATTATAGATGGTTACTTAAAAGTTGAAAGCAAAATTTTCGATAATGAACATTTTGGATTTACTAAGATTGTAGTAGAGTCTCCTTTAGTTGATGATAATGGACAAAAAATATTAAAAAAAGGAAATCATCAACCTGATCCTAAAAAGAGAGATTTTGAATTTGTTCCTTTGACTGAAGATATAAATGACTTTTTTGCCAGAACAGTGTTACCGTATAATACCGAATCATGAATTGATTTTTCTAAAAATAGGATCGGATATAAGATTCCTTTTATTAGTTTGTTCGCTAAGTATCAACAAAGAGAAAAATTACCAGAACTTATAAAAAACATTGAAAAACTAGAAAAAGAAGAATTTATTTTAAAATCAGATTTATTAGAATTTAGAAAATAAATTTAAGATAAACCATTTTCTTTAAATCTTGTTTAGAAAAGTTTAAAGTCATTTTAATATTAAGATATTGTTTTATTTTAAGTAATAAGAAAAAAATGTGGAGTAGTTATGAATAAACAAATACATAAAATTGTTTCAGGAAGATTAAAAGATGTAGCAGGAATTTTTGTTGGTAAGAACATTACAATAGAAAAAATAAAAAGTGAGAAGAACAAATATAAAGTAATGGGTGGTGGATCAAAGCCTTCTGGTTATTATTATGATTACAACTTTGAAAATGGTATAGTACTAGCGAAAACTGGTTCGGCAGGTAATTTAAATTTTTTATCAGAAAGGTTTTGAGCAACTTCAAATTCTTTTGTTATTCTAACCAAACTTGATAGGTTGCTTAATAAATATTTATTTTACTACTTAAAATCTATAGAAGATAATATTATTAGTAGTGCTACTACAACAGCTATACCGACAATAACAAAAAAGAAAGTTGATAATATTTCGGTTAGTTTTCCAACATTAGAAACTCAAAATAAAATAGTTGAAAAACTTGACCGCATAATTAATAATACTGACAAGTTAATTAAAAATCAACAAGAGCAAATAGAAAAATTTATTGAATATAAAAAAGCTCTTATTAGTGAAACAATTTCTTTTGGTATAAATGGTTCTAAATCTTTAAAAGATAGTGGTATTAAATGAATAGGACAAATGCCTTCTAATTGAAGAGTTATTAGAATAAAAGACTTTGCTACATTAAAAGGAAGAATTGGATGACAGGGTTTAACAACATCTGATTATACTGATGAAGGCCCATATTTAGTTACAGGAACAGATTTTGTAGATGGAATTGTTAATTGAGAAACATGTGCTCATATTAGTGAAGAAAGATTTCGAGAAGCTCCTGAAATTCATTTGAGAGAAAATGATCTTTTGATTACAAAAGATGGAACTATTGGTAAGGTTGCAATTGCAAAAAAATTCGTGGGTAGTGCATCACTAAATGGTGGGATTTTGCTAGTAAGAATTAAAAATGGATTTAATTTTGATAAGAAGTATATATATTTTGTTTTACAGTCTCATAGTTTTTGAAATTGATATAATTCATCTCAAATTGGTGGATCAACTATAAAACATTTATATCAAAAACAATTTGAATATTATTCTTTTGCATATCCTAGTTTTGAAGAACAAGTAAAAATAGCTGAATTTTTAGACGAAAAAGTTTCAAAAATTAATAAACTAGTTGAATTAAAAAAACAAAAAATAGAGTTATTAAAAAAATATAAAAAAGTAGTTATTCACGAATACGTAGCAGGCAAAAAACCTGTATAACAATCAAAATATTATTAATATTTAATTACATCCAAAGACTTTAGTTTACTAAGGTCTTTTTTTCATTTACTTCAATTTTTGTTTTATACCAATGTATTAGTAAAACATTATTCTAGCGATTAATATTTTTGTGATTTTGTTTTGTAGACAATATAATATATTAATATAACTATTTTTTAAGGTAATTATGGAAGACAACGAAAAACGCTTTGAACAAGATATTGAAACACATCTTTTAGATAAAGGATATATAAAACTATCAAGTTATGAATATGATATAGATAAAGGTCTATATCTTAATACTCTGATCAGTTTCATAAAATCAACACAAGAAAGATCATGAAGAAAACATGAAAAATATTATGGTGAAAGAGCAATTGAAGCATTTTATCAAAGACTGCAAAAATCAATTGATGAGCGCGGTCTACTAGATGTTATTAGAAAAGGTTTCGAAGACATGGGTACTAAATTTTTCTTATGCTTTTTTAAACCCGAAACAAAATTAAATGAAGAAACTGTGGATAAATACAACAAGAATATATTATCTGTTTCAAGACAATTTAAATATTCAAATCGTAATAATAATACAATTGATATGGTAATTAGTATTAATGGAATTCCATTAGTTGCACTTGAATTGAAAAATCAACTTAAAGGACAAGATTATAAAAACGCTATTAAACAATTTAAAGAAAATAGAGATCCAAGAGAGTTTGTTTTTAAACTTAATAATAGAATATTAATATATTTTGCCCTTGATCTATATGAAGTTTGAGTAAGTACTAAATTAGACGGTTACAAAACTGATTTTTTACCTTTTAACCAAGGAAGAAATGGATCAGGTAAAAGTGGTGCTTCAGGTAATCCTGAGAATAAGGAAGGTTATGCAACATCATATTTATGAGAAAACATTCTTGACAAAGATAATTTTCTAGATATTATTAACAAGTTTATTTCTAAACCAAAAGACCAGCAAAAAATCATTTTTCCTAGATTCCATCAATATGATGTAGTTAAAAAAGTTTTAACAGATGTAAAAGAAAACGGAGTAGGTAAAAATTATTTAATAGAACATAGTGCAGGATCAGGAAAATCCAACTCAATATCATGACTTGCTTATAGACTAGCTTCAATTCATGACAAAAATGATTTAATCATTTTTGATACAGTTATTATAGTAACTAACAGAATTGTCTTAGATTCACAACTTCAAGAAACTATTAAAACTTTTGAGCATACAAGAGGGCTGATAGAAACAATCGATCAACGCAAAGGATCAAAGGGACTAGTTGAAGCTATCAACGATAAAAAAAGAATTATAATTTGTACAATTCAAAAATTTTTACACGCTTACAAAGATTTTAAAAATATGAGTGGAAGAAATTTTGCAATTATCGTAGATGAAGCACACCTTGGACAAACTGGTGAAGCAGCAAGAAAACTAAGAAAAGGTTTAATAGATAAAAAAGAGGCGGTTAATAATTTAAGAGAAGAACATGAAATTGATGAATTAGATGAAGGCGGTGAACTTATTTATGAAATAATTTCACAAGGAAAACATAAAAATCAATCATTTTTTGCTTTTACTGCAACACCCAAAAACAAAACCATCGAACTATTCGGTAGACATAATCCAGAAAGTAAAAAAACAGAACCATTTCATGTTTATTCAATGCGACAAGCTATTGAAGAAGGTTTTATTTTAGATGTTCTTAAATACTATTCAACCTTTGAAGAACAAGCAAGGATTATTAAAACAACTGAAGATAATCCAGAAGTTTATAAAGATGATGCTAAGAAACAAATCTATAGATTAATAAAAAATGACAAGAACTTAATCAGAAGTAAAGTTGAATTAATTATGAATAATTTTTTAAGCCATGGTATTCATGAAATTGATAAAAAAGCTAAAGCAATGGTTGTAACAAGTTCTCGTTCTAGTGCTGTTAAATATTTTTTTGAAATCAAAAATTATCTACAAAGAAAATATGGAGATGCAAGTCAAATTGGTGTTTTAGTTGCCTTTTCTGGTGAAGTTAACCTTCACGGAAAAACTTACCGTGAAGCCGATTTAAACAAAGACAATAACGGCGACTTAATTAATACAGATAAAAAATTTAGAAAAATGTTCCATTCAGATCAATACAAAATTTTAGTTGTTGCTAATAAATATCAAACAGGTTTTGATGAACCATTATTGCATTCAATGTATATTGATAAAAAACTAATTGGTGTTAGTGCTGTTCAAACTTTATCAAGATTAAACCGTAAGTATCCTAAAAAAACAAGCACATTTGTAATGGATTTTGTAAATAAAAGCGAAGTCATAAAAAGTGCTTTTCAGCCTTTTTATGAAGCCACTTATTTAGAAGGTATTACTGATCCTAATATTGTTTATGATCTAAAAAATAAGATTTACGAATTTAACTTATACGATATTGAAACTGTAAACAAGTTTTATGAAATTGTAAAAGTTTCTCTTGAAGAACAAAATAAAGATGACCTTGGCAAGGCATCTAGTTTATTTATACCTATTGAAGAAAAATATAAATCACTGACTACTGCTGAGCAAAATAAGTATCGTGATCTACTTAATAAATTTAATCGTTTATATTTATATATAACGCAAATGATTCGAATTCACGATACACAGTTATTAAAAGACTATAGTTTTACTTCATATCTAGTAAGACTTTTACCTAAAACAGATTATGAAAAAATAAGCATATCCGATAAGGTGCAAATTGATTTCATAGATATTCATGAAACCTTTAAGGGGAGTATCGATCTTGAAAAAACATCCGCAGATTTATCTGTTGATAAAATTAAAAAAGATTTAAAAACTGAAAGACCAAAATCCACACTAGAGAAAATAATTGAAGAAGTAAATGATTTTTATGGTGATATAGTTGATCCTGATAAAAAAGCTATCGAATTTATTTACAATGAAATTTTAAATGACAGTGACTTAATGAAGAAAATACATAGTTACATAAAGAATAATGATCGGAACACATTCGTTGAAACATGATTTCCAACGCTTTTCTGAAACATAATAATTAACTCGTTACAAAAACACGGAGATAATTTCCCAGAAAAACTTCGTAAAGACGATGGTTTTACTAAGTTTGTAATGCAATTAATTGCTAAAAAAATATGAGATGAATTTACCAAACAAACAGATACATAGAAATTATTAAAAACTTGCAAAATTAATAAAATACAAAAACAGTTTTTCTTATCAAGTTTACTATGGAATTAGTTAATTTGGTTTTTAGAATTAATAACAACATATATTATTTATTATTCAAATTTTAAGATAAAGGGAGAAAATGTCAAATAGAACAGACACATTAATGGCATATGAAATAACTTTTACTCCATTAGTTAAGAAAAGTAGCAAAAAACAAACTATATTAGAAAATGATGCCGAATATATAAAAACAGATCCTGCTCTTAATTACAAATTAGATAGTTTTTTTGTTGATTTTTTGAAAGGAATAAAGGATAAGAATGTAACTAAAGATAGCCAAAAAATTGTATTGTGTGAGAGTATAAAAAAAGATCAAGAAAACGAAAATTCTCAAAGATTTTATATTAAAACAAATTGTGGAAGAAGGAATGTAGTAACTAAGATGGTGAACACTAAAAATTCAGAAACCACAGAACACATTTACAATGAAGAGTGATCTCCAACAATTGGTTATAATATTTTTGCATATCAAATTAAAGAAAAATATTATGCTGTTTTCCATAGAGAAAATAATAGTGGTTGCAAAACTGCCTTTTTAGAAGCAGTGAACCAAATAATTAAATCAAAAGGGGTAAGAATGAACTTAAATTTATTACTTCCTAATGCTAATAGTCATTATGATTATAATAAACCTGTAATCCCCAAAAAAATTAAATTGTTTTATAAAAAAAAGAATACTTCGGATGATATTGCAGATCATATTTCTAAAAAAAATAAACATAGACAAACGATTGTGAAAGAACTTACTTTATATTTAAAAGAACATGAAAATATTTTTGCTAAAAATATATTTGAAAAACTATGAAATAAATTAATTACTTGAGGACAAGCATTAAAAGAAATCCAGAATGAATTATCTGATGAATATAATTCAGCAAGTTTTTTTGTACAAATAGGCAAAAAAAGAAGATGAATAAGCTGAGAACAATTTGAAGATACTATAGGTGTTTATGATATTACTAAAGAATTTGATGAACTTAAAAAGAAAACTAATAACCCAATTGAAGCACTAGGTATATGTGCAGATAACTATCTATCTAATTTGCTAAAAGACTAAAATGCAATGATATCAATATTTACTTATAGTCGCAATGACTGTATTGTTGTTATTTGTTATAATAAATCGAAAAATTAGGCTTTTTTCCTTATTTGTGGATCAATTTAAGGTATTTGTTAAATATAACGATCAAAATGAAAAGCAAAAAATTTCTTGAAGAGATCTGATTGGTTTTATACTGTTTCCTCTAGTTACGTCATCTGCACTTGTGTGGGGATTTGAGTTTACTTTTTCAATTGAAGTTGCAAACCTCCTTACAACATTCTTTTCAATTATTTTCACTGTCTTATTTGGTGTAAGTTCTGTCTTGCTTGTTAGAACTAATTCAAATAATAAAATTGAAAGAAAAGCAATAATGGAAACATTTACATCAGTAGTAAATGCAATGCTTCTTTTAATTTTTTCAACTGTTCTACTTGTTGTTTATGTTTCTCAATATGGACAAGTAATTATTAATAAGATAATCAGTAATATTGTTATTTCTTTTTCTATAACATCACTATTACTAATACTTCTAGCTACAAAAAGAATTTATATTTCTTTTAAAGAGTCAAACACTTAAATATTTAAAATTTTACAAAAAAATAAGAGTTTCATTTTTTTAATCTCCAATCAGATATTGAAAATAATTATCATTTTAAATAGAGTATTTTTAATTAAATAAGGTTTTTGTGATCTTAATAATAATTTCTTTTAAAACAGGAATCGCCACAGAATTTCCGAACTGTTTATAAGCTTGATTAATGTTTTCATCTATTTTAAAATCTTCGGGGAAACCTTGCAATCTGGCACATTCTCTAGGAGTTAATTTTCTAATTTTTCCATTAATATAATAAGCACCAGTTCTTGAAGCAGAACCACCACCCCTAGCAGATAGTGTTATACCAATACCATTGATATCATAAATTCTGTCTCCTTGACCACCTTTATTTATAGTCCCAATTCTAACTATCTTTTTAGTTGGAAGGTTTACTATTTTTTCCTTGTTCAATACGAAGGATTTATTTTCAATAAAAAATCTTTTGTCAGTAAGATTTTCATTTTCTAAAATATCTTTGATTGTAACTATTTTATTTAAAGGCTTAGGAAACTCAAAATTTTTTATGTTTAAATCATTTCTAAAACATACAAAATAAAGTCTCTTACGTGATTGTGATACTCCAAAATCACTTGCATTTAATTCTTTTATAAAAACAGTGTAACCTTCTTTTTCAAGCAGTTTTATCATTAATTTAACTGTATTTGAATTATCATGTTTTGCTAAATTGGCAACATTTTCTAAAAAAATTATTCTTGATTTATGATGTTTAACGATACGAATAATTTCAAAAAATAAAGTACCTCTTGCATCATCAAAACCTAGTTGTTTACCTGAAATACTAAAAGCTTGACAAGGAAAACCTGCACATAAGATATCGTGTCTCGGAATGCATTCTGCATCAATTTTAGTAATATCTCCTTCAGGTCAATCACCATAATTATTAAAGTAAGTTTGTTTACAGAATTTATCTATTTCAGATGAAAATACACATTTTGCTCCATAACTTTGAAGTGCTTGTCTAAAACCACCTATTCCAGCAAACAGATCTATAAAAGTTCAATTATTAATGTTACTCATAATTTAATTAATTAAAATCCTCTGTTTATTTAGTAAATGACTAATAAAAACTTATTACATGTTTGTAATAAGTAAGTTCTATATTAAATTCTTTTTCAAATCTAAAAAGCGATTTTTAGTAAGTTCAAGATATTCTAATTCGCTATCGATTCCTATGTATTTACGATTTAATTTGTTTGCAGCGATTCCTGTTGTTCCTGAACCGTTAAAGCAATCAAGCACAAGATCATTTTCTTTTGTGCTAGCTAAAATTAAGCGCTCTAAAACTGAAAGTGGTTTTTGTGTTGGGTGTTTACCAAATTTTTTCTCAGATGGAGTTGGTAAATTCAATAACCAAACATCCTTCATTTGTTTGCCTCCATTGATTTCTTTCATCAAGGCATAATTATAAAAATGTTTACCTTTAGTTTTAGCAGTCAGTTGTTTTCTTGCTCAAATAATTGTTTCAGTTGAATTAGTAAAAGAGCGTCCTGCTAAATTAGGCGTAGGATTTGGTTTTTGTCAAGTTATATTATTAATAATTGAATAACCTTCAAGTTCTAAAGCAACACCAACTGTATAAATATTATGATATGTACCACTAATTCAGATGGTACCATCATCAGTTAAAACTTCTCGACATAGTCTTAATCATTCACGATTAAACTCTAGTTTTTCTTCGATAGTTTTAGTTTCATCTCATTTACCTTTATGATTAACCACTTGTTTACCACTATGACAACTGATGCCATTGTTACTTAGAAAATAGGGAGGGTCTGCAAAAATCATGTTAACTGATCTAGGTTCTAAGGTTTTTAGAATCTGAAATGAATCACCTTGAAAAAGTTTAAAATTTTCAGCTTCAAAAAACACATTTTGATCATCAAATGTGTTTTTAAAAATAGGTGTTTGAACTGATTTAGTCTTTGTAATCATCTTAAAATAACTCCCTCTTTATTAATTAAATTATTAGTTTCTCTAATCTCTATTTGTCATTATATCTTTTTTAAAAGTGCTCGTTAATAAAAACTTAACTTTTATAAAACTAGTCAAAAAATACTAACTAAACAAGGTTCAAATTCCTGTGCAGTTTCATCATAGAACCTAACTTACAAATTAATTTGATTAAATTAGCAAATTAATTTAGTTATGGGTATTATTTTTATATGTATAAAAAAATCGAACTAAGCGACACCTTAATTGCCGAAGCAATTAACGGTGAACTAAATAGACAAGCAAGTCATATTGAACTGATTGCTAGTGAAAACTTTGTCTCTGAAGATGTTTTAAAAGCAACAGGAAGTGTTTTAACTAATAAATACGGAGAAGGTTATCCAGGTAGAAGATATTATGGAGGCGCTGAATTTATCGACAAAGTCGAAAATTTAGCAATTGAAAGAGCTAAAAAATTATTTAATGTTAAACATGTGAATGTGCAACCTTATTCAGGATCTGTTGCTAATGCTAGCGCTTTAGCAACACTAGCAAAACCAGGAGCTAAAATTTTAGGAATGTCTTTATCTAGTGGAGGACATTTAACTCATGGTTATCATATTTCTTTTTCAGGTGTTTTTTATGAAGCACATAGTTATGATGTTGATGAAAATGGTTTTCTAGATTATGATTTAGTAGAAAAAAGAGCATTAGAAGTAAAACCTGAAGTAATTATTACAGGTTATTCAGCTTATCCTAGAGTAATTGATTTTAAAAGATTTAGGCAAATAGCTGATAAAGTAGGAGCAAAGTTATTTGCTGATATTTCTCATATTGCAGGACTTGTAGTTGCCAATGAGCATGATTCACCAATTGAACATGCTCATTTGACAATGACTACTACTCATAAAACACTGCGTGGTGCGCGTGGAGCAATTTTAATGACAAATGATGATGAAATTGCTAAGTTAATGAACCGTTGAGTTTTCCCGGGTTATCAAGGTGGACCTTTATTTCATGCAATCGCAGGTAAAGCAGTTGCTTTTCATGAAGCACTGCAGCCTGGGTTTAAAACTTATGCGCAAAATGTCAAGAAAAATGCTAGAGCTATGGCAAATGAATTTATGAACTTAAAAGTACCTGTGATTACAGGTGGTACTGATAATCATTTATTTACAATTAATGTTTTAAAAGGTTATGGCATTAGTGGTAAAGAAGCAGAATTAACGCTTGATAAGGTCAATATTACAACTAATAAAAATACCATTCCCCATGATACTTTAAAACCAATGATTGCTAGTGGAGTAAGAATTGGTAGTGCAGCTATGACAAGTCGTGGTTTTGATGAAAACACTTTTATAGAGGTTGCTAGAATTATAGATCAAGCCTTAAAAAACTATACAAACTTAGAAGTTTTAAAAAACTTAAAAGCAAAAGTTCTAGAAATTACTAGCAAACATCCACTTAAAAAAAGTTACTTTTAAATAACTTTAAACAACTATTTTAGATATTGAAAAACACTTAGACAAAAAGCAATTACTTGCCAGTGTCTAAGTGTTTTTTGTATTCTTTATAGTTATTCAGCTGGTTCAACTTCTACTTCTACTTCTTGAGCTTTTGAAGAAATAATTTTATTTGAATTTTCTGCTAGTTCACTGTCACTTACTAATAGCATGAAGATTCCACCTAAAATACCATTGAAAAACATTGCTAGAATTGCTGGTACTGTAAGTTCACTTTTATCTGTTGCAGTTCTAAGTTTTTTAAAGCTAGATGCGCTGTAAAAATAGGAATAATTGCTCAAAAATTAAAGATTGTGCCAATAATTATAAATACTTTTGCTAGACCTTTCATATGTCCCCTTTCTTAATTATAATTGTTTTTAAATTATACGACCAAAGGCAGATACTTTGCAATTTTTTTGAAAGTATCTAGTTGAAAAATCCAAAATTTATAAAAGTGCCTGAATTTCGCTTACTTTATCTAGTTTTTCTCAAGGTGCTTTCTTTTCAGAGCGACCAACATGACCAAAAACTGCTAGTTTTTTATATGAAATATTTTTCATATCAAATTGATCAATAATACCTTGCACACTTAGATCAAAAACTTTTTCAATAATTTCAACGATTTTTTCTTTAGCAATTTTTTCACTATTAAAAGTTTCAATATAGTAAGAAATCGGTGTTTTTCTTCCTATTACATAAGCAATTTGTAGTTCTAACTTATCAGCAACACCTGCTGCTACTAAGTTTTTAGCAACTCATCTTGCAGCATAGGCACCACTACGGTCTACTTTTGAATAGTCTTTACCACTAAAAGCACCACCACCATGGCGAGCAGCACCACCATAAGTATCAACAATAATTTTTCTTCCAGTTAAACCTGTATCGGCAATCGGACCACCCAGTGAAAAAGGTCCTTTATGATTAATGAAGATTTCAAAATCTTCATTAAGATTAAATTCTTTAACAACTGGATCAATAATCAATCTTTTAACATTTTTCTTAAATTTTTCAACATCCAGGTTTTCTTGATGTTGCAGTGCTAAAACCAGTTTAGCAATTTTAGTAGGTTTACCTTCTTCATAAGCTAAAGTTACTTGACTTTTCATATCAGCTTTTAATTCTTTAATCTGATGATGTTTTCTAACTCTTTCAGCAACTTTTAAAAATCTATGAGCTAAAGTTATGGCAAGCGGCATGTAGTTAGCAGTTTCATTAGTTGCATAACCATACATAATCCCTTGATCACCTGCGGCGATTTCACTATCATGATCAACTAAAGCAGAAATTTCGCTAGATTGAGAATTAACTGAAGAAACGATTGAAAAATCGTTTTCAGAATAACCTAGATCAAATAAAACTGATCAGGCAATTTTAACAACGTCAACATAAGCATGGGTATTAATTTCACCACCAATTACGATTAAACGGTTAGTTGCAAAAACTTCAACTGCAACACGAGAATCTTTATCCTTTTTTAAAAGTTCATCTAAAATAGCATCAGCAATTTGGTCACAAATTTTGTCAGGATGACCTTTACCAACGCTTTCGGCACTAATATAATTAATCATTTTTCACCTCTTTAATAAAATATCTTAAACAATCATAACTAATTTTTAAGGCTTTTGTTAGCAATTATTTTCAGCCTTATAAAAACGCTCATCGTTTTTGAATTTGTTATTCTATTTTTTTATATAATAAAATTTATGAATTTTAAATTTTGAGTAAGGAAACTTTTAAGAATAACTAAGCTTAATCGAGTTATTTTCTATATTCAAAAAATTAGAAGGGGAATCATCCCTTCAAGGTATATTTTTTTCATTTACTTATTAATAACAATCGGTTTTGCAGGTATCTTATCAATTCCAGCGATGCATCAAGATGGTAAAGATATTAGTTTTTTGGCAGCCTTATTTACCTCTGCTTCATCTTTTTCAGATACAGGATTAGTAACGGTAAGTACGTTTGATTCTTGAACTATGGGCGGCCAGGCCGTGATTGCAATTTTAATATTATTTGGAGGTTTTGGGGTCTTTACCTTAAAAATCTTCATTTTCAACTACGTTTTAAGGCTTAATTCAGGTGTTGATGAGCGTGAATTAGTTAATACAGAGCGTGGAACGGCTAATATTGGGGCTTTATCAGAAGTTATTATTACATCAATAACTTTCTTATTAGTGATCATTTTTATAGGCGGAATCGGCTTTTCACTATTTTTCTACTACGGTACACCTTCATCAACTTATGCAGAATCATTAGGTAGTGGTTATGTAGGAATCGTGGCAACGGGTGATTTATCAATGGCGTTTAGACAAGGGTTTTTCCATATGATCAGCACCATTAATAACGCAGGTTTTGACATTCTTTCATCACATTCTTTAGCTGGTTATTACCAAAATCATGTCTTTTTATTTTTTACAATTGTAATCTTTGTAATCGGGGGAATTGGTTATCCTGTTATTTATGATTTATCAAGGCACTTTAGGATTTGAATTAAAAAATTACGTAATACGTATTTTTTAAAAAATAAAGAAACTTATTTTCCCAAGATTCGTTTTTCACTATTTACGAAGTTAACTTTAGTAACTTATTTTTCAGTCGGAATCACAATGGTGGTTTTAACAATTGCTTTTGAAGCAACGAGCAAAAACCCTAATACCATCTGAAACGATCCGATTTACGGTTCGTATGAAGATAAAGTTTTCAACATTATTTTTAATGTGGCAGCCACTCGTTCTGCAGGTTTTCAGACAGCAAGTTTTAGTAGTTTTACAGAGGCTAGCACAATTTTAGGAAGTATTGGAATGTTCATCGGTGCATCTCCTTCTTCAACAGGTGGTGGAATTAGAACAACCACTTTTGCAATTGTGCTTTTATCATTATGATCTAAGTTAACAGGTAGACCTAGTGTAAGGATTTTTAAACGTAGAATAAGTGATGAAACTGTACGCATGAGTTTTGTCGTACTTGCTTTATCAGTTATTTTAGTCTTTTTAATTTCCTTTGTTGTGGCTTCTTCTTTATCAGTTTTTGGAGGTCAAATTCCTTCACAAGTTTCTGAAGCAGTTAACGGCAATAACACAACTATCTTTACTTTTAATCATATTATTTTTGAAGTCTCATCAGCCTTTGGAACGACAGGTTTAACCCCTGGAATTACACCACTTTTAAATATACCTAGTCAGCTAGCAATTATCTTTACTATGTTTATCGGGCAGCTTGGAATTTCTTCAACCGTACTTGCTTGAAGAAGTTCAAAACGCAAAGAAAATGCTTACGAGTATTTGGAAGAAGGTATTTCAATCGGTTAATGTCTTTATCAGTATGAAGATGTTATAAAATAGTAAAAAAATTGCTATAATTGTTGCACCTATGAAATCATATTTATTAGCACCCGGGCCAACAAACGTGCCCGAAAGATTTTTAAAGTGTCTTTTTGAAGACCTTGAACATCATAGAACTAGCAAATTTGACAATCTAGTTCAAGAAAACGAAAAGAAAATTAATGCCATTGTTAATAATACTAATGGTAGAAGTTTTGTTTTAACAGCATCAGGTTCAGCTGCACTAGAAGCAATTGCACAAAATTTTACTAAGCCAAAAGATACTGTTTTAGCAATCAATATTGGTTATTTTTCAGAACTTTTTGCTTCAATTTTAAAATCAGCAGATTTAAATGTAATTGAATTAAGAAGTGAATGAGGAAAAACTGTTGATGCTGAAATAATTGAAAGAACCATTCAAAATAATCCTGAAATCACTCATATTTTTGCAGTTCAAAGTGAAACTTCAACAGGAGTTTTAAATGACTTAGAAAGCATCGGAAAAATTGCCAAAAAATACAAATTATTTTTTGGTGTAGATGCTATTTCGGGGTTACTCTTTAACCCTTTACACATGACTCAATGGGGCATTGATGCAGTCGCAGGAGCATCCCAAAAAGGTTTTAATTTGCCACCAGGAGTTTCCTTTGTAAGTTTTAGCCAATACGCATATGAAAACTTTTATAAAGCAAAAGCAACTAACAATTGATACTTCAATCTAGGTAGATATTTTAAATATAATGATCCATTTAAAAGTCTAGCAAGAGCAGTAGCAATTACTCCTCAAACACCTGCTATTAGCATGATCAGATGTTTAGGAAGATCACTAGATGAAATCTTAAAGCAAGGTTTAGTTGCAAAGCAAAAAAATCAGGTTAAAAAGTATCAATACTTAGAAAAAGAATTATTAGAAATCGGTTTTGAAAACGTAGTCAGAACTGAAAAACATAAATCACGCAGTTTAATTGTTGTCAAAAATGACACAATTAACTTACAAGATTTTCTAGATATGCTATTCAAGGATTCACACATTTATATTGCTAATGCTTTAACCTTTTGAGAAAAAACAGCCATTAGAATCGGTTTATTAAGTGAACTTGATGAATATGACTTAGATCATATTATTCAGAGAATGGCTTTAGCAGTTAGAAAAGTGAAAATGAAAGCTAAAGAAAAAGAAAGAGATTAATATGAAAAATCTAAGTGAACAAGAAATTGTTAGAAGAGAAAAAGCCGAAAAAATTCGTGCTTTAGGTATTAATCCCTGAAATAATTTTGATAACAAAAAACTAACACATAATAGTAAACAATTACATGAATTGTTTAATTTAAGAAGTAAAGAAGCCTTACATCTTGAAAATCATATTGTCACAATTGCTGGAAGAATTATGACAATTAGAGAGCCGTTTTTTGTAATTCAAGATCCTTATGGCAGAATGCAAGCCTACTTTAATCGTAAAACCTTAACTGATTATGAAAAGTTATTTGACCTATTAGATATTGGTGATATTGTTTATATTACTGGTTCAGTTATGAAAACTAATAAGGGTGAATTGACTGTTAGAGTTTCTCATTTAGAGTTATTAACTAAAAGCTTAATTGCTTTACCTGAAAAGTTTCACGGTTTAAAAGATACGGAAGAGCGTTATCGTAAACGTTATGTCGATTTAATTGTTAATGAATCAGTTAGAGAAACCTTTAGAACGCGTAGCAAAATCATTTCTTTAATTAGAAATTATTTTGATAATCTAGATTTTCTTGAAGCTGAAACACCTATTTTACACTCTGTTTTAGGTGGGGCAAATGCTAAACCATTTTTAACTCATCATAATGCTCTAAATCAAAGATTCAATTTAAGAATTGCAACTGAATTACCACTAAAACAGCTTATAGTTGGTGGTTTTGCAGGTGTTTATGAAATTGGTAGAATTTTTAGAAATGAAGGAATTGATACAACTCATAATCCAGAATTTACTTCAATTGAATTTTATCAAGCCTATGGAAACATGGAAAGTATTTTAGATATTACAGAAGGTGTTTTCAAGTATTTAGCGATTAAACTAAACAAGCAGCAAATTGAATACAAAGGTGTTAAAATTGACTTTACAAAGCCGTTTAAACGTTTAAATATGGTTGATGCAGTATCAAAAGCAACTGGTTATGATTTTAGAAATCTTAAGTTAGATTTAGCACTAGAAGTTGCTAAAAAACATAAGATTAAAATTGAAAAATATTATACAGTTGGGCACATTATTAACGAGCTATTTGAAGTACTAATCGAAGAAACCTTATTAGAACCAACATTTGTTTACGGTCACCCAATTGAGATTTCTCCACTAGCAAATAAAAATCCACATGACCCACGTTTTACTGATCGTGCAGAATTATTTATTGCTAAAAAAGAATATGCTAACTTATTTACCGAGTTAAGTGATCCGCTTGATCAAAGAAAAAGATTTGAAGATCAACTTGCAGAAAAAGCAGCAGGTAATGATGAAGCAACTGAAATCGATGAAACATTCTTAAATGCTCTAGAATACGGAATGCCACCAGCAGGTGGAAGTGGTATTGGAATTGACAGATTAGTAATGCTATTTACAAATCAAGAATCAATTCGTGAAGTACTTTTATTCCCTACTTTAAAAGATGAAAAATAGTTCCTAAAAAGAACTATTTTTATTTTTCTAAAAATAGCAACATGTACTATGTTTTGGATTATTTTTTACCCAAAACCATATACAGGTTAATACTTTTTAAAATCTCTGAAACTATATACAGGTATAACATTTTTAATTTTATTAGTAGAACAGGATATAAAAAAATCAGCAGTAATTTTACTTGCTGATTCGTTTTTTATTTTGAAGATAAGTTAACTTTTTCGCTAACTATTTCTCATTTACTGTCGCTACCTTCAAGAATGAATTCTCTTGTTTCTTCATTTTGAATTAGATCTGCAACTCTCATTAAAGATGTTCTAATTGATGTTTTTAAGTCGGTGCTGTTATCTAATAATTTTGCTCGATTAATGTCTCTTGCAAAAATTGTAATAGTAACAACATTTTCAAATTCATAATCTGCAGAGACTCTTCCGATCATGACTTCTGCATGTGAACCGACAACTCGTTTGAATACTTCTTTAACTTTTTTAATTTTGTTTTCGTTTAAGAATGTACCTTGAACAATTAAAAAGAATTTTTCACTTGCAGAGTGTGCACCCCTAAAAATAGAACTTGTTAATGCTTTAAATAATGCTTTTTCAAAACGGTCTTCTTTATCGTTTGAAGTTCCTTGTGAAACTAATCAAACATCAGGATTTTTGTCTTGTCTAGTAAGAGATAAAGCTTTTAATCTTGCATATAATTGTGGATTATTAGTAATGTCGTTAAAGGTTCCAATTAATGATTCTGAAATTGAATTTAATCCCTGAATTACATATTGATCACGTTTTAAAATACTTGGATTTACAAAAGATTCAATTAAATGAATTTCATGCAAGTCAATTAAAATTGCTTTTTTAGCAGTTATTAGGTTTCTTAAATCTCTTAATACAGAAGTAAGTTTTACACTATTTACAATTGAATTTACTTGAATGAAAAACACTAAAATATTATTGTCATTCATGTATCTTAGAAATTCTCTCGCATAGTTAATTGAATCAAGATCTCTTGTGTTTAAAGGGATAATTAAAACATCTGTTTTACCTAGAAAATTTTTAATTACTTCTTGATTTTTTTGCAAAGTAATAAGTGGTTTTTCAATTAAGGTAACTTCTGAATTTTTTCTTTTAATTCATGAAACAAAAATTTCTGGACTAGATAAAACGCCTTCTAAGTTCCTCTCTGCTTCACCAAAACGCATGTATGAAATATTTACTCTTCATTCGCTTTTGATATTGTAAAGACCATTTGTCTTATGATCACCAAAAGCTAAAACAGAAATATTTGGTAAGTAGTTATTTTTGTTCTTCATCATTATCCTTTTTGAAACCCTGTAATTTTTACTGAATATGTTTGTTGAATTGTTCCTTTTGTTAATAATACAGAAACTTCAACTTCTCCAGATGCACGGGCTGCATCACCTGTAGCAATTCCGTTAACTCTATGAACTACTCCATTGACATCACTATAAACTGGTTCACCATTAACAATTGTTTCAGTTAAACCTGCAACGTTTTTAAAGTCAAATTGAGCCATTGTCAAGGTTGAAACAGCACTGTTTTGTTTAGTTTGTCCTGCTGAAGGCGTAAAGTTAGGTACAACTTTTTTGCTAATAGCAGCACTTAATGCAGCATTAGAATTCATAAATCCTGTTAAGGTGTATTCTCTTGAAGATGTTGCACCTGAAGATTCACCTGTAATTTTAACTGTTAATTCTTCATTAGAATTTGAAACAGTTACGATTTCACTTGCTGTTAGTGAAATATTTTTTGAGACATTTCCAAAAGGACTTTTTACTACTGCTGTTGCAGGATTAACTACTAGATTTGTAACGTTAACCATGTCTGCTGGTGTAGTTGAATTAGCAACTGTTGTACTATTATTTTGTAAATGAATGCTTCCAACTTCAACTTCTGTTTCTAAGTAAGTTGCAATTAGATCTGAAGTTGATAATAACCCACTTGTTTTAGGAACTGTAATTGTAAAAGGATCGCTGAAGATGGTTGAACTTTGTCCATTGTCTGCAGTTGTAGTTGTTAATTGTAGATACATTCTAACTTTTAAAGTACCTGCAATATCATCAATATCTGTAATTGCTTCACTAATATTAGTAATTGCTGGTGTACTTTCATTAACTGTTGAAAGTCCATTTCTTACTAGGTTAAAAGTAATGTTTGGTAAACTAGCTTCACGCACACCTGCAATTAATTCAACTGCATTTAAGAAGGCTAATGGGAAATTATTAGCATCAACATCGATAGAAGTTCCTGCTTTTAAGGCTGCTAATTCTGAAGGTAAATAAGTTTTTTTGTTTTTCAGATCAAAGTTAACTTTGTTGTCTGTAAATTTCTTATTAAGTAGCGCTTTCATGGTGAATAGCCCTGTTTTTTGCATTTCAAAACGGTGGCTTGCTCTTGCATCACCTTCACCTTTAGTTGCTAAAACAGTTAAGGTTGCTAAACCTTGAACATCATTAATTTTAGTGATAGTTTCAATTTTATATTCGATATTATCTGCAGAACCAATTACAGCACTAGGACTTGAAATTGTAAAGTTTGCTGTTTGTAATTGTGAAGGTAAAACAAATTGTGAACCTTCGGTTAATTCAGCGCTTCCTAGTGAAGAAATTTCATTTCTAATAGCGATTAAGTTATCTGTTAAGGTTGATTTAAAACCATCTGCAGTGAATGTATATTTACGTAAAGTTCCTACACCTGTTGATGATTTAACTTCAACTTCACCACTAACTTTTCCTGTTATTGCAGCATCAGGATCTGGTGTAATTGAAACAACTGATAAAGATAAACTAGGATCAATTCCTGCAGCAACTAAATCTGCTTGACTAAATTGAAAGTTATTAGTTGTTAAAGCAGAAGGTAAGGTGTTTTCTTTAGTTGCAGTTGAACCTTGTCCTGCAGAAACCGCAACATATGAAGGCTGTAATCTTGTATTATATGCTGTTGCGATTAAACGGTTAGTGTTTAAAGCATCTGAAACAAAACCATTTTCTTCGAAAGTAATTACTTTGCTATATTTTTGACCATTAATTAGTTTTATATTTAAATATAAACTAAAAATACCTAATGTATCATTTGCATCAGCAATTTCACCTGTAGTTCCATCACCTGTTGAAGTTGTAAATTCAAATTCAACACCGTTAGTTGATGCAGGTTGACTAATTGCAAAAACCTTTTTTAAGCTTTCTAATTTAGTAGCAACTGTTGCATTTGAACCATTAATTAATGTCAATAATTCTGATGGTTTTAAACTTGCTTTATCACCGTGAATACTTGAATCGTAGGTAATTGATAATAATGAATTAGCGTTTGCTTCTTGGGCATTATTATATGAATCGACTAGTTTGAAGTCACTTGCTGATAAAAATCCACGCATTGCAACTGTAAAACTTTTTTGTGAATTAGCTAAAATTTTGTCAATTAAAAGCACTGTAATTGTTGCTGAAGTGGGATTAGTTGAATCTGATTGAACAGATGTTAATTCAACTCCAAAATTTCTAATGTAAGCAAAGTTTTCTCGCCCTTGCTCTGTTTGTGGGTTATAAAATGCTAGTAAATCTTGAGGTAATTGGCTAGCATATGTACTGAATAAACCAGCAATTTTATTAAATGAAAGTTCAGCAAATGCTTGTGAACTATTGAAGGTACGTTTGAAGTTTTCAACATCATTTGAACCATAAATTAAATTATCATCAACATTAACGAATTGATTAGAAAATAATCCATGTGGTGTTTGCGCAGCTAAATTAGTTTGCGCTCAGTTAATCAGTGCAATAAAATTAGTTAATTGTTCTTGAGAAACTTCTAAAGATGTTTTAAATCCTATTAAAGGAACAAATAATTCTACGTTATCAAATTGATTAGGATTAGCAGCAGTAGGAGAAATTACGATTTTTAAAGTAACTGTTCCTGATCCATTATTATCACTTGCATAAGAATCGATTTCACTATTAAATTGAATTAATTCACCAGTAGGTAGAGTGAATTGATTTGTAAGATTTGCACTTGATAATCTAAAACTTGATTGTAATTGTGCTTTAGTATAATTTTTAATTTCTGAAGGAAGAATTGATTTTTGTGGTGAAGAAGAAATTCATGAAAGTGTTGGTACATAACTAGAACCATTATGGAAATAGTTATTAACTCCTGCCTGAATTACATTGTAAACTCCAGTTGCAACATAGTCATAACTTCCTGTTTCATTACCTGAAGTTACAGTAACTCTAACAGTTACTGTATTAGGAGTTGTCGCTGCAATTGCTAGTGAATATGTTTCACCAAATTGTGATTTTGGCAAGTTAAAATCAGCAACTGTAATTTCTTCAGCATTTTTAGTAGTAGGTGCTTTACCATCAACTGTTGCTCAAGTTAAATTTGGTTTTTCGCTGATGATTTTTTGCACTGCATTTGCATCATCAACTTTAAAACCAGTAATTAGTTGTTTAAATTGACCACTAATTACTGGTTCAGTTGTATCAAATTTTCTTGAAATAGTATAAGTTAATTCAACTGCGTTAACTCCTGCAACTGCAAAACTATCTTTTGTAATTGTTCACCCTTGTGAACTAAAATCTGTTTCAGGCATTTTAGAAGTAATGTTAAAATTTGCTAGTGTCAATAATGATGAACTATTAACAACTCCTGCTTGTAAAGGTACATTTGTTGTACCAGTAAATTCAGGTGCGTTTACTCATTGATTGTTAAAAACAGCAATTTCAGCTTCTCTACTTTTACGTGCTTCAGGGCTAATTGTACCTTCACTTTTAGGTTGAGCATTAATTGCGATTCCTGCTGCAATTCCAGCAACTACAGGAATTGCTACTAAAGTAGATGCTGCCGTGATAATAAGAACTTTTCTCTTCATGTTTCTCCATTATGTAAAAATACTCATAAAATGAGTATTAAAAATTTTCTTTAATTATACTATTTTTAAGTGGTTTTAATCCAAAAGCATTTTTTATATTTTATTTGCTAAAGTGAATTTTTAAAGCTTCTTGAGCAGCTAAAACTTCAGCTTCTTTTTTGTTATGACCAACACCTTTTCCAAAGACTTTTTCATCATAAATTAAGGTTGTTACTCACTCTTTTGTTTCAGGTATATATTCTGAACGATACTCAGGTTTTTTATGACTAAAAGACTGCACAATTTCTTGAAATTGTGTCTTTGGATCTTTTAAAGATTGAGTTAGGTCAAAAGTATCTACAAAAAGATATTTTTTTAGAAAATCTATCACTTTTGCTTCACCTTCATTATAAAAAATTGCAGCAACAAGTGATTCAAAAATGTCTGCTAAGACCTTTTCATTTTTTTCTAAATCTCTGGCTCCATGACCTTTAAAAATTAGTTCATCTAATTTTAATTCCTGAGAAACTTTAGCTAAATTTGTTGTTCCAACAATTTTAGATCTTAAAAGTGAAGCATCTCCTGGATTTTTAAATTGGATATTTTCGATAATATATCTTGCACAAATATATTGCAAAATTGAATCGCCAAGAAATTCTAGCATTTCATAATTACCTTTAATTGGTGATTCATTTTCGAAAGTTTTGTGGATGAAAGCAAGTGAATAATTATTGATCGTGAAAGCATCAACTCTTAATCCAAATGACTTTAACCTACTAATTAGTGTTTTATGTTTTTCTGTCTCTAATACTGTTAATGGCATATTTTACTCTTTAATTGCATTTTTAAATTGCATGATAATGTTTTTTTCTAAGGCGTTTTTTATTTGTCCTAAAGCACCTAAAAACGCCGTTTTATCGCTATTTCCGTGTGCTTTTACGACTAGTCCATCGACACCTATAACATAGGCTCCACCTACATTGCGATGGTCTAAAACGTTTTTAGCATTTTTGAAAGCACCCTTTAAAATTAAGGCTCCCATTTTTTTCATAAATGAAGCAGTTATTTCTCTTTTGATTAGTTGCCCAAAACTTTTAACTGCTCCTTCATAAGATTTTAAAACCATGTTACCAGCATAGCCATCAGCGATCACGATGTCAGTAACTCCGTTCATTAATTCACGTGGTTCTAAAAAACCTTTATAAAAAGGTGCTAGGTTTTGGTCAGCTTCAATTAATTGAGAAGCCTCTCGGTGTCAAGCAAAGCCTTTATAGTCTTCGGTTCCAATATTTAAAATATTTAGTCTTGGAGTTTTTACTCCAAGCACATTTTTACTAAAAATAAAAGCTAATTTTGCTCACTGATAAATGTAAGAAGGTTTAACTTCTAAGTTAGCACCTACATCTAACATCAAAAACTTTTGACCTTGATTAATTGTGGGAAAAACTGGCATGAAAGCAGGGCGATCAACACCAGTTAAACGTTCTAAAACAAAGGTTGAATGAGCAAGCAAAATCGCTGTATCACCTGCAGATAAAATCGCATCAACTTTTTTATCTTTAAGCAATTCAAAGGCAGTTTTCATACTGCTTGATTGCTTCTGCGCTTGGCGCAAAGAAACGTTATCCAAAGTTGCTTTTTCAGGGTTATTTATAAAATTTAGATTATCAAAATTTTTAAATAACGGCTTGATTTTTTCAACATCGGCAACGATTGTAAAAGCAAAATTGGGATTTGCTTCTTTAAATGTTTCTATGGCTTCAACTCAGGGTTGATAGCCTAAATCATTACCAATGGCATCGATTGCTAGGTGATATTTTTGCATTATTTGACTCCGATACTAAATTGATAAATGCTTTGATTACCGCTTTTAATTTCCACTACTATATCATAGTTGTTATTTAGATAATTTTCAATTTCTTGTGCATCAGAAAGTGAAACAGAATCACCATAAAAAATATAAGCAATTTCAGTCTTATCTGTAATAACTTCATTTAAGGAATAAATAGCTGCTTTTATTTTATCACTTTTTGTATTAATAACTTGACCATTAACAATACATAAATAATCGCCTTCATCAACTTTAACACCTTTAAATTTAGTAGTTTTTGTTGCTTGAGCAACTTCAACTACGTTTAAATCATCAAGTCCTTCTTCGATTAATTCTAGGTTATCTTCTAAATTATTTTCATTTGAAAAATGTTGAATTGCAATAAAACCTTCAACTTGATTTCTGGTTGGAATAACTTGCACAACTTTATCATCAATAATTTGCGCAGCTTGTTCAGCTGCTAAAATTACATTGCCATTATTAGGTAAAATAAAAACATTTTCTGCTTTAGTTTTACGAATTGCATCGATAATTTCTTTAGCACTAGGATTTTGTGTTTGCTCGGAAACAATCACTTGTGATGCACCTAGTTCTTTCATTTCGTTAACAAAACCTGAACCTAGATTACAACTGATAATTGCACTTTTAGTTGCTTCTTGAGCTAATAAAAGTTCCTGAGTTGATTCAACATTTTTGCGTGAATTTTGGGCTTGCAAAGTCATATTGTCAACTTTAACTTTTTCAAATTCACCTAAACCTTGAACTAAATCAAGCAATTTTCCAGGGCGTAAAGTATGACCATGAACTTTTAAAATGTTATCATCTTGAATGACAACTAATGAATCAGCGTACTTATTAAATTTCTCAATTCACTTTTCTTTCTTAAAGTTTTCAACTTTATCTAATTTCAAAATGAATTCAGTGCAATAACCAAATTCGCCTTCAAAAACATCTTCATGAATACTTAAAACACCACCATGTTTTTCATCACTTTGTTTAATTTGAATATCTTGATCATTAACAGCTGCTTTCATGCCTTTAAAGATTTCTAAAAGACCACGCCCGCCACTATCAACAACACCTACATCACGTAAAACTTTTAAGTGATTAGGTGTATTGTTTAATGAAATTTCAGCAACTTTAACTAAATCATCAAGTAACTCTCCATAATTTTTATAACTATTTTTTTTGCTTACTAGTCTTTCGCTAGTTTCACGAATAACTGTTAAAATAGTTCCTTCAACAGGTTTTAAAACTGATTCATAAGCCTTTTTTTGTGCTTCATTAATAGCGTTAATAAAATCAACTAAACTAGCTTCTTTTTTGTTTTCAAAGGCTAAAGAAAAGCCTTTGAAAATTTGCGAAAGAATAACACCTGAATTGCCGCGAGCACTAAGTAGCATCTGACGAGAAATTTTTGAAGATAATTCATCCATAGTGTTATATTGATTATTTTTAATCACATCGGCTGCTTCAAAAGTTGTTGCTGACATATTGCTTCCAGTGTCACCATCAGGCACTGGAAAAACATTTAAGTGGTTGATTTCATCTTTATAATTTTGCAAATTATTTGATCCAGAAATAAATAATCTACTAAATTCAAAAGCATTTAAAACGTTTTTATTTTTCATCTTTAATTCCTTCCACAATAAATGTTGCATTTCTTAAATTCAAATTAAACTTAGGAGCAATTTGATTAATTAAATTTTCAAAGTTTCTAATAATTATATTAACTTTGATTTGGTAAAAAAAATTCAAAGCAATAGTTAAATCTAAAAAATTATTTTCAACTTTATAAGCAATTCCTGGAAAATTAGGGTTAATCTCTTGGCTTTCAGGTTTTGTTAGATTAACAAAACTATGAAAGCCAATTAATGACTCAGCACTGCTAACTAGTGTTTGTAAAAAATTTTCCATGTATCATTACTCCTATAGGGGCTTTTTGGTTATCATATACTTAGATGGCAACTACAATAAAAAGCGGGATTTTGTTAAAAATTGTACCACATAATCAAAAAGATGGAATTATCAAAGTACTTTTTGAAAAGGAAATTATTTCTATGATTGCAAGAGGTATTTTACAAGTAAATAGTAAAAATCGGTTAAATTTAATCGAAGGTTCAGTCATTGAATTTGAGTATTTTGCTGCTAGGTTAATAACTTCTTTATCAAAGTTAAAAACTGCCCATTTAATCACTAGATACGATCAACAAACTAGTTTTAACTTGATTTTTTGACCAATTGTTTTGGTCTTATTAAATCAACTAGAGCAAACTAATTCTGAACTCTATAATTTTATCTTACTATTACTTAATTTCACAAATGAAACTAAAGCAATTTATCTATTTGTTTACCTATTTTTCTTGTTATCAAAACCTTTTGGTTTTGAGATGAATTTTCATTCTTGCGTAGTTTGTGATAGCTATAAAAAAATAATTTTTTTAGATATTACAAAAGGTGGTTTTGTTTGTGCTTTGCATAGCCTTGAAAAAACAGAATTACATCTTTTAAAAGGTTTTCATAGTTTAGAAAAAAGTTTTTCAGAGTTTCTAGAAACAACTTCGCAAGCGACCACTTTAAAAATGCTCCGTATTTTTGTCGATCTTTTTAGATTGCAAGGTGTTTATGTGCCTGCTGAAATTAAACTATTTTACTAATTTGATTTTATGAATAAAAAACGAACCTATAGGTTCGTAAATAAATTTATTTATTATTCATCAAAATGCAGGTTTTTAATTCCACCGCTTTCTAAAAAGCGAGAGTATTTAATTTTTGCAAGTTGTCAATCTCTAAAGTAGTTAGATTTAATTGAAGGTAAATACTCACGAGTGATGAAATTAATTAAAGCTTTAGTGGCATCGATTACTCATTTTTCACCAATATCAAAGCCACGTTCAGTTGATAAGGCATCTGCCATGTTGTAAAATACTTCTTTTGTTTTGAAAATTAAAATTTGTTCAGCGATGTTTTGGAATCATGATGCAAAAGTTGTTTTATTTAAAATTAAGAAATGAAAAGCCTTCACATCTTCAATATTCATTTTGTAAAACTCAACAAAGTCCATTAACTTTTCAGTTGAATATCTTTTTAAATCATTATATAGATCTAAATAAACATTGCTTTGTTGTCTAATAAATTTTGCTTCGACGCTTTGATCTAATAACAATTCAGTGTCTGATTTAGTTTCATTTGTTAAGATG
The DNA here is from genome assembly GCF_002272945.1 of Mycoplasmopsis agassizii. Lineage (GTDB taxonomy): Bacteria > Bacillota_I > Bacilli_A > Mycoplasmatales > Metamycoplasmataceae > Mycoplasmopsis_B > Mycoplasmopsis_B agassizii. Next base: position 11,892 of record NZ_NQMN01000002.1, on the reverse strand, counting down.
TTGTGGTAAAACTGTCTATTTTCCTTGCGGCGTTTTTCCAATTCATAAAGCTCATTATCAAAAGCACCTGTGTTACCAATGCTATTTGTTTTGATTCCAACAATAACTGCAGTGTTATTTAGGTCTAAAAGGTCAGCTGAACGACTAATTCTTTTTATTGCCATAACTTGTCTCCATTTCAATTCTATTTTTATGATATCAAATGTTTTTATATATTTTTATATAAAATTCAAGTATATGGATAATTTTTCAGAAAATATTTTAAATACACCTAAAGGAACAAAATGCTTAAAATCAATAACATCACTTTAACGAATGCGATCTTTAATAAAGATCTGGTAATTAAATCAATTAATCTAGAACCTGGAAGAGCAAATTACTTGATTTCTGATAATAGAAAACAGGCTTTACAATTATTTGATTTATTTTTAAAACCAAAACAATCGCCCGGAATTTTAAAAGTCAATAATGTCATGATTGAAGATTTTGAAAGAGAAAGTCTTGATGTACAATCTTATTCTAATTTTCTAAATTACACAAATAATGATACTGTGACAACTTTCTTGATGTGGAAACTACTTTCAAATTCAAAGTTTAAAGAAGATCATGAAGAAATGATTGAGCATTTGCAATGACAAATAAATAACTTAATTTTTATTGCTAATGGAGCAAAGGAAGAAGAGTTAAAAGACTATCAAGATTGCATTGCATATTTAAAAAAATCAATGAGTTCCTATTATGAAGAAGCGTATGCAAAATACAATTTTATTTTCGATGATATTGAACTAAATTATAAGATGTTATTTAATATCAAAAAAGGTTTCTTTACTGAAAAAGATATGTCTATTTCATTAAAAGAATTAAATGAAAGAATCAAAATTTTGAAGGTAAATTTATTATCAAATACTTTATTAAAAACTCAACAAGATGCAATCAAAAATATTAAGTCAGAATACAAGCAAAAACGCAAAGATTTAAAGTTTTTTGAAAAATCTTTAAGTAATAAATATGGTAGAGAAATTATTAAAAAAGATAGTGATTATGCAAAAACAATTGATTTATTACATAATCAAATTTTACCTATTGCAGAGTATGCAAAAGAGTTATTAAAACAGCTAAATGATATTTGAAAATTAGACAACATAATTAATAAAAAAATGTCTGAATTAACAGAGTCAGAAAGTCTATTAATTTACTTGTTTTTCTGTATGTTAAATAAGTCGCAAATTGTACTAATTGATTATTTTTTTAAAGATAACATTTATACGGAAAACACGGTGATTTCGAGACTTTTCGAAATAATTTCTAGAGACAATTTTTTACTAGTTTATAGTGAAAAAATTGATGATGTAATTATTGAACCTTTTGACTTAAATATATTTCAAAATGATCAATTTGAAATGCAAAAACAAAAGACAAAAAACAACTTAATTTTAAGTAGTGAATATATAAACAAATGGGTAGGTGAAACTAATGGCTAAAATTTCTTTTATAGGTACTGGTGCATACGGAACTGCACTTGCAAATGTACTATTAAAAAACAATCATGAAGTTAATTTCTATGGGATTGATGATCAAGAAATTAATGATTTAAAACAAGGTTCAAACACAAAATATTTTAATCAAAAAAAGATGCATAAAATTCCAAATTTGGTTACTAAAAATTTAGAAGATGTTTTGAATAATGTTGACTTAATTATTTTAGCAACGCCTTCAAAAGCAACAAGATTTATTTTGAAAAAAATAGATGATTTTAAACTAAATAAACAATTCAATTTTATTAATTTATCTAAAGGTTTAGATGCTGAAAAAAATGATTTATTAAGCAGAACTTTAACCAGTGATTTTAGTCACATTATTAATAATTATGCTGCCTTAATTGGACCTTCTTTTGCACAAGAAGTTTTTGATGAAAATTTAACAATGATTAATATAGTTTCAGAAAATGAAGAGTATAACAAGAGGATTGCTAAACTTTTTACTAACGAAAATTTTAAAGTTATTCCAAATACAGATTTAATAACTTTACAAACATACTCAGTTTTAAAAAATATTTATGCACTTGCAACTGGTATGACAAAAGCAATGCATGATGCTTATAATACTTTGGTTTCAGTTCTGACTTTAGGTTTTAAAGAAACCAATCATTATTTAAAACAAGTTGAAAAAATTACTCCTGAATCCATATCAGAATTAGCTGCTTTTGGTGATTTTGTTTTGACCGCAACATCAAATAAATCACGTAATTTTAGTTTTGGCTATGAAATTGGAAAACTTGGAATTGAAGAAGCAACTAAACTTCATAAGTCAGTTACAACTGAAGGTTTTGTTTCACTACTAGCAATTAGTAAAAAATTAAATAATAATCTTGAAGATTTTCCACTATTAAACTCTTTATATCAGATTTGCTACGGCAATAAAAGTCACCGAGATTTATTAGACTTCTTAAGTAAGTAAATGCTAAAATAAAGTACAATAGTTGAACTAGTATATTTTAAAATACTTTCACATAATCAAATGTACAAACTTAATATTTAAGGAGTAATGATGTCAGGTATATCATTTTATGCCCTAGGTGGGCTTGACGAAAACGGTAAAAATTCTTATGTTTTAGAAACAAAAGAACACATTTTTATCGTTAATATGGGGGCAAAGGTTCCTATTTCAACACATTATGGAGTAGATACAATCACTCCAAATGTTGATTATTTAAAGAAAAATGCTAAAAAAATTGCAGGAATTTTTATTACAGATACTAAAAATGACTCTTTTTCAGCACTTCCATGGTTTTTAATGCAAATTCCAAATGTGACAATTTACACAAGTCCATTTAATAATTCAACAATTTTAGAAAGATTAAGCAAATACAAACTTACTACAAAAGTTAATGTTAAAAGTTTAATCAAGGAAGAAAAATTTGGGAATGTCACATTAAAACCTTTTCAAGTTTATGGAGCAATTCCTGGAACACTAGGTTTCAATTTTGAAACTGAACAAGGTTCATTTGTTTTCATGCACAATTTTGTCGTTGGTAATAGCGAATTATTTGGCGAAACAAACCTACCTTTAATCAGAAAATCTATTTCAAAAAACGTTTTAGCACTTGTTTTTGATAGTGGTAGAAGTAACTACAAAGGTTTTGCAAATGAAAAAATTCATACACCAGAACACATCAAAGAAATCATTAAAAAAACTGATCCAAATGAAAGAATTATCATTGGTGCTTATGATGAAGAAATGACAACTTTGATGGAGTTGATTGAATTAGCATACGAGTTAAAAAGACCTATCGTAATTTATGGAAAAACCTTTGATAATCAGTTAAAACTTCTGAATAATAAATACTTTGTAAATAAAAAACCTTTCCTTGGTGAGTTAAAATTAGCAGACCATCGTAGACTTAATAAATTAAATAATGCAATTGTTTTTGTAACTGCAACAGTTGAAGTTTTATATCAACGTTTCATTAGAATTACAGATAATTTAGACGCTTATTTAAAAATTAACGAGAAAGATAATGTAATTATGCTTGCTCCACCCATTAATGGAATTGAAACTACAGCAGCTTTAACACTAGATAAAATTGCTCACATTACTAAAAAAATTACAGTTGTTGATGAATCACAAAGATACCAACATCGACCTGCAACTGATGATTTAAGAGAAGTTGTTAAAGCTTTAAAACCAAAATATTTTATTCCAGTTCAAGGGCTATACAGACACCAAATTTCAGCATTAAATAAGATTAAAGATTTAGGTTATAACCAAAATAATTCACTAGTTTTAGCAAATGGTAGAATTGCTTATTTTGAAAAAACAAACTTACTAAATAAAACTAAAAAAATAGTCCAAGTAGGTGATCAAATAGTTGATGGTTTTGGATTAGGTGATGTTTCAAATGAAGTTATTTCTGAAAGAGAAAAACTAGCTCGCAATGGAGTTGTCACAATCAGTGTTTTGGTTGATAAAGAACGCCATTTAGTTGGAGATATCGATATTAATTATGTTGGTTTAGGCGCAAGTTCTAAGAAAAATGAACTTGATGAAGAAGTTAGAAAGATTTTTGTGCAAAACTATTATGAAAATCTAGATTCTTCTTATGAAGAGTTGCAAAAAGTTTTAAGAAATAGAGTACGTAAACGTATTTTCAAAAAAATTGAAAAAGAACCTACAGTAATTGTTAGTCTTTATAAAGTATAATTAAGCAGGAAAAATGAAAAAAGAAAAACGCTCACAAACAGGTGTTAAACATTCTCCTTTGAGAAGTTTTTTTTATTTTGTTTCAGAAGACAATTATTTTAAGGGTAGCAGTTTAATTTTAATTGCAATTTTCTTATCAATTCTTAATTATTTAACTAACGTTTTCATTTTATCAACAGCTTATGGCTATAGTTTTGGCTTTTTACTAGGTGAATTTGGGATAGTAATTTATCTATGATGAATTTGAAAAGGTATTCGCTTACTTTTTCATAAGCAGCTCAAAGAGCTTTATTATTCAAGGAATTACTATTTCAAGATCTTTTTTTCAAGGGTTAACTTATTAAATTATTCACTTTTATGTAGCGTTATAATTTTGGCAGTGATTGCTATTCAGGGAAATATTTTATACCCTCAATTAGAGCAAAGACAAGACCCTTTTAACTTCTACTTTTTTGAATGATTTAATAGTTTTACAAACGGTTATTATAAGGAAACCAACATCTTTGTTTTGGAAAGAGCAGAAGCTTTAGCATACTTACCTAACTATTTAAATTTTGGTTTTTTTATTAACGGAATCTTTACAGTTTTATCTGCTTCTTATAATAATTACATGCTTTATTTATTTTTAGCACTACTTACAATTGCAGTCTTTTTATACTGATTTAGATTTTTAATCTTTAAAAAATATAAAGATGTTTGATTAGACGCTAAGTTAAAAAATCTTGAAAGTAAAGAAAAAAGAAGACTTAAAAAAGAGCAAGAAATTATTAAAAAACGCACTCAAATTCTAATGGGAGAAACGCCTGAAGATAAAGTCTTAAAAAATCCAGTTAGCCGCAATATAACTGATGAACTAAGAACGGATTTAACTGATAGTGAAGCAAAAAGAGCAGAAGAAATTAAAATCGCTCAAAAAGAACTTGGTACTTATGAAGGTGATTTTACAGGCAAATTCACTCCAAAAACTGTTACTTTTGACATTATTAGGAATAATCAAACTCGTGAAAATTCCTTTATAAAAGAAGAGAGTTTACAGGCTTATAAAGAACAGCAAAATCAGCAAAAAGTTATTTTTAGCCCACAAAATCAGCCAAAAACTAATTTATTTAAAGATGAGATAGTTTTACCAAAAGTTGAAAATAATGCTAAAATAAGTTTTGAGGACGATATTCTAAGCACTAACAAAACAAAAGATTTAGAAAAAACTATGCCTCAATTAGTTAAAGAAATGCTAGCACACGATGGAAGTGTTTTTGTTGATGTTAAAAATTTAAACAACAACCAACAAAAGCAACCAAATCAGCAACTTGATCGTGAAAATGATATGTTTTACGCTGAATTTAAAAAAGAAATTGAGCGCAAAATTCAACAACGAGAGCAAGCAAAAATTAATAATTTTGACAATGGTTTCAATACTTTTGAACATAGAAAAAATTGACACCAAGGTGACCAACGTGTTGCAGGTGATGATTGAATTAGTGCAACAAAAGAAGTGAAACTTCCCAAAGAAAAATTAGAAACTGGATTACTCGAAACTATCCCTTTTGATAATCCACTTGAATAGGAGCAAACAATGTCACAAGATTTATTACAATGAGATTGAGAAAAATGAGAAGATGTTGAACATCAAATTGATAAAGGTTTAGTCTTTTTAGAAATCGTTACAGACTGATGGGGTGATTGTAAAATGATGGCGCCAACAGTTGCCAAACTAAGAGCTAAATACATTGATGATCAACGTATTAAATTCATTAAAGTAAATGCTGAACAAGCAAATTTATATAAAAATGAAAAAGCAAAATTCCATGTTAAAAGAATTCCAACACACTTATTATTACAAGATGGAAAAGTTTTAAACGAGCATATTGAATACTGTTCACTAGATATGCTTGATGGTTGAGTGCAAGCTGCTTTAAAATAGTAGCCTAAAAAAGCGAAAATGCAGTTTTTGACTGCATTTTTTACTTTCCTTTTTTCAAAATCCCTATATTATGTAATAATAAAACAAAGCAGGAAATCGTGTCTAATAAAAGAATTAAAAAGTTTGAAGAAACACGCCATAGTTTTTGGCAAGAAGAAAATTTACGTTTGTCATTAATTAGATCTGACAAAGACTTAAAACAGATTTATGATGGTTCAAAAGCATATATCAAAAATTTTGAAATTGAACTTTTGAAAGAAAATAAATTTGTAATTAACTATTCAGAAAATAAGCAATATGAAGATGATTCACTTGATTTAAAAGAGATTGAAAAAATTCAAAATGCTTCTGAAAAAGTTTTAGTTGATTTGATTACAAACAATTATTCTTCAGCTTTTCAAGAAGGTTTTTTTGAATATAAATATTTTAATAGTATTATTTCATGAGACCAAAGACCACTGCGATCAAAAATCCAGAAACTAAATTTAAAAAACAAAGAAGAGGAAAAATAAGATGAAGAAAATCAATATCGCTATCGATGGACCTAGTGGTGCAGGTAAAAGTAGTATTAGTAAGATTTTAGCCACGCAGCTAAATTATGTTTTTATCAATACGGGTAGTTTTTATCGAGCTTTAGCTTATGAAATGATGAAAAAAAACTGGTCAGTTGAAGAGTTAATCAAAGAACTTGCTAATCTCAATTTTTTATATGAAAATGATGAGCATTTATTTTTAAACGGTGTTAACTATTCAGAGTTTTTAAGAGACCCAGCCATCTCACAAAAAGCCAGTGAAATTTCTAAACATGCAGAAATTAGAAACCATGTTAATAACTATATTACTAACTTAGTCAAGCACAACAAAGGCTACATTTTAGAAGGTCGTGACACAACTTTTAAAGTTGCGCCTAATGCCGAACTTAGACTTTTTATGCAGGCAAGCCCTGATGTAAGAGCATTAAGAAGAACTTTACAAAACGAAACTATTGGCATTCATAAAGACTTTAAAAAAGTTTTAGAAGAAGTTAATTTCCGTGACATGCAAGATTCAACTCGTGAAGTCGATCCTTTACATATTGCTGAAGGTGTGATTGTCTTAGATAATAGTTCATTAACATTTGATGAAACCGTAACAAAAATTTTGGAGCTAGTGAATGAAAAAATTAGCGGCAAATAATAAGGTAGCAATCGTTGGTAAACCTAATGTTGGTAAGTCAACACTTTTTAATCGCTTAGTTGGTAAGCGAAAATCAATTGTTTATGATGAACCTGGCGTAACCCGTGATCGTTTATACGAAGAATTTAAGTGAAACGGTAAGTCAATTAACATTATCGACACAGGTGGAATTGAAATCAGTGATAAACCTTTTGCAGAGCAAATCAGACTTCAAGCGCAGATCGCAATCACTGAAGCATCACAAATAATTTTCGTAGTCGATGGTAGATATGCTTTAGATGATAGTGATTTATTAATCGCTCAAATCTTAAGAACATCTAACAAACAAATTTATGTAGTTAGCAATAAATTAGAAGCTAATCAAGACCCTGATTATGATGTTTATCGCCTTGGTTTTGAAGATTATTTTACAATTAGTGCTTTGCACGGCGAAGGTATTGGCGAGATTCTTGACTTGATCGTCAATAACATTGACTACAGTCAAGTTGAGGAAAATAAGCATTTCAAATTATCAATTATCGGTAAGCCTAATAGTGGAAAAAGTTCACTTTTAAACACCTTATTAAATGAAGAACGAGCAATCGTTTCTGATATTGCAGGGACAACTAGAGATGCTATTCAAGAAGTTATAACTATCGAAGATGAGCCGTTTTTTTTAGTTGATACAGCAGGGATTTTGAAAAAATCTAAGCTAGTTGATTCAGTTGATCACTATGCTTTAATGCGTGCAATTGATAGTTTGGAAGATTCTGATCTAGCACTAGTAGTGATCGATGCAACTAGAGAATTATCGCATTTTGATGCCCGTTTAATTGGTTATGCAGATGAGCGCCATAAACCGATCATCTTAGTCATAAATAAATGAGACCTAATCGAAAGAGACCAAAATGCGATGCGAGATTATGAAAATAAGCTCAAAGAAAAATATCCTTTTGTCAGTTGGATGCCTTTTGTATTTTTAAGTGCTCTTAAAAAGCAAAGAATCCATAAGCTTAAAGAGATGATAATTAGGGTTAAAAACAATATTAATCGCAAAATCAAGCAGCAATTATTAAACGAATTGATAGTCGACATGCAAAGCATGCAACCAGCCCCTTCTTTTAACGGTGGACAATTACAAATCGCTCGAGCGATCCAAGCAGAAAGTAAAACTCCAACGTTCATTTTTTTTGTAAATGATGTAAAATTTTTGCACTTTTCTTACAAACGTTACATAGAAAATCAACTTCGAGAATACTTTGATTTTTTAGGTACACCAATAAATTTAATTTTTAAAAGGAGGACTTAAAACATGAATAATATTGCTATTATTGGTTTTAGAGAACTGGGACAAGCCTTTGCAAAACATCTAAGTGACAAAAAGGAACTTAATATCAAAGCATTTACCTTGTCAGATAAAACGGTTTCGCAATTTAAAAATCATCGCTTTAGTGAATTTTTTAATGAAGATCTAGAAATTGCTAACTTATTAGTTAGCAATAACTTAAAAGATGTAGTGCATGATGCAGACATTGTGATTTCAACAATTTCGAGAAAAAATATGCGAGATTTTTTCCCAAAAGTTTTTGAATATATGAAGGATAATGCAGTTTTCATAACGACATACAACGGTAATTTTCCTGAGTCAAAAGTGAATGTACAACACCATCTTAGAGACTTACTTGAATATGAAAATACCGAGCATAAGTTAAATAAAAATATCGAGATCATGGCATTAAGTGGCATGTATCGAGCATCATCTTTATATAAAGGTGATATTCAGTTTTCATCTTTAGTTTCAGAAAATGTTGAAGTTGCAAAAAGTGTTCGTAGTATAATTGGCAAGAAGAATTTTAGAGTTTATATCAATACAGATATTAAAGGTTCAGAAGTCTTTACAAATTTTTTACAACTATCACAGCTCGCAGTTGGGATGCTAGATGCAATAGGTTTTGATGAATGCTTAACAGCAGCATTTGTGACACGGCTAGCAAAAGAAGTGCAACGTTTTAATCACGCTTATGGTGGCAGAATGGAAACATTTACATCGCTATCATCACTTCCTAATATTTTGCTATTTACTTTTTCAAAAACAAGTGACAATTTTTTAATTGCTCAAGAAGTGATTAAAAAAGGCAAGCGAGTTTTAAGTATTGCAAAAATCAGATCACCTTTTGATGCTTTAATTTTCTTTAAGCATTTTAATGACACTGTTTATAAATTGCACATGCCAATTATTGATACAATGTTTGATCTACTGCACCGTGATTTAACGCCAAAAGAAGCAGTTGAAAAATTTGTCAAGAGTGAAATTACTCTTGAAGATGAAAATTAGAAATGGAGAAAAGTAATGACAAAAAAAGAATTAATTGAAAAAATTACAAGTCACAGTGGACTTGATAAAGGTACTGTTAATCAAGTTTTAGAATCAGCTTGATTCATTATTCGTGAAGGTTTAATTCAAGAAGAAAAAATACCTTTAGGTCCACTAGGAAGTGTCAGTGTTAAAGTAAGAGCTGAAAAAACTTCGCACCACCCGATAACTAAAGAAGTTATCAGTGTGGCTGCAAAAAGAGTTGTGAAGTTTTCACCTTCAAAACACATTAAAGAAGTTGTTGATTTTTAAACTAAATATTTTAAAAAATCAACAATTCCTGGAAATTCAATTTCTAGAATAAAGGCATTTAAATTTAATCACTCGATTGAGAGTGATTTTATTTTTAAATTTTCAATTTTAGAAAAATTTAATAAATAAATTTGTGATGTTTTTTCACTATAAATAATTAAATAACTATGACCTTGATGTCTATTAATAGTTTTTAAATGCTCTTTTTGATGAGCTTTTAAATTGCTAATTAAAAATTTATCACCCTCAAAAGTTTTAGCTTCTAAGGCAACATATTTACCTTTATAAATTCCATAAAAATCAATTGTGCTTTTAAGTAATTTAACTTTTGTATTAGCGTCATTTGCATAATTATATTTGACAGGTGTTTTCTTTTTTTCAAATCAGGCAATATCATGACTTATATAATAATCAATTGTTTTAATGACTAAGTATTCTAAAAACATTCCCTTGTTTTTAGAATTTTGCGATATATAATTATCAACTTTATTATTCATATCTAGTTGTTATCATAAATTAAATAAGCCTAAAATGTTTAAAAAATCTTGAGATGATTTTTTAAAAGTTGCTTATTTAATTTTTAATTTAGTTATTTATTTTCCTAGTTAAACCAAGTTGTAAAAATTAAAAAATAAGCATTTTATAATTTATACTTATTTGTAATAAGAAAATTTATTAAGGATTAAAATGAGTTTTAAAATTCTAGAAATAATTAAACATGAAATTGAAAATAAAAAAGTTGAATGATATAAATTAGAAGAGATTGTAACTATCAAACCTGGAAGCAGAATTACAAAAGCGATGATGAATGATAACTTTCAATATCCTGTTATGGGTGGCGGCGTAAAAGCAACTGGTTATTACAATAATTGAAATTTTGAAAATGTTGTAACAGTCATAAAATATGGTGCTGCAGGCCATGTTAACTGAATAGGAGAAAAGTTCTGAGCAATGGATGTTTGCTTTGTTTTACTTCCTAAAAGCAATTCACTACTTGATAGATTTTTATATTACTATTTAAAATCTAAACAGCAAGATTTAATTAATTTAAAAAGAGCAACAGCATTTCCTCCTGCATTAGAAAGAAATGCACTTGCAACATTTTTAATCCCTGTTCCTTCTTTAGAACTTCAAAGTAAAATAGTTAAAATACTTGATGAATTCACGAGTCTGGAAGCGGAGCTGGAAGCGGAGCTGGAAGCGGAGCTGGAAGCGGAGCTGGAAGCTAGAAACAAACAATATAACTACTATCTACATCATCTATTAAATTTTGAAGGTGAAAAATCAGATAATACTGAATGAATTAAATTGGATGATCTTATTGATTACATACAGCCAACTAAATTTATTGTTAAAAGTGATGAGTATAAAAATCAATATGAAACACCAGTTTTAACTGCAGGAAAGACTTTTGTTTTGGGATACACAAATGAGAAAGAAGGAATATATAATGCTTCAAAAGAAAATCCTGTCATGATTTTTGATGATTTTACAACATCAATGCATTGAGTAGATTTTGATTTCAAGATTAAGTCTTAAGCAATGAAAATATTAGTTAATAAGAACAGTGAGAATAATTTTAGATACATTTATTACGCTATGAAAGTGATTGATTATGAAATATCCAAAAGTGATCATCAACGGCACTGAATTTCAAAATATTCTCAAATAGAAATCCCTGTTCCTTCTTTAGAAGAACAAAATCGCATTGTCAATATCTTAGATAAATTCAGCAAATTAACTTCAGATATCAATGAAGGTTTACCCGCAGAAATCAAAATGAGAAGGCAGCAATACGAATATTATCGTGAAAAATTATTAACACTTTCTTAATCATAAAACACACTAATTGGTCCATCTTCATGAACCAATTTTTATTTCAAATGTGAAAAAAATGAAAATTTTTTAAAGGTGATATTCTTTAGTTATAATTAAATCATTATGAAGAAAAACAAAAAAACTAAAATTGATCATAAAAAGCCTGCAGACA
>NZ_NQMN01000001.1:636944-654010 GCF_002272945.1 Mycoplasmopsis agassizii | reverse complement strand
ACTTAGTATCAGTTCCACTACCACTTGAAAGTAATAATTGTACTTGTAATGATCCTGCAGTGTTATCTCAGTTGGTTTCTCCTTCTGTAGGTGTAACTTTGATGATTTCGAATTTGAATCCTGAATCTACTAAATCTGTATTAACTGCTTCTAAACGATTTGCTAATACTGTATTAATAGTTGTGTAATCACCTTCAACAACTGCTGAAGCTAATTTTGCTTTTAGTGCTTCAGAATCATTAGTTCCTTCTAAAGTAAAGGTTAGATTTTGGTTCTGTTAATGTTTTATATGCATTTAGTGCAAAAGTTTCTTCACTAGTAAAGCCTGTGACTGATACTTCTTTACCTACGGTTGTTTCAGTAGTGATTTTACCGTCTGTAGAGTTGAAGATTGTGTCTCCATTTTTCAATAATGCTTTGAATTTTAATGTTGTAGCATCAGCTGAAACAAAACTATAAGTTACACTGAATCCTTCAGGTGTAGTAGGTGCTGTGAATTTTGCTTTATTAGTTGCATCAGTCATTGCTGTAATTAATGCCTGAATTTTTTCATCTGTACTAAACTCACTAGCTAACTTTTTCGCACTTTCACTATCAGCTGCAAAAGTAGATGGTAGCGCATCATACCATTCTTTCGCCTTCGCCTCTAACTCCTGGCTAGTATTTTTAAAGCCACTTAAAGTAACTTCTTTACCAGCGTTATCTTTAGCATCAACTAACTCACCAGAGGTTGTATAGTATTTAGCATCTTGTTTTAGATAGACTTTGACTTTGAGGGTACCGTTGGAATCGTTTGCGCCTGAAGTAACAAGTTCTAGATCGGTTGTATAAAACACATATTTTGAAAACTTTTGTTAGTTCCTTTTTGATTAACTAATAAATTTAACTAGCCATTTTTCTAAAAAGATCTTCAATTCAGTCTATAATTTTAAAGATATAAAACAGTAATTTTTGAAAGGTAAAAACTATGGCTAAAGAAAAAAAGAGCGATCTTGCAAAAGAATTATGTGATGATATTAAAGAATTTGCTAAGAAAAACGACAATTTGTATGCTCCAATCAGAAACTTGCAGGAGCAAGAGGATGCAAGTGCTTATGACCTAAGTTTAAGAGGTAAGCCAAAACCTAAAGTATCTGATCCAGGAGGAGATGGCAACGGTAGTGGTAAAGACACTAAATATGCAACCAAAGACTATGTTGGTAAGGCTATTTCAGGTCTAAAAGAAGAAGTTAAGGGGTCCGTTAAAGAAGAAGTCTCTCAGTCAGAAACAAGAATGAGCCAGAAAATAGATGATTCAGAAATAAGAATGAGCAAGAAAATTGATGATTCAGAAGCAAGAATGAGCAAAAAAATAGATGATTCAGAAGCAAGAATGACAGAAAAAATGTCAAATTTTGCTACTAAAGATTATGTAGACAAGGCACTTTTAAAATCAGAAAAAAGAAATAAAATCTATGTTAAGCAAGCCATTAAAGAAGCAGTTGACCCAATCATTGCTGAACTAGCTGAAACTAGAAAAGAGAATAAGGAAAACAAAAAAACCTTAGATAAAATTCTAGGTTTAATCGAAGAATTAAATAAGAAAAAATAAGTTATCTTTGTTTTTCAAACAAATAAACACACTATGAAAGTAATTCATAGTGTTTTTTCAGATATTTTTCATAAAAGTGCAAATTCTAAGCAGTTACTATAAAAATGAGTTAAATCTGGTATAATTAATAAGAAACAAAAAGAATAGAAAATGCCATAAGAAGTTTTTTTAGTTGTAAAGTTACTAATATTAAAAAATAAAATAGCTTTCAGCACAAGATAAATATATGCAACTAAAAGATTCTAAAAACTAAATCAACCCCAATAAGGAAAAATTTAAATGGCTAAAAATATTGATAGCGCAAATAACATGTGTAACAGCATCAAGGATATTAAAAAATCTGACAAAGTTAATATCATTGTAAACAAATACGAAAAAGAAGGAAAAGATAAAGAACTTATGATTCATATAAAAGCTAAGGATGAGGAAAAAATTCTTCCACCAGGTCCAGGCGGAGGTGGTGCAGGTGATAAATATGCAACTGTTAAGTTCGTTAAAGAAGAAATTTCTAAATCAGAAGCAAGAACTAAAGTTTTTGTGAAGGAAATCGTTCAAGAATCTGAAGCAAGAATAACAGATAGTATGTCAAAATTTGCTACTAAGGATTATGTAGATAAGGCTCTTTTAGAATCTGAAGCAAGAAATAAAGTTTTTGTTAAAGAAACTGTTCAACAGGAAATTGCTGAATCTGAAGTAAGAATGACAGAGAAAATGTCAAAATTTGCTACAAAAGATTATGTAGATAAGGCTCTTTTAGAATTTGAAGCAAGAAATAAAGTTTTTGTTGAAGAAACTGTCAAAAAAGAAGTTGCTAAATCTGAGAAAAGGGTAATGGCAGCTATTGCTAAATCTGATAAGGAAAATAAAGAAATGTTTGCTAAACTTTTCCAATTAATTGAAGAAATTAAGAAAAAGTAATGTTATTTCACTAGTCAAACCACATAATTAAAAAAATAACGAGGCATTTATTTGTCTCGTTATTTTAATAGTTTTAAAATTTATTCAGTTTCGCCAGTAATTGATAAAACTATTTCATTAGCTTGTTTTAAATCTTTTTCGCTAGCAAAAGCAGCGATTGAATTTCAGCCATAAGAATATTTTAACTTAATAAAATTTTCATCATTTTTAGCTAGATATTTAAGAATCTTATAGCCCTTAGCAAAAAGCACTAAGTTAGCAATCATAAAGAGTAAAAAAACAACGCTAATAACTGCAGCGGCCACATAAATGCTGAGCCTTTGCTCTGTAAAATAGTTAACTAAAGCAACCACTCCTGCTAAAGGTAATAAAACATAAGAAATGATTAAAAAGGTATTTTGAAAAAATCTTAATCTTGTTAAGTAAAAAATTAAGTCCACAAATTGCATGGTGTGATATTCATCTCTTCACACCTGTGAGCGAATGCGTTGAATGTCATTTGCCATAAATATATTTTACTTTTTATTTCAAAATATCCATTAAATATTTAAAATATATAAAATATATTTTAAAGAAAGAAAAAAGGTGATTATGTTAAAAGTTATTGAACACCCGATGCTTAAAAAATACCTAGGCATCATGCGTAATAAAGATACTAAAACTAATGATTTTAGCCAAGCAGCTAGTTCAATTAGTGAAGTGCTTGTTTATGAATTATTACGCCAAGAACCCTTGAAAAAAATCCTAATCGATACACCTGTAAAAACAGGTGTTGAAGCTCATGATTTAGCTAATGATTATGTCTTAGTACCAATTATTAGGGCAGGTCTAGTGATGTTAAGTGAAGCTCGTCGCATCTTAAGTGATGCCAAAGTAATGCACGTAGGCATCAGCCGTGATGGTGAAAATGAAGGTAAGTGAATTACTTATTTAAATAAGATTAAAACAACTAATCAAAATGCTCATGCGATTGTTTTAGATCCTATGCTAGCAACAGGTAATTCAGCAGTTGCAACGATTAAGATGTTAAAGCAAGCAGGTTATCAAAAAATTAGTTTTTTAGGAATTATCGGAGTGCAAGAAGGAGTTAATAACTTAGAAAATAACTTCGGCAAAGACTTTCCAATTTATCTAGCAGCACTAGATCCTGAACTTAATTCTAAAAACTATATCGTGCCAGGACTAGGTGATGCTGGTGACCGCGCTTTTGGGACTTTAGATTAGTTAAATAAAGCAGCAGATGCTTTTGTATAGGCTCTTGTTAAAGGTCCTATACCTAATTTTGAACCCCCTCAATAACGCACTACAACTATTAAAATATTAGTTAAATTTTTTAATTCAATGATTCTAAATAAAGGCTTACCAGCGCTATTTTTAGGTTCTCCATCATCAGAAAAACCAGCGCCATTATTAGCCTTATAAGCATAGACAAAGTGAATTGCTTTTTTATGTTCTTTCTTTAAATTATGCAGATAAAAATCAATTTGATTTTTATCTTCTAAACTAAAACTGTAAGCCAAAAAACGGCTTTTTTTGATAACTATTTCTCTCATTTTATAGATTATAAGCAAAAAACTGCTACTATATCTTTAATAATGCTAAAACTAACAGCTTCTTATAGAGAAAGAATTGATAAATATATTGCTGCTAACAGCAATATTTCTCGTAACGATATTCAAAAATTAATTGAACAAGGCGCAGTCACAGTTGATCAGATGCAAGTGCGCAAAAGTAACTTCTTATTAAAAGAAGGTGCACAAATTAATGTTACTAAATTACTGGAAAAAATAGTTGATATTAAGGCTGAAGAAATGGCCTTAAAAATTGTCTATGAAGATGAATTTTTAATGGTAATTGATAAGCCTTCAGGTTTAGTCGTGCATCCTGCTCCTGGCAATATGAGTGGCACTTTAGTTAATGGTTTAGTGGCTTATGCACAAAATTTATCAAATGAAAACGGCTTATTAAGACCAGGGATTGTGCATCGCCTTGACAAAAATACGAGTGGTCTTTTAATTGTTGCTAAAACTAACGAAGCGCATGTTGCTTTGGCAAACATGCTAGCAAAAAGGGAAATTAAAAGGCGCTACTATGCAATTGTTTCAGGTCTAATTAATAACCAAGTTATTAATATCGATGCACCGATAGGTCGTGATTCTAAAGACCGTAAGAAAATGCAAATTACTAATATTAATAGTAAGAGCGCACAAACTGAAGTACATTTAGTGGAAAAATTTGCCCACAATAAAAAGATGTATTCGCTAGTTAGATGTCATTTAAAAACAGGTAGAACACATCAGATTAGAATTCATCTAGCATATATTAAACATCCTGTTTTAAATGATGAAGTCTATGGTGGTGAAATTGTTAATCCTAGTTTTGGGCAATATTTACATGCTTATGAATTAGAGTTTAAACACCCTTTTAAAGAGCAAAATTTGAAATTTAATTCACAATTACCAAAAGAATTTGATGAGTTTTTAAAAAAAAGTTAGTTTCTTATTAATAAAACTAGAAATATTATTCTTTTGTTATAATTTAGAAAAAATATAAGAGGACAAAATGTTTGGAAATCGTAACAATAACTTAGGCGTAAATTCTCTAGATCCTAGAGTCAATAACAAAATTTTTGAAGATCTTTGAAAAGAAAGAAGACTACAAAAAATCTGAATTTGAGCATTTTTTGCAGTCATAATTGCTGTTTTTGCAATTTCAGCAGGTATTACAATCGCAAGATTTGTTCAGCTTTACACCCCAACTGACACAACTTCATTTTACTATGAAAGTTTTAGCAGTTGAGTAAGAGCTCATGCTACTACAGGTGCAAGTGAACAAGCTATTTTGGACTCTATTGCAGGCTTTGCTAGTCGTTATCAAAGTACACTGATTTTTTCAGCATTTGTAATAGGCTCATTAATTATTTTAATATGAAGTTTCTTGCACTCATATTCAAATGCAGTTTCTAAAAAAACTTTCCATTTGCTTAGTCGTTTTGCAAGTACAGGAATTAATTTTGCATTAGCTTTTCTAACTTTTACAACAATTTATACCTTGTCACAATTGACATTTGGAATCTATACTCAAAATCAACAACTATATGTTTTAGAACTTATACAAATTATAGTCTACCCAATCCTACTAGTTATTTCAATTGTTGTCAGCAGAATGTATCGTCAAGTAATCATGACATATTGAAGAGTTTACTTCACTGAATTACAAAAAATTCATGCTGAGGAAATTAGAAAAAGCATTCTTAATGGTGATCTTTCAGCCTTTGATCCTTTTGGTTTTGCAGCAGGTGCAGGAGCTTCAATGAATCAGCATCAAGATCCTTATCGAGCAAATGCAAGAACTTCTAATCGCTTTGAAGAAGATGCTGATTCATTAGTAACTGAAGTTAAAGAAGATGGCGAAACTGTTAAACCAAATAAAGGTAAACAATTTGCTCCTGAACTTTCTAAAGAAGAAAAAGACTATCAAACTGTCTTTAATTTAAAAATCGAGCAAATCCATAAAATGGCTGAAAAACTAGACATTTATGGCTATAAAGAAATGAGCAAGGAAGAACTAGTTCGTAAAATTATTGCTCTTTCAAGCGAAAAAAATAATAAGTAAATCTTATCTATTTTCAAAGTTAGGACATGCAGTCCTAATTTTTTTATTTTCCCAAAATTCTACTATTATTGGATTTTGGCACCAAAATTGTGAAAAATACGAAAAATTTTTCACAATCCAGACTATTTTTTAAAAATAGGAACAATTTTTTTCTAAATCCATTTTTTTATAGTAAATTTTTATTATTAAAAAATTAAACACAAGGAGTAAATAATGAACTTTAAGAAGAAATTATTAATTACAACATCATCACTTGTTGCTCTAGGAGCAGTAGCTGCAGTTGCAGTTGCTTGTTCTGAAGAAGCACAACCTCCAAAACTAATTACTGGGTTAAAAGAATCATCTTTTTACACTAACGGTAAAACAACTTTAGAAAAAGCAGTTACTGATAAAAAAATCGTAGAAACTGCAAAAATAGCTGTCTTTACAGCTGGTGGTAATGTTGCTGATAAATCATTTAATCAGTCTTCATTTGAAGCAGCTACATTATTAGTAGATCAGCTTAAAGCGGCTAATTCATCTGGAACATATTCAGTTAATGCATATAACACCCAAGATGCAGCAACAAACACACTTACAACAAACTATACACAAGCATTAAATAATGGGCAAAATATCTGAATTGCTTCAGGATTTCAACATGGTGATGCTTTAAAAACATGATTAGGAACAGCTGATAATAAAGCAAACTTCATTAAGAATAAAATTATTATCGTAGGTGTTGACTGAGAACTTGATAAAGCAACAGCTGACACAATTCCAGGGCAAGTTATTTCACTATTATCTAAAACACAAGAGCCTGGTTTTGTTGCAGGATATGCATCAGCTAAATTCTTAACTGAAAAATACCCAGAGGATTCATCTAAATGAGTTATTGGTGGTTTTGGTGGAGGAGACTTCTTAGGAGTAACTGACTTTTTAAACGGTTACTTTCAAGGTGTTCTTGCTTGAAATAAAAAAACAGCAAATGCAAGTAAAAAAGTTAAATGATATACAGATGATTCAATTATTTTAAATACAGCATTCGCTACAACTGATACAACTCAAACCACAATTAACGGTATTGTTAATGCAACAAAAAAACCTCAAATTATTTTACCAGTTGCAGGTCCATTAATGACACAAGTAGTTAATGCTATTGCTACAGCAAATACAGGTGCTTACGTTATTGGTGTTGATACTGATCAATCATTAACCAATGAAAACCACGCATCAAAATTCTTTACATCAATCTTGAAAAAACTGGCTTTCCAGGTTTATCAAGTATTAGTGCCATTGATGGCAAAAGATTATGCAAATTCAATTTTTTCAATTAACGGAGCACAAGGATTTTCACCTGTTGGAGAAACAACTCCTAAAAATGTTAGCTTAACATTTGCTTATGCACAAGATGGTGTGGGAACAGCAAAAACATATGTTACACCTGATGCTACTGCAAAGTTAGCAACAGATGCATTAGCTGCAGGTAAAACTGAATTTGATGCAACATTAACTGCAAGTGCAGATTGAGCAAAAATTGATGGTAAAACATTAGTTGCTGGTGGTGAAGGATCTAATACAGATACAACAATCAACGGTGCAACAGGACTAGTTTGATTAATTAAAGAAATCAACAAATAGTTTTTAATATTTTAAAAAGGCCGAAAGGTCTTTTTTTCATTTTTAACCCGATAAATGTGAAAATTTTCACAATGATTTATGTTTTTATAAGAATATTGCCGATTATGAGCATATTTAATTTATTATAGATAGAGCAAAAAAAGGAGTGTTATGAGTCAAGAATACGCAATTGAATTCAAAAACATCACCAAGGAATTTCCTGGTATTAAAGCAAACGACAATATTTCTTTTGGAATTAAAAAAGGAACTATTCATGCTTTAATAGGAGAAAACGGTGCTGGTAAAAGTACCTTAATGTCAATTCTTTTTGGTTTATATAAGCCAACTAGTGGTGAAATTTTAATCAATAATACACCAACAGTTATTAAAGGACCAAACCACGCAAATGAAATGGCAATTTCGATGGTGCACCAACATTTTAAAATTGTTGATGATTACACCAACTTAGAAAATATTATTCTAGGTAATGAAAGTGTTAAGGGTGGATTTTTAGATAAATCTTTCCCGACTGAAAAAATCAAATTAATCCAAGATCGTTATAACTTACATTTTGATCTGAAGCAAAAAACTGGTAAAGCAACTGTTGCTACTCAGCAAAAAGTTGAGATCATGAAAATGCTTTATCGAGATGCTAATATCTTAATTTTTGATGAGCCGACAGCTGTTTTAACACCACAAGAAATTGAAGGATTTTTAGAAACCTTAAAAGGTTTCCGTGAAAAAGGCAAAACAGTTATTTTCATCTCACATAAATTGGATGAAGTTATTGAAGTTTCAGATCGAGCAACAATCATTCGCCATGGTAAAGTTATTAAAACTTATGAAACTTTAAAAGGTGTTTCAATTTCTCAAATGTCAGCAGACATGGTAGGTGAAACAATTGTCATGCCTAAAAATACAAGTAGTCAAGATTTCACAAAAAACGATGTGATTGTTAAATTTGACAAAGTTTCAGCACATGGAGAAAAATCATTAAAAGATGTTAGTTTTGACATCAAAGCTGGAGAAATTTTAGCAATCGCTGGTGTTGAAGGAAATGGACAGGTTGAACTTGAATTAGCAGTTTCAGGACTTTTAAAAATTGATAGTGGTTCAATTTATTTAAAACCTTATGTTGCCAAAGGTTATTCAAAATCAGACTCTGAAGTTGCTGCTAAGAAGACACTTCAATTTGAAAATTCTAATTTTCAAAAACGAGTTAGAAAAGTAAAAAGTAAGATTCACAAGACTTTTTATGCCACTTCAGTTGTTTTTGGTGAATCAGCCAATTATCTTAAAACAATTTTCAAAAAAGAAAATAAGCACCAACTTGTATGAGGTAATGATTTTGGTAGATGGCTTAAAGAAAGTTTGAAAACTGAAGTTGATACAAGTTCAAAAAATGAAAATCATCTAGATATTTCTGATAAAAGTGTCCAGTCACGCATTAAATATGGAATTAGTTATATCCCAGGCGATAGACATAAATACGGTTTAGTGCTTGATTTTAATATCCGAGATAATGCTATTTTAAGAAGATTAAAAGATAAAAAAGTTTCTCATTTTGGTTTCATCAATAAACAAGTAACCAATAACTATAACCTAGAAATTGAAGAAACTTTTGATGTTCGTGGTTCTCGTAAAGGTGAATCAATGGCTCGGTCTTTATCAGGTGGTAATCAGCAAAAAGCGATTGTTGGGCGAGAGATCTTAAACGACCACCAATTTATTATTATTGTGCAACCTACTCGTGGTCTCGACGTTGGTGCTATCAATAATATTCACCAACATATTTTGGAAGAGAAAAAGAAAAATCGAGCAATTCTTCTAATAAGTTATGAACTTGATGAAGTGCTTGCACTAGCAGATAATGTGGCTGTACTTCATAGTGGAAAATTAAGTAAAAAAATTCCTATTTCAAAAACAAATCGAACTGAAATAGGTCTAATGATGGCAGGAGTAAAAAATGAACAAAGTCAAAAATAATAAACTTGTTAACTCAAGCCAAAATTTTTTCAATAACTTAGGTCAGAGAATTTTTAGTAGTAATGCTAAATCAGGTAGCCGTAAATTTATGAATTCTATCTGAGCGATTGCAATTGGAATTATTGTAATGCTGATCTTTGTTTCAATTGCAGGATTTAATGTAAATTCTGTTGTTGAAAATACCTGAAGAAATGCCTTTTCAATTCATACAGCACAATTTCAGAAATTATTTGCTATTTATATATTGGGGGCATTAGCCGTAGGGATTGGTTTTAAAGCAGGTCTCTTTAATATCGGTGTTCCGGGTCAAATGATGATAGCTGGTGGCTTATCGTTATTAATTATCTTTGCAGATGGCACAAACACAGGACCAGAGCAATTTTTTGCTGCTTTCGTAGTTGCGATTTTAGCAGGTGCAGCAACAGGTGCTTTTGCAGGAATTTTAAAAGCCTTTTTTAAAGTTCACGAAGTTGTTGCAACTATTATGTTGAACTGAATTATCTTCTTTGCTTTTAAACAAATTTTTATAGGAAATAATAGCTTCGTTCATAACTATCAAACTACAACAGGTGGAAATAATTCAAAAACTATTGATCAAATTATTGGTGACCAAAACCCTAGTTATCAATTTATTGCAAGTGGTCAAGCAATTATTTGAATTTGTTTAATAGGTGCAATTCTTGTTGCATTAAGTTTGTTCGTTGTGATGCAATATACAACTTTTGGTTACAGAGTAAAAATGATTGGATTAAACCGTTATGTTGCTAGTTATGCAGGAACAAACGAAAAATTCTTAACAATAATAATTTTTGCTTTATCAGGTGCTTTATCAGGAATTGCAGGATATTTATATTTTGTAATTTGAAGACAATCAATTGATTTTAATGGTAATTCGCCGATAGAAACAGGATTTAACGTTATTGCTGTTTCTCTAATTGCTTATAATAGTCCATTAGGAATTGTCTTTTCTTCCCTATTTTATTCAGCAATTGAAATCGGATTTTCAAATATTTCATTAACAAGTCGTAATTCAGTGCAATTTCAATATCAATACTACTACATTTTAATTGGTATCCTAATGCTACTAATTTCGATGTCAATTATCTTTGGAAATATTCGTCCAATTCACTTTATCAGGAGAACCTATGTTATTTTTAAACATAGTAATTACTTCAAAAAATCAGCAAAAGCAATGGCCAAATTTAAGCCAGAAACTTTAAATAAAGTTCAAACTCACGAACAAGTTGAACAACTAGTTGCAGCTCTTAATAAGAGTGATTTAGGAATTTACCAAAAAGGTAGAATTTATAAATCAGTTATTAAACGAATTTTTAAAGATGCTTACAAAAAAGCTTTAGCAGTTAAAAAACAAAATGAAACATCTATCAAAGCAGAGAAAAAAGCACTTAAAGATCTTCACTTAAAAGTTGTTTCAAGTAAATATTCTAATGAAGAACGTAGTCAGTTCTTAAACCAATTAGCAGATCAAAGAATTATTGTTAACGAAAAACTAACTGAACTAGGTAGTTTTGCACCTGCAAATTTAAAAGCAGAATACAAAGCAAAAGTAAAACAAGTTTCATTACTTCGTAAAAAATATTTAAGAGATTATGCAACTCTGCATTGAGAAAGCTTAAAAGAGACTTGATTATTAGCAGTTAAAAGTAGTGAAGAAAAATCACTATCTAAAAAACTTGCTGATGAGTTAAAGAAACATAAACAATTGATGGCTGATAATGCTATCAAGAAAGAGGTGATTTAAATGATCGAAGTTACCCCAATATTTGTTTATGCATTTGCTTTATTTTCAATTTTTGGAATTGCTTCTATTTCAGGAATTTTCTCTGAAAGAGTCGGAATAGTCAACATCGGTATCGATGGAATGATGATAGTCGGTGCTACTTTTTATGGTTTATTCTTAGTAGTTTTTACTCGTGGATCAAGTACTCAATTATCGAGTTATATGCAGATTCCTTTATTCATTCTCGCAGGAATCTTTGCAATGTTTTTCAGTTGAATTCATGGTTTTATAACCATTAACTTAAAAGGTAATCACGTTATTAGTGGTGTTGCCATTAACTTATTAGGCGCAGGTTTTGCTTGATTAATCTTATTAGTGGCAGTGCCTTCTTTAAGAAATGGAGACCAACGCTTTACTGTTTTCTTTAATGAACTAGCACAGGCAGCAAACCCATTAGGAAATGATTTTGGAAATGTTTTATCATTGAAATTCTTGTTATTCTTATTGGTTGCAATTGTTTCATACATTCTTCTAAAACATACAAAATGAGGTATTCGCTTTAAATCAATTGGTGAAAACCCTCAAGCTGCTGATGTAGCAGGAATTAATGTTAATTTCTATAAATGACAAGGTGTTTCAATCAGTGGTTTATTAGCTGGTTTTGCAGGTGCAATTGCTATTCAATTAATTGGTGCAAGTTCATTTACTGGACAAGTTCGTGGTTTTGGTTTCATCGCTTTATCAATCATGATCATGGCACGCTGAAGAGTTGAACTTGCATTCTTTATCTCATTTGCCTTCTCAGTTCTATATTCACTTGGAACCCAAATTGGAACTAATAATGATTATCGACGCTGAGAATCAGTCTTATTAATTATTCCTTATTTATCAGCAATTGTTCTATTATTGATGACTTCTAAAACAGTCACAGGACCAAAAGCCGCTGGTATTCCTTATGATAAGGCAAACGCTCGGTAAAGACATTTTTAATAAACAATCAACATCAATCGATGTTGATTTTTCTTTTTTAAAGTACAATTAAATCCAGATGATTTATTTAATATGAAAAGAAAAAGGAATTACTTCCTTTAAAAAAATAAGAAATTTTGCAAATGAAAATAACTTCAAAAAAGTAGGGCATAGTGGCACACTAGACCCACTTGCTCAGGGTTTATTATTAATAGCAACTGATAAGGACACAAAGTGATTAACTTTTTTAGATCAAAATTATAAAAAGTACAGAGTCTATTTTCAGTTAGGAAAAAGTTCAGATACTTATGATATTGAAGGGAAAATTCTAGAAACAAGCGACAAAAAAGTAACAAAGGAAGAACTAGAAAAGACAATTTTTTCTTTTCTAGGAAAAATTAAACAAATACCTCCTATTTATAGCGCTAAAAAAGTAAACGGAAAGAAAGCTTACGAATATGCTAGAGAAAATAAGAGTGTAACTTTAAATGAAATTGATGTAGAAATTAAACAAATTCATAATTTAAATTTTGATTTTGATAACAACTTATTTAGTTTTGATTGTGAAGTTTCTCGAGGTACTTATATTAGAAGTTTAATTCATGATATTGGGCTAGAATTAGGAACTTATGCTCTGATGAGTGACTTAATTAGATTTGAAATTGATGGTTTAACTGATCAAGATTTAGGTGAGGTTGAAGTTAATAAACTAATAAAACTAAATAAGGTTTCTCTTAAATTAAAACGTTTGAAAAAACTGTATCATGGGCAAAGACTTGAACTAGATTTAGCAGATGGTGATTATGTTTTTGATTTAAACAATAACGGCATTTACTATGGAGTCTTAACAGCAAAAGATAAAGAAATAAAAATAAAAAAACTGATCAGACACAAGGAACTTGCAGAAATTTTTCCAAAAGACTCAGAAAATTAATAATTACTTAAAAGTTTTTCTCTATCAACTTATAGAAGAATTATCTTTAATAAAGGTAAATACAACTATTTTCTAATAAAATCGCATTTTAAAATTTTCTTGAAAAAAACTTCAAAAAAATTTTCCAAAACTAGTCAAAAATTTTATTGCTATATGGAGGGGTAAAGGTTACTTTTCCAAAAAACAGGTTCTAAATTTATATTTAAATGCTTATAAGTTGAAAACCAATTATTTCAAGCAACATGCTTATCACAATTTTATTCACTTAAAATTGTGTCAACTAATTATTAAAAAATCTTAAGCAATAAGACTTAAGAAAAAGGAACAATGAATAAAAAAAATCTTAAAAATGAAAAACAAAATATTATCGAAAATACTTTAAAAGAAATTCGCTCACGCTATGGTAATGAAGCAATTATGCTCCTTGGCAATAAAGAAATTGTGCAGGCAGAAGTTTTTAGTTCAGGCTCATACTTATTAGATAAAGCAATTGGAATTGGAGGTTATCCTAAAGGTAGAATTATTGAGATCTATGGTCCTGAAAGTAGTGGTAAAACCACTTTAACACTTCATGCTATCGCTGAAGTGCAAAAAAAAGGTGGCATCGCCGCCTTTATCGATGCTGAGCATTCAATTGACCCTCAATACGCAGAAAATTTAGGTATTAATACTGATAATTTAATTTTGTCGCAACCTGATAGTGGTGAACAAGCTTTAGAAATTGTGGATACTTTAGTAAAAACAGGTCAAATCGACTTAATCGTTGTCGATTCAGTCGCTGCTTTAGTACCTGAAGCAGAACTTGATGGCGAAATGCGTGATCAAAATATTGGCCTACAAGCTCGCATGATGTCAAAAGCACTAAGAAAAATTACAGGTAATTTAAACCGTAATCAAACCACTGTAATTTTTATTAATCAGGTAAGAAGTAAAATTGGTGTAGTTTATGGTGATCCAGAAACTACGCCAGGAGGTAGAGCCTTAAAATTCTATGCTTCACTAAGACTTGATGTTAGAAAAAGCACAAAAGTTTTATCTAAAGATGAAGTTACAGGTAACTTAATCAAAATTAAAGTAGTTAAAAATAAACTAGCACCACCTTATAAAGCAGTAGAAACAGAAATTGTTTTTGGTAAAGGTGTTAATATCACAGGTGAAGTGATTAATTTAGCTACTTTATATGGAATTATCAAAAAAGCAGGTGCTTGATTTAGTTATAAAGATGTTAATCTGGCTCAAGGTAAAACTAATCTAGTTAAACACTTAGAAGAAAAAGTCAAACTTTATGCAGAAATCTTACAAGCTGTTAAAGATTTTGAGCAAAAAAATTTAGCTAAAAATCTAGAAAAAGAAATTGTGATCGAAGAAGCAGAAAACGAAGTTACTAAATAAGTAAAAGCAACTTAAAAATTCATGTATTAAATATGACAAAAAGTCATATAATCATTAATACATGAATGAAGCAATTAAAATCTTATTTTTAGGTGACATCTTCGGTGCTCCTGGAATTAAAATCCTAGAAGAGCATTTAAAAATGCTAAGAGAAAAATATCAAGTTGATCTAGTAATTGCCCAAGCAGAAAATGTCAGCGGACGCAAAGGTTTAATTAAAAAAGATTATTTGAAATTAAAACAAATAGGTGTTGACATTTTCACACTGGGTAATCACGTTTGGTCAAAACGAGAAATCAAAAGCATTATTGATAATGAAGATGTGATTAGACCCTTAAACATTAAAGAGCATTATCAAGGTCAAGGTGTGCGCACTTTTACAGTTAAAAACAAAAAACTAGAAGTCTATTCTTTAATGGGAATTGCTTTTAATAAGTTAATGCCACCTTGAACTGAAGAAGCCGCCGAAAATTTTTTCGACGTCATGGACAAAGCACTTTCAACTAGTGATGCAGATTACCGCTTCATTGATTTTCACGCTGAAACTACAAGTGAAAAAAATGTTTTAGCTTGATATCTAGATGGTAAAGTTAATGCTTTAGTCGGCACTCATACACATGTACAAACTAATGATGCAAGAATTTTACCTAAAGGCAGCGCTTATATAACTGATGTCGGAATGGTCGGACCGATTAATTCAGCAATTGGCGCTAACTATCAAGAAGTCTATGAAAAAATGCGCTTTAATAAAAAGGTGCGCTTTCAAGTTTCTGAAAGCGAAAGCCAAATTAATGGCATTGTAATTGAACTAGGACAAGTTAATAAGATTATTGAAATCATTAATCTTAAACCTAGTGCAACAACTAATGAAGTTAACTAAATAAGTGGTGAACATTTAGAATTTCTAAATGTTCGCTTTTTTTATAAGTTATTTAGACATAAATTAGGCTTTTAAAAAAGCCTGAAAAACAGGCTCAAAAAATTTTTGAATTTTTTTCACCCATTTTAATTTATTTATGTCATACTAGTTCTACAGCGTTTTTTAGAGAGAGTTAAACGTATTGAAAAAAGAACAATTTAGTCACTAAATTGCTTTCATGCTTATTGCAAAAATAGGCTCAAAAAAATTTCAAAAAATTTTTCTCAAAATCAAAAAAAAGTTGTATAATGAAAAAGCCGACTAAATGAAGGCAAAAACGTAAATCTTTGAAAACTGAATATTAGATGTACAACACACAAGTCAATTTTTTTGAGAGTTTGATCCTGGCTCAGGATGAACGCTGGCTGTGTGCCTAATACATGCATGTCGAGCGGAACTAGTTTACTAGTTTAGCGGCAAATGGGTGAGTAACACGTACCTAATCTACCTTAAAGATCGGAACAACAATGGGAAACCGTTGCTAATACCGGATATACCTTTGAAAAGCATTTTTTAAAGGCGAAAGGAGCAACTGCTTCACTTTGAGATGAGGGTGCGTTACATTAGTTAGTTGGCAGGGTAATGGCCTACCAAGACGATGATGTATAGCCGAGTTGAGAGACTGATCGGCCACACTGGGTCTGAGATACGGCCCTGACGGGAGGCAGCAGTAGGGAATATTCCACAATGGGCGCAAGCCTGATGGAGCGACACAGCGTGCAGGATGAAGGTCTTCGGATCGTAAACTGCTGTTATACAGAAAGAAAAGATATAGGAGTGGAAAGCCTATATTATGACGGTACTGTATCAGAAAGTGACGGCAAACTATGTGCCAGCAGCCGCGGTAATACATAGGTCACAAGCGTTATCCGAAATTATTGGGCGTAAAGCGTCCGTAGGTTGTTTGTTAAGTCTGGAGTTAAAGACCGGTGCTCAACGCCGGCACGCTTTAGATACTGGCAAACTAGAGTTATAAAGAGGTAAGTGGAATTTCATGTGAAGCGGTGGAATGCGTAGATATATGAAAGAACACCAATGGCGAAGGCAGCTTACTGGTTATATACTGACACTGAGGGACGAAAGCGTGGGGAGCAAACAGGATTAGATACCCTGGTAGTCCACGCCGTAAACGATGATCATTAGTTGGTGGGGGAACCCTCGCTAACGCAGCTAACGCATTAAATGATCCGCCTGAGTAGTATGCTCGCAAGAGTGAAACTTAAAGGAATTGACGGGGACCCGCACAAGCGGTGGAGCATGTGGTTTAATTTGACGATACGCGTAGAACCTTACCCACTCTTGACATCCCTTGCAAAGCTATAGAGATATAGTGGAGGTTAACAAGGTGACAGATGGTGCATGGTTGTCGTCAGCTCGTGTCGTGAGATGTTCGGTTAAGTCC
>NZ_NQMN01000001.1:251944-631944 GCF_002272945.1 Mycoplasmopsis agassizii | reverse complement strand
GTATTAAAAAGTTAAAGTACTATAATTTAGATATGGCTGAAATTTACAAAAAAATTAAAAAGAGAACAATTATTTATTTAGTGTTTTCTACTTTGTGAATCTTCTTTTTATTATTAGCTGCTGCGATCTTTTATTTATCTTTAAAATTTTCAGTTATGAATACGAAAATTTGAATTCTAGTAATTTTTGTTTTGACATTCGCTTGTCTTAGTTTTGTTATTTACATAACGATGGCAATTTCTTTATCAAGACAATTTAGCAAACATCGTGCTATGTTTGTCAATGCATGAATTTTAACTATTACTTCTATTTTTATCTGGACTGTTCCTGCAATTACAGTTGCTATCATAGTTTTTAAAAGATTGAAAAATCAAGTAAACCTTTTTGAAATTAATTTTCATGAAGGCGAATTAATCACAAGTTAACTGCTCTGAATCTTATTAAAAAATCAAGTACACTACATTTCGTACTTGATTTTTAGTCAGTTGCATTCTAATTGAGAACAGGTTTTTCAACTACTCTTGTAGCTCATAATGCTTCAAAATTATTTATTAAAATAGCATCCGCAATTCTTTTTCAAACATCAAGAGGAAAATCATCTATTTCACACTCATGAAATGCGTTATAGTGAGCGTCGATAAACTTTAAATATTTTATTTTAGCAAACCTAGGATTCAATTCTGCATCAGATAGACCAACAAGGTAGTAAGCTAGCATTTTTAGACCATCTTTTCAATGAAATCATGCTGTTGAAATTTTATAATCATACAAGGTATTATCATCAAAATAATCAATTATTTGAGGTGTTGCAAAATCTTCTCAAGAATCTGGCCCTAGTCAATGTTTAATTTTTAGGCTTTGAGATTCACTTAAAATTTTAATAATTCTTTCTGCAGTGTATTTAATTAATTCCATAGCTTTTTCATTAGGTCCTCTTTTTCTTAGAAAACGAGTTCCTTGTTGTTTATGTTTGATTGGATCATAAATAAGTAGTTTATAAACTCTAAGTATATTTTCATCACTAAGCTCTGCAGTAATTGATGACATATATTTTTCAATTTGAGCATTTTCTTTTTCAAATTTATAAAGTTGAACCCTTTTATTACCGCTTTCAATCTTATATTCAGTTTCCATAATAACATTATTAATTGCTTTTCATAACTTTGTATAAGTTTTATCAAAAACCTTTTCAACACTGCTTCCTAGAGCAAGTTCAACAAGATGATCTACGATTTTAAGAACTGTAGTTGTTTTTATATTTAATTGATCTTGCCAAATCATACTATGAGGTTTTGGTTCTTCAATTATTTCTTTCTTTTTGAAAATATTTCAAAGTTCAAGATGTCGAAAGTCATAGAAATTAATTTCTTTAACTAATTCTTCTACAAAAACAGGCTTTGTATGATTTAGGTTGTTATAAGTACATTTTTTACACATGTTTATATTTTATACAAACTTTTGTGAAATTTAAAAGTGTTTTGAATTAGTAGTTGGAAAATATAAAAAAAATCTTGTCCACAATGGGACAAGATTTTAAAGAATATGAAAACGATAGCCGTAAACAAAAATTTTTCATTCGTTTAAGTCAAAATCAGATATTTCATCTTTATCAACTGGAAGTAGAAATGATGTAAGACCTTTAGGTCCTATAAAAACTGACCTTAACACCATTGTAGGTCTAGCTGCATACCTGTCTGGTTCTTTAGTTGGAGGGTTAGAATATTTTAAAAATAAATAAAATTCTTTTTTATCTTTATCAATTCTATAATCTGAAACATGAATGCCCTTGTCAACTTTATTGTATATAAGTTCTTTTTCTCAGTTTACATTTTCACCCCTTACAATAAAGTTTGTAAAGTCTTTAACAAAAAGGTAATTATTTTTCTCAAGATCCAATTTACTTTTTATGGCTTCATAACTAAAATGTGAGTTTCAAGGTTTTAGATTTTCGATATCTTCATCTTTTATATTAGAATCAATTTTAGTTCTAGCAAAAGTATAAAATCTTTCGTTTTGTTTATCACTGATGCGAAGCTGTGTTTTAAGTGTTTCTTCATCAGTTACAAGACTAATTGATTTGAACTGCTTATCAGTGTCTTTTTGATCATCCATTCTTATAGAAGTATCTAAAACTGATGAGTCAGAAATATTTTTCTTTAAATTTTCTGTCTTTTCTTTTTTAAAAAATATGTCTTCGGAATCATTTTGAGAATTGTTTTTAGACTGTACATCTTGTTCTCTTTCTATGTCAATTCCATAATGCTCAGAATGGTATTTAACAGATAAATTGTCTTGCAATGATCATCAATAATCTGAAAAAGTAAATTGTTCATAACCAACTGTTTTTAACTGAACAATTGTTTTTTTGTTCTCTAATGTTTTTTCGCTGATGTCAGTTCCTTTTCCAGTTAAAGTTAGTCTTATATCTTCTGGAGTTTGGTTCACAGAACAAGCAACTGCTGAAAAAGTTGCAACCGAAATTAGACTCATTCCTGAAAAAAGAATTAATTTTTTAATATTTAATTTTCTCATATGAACTCTTTCTTGTTAACTATTCATTAATGAATATTTTCATATATTAATTATAACATTTTGATTAAAATGGCTTTTATATTGTAAAAGGCATTTTTTTAAACTTGATTTGAATTTAAATTAATAAAAACATTTATTTTAAAATTCCATTTATATAAATAATTTGGATAAGTACTATAATTCGCTTGAGCAATATAATTTCATATTTAACACTGAATTTTAATTTGGTGAATAAATATCTTTAATAATTAACTTGTTCAAGGAAAGTAAAATGAAAAATTTGAACAAAAAGATTCTATTAAAAAAATTAATAAAGGTTTCGCTTGTTGCAAGTCCTGTACTTGTCTCATTTTCATTAATATCTTGTGCACCTATTACTAGTTTATTAGAAGGCAAAAACATACAAATAAATGATAAAGTAGTTTATGAAATACTAATGATTGGTGATCAAAACTGAAGTTTTTGAGGTCATGATATTATGCCTTTAAAAAAAGAATTATGAGATTCTAAACCATGACTTGAAACTACTGAAATATCTGATGAATCAAAAAGTCCACTTTCTTTAGTTACAAATTTAAAAGATTTAGAGGTAGTTTTAAATGAAACTAAAAATGCAGAAAATGAGTGAAGTAAAGACAATCAAAAAGCAAAATGAAGTGATAGTTTAAACCCTAAAATCATTGAACAAAATTTGGATTTTGCTAAGCATGATTATTTGTTCTTAAAAAATATTTATGCAACCGACATGCAAGAAAAAAATATTTATAACAAAGATAGTGGCTTCTCATTAAGGTCAGTTTATAAAAACCAGAAGACCATCTTTTTTAACTTTGATTACGTTTATGAAGAAAAAAGTGAAACATGTTGTGTTGCTTCACCGGGTCGAAAAAAGTCATATTTTATTCCTTTTGATAAGGGTGAAATAAACGACTTTAATCTAGCTGATTATAAAATAGGTGTTTATGATGATAGTTTACATCGTGACTACAAGCCATAAAAAAAATAAAGCAGATTTAATCTCTGCTTTATTTTGTAATTTCTTCAAGTTGAAACATTAATAGTGGACCATTATTGAAAGTTAAAGTTTCAAAATCTAGTGTCCCTTGTTCAACAAAACTTTTTGAGTTTGCATGTAACAAGACATTGTGTCAACTAATTGATAAGAGTTTATAACTAGGTTCTTGATCTTTTTCAAAACGATATAATCTAGGAACTAAAGAGATAGTATCATCAGAACTATTTTTCTTAAATGAAAAATAGAAAAAATAATGATCATCAAGGTTTAAATAGTAATTACCTCTGCTAGTTTCTGTATCATCAATTAAACTATAACCACTAGGTTCTTTTAATGTTGATGTAAATGTTAAAGCCTTAACAGTTTCATCGTTATTGACTCTTTCAATTTCTTTTAAATACTTTTCACTAAATACTTGATACCCTTTTTCATTTTTAGGGAAGGTATAAGTAGTATAAAATTTTCACTTTAACTTATTAGTATTTTTTAAAATTCAATATCAATTGGCCTGAATTAACTTATCAAGTTTCATGTTGATAAGTTTTTTCTCATTTTCATCAACCGAACCATTACGCTTTTTAACTAGTGAATTGTAATCATCTATTCAACTAGTATTAGTTAGTTGGTTTCTTTTAAAAGTAGCAAGCTGTGTAGAATTTTTATTAGAAAAAGCTGCATTTGTGATTGTTTCAACAACACCTAGTTCATCAGGTTTACCTAAAACAGGATCTTTAATAGGATCCTCAGGTTTAACTTCTTTAACATTTACACAAGCTACAAAAGCAGCACTTGCTGCAATTATTAAAGGACTTGTGATTAAGATTTTTTTAAGCAATTTGTTCATTTTTAGCAACATCATAATCTACATATTTAAAATATAATTCTTCTAAGTTATCAACTTCTTTAACACCACTATAAACGATTTTACCTTTATTAATAATTGTTACATAATCAGTAAAACGGCTAACTTCATAAAGGTCGTGAGTGCTGACAAAGATAGTTGTACCTTGTTTTTTAAGTTCATCTAAAATAGTGAATAATTCACGGCGAGCAACAGGATCTAAGTTAGTAGTAGGCTCATCCATGATTAAGATTTTAGGCTCATTGATTAAAGCTTGAGCCATTAAAATCTTACGTTTTTGACCTGAAGATAACTTGTTAGGATTACGTCTAGCAAAAGGTTCTAGTTTTAGAAATTTTAATAAATTACGCACTCTTTTATTAGCAGCTTTTTTACTAAATCCTGAAAGAATTGCTAGAGCATATAAGAACTTTTTAGTACTTAATTTAGGTGGAAAAACATCTTTTTCAGGCATGTAACCTAGGTCTCTTTTTGCTTCAGTTTTACGGTTTTCAATCCCGTTAATTAAGATTTGGCCTGATCAAACTACGTGAGCATTGATGATTGCTTTAATGGTTGTAGTTTTTCCAGAACCATTAGCTCCGATGATCACATGAAAATTATTTTCATAAATATCAAAAGTAATATCATCAACTGCTTTAATAACTTTACGGTAGTATTTAGTAAAGTTTTTTACTTCAATAATTTTTTTCTTACCGTTTTGACTGTCTTGATTTTGCACAGATTTTGCTACTTCTTTTTGATTAAGAGTTACTTTTGTCACTTTTTTATTTTTAAATAAGTTCATTAGTACTCCCTTCTGTAATAAATGTAAATTACAGCAGCTGATAAGGCAACAATGATAATTGTTCAATAAATTCCAACTGAATATTGAGGTTGAGTATCAAGTGCTCTTTCAAATTTATAGTAGTTTTCAACTGTTGAAAATAGAAAATCATCTCCTGCTGTTAACTGAACACGGTTAACTGTTTGATTATTAACGGTTTGTTGTACTTGGGTAGCGTTTGAATAACCACCTATTTTGTAATTTCTAGTTTCACCATTATAATTTACTTTAACTTCAAATTGATGATTAGCTAAACCGTTTTCAAATAAAACGTTTTTTAATAAACTATTGTTTTGATAATTTAAATATAAATAATAAAGGGCAACTACATAATATTGCATTTGCAACTGCACTAAGTATCTATCAGTAACTTGTGTAAAAGAATTATTTATAACGTTTAAAAAATCAGGAATAATTGAATCATATTCTGCAAATAAAGCATCTAAGTATTGTCTTGAAGTTAGGTCTTCACCTGTTAAATACTTGTCATTAAACTTTTTAAAAGCAGCCTTAATATCATCATTTTGTATTAATTCACTAATAGACCTTCAATCTAAAGTTCCATAGTAATTTGCTGTATTTGTAAATGAAAAACTATCATCAGTTAAAAGTGTATCTGATTCTGCATTTTCTCAAGCGTAGTAAATATTTCTTTGAGTTTGTTCTCTAAATAAACTGTTTTGACTAGTTAGTAAAGGTAAATTCATAACAACTGATTTATTTGATGAATCAGTTACTAAGCCTTCATTAGCAACTAAATGATAATTGTAACGAGTTGAAACATTCTCAGTTCCAAAATTATTAAATATACTTCTAACATCACCTAAACCTAGAGCGTTACCTGACATGAAAAAGTCGCGCCCGTTAGCAGCAAAATGGATTCCCATTTGATAAGGAATATCAATTCAAGAAAGCACTTGTGTACCTACTGGTGAAGTTTTTGTATTTTGAAATGCTCTATTTAAAAAGTCACGAGATGATTGTGTTAAACTACCGTCAGAATTTGTAGGAACTATATAATAACCATCTTCTTGATCAGAAGTTGAGTAAGCAAATAAATTAGCTGCATCAATAGCAGATTCAGATCTTAAATTATTATATTCACTTGTAAAACTACTGATTTGAGGTCTTGAAAATGTTGGTGCTACTGTACCAATAAAAAATAAAGGTAAAAAGATCACAACTGAAAATAAGTAAGCAACAGCCTTATTAATTTTTTTAGCAATTAAAGCTGTAATTAAACCAAAGAAAACAAAGGCAAATAAAACTACTGCAAAAGAACCATGGACAAAATATTCAACATTTTCAAGTTTGAAATAATCAACATTTCTTAAAGGAATACTTGCAATTGAAGTTGCTATATAAATTACAATTGCTCAAACAAATGCAAACAAAATAAAGTAAATATATTTAGCAATTACGATTTGCATTCTTTCAATTGGCTTAGCAGCTATAACTAAATCCAGTCCATTATTTTCAGTATCTCTAAAGAGTAAAACTGAAATATAAATTGCATAAATAATTGTTAATAGTAAAATAAACATTACAGGAACAATCATTAAAAGTGATGCTCTATAAGAATCTGAATTACTAAATAAATATGGCATTAGTACAAAAAACATAGTTATAAAAAAACTAATGATTACAAATACATAAGTAAATCATTTTGAAAAAACCATGATGTTTAAAAACTTCATAAAGTTAAATGTTGTCTTCATATATTTAAGCATTTTTTCCTTCTTTCTCTTTTGCTAAATTAACTCCTGATAAATAATAAGGTACATTATTTCCAAGTGAAATATCTAATTCAGCAATATTGCGAAGCTTGATTAGGTGCTCTTCGCTGATTTTAATTTCATGTGAATCACTAGCAAAATTTTTATGAACATTTAAAAGTGCATAATCTTTAATTTTAAAATCTTCGATTTCTTTTATAATTCACTTAAATGGTACATTAATAAAAGGATTTATCGAGAAATTCTTAACCAATTTATTTTCGCTATTTAACCTTTGTTTATACCTAATTTCAACAACTGCATGGTTAGCCATTTTTAAATAAAAATATTTATTAAATTCTAACTCATTATCTGGCTCATCTTCTCTTTTAAATTGAGCATAAATTTCATTCATTTCAGTAATTATATTTGTACTAGGTTTCATAAATCAATTTACTTTATTTGAAAATGTTCTACCAAATTGACCACCGTCATTAAAGATTCCTTCACTAGTTCCAATAAATGAAAAACGGTTAAACATAAATAAAAAATATAACCAATTAATTGTATTTAATTCATCAAACATATCTGCTGCTTTAATACCTATTTCGGGTTCATCTGAATCAAAATTATCTTGTCAACTATTTCTTAAAGCAATGTTATAAATACTTAATCATCCTGATAAATCAGTTAAATATTTTTCTCCTAAATTTTTTATATAGTTGACATATTTATTTTTTGCGACATCAATTGTGTCTTCATCTTTTAGATCAATTTTTTTATTTAAAGATGAATTAAAAGTAAATTTTAATTTATCATCTTGAAAGATTTTGTTTAATAAATTTTGAATAGCAGGTTGTTCTAAAAATCTTTCTCATTCAAAACTAACATTAGTCAAATCCTGATTAGCAACAATTGGTTTTTGAACTTCAATTGTGATTCCATCTAAACCAACACTACATGATGAAACCACTAAAGTTGCAAAAACTGATAAAGGCAAAATTGAAAATAAAAACTTTTTAAATTTCTTATTCATTTTTTGCACCTGTTAAAACATAAGAAATTATTTGACCATTTTGAGATTCAAAATCATCTTTTAATTTTGTCTTTTCTTCATCAGATAAAGTTGAATTATATAGGTTAATTTTTTCTAAATGATCTGCTAATAATTTGATATCTGATTTTGCTTGAACATTTTGTTTATCAAAAACTTTAAAGATAATAGGTTCAAAATTAACTGAGTAAGAAAATCTCTCAAAAGCCTTATTTGTCGGGTTTATCGACAAATATGTGTTAGTATTTTTAGCCATTACAAATTCAATTTTGTAAAAACTAAAATCTTCAATTTGAAAATAAAATGACTTTTTAAATTCATTTTCGTTTTCATCTTCATATAAATATGAATCAATTATTTTGCTACTTTTAGGAGTATAAATTCATCCATATTTATCTGCCTGTTCTTGCTGAAAAATATTTGTTTTTAAATTACTTACAGCTGCTGAATAACCCACAAAATATAATTTATCTAAATTATTTATAATGCGATATCAATTATTTTGCATGTTATTAAAAAATGCAAAAGCAGCATCATTAGTGTCAACTGTATTTGTAGTTGGGACAATATTTATTGTTGGAAATAAGTCTCGATAATAAACAGTTGCATTATATAAAGCTAGCAAAATTTCTTGTTCATATAAGAAATTTTTAATACCTAAATTTTGTGTACTTACATAAGAATTTTTTACAAATCCTAATTCATCTTCTGGAATATTTTGATACTCCTTAATTTGTTTTGAAAAACGTAAATTTAAAAGTGTCGTTAAATAATAATTATTACCTTTAACGATGGTTTGAGTTTCATTTTTATTTATTAATAAAAATGAATTTTCATTAAAAACTTTTTTATTAAGTGTTAATGGAATGGCAACAAGTAATGAACTTGTTGCTGAAATGATTAAAAGACGTTTTCAGTTTCTTTTAAAAAAAGTAAACATGTTTACCTATTTCTACAAAATCTTTTTATCTAGGAAATTTGACTTTGAAAAATTATAAAAAAATTACTTAAAAAAAGACAAAATAAAAATTTATTTTTTAGATTCGCTTTTACTAATTAATTTGCTTTTAGGTATAATCAATTAATTAAACAAATAGTGAGGTAAAAATGAAACAAATATCAATCAGAGAATTTTTCAAAACAAGAGATTACTCATCTTTTAGATTAAATCCTAGCGCAACTAAATTAGCCTATTTAAAAAAGATTAATCAACGTTCAAACTTATTTGTCAAAGACTTAAAAACCGAAGAAGAAGTGCAATTAACTAATTATAGTGATCGTTCAATTCACTCAATTGGATGAATTAACGATAACAACATGTTTTTCTTAAAAGATAAAGGTGGAGATGAAAATGACCATCTTTATATTGTTGATTTAGAAACAAAAACATTTGAAGATGTGACTAATTATGAAGAAGTCAAAGTTGCAGGAGTAGGGAGTTTTATTGAAGAAGTTTTCTACGAGAAAAAGATGCATTTTCAAGACATAATTGAAGTCTTACATAATGATCGAAATAAAAATTATTTCGATACTTATCATTACAATATCAAAACTAAAGAATGAAAAATGATTGTCCAAAATGATGACAACATTGTTTCAACATTAAGAGATGATGACTACAAATTAAAATATATAGTTAAGGGTATTTCAGGTGGTAGTGACATCTACAAAGTAGATGAAAATGAAAATTTAACAAAGATTAAATTTGTTAGTTCTAAAGATGAATTATCTTTAGTTCATCAATATCCTGATGGTTCTGTACTTGCTTTATCTAATGTTAATCGAGATAAAATTTCATTAGTTAAATATAATGCAGATCTTGATGAAGAAAGCGTAGAACTAATTTATGAAGATGATTTAGTTGACTTACAAGATGTAATTTTAGATTCAAGACAAG
Organism: Mycoplasmopsis agassizii; assembly: GCF_002272945.1. Taxonomy (GTDB): domain Bacteria; phylum Bacillota_I; class Bacilli_A; order Mycoplasmatales; family Metamycoplasmataceae; genus Mycoplasmopsis_B; species Mycoplasmopsis_B agassizii. Next base: position 622,043 of record NZ_NQMN01000001.1, on the reverse strand, counting down.
AATATAAAATTATAGCTTTAATAATGGATAAAGAATATTTAGAAATCAAATGATATGACGAAGAAAAGCAAAAGCAATATCAACATGTAAAGGATTTAATTAAAGCAAAATATCCCTGATTTGGAAATTCTTACTTATTTCAATTAAGTAGCGATATTGACTTGAAACATAAAATTTATGTTTCAAGCAGCGACGATATGCTTAATCAATATTTTTACTACGATAAAGAAAAAGATACTGTTGAATTAATTTATTATCAAGAAACTAATTTAACTCCTGAAAACTTAACTAAAATGAAACCTATTTCATTTAAAGCAAGAGATGGTTTAACTATTCATGGATATTTAACATTACCTAAAAATCAAAAAGGACCTTACCCATTAATTCTAAATGTGCACGGCGGACCTTGAGTTAGAGATTCATGAGGTTATGATTCTGAAACACAATTTTTTGCAAACCGTGGTTATGCAGTCTTACAAGTTAATTACCGTATTTCAGTAGGTTATGGAAAAAAATTCTTTTTAGCAGGATGAAAACAATGAGGTCTTGCAATGCAAGATGATTTAACCGATGCAACTTATTGAGCAATTGAACAAGGTTATGCTATTAAAGATAAAATAGCAATTTATGGAGGTTCTTATGGTGGATATGCTGCCTTAATGGGAATTGTTAAAGAGCCTGATTTATATGCAGCGTCAGTTGATATTGTGGGTGTAAGTAATTTATTTGCTCTTTGAGATTCAATGCCACCTTATTGAAGAACACCCGGAAATATTTTTGAAGAGGCACTAGGTGATCCATATTTAAATGAAGAATATGCTAAATCAGTTAGTCCTTATTTTCATGCAGATAAAATCAAAACACCTTTAATGATTGTGCAAGGAGCAAACGATCCAAGAGTGCCACTTGAACAATCAGAATTAATGATTAGTGCTTTGAAAAAAAATAATATTGATGTTGAATACATGTTGAAAGATGATGAAGGTCATGGTTTTGCTAATGAAGAAAATCGCTTTGAAATGTATGAAAAAGTTGAAATATTTTTAGCTAAATATTTGAAAAAATAAGACACCTCGTTTTTAAAAATATGAACGAAAAAGATTGCCGTAATCAGCAATCTTTTTTACTAATATTTTTATTTATGAATGTTTTACGATTGAATAATTTTTAAAAAATTAATTCAAAAACATCATAAATAATTTCACTTGGATTTTTATAATCAGTTTCATCTTGACCTTCTTCTCCTAATCATTCGAGCCCAATTTTTTTGCTGTAACTCATTTCATAAAGAATAGCAAATTTGATTTTATTATTTTCAATATTTAAAATTTCAATATTTGAATAACCAAAAGATTCATCTTCTTTTGTAATTTTATGATGAAGCAAAATGTTTTTAAAATCATAGTTTTTAAACACAAATAAATTGCCTTCTTTTCGATCTTGTGTCGATGGTAAAGATATTAAAATATACTCGTCATTTAGATAATTAAAATTGGTTACTCCATGCATAATCTGAGTATTAATATTTTTTAAATCAAATTGAGATTGATTGCATTTTAAGTAATCAAGATCGCTTCAATAATTACTATGATATTTCTTTTTTGAAACTAATAATTTTCCATAATTAGGATTTCTACTAATAGCATAAAGTGTTTTATCTTTGCTTTTGATTATTGCAGTTTCGCTTAACCATTGATTGCATAGATTTTCGTTCAAGTATGAGCCAACTGTTCATTTATTGATACCTGTATTATATTTCAGCTCATAAACTTTATGTGGCATTGCATTTTTAGTTTCATAAACATTAAAAATTAAATACTCATTTTTTTCTTCATCTTCAATGCTAACTGCTTTTCCTGGAGAAACAACTGTTGCATTTATGTTATTAGATTTATTTATAAATAAATAATTTAAGAGTGAATTTAATTCAAAACTATTACCAAAATCTTCGGAAATAAAATGAGCTAAATATGATCCTGAAGTTAAATGAAATCTATCATTTTTGGTGGCATCAAAAAGGGAATATAAGTATTCATTTTTTTGATTTTTTAATTCATATAAATTAAAATAAAATTTGGAATTACTACTATCAAAATAATATTTGATTTTGAATTTTTCTACCTTAATATTTTGTTGATCAAATATAAAATATTCATTCGTTTTTTTGTAATCTAAAACTAAATAATATTTATTTAAATTAGAATCGTATAAATAAGGCAATCCACTTTGATCAACTTTATCTAAATTATTTAATGGATTTAATTTATTAACAATAGGCATTAAACCACCGTTGCTTGGAAAGATATCAACTAATAAATGCACCCTATTAAATTTATCTTGGATGATTGATGAATCAATAAAAGATGCCTTAATATTTTTGTTATGTTCAAAGGACATAATTATTTTTAAGGGTGAAAAATTTTGATCATCTTTTGAAACTTTAACTACTTGATTTATCTCTGAATAAGGCGCATCAAGTTGACTATCTAAACGTTGATCGACTATAGCAATTAAATCATTATTTTTTAATTTTAATAGTGAAGGAATGCGATATGAATGGGAATTTGCTTCATTATGAGCAAACAAAACCTGACTAGAAATTTTTTGAATTTTCATAATTTAAAAAACTGATTTCTAAAAATAGTTATTACAAATCTAATTGGTAGTTTGACTTGCAACTTGATTTGTTAATGATTGAATTTCTTGATAAATTGAATGGCTATAATCAATTTCAAATTTATCTTTTTTCTGTCAGAATTTTCAAACTTGATTTTCTTTATTATACTTTTTCTCAAGTTTAGTATTTAGTTTTGAAAATTGACTTTCAAGCACAATTAGTTTTTTGAATTCACTTGTAGTAGTTCAAATAGTCAAGTTGACATTTGATTTTCCATTAACTCTAATTTTTAGTAATCCTAAAATTCTAGCAATTACATAACCACTAATTAGTGAAACTGTGAAAGGAATAAATCCTCAAATTTCTGATGCTAATTGAAGTCTTTTTTCTACTGGGATAAAGTTTTGTGTTGGAATTCAAAAAGCAATTCCAACTGCAAAACCTAAAATTAATCCTGTTAATGCTGAAATTCAATCTGTTCTTTTTGTAAAAATTCCTAGAATAAAAATTGCAGCAGTAGGTCCACCTAGTAAGGCAACGATTGATAAGAAATATCTGATGAAATCTCCTTGTCCAGTGCGAGCAAAGACCATTGCTAAAGCAACTGCAATTACTCCAAAGACAGCAACTAAAATAAGCGAAATTTGTTTTAGTTTTTTATCTTGTTTTTCACTTAAGTTAGCTGTTTTAAAACTAGGTGCTAGAGTTTGAATAAAGTCAACCACAATTGTATTTGTTAGAGCCGATAAAGAAGAAGAGATCGTAGATTGTGCAGCAGCAAAAACAGCTGAAATTAAAAGACCCGATAAGCCTGCTGGTAAGACTGTAACTATAAAAAATGGTAGTAGTTGATTGGTAGCAGCGTCATTAATTCCTGTTGCTGCTTTAACTGTTAGTGTAGTTAAACCTAGTGAAGAATAGTAAGAATATAAAACTGAACCAACACCATAAAATAATAAAATGGTAATTGCACCCATGATTAAGTTAACTCAAATTGCTTTATTGGTTTTACGAATATCTTTGTTTGAACGATATCTTTGTACTACATCTTGAGATCCTACATATTGATAAATAGTATTAACGTAGTTGCTGATAAAGATAAATAAAATACCTCCACTAACTAAAGTAATTTGAATTGAAGATAAGCTAAAAACTGGGTGATAAGCAAGTGAAGAACTTGCTCAATCGGTTTTTGCTAGACCAAAGATCATAACAATTACTATACCACCTAGTAAAACAACCCCTTGGATTGCATCTGCTCATAAAACAGCCTTCATTCCTCCGATTAAGGTAGAAACTACGACTAAAGCACCGACTATAAAAATAATGGCATAGACATTTAAGTCAATAAATAAAGTTAAGGCTGTAATTGGTATATATAAAACAATTGCCATTCTAAAAATATGGAAGATAATAAAGGCAATTGAGGTGATATATCTAATTGATTTATGAAATCTTACACCTATATATGCATAGGCTGTATTTTGCTTTAACCTTCTAAAGAAGGGCACAATATATTTGATTAAAATCGGCATGAATAATAAAATTGTTAACTGTGCAAAAGCAAACATTCAGCCGTAAGTAAAACTATTTCCAGGCACCGCTAGATAAGTTAATGATGATAAAGTTGTTGCTCAAATGCTAAGTCCAACAACTATGCCAGGAGTCTTCCCCCCCCTGTAAAGTAATTACTCGTACCTTTTTCTTTTTTGATTTTTGAATAGAAAAAAGCGACTACCCCTACTCCTAAAGTAAGGATTAAATAAATAGCCAAAACTGCTCAATCACCTGCAAAAAATGAAGCTTTTGCAGCTTGATAAACAGGATTTTGACTGGTTCCAGTGTTCATTAAAACCTGCTTTCTGATTTAATTAAGAAAAAATATGCAAAGTAAAAAGTGCTTAGCTAATAACTTATTGCTAGTTAATATTTTAAATATTGTTGCTAGGATAGATAATAGATATCTGATTGAAAGGGCTAATCATTGATTTTAAATTTGCTCAAAAATTATTACAGATTATCAAATTAAACTGAATAAGGCGAACTAAAATTGAAATATTTTTAAGTATTATGTGAAATAATAACAACTAAATTGAAATAATTTCAAATTCTAGAATGATTTTTGAGAAGTAAAGTGCTTTATATAACAATTTTAACTTGAAATATGATCAAAGCTAAAAATAGTAACTAGCAAAAGCATAACTTTAGAAATTTAATATTTGAAATAAAAAAGAGCAAACTGGAAAGTTTGCTCTAAAAATCAAAAAATTACTTTTTATTATTTTTAAGCAATTCTAAAATTGCTTCAAGTTTGTCATTTGTGTCTTTATTTTGTTTTTCAACTTTTTCAAATCTTTGTTCTATTCTTTTTTCCATTTGTAGGCTTTTAGAATTTGCGTCATCAAATCTTTGTTCGATCTTTTGCTCAATTCTTTTTTCCATCTGTAGATTTTCAGCACGTAAAATAGTTACTGCCTCACCTACTATTGATTTTATTTGTTTGATCACCCATTCTTTAGTTAAGGGTTCGCCATCTGCTTCGTATTTTAATTTTATCACTTTACTTTGTAATCTTTTGACTCTATGGATTGTGATTATTTATCTTTCTTTTTTAGCAATTCTAAAATTGCTTCAAGTTTGTCATTTGTATCTTTATTTTGTTTTTCAACTTTTTCAAATCTTTGTTCTATTCTTTTTTCCATTTGTAGGCTTTTAGAGTTTGCGTCATCAAATTTCTGTTCTATTCTTTTTTCCATTTGTTGGCTTTCAACTTTTGACTCATCAAATTTTTGTTCTATTCTTTTTTCCATTTTCAATCTTTCAACTTTTGACTCATCAAACTTTTGATTAATTTCTGAACGTAAAATAACTACAGCTTCACCAACTGATGATTTTATTTGCTTTAGTACCCATTCTTTAGTTAAGGGTTCACCATCTCAACCGTGTGGCAATGGATCTCCTTCTGCTTCATATTTGAATTTTACTCTGCCAGTATCTGAATCAATTTGGACTAAATGAACTTTTTCTTCCATATCATGTGTCTCCGATAATGTTTTAACTGTTTTCGATGGTTTACCAATTACGATTTTTGAGTCTTTCTTGTGCATAATAATTTAATTATAACTAAAGAAAATAACTATTAAAGTGATTTCTTGGTTTTTTCATTTTGAAAGCCAATTATTAAGTCGAACACAGAGACAACTATTAAGTAAATTACTATATTTAACTAATAGTAGAGCTACTAAGTTAATAAGATTACTTTAGTTAGGTTCTAAAACTCGCTGAATTTACTAGCAATATCTTTGACTTTTTATCCCTTCTAAAACACCATTTTGGTATCAAAAAAGTTTCAGAAAAATTTTTGAAAATTTTTTACACAGTCAGATTTTTTTATGCTATTATATTTTTACAGTGGTCATAGCATAAAGTATACCTGATACCATTCCGAACTCAGTAGTCAAGCTTTATTGCGCCGAAAATACCTGAAAAGGGAAGATAGGTCGCCGCTTTTTTTAATTCTTTTAAAATTAACTTATCATTTAAGGAATCTATGAGTTTTACATTAAATCTAAAAAATGAAATTCTGCGCCTTAAATATAATGAAAAAGAATTTAAGGAACTAATTAACGGTTTTATAACAGTTGCAGGTGAGCCTGATTCATATAATCAAAATATCTTAAGTTGCCGCATTAGTAATGAGGCAATTCGCATGAAACTTTTATCTTTAGCAATTATTAATAATATTGAACAAGGTATTAGTAATAAACGCAAAGACTTAATCATTTTTAGTAAGACTTATTTTAAAAGTCTTACTAAAATTAATAAAAAATATGTTTGAGCCTATTTTGCAGGGATTTTTCTAGCAAGAGGCAGTATTAGTTCGGGAATTAATACTGGCCATCATCTAGAATTTTTGGCTAAATCTGAAGAAACTTTAAAAGAAATTCAAGATTATTTTCGTGAAAGTGATCTTGAATTTAACTTTAAAATTATTAAACGTAAAGAACGATATGTTGCTTATTTAAAGAAAAAAGATGAGATTAGCGACTTTTTAAAATTTATTAAAGCAAAAGATTCTTTTTTTGCTTTTATGGAAAATATTTTAGATAAAGACACTATTTCTTATGCAGCAAAACAAGCAAATTTAGATTTGTTAAATAGTTCTAAAATAGTTAAAGCTAGTAAAGAACATTTAATCATGATCGATTTTATCTTTAATAAAGAACTAGAATATCATTTTAGTCAAGATCAAATTTTCTTTTTTAAACTTAAAAAAGAAAATCCTTATGATTCTTTAGAATCATTAAAAGAATATCTTGAAGAAGAAGGTATTAATATTTCTCGTTCAGGATTGCACCATTGAATCAGAAAATTAAAAAAGATTTATAACAGTTATAAATAACTTGTTTTTTAAGATTCATTGCTATAATAGAGCAATGAATCAAGAATTTAACGAAGAAAAAAACCAAGCACCACAAGAAGTGGATGCAAAGTATAAATATTTAACTGATGGTGACATTCGTAACCATTCTAAAAAGTCAGTTTTATTTACTAAAAAAAGTTATTATGCTTTAACCTTTGGCTTTTTTGGTTTATTTGTCATGATTTTTGTTTTCCTAACGTGACTGTTTGCTTATTTAGGAGTATTTGAGAAAATAATTGCCTTACCTTTTGGTAATATGGTTATTACAGCATTAGCCATTATTACACTAGTTATTATGATAGTTGACATGTTTATTCGCCCACGTGTCAATGATAAAGTTAAGATCTCAATGACAGTCTTGATGCTAATCAGTATCAGTTTATTGTTTAGTTTATTAATTTCCTTTATTTGGCAATCTTTTAACTTCACTAGTTATCAAGTTATTTTAACTTTAGCAATTCCTGGAGTCTTTTTAGTGTTTGCAGGAATAGTTGGGATGTCAAAATTCTTTGACTTAACAAAATGATACGTTGCTTTAGCTTTTGCAGTTGTTGCTCTTTTAGTAACTACAGTTGTTAGCTGATTTGTATTTAATAACTGAATCGCAGTAATTGTTGTTGCAGCAGTTGTCTTAGTATTTTTTATTTTAACTGCGATTGAAATGCACATGATTAAAAGACGTGCTCAATTTATTGAAAAACTTGGACAACGTTTAACTGTTAGTGAAGTTATTGCAACAAGTATTGCTTCAGCATTTCAAATCTTTTATTTCTATATTTATATGCTTTATTATATTGCAATGATTTGGGTAAGACAATAGCAAATGCTTAATAAAATAATTTGCTTTAATAAAAAAGAAAATGAACTAATTGAAGTTAGTTCATTTTCTAATGCTTTTTATTTAGAAAATAAAAAAGATAAAAAGGATGTTTTTAATAGGGAACTTTGTTTAACAAAACAAGCCCTTGATTTTCTGAAAATAGTCAATTATGATTTATCTAAATTAAATAATTTACTAGTATTAGAAATAGGCGAAAATAACTTAATTCAATACTTTAATAACGGCTTAATTTATAAAGATTTAAAGACTTTAAATTTAGTTCAATATGAACCAAATTTAAGACATAATCATTTAAATAGTTTAGAGTTTAAATTGAATTTAAGAGCCTTCAAAACTGATGAAAATGAATATATTAAAACACTAGGTTTTCTATTTAATATCTTGAATAGTTTCTTTAATATTAGTAGTTGATATTTTTCTTCAAAGTTTATTCATGAACATAAATATTTAGTTAATGAAGCATTTAAAGTTGCTCAAAAACTGGGAACAAAAATAGATGCCATCGACATCTATTTTGATGAGTTTAATTTAAGAAATGAAAAGCATTACTTAAAAGAAATAGAACTTATTAAAAATAGTATAAGTAAAAACTAACGGCAAAATGCATCGTTAGTTTTTTTATATTAGACACTTAAATTATTTTTTAAGTGACATTGTTTTTTGGATAGAACCATCTTGTTTATAAATGATTACTGTAGCACCTAAATTAGCTGCCATTTTTTTAACTGCTTCTAAAGCTTCTTCTTTAGTAGCAGTTTTTTTACTTGCTCTTTGTGAGTTACCACGTTTGATTTCTCAACCATTAGGTTTTCCATCTTTGTCACGTGTAGGAACTAAGTAATAAGTATTTGTTAAGTTTGATTCTTTTGTTTCTGTACCCATTGATACTCCAATATGATTTTGTATATGTTTATATTATATTATTAAATAATAGATATATTATAATAATTATTATATAACAGCAAAGTTTTTTTGTACAAAATAATATTTAAATATATCTAGATATATTTTTCTTACAGATATAGTAGTTTTTTTAAGAAGGAGCAATGATTTTGTTAAAGATGATCAAAATCATGAATTGATAAAAAAGCCAAAAAAGTAGTTTTTGAGTGCAAAAAGTACTCAAAAACCGACTTTTTGCTAGAAAAATTCAATATTATTTATTTTATCTTTTTCAAAAAGATGCTTACTTATTTTTTAAAAGTTGAGCATTAATTTGCTAAAATAAAAACATGAATTTGATTTGCTAATTTTTTACTCATCATAGTTCTACAATTTTTACAAAATTATCTAGAAAGGAATTAATGTCTAAAAATAAAAATCAGGACACTGCAGAATTGCCTACAAGAGATAATCGAAAAATAAGTGTAAACGTTCAACTAGAAGTTATGGGGAAAAGACCACTAAGTGTGCGTCTTTTTAAACTTTTCATTTATTTAATCTTTGCTATCTTTTCTGCATTGTTGACATCTTCAAATTGAGCAGTTAATCAAGGCTACAATTCAAGTAATGCTGACTTGAATAATATGGGTATTTGATGAATTATTTGATTAGGAGTTATTGGTGCAGCTTCAATGGCTGTCATGTTATTTGTTGGTAGATCACTAAGAACGATTTGACCAGTTAAATACCATATTGCTATCTTAGTTTTTGTTTCTTCGCTACTAGTATCGATTTTAGTAGCAACTTTTGCATACCAAATTGATGGTACTGCAATTGACGATTCTATCGTAACAAGAACAACATTATTTATGGTAATAGGAATAGTTAATGGGGTTATTCAGCTCGCAATCTTGATCTACTTCATGATTATTTCTAAACAAATTTTTCCACAAACTTTCCACTCAGCATTATTGGCATTGCCATGAGTTGCGATCTTCCCAGTTTATGGAGTTATTTTAAGAGAGTATGGAATTTCTACAGCAGAACAAAACCAAACTCAACAAAGTGCTTACACAATTATTTTAATTGTGCTAGCAGTATTAACGGTAATTTATTTTACAATCGTAGTTGTTTATTCAAACCTATTCAAAAACAATGTTATTTCAAACTTAACTAACCGTGAGTTAGAAGTGATTGAAAGAAACAAAGAAACATATACTTTTGAAATTCTTAATATCGCAGCAATTATGTTTGTTCAACCAATTGTTTTAGGTACAAACAATGCAAATTTTTCTTTAACTAATGTTAATAACCCTGCATTCATTATTGTAGGTGCTTTACTAAGTACAATTTTAGTAGTTCTATACATTTGACATACAAGATCAAGACGTAATAAACTAAAAAGTAGTAAAGACAATTTAGTTAGTCTATCACCAGATGGTTCAATCAACAACACTAAAAATGCTTTAGAAAATTCATTACTATATTCAGTCTATTTATTCTTCATATTGATTATCAATATGATCTTAATGGGATTTGCAAACATTGTTGGTCCAGACCATACATCTGCAATTTACTTAACAACAATTACAGGTGTAGGATTTTTAGTAATGACAGTTTACAATCAAGTAACTGATTTAAAAACTCCTAACATTAAAAATTACACAGCCTTGACTGTTTTATCAATTCTTTTTGGATTAGCACTATTATTAGGAATTTTATTCTCAACAATTGATGATGCTTCAATCATTAGAACATTCTTATCATTAAATGTTGCTCTATGATTAGCAATTATTGTCACAATCGGAATCTTCTTAATTTTATTAGTAAATATCTTTGTAACCTTCTTAGCAGTTACAGGTGGAAGAGTAAAATTATTCAAATCTAAAAAAGAAGCAAAAACACAAGAAGTTGAAAAACTATCTTTAAAAGAAAGCGATAAAATCGCTGTTGCGCAAACAACTGAAATGAAAGGTTAATATATGAAAAGAAAAAACAAAAACACAAATGAGTTAATTGCTGAAGAATTTGGAGCAACTTCAACACAACCATTAAACACAACTAATTCAGATGATGACAAACTAGAAGGGCTTGAAGAACTAGAAAACTTAGCTTCTCAAGGTGTAACTATTATTCCTAAAAGTGAATCATCATGAAGAGGTTTAGATCAAAATAAAGATTATGTTGATCTATTTTCACAAACTAGAGAAATTGCTGCTAGTGCAATGTTTGATATTGAAGAAATGCGTGTACTTGAAGATGATTCAAGAAAACGTGCTGAAAAAATTGAACTACTTGAAACTTATAATAAGGATTTAAATGCTAAACCTTTATCAGGTCTTGATTCATACGATAGTTATGATTTAGTTTTAAATAAATCAAGTTGAAACTACGGTGAAATTATGAGCCGTAACACAGCCTTTACAATCAAAGATTTAGCACTACAAACTCAGTTATATTTATATGATGGAAAAATTGTTGAACTATCAAAAATTGAAGACTACATTCACCAATTTATTAGTGATGTAGTAAAACACATAGCAAATGGTTATGCAGTTTTATTAAACCCAATTATTATTTTTGATACAGTTCGTTTTGCTAAAACATCAGTTTTACCAATTACTGTAGCTAACCCTAAATTAATGTCTCCAGTTAATTTAATTGAATGAGATCAATTTGTTTCAGGCGAAGACAGAAGACAAATCATTGATACTTTTATTATCATGATTGAAAATGCTTTATCAAATGGACATGAAGTTGAATTCTTTAAAGAATCTTTATTAATTAGAAACGTTCAAGGAATTCACTCACTATTCATCACTGAAAATGCTGCTAAATGATTTAATTCAAGAATTTCTTCAGAATATGTGGACAAAGTAAATTCAAGTGCTGAAGCAAACTAATTTTAATAACGTAATTAAAATCAAGAAAGGAAACTAATGAAAAGAAATGAACTAGAAGATAAAAAACGCAGTTTAGAGTTCTATCATAATTACACTGACATTTCTAAGATTACGTTATTGCGCAAGTTAAGTATTGAAATTGAAAATTTAAATGTTATCAATAACATTAAATCAGCAAATAACCACTTACTTAATAAAATTAGTAATCGTTGATTAAAAAAATACAACGATTACTATGAAGCAAAAAATAATCTACCAGGATTTTTCATTTTAGTTGATCCTTCAAAACTTGATGATTATTCAAAAGTTGCCCTTGCTAAATTAACAGAGCAAATTGAACGTGACATTAAAAAAACTGATTACGTTGTTACTGTTGGTTTACAAACAGCAGCACTTGCTGAAAAATACAGTCTGCAAGTTGTTGAAAACTTAGAATATAGCGAATTTGAAAATATTGCTAAATTCGCCGAAAAAATCTCATCACTAGTTGAATTAGGATTAAACAATAATATCTTTGGCCGTGTTAAAATGATTTTCACTAAAAACGATATTATCACCACAGGTCTAGTTGAAAAAACTTTATTCCCTCTAGATAAAAAAGATCTAGAAATCAAACGTGAAAGAGTTGATGAAGATGGTGCTGTAATTCTTGAAACTTCACCAGAAATGGAATGAGCAAATCAATACATTAAAATTATTGAAAGTATTGATTTAAAGAAAACAACTTGACAACCTGATATTGCTAACTTCTACAACTTATTTGCTCGTGCAATTATTAAAAGTTTAATTTTTGAAGTAAGAATTGAAGAAAGAATTGCCGACTTAAGAGTTGAGTTACAAATTCTAGATCAAAAGAAAAAAGATCTAGAAGAAAAACTAACTGAAGTGCAATTACAAGTTAACCGTATTCGTAAAGAAGAAACAACTTTACAATCAATGATCTTGCATACAGCCTTTAAAACAAGAAAAAAACGCAAAGGTGCAGATGTTGATTATAAAAAATACAAAACATTCGTGGCTGAGAAAGTTAAGAAAGGTTAATCATGAGTTTAATTTTAAAAACAATGGTTCCTGAAGAACTTAAAGAAATCATTAAAATCTCAGAAGAAGTGATTGATAAAATTACAGTTATTTCTGTCAATGGTTCACCAAAAGAATTAACTGCTGAAAAACAATCAAAAACTTCAGTAACAGTACATGATGCTCTTGCTTTAATTATTTCAATTAGAAATAAAAACACTTACGATGCACGCTTAGTTTATGTAATTGCTGAAAACGTGATGATTGTTATTAACGATGAAGGTACTTTAATTTCTATCAATGGTTTATTACAAATCATCCCTGATGAAGTTTTCTTAGAATTTTATAAAAAAGATGTTGAAGTACGTTCAATGACAACTGAAAAAGTTGAAGATTTCTTAGAAATCAATAAATCGCAATCAGTTGCTAAAATCTTTGCTGATATTGGAGAATACTTTACAGCCGAAAACTATCAAGTTAATAACAACATTTTCCGCTTAGTAAGACATAGAAGCCAGTCAATTGAACTTGTTAAAAAAGTGCTAGTTAAATCATTAGTTGCATGACAACTAAAACAATAAGAAAGGGGAATTTCAAAAGATGAAAAAATTAAATTCAAAACAAAAAGCAAATCTTAAAAAAACTGCTCTTTATTCTGGGATTGCCCTAGCTAGTGCTTCAATTATTTCTGCAGCAGCAATCATTGCTACTCAAAATAATGAAAATGTTTTACTAAATTCAATTAAAGCTGAAAATGCCACAATTAGTCAGAACGTAACTGGGGGAGAATTAAAAAATTCAGATGTTTATTTCTCTATCGGTGAAATTCTAGACTATCAAGTTGAAGCGGGTCAATATGAAAATATTATTGCTAACTTAAACTCATTTACAGGTTCATCTTCAACAGCAAAGTCACAACTTTTAGAAATTGCCAATAACTTAAGATTCTACAAACTTTGAAAACAAATTGAAGCTAATACTCCTGATATTGATGTTTTAAATCAATGAAAAGCATTAAATCAGGGTGCACAAATTTTCAACACTTTAGAAGAAGTTATTACATCTCAACAAAACATTCAAAGCTTAGTTGCTCAGTTAAACGGTTTTACTACAGGTACTAAAGTTTCAATTACAGGATATGGAAATACTTCTTCAGCAATTGCTACACCGATTGCAGGTGCACAATTAGTTAATTTAAGTAATTCACCTTCACAAAACACATCTTCATCAGTTACTTTAAATAATGAATATAACACTTTAATTAAAATCGGAGTTATTCCTGCAACTGCTAATGAAGATATTGTTCTATCATTCAACCGTGAAACTCAAGCAGTTAGTGGAATTCACCAAGGGCGCTTAATTATTAAGGCAACTAATGGTGAATTAAACGCTGTTAATACAGGTTCAATTACGCAATATGATCAGAATTTAAACTTCTTTGGGCGTTGAACTAACTTGTCTAATGCTGAATTAACAACAACTAATAATTCAGTTATGCAAACAGTTGATAACTTTATTCTTTCAAAAACATCAACAGGTTATGACTTATTTGTTAGAGCATTAAACCAAGAAAAAATTTCTGATATTACAATTGAAGCAGGTGGAGCATCACTTACTCAGTTTGGAATGTTAGATGCACAGCTAAGAACTTCAGATGTTAAACTAAGTTCAAATAGAATTGCAACAACTAGATTCTTCTCAACTTCAACAGTAACAAGTGGAACTAGTGATAATCAAAAATTCACTGTTTATCTAGGTAATTCTGCTACCAATGCTGATACTGCAGGATTTATTCACCCTATTTATCTAAAAAGTCCTAACACACCAATTGATCAAAACTCATACGTAAGAGCTTCAGATAATAATGGTGCTGATGTTAATATGGTTTTACAGTTTTCACCTCAACTAGTAGATGGAAACTTAGAAAACCCTAACTTAAGAGCCCTTCCTAAAGACCTAAATGTAGTTGGTGCAGGGGGAACAAGTTTAAATGCAGGTGCTATCACTATCGGAGCAAGTATTTATCAAGAAAATGCTTATGCAGGTTTTGATATTAACTTCTCAACAGATACTTTCAGTTTCAACACTGCAAAACAAAACACAGCAGGTAATTATGAATATGATGGTTCAGTTGTCTTAACTGCAGAACAATATGCTAATAAGATTTTCTTTGAAAAACCTTCAACAGCAAATCCACTGCAAACACTAAGAACTACTACAGTTCCTACTGTAACAGGGCGTAACCGTAATGCCGAAGCTAGACAATTACTAGCAAATGTTTACCAAAACTGATCAACTGCAGGTGAATCAAAAACAGCTGCTTCAACTGTTTTTGCTAACAACAACTTATCATTAACAAAAGTTGTTGCAAATCGTGATAGTGCAGGGCGCTATAGCAATATTAATTTATTTGGAGAAACATCAATTTTTTCAGGTAAAGGTAATGAACTTTATACAGAATTAGTTGATGCTAACGCTACATTAAATGCAATTTTAAACCAATTAACAGGTTCAACCTTGCAAGCAAACGTCTATACAGTTGCTAATAATAACTCAGTTGATATTATTAATAACGCTTTCTTTGGTCAACTAAATGCAACCGATACTGCCTCAGTAGTTGATACCATTAAAGCAGCACTAGAAGACGAAACCCAAACTGAAGATGCAATTTATAACATTGCAGAACTACAAATGGGAAACTTAATCAAACTAACTTTTGATTCTTTATTAACAAGAGTTAGAGATAAATTAAACTTAATCTACACAAGTGCTTTACAAGAATTCTTAGCAGCAACTACCTTAACAGAAAATCGTAGTTTCAATACTGAATTCATTACTTACACAGAAAATACTAATGTGCGTGCTAATTTAGCAACTAATAATGTCACAACTTTAAGTTTATTTTCAAGAAATAATTCAGTCAATTCTTTAACTACAAACGCTAGTTTAACAGGTGCTGCTCTAGCAAAATCATATTTAGATTTAATCTTTACTAATCAGTTTGGAAGAACTTTATACGCTTCACAAAACTCTGCTAGTTTAAATACTTATGAAACTTTTGCTGCTGATTATACAGCCTTAACTGATGCAGAAGCTCTATCTAAAGCTGCAGATGCTGAAAAGAATAATTACTTAACAATTTATTCACAAATTCTAGGAATTATTAATCTAGATTGAGATAACGTTTTAGCTTCTTATTTACTTAGTGGTGATGCAATCGACATCAAAGGTACTGGATTAGCAGAAAACGATACAAGTTTTGAAAAATGATTCCAAAGCTTGAACACTGCTTTAGATTCTACCTCTACAGAAGCATCTTCACAAGCACTTTTAAGTATCTATGGTAAAGAGATTAGAATCAGTAATATTGATAACTTAATCACAGGTGCAAACCTTTATAAATCTTTACAAAAACGTCAAGAAATTGAAGCTTCTGTCTCAACAATTACTGACGGACAGCGCACACAATTAAATCGGCGCTTAGAAGAAAACTTGACAACCTTACCTGTAATTGCAAATATTGCTTTAGTAACAAATAACATTAACCCAATTAATTATGTTACAACCTTTGCTTCATCAGGTCAAGCTCAATTTACTTTAGCAGAACAAATTATTAATGATTTTGATCTTGCAAAACAAGTAACTTACACAACCACTGATTTACAATCAGCCTTGGCTGTGACTGCTGAACAAGCAAACCCCGCTTTTGTAGGAACCTTATATGCGCTAGCAATTGTCTTTGTCGCTTCAGGAATTGCTTTAATAGCCCTACGTAAAAGAGCCATCGCTTCATTAATGACTAAGACCATTAAATATGTAAGTTATGCAGTAGTAGCTGTTGGGGTCTTAATCTTAATTGCTGCAATCGTAGCAACAATACTAATATAGGAAAGAGGAAAAATGACAACAAAACTTAAAATTAATTCTATTAAAGATAATATTGTTACTGTCTCAGGTAAACATGACTACCAATTCTTAGAAGTTGTTACTTTTGCAAACGATACTCAAGGGATCGTTTTAAAAGCTGATACAGATAAAGCAGAAGTTGGTCTGCTAAACATTAACCAACAAAAAGATCTAGAAGTAGGAGATAGTGCTACTGCTACAGGTAAAATCTTCGTCGTAAATATTTATGACAACTTACTAGGTTCAGTCGTTGATACAGCCCTTGCTGAATTAATCTCATTCACCAAGCGCTCAGACGATGTTTTAGCCGTACAAGATGTTTTTGCTGAAGCAAAACCAATTTATACAAGACGTGCTATTTCACAACCACTAGAAACAGGAATTACTGTAGTTGATGCGATTTTACCAATTGGTAAAGGACAAAAACAACTGATTCTAGGGGATAAAGGGACAGGTAAAACAGCGATTGCATTAAATGCTATGATTGCTCAAAAAGACAAAGAAACTGTCAATATTTATGTTGGAGTAGGAAAAAAACGTGAAGAAATTGTCGAAATTTATTCAGTTCTAAAACAATATGAATTAATGGAACAATCAATCATTTTATCAGCTGCTGCTGATGAAACTGCTGTTGCTAAATGATTGATTCCATATGTAGGAGCAGCTGTTGCTGAGTTTTATCAAAGCCAAGGGCGTGATGTTTTACTAGTTTTTGATGATCTAACTAACCATGCTGATGCTTACCGTGAATTATCATTATTATCAGGTTCAGCGCCAGGTCGTGAAGCTTATCCAGGGGATATTTTCTATACTCACTCAAGACTACTTGAAAGAGCAGGAAGATATCTAGATAATTTCGGTGGAGGTTCAATTACCATGCTACCGATTGCTCAAACATTAGCTAGTGATATTTCAGGTTATATTCCAACTAACTTGATCTCAATTACTGACGGGCAAATCTTTACATCAACTACCTTATTTAATGCTGGAAAACGTCCTGCGATTAATGTAGGGCTATCAGTTTCACGGGTTGGAACTCAGGCTCAAGAACAAATCATGGTTGATGCTTCTAAAGGGATTAAACGTTTACTTGCAGAATATGAACGTAATAACCAACTTGCTTCATTTGCAACCAACTTAGATAAATCTCAATTAGAACTAAATGATTTAGGAAGAGTTTTTGAACTACTTGCTGATCAGCATGAATATGAAGTTGTTGATTATCATACAACTGCCATCATCATTTTCTTATTGAAAAAAGGTTACTTAAGTTTCTATAAAGATAAAGACCATGACTTAAACTTAATTAAGGATGTTCTAAAAGTCTTCTTTGCAAAAGATGTACTTGGTAAAAAACTACGTCAAATTATTAGAAAACATAGTATTGATAGTGAAGTTGTTGAACTATACATTCACCACCTGATCTTAGCTCTACTTAAATACCACTTATTAACTGAAAATGCTTACTTAGCAAAAAACAATCAATTTATCAGACTATACAAAGACATCAGAAACGACGGGCGTGTGCTATTAGCCTACGAGCGCCGTGGTCTAGAGAAAGGAATCGCATATGAGTACAACTAATCACAAAGAATACTACGAAAGTTTATACTACAACACCCTAAAAATGGGTGCTACTCGTAATGGGATTAAAGTTCGTAAAGGAACTAAAAAAGATAAATTAATTGAAAACATCTTAGCTTATGATGAAGTTAATAAAGTGTCTATTAAACAAT
Organism: Mycoplasmopsis agassizii; assembly: GCF_002272945.1. GTDB lineage: Bacteria > Bacillota_I > Bacilli_A > Mycoplasmatales > Metamycoplasmataceae > Mycoplasmopsis_B > Mycoplasmopsis_B agassizii. The sequence continues at coordinate 603,715 of NZ_NQMN01000001.1, read as the reverse complement.
GGTTAGAAAATCGTGACAAAATGTCTGAAGAAGAACGTGCGATCGAAGATCTAAAATTTGTTGAAGCAGAAAAAGCGTCAAAAGCACCTAAATCAAAAGTAAGCACAAAAACTAAAGAAGCAAAACTAAGCAAAACTACTGAAACTACTTTAATTAAAACAACTAAAACTAAAGAAGTTAAAGTTTCAGATAAAACTAAAACTTTAGAATTTGATGTAGTGGCTGAATCTACACAAGAAATTAAAAAACGTGGACGCAAATCTAAAGCAGAAAAAACTCAAGAAATTGCTGCTCAAGGTGATGTAAATCCTCTTGCTAAAGATGTTGAAGAAGAATATCTACCTTTCAGTGACACTGACTATAAACGTGCTACTTACTATAAAGTTTATTCACCAGAACAACTATGATTATTTACAATTGATCAACTGCGTGTTCTAGCTAGAATTTACAATATTAGTGCTTTAGAATCAAAAGACCGTGTTACTTTAATGAAAGCAATTGCGGCTAAACAATATTCAAAAGAATTCTTGAAAAAAGTTGATGAAGTCTTAAAACCAAGAAAACGCTTCATTGCTAAAAACCGTTTAGTTGCTCTTAAAAACAAAAACTACGTGATCGAAGGTTACGTTGTTGAAGTTAAATCACAGGTTTACAAAATTCAACTAAGCAAGAAAACAGAATTACCTTTTATCGGTTCAGTGTTTGAAATTGAAGTTGATAATAACGAAGTTCGTTTACTAGAAGTTGCTGAAATTTTATCAGAAGATTTAATTACAGGGTTTGTGCTAGGACTTGAAGCAGGAATTAAAATTGGTTCATTTGCAAAAAGTAAAAACCAACCTTATTCATTACCTATTTCAGAAGCAATTCTAGGTCGTATCATTGACCCAGTTGGTCGCATTTTAGATGATCCTACTCACTTAATCAGTGGAGAAAAATATGCACCACTTATTAATGATGCTAAAGTTGCTAAAGATCGTTACAAAGTTTATCCAAAAACAGAAATTCTAGAAACAGGAATTAAAGTTATTGATGTTTTACTACCGATTGCTTTAGGGGGTAAAACAGGACTACTTGGTGGAGCAGGTGTTGGTAAAACAGTTGTTGTGCAAGAGTTAATCAATACTTTCATTAAACACCACGATGGAGTTAGTGTCTTTTCAGGAATTGGAGAGCGTATTCGTGAAGGTCATGAATTATGACAAGAAGCTAAAGAATTAGGTTTCATTGATAAAACTACCTTCATTTTTGGGCAAATGAATGAATCACCTGGACTACGTTTACAATCAGGATTTACTGGTGTAAAAGTTGCAGAATACTTCAGAAATAACTTAGGAAAAAACGTTCTATTATTCATTGATAACATTTTCCGTTACTTACAAGCTGGTTCAGAGGTTTCTTCTTTACTAGAAAAAACCCCTTCAGCCGTAGGATATCAACCTTACTTAGTTACTCAAATTGGGAAGTTGCAAGAACGTATTAATTCAAACGTTGATGGAGATATTACTTCAATTCAAGCGATGTATATTCCAGCTGATGATTTCACTGATCCAGCTGCTGTTGCAGCCTTTGCTCACTTTGATTCAACTATTATTCTAAGCCGTAAGTTAGCTGCTGAAGGGTTCTACCCTGCAGTTGACCCTCTAGCTTCATCTTCAAAGCTATTATCAACTAAGTTTACTTCAAAAACTCACATTGATACAGCTAAAGAAACAATTCAGATCTTAGAGAAAAATAAATCTCTAGAAGATATTATTAACATCCTAGGATTTGATTCACTAACAGACGCTGATAAAAACACTGTTAGAATTGGACGCCGTTTACGCCAATTCTTAACACAACCATTTGTTGTTAGTGAAAAATTCACAGGACAAAAAGGAGTTTTCGTTCCTTTAAAAGAATCTATTAAAGGAATTAGAAAAATCCTAAGTGGTGAATTAAACGAAATTCCAGAACACTACTTTTCATATGTAGGAACAATTGATACAGTTATTGAAAAATGAAATGACTATCAAGCAACTGCAGAAATTGACAGTGAAGTTAATGCTGATGCAACTGCTACACTTGAATCTTCAGTGCTTTAATTTACAAATTAAACTTCCCTTTGAGGAAGTTTTTTTATTGCTTTAAAGTGAAGTTAAAACAATAAGAAATTATAAGAAAAAGCACCTATAAAAAGGTGCTTTTGTTTACTTATTAAGGTTATAAACTATTTGATTTTTTTATTAATTTCAGCAACTATGTCAAGAATGGCAGATAAAGTTTTTTCAATTACAGTGACCCTTTTTTCAAGAGAATCAACTTTATTTTCAAGTTTGTTGACTTTTTCTTCAACAGGGGCAATAGCTTGTTGGATAGTTTGCTTTACGTAAATCTTATTTCTTTCTTCAGATTCAGAAATTAATCCAATAATTTCGACTTTTAGGTCTGAAAGAGCATTTTTTACATATTCTTCAGTAGCATATTTAAGTTTAGGTTTTCTTTTCACTCCACCACCTCCTGTTTTAGGTAACTTTTTTGATTTTAAATGAACTTGTAGTTCAATTTCATCATCAACTTCGTTGTTGATGTTTTTTAAAATTCTTACGCTTCTTTTCTTGCTAAATGCTTTTTTAATATTACTACACATTTGAGCTGCTATATCTTCATTTTTTGTTTCATTAATTAGATCGTTTTTATCTTCAATCATTAATTCCTTATTTTTTCATAAATTTGTGAGTTTAAATAATTTTCTAGTTATATTTTATGTTTGCTTATAAGGCTATTTCTATTTTCTAATATTTGTAACTGATTAACTAAAAATGCTTATTAATTTGTTATTCTCACCTTTTAATTATAACCTTAATTAAGACTGATTTAACAAATCTAGTTTGCTAATTTTTGTTAGTTCATCTTAAATATGAACTAACAAAGTAATTTAATAGTAGTCTTAACTACTATTAACTTGATTTTTTAACAACGTTAAATAAAGATATGAAAAAAAGCAATTTCTGTGCTAGATAGTTATATAATTAAATAAAAATTAGAAAAGAGGAATTATGGCATTTAAACCTGCTCCATTTATAGAAAAAAGTCTCTCAGCAATTACAGGTGTTAAAAAGATCCTAATTGTTGATGGTGATGATAGCCGTGCCCTAGAAGCGGCAAAAATTTTAAAAGACCATGATAAAGTTGAAGTTACTTTATTAGTAGAAAAAGATATTCCTAATCTAGATGTTAAAACTATTAACATTCACGCTAACAAAAGCCAATATGAAGGCTTTGTCACACGCTTATTAGAAATTAGAAAAGGTAAAGAAACTGAAGAAGCAGTGCGTGCTGCTTTAAAAACTCGCCCTTACTATGCAATGATGCTCTTAAAATCAGGGATGTTTGATGGCGTAGTTGGTGGACTAGTGTATACTAGTGCTGACATTTTACGCTCAGTTTTTAAAGTTATTGGACCACGCAGTGGAACAAAAACTATTTCATCATTAATGCTGATGGTAAAAGGTGAAGAAGTTTACACTTTTACAGATATTTCAATCAATGTTAATCCTACATCAGCACAACTTGTAGAAATTGCTAATAACACAGCCAACTTTTTAGAAGCATGAAATATTAAACCACGCCCTGCTTTCTTATCGTTTTCAACTCAAGGTTCAGCCGTGACTGAAGAAAGTAAAAAAGTTAGCGAAGCAACTAAATTCTTTAATTTAGAAAATCCACATCGCCTAGCTTTAGGGGAAATTCAATTTGATGCTGCTTTTGATAAAGAAGTTTTAGCTAAAAAATACAAAAACCCTGAATTTAGTGAACCTGCAAATATCTTTATTTTCCCTGATATTAATGCAGGAAATATTGGATATAAAATCGCTCAAAGAATGGGTAATTGAGAAGCCTATGGACCAATTGTTACAGGTGCAGCAATGCCTGTTAATGATCTAAGTCGTGGTGCTAGTTTAACTGATTTAGTTAACACAATTTTTATTACAGCAATTCAAGCAAAAGGAACTAAATAATGTCAAAAGTTTTAGTTATCAATGCTGGTTCTTCATCAATGAAAGTTGCACTTTTAGAAACAAGCAATTTTGAAGTAATTGCTAGTGGTTTAGCAGAACGTATCGGTTTAGAAATGAGTCACATTACTTTCAAATTTAAAGAAAAACACGAACTAGAATTACCTTTAAAAAATCACGAAGAAACTGTTGAAGCATTCTTAAAACTATGAAAAGAAATTGAACTAGTTAAAAATAATGAAGAAATTACTCATATCGGTTTTAGAGTTGTTTCAGGTGGTCCTACTTTAACTAAATCAACAGTTATTACTGATGAAGTTGAAAAAATTATTCGTGATTATATTCCTTTTGCACCACTACATAACCCTGGTGCTTTACAATCAATTGAAGCGTTTAAAAAGTTAATGCCACATGCTAAATTATCAGCAACATATGACACTGCTTTTCATGCTACTTTAGATAAAGTTAACTATGTTTACCCAATTCCTAAGTCATGAACTGAAGAATTAGGAATTAGAAAATTTGGTTTCCATGGAACCAGTCACCTATTTATTACAGAAGTAATGCAGAAATTACTGAAGAAAGACAAAGTTAATATCGTAAATTGTCATATCGGTAATGGTGCTTCTTTAGCAGCTATTAAAGATTCTAAATCAATTGATACTTCAATGGGACTAACACCACTTGCTGGTGTAATGATGGGAACACGTAGTGGAGATGTTGATCCTGCAATTGTTGATTTTGTTGTTAAGGCAAAAAATATTAGTGCAGAACAAGCAACAAATATTTTAAATAAAGAATCAGGATTAAAAGGTGTATCACAAGTTTCAAGTGATATGCGTGATGTTCAAGAAGCTGCTAAAGCAGGTAACAGGGATGCTGAATTTGCCCTTGACTTGTATGCACAAAAAACTGCTGATTATTTAATTAACTATTTAAATAAAATAGGACCAAATATTGATGCTATTACTTTTACAGCAGGTGTTGGTGAAAACTCAGCTTCAACTAGACAAGCAATTATTGAAAAAATTAATTTAGTTTATATTAAATTAGATCCTGAATTAAACGCAATTCGTTCATCAGAACCACGTTTAATTTCTACAAAAGATAGTTCAATTGCTGTCTATGTTGTGCCTACAAATGAAGAATATGTAATTGCACGTGATGCAATTGAACTAGGTTAATTTTTTAAGAAATAAGAACAGTTTTTTTGTTGATATTTCTTACTAAAATTACCTAAAAAAGATTAAAATTATTTGCAAATAAATTAAAATTTAGCAAAAGAAAGGTTATTTAAGAAATATGTCAAAATGAGATAAATTATTCAAAAATCTTAAACAATTAGAAAAGTTAGATGTTGATTTTGAGTGAGATTTAGATTTTGATGATGAAGACTCATCAAAAGAAAACGCAATGAAAATGTCTAAACTTTTTAGAAAACTATCACAAAAGTACGGACAACAAAGTGAAATCTTCGAAAACATCGCAGATGAATTCGAAGAAGAATTTGAAAACACTATGTTTGATACAACACATGAAGAAGTTGAATCAGATTCAGATTCTTCTGAACCTAAACGTAAAAAACATTTCACACATGTTTGTCGAATTGTTAGAGATGAGAAAACAGGTAAAACTGTTGTAGTAACAAAATCTGGCAAAAAATACGAGTGATAAAATTAATACAAAAGAAAATAGAAGCAAGTAAAAATGCTTCTATTTTTAAATCTATAATTTTAAAACTAAATCATATTTATCAGCAAACTCATCTGAAACATTGTGACTAATATTAATCATCTTAAGATCTTTATTTTCTAATAAAGATTTTTCTATTTCAATTGCACGTTCTCGGTCAATATTAGCAAATGCTTCATCTAGTAATAATATTTTATTATCCCTATATAAGTTTCTGGCAATATCTATTCTTTGTTTTTGTCCTGTTGAAAGCTCTTCAATATTTTGCTTATCAGCAAGTTCAAAATCAATTTTAGAAATTGATTTTACTCTCAATAATTTAGTCTTATCTAAATTATCATAACTCATGGCAATGTTTTCATCAATTGATAAATCTAGAACTATATTATGTGAATCAATATAATTTAAACTATTGTAAATTGAAGATGTATCTATTTTAGAAATGTCATTATTATTAATTTTAATTTGACCTGAATAATCATTATTAAATTTTAATAATGAATTTAAAATAGTTGATTTACCAATCCCGTTTCTACCTTGAATTAGAATTTTTTTGACCTTATCATTTAAAGCAAAATTTAATTCAGAGTGCTTAGTTGTTTTAACATGTGGTGATTTGAAGTTGTTAAAACTAATACTATTAATTTCAAGTTTTTGAGCTTCATCTTCAAGTGTAATTTGATCAAATTCTTCTTTTCATTTATTAATAATTGCTACTCTAGATTTTAATTGAACTATTGAGTTAGATATAACTAAAACAGCCTGTTTTCCGACATCAAAACTATTTTGAAGTGATGCGATAATAGCAACACTTGGAATTAAAAATAATTCCAAATTACTTGTAGTTCTACCCACATAAATTAATCCTAAGGTAAGACCTATTAAAAGTGAAACATAAATCAAAAATACTAAATCTGAGACTGCATCTGATAATAAAAGAACCGAATCTTTTTTAACTTCAGCATGATATAGTTTTTTATTTGAATCAGTTATTTTCTGCACGACTTTATCAATATAAAAGTTAAGTCTTAAATATGCCAGATTGTCAACAAGTTTAGAGACATTAATAAAAAACTTATCAAATACTTTTGATTGATTCAAAACATATTTTTTAGTTATTTTTGTAAACAGAAAAGGCACTGATGAAATAATTGCTAATCCCAAAACAAATGCTGCTGCAATAATTACACTGCTTGCAGGCAGTAAGCTAAAGCCAATTACTAATGCTAGAATTTGTATAACAGATTCTACTATATCAAAATAAGTAAGATATGTTATTGACAGGGTATTCAAATCTGTATTAAATCAGTTAAAGATTTTTTCACTGCCAATTTTTTTAAAATTGTTGAAGGATAACCTTGAAACATAATTTTGAAAATCACTTTTTATTGATTCCTTAATTCTAATATTCAATTTTCTCATTAGTAAAATTTTTGTTAGTATAGAAACGATATTTATAAAAGCTGAAATTACAGCAACTACTAATCATATTTTTATATTAACTGTAAAATCATTTGGTGAACTGATTATTTCACTTAAAAGCTGATCAATAAAAAGAGAAGTTAAAGCAGTAAAAACTGCAGAAGAAATGGTTACTAGTAAAGTCAAAAATGAAATAAAAAAATTAACTTTTAAATAGTAAATTGCATTTCTATGATAGTTCAATAATTTCATCAAAACCCCTTTCTATTTCATCATCTAAATGGTGAGCAATAACAAAAAGTGTAAGCTCTTTTTGATTGGTTAAAAAATCATTTAATTTAATTTTAACTTTTTTATCCAAATTAGAGAATGCTTCATCAGCAATTAAAATTTTATTATTTTTATACAGTTCTCTAGCAAAAGCAACTTTTTGTTTTTCACCCGAAGATAGTTTTTCCATATTTTTAGTATTTAATAAATCATCACTTATTTCTAAAATATTGCATAAGTTTTTAAGTTTATTTTGATCAAGTTCTTTTTCCAAAATAATATTATTTAAAATATTATCATTGAACAAAAAAGCCTTATTTGTTAAATATGAAATTTTCCTTATGTAGTCATCTTTTGAAATATTTTTTATGTTTTTATTATTTATAAATATATTAGATTCTTCGTTTTCATTAATACCTAAAATAAATTTAATTAATAAACTTTTTCCACTACCACTTGCACCTTTAATCAAATATTTTTTATTTTTTTCAAATGCAAAATTATTTTTTGAAAATACTGGTTTCTCATTATTATTAAAGGTTAAGTTTGTTACATTAATATTTTGAATTTCTTCATGAAACTCAGATGAAATAAGTTCGCTTTCAATCTCGAATTTTTTTAATAGTATTCTACTTGATCTATATGAGATTCCACTTCTTATTAATATAGAAAATGATGCAATTAGTGTTCCAGATAATCCTATAATAGAGATTAAGAAACCTGCTTCTAACTGCCCTGGTATGTAATAAAAAACAAGGACTGATGCAACAAGAGTACTAAATTGAATAATAAAAATTGTAATATTTAAAATTGCAATCATTACCATTAAATTATTTATTGATTTGTAAGATTTCTTTTTATATACTACAAATATTTTAGATAAATATTCTATAAAAAAAGATCGTTTATTCGTAAGTCAAAAAGTTTTGTAACTGTTAAATGATTTACCTGCATCTCTTACATATTCTGATTCACTTTTTTGTTCTAGCAAATAACCTCTCTCTGTATATTTTTTAGATATTCTATTTACTAAGAAACCTAGTATAACAATTATTAGAGATATTCAAAGTAAGTGAATTCAAATTATTGATACTACAACTAGAGTAGAAATAAATAAAGCTGAATAAAATAAAAGATAAATAAACTGGTCAAGGTACGAATTATAAACCTGATCAATATTATTTGTATATAATGAGCTCAGTTCTAATTTTTCCCCTAGTTTCTTCAAAGAAATTTTAGTTATACCTTTTGAAACATCTTCTCTAAGTTGAAATGTACTCTTTCTAAGCAAAATTATTCTAAAATATCTTCTACAAAGAATTGAAACGGTGTTGACAAATAATATAATGAAGAAAAGAATTATGTTTATGGTAGCTATTGCAGGGTCAACTAATTCTGAGTTTGAAAAGATATAGGTTTGAGCAATTTTACCAGCAAAATATAGCACCAGTGGTGATGTTGCTGCATTAATTATTATCGCCATAATCAATAAGAAAAAGATTAACTTGTTTTTTAAAAAGTATTTCATATTTGTTCCTTTTTTTAAAATGATACGTGATAAAAATATTTTCTAATAATTTGTAAATTAAATAATTATGAAAAAATTAAAGTTGTCTTTTAATTTTATAAAAAACTTCTTTTAAAATTATGAAAAGAAGTTTACAAATAATATTTTAAAGTTTTAAAACTAGATCATATTTATCAGCTAACTCATCTGAAATATTATGACTAATATTAATCATTCTTATTTCTTTATTTGCTAATAATGATTCTTCAATTTCGATTGCTCTTTTTTTATCGATATTAGCAAAAGCTTCATCTAGTAATAAAATTTTATTACCTCTATATAAGTTTCTAGCAATATCAATTCTTTGAATTTGTCCAGTCGATAAACTGCTAGCAAGTTGATCCTTTTCTAATTCAAAATCAACCTTAGAAACTGTTTTTACAACAGTTATTTTATTTTGATTTTGACTTTCAAAATCAAGAGCAATATTTTCATCAATTGAAATATCGAAAACAACATTATGAGAATCAATATAGCTTAAACTTTTATAAATCGTTTCAGATGATATTTTTGAAATATCTTGATCATTAATTTTAATTGATCCCGAATAGTCTTCATTAATTTTTAAAATTGAATTTAAAATAGTTGACTTACCAATTCCATTTCTTCCTAAAATTAAAATTTTTCTAACTTGATCATCTAATTTAAAATTAAACTCTGAATATTTATTTGTTTTAACAAATGGTGACTTGAAATTTTCAAAACTAATACTTTTAATTTCAATTTTATTTGCTTCATCTTGAATTTCAAGTTTTGAAAATTCTTCTTTTCATTTATTAATAATTGCAGCACGACTTTTAATTTGAATATATGTATTTGATAGTGTTAAAACTTCGCTTTTACCACTTGTAAATATATTATCAATTGTTGACATTAAGGCAATTCCGGGAATTAAATATACAGGTAAATTACTTGTTGTATTTCCTATATAAATTAATCCTAATACTAATCCCATAAATAAAATTAAATAAATTGAATAAGTAATATCTGCAACTGTATCAGATATTAATTTAACATAATCTTTTTTAATATCTGCTTTAAATAAGTCATGATTTGATGCGCTAACTTTATTAATTACTTTATTTAAGTAAAAATTAATTCTTAAATATTTTAAGTTTTCTAAAAGTTTTGAAACATTAATAAAAAATTTATCATATGTTTTTGATTGATTTGCAACTTCTCTTTTATTCATTTTTGCAAAGAAAAATGGAACAATTGAAATTATAAATAATCCTAAAATAAATGCTCCTGCAATTATCACGTTACTTGAAGGAATAAATACAAATGTTAATATAATTGAAATAATTGCAACAACTGCACTAACAATATCATAAAAACTTGTATATGCTTTTGAAAGATTAACTATGTCAGTATTAAATCAATTGAAGAATGTTTCACTACCTATTTTCTTAAAATCATTTGCGGAAATTCTTGAAATATAATTTTGAAAATCATCTTTAATTGATTTTTGCATTTTGATTCTTAATTTTCTAATCATAACCTGATTAAGAATTGAAAAAATTACGAAGAAAACTCAACCTAAAATTGAAACAACTAATCAAGTAACAACTTTTTGATTTAAATCATTTGGAGATGCTAAAATTTCAGTTAATAATTGTGTCAAAAAGAGAGGGGAAATTGCCCCTAGTGATGCAGAAATTGCTACTATTATAAAAGTAACAAATGAGTATCAGAAATTTACTTTTAAATAATAAAGTGCATTTCTATGATATTGCAATGATTTCATCAAATCCCCTTTCAATTTCTTCTTCTAAATGGTGCGCAATAACAATTAATGTTAAATCTTTTTGCTTTGTTAAGAAATCATTTAATTTAATCTTGACATTTCTATCTAGGTTTGAAAATGCTTCATCAATTACTAAAATTTCTTTATTTTTATATAGTTCTCTAGCTAAAGAAATTTTTTGTTTTTCTCCAGAAGATAATTTTGCTGTATTAGTTGCTTTTAATAGTGTGTCACTGATTTCTAAAATATTACAAATAATTTGTAAACGATTTTTATCGAATTTAGCTTCTACCAAAATATTATTTATGACACTATCATCAAATAAAAATGCGTCGTTTGTTAAATAGGATAACTGCTTTAGAAAATCGTTTTTTGATAGTTGTTTTAAGTTTTGATCATTAACTAAAATATTTGATTCTTCATTTTCATTCATACCTAAAATAAATTTTAATAATAAACTTTTTCCACTACCACTAGCACCCTTAATTAGATATTTCTTTTTTGTTTCAAAAACAAAATTATCGTTCTTGAAAATGTCTCTTTCGCCATTATTAAAAGTTAAATTTGAAACTTTAATGTTTCTAACTTTTGTTTTTAAATCTTCTAATTTAGGTTCTTGTTCAATATCAAAAACTTTAAATAATGCTTTACCTGCTTTTACTGAAAATACACTACCTAATGTCATTGAAAATGCAGAAATTAATGTTCCTGATAAGCCTAAAATTGAAACTAAAAATCCTACTTCAAATTGACCTGGTATAAAATAGAAAATTAAAATTGAAGCAATTAAAGTTGAAAATTGCACAAGTACAACTAAAGCACTAACTATAGAATCTATAGTTAACTGAAAATTAAATGATCTATACGCTCCTTTTTTAAAATTTGCAAAAGATCTTAAAAGATAGGACTTGAAAAAGTTTTGTTTTGAATTGAATCAAAACACTCTATGGCTATTAAATATTTTGTTTGATTCTGAAACATATTTTGATTCACTTTGCTGATAAAGCACTTGAGATTTTTGAGTAATTCCTTGTGTCAAAATTGTTATAAGAAGACCAAGTAAAATAACTATTACAGAAATTCATAATAAATGAATTCATATAATTGACATTAATACTATAGCAACAATAAAAGTTGCACTGTAATGAATTAAGTTTAAAAAATCTCTGAAAAATGTTTCCTTTACTTGCTCAACATTATTTGTATAAATAGCACTTAATGAAGAACTATCTGATAATTTTTTAAGTGATATATTTGAAATTTTTGAAGATATATCTTCTCTTAGATAAAAGATACATCTCTTTATAAGATTGATTCTTAAATAGATTCATATTGCACCAAATAAAACAGCAGATGCTGTCAATGCAAATAAGACAATAATATTTATAATTGCCTCATTTTGATTAACTAACTGACCATTAGCAAAAACATATGTTTGAAAAACTCTTCCTAAAAAGAATAATGCAACTGGTCCTGATGTAACTGTAATAATCATTACTAAAATAGTTGATCAAAAAAGCAATTTGTTTTTAAAAAAATATTTCATATTTTTCCTTTCGTTATGAATTATAAATTTTAATAATTTAAAATTTTAAATAAGAAAATGCTTCATCAAAAATGTATAAAACACCTGGAACACCGATCATGAATTTATTATTTAAAATTGTATTTCTGTAATCTCAAATTTTTAATTTATTAGAATCTTTATCAATTGACATTGATGTCAAAATTAAAAAATCTTTTAAATCATCTGAGATATTTTTTTTAATTATACTGTTAAGTTTTAGTACAACATGCATTGCTCCTGCAGAGCCATGCATAAAATTAATTTTGGGTTGAATAGGATTATTAATTGAATTAAATAAAATTTCAATTAATATGAAAATTCCTTCATTTTTGTCTAGTTTATAAATTTCGAATAAAACAAGATTAAGTAGTGCGGTTCCATCTTGAATATTAGGACTAAAATAGTTTTCGTTTTTCACGTAGAATATACCATTTGAAATCACAAGCATATCATTTAGAAATTGAAGAGATTTCTTCTTGTTTTTTTCAATAAAATATAAATCAATAAATTTATAAAAAGGCATTTTATTAACCAATCACTTTTCAACGTGTTCATGGTTAGCTCAAAATGAGTTTTGATAAATAGGGTGAAAAATTAATTTTAGGTGAATGTCATCAGGAATGTTACTTATTAAAGATTTAGAATTATCTATTTCTTTTACTAATGAATTATGTGTTTCAATAACAAAGGAATTTCAATTACTTGTATCTTTATATTCTTCTTTTAAAAACTTTAAATTTAATTTAGAAAGTTGTAAAGCAACATTGTCTCAATTTGGATTTTCAATAACTGATAATAAAAAACTAACTAATTGGTTTGGTATTTTTCTCTTTTCAGAAACATATTTGAAATAATCTAAATATGCAGTTTGATTGTTTGATTCGACTAACTTATTAGCATTAGTTAATAAACCAATTATCATAACACTTAATTTAATTATGTCTGCTTCATAATCTTTTTTATTTATATGAATTAAAGGTAAATTAAATTCTATGTTGTCAATTTTTAATTCATTTTTAATTTTATAGGATGCATCAAAATCGATAAATCAAAGCTTATTATTTTTGATGTCATAAACAAAATTATCTAGATGAAAATCGTTGTAAATAATTGAATCTTGATGAAGTTTTTTTAATGTTTTAAATAAATTTTTAATTAACTTAATAACATTACTAGTTCTTGTTTTATCAATGCTTTTTAAACCATAATAAAACATTAATTTTTGCGATTCTAAAGTAGAACCATCTATGTATTCTCTAATAATAAAAGTATGATTTTTGTAATAAAAATATTCTTTTATTTTTGATACAAAGTCACTATTTTTTAATAACTCAAGATTACTAATTTCATTCTTAGCAATCATTTTATATGATAAGCCTTTCTTAACTTTAATATAAGGTTTAATACATTTGAGAATAAATTTTTTTCCATCTTTTTCTACAAGAGTCGTAAAACCTGAATTATTTTCACTTATCATTTTTATAAATTTATATTTGTGTTTTTCAAATTTAAAGAGATTATCATCTGAAAAGAAAAAACTTTTTAGTGAATATTTTTCAATATTACTTTTTTGTTTTTCATTCTCAAAATTAAATCTTGAAAATCTGTATTGAACTACATTATTAATGCCCTTTCGCATATCAGTAATAATTAAAGGACCATTATAGTTCATAAAAATTTTGCTAAGATTTTTATAATGTAGTTTCATAGCATTTTGATTAGGAAAATAAATAGTTATAAATTTTCCCTGTTGTTCATGATTATAAATTCTTGTTAAAGTTGTAAATAGATTTTCATAACTTGAAATAAATTTAAAAGTCAATTTATATTTCAAGCAATAAAAGTAAACTTTTTTCAAAATCTCATCAACATTTTTTTCAATTGAAGAAACATGTATTTTTCAACCAAAAATTTTATTTTCTGCATAACTGAAAATTTCTGAAGAGCAATAAAAAGAATCATCACACTTAAATTTGCGATGTAACATGTTTAAAATACTAAAACTTGTTAATCTTTTTACTTTCATGCTTTAGATAATACTAAAAAATATTTTATTTTGAAAAAACTTTTTTAACTGTTATACAAAATTCTAGCAATTCGGATAGTAAATAAAGAGATTTTATGAATAAATTTCTAATAAATCTAGAAATAAATTTATGTACTAGACTTATAAGTTGAAAACTAATGCTGATTTTATCTGCTCTTACTTTGCTAATCAACACAAAACTTTTCTAGTTTGTTTTGCCAAAAGCAACTTATTTATGGTATAAATTAGTTAGCTAACTTCGATGAAGTTGGTTCTAATTCACTGAATTAGACGTCTGCCAAGCCTTAACATTCATTTGTTCATGTAGCTTCTTCAGATGATAATCTCAAAGCACAAGGGAATTTGTGCTTTTTTTATTGTCTGAATTTAAGCAATAAAAAATATGCCGATTGGCATATTAGATTAAATTATTTTGAATAAACTTTTTTACCTAGTTCAATAAATTTTTCAACTTTATCATTTAGGATTTCAAAAGCTTTTTCATAAATTGCTGAATCATATAGATCAACGCCTGCATCTTTTAAGATTTCTGCGGGTCATTTACTTCCACCTTTTGATAAGAAGTTATTAATATAAGTTTGTAAAGCTTGTGCACCTTCATTTTTAAATTTATTGAAGAAGACATTAGCAACTATATAACCAATAGCATATTTATAAACATAGAAGTTATAGTAATAATGTGGCACGATTGCTGAATAAATAGCTTGTTCTTCTGCAGGGAAAGGATCTTCAATATCATTTAGTTTATACTTTTCACCTAGTTTTTTGTAGATGGCTTGAATATCTTCAAAACCTGCTAATGGTGAGCGATTATCTACTAACTTATATAAATCGTATTCAAAGTTACTAAAGTGAACTTGTCTAAAAACTGTTCCTTGAAAATCATTAATTGATTCACTAAGTAAATATAGCTTAGTTTGAATATCATCTGTGTTTTCATATAAGTAATAATCAAGCATTAACTCGTTAAAAATTGAAGCAATTTCAGCTAAGAAAATTGGGTATGAAGCTAGTGAATAAGGTAGGCTTTTATCACTGAAATATGAATGCATTGAGTGACCTAGTTCATGTGCTAGAGTTTTTACTTCACGTAATTTTCCATTGAAGTTCATCATGATATATTTTTTCTCTAGTCCGTATGAACCACCAATTGAATAAGCACCACTTCTTTTATTTTCAACTGGCATATAATCAATTCAGCGTTCTTTAAATGCTTTTTCTAAAACAGAAATATATTCATCGCCAAAAGGTTTCATTGCTTTTAAAATTAGCTCTTGTGCTTCTTCTACTGTGTATTTATTTTCTACTTCAGCAATAGGCAATAATGTGTCTCACATTTTTAAATCTTTATTGTATTTTGACTTAAAAAACTCAGCATATGCTTTTCAGTACTTTTGTAAAATAGGTGTATTTTTTTCAACGCTTTGATAAAGATTTAAAACTAATCTTTCATCAATTTGATCTGAGAATAAATAAGATTCAACACTTGATTTAAAACCTCTAATTAAGCTTTCTGATGAAACTTTTTTGAAGTGTGAAATTAATAACCTTGCAAATGTTTGACGGTGTTTTGCATAACCATGATTGTAATTTAATAATGTAGTTCTACGAATTTCTTCATCTTCATCTTCAAGTAAAGTTGAACGATTTCCTAAAGTAATTTTTATTTTACGTGAACCATCTTTATTTGTAGCAAAACCATAATCAAGTTCTGAATTAGATAAGACACTAAAAATTTCACTTAAATTTGTTTTTCCAAATTCTGTATTATTTAAGTATTCTTCAACCGAATCAGCTAAACGGTATTCTTTATTTTTAATAGTGAATTCTAAAGACTTAGCATAATTTTTTAAACGTTCATCTTTGATTCATTCTTTTAATTGATCAGTTTTATCAAGTAATCTTTTTTCTTCATCTCCTCATTGTTCTTTAAATGAATAAAATGAAATAAAAAATTTTTGTTGCAATTTATTAAATTCAGGATCAACTACATTAACTGATAAATTATTACTTATGTAGTTATAAATTCTTTCTCCTAAGATACTTCATTTATCTCATAATTTGTAATGTTCAACTAAATTATCTAGGGAATTTAAATGAGTATCTCTTTCTTTTAATAAATCTTTTTGAAGTTTTTCTAGTTCTTGAAATAGATCTTCAATTGTTTTATTTTCTAAAATTGTACTCAGATCATATTTATATTTTTCAGGTACATCTTCACGTTTTTTATATTGCATATTTTTCCTCTTCTTTTTAAAAATTTAGTAACTTGATTTTAACTAAATTTTAAATTTAAATAGTATTAATTTTTAATTATTTACAACTTTCAAAAGTAAACTAAAAGTGCCTGTTTCTCGGCATAATCGTCACTTTTAAAAATAATATTTAATGTTTAAACTTTCATTAATTGTGCTTCTTTTTCAGCAGCAATTTGGTTTATTTTAGCAGTCATCTTTTCTGTAAAAAGTTGAACATCATTTTTATAATCTTCAACTACATCTTTACTTAAAACATCTGCAGCTTTTGTGATTTTATTATTTGCATTTTGTCTAATTAAGCGAATTGCAATTTTTGCTTCTTCTGCAAATTTATGAACAGTTTTAGCTAGTTCTTTTTTTCTTTGTGTAGTTAAAGGTTGAAAAGTAATTCTGATTTTATCCCCTTCATTTGAAGGGTTAATATCTAAACCACTTTTATTTAAACCAACCATAATATCTTTGGTAGATGATACATCAAAAGGTTTAATTAAAAGTTGCATTGCTTCAGGAACTGAAATCGCAGCAATAGTTTCAAGTGGTGTTAATTCATCATAGTACATGACTTTAACATTTCTTAATAAAGCAGGATTAGCTGCTCCTGTAGAAATTTTAGAAAGCTGAATTTCAAAATGTTTTATTTTTTCTTCAGCAGCCATTTCGATTTCTAAATTAAGTTCATCAAAATCAAACATCTTATTTTTTATCCTTTACAACTCGTGTTAATTTTATTTCACCCTTAACTGCTTTAATAATTGATTCATCTTCTAGTAAATTAAAAACAACTAGATCTAAATTATTATCTCGGGCCATGCTGATTGCAGTTATGTCCATTACTTTTAAGTTATCACGAATAACTTGATCATAAGTAATGGTGTCATAGTGAATTGCACTTTTATCAATATTAGGGTCTGCACTATAAATTCCATCAACATTATTTTTACCCATTAAAATAGCATCTGCTTTAATCTCACTTGCAAATAATGTTGATGCTGTATCAGTTGTAAAATAAGGCCTACCTGTACCACCTGCAAAAATTACAATTTCATTATTTTCTAAATATTTAATTGACTTTTCATTAATGTAATTTTCAGCCACACGTGAATCAATATTTAAAGAAGATTGTACACGTGCTTTTAATCCTTGCTGTTCAAAACCTGATTGTAATGCCAAGGCATTCATAACTGTTGCTAACATTCCAATATAATCAGCTCGGTTACGTGGGATACCGTTTTTTTCAGCACTTGCTCCCCTTCAGAAGTTGCCTCCACCTATGACAACTGAAACCTGGATGTCTTCATCAACAAGTTGTTTAAGTTGCAAGGCAATTTTTTTGACTAATTTATAGTCAATTTGCAAACTCTGTTCTTTATTGGCTAATGCTTCACCAGATAATTTAATTAATATACGCTTATACATAAAATGCTTTCCTATTTTTGAATCTAGATGATTACTTGATGTTTGATTTTCTTTTTCCTGTTTACTATTAAAAACTGCTTCACTATCTTTAATTGCTGTTTCAATTTCGATTAACCTAGCAATGCCTTTTTTATAAGCATCAGCAACTGCTGCTTTTGAAATATTTAATTCATCAGCAACTTCTGAGTAAGAAAAATCTTCAAATAAAATTAGTGTTAAGATATTCTGCTGTGATTTTGAAAGTAGCTTATGATACTTTTCAAAAAGACTTCTTTGAATATCTTCATCTTGAAAATTACTATCTTTTCTGACTAAAGTAGTTTTAGTTTTTGATAATTTAGAATTTTCTGTTTTCATCAAGTCTCCACTGTTATTTATTTTATACATAATAGGTTTAAAAATTACAAAAAAGCCACTGTTTTAAAATCAAAAATTACAAGCAGGTTTTGCTTGTAAAAATTCTTAAGTTAAATCACTAGTTTCAATCACATCTTTCGCCATGGCATAGATAAATTTATCAAGATCAAACTCTGTTAAATCATCAATTTTTTCACCAACACCAATGAATTTGACATGAATATCAAATTCATCTTTAATTGTTAAAACAATTCCACCTTTAGAGGTTCCATCCATTTTAGTTAAAATGATCCCACTTAATTTCGTTACTTCTTTAAACGCCTTTGCTTGACTAATTCCGTTTTGGCCAGTTGTTGCATCAAGCACTAAAAGAGCTTCATCGATTTCACGTTCAATAAATTTTTCAACTATACGGTTTAGTTTTTCAAGCTCATTCATTAAGTTAACTTTATTTTGTAAACGCCCTGCAGTATCAATAATAACTAAGTCATAATTTTCTTTTTTAGCTTTTTCTAAAGTTTCATAAACTACTGAAGCAGGATCTTGATTTTCTTTTTTAGCAGTTACAATATCTGCGCCAACCCTTTTTGCTCAAATACTTAATTGCTCAGCTGCTGCTGCTCTAAAAGTATCAGCAGCAGCAATTAAAACCTTTTTATTTTGCTTAATAAATTTAGCAGCAATTTTAGCAATTGAAGTTGTTTTACCACTTCCATTAACTCCGACCATCATAAAAACATTTAAACGACCATCTTGAAAATTTAATTCAGTTGATAAATTATCTTGGTTAGCATAAAGTAAAAACATCTTATCAACAATAATTTCAGAAATTAGATTTTTATCACTAATACCTTGTCTTTTGATTGTTTCTTTTATTTCATGAATAATTACATTAGTTAGTTTTAAACTAACATCTGACATAATTAAAATCTCTTCTAAACTTTCAAAATAAGCTTCATCAATTTTAATTGTTGAAGCATTTAGATCTAAAAGTGCTTTAGAAAAATTACTATTTGATTTTGCTAAACCCGTAACAAATTTTTCGACTTTAGTTGCTTTTTCAATTTCAATTAATTTAGTTTGTTCAATTTTAGCTTCAACTTCTTGCAGTTTTTTGATTTCTTTAGTTTCTGCTTCAGTTAATTTTTTAACTTTTTTCTCTTCTAATTTATCTTCTTTTTCGAGTTTTTTTTCATCATCAGTTTTGATGCGAAAAATCTTTTCTTTTAATTTTTTAAAAAATCCCACTGTTACCTCTTTTGGTTAGTTAATTTTATTATTGACAATTTTAATGATTTTAAAATTGTCTTATTTTAGTTTTTAAACTCTTATTAATAAGATAGCATAAAGCAGTTAATTTTGCTTGTTTTAATCCTTAATTTCTGCTAGTGAAAAACCTTCAATTAAATAAATCTAAATTAATGCAAATTTAATATAATTAAAATTATCTTAAAATTATTTAAAACTTTAGAAAGAGAAATTAAATGGAATTATATTCAGATAAATTAAATGCAAATTTAGTTCTAAAAGCTGCTTATAAAAATGACCTAGTGAAAACTAATTTAGTTGAAACAGATGGTTATGTAACAGAATATTTAGATGAAAATATTGCTTATTTATATTTAAGTGACAAAGAAAAAACTACAGCTAAACAAGTTGCTGATTTTGTCCATGCTTATCTACTTAAAAATCGTTATGATTTTCAAGTAGATATCGCAAGTTTTACTCCATATGTAAAAGATGAAAATGCTGAAAAAGAATTATTAAAAGAAATCTTTTTAGCACTTGATCATGATGGAACAGAAATTTATAATGCTAAATCATTATTCAAAAAATCTTATGTAAAGGCTTCAGTTTATTTAAAAAATATTGCTGATTACAAAGATAAATTATTAGTTTGAGCAAAGTTCAAACACTTAAAAAACTTTACAAAAAGATTGCAAAACTTCCCACCAAATATTGCTAACAGTGAATGAATTGCTGATCAAATTGTGGCTGAAGCACAAAAACATGCAAAAGTTGATGTGAAAGTTTTAGGTCGCCAAGAAGCGATCAAAAACAACATGAGTCTTTATTTATCAGTAAATAAAGGGAGCATGTTTGAACCTCGTGTGGTTGTTTTAACTTACTTAGGTAACCCTGAATCAAAAGAAAAAATTGCCATTGTAGGTAAAGGAATTACTTTCGATAGTGGTGGTTACAACTTAAAACCTGATAAGTACATGAACGGGATGAAATTCGACATGTCAGGAGCAGCAATTGCTTGTTCAACAATCATGGCTCTAAGTGAAACTAACGCTAAAGTTAATGCTGTTGCAGTTGCGATGCTAACTGATAATAGAATTAATGGCGATGCTTCATTACCTGATTCAATCGTAACTTCAATGAGTGGAATTACTGTTGAAATTAATAATACAGATGCTGAAGGTCGTTTAGTTTTAGCAGATGGTTTAACTTATGCAATTGAAAAAGAAAAAGCAACTGAAGTAATTGACATTGCAACTTTAACTGGAGCAATTCTTTATACATTTGGTAGAGAATACACAGGTGTATGATCTTCAAATACAGAAAATTATAAATTACTTGCAAAAGCAACCAAAAAAGCACATGAAAAAGTTTGAAGAATGCCACTTCATGATAATTACTTAATTAACATGAAAGGTTCAAAACTTGCAGATTTATATAACACTGATTATTCAGGACTAGGTGGATCTAACTCTGCAGCAATTTTCTTAAGACAATTTGCTAAAAATGTTTCATTTATGCATTTAGATATTGCAGGAACAGCAGATAAAGGTGACTTAGGTACAGCAGCGATGTTGCGACCTTTAGTTTACTACTTAAAAGCAAAAGGAGCTAACTAATGATTTTACAAAGACATTCTAAAGAACGTGATGAAAACGTTTTATTAATTGCTGCTTTTGAAGATGATCATTTACCTGCAAAAGTTGTTAAACGTGAAGGTGTTATTACTGAATTTCTTGCAGCTAATAACGCTTATTTATATGTGGGTAAAAGAGGAGAATTTGATTTTTTCAAACTTGAAAAAACCTTCTCAAAACTATATTCTTCATTAAACCGTAAATACCAAATTGATGTTGCTTCTTTTGTGACTAACGAAGTTAGTTTAACTGATGTTTATCAAGAAGCAGTGTTAACTTATGCTTATTCAAAAGGTAAGTTATGATCAAAACGTAAAGTAGATGAAAAAGCACTTGCAAATGAAAATAAATATGAACCTACTTTATTAATTAAAACAGAAGATAATTTAGATGATGTTTATGCAGAAGCAGTGCGTTTATCTCACGCTAGACACCATGCACGTAACTTCCAAGAAACACCTCCTAACGTTGCAAATAGTGAATATTTAGCAGAGCAATACAAAACTTGAGCACAAAATGCAGGTTACAATTTAGAAGTTAAAGTTCTAGATAAAGCAGAAATTAAAGCACAAGATATGAACCTTTTATTAGCAGTAAATCAAGGTTCAATGTATGAACCACGTGTTGTCGTAGTTGAATACAAAGGTAATCCTGAATCAGAAGAAAAACAAGTAATTGTTGGTAAAGGAATTACTTTCGATAGTGGTGGTTACAACTTAAAACCAAGTGGTTACATTAAGAACATGAAATACGATATGTCAGGTTCAGCAATTGCTTTATTTTCAGTAATTGCTGCTTCAAGATTGAAGTTAAATAAAAACTTTGCAGCAGTGTTACCTTTAACAGATAATCGCCTTGCTAATGATGCCATGTTACCTGATTCAGTAGTTGTTTCTAAGTCAGGAATTTCTGTAGAAATTACTAATACAGATGCTGAAGGACGTTTAATTTTAGCAGATGCAATTACTTATGCAATTGATGAATTAAAAGCAACTGAAATTGTTGATGTAGCAACTTTAACAGGTGCTATTAAAGTTGCTCTAGGTGATACCTATACAGGATTTTTCACTAGTGAAAAATCACTATCAAAAACCTTTGCTAAAGCAGCTAAAGAAATTCGTGAAATGGTTTGAGAATTACCTCTTGATGATGTCTTTTTCAAAGACACTAAAAAATCAAACGTAGCTGATTTAGTTAACTCAGATGCAACCTTTATGGGTGGTTCAATTTCAGCAGCATTATTCGTTCATGAATTTGCTAAAAAAGTAAAACACATTCATATTGATATTGCAGGTACTGGTAAAAAAGGAAATGATTTTACTGGTGTCATGGTTAAAACAATTTACAACTATTTAAAAATTAGTTAAGCCAAAATATTAAATTTATAGACAGTTTTATGACTGTCTATTTTTTAATTTTTAAATCCTTAAAATTAAAAAGATGACTCAAATTTTTCAATAATTTTTTGCTCAAAAAAGGAATTTAAATTCTTATTTAATACATTATTAAATAATTAAAAAAATGTATAATTTTTATATGCTTGGCATTGATTTAACAAATGTAAAACGCTTTGAAAATATTGGTTTAAAATTCGCCCAGCGAATTTTATCTAAGTCAGAATATGAAGCGTTTTTAATCAGTGAAAATCAAGCTTTATTTTTAGCAAGAACTTGAGCAATCAAAGAAGCTATTTATAAAGCAGATAACAATTATTTTTCTTTTAAAGAAATTGAACTTGTTAAAAAAAATAAGCAATGAACATTTCCAGGGTTTGCAATTTCAATTTCACATGAAGATAATTATGTGATCGCAATTGCCTTAAAAAAGGAGTAATATGCCCCCATACTTAAAGTTAATTTTTTATTCACCATGAATTTTAGTTAGCATGATCAAAATTGCGCTAACAGCTCGCAAACACCGACGTTTTCCTGATGCTTTACCTAATCAAAAACGCAACGATTTAATTTTAAAAACGGCAAGCAAAGTTTTAAAAATTTATAATATTAATGTCGTCATCAAAGGCAAGGAAAACCTAGTTAAAGCACCATCTTTGATTATTGCAAATCACGTTAATAATGTTGATGTCTTAGCAATTTTAAAAGCAATGATGAAAGATACTCATGATAAATCAGTTGATCATAATTTAGTTTCTTTTGTTTCAAAAATTGAATTACAAAGAAAATCTTTAATCAGAAATTCAGTTAAATTATTAGACGGACAATTCATCGATCGTGACAAGTATTTAGATGCTTGAAAAAAGGTTAAAGCATTTGGAGAAATGATTAAATCAGAAAGAAAAATTGGAGTCATCTTTCCAGAAGGAACGCGCAGCAAAGATGGACAAATAGGTGAGTTTAAAAAAGGTGCTTTTAGAATCGCAAAAATGAACTTATTACCAATCATCCCAACGACTATAAATTATAGTAATGTTGGGCTTGATGCAAAGAATAAAAAAGCCACAGTTGAAATAATTTTTGCAAAACCAATTCGCAGTGATGCCATCATGACTCTAAGTGATGATGACTTAATGAAAAACACTAGAGCAGTAATTGTTTCAAACTTTATTACAGGAGACAAACATGAGTAACGAATTAGAAAAACCAACTGAATATGTTTTTGATATAGGAAATTATAGTGGTTCGCTTGATCTACTTTTTTCACTTGTTAAAGATAAAAAAGTAGATATTCAAGAAATAAATTTAATTGAATTAGCTGAACAATATTTAGCAATTATTCATAATTTACAAGAGCAACAAATTGACCTTGCAAGTGATTATTTATTAATGGCTGCAACACTTTTACAAATTAAAGCAGCCTTAATTTTAAACCCTAAAGATCTACCTGAAGAAGTCGAAATTGATCGCCAAAAAATTCTTCAAAGATTAGCTGAATATAAAGCCTTTCAAGAAGTGATTGAAGACTTAAAATTAAAAGAAATTAATCGTAAAGCAATCTTTATTAAAAAGCAAGATAACATTCAAGAATTTGAATTAGAAAAAGATGAAACCTTATTAGATGGGCATTCATCTCCAGTGCAAATTGCAATTGTTTTAAGACAGATGTTTGAAAGAAATTTTGCAGTTAAATTAAGACAAGCAAAATTTGAAAATTTCAAATTAACACCATCTGATCAAATAATTTATATTAAGAAATTATTTTTAGAAAAAGGTGAATTAACTTTTGAAGAAATTTTTAATTTACCTTCATTAAGTCATTTTGTAATTACTTTAATGGCTGTTCTAGATTTATCTAGAAGACAAGAAATTGTTCTAAGACAAGATGAACAATTTGGAAAAATCTACATTTCAAAAGGAGAAGCATATGAACAACTACAGTAGAATTATCGAGGCTCTTGCCTATGTACAGGGTGAAGAAGGTGTGTCAGTTGAACAAGTAAAAAAAGTTTTAAACTTTGATTCAACAACTGATGATGAAGATCAATTCAACACAAAAGAAGCCTTAAAATTATTAAGAGATTTTAAAGAACAATATAACGCTTTAAATTTAGGAACAAAAGTTTTTGAATTTAATGAAGTTTTTAAAATCGCTACAGCAGAAAGCATGAAAGATTATATTGGTAAACTTGTGAGTTTTAACAATGCTCAAAAATTATCAAAAGCAGCTTTAGAAACAGTGGGAATTGTGGCTTACAAACAACCAGTTACTCGCTCATTAGTATCTGAAATTAGAGGGGTTTCTTCTGATCAAGTTTTTAATACTTTATTAGTAAAAGGATTAATTGAAGAAGTCGGAATTGCTTCAACTCCAGGTAATCCAATTTTATATGGTGTAACAAATCGTTTTTATGATTATTTTAAAATTAAATCATTACACGATTTACCACGTTTACAAGAATTTGAATTTTTAGATGTTGAGATGGATAATACTCAAGAAAGCAATTTCTCACTATATCAATCTCAAAGAGAAGAATAGTGTTTACGATTAATGCAACCTCAAATGATCAAGGCAGAATTCTTTTTAAAGTTGTTAAAGAATATTTAAATAATGTTCCAATTTCACGAATTGAAAAACTCTTTCGTGAAAAAGATATTAAAGTCAATGGCATTAGAACTAATGATAAAAAACTTTCAGTTTCTGAAGGCGATTTAATTTTAATCTATGGCATTGAAGCAGGTAAAAAAAGACAAGCCTTTATCAAAAACGTTGAAGTTAAATTCAACGTTATTTTTGAAGATGAAAATATTTTAATTGTTAATAAGCCTTATAACGTAGACATGCACGATAGCACCAATTCACTTGATAATCAAGTTTTAAAATATTTAAAATTTGTCAAGATAGATAGTTTTGTGCCTTCATCAATCGGTCGTTTGGACAAAAAAACAACAGGTCTAGTTTGTTATGCCAAAAGTTATAACGCTTTAAGAACTTTAAAACAACAAGAAAATATTAAAAAAGTTTATCTTTATAAATCAAACATTCCTTTCTTAGAAGAAGGTGAAATTAAGACAGTTACATTTCACCATTTTTATAATCCTGAAAGACAGCGAGCTGAATTATTTAATGAAGCAAAAGGTAACACTAAAGAAGCAACTACCATTTTATATGATAAAGCACCACATCATTATGCTGAATTAGTAACAGGTAGAAAACACCAAATTAGAGTTACATTATCAAAACTTGGTTACCCAATTTTTGGTGATGTAAATTATGGTGGTAAAAAAGATAAGCGTGTTTATTTACATTCACACTTAATTAAATTCCATGATTTAAAAGATGAATTAGAATATTTAAATGATTTGGAATTTATAGATTTTCCAAAATGATAACAAGGTAAAAATGAAAAAAGATAGCAGTAAAATTTTACAACATACAGCACATGTTGCTCATTTTAAAACA
The DNA here is from genome assembly GCF_002272945.1 of Mycoplasmopsis agassizii. GTDB lineage: Bacteria > Bacillota_I > Bacilli_A > Mycoplasmatales > Metamycoplasmataceae > Mycoplasmopsis_B > Mycoplasmopsis_B agassizii. The sequence continues at coordinate 577,635 of NZ_NQMN01000001.1, read as the reverse complement.
AATGATAAAACTTTAAAATCCATCATGATTGAATATGATGAGATTTTTAATAATCTAGAAAACATGGCAGATGATATTTCTGATTTTCCAAGAAAGCAAGAATTATTAGCACCTGAAATTAGTTTTGAAGATTTAAGAGAAGATGAAATTGAAACTTCTAATTTATTAAAAAAAGAACAAGTTTTTGAAAATGCATATGACCATGAAAATGGTTTTTTAGTTCTTCCAAAAGGACAAAATGATGAAGAATAATTTAACAGTTTTAGGTGATTTTGATAAGGCATATAAATCATTAAAAGATGATCAAAATAATGTTGTTTCAGCACTTGCAAAAAATGAAAAAAATTTAAAATCAGGCTTACTAGAAAAAGCTGTTTTTACATTAAAGGATAACTATGCAACTGCTGAATATATTACGCAATCAAGTAGTCAAACTTTGAAAGGTTTTAAACCTTTTTATAATGCAGAAATTTATGACCTTTTAATTAATCAAGGTGCTTCTTTAGTTGCTAAAGTTCATGCTGATGAATTTGGTTTAGGTGGTAGTGGATTATTCAGTGGATACGGAATAATTAAACACCCTCAAGATGATAAAAGAATCATTGGTGGTTCTTCATCAGGATCTGTTGCTTCAATGTATTATAATGTTGCTTTTAGCATTGGATCAGATACAGGAGATAGCGTTCGTAATCCTGCAGGTTATAATGGTTTTGTAGGTTTTAAACCAACTTATGGAGCAGTGTCTCGTTATGGTCTTTTTGCTTATGCGTCAAGCATGGATACAGTTGCATATTTTACTCATAATGTAAATGATGCTTTTGTTTTATCTAAAGTTTTATTTAAAAAAGATAATAAAGATATGACCTCAATTAGGGTTGATTTAGATGAGCAAATTAGTTTTCAAAAGCCCCTAAAATTGGGCTTTTTAGGCAATTTAAATTATTTACAAAAAGACATTAAAAATAATTATTTAGAACTATCTGAAAAACTAAAAAAAGAAAATATAGAAGTTGATTTTTTAGATTTAGATGAAGAACTTTTAAATCATATTAAGACAGTTTATGATGTTCTTTCGTATTCTGAAGCAACAAGTAATTTAGCTAACATTAAAGGTTTACAATTTGGAAATAAAACTAAAGGAAAAAATTGAGAAGAAATTGTTACAAATTCTCGTAGTGATTTTTTTGGTGAAATGGTTCAAAGAAGATTAACTTTAGGAAGTCTATTTTTAAGTGTAGATCATATTAATGATGTCTTTTATAATGCTCAAAAAATGAGACAAAAAATTACTGAATATATGAGTTCAAAATTAAAAGATTATGATGCTTTTGTTTACCCTGCTTCAGATGATGTTGCACCATTAATTGAAGGCGAAAATAAGAAGCCAAATTTTATGCAATGAATTCTTACAAATGCTAATTTATCAGGTGTTCCTTCAATTGTAATTCCTTGAATCAAAGTTAATAATTTACCAGTAGGTTTAGCAATTGATACTAAACTAAAAGAAGATCAAAAACTATTAAATATTGCGTTATATTTTGAAGAATTTTTAGGAGCAAAAAGTGAGTAATTTTGAAGTAATAATTGGTGTTGAAATTCATATTGAATTAAACACAAAAACAAAAATGTTTTCACCTGCACCTAATAGATTTAATGATGAGCCAAACACAAATGTTCACCCAATTGATTTAGCTTATCCTGGAACTTTGCCACTTGTAAATAAGCAAGCAATTGTTAAAGCAATTAAATTAGCAAAAGCGTTAAAAATGGAAATTGATCCACTTGTCAGATTTGATAGAAAAAATTATTTCTATCCAGACTTACCAAAGGGTTATCAAATTACACAACAATTTCATCCAATTGCACAAAATGGATCATTATTAATTAATGTTAATGGTCAAGAAAAAAATATTGAAATTGAAAGATTTCATTTAGAAGAAGATACTGCAAAACAGACAATTACTGATACAAAAATTCTGCACGATTTTAATCGCTCAGGTGTACCTTTAATTGAAATTGTAACTAAACCAATTATCAGAAGTGCTGATGAAGCAATTGCTTATATTGATACAATTCGTAAGATTGCACTTGCTTTAGATATTTCTGAAGCAAGAATGGATCGTGGTGGTTTAAGAGCAGATATCAATATTAGTTTAAGACCTTATGGATATCAAGGTTATGGTAACAGAGTAGAAATTAAGAATTTAAATTCTTTAAGTAATGTAAAAAAAGCAATTGATCTAGAAATTCAAAATCAAACTAAAACTTATTTAGAAAATAAGACTGTCGATCAAGTTACAAAACGTTTTGATGAATCAAAACAAGAAGTTATTACTATGAGAGCAAAAAGCGATGCAATTGACTATCGCTATTTTAGAGATCCAAATATTCCAACTATCAAAATTTCTCAGAGCACAATTGATAATATTAAAATCAATGAATTACCTTGAGAAAAACAAGCAAGATATGAACAAGAAAAATTAAATCAAATTCAAATTACTGCACTTGTCAATGATTTAAAATTAGCAACTTATTTTGACAATATAAAATACACAGAAAGAGATAAATTAGCGAATTTATTTTTTTCTGAAGTTGTTTCACTTGCTAACAAAACACAAAAACACGTTGTTGATTTAGGTATCAAAATAACTGTTTTTGAGGACCTTTTAAAAAGGCTAAATAACGAAGAAATATCTGCAAAACACTTTAAAGCAATTGTTCCTTTATTAGTTAATAATACAGATAATCTAGATGAAATTATTAAAAGTAATAATTACTTTTTAATTAAAGATGAGCAAATTCTTGAATCATATTTACTAGAATTAATGCAGGAGAATGAAAAAGTTGTTAATGAATATTTAGAAAAACCAGAGAAAGTCAATAAATTACTTCTCGGTTTATTAATGAAAAAAACATCTACTCAGGCTCATCCAATAATTAGCAATAAAATTCTTGAAAAGTTATTAAGACTAAAATTTGGTAAGTAATTATGAAGTGATGAAAAAAGTGAAGAAAACGTAAACAAATTAATAAAGGATGATCCAACTACGGTACTCCACGTTATGGAGATCCTGATAAAAAGGGATTTTTTTCTTTCTTCAAAAAATCATGAGTTGATCGTAAAGTAATTAATAATATTAACCGTGGATTTAATTTAAAAGAAAGAATTGTCAAATTAATTATTTTAATTTCTCTAAGTATTTTTGTTTCTAAAAGTAAAATAAAAAACAAACAAAAACGTTCAGAGCTAATAGATCGTACTTATTCAAAACTTAGTTCACGTGAGTTTTCATTTGTGCCTTTAGCTACATCATTCTATTTATTACTTTCCTTCGTACCCGTGACTATTGCTGTCACTTTGCTCGTTAATTTAATCGGGGGCTATGGTAATATTTTATTAAATAATATTTATGACAGAGTAATCCCTGGTTTAAGCAATACAATTAGGTCGCTTTTTGGAAATGCAGACATTACTAATCTGTCCATTTCTGTCGTTTTTGAAAAGTCTTCTGCAAGCGCTATTTCGATAATTTTTCTAATGCTAGCATTAACTTGGGTAGCTTCAGCAGGTTATTCAAAATTAATATATTCAATGTCTTATATATATGAGCATGATAATTACGGTAATATCTTAATGAATCGCATCAAGGGAATTTTTATAATCATTGTGATAATTTTGTTACTTACGTTATTCATGGAGGCTTATGTAGTTTTTGTTAGCAAAATAGATGAACTATATGATGGTTCAGCTTATGAGGCAATTTTCTATTTTACTTTCATGCCAATAACTGCGTTGTTTTACTATGTTTTATTATTGTTCTTATTTAAATTTGCACCTAAATTTAAATTGAGATTATCACATATTCAACCAGGTATTTTTGTTGCACTAATCCCTATTTGGATTTTAACTTTAGTATTTCAAGCCATTGTTAGAACCAGCTCGTTCAATTTATTATCATTTATTTCTGTTATATTTTTTGCTAGCACCTTTCTTTTATTTTTCTCTTATTTTTTATATGCAGGCGTGCTTGCAAATGAAGCTTATTATAAAACATTTTATTCACTGAGAACCGTTAGCAAATATACTAACTGAAAAAATTTTTCTATTTAAGTCCTTAGGGACTTTTTTATTTAAATATATTCAAAAGTTGATCTAAAAATTAGTATCGCAGATTTTTCGTTTTCTAATTATCTGATTTTATTTACATTCTTTAATTTCTAAACATTATTTTCATAATATTTATAAAAAAATATACTTATAAATTTTTTATTTATTAAATAATAACTACCGTAAAAGATATTTAATAATAAATAGTTAAAATTATAAAAAGTTGTTAAAATAAAAACTTGGTGATTAATAATGAATTGATTAAAAAAGTGAAGAAAAAGAAAACAAATTAACAGTGGATGATCAAATTATGGCACACCACGTTATGGAGATCTTGACAAAAAAAGTTTATTTTCTTTCTTGAAAAAATCATGAGTTGATCGTAAAGTAATTAATAATATTAACCGTGGTTTTAATGTAAAAGAAAGAATAGTTAAATTAATTATTTTAGTTTCATTAGGTATCTTTGTTTCTAAAACAAAAATCAAAAACAAACAAAAACGTTCAGAACTAATAGATCGTACTTATTCAAAACTTAGTTCACGTGATTTTACGTTTGTTCCTTTAGCAACCTCATTTTATCTATTGCTATCCTTTGTACCTGTTGTTCTCATAGTCACGTTATTTGTAAATTTAATTGAAGGATATGGAGAGATTTTATTAAATAATATTTATGACAGAGTCATCCCTGGTTTAAGTAGAACTATTAATTCTATTTTCCCTGGAGATGTAAGCATTACTCATTTATCTATTTCTGCTATTCTCCAAAATGCTCCAGGTGGTCCTTGAACAATTCTTCTTTTAATTTTATCTTTAATCTGAATTTCATCAAGCGGATATTCAAGACTAATATATTCAATGTCTTATATTTATGAGCATGATAATTACGGTAATATATTGATTAACCGGCTTAAAGGAATGTTCATAATTATTGTCATAATTTTCAAGCTTAATTTATTTTTAAATGGTTATGTAGTTTTCATTAGTCAAATGGACAGGTTATATGATGGACCTGCTTATGAAGCAATTTTTTATTTAACCTTTATGCCGACAACAGCTGTTTTTTATTACTTGATGCTTTTATTCTTATTTAAATTTGCCCCTAAATTTAAACTAAGATTTTCACATATTCAACCAGGTATTTTTGTTGCCTTAATTCCTATCTGAATTTTAACTTTAATATTCCAAGCAATTGTAAGAACAAGTTCTTTTAATGTCTTATCATTTATGGCTGTTATTTTTTTCGCAGGTACTTTTGTTTTATTCTTCTCTTATTTTTTATATGCAGGAGTGCTTGCAAATGAAGCTTATTATAAAACATTTCATTCGCTTAGAACAGTTAGCAAATATACTAATAAAAAGAATTTTTCTTTGTAAGTCCCATATGGGATTTTTTTATTTCTAAAAATGCAAAACCCCCTATTTTTAGGGGTTTTTCAAAAATAAAAAATAAAAAATATTTTGTTTAGGAACGGCAAAAATATGTAAAAATTAGTCTATAAGAGAGATTAGCAATTATTAAAATAATTGACTTACAAAATAAATCAATACAGAGATTTTTAAGGAATAAATAAACATGAAAAAAATTAAAAAAAATATTTTCTTTTTGTCAGCACTGACAGTAACAAGTGCAGCAACTGCAGTAGCAATTAGTTGTACACCAACTGCACAAAATAATTCAAATAAGAGTTATCAAGATTTTCAAAATGATAATAATTTCACAACTTATGTGACTTTGAAAGATGAAACCATGTTACAAGAAATTCCATCAGAAAATTTTAAAACTTCTTTAACTGAAGAACAAATTTCTAAATTAGTTTCATTTAATTTTCCTTCAGATTTTTTAACTGATGTAACCGTTAATTATCGTGTTCAAAATGTCGATGATCAAAACGGAATTGTTGGTTTAATTTTTACAATTACTGATAATAAAGATCCTGAAAAAACTTTTATCAGAAATAAAAACTTTACAAACTTTGTAACAACTAATCAGGAAAAAGCTAAAAGCTGAGAAAGATTAAATGAAGCAGTTAAATATTTAAGATTGACTTCAATTGATCTAAAAGATAAATCTTTAAAACAAAAAACTGTTAATGAAGTTTTTAATATCGGGCAAAGTGATTCACAACTTAAAGAACTTTTAGATCTTAATTTAGATCAAAATATTTTTAAAAATTTTACAACTACATTAAAAACTAGAAGTGTTAGTTTATCAAATAATAGTGCAACTATAGAAGTTACTTTAGAAGATAAATATCGTCAAGTTAGAGTTTATGATTTTCAAATCAGTGGCTTTAAACATGATGAAGAATTTCAAATTAATTCTAAAAGAGTTGCATCATTACAAAACATTAATGCTGTAATTAAAAGATTACAAGATACACAAATTGACTTAAAAGATGAATCTTTAAAGTCAAAATTTTCTCACGAAGTTTTTACTATTAATGACAATCAAACTAAAATTTTAGACTTAATTAATTTTGATTTAAACAGCTTAAATTTAACAAACAATAATTTAAGTGCAACTATTTCTATTTCAAATATTGGAAATGGACTTGCTCAAATTAACTTCGAAATTTTTGACATTTATGGACAAAAACAAAATATTAATAAAACTATTGGTGGCTTTAAAACAAATGAACAACACATTGCTCAAGAAGCTGAAAATAAATTAAATGAAGCATTTAACTGATTAAAGAATTCAAATATTGATTTAAAAAATCAAGCCTTAAAATCACAATTTGCTTCAGAAACTTTTACTACTTCATTAACTAGTGAAGAAATTTTAAATTTACTTAATTTAGATACAAGTAATGAAAAATTAGCTGACTTAACATTAAATGTTGTTGTAAAAGAAATTGGTGATCAAGATGTTACTATTGAATTTACTTTAACAAATTCATTAAGTAGTAGTTTAAAAACTGCTACACAAATCAGCGGCTTTAAATCAGAATCAGCAACTAAACAAAAAGAAAGATTAGATGCTTCAAAAGCAGAAATTGATAAAGTTATTGCTAAATTAAATGATTTAACAATTGATTTAAAAGACCAAACTTTAAAACAAAAACTTGCTTCAGACACATTTAATAGTGCACAAACAACAAGTGTTTTATTACCTTTATTAAATTTAAATCGCTCTGATTTAAATTTAGAAGCAAATAATTTAGCACTTGATATTGAAGTAGTTGAACTAAATGATGGTTCTGTAAAATTAAGTTTATCAGTCAGTGATCAATATAATCAAAGTGCTAAAGTTGAAAAAACAATTAGTGGATTTTTAACAGCACAAGATCTAAGATCACAACAAGAAAATGCTAAATTAAAAAATGCAAATCAATGATTAACATCATTAGCAATTGATCTAAAAGATCAATCTTTAAAAAATCAAAATCCTAATTTAGTTTTTAATCTGCAACAACCAAGTGCAGAAATTTTAGCACTCTTAAATATTGATACAACTAATACAAATTTAACTGATATTACTTTAAGTGCAAAGATTTTAGAAATTAAAACAAAGAGTGTAGTTCTACAACTTGAATTAACTAATTTAATTTCTAATTCTAAAAAACATGATGTTGAAATTACTAATTTTGTTTATGTAACTGATGAAGAAAAACAAGCACAAGTAACTAAAGCACTTGAATGAGTTAAAGAGCAAAAAATTGATCTAAAAGATCAAAATTTAAAAAATGATTTAGCAACTAAAAACTTTAATAATAATTTAACTAGTGATCAAATTAAGAACTTTTTAAATTTAGATTTTGATAATGAAAATCTAAAAAATGTTGTCACTGAATTTTCTTTTACAGAAATTAGTGACAATAAAATTGCTATTAATTTAAAACTAAAATATCATGATAATTTAGATATCACAAGTGATACATATAATTTTGAAATTGATGGATTTAAAAATCCACAAGAAGATGAATTAAAAATAATTGCTAATGATTTAAATAAATATAAGTTAAGTCAAAAAGTTAGTGATACACAATTAACTAAATTAGGTATTAAACTTTATTCAGCAAGTGTTAGTCAAAATAATTGAACAACTTATTTTGACTTAACTGATAAAGAAGAAAATGAAACAGAATTTGTTGATGTTACTTTAGATCCTAATAATATTGATAAAGCAATTTTAACTTTCTATTTATATTCAAAAGATAAATCAGCAAAAGTTTTAATGACTAGAGAATGAATTTCTAAATTACAATTAAGTACCTTATTAACTAGCTATACTGATTCAACTAGCATTGCTGATTTAACTAAATACTTTGATTATGATGCAAAATTAAAAAATAATTTTGCAATTGAACAAGTGTTTACAAAAGACTTTTTTAAAGATCATTTTAAAAGTAAAAGCACAGGCTTTTTCTCATTTCATTTTGGCTCATTTAGTAATTCAAAATTAACTATTGATGTTAAAGCAAAAAACACCAAAGTAAAAAGTTTTACTATTGGTGATTTTAATAAATCAACTTGATTTGAAAAACGTGGAGAAGAAGCTGAAGCTTCAGAAACATTTAAAACTTTTGTAACTAATAATCAAAGAAGTTTTAATAAAAATGCAAAAGGTATTTTCGTTAACTCTGAAGGCTTTACTTTTTTAGAAAAATTCTTATTAACTGAAATTGAAAAACTTGAAAAAAAATATAATCTAGAATTAGTTGATGGATCAGGTGGCATTTCTAGAGATAGAACAATTGATTCAAAAGTAAGAAATGAGTTACTAGATTTATTTAATCAAGGTACAAGAGGAAGAAGTAAATTTAGATTATTAACTTGACAACATAATACTCTAAATCTTTCTTATAAAAATGGGCCAGATGGACCTGATTCTGTCAAACGTATTTCAGAATTATTAAATTCATTAGTTAAAGATAAGCAAGAATCATTTAGTGTTTATTTTGATCCAGATGTAAAAATTGGAGCAGGTTCAAAGAAAACAATTACTTATGTTTTATCGGATGATAAAAGAACATTATTAGCGAATAATAGTAAAACAAATTTAATTGTCAAAACTAATAATGGTATTAGTTTTGATGAACAAGATCAAATTAAGGCATTAATTGATCAAGGCATGAAAATTTTTGAAATCAAAGATTGAACTAATTTACACCATGAACATTTTGCTTCAAAAGTAAATCCAATGGATTTTTTCAAAGAGATTAAAAACGGTAATTTTACAATTAAGGCAACTAAGATTTCTGCTAATGATTTAAGCGGTAAAATGGAAGTTAAAATTGGTGCATATTTAGAAAATGCAACTGATCCTTTATTTAGCAAAAACGCTACTTTAAATTACTTTAAAAAATCACAAGATCCAGTTGATGAAAAAGGAACCTTAAAAGATAGTGATTTTGAAAGTGTTGAAGCATCTTTAACAACTCAAGAAAAAAATCAATTAACTGATATTAAAAAACATGCTGGTCAAATTAACGGAAGTGATTTTGAATTAAATAAAACTGAAGGCTTTTCTTATTTAGAACCTCAATTTATGACTGCTAAAAATTTAAGATACTTTTTAAAATTCACAGGACAAGCAGCAGCATCAACCGATGCAGGTAAAACTTTTGATGATAAATCAGGCACATATAATAACAAAGTTCTTACTGATGCAACAGCTGGTACTGATGGATTCAAAGATGATCCAAATAAGGCAAAAGGGACTGTACCTGCAGGGCAAATTACTACTGACCCTAGTTCTGAAGTACAAATTAATAGTTTAAGAAATAATTATTTTATAACTTATTATGATGTGCAAATGCCTAAGGATAGAAGGGGTAATCCTGATAAAACTAAAATTAGTTTCAAATTAGGATTTACTAAAAAAGATAATCCAAAAGTTAAATGACATTCAAATCAAATTACTTTAAGTAACTTGACAAATTCATTAAGAGATTTAAAATATATTGAACAAGACTTAAATAACATTTCTTTATCAGATTTATCTTTTGATAGTTTAATTCCACTTTCAGGAATGACACCTTCAACTGTAAATGCTCAAACATTAAGTTCTGTAGTTAAAGTTAAATATAATTCGCCAAATGATCATTTTGTTTATGGTAAATATACAAACGACAGTGGTTCGATTAAAGAGTTTTATATTGGTGAAATTGCTAATAAGGATGATGCATCGGGTACTGTCTGAATTAAATTTAAATATACTGATAGCAACAATAAGGTTACAACTGCAGCTAAATGAATTAAGTTATCAGGATTAAAAGCAACTAATGCTAATGCAAGACAAGATAGTGCTCTAGATCAACTTTATAAGGTCAATATTGAAGCAACAGGATTTACTTCAGGAACACGAATAACTGCTGAAAGATTAAAATTAGAAGAAAAAGCTGCACAGCAATCGCTTCGAGAAGCACAATTGAATAAAGATTTAATTGCTAGAAACAGAAGGTTAGAATTATCTAAAAAAGATGCTTTATGAAAAGCAGATAATTCTAAAAAAGAAGTAACTTTTACTTTGTTAAGTAAATACTATTCACCGATTTTTGATAGTGCAATAACAAATGTTGATAATCAGAAAATTATAATTAATTTAGGAACAATTATAAATTCTGGACATGACCAAATTTATAAATATATGACTAATGACAATAGAAGTTTTACTGGTTCTCAACTGCTAAACACTAGACCAATTATTGAACTAGATTATAAAAAATTGAAGCAACAAAAAACAATTGATATAGTTGATTCACTCAGATCTCAAACTGTATATGGGCAAAACGGAAATAGTAGTCGTTGAGAAGCAGGGTTTAATTTGAATGCACAACTTACCGAAGAAGGAATCAATTTTACATTTAAAATTACTAGATTCCAAGAACTCAAATTTGATTATAGAGGTAGCGAAACAAGTAGAGCAAATGTTGACTTCAATAATTTCACACAACTTGATGCTGATTTGAACATTAGTAAAATACCATTAATGAATACATTAAACGTTGGTAAAGAAATCTACTTTGGTAAATACGCCACAACTTTCAACCTAGAATATACAAATAATGTGGAGGTTGAAAACTTCAACACTATTCCAACTAATGACTTTAATTATGACAATGTCACATTCACTGCAGAGAATGTACCTTTAATTCTTTATAACAAACGTTATGAAAATAACGATACTGCTTTTGAATTTGATTTTAACCAAAACGTTACTTGAAAATGAACACAAGGTTACAAAATGAATCTTGAATATGCTCATGAATCATATAACTATGATTCATTTAAAGATATTAAAGCAAGAAGCTTTGGTGGAAATATGGGTTCATGAACTATGCTAGCAAAAGCAAGTGATGATAAAAGCGATGAACTAAAATACTACTTAATTACTAACCATCACGTGGCTTCAGGAAATGCTGATCAAATGAAGCAAAATGGGCTTGGTAATAATGGTTCAGTTTTCATTGTTAGACACTCAGATGATTTTGGAAATAACTGACATAATGGAACCAGTTATTGAGATGGTTTAGATGTAGTTAGCGGCATTCCTTATAAGCAAATTTGAGATGGAACTAGCTTAAAACAAACTTCAATAGATGGCACAAATAAAAACGGTGCAGTTGATATTGCACTAGTTGTTGCTGATATTAAAGTTGCTAAAGAAAAAGCCTATGCAGATGGTAAATACCGTTATTATAAATGACTAAATGATTGAGAAAAACTAGAGCCATTAAAAATTGCTAATCAGGAAGAACCTGTTTCAATGTTCATGCCTTCAATGCTAATTGATTATAGTTTTAGTGGCTTTCCTTATGGTAAACAATCAGCATATGTTTATAACCGTACTTCACAAAACAATACATCAATTGGATTTTCAACTAACGGTTTAACACCAACATTTCATAACGCTGGTAATTCAGGTACAGGTGTTTTTGATAACTCAGGTTATTTTGTTTCAATTATCAATTCAGGTGCTCCGCGTACTTTCTTACAGTCATGAAAATTAATTACTAATAGTTTTAATTATTATGGTGCTGTATCTGGTAATGATTCACTATTTGACTTAAAAAATGATAATAGTATTATGTCACAAGTATTAAGAGCTAACGCTTTAAATCCTGATACAGTTGCTCTTGATTCAGGAATTAATAATAAAGAGAGCAAATAATTTAAAAAATCAACAACCTGCAAAAGTTGTTGATTTTTGTTTTAATTAATTTAATTTGCTTTTTTAACTTTAAAAAAGTAAATTCCTTCACTTAATACTTTACCGTGGAGTTCTCTAGAAAAACTTCCTAATTTAAACCCTTGTTTTAAATTTAGCTTTTCTTGATGAGCATAAAGATAAATTGTATAGGTAGTTTCTTCAGATTCTGAAATCGGTCCATGATAACGATCACCTTCATGATCGACTAAATCTCTATCATCTAAATAAGGAGGATTATAAGCTTTGAATTCAAAATTTCTACTTGCACTAGAATGACCCTGAACTATCTTTTTACTTAATAAACTAGCATTTTCTTCTAGATAATTTTGATCAATATTTGTTACTAATCAGTTGATAAAAGGATTACCATCAGTTATTGATTTTGCTTCATTATTCATTAAAACTAATGAATAATAATTAGCATCTTTTACTTTAGTTCAACTTAGTTCTAAACTGGGTGCATCATCTTTATAAGCATTTTTAGAATCTAAATAATTAGCTTCATCAACACTTTTTGACTTAATAATTATAGGTTCATAACTATATTTTTTTGTTGGTGCAAAAAAATCAAAATAATGATAATTTATCTTATCGTTAGGGTGCTTTAACTTAGCGCTAATGCTATCTCAGGCAATAATTTTACCATGCATTGCTTTGTGTAAATCAGCGTAATAAAAAGGTTTAGGTAGGTCTAATTTTTCACTTAAAGCGTAAACACTAATTTCATAATTATGGCTTGTATCAGGTGCTCCTGGACCAGTATAATTAACGTGTTTTAAAGCTTCTTTTTTTGCTTGTTCTTGATCAGTTATTCTAGTTAATTTAGATGAAGCTAATGAGTTAAATCCTTGTTCTAAACTAGGATTTAACTTAGAAGCATTTAACTCTAATTCGTTAGTTTCTAAGTTAGCAACTAGTCAATGAAGAAAAGGTGTACCAATTACATTAGCAGCTTCTCAATCATTAATTAAGACTACATAAGCTTTTGCATTATCAACTTTATCTCATTTTAGATATGGGCTTTTACCTTCGCTATTAGGATAAAGATCTTGTAAATATTCGGCAATAGATTCAGGTTTTCAATAACCATTTTCAATTGATGAAGAATTAATATTTAAATTAGTTCTTCTGGGTAGTTGTCAGTTGTTTAAAGCTTTTTTAAGAGCACAACCACAAGTGTTATCTTCTTTTTCACTATTTCAATAAACAAGTGATTCAGTTAAGTATTTTTTTAATTTCATTTATTAAACTCCTTTGTTAATTTCTTTGACAAAGTAATTATAAAATAATTAAAAAAAGCATCAACAATATTTTGTTGATGATTTAATTGATTTATTTAGTTAGTTAAAAAACTAGAACTATTTTAAGTTGTTTCTTTCTAAAACACCTTTTACATAGCTCATGTCATTTTCAAGTTTTTCAAGGCGATCGTTAACTGAAATTCTAAAGTTGTTAAAGTCTTTTACGTGAAGGTTAAAATCACTTCTTAATGAACTTAGTTCAATTTTTATAAAATTAATTTCTTTTCAAACTTTTTTAAAACCTTCTTCAGTTTTAACAGTTAGATCATCAACTCGTTTGTTTAGTTTTTCAACATTTTCTGATAAGACAGCTACAGTGTTAGCTAGTTGAGTAACTGTTGTTATTAAACCTGAAACAACATTTGATAAGGTTTCAAAGTTTTTAATTAAACCATTTACCGTTGTTTCTAGATTATCTAATCTTGATTCGACTTTATCTAGTCTTGCTTCAAGATTATCCAATCTTTCTTCGACTTTGTCTAGTCTAGATTCAACCTTATCCAGTCTTGTTGATATTCCATTAACCGCTATTGTTAAATCACCAAGCATTTTCATTATGATTTTGCCATCAGTCATAGTTCCTCCTTTATCTTTTTCAGTCTTTGATTTTATTATAAAGTAGTGTTCGTTATTTTCATCAACTTTTTTAACAATTTCAAAATCTTCATGATTTTTGAAAAAAGTAGTCATGATTTTTTGTGCTTCTTTAATGGTTTTGACAAGGATTATTTCTTCCATATCTGTCCTTTACTAGTTTATTAACTTTGATTATTATTTGAAAAGGGTTATCCCTTCTCTATAGCAATAAAATTTTTGACTAGTTTTGGAAAATATTTTTTCAAATATTTTCCAAAAAGTTTCATATCTTTAAAACTTGTTTAAAGTTGATATTTATAATAAAAATATAAATATTTTATAACTTTTTAGTATCTGATTAATGGTTTTGATTTGCTAGTTAAAACATTACATGAAAAACTTTTTTCTAAAAGTTTTGCTTTCTATTTGATTTTTAAAAATTAAGGCTAAAGAAAATCAGCAAGTAATTTGCTGATTTTTGTTTAATTTATTCAACTGAATCCGAAGGTTCAGTTGGTGTTTCATTGGCTGAAACTAGTTTAGAATTTTTGAAAAAGATTTTTCTGTAAGTTAAATCTTTTTTATCTAAATAAAAGCGTTTGAATAGCCCCTCTAGAGACAATAAAACATAAATTGCAATTGGTATTCCTAAAACTAGACCTCTTGCCATATTGATATTAGAAGCTACTAAAGTTCGATAACCTAATACTCCAGGAACAATTCCAATTAAATAATCACTATCTCCTCAACCTAAAGTTGAAGAAGGACTTCAAGCAGTCATGACAAAGATAATCGGTACAAAAGTGATAATTAAACCATGAATAAAAGGACCTATAATTGCTCCTAAAATTCCACCTTTTGAATTACCAAAAACTCCTGAAGTAGCTCCTAAGAAAAAGTGAGCAACGATTCCTGGGATAATAACTGGGGCAATGATAATTGCTCCGTTATTAACAACTCCTGATCCTGCTGCAAAACCGATTGTAATTCCAATACCTACTAAACCTGCTCCAAACGAGGATAAAAATCCTATCAAAACAGCATTAGGTGCATATGGAAAGACAATCGGACAATCCAATCCTGCTTTAGAATTTTTGATTCACTTATCAGAAATTCCTTTGAAAGCAGGCACTAGTTCACCAATAATCATGCGTACACCAAAAAGCATGATTTCTACTCCTGCTGCAAATGTGAAAGCATCTAAAATGTTTTGCACTAGTCAGTTTTTGGATGCACTTGCACCAAAAAGATTAGTCAAAGTTGCTGCCGTTGCTTCGTTAGTAGCAGCTGTAATAGTTTTTACACCTGTTTGGTACATAATCCCTTGAGGGATGTAGACAATGGCAAAGACAATTAACATTGTAATTGCCATTGAGGCAAAAGTATTTCTAAAAAATGATAATCATTTTGGGAATTTAATTTCTTCAGTTGATTTAACTTTACCTTTTTTAGAGCGGTAGATCATGTCACCGATTAGCCCTGACATTACATAACCAATACTTCCTGTATGTGCCATTGAAATATCTTTAGCACCTGTGATTCTTTGTACATATTTAGAAGTAGCTGCACAAGAAATTACCATGTAGGTAGCCATAATAACTGATGAAGCAACTAAAGCAGTTGCGTAATCTGAAGCAACATTTAAGTCAAAACCACTTAAAACCATGACACCTGCTAACATTAAACTCATGTAGAATAACACGTGACCACTTAAGAAAATATACTTATAACGGCTAGTATATGCTAATAATAAGTTAAAGAGCATCGAAACAACCATGATGATTGATCCTAGTTGAGCAATTGCAGGGGCAATTTCAAATAATTGACCTGCAAAAGCATCATTATTAGGAATGACACCTTGAACTTGGAATAAGTCGACAAATAAAATTTGAAAGTTTGATAAACTTCCTACTAAAACACCAGCACCTCCACCTAGGATTAAAAAGCCAGCGATAGTTTTAAATAGTGTAAGAATAATTTCTGTACCTTTTTTCCTTAATAGTAGTGAACCGATTAAGGCAAAAAGCCCGATTAAAATAGCAGGTGTACCAATGAAATCTTTAAAAAAAGTTAAAAATCACGTACCTGCATCAATTTGTAAAGATTGATTCATTTATTTTTCCTAGTTAATGTTTTAAAGATTTTCTTTCAACTTTTGGATTAACTCTTCAGAATCCATTAAGTTCTTTAAAACTATTTTTTTACCTTTTCCAGGATCAATACTGTCTGAAAGATCCTGCCCACAAATGACAATATCAAAACCTTGACTTGGTGAATAAGAATTTAAGTTTTGATGAGTTACTTGAAATTTAGATTCATCTAAATTTAAGGTTTTAATGGCTTTTTTAGTGTTCATTTCAACTATTAAAGATGAACCTAAACCCATGCCACAAACTGTTACGATTTTTTTCATAACACTCCTTTATTTTGCTAGTTTAAGAAATTCTAAAATTTCTTTAACTAGATCTTTTGCTTGCAGTTTTAATTTATTAATCACGTCATTAGGTGAAGCACTAAAACCAAAGTTATTAACACCTAATACTAAATCAGCATATTTATATCAAGGCTGAGACGAGCAAAATTCAACTGCAACAATCTTTTTATTTCCTAGGATTTGTTTTTGATATTTAATGTCTTGTTGATTAAATAAATTTCATGAAGGAATGGAAACTATGCTGCTAATATAACCTTCATCTTTTAATAAATCTTTTAGTTGATAAGCAATATCAACTTCGCTACCACTAGCTAAAATTGTTAGATCATAATTAGGATCTTTTTCAATTAAATAAGCCCCTTTATAAATTTCTTCTTGACTTCCAAATTCTCTTTGTAAAAAATCTGCTCTCGAAGTAACAATTGTTACAGGTGTAATTTTTGAATTTAAAGCATAGTTAAAACTATGAATTGTTTCAGTTAAATTAGCCGGTCTAAATAAAACGTGATTAGGTATTAATCTTAAACTTCAAAGTTGTTCAACTGCTTGATGAGTTGGTCCATCATAACCCACTGTAACTGTATCATGAGAAAATACTGAAGTAATAGGTGAATGAGAAATCGCTGCTAATCTTAGTGCTGCTTTTGAATAATCACTAAATACTAAAAAAGTTGAATTAATTGTTTTCATATTACTATGTAATGTAATTCCTGAATTAATTGCAGTCATTGCAAATTCTCTAACACCTATATTTAAATTAATTCCTAAACGATTATTGACATCATAAATAGAACCTTTAGTTACTCACATTTTAGTTGAAGAAGCTAGGTCTGCTGAAGAGACAAACATTAATGGATTATGCTCTGCAATAATTTGTAAAACATCACCTGAAACGCCCCGAATTGGGGCTTTTTCGTACTTTAAATTATTAAATCATTCATCTTTAAAATTAA
Organism: Mycoplasmopsis agassizii; assembly: GCF_002272945.1. Classification (GTDB taxonomy): domain Bacteria; phylum Bacillota_I; class Bacilli_A; order Mycoplasmatales; family Metamycoplasmataceae; genus Mycoplasmopsis_B; species Mycoplasmopsis_B agassizii. The sequence continues at coordinate 560,105 of NZ_NQMN01000001.1, read as the reverse complement.
TTGTTTTTGATTCTAAAAGACTTAAATTATGTTGCTTTTGTGGGTCTAATTTTTTAAGATTTTCTTGATAGATTTTTAATTTATTTTGTCCTCTAATTTTTAGATCTTCAAAATCATTATAAACATCTTTAGGAACAAAAAAGGATTCATAATTTCAATTTAGATCTTTTTCAAGTTGTCTTAATTCTTCATCATTTAAAACTAATGAATGACTTTTATTTGTACCTTGATATTTAGTTTTAAAACCTATAGTTGTTTTAACTTCAATAATTGAAGGTTTATCTTTTGATTGCTTTGCTAAACTAATTGTTTCAGAAATTAGTTCATAATCTTCACCATCTTTGACAAGAAAATAATTAAATCCAAGTGCTTCAAAATATTCTTTAGTTTTAAAGTTAGTTGAACTTTCTACATTTGAATCTGACTGAATATCATTACTATCATAAATATAAATTAATTTATTTAATTTATATCTACCTGCTAAAGAAAATGCTTCAAATGAAATCCCTTCTTGTAAACAGGCATCACCAAAAATACAATAAATATGATGATCAATTAAATTTTCATTTTTAAAATAAGCATTTAATTTCGTTTCACTTATAGCCATACCTGTAGCAATTGCTACACCTTGTCCAAGAGGTCCTGTTGATGCATCTATACCTTTAAAAATTACATTTTCAGGATGTCCCGCAGTAGTTGAATCTATTTGTCTAAATCTTTTAAGTTGCTCGATATTAGCATCTTCAAAACCTGATAAATGCATTGTTGCATAAAGCAAAGCACTGCCGTGTCCTGCACTTAAGACTAAACGATCACGATTAAAAAAATTAGGTTTTGCTGGTTCAGCAACAAAATGATTTTTAAATAAAGCATACATAATTGGTGCTGCTCCTAATGGCATTCCTGTATGACCACTTTTTGCTTCATTTACCATTTGTGCAGATAAAACTCTAATTGCAGAAATACTTTTATCTGCTAAATTTTTATTTGATTTCATAATTTAAATTTCCTTTAAAAGTTGATGAATTTCATCAACTGTTGTTGCGTTAATTATTTGATTGGTTAAATCTTTGTTTTCGTTAAATACTGTTACAAATTTTTGAAGCATTTCTATATGATCGTTAGGACTTGTTGTGCAAAGAGTAAATAAAAGTTGTACTTGATGCTCATTTTTGTCACTAAAATTAACAATATTTTTGTATAAGACTAACGATAGTCCTACTTTGCTTACGTTACCTTCAGGCAAAGCGTGTGCTAATGCAAGAAGGGGAGAAATTACATAGTAAGGACCATATTTATTTGTTGATTCAATGATTGAATCAGCGTAAGACATTTGACAATATTTTTTCTTTTCTAAAAGCCCAACACCTTCTTTGATTGCCTCAATTCAGTTTAATTTTTGATCAGAGATCTTAATTAGATCTTTTTTCATTAGTTAAACTCCTTTCTTAGATTTTCTAAATTATTTTTAAAATCATCATTTTGAAGCACAATACTTCCTACTACGCAAAAGTCAATTAGTTCATTTAATTTTCTTAAATGTATTTTTCTAACCGAGCCATCAACCATAAGTTTTCCTGAATAGGTTGGATAGTATTTTTTAAAATCTTTTATTTTTTCAAAAACTCTTTCATCAAACACTAAATTAGTTTTACCTAGTTCAGACACTGACATAAAATTAATTAAGTCTATTTGATCAATGTGATTAGCAATTTTTGAAAAGTCATCATCTAGTTCAAATGTTATTCCTACATATAAGTCTTTGTAACTGAGTAAATCAATGTACTTTTGAATATCATTTAAATACTTATAATGAACATGAACATAAGTATTTTTACGTTTCTTAATTTGTTCAATAATTACTGATGGATTAGAACTCATAATGTGATAATCAAAAGTTATATCTTTAGCTTCATAATCTAGATTTATGAGAGATAAATCATTTTCTGAAGTGATTGTGCTATCAGTTAAATCAAGATGAAAATGATTAAAACTTAACAGAATTAACCTATCAATCAATTGCTTTGGATAACCTAAATTTGTCTTGTTTTTTGCTGCAGAAATACTTGGAATAAGAATCACTTTTACTTGCTAATTAAGCCCTAAAATAAGCCAATTAGCCCTCCTAATATAGTCAAATTATAGAGGTTGGGCGTTTTTTTTTTTTTTGTTTACAAATCGCAAAAATGTGAAAAAACACTCACATTTTTAGGTCATTTTAGTAATTTTTAAACTTTTAACTACAAAAAATTTATAATTTTATCCACATATGGGAACAACAATTTTTACAAATAATCCAAGTCCAGGAGATATTGCAGTCTATTTTTTTATGGCTTTATTCGTAGTCATAATTGCTGCTTTAATTCTTTGAACTAAGGTAATTAAAAAGACTAAATTTTCTTATACTTCTTCTAATTTAATTAAAAGATATAAAAGACATAGAATGCTAATTAGACTAACTAAAGAACATGTATTAACTAGTTACTATAGTAGCTTTGTTATCACAGGTAACTATACTTATTTAGCTGCTATTAAAAAAATTGCAATCGGTAAAAATGCAATTTATTTAATTGCTAATCCTTTAGAAAAAAACATTCATGATGTTTTAACTAAAAGTAGCTCATTTATAACAATGTCAAAAAAGGGTGAAAAATTAATTCACCCTGAGTTAGATTTATTTATTAAAGCAGCACAAGAATTTAAAAGTGCTTTTCAAGTAAATGAACAAGTTAAAGTTATTATACCTTTTACAAATGCTAGTATGAATTCTAAAAAACTACGTAATATAGAATTCATAGCTGAGCATAATTTATCTAAATATATTTTAGATATGGAAAAAGATCCAAGTGTAGATGATTATGAAGTAGTTAAACAAATTCATGAACAACTAAAAAGAAGTATTAAGTTTTTAAAAACACACTTATTTATAACTTTTAAAAATAAGTGGGGAATGTAGAAATAATTTTATGATTTTGATTTTAATTTAGCAAGACATTTGAATTATTAGAATTTCTATGCAAAAAAAGGTTTCTGAAAATCAGAAATTTTTATTATTAATATCTTATTATTCTAGTTTTTAAACGTAGAAGACTAATTCAATTAAATAAAATATTATTTTTTCTTTTCTCTAAATTTTCTAAGAGAATAATTTATTTTAACATTATTTCTATCCGTTCATTTATCATATCCATTATTTTTACCACCAAGTATTAAATTTGCTGATTTTGAAACCGATGAAATTGGATAGCTGTCTTTAATGAACAGCCATCTATCACCATTTTCGACTATTAACTTTTCATTTACTAAATTAACAAATTCTTTATATGCTGCACTATTATAATTTGAAATACTGTCTTTAAGAATTATTGATCCTCCTTTAATTATAACTTCTTCATTTTCAGTTAAATATCCATACGCAAAAATTTCTTTACCTTTTTTCAATTGAATAACTCTATCATTATTCTGTGGTAATTCGCTTTTGCTCATGAGAGTTATTAATGGTGCTATTTGTAATTTGCTACTAATATCACTATTTTCTGTAATAGTAGAATTATGTTTAGATAATTCATGGCTAGACTTTTCGTTAGTTATTTGAATATTAGAAGAATTAAAATTAGTGTTTTTATTTAATGAGATATTTTTTAATAAGATATTTTCGAATTTAAATTTTGATATTACTTGAACTCTGTATTTTCATTTTTCACCAAAATATTTTTTGTTTATATATGATGCCAAGGGAGATAACAATCATTTTTTTTCTTCAAATTCAACTTGGTTACCACTTATAACAGTTGCTTTTATTGGCTCGCCTTTATATAATTTGTAAAATTCAATTATGTCACCATTTTTAATTCCATTAGAATAAAAATCAAAGTCAACATTGATTTTACTTTTGTTATCAGTTTCATATTTGTTTTTGGACTCATCAATATAAGGGTAAAATTCTAGAAATTTGTTTATTAATTCTTCACTACGGCTATTAATTAATTTTTCATTTCATGTTCAGCTATTTTCTTTAACCTTTTTAACAAGATCTTTTACCATTTGAATTCTAGAATTGGCTTCTTCAATGATTTCAGCTTTTTCCTTAGCTGATTTATTTTGAAGCTTGCTGTTATCAATTGGATTGATTAAAGTTAAATTACCTAATCTATTAATTAATTTATTGTAACTATCATCATCAATGTTATCAGTTTGCTCTTTTCAATGTCTTCGGTTTTTTGGCATAAAATGCTCAATGTGCAATTTTTGGTTTTTATCAAGTCTATCCTTAGAACTTTCTGATTCAATTTTTAAAAGAAATCATTTGCTGTTTGTAACACCATTATAAAAATCCACATCAATTAAAAAATTTTTAATTGAATCATCACTCGGCATTTCTAGAAAGTCATTTTTATTCTGATTGATTATGAAATATTTTACGATATCTATAATGTCTATTTGCTCATTATTTTTTCTTTTACTATTTCAAATTTCTTCTATATTTTTCAGAATTTTAATAAAGAATCTTGAAATATTTTGAGTTGGATAGCCTCTAAAATTTCTTCGTATTAGATATGTATTTAGTATTTTGATTATTTCATAAAATTCATGTTCTCTTATATTTCCATCGGCTCACATCTTACGAAAAAAGAAAATAAAAGGTGTTGCAGTTCTATTGTTAATGCTTCTAAGATCCTGTATTTTTTCGATATGTTTCTTATTATTGATGTTTTGGAAATCATAATCTAGATATAAGTCATTATAAAAGATTGCAAACTGCATAATTTCTTTCAGAGAATTTCATTTATTTTTCTCAGAACCTCAAAATTTCTTAAGTTCTTTATAAAGACCCTGTTTTCCGAAATATGTTTTTTTCTTGAAAGTGAGATAATATCTAAAAAAAGTTAATATTTCATTTGAGTGACCTGTTGATATCTTTTCAATATATATTCAATAATTATTATATATTTCTTTTTGATCAGAATATTGCTCGTTCATCATGATAAGATTTTTAAACAGGTCAGATTCTGTTAATTTTTCACCACTATAATTTATTGTCTCAAATATTTTTTGAACGTCATTCTTGTCTTGTTCAAGTTTTACGTAAATTATTCAGAATTTCTTTAGTGCGTCTCAAATTTTATCTCAATTTGATCCTTCTTCTTCTATTAATTCATTGATTTTTTTTCTTATGTAAATAAAATTTATTCCAAAAATATTGTTATTTTTTATGTTATAGGTTCTGGTTCTAAATGGTTTGTAATTATCTTCATCAGAAAAAGAAACTCGTAGGCGATCATCATAAATGCTATTGTCATTATCTAAATATACATCTGCAATTTTTGTCTTTCATGAAGAAGGGGAAAGATCATATAAAGCGTGTATGATTAGGAAAAAAGTAATTATTCTTTGTTGACCATCAACAATAGAAATCTCATCTTCATTTTCTAAATAATATATTGTATTTAGATAATACTCTTCTTCATTATTTTTATTATCTAATAGTGTTTTTAATTCTTTTAATAAAGGATCAATTTGGTCTTGAACACTTCAAATATATTTTCTTTGATAATAAGGTATAGTAAATACCTTACCTTTTGCACCACTTACAATATCGAGCATTCTGATTTTTTTTGCTTCCATTGAACTCCTTGTGTGAAATTTATAATTCCAAGTATATTTCTAACGAATATTATATATTAATGAAATGATATTTTTTTGTTAAACTGTTAAATAGTCAACCTTATTATTTACTTTTCCCACTACTTCTCGATAATTCTTACCATATAAAGCAGGAAACGTTAGATCTGATGTATGTTTATATCTAGAATATTTAAACCCTTGGTATTGATTATCTATAACACCATTCATATCATTTAAAATAGTTCTACCAATTGCTTCTCCTAATTTAATAGGAACTGCATTACCGATTTGTTTATACTTTTCCATTAAACTTCCACAAAACTTTCAACTATCAGGAAAACCCTGAATCCTTGCATATTCTTCAATTGATAAAGGTCTTAGTTCACTAGGGTGAACTAAGTCAGTTGCTGGCATTGTAGGAACTGTAACAAGTGTTGGACTAGGCTTATCAAAACTTAATCTTCGATAAAAACCACTTCTACCACCACTCATAAAAAATTTCTTACCCATAGCTTCTTGCTGTTCTTCAATAGTTAAAGATTTTCAATTACCACCTTCAGGAATTTTCTTAAATCATTTTAATCTGCTAGCAGGGATTTTAGAAAATGTCATTTGCTTATCTTGAAGATCGTAGATTACATCTTTTAGGGTTCTTCATAAAGGTAAATTAAATTCACCTTTTTCTGAATGAGTAGGTGTTAAATAAGCAACTTTTTGCTTACCTAATTTTGCAATGATCACAAAACGTTCTCGTTTTTGGGCTGCTCCAAAATTAGCTGCATTATATAATTCAAAAGAAACAGCATAACCTGCTTTTTCTAATCTTTGAATTGCATAATGCAATACACCACCTTTCACAGCTTGATTATTAGTATCATTTAATACTGCTTCAGTTGATTGCAAACCCCTAACATTTTCAATTACTGCATATCTAGGTTTAAGTTCTTCAATAATATCTAAATAGCGAATAAAAACATCACCACGAGCATCTTGAAAACCTTTACGATTTCCTGCAGTTGAAAAAGCTTGACAAGGAGGTCCTCCAAAAATTATGTCAATTTTTTGCTTTTCATCTATATTTGCATATTTTCTGATTTGAGATGTTGAAGCATTTCAAATATCTCCTATTAAACCTATTTGTGAATCATTAGCTACAATTGTAGCTCTAGCATCTTTATTAATTTCACAAGCTAATAAAGGCTTGATACCTGCATTTTGCATACCAATATCAAGACCCATTGCACACTAAAAAAAGATAAAGCAACTATTTCAGGTAATTCTTTACTAGTTCTTATTCTATCTTCAGGATTAATTACATACTCACCATTATTTAAATAATCATCAATTTTATTTTGTCTTGTATATCAACTTCTATTTTAATTTTCAGATTCCATTTTCCTGATTTCATAATTTTTCTAGCATATTGTAATGATATTTTTAATTGCTTGGCAACATCTTTAGCATTTAATTTCATATTAAAATCTCCTTAGGGAAACAATTTTTAGACCACTTTATTTTAGGATTTTTATAATTATTAATCTTATAAAAATGTCACTATAAAATTATAATTTAATCTGATATAAAGAAGTAAAGAAAAAAGTGAAGTTAAAAGAAACTTCACTTGAAAATTTAAGAGATCAAAATTTTTTACTAAAGGAACTAACTCGAAATTTTAAAATATTGAAAATCAAAATTATAATTCTAAATTATTTGCAAATTAGTATTTTTTATTTTTTTTCAATCAATTTTTCTACTGCAGTCATGTAGAAGTCGCAGATGACACCATCAACATCTTGGTTTTGATTAAGTTTCTTTTCTAAAACATTTTGTACGATATTTATGAAATCGTATAAAAAATTGACTTCTGTCCTATATTCATCGCTATTTGAATTGAACCCTGGTGAAATCCTAATAAATAATTTTTCATGATAAATATAATTTTCAAGGATTTGTTTTGGTATATATTTTTTAAAAACCGTTTCAACTGATGGAACAGGTGAATAATCTAAATTACCATTATTTTTTTTATAAGTTTCTCAAAATTTTATTATTGCTTGAGATATTTCTTTTCTAACTAAGTCTCTAGTTTCTTTAGAAAAATTCAATCCACTTTTTGCGTATTGGTAAATTTTTTCTAAACCATATATATCACAGTCGCTTCTTTCTTGCTTTTCATCAATGAATCTTTTTTCCTTATTTAAATTGTCATTAATAGTATTGCAAATTCTTTTAAAATCTATTTCATCTTCTTTGACAACATATTCAGTTGGTGCTATTTTTTTTATTTTAAAACTACTTTTATTTACTTTATTATCAGATAAAAATATGTTGATCTGTTCAAGCACAATTTGTCTAGTATCTTCAACATTTAAGTATATTACTTGTCTATTAAAACTACTAATAGAATTAACTTCTATTTTCTTAAAGATACAATTTGGGTCACTTGACTTATTTGTGTCATTATTGAAATCTGGCTTGCTTTTTTTGTCCTCATCAATTTGTATACAGTAATCCATTTTAGATGCTTCGTTTTTAAAAGCACAACTACTAAACATACCATTTTTTTCTTTTGTAAAAATTCTACCTAATTGAACATTTTTATGAATACCAACACCGAGAGTTTGAATATCATTCATTATTTCACCCGAATGAACAATTATTGTACGTATGTCCCTTAAAATATTAAATTTTTTAGTAAAGACAGGTTTTTCACCTCATTTATTTGATCAATAACATATTGCTTTATACAATCTATAAATATTATTTGCAAAATGATCTGCTTCTAGTGAAGGAATTCCTGAAGCGTTGCCATCACCTAAAAAATTTGTAGGTAAATCATAAAAATATTTTATACATCCATAAATTATATATGCTAAAGATGGTTCAGAATTTGGATCAGAAATTTTTCTGTCTAATACTGCTAATTTATTATTAAATTTATTTAATAAATCTTCTTTAGTCCCTTTAAATTCATTGTCTTTTAATACAATAATTTCAGTTACATTTTCTCAAAAAAATTTCATTTTCTTAACTCCTAAATCAATTTTAAATTACCCTTTGCTCTATGAAATATTTAAAAACAGAATATAAGTTAATTTGTTCAACTATCCAATTTATCTAATACAAAATCTACAGTTTGTTCTCTAATTGAATCTCTTTTGCCATCTAAATCTAATTCATAAACATCTTCATTAAAAGCAATAAATACTTTACCTACTTTTTGATTATCTAATGCTGAAGGCCCAGCATTGCCTGTAATAGAAATTGCTAAATCTACCTTAAATTTTGTTTTTGTAACGGATGCCATTTGTAAAGCAACGTCTTTATTGATTACACCTTTACTAGTATCAATATTAAATAATTCTTTTATTTCATTTTGATAAGTAATTAAACCACCTTTATAATATTTACTAGCTCCAGGTATTTGTGTAATTCTAGCGGCTAAAAGTCCACCTGTCATTGATTCAATTGTTGCTATTGTAAAGTTATATTTAGTTTTGTTCATTACTTTATAATACATTTAATTGACTGATTTAATCAGTTTCAGTTAAATAATTTTAGAACTGAAATTATTTAATTGTTTTCTTATTAGAAAATTAAATTAAGTTTTCTTCTTCAAGACTTAATCCATTTGTATCTATTTCTAATAATTGTTTTAAAATTGATGAAGTATTAGTTACTGTGTTTTGTATTTCTTTAGGTAGATAACCATTATAAAAATTTGCAAAATGTTCGTAATTAATTGGATCATCTAGATTAGTAGTTTTTGCAATGCTAATCATGATATGTGAAAATATTTTGTTATTTTTAGATGATTCATTTTCAAACATTTTCTTATAGTTTTCTTGTAGCAATTTAGTTTTATCTTTATTAATATCGTTTTCAGATTTAACTTCAATGTATCAAATAATATTATTAGGAAATTTGATCATAAAATCAAAATAACTATTTCTAATTTTATAATCGTTATCTAAATATTCGCCTGATATATTTGCACTTGTTAAGTTCTTACCTCAAAAAGTAATATTGTTTTTGCTATTTTCTTTACTGCTATTTATTTTATCAATAGCTTCTAAAACTTCGGAAAATAGGGCTTTTTCGGGTTTTGAATCTAAATGTAATTTATTATTGTTTTTCCCGTTTAATTCGATATTAAAAAAATATTTTGAATCGTGAAAAATTTTTACATTTAGATCATTATTATTTTTTTCACTAATTTCTAAAATCTTATTTGGCTCATATGTTTTATACTCAACATTAAAATTAGGTTCAAATTTTTGATGATGTTTAAAAATATCTTCAATCTCATTTCAAAAATCATTTAGAATAACCCACTGTAAATGTTCTAATTTAAATTTAAGATTTATACTTAAAACATCTGTTATATAAAATTCATCATATGATTCAAAAATAGTTTTACTTATTAAATTAAATTTATCTTTTTTTAAGTTTGCTAATCTTTCTATTTCTCTTAGAACTAGAAAAGGACTTTTTATAGAATTATAAATATGAGATGTTGAACTAGAAAATTTTCTAAATTCATTTTCTAAAAAATATTTACTTGCATTAGCAATTATTCTGCGTTTATTATTTTTTAAAAATGTTTTTACTTTTTCTAAAACAGTTTTTAATTTTAATGATCCAAATTTTTCTAGTGCTTCATAATTAGTAATTTTAATTATAGGTAAAACTTCATTTTTAAATTGATCTTTTACTTCATATTGATAATAATCAAAATCTGATTTATCATTTTCCTTATTAGAATAAATATAATATTTATTTGTTATTTTATTATTTGAAAGATCACCTAAAGGATTACGTTTTATTCTACCTATTGTTTGAATAGTTAATTTTTCTGAAATAACTTCTCTTAATTGAGTTAGCATACAAGCTCTTGGAATATCTCAACCAGTAGCTGCTCCTACTTTGAAAATAATGACATCTATTTCACTATTAGGAATCGATAAATCTGTTAACTTAAAATTAGCTTTTAAGTTAACATTTGAATCAACATTATTTTCACCAAAATATTTGACTCAAGTTAAATTATGATTTTCAATTGTCTTAATAATATTATCAATTGCTTCATGATGTTTTTGATTTTTTAATGGTTTACTTTTTAAATTAGGCTCATTTTCAATCTGAATTAATAGTGCAGGTCTAATTTCTCCAAAATGATCTTTTAATGATTTATATTCTTTTTGAATTTCTTTAAATTTTGAAAGTGATTCAATTAAAAGATTTTGCTGTTCATAATTTTTATTAGGATTAACGACAAACTGTAAATTATTTTTAAGTAAAAATTTTCCATCATTTTGATTTATATCATTTAAATCCGATGGTTTAATTTCTACAAATTTAACATCTGCCGATCTATTAGGTGTTGCTGTCATTTTTAAAATAAAATCAGCATCATGATCCATAATTTCTTCAAACTTTTTTAACTTTTTATTGTATTGAGAATTAGTTTTTGAACCAATATGTGCTTCATCTCTAATATAAATTAATTTATTGCCTTTTGTTTTTACTTCATCAATAAAGTCTTTAAAGATTTCCTGATCTTGAAATAAAGTATTATTTCCAAAAGACGCTTTTCCAAAAATATATAACTTGTTATCAACAAGTTTAATATTATAATTTGCATCCGTATTTTTATTTTTTGAAGGTGAGACAATGTGTTCAATTTCAAATTTTGAATAAGCAAAATTTTTTTTATAAACTTTTAATTTCTTTTCAAATGCAGCAGGTAAATCACCACTAGAAACAGTTGCAATAATAAAAGTAAAATTATATAGTGCATTATATTTTTCTAAAATTTTAGAAACTATGTGACCTGCCATTAATGTTTTACCACTTCCAGTAGGTGCTTTAAAATCTACTCTTACTTTCTCATCTATTTTAAAATAATCAACAATTTTGTTAACTGCTCTTTCTTGAATTCTAGTTAATTCCATTGTTTATTTATTCCCTTCATTTTCATCTTTATAAGGGGATAATGAAGATAATTCATAATAGATATTTGAAATATTTTTCTTTCTCCATTCGGGATTAAGTATTGCAAAATTTTCTTTAGCTTTAATTTTTAAATCTCTTGCTCTATCAAAATCATTAACTGTTAATTTTGAAGTTTTAACTTCAAAAACATTGACAAGATTATTTTCTAAATATTTAGTTTGCTTATCAAATTCTCATTTGATAGTTTCACCATTAGAACCTTTTCCTTTGATAATTCGGTATAGCCTTTCTCGAGTTATTTCTTCACCTATATTATTTTGATTATTAGTAACTAAAATAAATTTACGGTTACCACCATCTTCTTGATTAAGTTCCATTACAGCTTGACCTGTTGTTCCTGAACCTGCAAAAAAATCTAGAACAGTTATATCTTTACGATTTATTAGTTTAATTAAATTTTTAATTAAAGCAACTGGTTTTGGATACGGAAATAGGTTCTCACTTTTTGAGTTTTCAGGAGTAAGAATTTTCTTTAGTGTATCACTCCCTGAGCTTTTAAACTTTAAAACTGAATCCTGAGTAACATCATTAAATTTATTTAAATATCTTTTAAAATTAGGAGAAGTTGTTTCATCTACTCCGAAAATTAAATTACCTTTTTTAATATGTTCTTGCATTGTTTCTTCTGTAAATCTTCAACCATTTTCAGGAAATCTTACAGGTTTTTTTGTTACAGGATGAAGCACATCAAAAGTTTTGATTTGGTAACTATTTTCTCTTTTTGGGCTACCAACATCGCCTTTACTAAAAACAACAAATTTATTAGTTTCATAATCAATTTCAAGGTTATTAAAATTTAAAACTCCTGAAAAAAGATTTTTGTTAGACCTCAAATGTTCCTTAAATTCTTTAGTTGCATTTTTTAAAGATGATTCATAATTAACATTATTATTTAAATATTTATGATTTAGTTTTTCTAGAAAATCATTCATTTCTTCATAACCTATTTTGTTCATTTTAAAATATTTAAGATGCTGAATAACATCTTTATTTTTTGCATAGCATAAAATATATTCATGAATATTTGAAGTTGTTTTTGATAAGCCTTTATGCTCACCTTTATATCAAATAAAATTTTCAACAAAATTATCTTCACCAAAAATTTCATCCATTAAAACTTTTAAATAAGCTTGTTCATTATCATCGATTGAAATAAAAATTAGCCCTTCTTGAGAAAGAAGTTGCTTAGCTAATTTTAGTCTTTCGTTCATCATATTTAATCAGCCATCTCTTGAAAATTTATCTCTGTAGATAAATTTACTTGGCTTTGATTCAGAATCATCTTTATAATCATTACCATCTTTTTTAGATGATTCTGTGTTGTAAGGAGGGTCAATATAAATTAAGTCAATTAATCCTTCACCACTACTATCTACATGCGTGATTAAAAGATTTTTGAGTGCATCATAGTTTTCACCGATGATTAAACTGTGTGTGTGTGTGTGTGTGAAATAATACTATTTTCCAAATTTATTGATAAATTTGGATTGTGTTCAATAATTGAAATTGCATCATGGTTAATTTCAGGTGCTGCATCAAAAACAAAACCTGTTCTTACTCTTTGAATAATTAACTGATAAATTTTATCAAGTGATTTTTCACTAGCGTTATCAATTATTTCTTTAGCAATTGCTTTTTGCTCATTATTAAAAGCTGATTTTGCAATCTCATCTATCTTATTTTTATAGATTTGTTTTTGCTCTTTAACTGTCATTTAAATTACCTCTTACATTGATTTAACTTATTTTAAGTATATTAAAAAAACTGCTTAAAAAGCAGTTTTATCCAAGATTTTCTTCTTCATTTTCAAGATAATAATCTTCCTGATTAGGTTCAATAACTCTAACTACACTTGCAGGTATACCTGCAACAACTGTGTAATCAGCAACATCTTTTGTAACAACTGAACCTTCTTCAACAATTGATCACTTACCTAAAGTAACACCTGCTGAAATTACTGAATTAGCACCAATTTTAACATGTTCTTTTAAAACAATTGGTGCATATTTAAGTTTGCTATGATCTTTAGAATAAGCGCCATGACTTAAGGTTGTTAAAACAACGTTATTACCAATATAAGAACCCCTACCTATAGTGATGCCACCTTGATCTTGAAAGCGACAGTTAGCATCAATAAAGACATTTTTATGAATTGTAATATTTTTACCAAAGTCGGTATAAAAGGGTGCAAAGATTCTAAAGTTTTCATCAATTTCTTTACCTATTAATTGACTCATTAAAGATTGTAATTCTTGAGGTGTATGATAATTATTATTGATTTCATTAGTTAAGATATATGCATCTCTACGTAGTTTTCTTAAATAAGATTGTATTCTAGGATCAAGAGGTTGATCCGTTTTAAAACTATTAATTACTTCTTCGACTGTTACTCTCATAATTTTCCTTTTTGTTTTTAAATTAATTTAATAAATTTAGTTTTTAAATATTGATTAATAAAAACTATTTTTAGATATTGAAAATGATTTTTCAATATCTATGATTATATTCCTAACTTGTATTAATTAAATTATAAATAAAAAGCAAATAAAATTTTCAATTCTAAAAATTTAGAAGTTTTTGCTTATCTATTTTTTAAAAACATCTAAATTTAAGCTAATGAAAAACTGCTTAAAAAAGCAGTTTTTTGTAATTGAGATTTTGCTATAAATAAATTAGTAATTACTTATCAGATCAATTATCACGAACAATTTTTCATTCGTTAAAATCAAAGTTACTAATTTCATTTTTAGCTACAGGCAGTAGAAAAGAAGTGATCGTTTCTGGAGTCTTAAAAACGTATGGTTTTTCAACTCATGATACAGTTCTTCCTGGTCTTTCAGGAACTGTAATTGATCCAAATTTTAAAGTAATAGTTTTTAAATTTATATCGATCTTATAATCCTCAATTTGAATACCTTTATCAACCTTATGATAAACTAATCATTCTTCATTAGGACCGTCTGGCAAATCAACAAAATCTGTTAGATCTTTAATGAATAAGTAATTATTATTTTCTAAATCTAATTTTTGTTTAATTACATCATAGTTAAAATAATAATTTCAAGGCTTCATTTTCTCAATATCATTATCTTTTATTTCAGGATCAATTTTATCTTTAACGAATTTAGAAAATTTTTCTTTTTCTTCATCAGTAACGCGAAGTTGAGTTTTTAAACTATTTTCATCAGTTACTAAACTAACTGATTTAAATTGTGTTTCACTATTTTTTTGATCATCTTTTTTTAAAGAGTTTTCTAAAACTGTACTTTTAGAAATTCCCTTTTTAAGATTATCTAGAGAATCAATTTTGAAAAACACTTCATGATTGTCAGTTTCGGGATTGATTTTTTCTTGCAATCAAAATTTTTCTTTTTCATCAGAAGGTGCTCCTTTTTCAATATCTATACCAAGTCGTGAATATGTTCACCTCTTGATATTTTTGCTTTTAAATTCAGACCATCAATAATCAGAAAAAGTAAAGTATTCATAACCAACATATTTAAGTTGAACAACTGATTTTTGATTTTCTAGAATCTTTACACTGATGTCAGTTCCTTTACCTGTTTCAGCAAAGCGTCTGTCTTCTTCGGTGAAATTAATTCCTGAAGAAGAACATGCTATTGTTAAAGAAACAAAAATGGGAGTAGTAATTAAAGTTGAAAACAAAAATAATTTTTTAGGTTTGGTTCTTTTGTTAAATTTTTTCATGGTGATTTCTAATCTGTAGTTCTCTCCTTTCTATTTTTTGCATTAAATAATCAAATTTTACCAGAGACAATTTTTTTTAATCATTAAGATCATGTGTCACGCACAATTTTTCACTCGTTAAAATCAAAATCTTCTATTCAGTTTTTGCTAACTGGTAATAAAAATGAAGTAATTGTTTTTGGAGTTTCAAAGGTACTTGGATCAACAGCAGTTGTTACATATCTTTCCTTTTCAGGTACTTTAAATCATGAAAATTTTAAAACAATTGTTTTAGTCTCCTGGTCAATTCTATAATCATCAATTTGAATTCCCTTATTAACTTTATGATAAATAAAATCAGCTTCACTTGGACTTTTTTGTGGATAGATAAATTCAGTTAAGTCTTTGATAAATAAATAATCATAATTTTTTAAATCTAATTTCTTATTAATTAGATCGTAATTAAAATATGAATTTCATGGTTTCATTTTTTCAATCTCTTCATCTTTTAAATTTGAATCAATTTTTTCTTTAACGAATTTAGAAAATTTTTCATTTTCTTCATCAGTTACACGAAGCTGTGTTTTTAAACTTGTTTCATCAGTTACTAAGCTAACCGATTTAAATTGATTTTCACTATTTTCTTGATCATCTTTTTTTACAGAGTTTTCTAAAACTGTATTTTTAGCAATTTCTTTTTTAAGATTATCTAGAGAATCAATTTTGAAAAAGACTTCATGATTATCAGTTTCGGGATTAGTTTCTTCATTTTTTCAAAATGCTTCTTTTTCTTCAAGTGAAGGACCTTTTTCAATATCAATACCAGGTGAGTAATATGATTCTACTTTAATAGTTTTACTTCTACTTTCTGATCATCAATAATCAGAAAAAGTAAAATATTCATAACCTGCATATTTAAGTTGAACAATTGATTTTCTATCTTTTAAAACTTTGACGCTGATGTCAGTTCCTTTGCCTGTTTCTGCAAAACGTTTATCTTCTTCAGTTAAAGTAACATCTGAAGAAGTACATGCGATTGCTAAAGAAGCAAAAATAGGTGCAACAATTAGACCTGAAAAAGCAATTAATTTTTTAAGTTTAAATTTATGAATGTTTAATTTTGACATTTATTACTCACTTTCTTGATTTTTTTCAACTAACATAAAATGCATTGAATTAAATATTTATTCAATGTTTTAATATTCTTAAAAATTTATAAAATATATTTAGTTCTAATTAGGGTATTTTGAAAAATCATTTTTAGAAATACTATCTGTTTTATCAGTAACAATTTTTCATTCACTCATATCAAAATCTGATAATTCAGATTTTGAAACTGGTAATAAAAAGGAAGTAATTGTTTCGGGATTAACAAATCTATTCGGTCGTTCCTTATCATCTTTTATTAATCCTTCTATTGTAGGAATATACTTATAAGAGAACTTTAATGTAATAATTTTATTTTCTTTGTCGATTTGATAATCATCAATTTGAATTCCTTTATTTACTTTGTGATAAGTTAATTCTGATTCTGTTGAAGCACCTTCAAGTTTGATCATTTTTGTAAGGTCTTTTACAAATAGATAATTATTATTTTCTAAATCTAATTTTTGATTAATTAAGTTGTAATTAAAATGAGAGTTTCAAGGTTTTAACTTTTCAATCTCTTCGTCTTTTAATTTTGAATCAACTTTTTCTTTAATAAATTTAGAAAATTTTTGCTTCTCTTCATCAGTTAAACGAAGTTGTGTTTTTAGACTTGCTTCATCAGTTATTAAACTAACTGATTTAAATTGCTTATCGCTTGTATTTTGATTTTCCTGCTTTATAGAGTTTTCTAAAACTGTATTTTTAGAAATTTCTTTTTTAAGATTATCAATAGAATCTAGTTTAAAAAATACTTCACTATTTTCTAAATTAGGATTAGTTTTATCTTTTTCTCAAAAACTTTTTCTATCTGCGTCAGAAATACTTTTTTCAGCGTCGATCCCATAACTACCCATATGTGAAACATATCTAATATCTCTACTTGTATATTCTGATCATCAATAATCAGAAAATGTGAAGTATTCATAACCTACATGTTTAAGTTGAACTGCTACCTTTTTATTCCCTAGAGTTTTTAAACTAATATCAGTTCCTTTTCCTGTTTCTGCAAAACGTTTATCTTCATCAGTTAAAGTTTCACCATATGATGCACAAGCAATTGCTAGACTGGTAAATGCTGGAATTGCTAGCAATCCTGAAAATAGAAGTACTTTTTTTAAAGTAAATTTTTTTCTAAATTTCTGAATATGTAAGTGCAACATTTATATCTCTCCTTCTTGATTTTCCTTCTGATTCATCATAAAACACATCAAATGAATAAGTACCTGAAGTTTTTGCTTCAAATTCAATGGTTTCGGTATTCATAATTTGCTCACTTCAAGATGTTTCTTTATGAATTAAAACTGAATTGATGCTTTTTCCATCTGGAGTTGTAACCTGCAATTTTAAATTAAGTGGACCTGCGTAATATGGTATTGAATAACTGAATACTCCCATATCTGTGAGATCATAATTTTCGTTAAATTTAAAAAGATCTTGGCCTTTTCATGTTATGTTAACTCTGTATTTTTTACCTGCCTCAAAGTAATTATAGGTTTTAGATTTTTTACTATTTGTGTTATCAGCATATACTCTTAAATATTTTAAATTAAGTAATGATTCTTTCACCTTGTTATAATTCGCTCTACCAAAACCTACTCTTCTATCGTAAACATCGTGCAAACCACCTCCATCTTGTGAATTAAAAGACTGATTTGATTTATCTACTCTTGATCCAGAAATCAAAGCACTTTTTAAAATTAGATAATCAGAACCTTGTTTAAAGACGCCTGGATAATTTGTCTTTAAAAGAGTGGCAATACCTGTAATAGTTGGTGCAGCAAAACTAGTTCCTCTCATAGGATCTTTTTCATTATAACCAGTTGGTCTAAATGAATCGGGTACAGAAGTAGTAACATAACTATGGTCTTTTGAAGATTCAGTATAATCGTACGGTTTGATATTTTCTGTTGAATCTAGTCCACCAACGATAATTGAATTATGAGATAATTTATAATTGTCAAGATATCTATATTCATGTGTTCATTCATCACTACCTCTTTTTTTATCATAAAATGAATTACCTGCTGAAAGAATAAATATGAAATCTTCGTTTTCATTTAGAAAATTGTCCAATCATTCTGAACGACTATTATATTCATCATTAATAGATCTATCTTCACTTCAACTATTATTAGCAATGTAAACACCACGGTATAAGAATCAGTTAAGCGTGCTATTCAATCATCCATTTCAACGACCTGTTATGTCAGAAAAAAGCATAACATTTGGATTAATTCCTTGCCTTCCCATAATCACTTCAGCAACAACATCAGCATGGCCAAGCTTTTCAAATGGCAAGCGACTTTTACTTCTTGTAGTAATTTTGCTTGAGTCAAAAAATGCTGGTAATTCTTTATTAACGTATGAAGAAAATTTTGCATCTTTTGGAGAGGCTTCAATAATTCCAACCTTCATTTCAGCTTTTCCGTTATTAATATTGTTATAAGCTTGTTTACGTTCTTGATTTAAAGTTTGATAATCTAATCCAATAAGTTGATATTTCTTTTTATTATCTTCATTATATTCATCCCAAAAAGTTTTTGGAACATAATAATTATCTGGTAACCTCGGATCAAGTAGTTCTTCTAATGAAAGATTTCTTAGAGCGATATTAAATTCTTCAGAACTTCTACCTGTTTCATGAACATTAACTTGTAAAAGATCGTTAAAATCAAATTCTAATTCTGACATTTTTAAAACTAATTTTTTAAAGTCATTTAGATCTTTATAGGCGATTGAAAATGTTAAAGTGTACTGCCCGTAAAGTGTTTCAAACTCATTTTCTAAAATTTTTTCAATTTGCTCTAGATATATATTTAGTTTGGTTTTATCTGTTCCTGATTTAAAAACAATATCTACTCTATTAGCACCTTGATCTAAAAATCTTTGAAAATCTTTCTTGCTTGAAAGTGCGACTACAAATTCAGGTTTTTTATAGTTAAAAGATGTTTGACTAACAATATCTTTTATTGAATCACTTTTTAAAAGTTCTTCAACATATTTTCTTCTTAGTGATTTTTTATCTTTTGATAATAAGGTGTCTTCTTTTTGTGTTTTTAAATCATCAACAACATTTTGCTGTGAATTTGATGAATATGATACACTTACTAGTGCCCCAACAGCAGTTAAAGAAGCAGTTGATAAGCCTAGTAATGATCATAAATTTCTTTTATATTTTTTCATATAAAATCCTTTTTATATATTTGTTTAATTAAAACTTAGTGATTACTGCTTAAATTATTTAAAAAATTGTTTTGCTATTTTAAGTAGCACGAGCTATCTTAAATAAGTTAAATGATGCAGTATGTTGCTTTACCTTTTAACTACAAGCTATGTACAAGTAATTGTTAAAAAATCGTTTTAACGATTTAAAACTACAATTCATCTATATTTAAAAATCTAATTCACAATTTAATCATGAATTAATAATCTAAAAATTTATTACGTGTTTTAGATGAGTACAAAAAGATAAAATTTTTACTTATTAATTTCTGAAATCAAAAAATTCAATTTTGAAAATTGATAAGAAATAATTAGCTCTTTTTTAAAACCTAAAATGGTCATTAAACTCATTGAAGGTTTTAATACTGTTTGTGTTTGAAAATTCATATTAAACCCTTTCTTATATTAATCATTTTCTAGATGATGAAAATGATTTTTTAACTTTGCAGAAATTTATTCTGCACAATAATTATATTGTTTTATTCAAAATATTATTAATTTTATAAATTTTCAGTTTTTGTGAAAATTTTCTCATATTTTAGTGACTAGAGGTCATTAATGACCATGTTTGTTTAACTTTTTAGTCTAAATGATCCATTACTAGATATAAGCAATTCAAAATTTAAAACAATAAAACCTATCCTTATTTTGCAAGGATAGGTATATTAGAAGTTGGTTTTTTTGAGTTGTTTACTAAAAAAACTAAGACTTATTTTTCAGTTATGATTTTCCATTCATTGAAATCAAAATCATTTAATTCACTTTTAGGTACAGGTAATAAAAACGATGTAATTGTATTAGGGCCAGTAAAGCGATTCTGTTTTTCATATGGCTTTGTCAACAAATAATCTTGTTCAGGAACATTAAAATATGAAAATTTTAATGTTAAAGTTTTGTTTTCTTTATCAATTATATAATCATACATTTGAATTCCTTTATCAACTTTATGGTAGACCAGACCACTCTCGCCAAAGGATTCGCCATAAACTATTAAATGAGTTAGATCTTTTACAAAAAGATAGTTATTATTTTTTAGATCTAATTTTTTATTAATCAAATCATAATTAAAATATGAATTTCAAGGTTTCATTTTTTCAATGTCATCACCTTTTAAACTAGCATCAATTTTTTCTTTAGCAAATTTAGAAAATTTTTCATTTTCTTCTTCACTAGTACGTAGCTGTGTTTTTAAACTTGATTCATCAGTTATTAAACTAATTGATTTAAATTGCTTATCAGTTGACTTTTGATCTTCTTTTTTAAGGGCAGTACCTAAAACTGTTTTCTTTGCAATTTCTTTTTTAATTTCATCTAGAGAATTTACTTTAAAAAACACTTCGCTATTTTCATTGTTAGGAGTGATTTTTTCATCGTAAATCATTTTATGCCGTAGTGCATCATTAACGCTTTTTTCTGCATCAATTCCTAGCCCTATTTCATATGAATACGATCTAATACTTTTACTTGTATCCTCTGATCATCAATAATCAGAAAATGTAAAGTATTCATAGCCTGCATATTTAAGTTGAATAACAGTTTTTTATTATCTAGAATTTTTACACTTACATCTGTTCCTTTACCAGTTTCAGCAAAACGCTTATCTTCTTCGGTTAATTTTGTTTTACTAGTTGTTGGTGTACAAGCGATGGCAAATGAAGCAAAAATGGGAATTGCTAACAATGCTGATGAAATAAAAATCTTTTTAATTTTTGCTTTTTTATTAAAGTTCTGAGTATCTAGGCGAGACATTTTATCTCTCTTTCTGAACTATTCCTTGGAATAATTCTAAAATATGTTAAATAAATACGTCATAAATAGTCGCTATTAGATTTTGCTAAATTTACACATATTTATATTTACCTAAAGTATATTACTTTGTCAAAAAAGTTGATATTTTAAAAATATTTTAGGTATTTTTAAAATACTTTTTTTGACAAAAAAATAGTTTTAAAATCACTTAATAATTGCTGATCGTGTCTATTTTAATTAAACAAAAAAAGCATCAAAAAAACTGCTCAAACGAGCAGTTTCAAGTTATAAACTTTTTACTTACGAATACCAAGTTTAGCAATTAAACTTAAGTATGATTGATAATTAGTTTTTTGTAAATAAGATAGTAATTTTTTACGTTGTTCAATTTTTGCTAGAAAACCACGTTTTGAATGACGATCTTTTTTATTTTCTTGAAAGTGTAATTTTAGTCTTTCAATATCATCTGTAAGGATAGCGATTTGTACTTCAATAGCACCTGTGTTTTTTTCGCTTCCACCAAATTCTTTAACTAATTGGCTAGTTTTAGCTTTATCTTTCATTTCTTTTCCCTTCTAAACCGAGCCTTAATTTATAAAATTAAAACCCAGCATAAAATAATTTTTTTTATTTTAGCAAAAATCTTGAGTAAAAGCAAGATTTTTCTTTAAATAATTAAGCGTGTTTTTTAAGATTGATTTTCCTCATCTTGATGTCTTAAAAACAAGATTTTTGAGTTCTTAAAATCATCTTGAGAAACGCTATCACGATGTGCTGCAGTGATGATTCTAACTGTTTCAATAAATTCTAAAGTAACTTTTCCAGGTTCAATTGTTAAGTCATCAATTAAAACGTGAATTTTATTTTTTAGTTTACCTTTATGTAAAACAGCAGGAATTTTTTGATCATTGCGATCGATATAGACTAAATAAATACCACTATGAATAGGTTCAATTTCGCCAGGATATTCAAATTCTAAATTCTTATTTAATTCAACAGTAATATTGTAATTTAATGCTAGATTTTGATTAATAAAATCAATATGTCCATAACTTAGTTGACTTTTTAATAAGGATGTACTGATTTTACTGCGATTTTCTTCAAATAGATCAACGACTATTACATCTTCATAAAGTTCTTTTAAACGATCAGCTTTACAAATACCTTTGTGTCCACCTGATCAATCAGAACCAACGATAAAAGCAAACTTATCTAAATCTTTTTCAAGTGGTTTAAAAAATTCTTCAAAAGTTAAACCTTCAACATCTTCAAATTTTCATAAAACAGTTGAATCAAAACCATAATCTGCAAAAACTTGTAGGCGATTTGCTAGTTGCATAAAATTACGATGTTCTAAAATTTTTGATGATTTAGGTAATTTTCTAGCATCAACTACAGCTGTTAAAACTATTTCATAACCTCTATCTCGATATGTTTTAGCAACATCAAATAATGATTCATGTCCTTTATGAAAAGTTTCATAACCACCTAATAAAAAGACTTGTTTTCTAGCATCTGATTTATTTGGATAAATGTATGTTTTCATAGACTAAATAATTTTAATTGCTTTACAATGGTGATAAACACCATCTTCAGAACAATTTAAAGATGTAACTTCCTTTGCATTTTCTTTGACTTTATCAATAGCGTTTTTAACGGCAACACCATATTTAACACCTGCAACCATTTCGATATCGTTTTCACTATCACCAAAAGCAATTACATTATCTAAAGTTAGATTATGTAATTTAACTAAATCAGCAATTGCAGTTAATTTATTAACGTTCTTTTGACAAACAAATCAACCACTACTTCAGTGAGCACTAACTCCATAATTTGCATTTTCGGGTCTATTTAAAAAATCTTCGCTAGCATCAAAATGAACTTTATCTAAAGATGTAACTGTTACAATTGAAATTTCTTGATCATTTCCATATTTTTTAAAATCAGCAAATTCTTTTAAAAGATCTGAATGCTGAATTAAGAATCAATTTTTTGTATTCACTCCTTCAGGACTTTTAAAAATATATTGATTATCAGTAACAGTTACTCCTGCATGAGGATAATTTGCTAATGTTCAATCATAATATCTTTTTGCAAAATCATAATCGATCATTTTATTGACAACGTATTTTTTTGTTTTTAAATCTAAAACAAAACTACCGTTAGCTCCAATAAAATAATCAACATTGTCAAATTGAGCAAATAATTCTCTAGCTGTGACAATTTCACGACCTGTAGCAATCACTGTAATTAAACCTTTTGCTTTTGCTTCTTTAAATAAATTTTTAATTTTCTTTGAAAAAATTTTGTCACCATAAGGCAGAATTGTTCCATCTATATCAGTGACTAACATTTTAATATCCTGCATAACACCTCATTCTAAACTTAGATTTATATAATTTAAAATTACTTATTTATAAGTATAAATTAAATTAATCTATTAATTATTAAATTTTCTGCATTTTAGTTTGCAAAAATAAAAAAATATTTTTGCATTCACTTTTTTCACGTTAAGATTAAGTTATGGCTAAAAGAAAATACTATAACAATCGTGACTACTTTTTAGATCGTCAAAATCAAGTAGTTAGATTATCAAGCGACTTACATGATAAGTTATTGAATAAAAAATTATACGGAAACCGTGGCTTTAAAAAAGTTACAGGTTCAAGAGCAGGCAACGTTTTAAACGTTGGTGGTTTTGCTTCACAATTTGC
Source organism: Mycoplasmopsis agassizii (assembly GCF_002272945.1). Lineage (GTDB taxonomy): Bacteria > Bacillota_I > Bacilli_A > Mycoplasmatales > Metamycoplasmataceae > Mycoplasmopsis_B > Mycoplasmopsis_B agassizii. The sequence goes on along the minus strand of NZ_NQMN01000001.1, from coordinate 535,941 downwards.
TGCTTTTTGTGATATTTCACAAATTGGACTACCAATGCTTGATTCAAAATATGTTAATGCAGGAACAATTATTGAACCTAAAGTAACTGATTATCTTAGAACAATGTTACCTGATCAAGAAATTGAAACTTATGATCCTATGAAATATAATTTTGATTATTTTGCAGATAAAGATGATGTAATTGGAGGAATTCCTGATGGATATATTAAAGATCAAAACGTAATTATTGAAATTAAAACAACGGGTGCAAAAAATATTGAAAAATGAAAAAAAGGTGAAGTACCTGAATCATATATTAGACAAGCACAACTGTATTCATATTTAATGAAGGCTGATATGTTTTGAATTGTTTCAACTTTTTTAAATGAAGATGATTATTTATATCCAGAAAAATTTGACATCAACCAGCATAAATCTTTAATTCATAAATACAAAGTTAATCATCAAGCAGTTGCTAATGATGTTTTATTAATTAAGGAATGATATAAAAAATATACTTTATCAGGTGTTAGTCCTAAATTTGATTTATTCAAAGATAAAGACTTAATTGATTTTTTAGAATGTTCAAATGAAGAAGAATATGAACAGTTAATTAGAAGATGAAAATCATCTGGAAAAGCAGAAGCAAGTTTTGAAAATGTTTAGTGAAATTGATGAAGAAAATTTAATAACATTTAAAGAATATAAAAGATTTTTTTCAGTTCCTAATCCATATTTTATTTGACATGATTTCAATTTTAATAAAGAAAATTTAGGTGATGATTTAACTGATGAAAATGATGAAGAAGATAGTGATGATGAAGGATCAATTTTTAATTTAAATCCTGATGAAGATGTTTTTGATCCACAAAATTATCATGATGTAATAACTAATTTTAATCCATTTGAAAAAACCAATTCATTTGCAATTAATTTATTAAAAGAAGATTTAGATGATTCAGAAATTTATGTTGTTAGTTCAAAAGATAATAAAATTTCAAAATTGAATAACACATTAATTGCTTTAAATGATGAAAAAATTAAAATTGTTTTTAATGCATATTTTTATTGAAACGATTTTTTTGCAAATGTTTTTTACTTCGATAAAAGAACAAATGAAATAGGAGTTATTAACTATAAATCTAAGTCAGTATTAGATAATACACTTAGATCTATTTATAATTTAGAAGTTATTCAAAACGCCCTAAAAATCGACATTTCAGAACATAATTTTTTAATTTTTGATGAATTAAATTCAATTAAAAAATCAAAAAATTTAGTATACAAAAAAACTAGATATGCAAACTATTATAAAAAGAATTATTCAGATGGATCAAAATTAAAAAAAGAAAAAGAAGGTGTTGTAGATCTAGAAACTTTAATTTCAATTGAAGAGGATTTTAAAAGTGGCTTTTTACATTACAAAAATCGTGCAAAAGAACCAATTCAACTTTTAACTGCAAAAGATTTTTATGAAAAATTAAATGCAAATGCTATTTTAGAAAATGAATTTGATAATTTAAAAACTCCTCATCTTATTAAAAATGAAATTCTATATGCAAAGAATAATTCTTTTTTTAATATCAATGATTTTAATTTTAAAGAAGAAAGCTATGATGTTTTTTATATAAACCCTTTTAAAAAAGATATGAAAAATTATGTCTTTGCTGACTTAATAAGTTTTAATGGAAAATCATATAGTGTTAAAACAAATGATCATGAATTAGTAATCAAAAATTTACTAAATGAACATTCACTAATTCAAGAAAAAGAAGTTATTCCAAATAACTATAAAACTGATTTTTTAAATTTAATGTATTCATATTTAAAAAAAGATCAAGTATTAGTTTGATTTGATTTTGAATCCATCAATTTACCAGAAACTGCATTCAAAGGTTATACACCATATTCACAGGTACCTTTTCAGGTTTCTATTGTCAGAACAATAAATGGTGAATATTTAAAAGGTGAATGAGATAGTGAAGATATTGTTTTTGATCCTGAAAATTTAGATATTGAATTATTTGCAAATATGGTTAGAAGAATTTCAAGCTTCAAAGATTTTGCTTCAAAAGATAAAGATTATAAATATATAACTTATAATAAATCATTTGAAAATGGTGTTTTGAAAAAACTTAAAAGTGTTTTCAAATATCATAATCATCCTGATTATGAAGATTTAGCAAAACGTATTGATTACATTACTTTTACAAATAAAGATGATAAAAGTAATGACAACTTATTAGACTTAGCTGATTTCTTTTTTTACAGATCCAATAAAGAAGATAGTGCTAAAAAGAATTATTCAATTAATAATACAGCAATAGTTTTTTTAGGTTATTTAAAAGGTAAGTATAGTATTAAGTTATTAGAAAAATTTATCAGTTCTAAACATTCTGATAAATCATTTTCTAAATTGATTACTCCTTATAAAGAACTAGAAATTAAAAATGGTTTACTAGCAATGACTGAAGGAGTTAAAAAGTATTTAGGCTTAACTCACCAGCAGATTTGAGATCAACAACTTGTTCCTAATTTGAAAAAGTATTGTCATAACGATGTTATGTCAATGGTGATGGTTTTAGAATATTTAATTTACTTATTAAAAAGAGATTGAAAAGATTTAAAAAACCTTCAAACAAATTTTGACAAAACAAATGTTTATGTTGACCTAGATTAGTTTTGAGTCAAAAATTAAAAAATGAAAAAGTTGCTTTAATTAAACAAGCAACTTTTTGTTTATTCAAAATGTTTCATATTTCAATCGTAAACATTGAAATCAGATATTTTGCCTTTTTCAACTGGAATTAAAAAGGAATGAAATCTTTTAGGAAGACTTGTAGGGATTACAGAATCTGCACCAGAAGTTATACCTTTAGGTACTGTCGGTGCAATATTTCAGTCAACATAAATTGTTTTAGTTATTTCATCAATTTTGTATTTGCTGATTTCTAATCAACCTTCTAATAAATAATCGCTACTTTCATTAAATCTAAAGTATTGAGAAATATCCTTAATAAAAAGGTAGTCATATTTATTGAAATTTAATTTATCTTTTATAATTTCAAAATTAAATGTATTTGATCACGGTAAAAATTTATGTCTTAACTCTAATATGTTTTTTGAATTTTTAAAGTCAAAGAAATTTAATAAGTATTCATCGTAGAGCTTTTGATCATTATCGCTCAATCTTAAACTCATTCTTAGATCATTTTCATTTTTTACAATACTAATAAATTTTTGGTAGTCTGGTTCAGCTTCTTGTTCCAACGCATCAACAAGGTAACGACTATTTTTTTGCTCTTTATCAAGACAATTATAAACTTTTGATTTACTATAAATTCAATCAGGTTTATTTGCAAAAAAAGTTCATGTATCTCTAATTTTTTTCTGTCTTGGAGTTTCTTCTTCACCTACCTTGAGAGAACCACCTCCATCACCTATATTTAAATCAGGGTCACTAGTTTTTCCATCAGAAACATTTCTTACTAAAAGGTTTCTTCAATTAAAGTTTTCAAAACTATCTTATACAGGATATCAATTACCAAAAGTAAAAAACTTATAACCATATAAATTTATTTGAATATAAGGATCATTATCAGCCTTTGTTAATTTTGAATATACTGCTGCTCCTTTCTCAAGAGGTCAAGGAAATTGTTTTATAACTACTTTTGGAGTTTCTAAAGGAGTTTCTTTTTTATACATAGCTTCATTTGTTGAACAAGCAATTAGTACACCAACAGAACTAGTAATTAATAATGATGATATAACAAAAAATACTTTTTTGTATTTTTTAGATTTTTGAATATGTCATTGCGACATCGAAATTATCTTTTCTATCTCCACCATTTTGGAAAATGTCGAAGTTATATGTGCCACTTTCAGCAACTTTAAATTCAAAAGTAAATGTATTAACTTTATTTGCTTGCTGCCATGAAGATCATTCGGTGTATGCTTCCATTTTTTTATTAGACGGGTCAATAATATTAAGTTTAACTGGAATAGGTCCTACATGTTCTTCGGTAGGTTCTGGTCCATTTCTTAGAGGAAAATAAATCACTGGTTTTTGAAATGGGTCTATATTCAACCATGTTAAATTTATTCTGTATATATCACCTTTAACTAGGTCAAGTGTTTTCTTTCTTGGGTTATTTTCTGTATTTTCACTTCTTAGAGTGAAGTAGTCTAAATGTTCCAAGGATTCTTTAACTTTTTCAAAATTAACCCTACCAAACCCTGCTTGATCATTGTAAACTTTATGTTCTTTAAAAGTTAAATTAGGAAAAAATTTAGTTTCTCAATAAAGCCTACTTCTTGAACCTGATATTAATGCACTCTTCATAATAATTGAATCATAGCCTCTGTCAAAATACTCACTATAGTTGGTTTTTAACAAACTAGCAATTGCAGTTATAGTTGGTGCTGCAAAACTTGTTCCAATTTTTCTATCACTTTCTCCGTCTTTTCTTTCTTCATCTGTTAAATATCGGCTTGCATATTGACTAATAAAAAGATCGGGAGCAGATGTTGTTACGTAATTTATTCATGCAGAATGCTCTGAGTAGTCATTTGCCTCAATGTTATCATCAAATTTTAATGCTCCAACAATTATTGAATTGTATGATAAAGAGTATGAATCAAGATATTTTGCTATTTTACCGGGTGTAGCATATTTATAGTAAACTCCGTTTTTTTTATAATAATCATCACCTCTACCACGATTTCCTGCTGCTTTTATGAATACCACTTCTGGATTGGCATTTATAAAATTATCTAGTCATATAGCATTGTCATTGTATGAAGTATATTCAATTTCCTTGCTAAGATCACCTTCTTCTCAACTATTATTAATAATAGTTACACCTTTACTTACAAGCCTTTCAATAGCACCTTTATGTCCGTTTCACCCTTGCAATCAATCACTATATAAACTAGCATAAGGATTGATTCCTTGTTGTCCAATAATTATTTCGGCAACTTCATTAGCATGAAGTGAAATAGGACCTTCTTCAACATGAATATCATCAGAACTGTAAATGATAGCATCTTTTCTTACTAAACCACCATATTCAAGTACTCCGACTTTAACTCTTTTTTCTTGTTCTCAAGCTTTTTTAGCATTTACTCTTTCATCCCTTAGTGTTAATGGATTCAGTCCAGCAAATTCGTATCTTAATCTGTTTTGATTATAATAATTGTTTCATACTTTATCTTCATCCATATCTCATCTTTTATATACAGGTTTTGGTGGTGCAGGTGGTGGAGTGTAAACAGGCTCTGGTTCTGGTTTTGGTTCAGGAGCAGGTGGATGCATATCTTCATAAGAACGACAACATCAAGGAAGTGGGTCAAAATAATCAAAATCTAATGCAATACTGCTATTGATTTTTTGTCACTCTTGAACTGGATATTTTGTATCAAAAATATTTACTTGTAATAAGTCGTTAAAATCTATTTGAAGTTCAACTATTTTTAAAAAAGACTGTTTTAAATCTTCAATATCTTCGAAGGCAATTGAAAAAGTTAGTGTATGTTCTCCATAAATATATTGATGATTTTTTTCCAGTAATTTTTTTAGACTTTCAACATATTGATTAATTTTGCTTTTTTCAACATCTGCTTTAAAAACTATTTCTAAACGATTAGAACCGTTTTTAATAATTTGTTTTTTACTTTCTAAATTATTTTCACCAATTTTTTTATAAACTCGGTAATTCAAAAAATTACCTTCAGCCATTTCGGTAATTGATGTTGCGTTTTTAATTTTATTAATCAATAACTGATAATCTGATTTTTTAGAATTATCAGTTATAGAAGGTGCATGCTGACTAATTGCTGAAATACCAGCAAAACTAGAAACAGTAAATATCCCACCTGTAAGTAAGGTAAGGATTGTTTTTAGTTGTGTAGTTTTTTTCATTATTTGAAATCCTTTTTTGTTTTTATTTTGCTCATTTTAAAGAAAATTTTTAAGAAAGTAAACGAACACATAATTTCTTGAAAGCATTATATTTAGATTGCAAAAATTACTTTTTAAAGGCTAATTTTTAATTTTAATTAGAGAATATAAATAATAAATTGATACAATTAGAAACACACGACTGAGCACTCAATTATTTAATATTTTTTTCAAAATTAAGTAGCTCATTCAAATTTATTTATGAATTTTAATACTCAAAAAAATAAAAAAGTTACACCTTAAAAAGATGTAACTACAGTTTCAAAAAACTAGTTTATGTTTTTAAATGATCAATCATTAACTTTAAAATCAGAAATACTTCCTTTTTCAACAGGAATGAAAAAAGAGTGATATCTACTAGAAGGTTCTGAGTGAATTGCAGTATCAACAACAATATCAATGCCACTAGGTACAGTTGGTTTATGACCTCATTTAATATTGAATGTTTTACTATTTGGATCAATTTTATAATCTTGGATTTCTAGTCCACCATCTAGAAAAACTTCTATACCTTCACCACTATTACGAAAGTAACTGCCACTATCTTTAATAAAAATATAGTCATATTTTTTTAGATCTAGTTTACTTTTAATTGTTTCATAATTAAAACTATTTGATCAAGGTAAATATTTTTTCTCCAAATAAGAATCCTTATCAGTGACATTTTTTAATTCAGATTCTCTTACTATTGATTTTAGGTATTTTAAATAAGTACTTTTACTTTCTTCATCTAATCTTAAAGATGATTTTAACTCTTCTTCATTCTTAATTAAACTGATAAATTTTTGACTATCAGGTTCTTGATTTTGTTCTAATGCATCAACTAAATAAAAGCTATCTTTTTGTTTATCACTGAGTGAATTATAGATAGGTGAGTTATTATAAATTCATTTATATTTTGGAACAAATAATCCCCATCTTTTTCTAACTTCTTTTTGTTCATCAGTTTCTTCGCCAATTATAAAAGGTGACTTTGTATCGGTTTCATGCCAATTAGGATCTTCTCCATTTTTATTATCACTGCTATTTCTAATAATGATACTTCGATAAGTTAAATAACTTGAATCGGGTCGTGCACCTGTTCGGTATCAATTACCAAAAGTAAATCGTTTGTATCCATATAAATTAATTTGAACATAAGGTTTCTTATCTACTTCGGTAGTTTTTGAATAAACTGCTGCACCTTTTTCAAGTATAGTAGGATGGCTACTACATGCAATTAAAGACACAGTAGAAATCACGCCGACTGCTAAAGTTGTAAATAAAAAAATTAACTTTCTTTTTTTAGATTTTTGGCTATTTATAAGTTTCATCATATTCTGCTTGACATTCACGATAATTGTTTTCCATTGTAATTATAATTCAATTAAAAAAATGAAAAATCAAATAACGATTTTTCATTTTAAACAAAGTTTCTAAATAAGAAATTGGTATAATTTATATTAGATTTATTTTAATTCTTTTATGCTTGATTCATCAGTTTTAAAATTTAAAATTTTATTTTTTAACTTAATTTTAAATCACTTATAAAAAGTTTTGAAAATAAAAAAGTTACATCTTAAAAAAGATGTAACTATGAATTTATAAGTTAATTAACTTATCTTTTTAAATGATCAATCATCCACTTTAAAATCAGATATGCTCCCTTTTTCTACTGGTAATAAAAATGAATGAGATCTTTTAGAAACACCTGTCAGGATAATGTCGGGTGCTGCTAAATTTTTGTCTTTTGGTGCTGTCGGTTTATAATCTCAAGAAATTGAAATTTCTTTACTGTTTTTGTCAACTTCATAATTTGAAATTTCTAAACCACCATCTAGAAAATATTCGCTACCATTTCCTTCGGTATGAAAATATCTTGCTAAATCTTTTATGAAAATGTAATCATATTTTTTAAGATCTAATTTACTTTTAATTGCATCATAATTAAAAGTATTTGATCAAGGTAAAAAGTTTTTTTCTAAAAAAGCATTCTTATCAGTTACATTTTCTAGAGTAGATTTTTCTGTGATTGATTCAAGATATTTTAAATAAAGATTTTTGCTCTCATCATCTAATCTTAATGATGATTTTAGTTCTTCATCAGTTTTTATCAAACTAATGAATTTTTGACTATCAGGTTCTTGTTTTTGTTCAAGTGCATCAACTAAATAATCACTGTCTTTTTGTTTATCACTTAAAGAATTATAGATAGGAGAATGATTGTAAACTCACTTATATTTTGGAGCAAATAATCCCCATCTTTTTCTGATGTCTTTTTGCTCTTCGGTTTCTTCTCCAATAGTAATTAATTTATCACCAGTTTCAGGAAATTCAGGATCTACGGTAGCTTTATTATCGCTACTATTTCTAATGATAAGTTCTCTATATTTCAGAGTACTAGAATTAGAGTTTGTATATGTTGGGTATCAATTACCGAATGTAAAATCTTCATACCCATATAAATTTATTTGTACATAAGGTTTTTTGTCTACTTCAGTTGTTTTAGAATAAACTGCAGCACCTTTGTCAAGTTCTTTGGGATTGTAGTCAATACTGCTACATGCTACTAGAGAAATTGTTGAAATTACACCAACTGCTAAAGAAGTAATTAAGAAAATGAATTTTCTTTTTTTAGATTTTGGATTAGGTATTATTTTCATCTTATACTCCTTGATATCCACGATAATTGTTTTTCATCGTAATTATAATTCAATTAAAAAAATGAAAAATCAAATAACGATTTTTCATTTTAAAATTTTTTCAAACAAAAAAAGTGGTATAATTTATGTTAGATTTATCTAGTTGGTTTTATTTATAAAATTTACTAGGTTTTAAGAGTAATAAACTAATAAAATTATTAAACTGATTTTACTTTATAGTCTAATTCAAATTTAATTTCTGGTTTTAAAGCATTCGCAACATAACAATATTTATGAGCTTTTTCCATCATTTCATTTGCCAATGAAATGTGTTCTTGATCTTTAATTAAGACAGTTGGATAAAGACCTACTTCAGTAATTTTGGTATCTGCTGCACTAGTACCTTCTAAAGTAACTGTTGGTTTATCTTCATAAGCATACACTGTAATTTTACGGTTTTTAGCTAGTGCTAAAAAAGTTAGTAAATAACAATTACTTAAAGCTGAAGCTAATAATTCTTCAGGATTTCAAAAGTGATTTTGAAATCCAGTTTCAGAAAAACCACCAGTGATTTTTTCTTTATTATTTAAATGACTAGTAATATTGATTGCTTTATTGTAATTACCATCAATAAATTCTTCACCTTTTAATTCTCATTTGACATCAGCATGATGCAAACTTTTTCTTGTTTTCATATGAACCTACTTTCATGATAAATTATAAATAAGAAAAATAAAAAGTAACAGCAAATGCTATTACTTAAAAATTTGTTGCCAAAAGCAAATTTTATGTTTAATAATTTTACTAAAATTATTGCTTCTAAGACATCGCCTTAATTTTTCTTACTAAATCATGAAGGTAATTTGCTCTTATGCCCATCTTCTTGGACTGTTTTTGTTTTTGTTTCACTTGTTAGAGAAATGTTATTAACAAATTTACTAGTTAAAGAAAGTTTTTCAGTTAATGGAAGAGGTTCATCGAATAAAAATTCTTTGGTATTTTTATTTTCTAAATCAATTTCCATTGTCTTGATAAGTTCTTTAATTTCTTCAGATTTTTCCATTGTAGATAATACTTGATTACTCTTAATTCCAGTAGCGATTACACTTACATAAATATCATCACCTGCATTATTATCCATTGATGTTCCAAAAATAATGTTGCAATCTTCACCTACAGCTTGTGTAATTACACTTACTGCTGTGTTGATTTCTTTTAGCGTAATATTAGCGCCACTAATATTAACAATTGCATCAGTTGCACCCTTAATTGAAGTTTCAATTATAGGGCTACTGATTGCATGAATTGCAGCCTTAGTAGCACGGTCTTCACCAACAGCTCTTCCCATTCCAATAATTGCATTACCTTTATTAGACATTACTGTTTTAACATCAGCAAAGTCTAAATTGATATGCGCTGGAGCAGAAATAATATCTGTTAGTGTTTTAACCGTTAGTTTTAAAATCGTATCAGCAAAGACAAAACTATCATTCATCGGTACATCGCCATATTGCTCTAGTAATTTTTCGTTACTAATCGTAATAATTGAATCAACTTTCTGAGATAGTTTAGCAATACCTTCTAAAGCATTGTTTTTACGTTTATTACCTTCGAAAATAAAGGGAGTTGTGACAATTGCCACAACAAGAATTCCTAAACTTTTTGCGATTTCAGCAAAAACTGGTGCTGCTCCAGTACCTGTTCCACCACCCATTCCGGCAGTGATGATAACCATATCAGCACCTTTTAATGCTTGCTTAATCTCAGCGATACTTGATTGTGCAGCTTCTTCTCCTACTTGAGGATTAGCTCCTGCACCAAGACCACGAGCACTGGTTGAGTTTTCATTATCTGCTCCAAGGTGAAGTTTTACCAAAGCAGGTGAAGCATCAAGAGCTTGTTTATCAGTATTGGCAACGATAAATTCAGCGCCACTTAAGTCGCTGTTAATCATGTTGTTTATACTATTAGTTCCTGATCCTCCAACACCGACTACTTTAATAATAGCTGTGTTTGTTTTTTCTGACATTTGACCTCCCAAGGTTTAGTTAATGATACTTCTTCAGTTTATTAGGACTTTTGACTTCGTAAAAAAATTCAGGGAAAGTGTAAGTACTTTCAAAGTTGTAAGTCACATTTGCTTTTTGATAGATACGGTTTAAATATTGATGAGAAAGTTCATTCTCATTGAATTCAAACTCGGTGTTTTGATTTTCGATAAAGACTATTTTAGAATTTGTGATAAAAGCATCACTTGCTCGGAATGCTTTTCCCATAAAGTTAAAAGCACCACTAAAAACAACTACTTGTTTTGTTGCATAGTCACTGAATTTTTCACTTAAAAATTCATGCAGTTTTTCTCAGTATAAGATGATGTAATTTTCTATTTCCTTGAAATAATCTGGATATGATAAGAGAGGAGAGAGAGAGTTGAGATTATTTCTTAATTCAGGATTTTCGACTATTAAATCAAATTTTGAAGCATAAGTATAAAGTGTTTTTTCAGCTTCTAAAGCATTTAGGTTAAATTTGTCATGTAACCATTTTATAAAGTAGTTTTCGCCAAATCTAAATTGCTCAATTTTCACGATTTTGTCGTTTTTACGTTGCGTAATAAATGTGGCGTTGCTTGATAAATGCACGTTGATGTAATCGCTGCCATTATCTTTTAAAAGTGAGTTTGAAATTTCAGCAAAGGAATAGATTTTATTAATTACTAAGCCTAATTTTTCAAGTGCTTCACAAAGTTCAAAGTATTTATCGTTTTCAACATAGGTAATTAGTGATTTGATTTTAACACGTTTTAATTCGCTAACATCATTTCAGTTATCAAACTTTTGTCAATAATTACTGTGTTTTGATATCGAATATTCTAAAGGAGTGATATTAATTGCAAAGTCTTCCTGATTTTTTTTGCTAAAATCACTGTCAATGCTTTTTAAAAATTCCCCAGTAGAATCTAGATTTTCATCGCTGTCTGCTTGCTCGCTGTTCTTTTTAATATGGATGGTACTTTTTATAGCTTTTGTGCGAGCATTTAAAAAATTATCCTTATAAACAACGTCAATTTTACTTGGAGCAAATCCTAATTTTTCTTTATGCAAGACAATAAATCGCCTTGCATTAGAAATTTCTTCATTTAAATTAGTGATATCTAGATAAAACTTTTCATCAATAATCTTAAAAGAATTTACTTCATCGGTTACATAAGTAACAAAGCGAATACTCGAAAGATCCACTTCAATAAAGCTTTTTGGTTCCCTTGAAAAAGTCATTAATTTGCTCCTTTCTTAAGTATTTTTACAATTTTTGTAGTACTCTCAGTTTGGCACTGCGAGCACGTTTATTTGTTTCAATTTCGTTTTTATCAGCTGTAAAACTTTTAACTTTATATTCTTTAACTTCCATTAATGGAAGTTTTGAATCATGTTTATTTTTGATTAATTTACCAAAAAAATATTTGACAATTTTGTCCTCTTTTGAATGAAATGTAATCACCATTAACTTAGAGTTTTTTCGCATAAATTCTAAGCAGGTTGGTAAAACTTTTTCTAAGACTTCAAATTCACGATTAACAGCAATCCTTAGTGCTTGAAAAACTGTTTTAGCAGGATTTTTTTCACGCAAAATCTTTGCAGGAAGTGCTTTTTTAATCACGTCAACTAGTTCCATAGTTCTATATAAAGGTCTATTTTTAATAATGGCCTTCGCAATTACGTGGGGTAATTTTACATCGGCGTAGTTATTAAAGATCTTTAATAAATCTTGATAGTCTCAATGATTAATAATTTCTTGCGCAGTTAGTTGCGTATTTTGATCCATTCGCATGTCTAATAAGGCATCTTTGTTATAGCTAAATCCTCTTTGGGCATCATCTACATGAACGCTAGAAATACCTAGATCAAATAAGAAGTAATCAACTTCTGAAATTGCTAATTCTTCTAAATAAGTCTTCATATTTTCAAAGTTCGACTTAATAAAAGTAACATTAGGGAATTTTTCTAAATGCTTTCGACTATTTTTTATCGCAAAGTCATCTTGATCAAAACCGATTAATTTCAAGTTAGGATTTTTTTCTAATATTGCTCTGGCGTGACCAGCATACCCTAAGGTGGCATCTACATAAAGTGCTTTTTTATCAGGTTCGATTTGTTCTAAAACTTGTTTTAACAAAACAGGTATGTGCAAATCCATGAATTATTCACTGCCTTTTTTATCATTACGATTAAAAATAGCAGCGGCTGCTTTAGCATAAGCTTCATCATTCATTTCATCGTCAAAGGAATCGTAGGCTTCTTTTGATCAAATCTCTACTTTGTTTCCAATTCCAACAAAAACAACTTCTTTTTTGATAGAGGTTTTTTCAACAATGTTGTTGGTCAATTTAATTCGACCAACTTTATCAACTGTAACTTCTTCAATTCTTTGATAAAAAGCACGTTTATATTTAATTGCTTCAATATCTCTTAAATCAATTAAGTCCAGTTTTTGTGACTCAGCATTAAAGTCTGCATCAGTTCACATTTCTAAGACATTATTAAAAGTTCTAAATAAGAAAAATCGTGACCCAAAATGGTCTTTAAACTTAGTCGGGATGGCAACTCTAAGGTTGTCATCCAAGGTGCGTTCAAAATTCCCGAAATTCCCCATTTTTCCCCCTATCTCTTCTATTTAACCACAAATTTGGACAAAGTTGTAAATTTTTTCGGCTTTTCAGTTGATTTTTTACCTAAAAATGGTTGATTAGTCAAGTTTTAGTTGTTCCCTTTATATAAATAGAAGGGATTAGTAATTTTGCTAGTCTAGTTTAATATCTTTTTTAGTATTAAAAAAGCCACTTTTAATTAATTAAAAAACAAGTTTTTTGCTCTTAAAACTAAGAAACAATAACTTCAAACTTAACTAGGTAAAGCACTCATAAAAGTAGTAAAAATAAAATCAGAAAAAGTGCGTAATTTTTCTGATGAAAAAACGCTTTTTTCTGATATTATAAAAAAACGAACTTATACTTTTAGTTCAAGATTGTTGTCCCGTTAAACAACATTTTGCGACTTATTCGTAAATTAATAAAAGTAAATTCTAGGCAAATTTAAATTTATATATGAATATATTCAGGAGAAATCATGCGTCAAACAACTATTGTTAAGCACCTTGAAGTTGACAAAAAATGATATCTAATCGATGCTGAAGGGCAAGTATTAGGTCGTGTTGCAGCTCAAGTAGCAACAATCTTACGTGGAAAAAACAAACCTACTTTTACTCCAAATGTTGACATGGGAGACAATGTAGTAATTATTAATGCTGAAAAAATTGTTTTAACAGCAAATAAAGAATCTAAAAAAATGTACCACCGCCACTCAGGTTATAAAGGTGGATTAACATCTCAAACAGCGGCAGTTGTTAGAGAAAAAAAACCTTATGCTTTATTAGAATTAGCAATTAAAGGGATGTTACCTAAAACTGCTTTAGGTAGAAAACAATTTAAAAACTTATTTGTTTATGTTGGTCCAGAACACAAACAAGCAGCACAACAACCAGTGAAAATTGAGGTGAAATAATGGCTGATGTAATGTTTAGAGGGCTAGGAAGAAGAAAAGCTTCTGTTGCTCGTGTTATTTTAAAACCTGGTAGTGGTGCTTTCGTAGTTAATAACCGTGAAGCAAAAGAATACTTAAAAAGTGACATCTATATTAAAGATGCCTTGCAACCTTTTGGAATTACTGACACAGTTAATAAATTTGACATTAAAGTAACCGTTAGAGGTGGAGGACTTTCTGGTCAAGCAGGTGCGATTCGTTTAGGAATTGCTCGTGCTTTACTAGAAGTATCAGAAGATCACAGAAGAACACTGCGCCCTGAAGGGATGCTTACTCAAAATTCAAAAGTTAAAGAACGTAAAAAACCTGGTTTACGTAAAGCTCGTAAAGCACGTCAGTTCTCAAAACGTTAGAAATTTTATTAAAAAATTTACCAGTTACTATATACTTTATAATTGGTAAATCATTTATGGGAGCGTAGCTCAGCTGGTTAGAGCACACGACTGATAATCGTGAGGTCGATGGTTCAAGTCCATTCGTTCCCACCATATATTAGAGATAATCAATTCCAAAATAAAATGCAAAATAACCGTTATTGAAACGGTTATTTTTTCTTGCATTAATATTTAAAGATCACCTTCAGTCAGAATTATATTTCACTCATTCATATTAAAATCAGTAATTTTACCTTTTTCAACAGGTATTAAAAAAGATGTAGTTCTAGGTGGATAAGCATATACAGCTCTAGCATTATGCGCACAATTAGAGCAAAACTTTTCAGCAACAAAACCTGCTTTCATTTTAATTATTTTATTTTCAATATCAATTATATAATCTAATAATTCAATCCCTGCTTCTACTCTAGAAACTCTTATTGCCGTGGAAGAAAAATATTCTCAAAGATCTTTAACAAATAAATAGTCGTGATCTTTTAAAGTTAATTTTGACTCAATAGTTTGCTGATTAAAACTTTCTGATCAAGGCTTTAATTTTGCTAATTCAGCAGTTGTTAAAGTTTTCCCCTCAATTCTTTCTAAATAGGTATTATGCTTTTTTTGATCTTCATCATTTAATCTTAGTTGCTTTTTAAGGCTTTCTTGATCAGTAACCAAACTAATAGATTTTAAATAATTAGGATAACCTTTTTGAATTAAAAAATCTTTAAATTCTTTTTGAGGCATCAATTCATTAATTATGTCCATTTTTGATCATTCATGAACTTGACCGTTTTCATAAATTCATTGATCTTTTTTAACTGAAGTATTAAAAAACTGTTTTGGATCAGTTATGTTACTCGGACCTTGCCTTTGGTATGATCAATATCAATCACTAAATGAGAATCAATTGTTAAACCCAACTATGTTCAACTGAACATAGTTTTTCTTTGAGTCAGTACTTTTACTATAAATAACTACAGTGTCACTGACATATTGTTTATCACGCATTTCTGCTCAGTAGTTACTACATGCAACTAGTGATGAAACAAAAAATGTTACAGCTGGTAAGGCAGCAAGGAGAAATATTTTCTTAATTTTTTGAGTTTGTAATTTCATTTTAATCCTAACATTTTTATTTATTTGTATTTTTTTATTAACACTTAACTAGGCAATTAATAATGAAATTCTTTTACCTAAAATTTTTTATAATACTTTTATTCCAATCCAGTAATAAGGCAAGCAAATTATAATTCATGTGCAAATTAATCACTTTTAAAAAGCAAATTATTTATTGATTATTAAATATTTTTATAATAAGAGTACAATTTTATATATTAATTTGAAGTAACTATAAATAATAGTTTTAGTGCTTTAATTGAATAAATATTTTTGCACTTTGAAACATAATTAAAACTCTGTATATCTGTATTTAGAATTTTTTTTACTAAAAATACTAAGCCACTTGTTTTGGCTTAGTATAAATGTTTGTTCTGTAAAATCGAATTTTTTAAATAAATGATTTTCTAAATATCACTTCTAGTTAAAACTATATTTCACTCATTCATATTAAAATCAGAAATTTTACCTTTTTCAACAGGTATTAAAAAAGATGTAGTTCTGGGTGGATTAGCTCATGATATTCCCTGATTTACTACTCCACTAGTTTGAAATTTTTCAGGGACAATATAAGTTTTAATTTTTATTGTTTTATTTTCTAAATTAACAATATAATCAATAATTTCGATACCAGCATCTACTCTTGAAACTTGAATCATAGGACTTTCAATGTATCTTCATAGATCTTTTAAAAATATATAATCAAACTTTTCTAAATTTAATTTTGAGTTGATGGATTTTTCATTAAAACTATCACTCCATGGCATTAGTGCTTTTATTTCATCATTAGTCAGTGTTTTTTTCTTAACTCTTTCTAGATAATTTTTATACTTGTTCTCTTCATCTGCCGTTAATCTTAATTGTTTTTTTAGGTTTTCTTGGCTGCTGATTAAACTTACAGTCTTCAAGTAATTAGGAAAATTTTTCTGAGAATCAAAGTCATTAAATTCCACTCAATTAGAACTACCAATTCCTTCTAAACTTATCTCGTGAATTTTTTTATTATCATATTCTCATTTATTCTTTTTAACAACATTGTTAAAATACTGGTTAGGATCATTTGTATCGTCTTCACCGTATCTTTGGTATGACCAATATCAATCACTAAAGGAAAAATAGCGATTATATCCCACAATATTAAGTTGAACATATTCTTGGTTGTTAGATGTTTTTTTACTATAAATAGCAGCAGTATCACCTGTATACTGTTTGTCTCTCATTTCTGCCCAGTATCCCTGACAAGAGACTAATGCCAATGAGGAAATAATTGTTATAGGTGAAAATAAGATAAATATGTATTTATTTTTTTTAAATTTAGAATTGAGAATAGGTCATCGCCACATCATAATCTTTTAGCCTTGGATCTTTTAGTATTGAATTATAGAATACCTCGAAGCTATAATAACCTGATTCTGTTGCTTCAAAATCTACAATCTTTGTATTTCAAAGGTTGTTGTCTACTGATACTACTTTTCCAGAGTTCCCTGGAAATCTTACATTTAGTGAAATTGATACTGGTGGCGTAAAAGTATCATCGGGTGTAGGTACATTATAAAGTCAAACACTTTTATCTATTGGAAAGCGATGAAGTAAATCCCTAACTTGTCATGTTATATTAACACGGTATTTTTTACCCTTGTCTATATAAACTTTTTTTACGTATTTATTGTCTTCTGTATAGCGAGAAGTTAGTCTAAAATATTCTAAATTATTTAATGATTCTTGAATTTTTGAATAATTTGCTCTACCAAATCCAGTTTTGTTATTATAGTTATGATTTCATACAGATTTTTCTTGATTATTTCATAGATAGTCATCTAGATTATTTCTAGAACCAGAAATAATAGCACTTTTGATAATTATTGAGTCTTTTCCTTGGTTAAGTTTTGCTTGATATTTTGGCTGTTTAAGAAGTGCAACAATCCCTGTAATAGAAGGTGCTGCAAAACTTGTACCACCTATTGCATGAAGCCCTTTTTCATCTTCAAATTCAGATATGAACAGATCAGGTGCTGAAGTTGTAACATAATTAACGTTTTTAGAAATTTCGCTAAATGCTTGTCCTTTTACTCTCTCTTGGGTTTCTAATGCACCAACAATTATTGAATTAAAAGATAATGATCTGTGCTCAAGAAATTCGTTGCCCTTTTTATATCCTTTTTTTAACGGATTCCCCTCATTTCCTGCTGTTTTTATAAAGACTACTTCACTATTTTGAAGTAAGAAGTTGTCCAGCCATTGAGCATCAGCATTATAAGCTGTAAGATTTTGATAAACCGATCCCCAACTGTTATTAATTACATGCACACCGTTATTTATAAATCAATTTAACTCACCTGCTATGCCATTTCAATCTTCAAACTGAGAACTATAAAGATCCACATAAGGCGTTATGCCCTGCTTACCTATTATAACTTCGGCTACACGATTTGCGTGAAGTCCTACAGATTCAGAAAGAAAAAAATCATCATGAGTTACCTTTTTTGTTGACTTTCAAAATTGTTTTGCACTTGTATCAATAATCCCAGAAGGGTCTAAAATTCCAACTTTCACAAGTTTTTTCTTTCCAACTATGGGTGCACTATCTCTTCTTTCTTCACTTAGAACTGGGTATGTCAAACCTATGAGTCTGTATCTTTCTTGATTTAATCAATTATAATTTTCTCAAAAAGAACTTTCTCCATCGTAGATAATAAACGGGCTACCACCTATGTCTGGATCTGATCCAAGCAAAATTTTATATATATTTTTATAATAAGCAGGCTTTAACTGTTCTACTGTTTTACCTGTTTCATTTACATTGACTTGTAATATATCTTGAGAGTCTATTTCTATAGTTAGCAATTTTAAAAATATTTTCTTAAAATTTTCTAATGAATCAAAAGCAATAGAAAACGTTAAAGAATTTTCAGAGTAAATATATTTAGCAGAAAGGCTGTTTATTGCTAATTTTATTTTTTCAACATAATGATTTATTAAATTTGAATCTCTACCTGCTTTAAAAACAATATCGAATCGATTAGCACCGTTTTTTAAAGAAGTAATGTAATCGCTTAAAGAATTAGTCTTAAATTGTTGTTCAGTTTTTTTGTAGTTTATTATGCTACCTTTAAGAATTTCCTCAATTGAATCAGATTTTTTTATTTTTTCAATTAGATTATCTAAAAATGTTTTTTTATCTTTAACAGAATTGTTTTCTTCCATTGTATTGTCATTCTTTGCAGAAATATTTGCAAAGCTAGACAAAAATGTAGCACTTGCAAAAGACAGAAGAATTAGTTTTTTTAAAATGTTAAATTTTTTATTTTTTATCATGTTTACCTCAAATTTAGTTTTAATGCAATAATTATATTAAATTTCCAAAATAGACTTTAAAAATAAATTATTAATATTTTTTAACAAAGCAAATATTCAACAGTACTCTTTTTAAGAAGATTTTTTCAGTATCCAAAAAATCGTTTTTTTAAATAAGAAGATAATTTTAATATTTTGAAGATATAAATTTTTAACGTTAATAAATGGTTAAAATTTTCGAAAAAGCAACTTAAATCAATATTGAAATTAATCAAAAAGTTGTTTTTATGCTCTTATACACCTAAAAAAGTAATTTTTTAAATAAATTTAAAATTTTCAGTTTGATATGAAAAAAATTAAACTTTTTCAATTATTTTTTAATTTTTTTGTAAAAGTTGTAAGATTTTTATATATAGAAATTTACTTTTTTAAAGTAAAGGTTAGGAATATTATGTCAAATTTACCCGAAAAAATGAAGGCTTTAGTCTGGAAAGGTAATGGTGAAGTTAAATTAATTGATAAAGATACGCCCAAATTAATTAAAGACTCAGATGCAATTGTGCATATGGAAACTACCACAATTTGTGGTACTGATTTAGGTATCAAGCACGATAAAATACCTTACATGGATAAAGGTACAACCTTAGGTCATGAAGGTGTTGGAACAATTGTTAAAGTTGGAGTTGATGTTAAGGATCTTAAAGTTGGTGACAGAGTTATAGTTTCAGCTGTTAGCACTTGTGGAATTTGTGATAATTGTAAAAAAAATCTACAAGCTCACTGTACAAATGGTGGTGGTTGAATCTTTGGTTACAAAATTGATGGTACTTTAGCTGAATATGTTAGAGTGCCTTTCGCTGATCATTCATTAATTAAACTAGATAAAGATATTGCTGTTGATCAGGCGATTTTTACTTCAGATATTTTACCTACAGGTTATGAAATTGGTGTTTTAAAAGCAAATATTAAACCAACTGATTCAGTTTTAATAGTTGGTGCAGGTGCAGTAGGAACTGCTGCTTTATTAACTGCGTTAACTTTTAATCCAAAAATGATCATAGTTGCTGACATTAATGATGATCGCTTAGAACTTTCTAAAAAATCAGGTGCTACTCACGTAGTTAATAGCCGTGATGCTTCTAAAGCTGCTGAAGAAATTTATATGTTAACTAATGGTCAAGGAGTTGATGTAGCAATTGAAGCTGTAGGTTATCCTGCAACCTTTGATCTAGCACAAGTTACTATAGCAGTTGGTGGGCATATTTCAGTTGTTGGAGTACATGGTAAACCAGTGCCATTTAACCTAAATAATTTATGAATTAAAAATATTACTGTTTCAACAGGGCTAGTAAGTGCTAACACAACAGTTGATTTATTAAGTAAAATCAAAGCAGGCAAAATTTCAACTGAATTATTATCAAAACCTGAACACCGTAATTTTAAACTAAGCAAAATTGATCAACCAAATGAAGCATTTGATATTTTTGAAAATGCTGAAAAACATCACGCCATGAAGGTTATTATCAGAAACGATATCGAAAGATAACTTTAACTCTTAAACTTAAACTGAACCAAACTAAACATTCAATTTTAGAAATTGAAATTAATAAATAATTAAATTTAGTCACTCAAAATTATTTGAGTGATTTTATTTTTGCTTCAAAAATTCAAAATATTTTACTAACTCATTTATTTTGTAAAATAAGAATTTTTTGTGGGCGATACCAAAGCAATATCAAGAAAATTTTTAAAAGCCAAGATAAAAAAATTAATTACTTTTTTCAATTTTTTTATTTTTTATTCACAAAAAAATCAAAAATGTCAAAAAATTGGTTTTTGATTAATTTTTAGATAAAAAACCAATTTTTTGACTAATAATAAGATAGTGGCAATACAAATATTTTTTTAATATTTTTTCCTAAATATTTTTTAAAAAAATCTTGGAAAAAATATTAATTCGATAATATTTTTATGTTTAATTAAACACCAAATTTGAGAGAAGAGATTTCCAAAAAATTAAGAAAGGTTTTAATAAATTAATATGAAAATTAAAAGACGAAGACTTTTAATTGCACTTTCAGGTTCTTTAATAGTATCAGCAAGTGCATTAATCGCAACTGCGTGTGCAGTCAATGGAGATAATTCAGGCTCAACTGAATTACACCAGTAAATCAAGATAATACAGACCAGCAAAAAGCAGCTGAGCAAAAAGCAGCTGAGCAAAAAGCAGCTGAGCAAAAAGCAGCTGGTAAGGATAATCTTAATAATAACCTACTGACAATTCCTGATTCAAGAATTAAGTTAGAAAAACTTAATTTACTTGCTCTAGGTGATTCAGTTGCTGCAGGTTTTAACGGTGAATATGGTTATCAATTATCAGGTGATTCTAAGAATACAGGACTAAGTTACATTGATTTCTTAGCTAATTTTGTTAAATCAGTTGATGAAACAAAATTAGAAACATATGATAACTATGCCTTGACAGGGTCTACTTTAAAAGACTGATTATACCTTTTAAATATTGATGATCAAAGTCAATCTAACCAAACTAGCTTCAATTTTTTGCGTTCTTTAGATTCTAAAGAAGATAATCCTTTTAAAGATTCTGTAAAAGAAAAATTTGGATCATTTAGTAAAAATGATTTAAATAAGCTACATGAAAAAATTAAATCAGCTAATTTAATTACAATTAATTTAGGAGCAAATGATTATTTAAATGCACTTAAAAATTTATTTCCAATGATCTTTAGTGGAAAAGTTGGTTTTGGTTTAATGGGTGATATTAATAAAATTACTTCAGTAATTCAAAGTGATATTAATAAAGTAAGTGAGTTAATTAAAAAGATGAATCCAAATGCACAAGTTGTATTTTTATCATATCCAATGCCACTACTAAGATTAACTAATACATTAAATGAAATTATAAAAACTAAAATTAGTTTCTTTGATGATCCTGCTGATTTAATTTTAGGTTTCTTAAATAATGCAATTAAAAAAGCAGTTGAAAAATTAAGAACTAATAATCAAAATATTAACTATATAGATGTTTATGATAAAGATGATTGAGCAAAAAATAGTGATACTTTTGCACCAACAATTTTTGATATTCACCCTGGTACAATTGGTTATAAAAAGATTGCTCAAGATTTATTTTTAAAATTATTTTTAAAACAAAATAGTCAAAAAGAATTGTCTAGTTTAATTCCAAATTGAGATAAAGTTTACTTTGCAAATGATGAAAATAAATTTAATAAATTAAATCTTTTTAATCAAAAATATTCTGATAGAGAATTAGTTCAAAAAGTTTATGGGAAAGATGAAAAAGATATTCTATTAAAATTAGATGAGCTACAAACTAAATTTAAAAATGTAAAACATTCATCTATGAAAGATGTTGTTTCTTCATATGTAAACTCAAATAAAACAGAAGTAAAAATGCTTGTTAAAACTATGTTTTCACAAGCAGCATCTTTTGGTTTTCCTCTTGATTTATCATCGATTTTAAACTTCATAAATGATGACCAAAATTTTGACTGAATAGTTGATTCTTTAATCAATTCTGAAGTCATAACAAATTTATTATTTAATTTACAAAACGCCGTAAATACCGATGATTTAGATCAAAATGGAATAGCAGGAACACAAAAAATTACACTTGCAATTCTGAAAGATCAATTAGTAAAAATGCTATCAAAAGATGATGCAATTTTACCTTTTATTAATACCTTAGTTTCAGGATTAAAAACTAAAACAGAACAACAAAAAGAAGCAATTAAAAAAGTTGTTTCTGACTTTCTAAAATCAACATTTGAAAATGATCAAATGGGTACATTATTATTCAAATTAGTTGAACAATTAAAACTACCATTAGAAATTAGTGAAACAACTTTTAAAGGGATTTTAAAAAATCAAAACCTACTGGATTTAATAAATTTATCAGTTAATGATTTTTTAGAAAATAGTGATCAATATGTTTCGCTTACATCATTAAATCAGTTCTTATCTAAATTAATTTCTAGATTGAAAGATAAGCAAGAATTTATAGATTTAATAAAAAAGTTGTTTAGGCTTCTTTTAAAAGATGATTCATTTAAAACATCAATTACTGCAAAAGTTATAGAAGAAGCCGGATTAAAAATTAAACCTGAAGATGCTAATTTTAAACTATTCAAAGATAGTTTAGCAAATGTAGTTGACGGCTTTTTAACTAAAGATATTTTTGATGTTTTGATAAAAGATGTTTTATCAAAAATTGATCTAACTAATTTAAATCAAATTACTAATCTTCCTTTTGCAGATTTAATTAAATCTAAAATATTTAATTTAGATGGAATGTTATTTAATCTAAATTTAATTAAAGAAGATAATAGCTTTGACATTCATTCGTTTGCAAATTTAGTCAATATTTTCTTTGAAACCTCAGATACAGAAACAAGCAGTTTATATAAAGAACTTTTTGAAAAAAATTTTTCATCTAGTTCAGAATCAAAGATTGGTTTTGGTTGAAATGTGTTTGAAAAACTAAAAGAAGTAATAAGTGAATTTTCAATTTTACTTGCTAGAGAATATTTTAAAGAAAGTAATTCTAAAATAAAAGATGTTTACAAAAAAGCAATTTATAGACTTGAAATAACTTTCTATGTTTTTGCAACTAAATACCTTGGGGCAGTATTTGCGTGGTACACAGCTTATCCTTTAATAAATAATTGATTAAGTGGTTCTGAAGAATCTGAATCTTACAAATTGCAAGAACTTTCTATGGGTGAAGAAAGTAAAAGAAAAAAAGATGGGACACCCCTTTATGCAACTTATTATATTTATGATAAATGGTATCCTATGTATGCTAAAGATTTAAAAGAATCACTAGTAAAAGGTTATTGAAAAGACCTAAAATAATTAGATCCCAAATGGGATCTTTTTTATAAATTTATGCTAGTAAAAATGATAAAAAACAAAATATTAAAATTGAAAAATTATATTAATAAATGCGTTGCTTTTATATAATAAATTTATGAACAAATTCACGAAGATCCTAGCCAGAATTTTAAATTTTCTAACTTTTGGAAAATTAAGAAAAAAAGCACTTGAAACTAACACCTATCAACTTGATGTAAATGTCAAAACATCATTTGAATATCAGGGACTACTAGATAATCTAGGTGGTAAAGATAATTTAATTAATGCTGAAGCATCTTTATCAAAAATCAAGTTTTATTTAAAAGATAAAAAACTTGTTAACCTAGAAAAAATTAAAAAATATCCAGATGTAACTGGTACATTAGAAAGTAGCAACGCAGTTACAATTATTATTGGTAACGCTGCAAGAGTGATTGCACAAAAAATAAATGAGGAATTAAACAATGGAAATAATTAAAAAAGATGAACTACTAGAAATTTTAAATACTAAAAATTTAACCAAGGAAAAACTAGATCGTTATCGTATTATTTTAGATAACTTACTAGATATTAGTCCTAATGATCCTTCTATAACAACAACTATTAACGACAAAACTTATTTTGATCTAAGTAAAAAACTAGATGCAAAATCATTATTGAAAATTATCAATAATGAAAATTTTTCAATTCGTTTAGATATTAATGAATTTCAACAAATTATTGAAGAGTTAAAACTTGCTTCAACTGTTGAAGAAGTTTTAGAAATTGCTAAAAAACATAGTTTAGAAATTTCATCAAATAAATTTAAAGAATTAAGTGTTGACTTTAAAAAAACCTTAGAAAAAATTATTGATAATGTTGAATCACAATCACAAAAATCACTTGTTAATTGAAAAGTATTCTTAAATGAAGCAACATCAATTAATAGTGAAAATAACATTTGACCAATGCATATTGGTTTCCTATTTGTTAGTGTTAATATCGATGGAAAAAGTATTTTTGCACCGTTATTTTTAAAAGAAGTAACTATTCAAATTGCTAACTCAGTTGCTACTTTAAAATCAAATGGTGAATTAAAAGTTAATGAAAAACTACTTTGATTATTAAATAATTCATCATTTGCTTTATCAGTTGATTTCCCTTTTGCAACTGATTCAATTGCTGCTTTTATTAATAAAGTTTCAACAGTGTGACAAAATATTTACAATGTAAATATCGACCTACTAGCAGAAATTAAAAAACCAGAAAATAACACAAGTGAGAAAATTACTTTCCATAACGGAATGATTTTAGGGCTATATCAACCTCTTGGAGGTTATGCTAGAAATCGTATGGTTGAGATCATTAAAAGAAATGATATTGATAATATTTTCAAAGTTGAATTTAATAAAAATATCAATCGTGAAATTGTAACTAACTCAATTTTCAAGAGAAATTTTGGATTCTATAGAATTGTTGCAACTAACTATTCACAAGATAAAGCAGTAGTTAGTGCACTAAATCAGGACACAATTATTTGAGGTCCTCCTGGCACAGGAAAAAGTCAAACTATTGTAAATATTTTGGCGAATATTTTAGCTTATGAAAAAACTGCTTTGGTAGTTAGTGAGAAAAAAGCAGCACTAGAAGTTATTAAAAACCGTATTGCAAAACTAAGTAAATTCGGACTATTTATTCTTAATGATAAAAACATGAAAAAGTCTCATTTTTATGAACCTATTAAAGAATACGTAGAGTTTTTAGAAAATTTTAATGGTTCTCAAGAGTATGAACCAACAGCAATCATGAGTGATGATGTTAAAGAATATGTAAGATTGCTTCGTGAATTATTGCAATATGAAAAGCATAACGAATTATTCTTTTTAATTGCTAAATTAAAAGAATACCAAGCTAGAATTGATTTGAAATTATTAAGTGACATTAATGCTTTAGATGAAAATCAAAGATACCCTATGAAATTATTTGATGATAATTTTGAAAAAGAATTTTTAAAATTAAACCATTCAAATATTCTTTTATCTAAATTAAATTTAACTGAAAAGCAAAAAAAATTAAATAACTTAATAAGTTTTTTAAAAGAGAATTTTCCAAATTTTAGTGGTGATTTAAACTACTTAATTCCCCTTGTAAAATCTCACGATTTTAAATGATTTGAGCATTTAATTTTAATTGAAAATCTAAATACAAAAATTGATTCATTTACTTACACAGATGACATTTTAGAAAATATGATTGCGGCAAAAATTGCTTCAAAAATTGAAAGTTTAGATCATGAATCAGATCTATATAAAAAATATCATGCCTTTTCTTCTGCAGCAAAATTAGGGAATATGGTTCCCCATAAATTTATAAAAGAACACTTAGAAATTATTAAATTATTGTTCCCTATTATCATCACAACACCTGATACAGATTTATCAGGATGAGAAAAAGATGAATTTGATTATGCAATTGTTGATGAAGCTTCACAGATCTTTATTGAAAAAGGTTTACCTATTTTATATCTAGCTAAAACTAAAATTTTAGCAGGTGATGATAAGCAAATGAAACCGACAAGATGATTCTCTGTAAGAAGTAATGATGAATCGGCTTTTGGTAATGTAGATTCATTATTAGACTATGCTTTATCTTATGGAGTGCATACAATTTTATTAAATAAAAACTATCGTTCACGCTCTGCTGCTTTAATGACTTTTAGTTCAAAACATTTTTATAAATCACAATTAGATGTCATCGATGATTTTGAAGTTATTGGTAAAAAATCAATTGATGTTTTAGAAGTAAATGGTCAATGAGAAGATGGAGTTAATACAGTTGAAATTGAATCTGTACTTGAATTAGCTGTCGAAAACCACGAGAAATACGAGAAAATCATCATTTTAGCTTTCAACACAAAACAATTAAATGAAATTACAAATCGTATTTTTTCATCATATCCACAGCTAGAGAAAAAATTAAATGATGATCAATTACTATTAAGAAATATTGAAAATATTCAAGGTGATGAAGCTGATTTAATTATTGCAACTTTAGTTTATGATGCAACTAGCAAAGTACATTCTACTTATGTTGGTAGACCTGGCGGAGCTAACGCTTTAAACGTTGCCATTTCAAGGGCACGTGAAAAAATGATTGTTGTTAAAACAATCAAAGCAGATGATTTAAATAACGTGCAAAATAATGAAGATGTTTCTTTATTTAAAGTCTGATTAAAATTCTTAGAACTATCTTCTGAAGAAAAGAAAAATTATTTACAAACATCAATGGATGAAAATAAAGACTTAAAACATATCAAAAAAAGTGCTTATGAATTTGGTCAAAGATTTCCTGAATTAAATACTAAATTAAATTTTTCACTAGGAACATTAACTGCTGATTTAGCTCTTTTTAATGCTTCTGATAAATTAGACAGAATGATTATGTTTGATGATTTTGATTATGCTCTTCCTGGTTCAACTTATGAAGACTATATTATCTTCCAAGACAAAATAAATTTTTTAAGAGCTAAAAAATATCCAGTTGAAATTATTACACCTTTAGTTAATCTAAATCGCTGAAAAGAAGATTTCACCCACACTGCTCATAAGGTAGTTGAAGTAACTTCAGATAACTTACATAAGTTAAATGAAGTTAAAATTACTGAAGAGGAAATTCTTTCTTCAGGTGAAAAAGATCTAATCGAATAAACTGCTTTTAATGACGAACTTTTTACAAATTTATTTTTGTAAAAAGTTTTTTATTTCTGTGTAATTTTTCTAAATAAAAATATAATTAAGAGAATATGGCTATTAGAGTTAACAAGTGAGTACGAAACTCATATATCTTCGTTGTAGTAACAGCAGTTCTAGCAATTACTTATTTTATTTTACAAGTAGTGTTTATCAATATTAAAGAGATTTACCCTTTTAATGTCTTGCAGATCAAAAGTTACACGGCAAGCGAGAATTATATTATTAATCAGTTTTTTATCTATGGCTTAACAGTTTCATTAGTAATTTTGATGCTTTATTATCTGATCTTCTATTTTTATATTTTACCTAGAAGAACATATACGATTGTCTCAAGAACTTTTGCAGCTTATTTTGCTATTTTAGCATTCTTTATTAACCTTGAATTCTTATTTCAACTTTATTATAGTGATTGAACTTTTTTACAAGCACTAGTAAATGAAAATTCAGAGGTTTATGCAACCTTTATTAATATTAATTATGTCAATTATTTAATTCGCCTTGGAATTTATTTAGGAGTAGCAATTGTTATAACAATGATTTGATTTTCACTTGTTTACTATTACTATAAGCGTAAAAATAGAAGATTTGTTGAGTGAAAACGTGCTCAGGCACAACAACAACCATCTAGTTCAGAAAATTATGAACAAACGCAATAAATTTTGAAATTATTTTGAATCAAAAAATCTGGAGCAGTTTTTTAGCTCCAGATTTTAATTAGACATTTTTAGAATTATTTTCAAGATCATCTATTTTAGATCTTAAGTATTTAATTTCCTCCATCATTTGTCTTTGTAACTTTAAAGATTCTTCTTCAAAATTTACTTCTACTTTATCTTCTTTTTCAAGTTGTTTTTCTTTGAGTTCAATTTCATGAAGTTTTTCTTCTGTTAAGAAAAACTTTTTAAATTGAAAGAGTTTTCTTTGAATAAAAGATGTTGCTTTATTTGAATTAGTTTTAGTTATTTTCTTCTCCACACTTAATAAAAATGAAGAAGCGATGATACCACTAGGGATAGCGAATAAAGCAATTCCAATAATTGACATCACAATAACAATTGCTCTTCCTAAAGATGTAACAGGTGTAATATCACCATAACCGATTGTCACCATCGAAATAGTGACAAAATAAACCGAATCTCAATAAGTTTTTAAATTATTATTATCCACTCTTTCGGCATTTAAAATAATAGCTGCAAAAATCAAGATTAAAGCAATTATCGTAATAAAAACATAAAGCAATGTTTTTCATTGTTTGGTAAAAACTCTAATCAGTAATTTAAAAGGACCAAAGATAGCCAATAACATCATAATGCGACCTAATCTAAAAAAGATTAGTGATTTTAAAGTCAGTAAGTCAATTGGTGTCTCAATTTTATTACCGTTGATAATTTCGGGAATATTAGGTAAAATTCCAAAAACTCATAAACTAGGTAATAAAGAAAGAATAATAACAATCCCAGGGAAACTAAGAGGAAAGAGAAAGGCACCTATTTGTTTAGAACCAGACCTTAAAGGGTAAGTTATTGCTCAAAGAATTAAATCGATAAGTAAATAAAATGCCATGGCAATATCAACGATTGCGACAATAATTACCGATGTAGGTGAATTAGAAACTTCTAAACTAGTATTAACAAACGATCATATAATTAGCCCTAATAAGGCATATGTGTAAAAACGCCTTAAAATATCATGAATGGGTTTTAGATTTGTAGGAACTATCTTTCTTAAGTTATTTGTACAAATATAGTTAATAATTATTAGTAAGTTTTTACGCTTGTTATTGAAATCATCAAGATTAACACTGGGAATAAAATTCTTTTTATCTTTAATCATAGTCATTATATTTTATATAATAAAATCCAATTGAGTTTAATATTATGAAATTAGTTAGTGAGTTTAAAGTTAAAGATAAAAAGGAATTAGAAACCAATCTAAAGCTATTTTTAAATTTACTTTTACATAAAAAAATTTCCCTAGAAGGAAATTTAGGATCTGGCAAGACTACTTTTGTACAAGTTTTTGCAAAAATATTAGATATCAAAGAAGTAATTACAAGCCCTACTTTTAATATCATGAAAACATATGAAAATCTAGTTCATATGGATGTTTATAATCACCAAGGTGACCTTGATTTTTATGAAGATTATTTTGATGATAATACAGTTTTAATTGAATGAGGCTCAAGAGTTAAAAATTATATTAATTTTGATTTTGTAATTTATATAATCAAGGAAAATGACTTTTATAATTACAAAATTATGCAGATCATTTAACTATCATTTTGCTTTACCAATTTGAGGATCTTTTAAGTAAATTTCTTTGATATTTGAGTTGTCTTTTTCAAGTATAAATTTGCCTTTATATTTAGAAAAATTATCAATGATTTTATCATAATTAAATTCAGGAAAATGCTCTATATTTTCACTACCTATTTTTATATCTAAGTCATCAATATTTTCTTTATAAAAATATTTATTTCCTTTAGCATCGATTAATAATTTTTCACCATCTAAAAAAATAAAACTATCAGATGTAAATATTTTAAAATTATGAAAAAGAGAAAAAGTTTGAAAGTAAACTAATGCAATTCTAACACCTGTAAAAAGACCAGGTCCTTTTGCAATATATAATTCTTTTAGATCGGTTATTTTAAAATTAAATTCATTTAAAATATTTTTAAAACTTTGATCTAGAGTTTCCACTTTTTGTTTTAAATTTTTAAAATGTATTTTTTTAATTAATTTATATGATGAATCAAAAAGCGCAATTAATAAATCTTTATTTGTTGTATCAACTAGTAAAATCATGTTATCCTTAAATTAAAATATATTATTTATTCTATTCTAATTTATACAATATAATTATTTTTAATTAAAATTAAATCACCGTAAAATAGGGGCTTTTATGATCATTTTAGCATTTGAAACTAGTCATGATGATACTTCAATTAGTGTTGTAGAAATTACTGAAGATAAAAAAATAATTCATGTTTTAGAAACATTATCTCAAGCAGATTTTTTTAAAAATTATGGAGGCACAATTCCTGAACTAGCATCAAGATTACATAAAGATAATATTTTAAAAATTTTAGATTTAGTCAAAAATAAATTTGATTTATCTAGTGTTGATTATGTTGCATATACAGAAAAACCTGGATTAATTGGAACACTACATATTGGATTTTTAGTCGCTAGTGCATGTTCACTGTTTTTAGAAAAACCACTAATTCCAGTCAACCATCTTGATGGTCATTTTTTCTCTGCTGAATTTAATAAAGACTATCAATATCCTGTTTTAGGATTAGTGTTAAGTGGAGGTCATTCACAATTTATTTTTGCAAAAAATGATCATGAATTAGAAATAATTGGACAGAGTCTTGATGATGCAATTGGAGAACTTTTTGACAAGATTTCTAACAAGGCAAAATTAGGTTTTCCTGGTGGTCCTTTAATTGATAAATTATGTAAGACAAATGAATATAGTAAAATAAAATTAAACAAGGTTAAAACTGAAAATGAATATGATCTTTCTTTTAGTGGAATCAAATCACAAGTCATTAATTTAATTGATAAAAATGAGCATCCTATTAGCGATTTAATTTGCTCTATGCAGGAACATGCTTTTATGCAAGTTTTAGAAAAAACTAAAAAAATAATTGAAACATTTAAACCTAAAACTTTAATCATCGGTGGTGGTGTTTCTGCTAATTCATATTTAAGGCAAGAAATTGTTAAATTACATTCAAATGTTATCATTCCTGAGATTAGGTTAGCAACTGATAATGCAGCGATGATCGCTTTAGCAGCAAGTAAAAAAGTAAATCGTTAAAATATCTCAAATTTATTATAAAATACTATTTACTTATGAAAAAATCATTAATTCTTATTCCCTTAACTATTGCACCTGTTGCAGTTGCAGTAACTGCTATTTCATGTGGAGGTGGTGGACCACAACCTGATTTAGGTAGCAATAAATTAAATGCTGCCCAAATTAATGTGATGACTTTGGAAGCAAGTAAAACTTATATTGTTGCAACTGAAAGTCAATCACAAAATCTAGGTTCCTTTGTTGAAACACTAAAAGCTCGTGAAAATATTACTTTAAAAGAAAGAATAACTAACTTTTTAAATGCCTTACAAGTAGCTGATAAGGAAAAATTTGCTCGTTTTACAGTTACAAAAATAGATGCTAGTGCTTATACCAATTCAAGCAGCGAATGAAACTTAACAGCTGAAAATACAACAACTGCAAAAGTTTCTTTAGAAGCAACTTTAGAAGGTCAAGCACGTGCTTTTACAGTTTATTTAGCAGGATTTAGTGCAACCGAAACAACAACACCTAACGTTAATAAAACTCAGCAAGAAGCTGCTGTTAATTTAGCAAATACAATTGCTAAAACTAACTACACAATTAAAGATCGTAATCAAACTACTTATACAACTGCTAAATCCTATGCAGAACATCTTGCTAACTTTTTTGTCGGTGCAACTGCTTTAAGCGCTGAACAACAACAAACAAAATTAGTTGAGATTTTAAAACTACCTGGAGTAAATTTTGAACAAGCAACTCTTGATAAAATGAGTTTTGTTGATCCATATTTAAGCGAAAAAGCAAACGATGAAAAATATATCAGAGTAGTGCAACAAGACAATAAAATAACTATTTATGCTGCTTTTAGATATGATAAAAGTACAACCTTAGTTACTCAATTTAATTTCACAGTTGAATAAAAAACCTTTTGCAAATTTGCAAAAGGCATTTTTTTTGCTTTTAACAATTATTATTCAAATAACTTTTTATATTCAGCATAACCTTGCTTTTCAAGTTCTTCATAAGGAATAAACTTTAAAGAAGCAGAGTTAATGCAATATCTAAGACCACCTTTATCACGAGGTCCATCGTTAAAAACGTGTCCTAGATGTGAATCAGCGTTTTTACTTCTAACTTCAACACGGCGCATTCCGTGGCTAAAGTCTTGTACTTCGACAATTTCACTGACAGGTTTAGTAAAGGCTGGTCAGCCACAACCTGAATTGTATTTATCTAATGAAGAAAATAAAACTGAGCCGTCAACTATATCAACATAGATACCTTTTTCAAAGTGTTCATCATATTCGTTAGTAAAAGGTCTTTCAGTTGCATTTTCTTGTGTTACTGCATATTGAATCTCGCTCAGGCGTTTTTTTAATTCTTCTTTTGAAGGTTTTTTCATAAATAATTCTCCTTAGTTATATTCTATAACTTATTAATGATTTTTACTTTAAATAAGCCTGAAAAGGGCTAATTATTTTTATAAGACTATTTAGATTTTTATGCTAAAATGAAAAAACAAATCGTTTTTTAGATTATTCAACAAAATTGATGAAAGGAATAACATGCCAGGAAAAGATCAATTAACAGGTCAAAAAGCCCAATTTGGTAACCGTCGTTCACATGCTTTAAATGCTACAAGAAGACGTTTTGACCTTAATTTACGCTATGTCACTTTAGAACAAAATGGACAAAAAGTTAGACTACGTGTAACTGCTAAAACAGCCAGAACTTTAAGAAAAAAAGGGTTGATTTAATTAATTAAAATATGAAGACAAAGTAAAATGTCTTCATATTTTTTTTAATCTTTTTTCAGCATTTCAGCGATAGTTTCAATTTTTAAGTTGTTAATTAAATATGAACCACTAACTGCAGCATCAACACCTGCTGCAAATGCTTTTTTAACGGTGATATTGTTAATACCACCATCGATTTGAATTTTAATTTTAGGTGTTTCTTCTTCAAGCATCATTAGTCTTAGTTCTTTAACTTTATCTAATGATGAATCAATAAATTCTTGACCTCCTTTACCAGGTTCTACTGACATAATTAAAACAAGCGAAAGATATTTTAAGTAAGGTCTTAAAATTTCAATATTAGTATTTGGTTTAACACTTAAACCAAATTTTGCAGTATGTTTATACTTTTCAAAAATTGCTAAAACATCATCAGGATTTTTAAACGATTCAATGTGCATCGTTATAAAATCAGTTCAAGTTAGTAAGGGATCAATTCAGTTTTGAGGGTCTTTAACCATCAAATGAACATCAGCAATATGTTCATCAGTCCTTTTTCTTAAGTTAATAAATTCTTCAATTGAAATGGCAGTATTAGGCACAAATTCGCCATCCATCATGTCATAATGAATTCATTTAATTCCAAAATTTAATAAGTTTAAAATCACCATACGGCGATCTTCGGGTTTAACATTTAAAATGCTAGGGGTTATCAAGCGATCTTTTTTTCACATACTTTAATTATAAGAAAAAATAGTTATCTTTAAGTTTTATTTTTAAAATGTCTGCTTTTTCCCCAAAAATGTGAAATTTAAGAGCTAATTTAAAAATTATTTTTAGCAAAGCCAATTAATGTCTATAATTTAAAAAACTAAGAAATTTTTTAATAGAAAAGAGCAACATGAAAAAATTCCCTCCACGCACTCATTTAAACATTCATTCAGATACTTTAGAACAAAATTATTGAAATCTTGATTCTATTTTTGATGATGGATCAACACTTTATCATGGTGGTAAAAATAAGAGCCCACATTTAACTTGAGATAAAGTAAAAGGTGCCAAATCATATGTGGTTAAAATTACTGATTATGAAGCAGCGAACTTAATTGGAACACCTTTTATTCACTGAGTAGTAGCTAATTTAGAAACTAACGAACTTGAATTTGATGCTGCAAGTAGAAGTGATTTACACCAAGGTTATAATTCATTTTCATCTCCATCTTTAATGCATATTAGTGACCGTAGTTTGGCTAAAGCAAATGCTTTAGCTAATGCCACTTATGTAGGACCAAATGCAAGCGATACAAGTCATAATTATGAAATTATTGTTTATGCAATTAAAGATAAATCACTTGATTTACCTAAACCATTTTATTGAGCAGATTTACATCAAGCAATGGAAAATAAAATAGTTGCTTGAGATAGTATTAGCGTTAAATTAAGACATCCTTCAGATAATGTAAACCACCTTTATAAAGATTTATTTAAAGATCGAAGAAACTTAAAATACATCGACATTATTTCCAATAATGTCGATAAAAAGGGGTTTTTAGACTCACAATACGCTTACAGCCCTTATGCTCCAAACCCTAATTTAGATTGAACTCACGTTGAAGGCGCTAACTATTATTCACTAATTATGCTTGATAATGAATCAAGACATTCAACTGGTGGATTACCTTTTATTCATTGATTAGTTGCTAATATTAATGTCAATTCTTTAGAAGCAAATGCGACAGCAACTAATAAGGAAATCTTGCATGGAGATACATCTGCTTCAAGAGAATATGAAAGCAAATATTTAATTAATAATGAAGCATTTATGGCTCCTTTTATCCCTGATAAATTTTTATTAGATGGTGCAGCAACACGTTATCTAGGACCTAATCCTCAAGATGCAGAACACCGTTACACAGTGATCATTTATGCACACGAAAATAAACTGAATTTAATCAAAGGATTTAAATTAGGAAGTATGTCTAGAGCGTTGCATGGCAATGTTTTAGGTGAAGGTATTTTCGAATTTAAAGTTAAAAAACAAGTTAAATAAATTTTGATAAGCAACTAAAATGTTGCTTATTTTTATTTCCATTCTGAAAAAAATAGTTAATCTGATTAGTTAAAACTAATCAAAAATTTTAAAAGCAAAATCTTTAATTTGAATTTGAAAAAAATCAATTTCCGAGTGTATGATAATAATTAATATGTTTTGAGTAAGGGATGAAAAACTATCAACAAAAGACTATCTGATTTATAAAGATAGTCTTTTTGATAAGACCATTAAAGTAGAAATTAAGTATACAGATAATAAGCACACTAGAATGAGAATCAAGGACCAGAAAATTATTTTAGTTGTAGGTAAAAGAATCAGTTTTAAAAAATTACTTGAATTTGCAGATTCTAAAATATGAAGCATGAGTAATCGCCTTGAAAACCAAAAAAACTCTGAGATCATACATCTTGATGAAAACTATTTTTACTTTTTAGGTGAAAAAATTTATTATCGATTTTTTGGAACAGCACTATTTTTTAATTTCAATAATATTCCTTATGTAAAACAAGTTAATAAGGTTTCAACTATTTATGATAATCTAGTTAAAATTATTAAACAAATGTTTATAGATTATTTGGAGGTTAGACAAAAACATTGAGAAGCAATCATGAATGTTCCTGCTCACGGTGTTGAAGTAAGAGAAAAAACATGAGCATGAGCATCAAATCATGTTTATAGAAAAAAAGTATTTTATGCCTTTAGGTCTTGTCCACATGAAAAAGATATATTGGACTATTTAATTGTTCACGAATTAACTCATCATTTTTCGATTCCACATAACAAAAATTTTTGATCTATTGTTGCTAAATACATCCCTGATTGAAAAATAAGAAGAAAAAATATGAATCTAAGAATTTATGCTGATGAGAGTAAAAGAGTAGTTGCAAAAACAAAACAAAAGAAAACCATCTAGTTTATGTGCTAGATGGTATTTTTCTATTTTTGTCTTTATCAGGGTCATAGATATTTCTTAAATACTCTTGATAAATTGCCGTAGGATCAACTGTGTAATATTTTGCAATATGTCCAACTCAGTCTTGAGTTTTACCTTGACTTTCTCAGAATTTTTTTTCTTCTTCATTAAATTCTTCGACTTCTTTTTCAACTTTTTCAAGGCTATAACCATTTCAATAAACACGGTTTAGCCGTGGTCGATGGATTGCAGGTTCTTTATTTTTACCTATTGCAATCGCAATAACTGGAAATAGGTTTTTAGGCAAGTTAAATCTTTCTTGAAGCAATCAAGGGAAATCAAAATGGCGAATCCCTCCTAAAAAAACAGTTCCATAACCTAATGATTCAGCGGCGATTACGGCATTTTGAGCCATAATAAAAGCATCTCCCCATGAATTTAATAAATTATCTAATGTATTGAATTCAGGTTTTGTACCAATCATTTGGGCTGCTTTACGACCTCGATTGATATCTGCAAAGAAAACTATTAAAGCTGAAGAAGTCAAATAGTGTTCTTGAGTAGGGTTATCAATGCGGCGATACATTTCTTCTTTGATATCTTGATTAGTGATGATAATTGCTGTAGCATCAAACTTATTTGCTGAAGTTGGTGCTGCATTCATTGCCTGACTAATTAATTCCATATCTTCTTCATTGATAGGTTCATAAGTCATTGAACGTTGACTGTGACGATTGATTAAATAGTCAATTACGTTATTATTTTTTGGCATAGTTACTCCTTTTATAATTATGTATTAAACGCAATAAGGCGTTATTTCTATTTTATAGAAACAAACGCCCTTTTTAAAGATAAAAAAGCAATATTTGCAATTTATTTTTTAAAAAATACTTTTTGTGTCATTATATGTAGTTATTTAATTTTTTATAAGTTTTAGTCATTAAAACTGAATGTAAAATTTTTACTTTTAATCTTGCTATTAAATAGATAAGCACTTAAAGTTGTGTTTGTAAGTTTTTGGATCTTAACATCAATATCATTAGCAAATTGACTTGCCCTAATTCCTAAATTAGTATGCGATAGAAAATGGTTAAGTCTCCCTGAAGGTGTTGAATTTAAATTATTTCTTAGAATAAATTGTTCAACTGAATTAGCTGCTGAGCTAATTTTTAATGTATTAGTTTTTAAAGATGCTTCTTCATAAATGTTGAAAGTTGTGTCATTCATATCTCTCTCCTTCAAATCTTTGTTGCTGTCGGTAGAAGAACCAACATTTGAACCAGATGTATCTTGTTTTGTTTGATTAGTACTTGTCGAGCAAGCTACTAATGTAGTAACTGCCGCTAAACTTGTGATTGTTAGTGAAAATGCAATGCGTGATTTTATAGTCATATTTTTATTATCTAACTAAAATCCTCAAAATAAAATAAATAAAAAATATTTGTAGTTTTTTACTATATTCGTAATTAAAACTTGAAATTTTTTCAAATTTTAATTAGTGGGTATTCAAATAAAAAATCAAAAATATTTGAAAATAACTTTTAGAATTTAAATTACAAAAATCAAATATGCAGTTTATGAATTTAATTAAATATTTAATCTTGTGAGATTTAATATAAAAATGGAATCTAATAAAATTATTTTTTTCAACTAACAAAATAATTCTTTTGGTATTTTTTAAAAGCAAAAAGCAGTTAAACAAAAAATTAAAATATGTACTAAAACATCGGTAAAAGCGTGTTTTCAGAACATTTTTTAGTTTAAAAAACCTGCATTTTAATGCAGGTAAAAATTACTTAAATGTTTTTTCTATCTCAGCCATCATTCAGCCAAAACGATCGTTTGCTCAATCTTTTTGTCTTTCAGTAGCAAAGATATAAAACTTAATTTTTGGTTCAGTTCCACTAGGTCTAAGAGCCATTCAGTCATATAAACCATTATTCATAAATTCTAATTTCAACATGTCGCTTGGAGCAACTTCTTTATTGCCATTAGAAAAATCAATTAACTTACTATTATGTAAATGTAAGTTTCTAAATTTATGTTTGATGTCATTTAACTGATGTGGATTACTTGGATCTAAATCGATTGTAAAACTTTTTGAAACTACATATCCATATTTTTTATAGATATCTTCAAGATCATCAAGTAGTGTTCGACCCTTAGTTTTTGATTCACTTGCAATTTGTGAAAGAATTACAAGTGATTGCAATGCATCTTTATCAGCTGCCATATTTTCATCTAAAAGTGACCCATAAGATTCTTCAAAACCAAATAGTAATTTAGCGTTTTTATCGTTTTCTTTTAAACGTTTAATTAACTCACCGATTCACTTAAATCCTGTTGCTGTTTCATAAACAGCAACATTATTTTCCTTAGCAATTGTTGCAGGTAAAGTTGTTGAAACAAATGAATGAATTAAATATTTATTTTCTGTTTTTCTATTTTTGATTAAGTAATCAAAAATTAAAATGGCTGTTTCGTTACCAGTTAAAAGTTGGTATTCACCATCTTTATCTTTTACACCTAAACCAACTCGATCTGAATCAGGATCTGTTACCATTAAGATATCTGCATCATTTTCTTTAGCAATTTTAATCAGTCTTTCATAGGCTGATTTTGATTCAGGATTAGGATTAGCAACATAAGTAAATTCTTTATCTTCTTTCATTACTTCTTCATCATAAACAGCATTAACTTTTAGTTTTTTAAAAATGTGTTTTGCGTATTTAGCACCAGTTC
The DNA here is from genome assembly GCF_002272945.1 of Mycoplasmopsis agassizii. Classification (GTDB taxonomy): domain Bacteria; phylum Bacillota_I; class Bacilli_A; order Mycoplasmatales; family Metamycoplasmataceae; genus Mycoplasmopsis_B; species Mycoplasmopsis_B agassizii. The sequence continues at coordinate 497,116 of NZ_NQMN01000001.1, read as the reverse complement.
CATGTAATGGTGAAAAGGCTACTTTAAGATTTGAAAAATCAGCGTTTTTACTTGCTAATTTAACTAAATCATTTTTATATTTGTCAATTAAAGTAAGATCTTTTTCAAGATCATCTTCAGCATATAAAAATAATTTATTACTTTTATCAAACTTAAAGTGTTTTTTAGGATATAGGTTGTAGTCTTCAAATTGTTCCACAATTTCATCAACTTCATAAGGTAGAATTTGGTAGCCAAATTCATTATAAAGTTTGATTCCGTTGTATTCTTTTGTGTTATGTGAAGCGGTAATATTAACTGCTCCTTGGGCTTTTTTATGTTTAACTAGATATGAAACTAATGGTGTAGGAGTGATTTCTCTTCCATAGTAAACATTAATTTTATAGTAGTTTAAAACTGCAGCAGCAGCTTCAGCAAATTGCTTGCTTTGATTACGATTGTCACGGCCAATGACAATTGCAATTTTTTTTCTTTTGCCGTATTTTTTTAGAAGGCTTTTTGCAAAACCTTCGATTACTCGTTGTACATGTTTGACATTTAATTGAGATTCGTGATCACCAATTACGCCACGCATTCCGGCTGTACCAAATTCTAATTTCATTAAAACTCCTTCTTTTCTATGTTTAAATAATAGAATTTCTTGTTTTTTATGCATTATTTAACATTTTGAAAATGTCAATAATTCAGTAAATTTAAAAATGTACATATTAATTTTACTAAATTAGTTATTTTATTCTTTTAGAAATTGCTAATATTTTTAATAAATTTGGCCAAAATGAAAAATTTTTCACATTTATCTGCAAAGACAGAAAATTTGATATTTTTGCAGGTTAAAAAATTATAAAAATGTAAAATAAAAGTAGGTGATAAGTTAAACATTAGGTTATTATTTAATGGAGACAATTATTACTTTAAAAGAGAGAGAAAAAGAGGTCAAAATGAAGATTTGATATGTTTCAGCCGAGAGTTATCCATTTATCAAAACAGGTGGATTAGGAGATGTTAGTTACGCCTTCCCTCGTGCTTTAAGTAAAATCGGAGTAAAGGCAAGAGTGATCTTACCCTTCTTTTACACGATACCTGAAAAGTATACTTCACAAATGGTAGACTACTTACAATGAAGTATGCAACTTGGTTCTAAAAATTACCAAGTTATTGTTAAACAACTTAGATATGGAAATATCGATTATTTCTTTATCGCCAAAAATGAAAACCCTGACAACAAACTATTAAGCATCTATAGTAATTACACTAATGCTTTCGACTTTATGTTTTTTTCAAAGGCAATCATCCGTTTCTTAGAAATCGAAGATGAAAAACCTGAGATCTTACATTTAAACGATTGACATACAGGTTTAATTGCTTTACTACTTAAAATGTCAGGAAATTCTGAGTTAAGTAAAATCAAGGTAATTTTTACAATTCACAATTTACAATACCAAGGACAATTCGGTGCTGAGCATGTGTTGTCTGCTTTTGGTTGAGAAAAAAATAAAAACGTAATTGAAAAAACTGTTAGTGATGGAGTGTTTTCATTTATGAAAACTGGAATTGTCTATTCAGACAGAGTCACAACAGTTAGTCCAACTTATATGTTAGAAATTCAAGGTGGCGAATTTGGAATGGGACTTGATGGATTATTAAGAGAACATTCTAGCAAGTTATCAGGTATCTTAAATGGTCTTGATACAGAAATCTATAGCCCTAGTGCCGATGAATTTTTAAAAGAAAACTATGATGAAAACACTTGAGAAAGAGCTAAAAAAGTTAATAAAAAATTCTTACAAGAAAAATCTAATTTAGAAGTTAGTGACTCTAAATTCGTAGTTGGAATTGTATCAAGATTAGCAAATCAAAAAGGATTTGATATTTTTGATTTAGCATTACCAATTTTACAAAACGAAAACCCTGATATTCAATTTGTAATTTTAGGTACAGGTGACAAAGTTTATGAAAATAATCTAGCAAGAACTTGTCATAACCAAAACAAAAACTGTACATTTATTAATGATTTTAGTGAGGAATTTGCTCACCAAATTTATGCAGGTTCTGATGCCTTTTTAGTGCCATCATATTTTGAGCCTTGTGGTCTAACACAATTAATTTCATTGAAATATGGATCAGTACCAATCGTTAGAAAAACAGGTGGTTTAGCTGATACAGTTATTGATATTGAAAAACCAAATGCAACTGGATTTAACTTTGAAAAATTCTCAGTTGAAGAACTAGTTGCCGTTGTTAAAAAAGCCGAAAATGTATTCCAAAATGATAAAAAACGTTGAACTGAAATCGTCAATGCAGGAATTAGATCGAGATTCAGTTGAGATGTCATTGCCGAACAATATTTGGAGCTTTATAAACAACATGTCGCAAAATAGTAAGAAAACAAACTTAAAAAAAGTTGATATTTTAAAATTTACTGAAGGGTGGCATTCAAGCCTTTACGATGAACTTGGTGTTCATCCTATTTCTGATGAGACAGGTTCAGGATTTATTTTTAGAGTCTATGCACCTAATGCAAAACACGTTAATGTTTTAATTTTTAAGGGAATTGAAACACATGTTTTTGCTACAGTTAAAAAAGAACACGGAATTTGAGAAACAATTATCCATGGTTTAACTTATGGAGATTTTTACAAATTCGAAGTTATTGATTGAAATAACTTTTCAAAATATAAAACAGACCCTTTTGGTTTTTATAACCAACAGGCACCGTTTTTTAATAGCATAATTTATGATCGCAAAAGATATAAATGGCATGATAAAGAATTCCTAAAAGCACGGAAAACACGGGATTTTCGTTCAGAACCAATGGCAATTTATGAAGTCCATTTAGGTTCATGAAAAAAAACTTTAGACAATCAGTTTTTAAATTATAAAGACTTAGCTCACTTATTAATTGACTACGTTTTAGATATGGGTTATACTCATATTGAATTTTTACCATTAGCTGAGCACCCTTTTATTGGTTCTTGAGGATACCAAGTTACTGGTTATTTCGGGGCTACAAGTCGTTATGGAAATCCTGATGAGTTAAAATATTTAATTGATTATGCTCATAAAAATGGCATCAAAGTAATCATGGATTTTGTTCCAGTTCACTACAATAAAGATGATCACGGGTTATATAAATTCGATGGAACTCATTCAACTTTCTCATCAGAAATTGAATTTGACAGAGAAAATTATTTATGGGGAACAGCTAATTTTGATCTAGGAAAAAATGAAGTAAAAAGTTTTTTACTTTCTGCTCTAAACTATTGAATTGAAGAATTTCATATTGATGGCTTTCGTTTTGATGCAGTTTCTTACATAATTTATTATCAAGGAAATTCCAAAGCAGGTGTTAATCCTGATGGAGTGGAATTTATCAAAAGCACTATTTCAAACATCAAAAAACTACATCCAGATATCTTAATTATTGCCGAAGATTCATCAGCATTTCCTGATGTTACAAAAGCAATTGCAGATGGTGGATTAGGTTTTGATTTAAAATGAGATCTAGGTTTTTCAAACGATTTATTTCGTTTTATGAAGAAAGAATTCATTGAAAGAAAACACAGTTTTAATGCTTTCAATGACATAACTTTTTCAATGGTTTATAACTTCAATGAAAAGTTTTTACTTGCTTTTTCACATGATGAAGTAGTTCACCTAAAACGCTCATTAATGAATAAAAGCCCTGGTTTTTATGACCAAAAAATGAGACAATCAAAGTTAATGATTTCTTATATGTTTGCTCATCCAGGTAAAAAACTTTTATTCATGGGAATTGATATTGCTCAGTTCAAAGAATGAAATGAAAGAGTCAGTTTAGATTGACATCTTTTAGAAAATCAATTGCATTATCAACATTGAGATTTTGTCAAGGATTTAATCCATACATATAAACAGCAACCTTCTTTATATGTCAAAGATTTTGATAAAGATGCTTTTGAATGAGTTTTAGTAAATGAACTTGATAATATTTTTGTTTTCAAACGCTATGGAAAAACAAAAAACGATGAAATGCTAGTTGTTTTAAATTTCTCTGATAACTACTATGAAAATTATAGTTTTAAGTTAAATCTAAATAGTAAAACACCTTTAAACATTAGATACAGCGAAATTTTAAATAGTGACAATTTAAAATATGGAGGTAGTGGTGCAATTAACAGCCTAAGTGCTGAAAATGGCATTCTCGATCCTTTCCAAGACTATGAAAATAGTTGAAGGTTATCTTTAAAAATTGCACCTTTTGCAGCAATTTTTTTAAAAAAAATTAAGAAGTAATTCAGAAAGTTCACTAACATGCCAACAAGTTTAATACCTCAGTTTTTTCAAAACAACTACCGTGAAAATTTGCAAGCCTACTATGATAGGTGAGATTTAGTCACATTAAGCGCCCCTAAGAATTTTTATCATAAGGGTGATGCTTTCAATATTTTTATTGAGCAAGAACATACCACTTATCAAGCCTATATTTTAAATATTGAATCTTATGAAGGTAGAGACTATGTTAAGTTAAAAGTGCCAAGGCGCTTATATAATGTGCGTAGCCGCCATTATATTATTGATAAAGAAAATAATCATATTCCGATCAAAGCAGGTTCGATTGTTTTTCAACCAGATTTTGACCGTTTTATTTATTATTCAGGTAATGATCTAGGTTATCACTATAGTAAAGAAGAAACTAAATTTGTTTTATATGCACCTTTAGCTATTTCTGTTAGTTTAGTAATTTATAACCCTGATACTAAGGAAGAATTACAAAGAGTCTTAATGGAAGACCGTAATAACGGCACTTACAGTGTAACACTTGATGGCGATTGTGAATTAATTCATTATCGTTATGCAGTTTTTTCTAATGATGAAGAAACCTTAACAGTTGATCCTTACGCTTTTGCTTCAAATGCAAATAGTGAATTTTCTTGTGTCATTGATAAGTCAAAAACTGATTCAGCAATGGAATTTCCTAAGGTTAAAAAACCTATTAAAAACTATACAGATGCTATTATTTATGAATTAAATGTCAGGGATTTTACTGATAGTGGTTTTTTTGGCAATCGAGGTAAATTTTTAGGTTTAACTGAAGAAAATTTAAAGGATCAACAAGGCAATAAAATCGGTTTAGATTATTTAATTGAACTAGGCATTACGCACGTACAATTACTTCCCATTTATGATTTTCAAACTATAAATGAGATGACTTATCCAAAGGCAAATGAATATAACTGAGGTTATGATCCAGTGCAGTTTAACGTGCCTGAAGGCTCGTACGCTCTTTATCCTAATAACCCTTATAGCCGTATTTTTGAACTCAAAAAAATGATTTCAAAATTGCATGAAAAAAACATTGCAGTAGTCATGGATGTGGTTTTTAACCACGTTTATCAAACTTCTAATTTTTCATGACAAAAAATTATTCCTGGTTATTATTTTCGCTTTGATCAACACGGATTTTTTTCCAACGCATCAGGAGTTGGTAACGATGTTGCTAGCGAAAGATTGATGGTGAGAAAATACATAGTTGATATGTGTCGCTATTGAATCACTGAATTTAAATTAGATGGATTTAGATTTGATTTAATGGGTTTAATTGATGTTGAAACCATGAACGCTATTACTAAAATGGCGCATAAAATTAATCCTAATTTTATTATTTATGGTGAAGGTTGAAACATGCCAACTGCTTCATTATTACCAATGGCTCATATGCAACATCACCAAATGCTCCCAAAAATCGGCTTTTTCAATGATTATTTTAGAAATACAATTCGTGGTAGTCATTGAGATAAAAACGATACAGGGTATGCTAGTGGAAACTTTTTAGTTTTTAATAAAGCTTCAAACGCCATCATGGCATCACTAGGAATTAACGGCTTTCACTCAATTTTTGATGAACCCTGACAAAGTGTTAACTATATTGAAGTTCATGATAATCAAACTTTTTATGATTTTATTCAAGAGCAATTACCAACTTATAATGATGATACGTTGCAAAAAATTGCCTTAATGGGATTAGCAATTGTGATTTTATCACAAGGAATTCCTGTGATTCATTCAGGTCAAGAATTATTCAGAACTAAGTTTGGTGAAGATAATACTTATAATAAATCAATCAGTTATAACCGTTTTGATTGAAACAAAATTAGTGAGCATTATTGGGATTTAAACTTCATCAAAAGACTGATTTCAATTAGAAAAACCTACTCTCTATTCAGATTAAATACAAAGGCAGATATTCAAAAATATATAAAAGTAGAACGCTCAAAAAGTGGGCTTACTGTCTATATTTTAGAAAATGAAGTAGATAATTTTCTAGTTTTAATCAACAACACCAGTTACAATCAAGACTACTTTTTTACAAATGGTAAAATGCATGTCTTGACTAATAACTATCATCAATATCCTGAAATGGATGATGAAAAAATTACTATTAGACCATTTGGTTTTTACGTGTTACATAAACCCGTAAAAAGATAAGGAAAAGATATGAAAAAAGAAACAGTCGCTTTAATTTTAGCAGGGGGACAAGGTTCAAGACTTGGTAAGTTAACCGAACATATAGCTAAACCAGCAGTACCTTTTGGAGGTCGTTATCGCATTATCGATTTTGCTCTAAGTAACTGTACAAATAGTGGAATTGAAACAGTCGGAATTTTAACACAATACAAACCACTTGCCTTAACTAGGCATATTGGTGTGGGAATGGCTTGAGATTTAGACCGTTTAAACGCAGGAATTACGATTTTATCACCACAAGTTAAAGGTAAAACAGGTAATTGATATGAAGGAACAGCACATGCTGTTTATGAAAATTTTGAATATATTGAAGAATATGATCCTGAATATTTATTAATCCTTTCAGGAGATCATATTTACAAAATGGACTATTCTTTATTAATTGATTATCATAAAAATCATGAAGCAGATGTCACAATTGCTGCGATGGAAGTGCCTTGAGAAGATGCTAGCCGTTTTGGTATTTTAAATGTTGATAGCGAGCGCAAAATCGTTGAATTTGAAGAAAAACCAGCAAAACCTAAATCAAATTTAGCTTCAATGGGAATCTATGTTTTTAGTTGGAAAGTTTTAAGAGATGTAATGAACTACTGTACTGAAAACAAAATCAATGTTCATGATTTTGGACACAATGTTTTACCTTACATGCTAAAAGCAGGTAAAAGCATTTTTGCCTATCCATTTGTTGGCTATTGACGTGATGTTGGTACTGTTGCTAGTTATTGAGAAGCAAATCTTGACTTAATCAACTATCAAAGTGAACTAGATTTATCAGATCGTAAATGAGTAATTTACACAAAAGGAAATAGTTTACCACCTCAATATATTGGTGATAGTGCAACTATTAAAAAGTCATTTATTGCTAATGGATCAGTGATTTATGGACATGTGGAAAATTCCATGATTTTTCCAGGTGTAACCATTGAAAAAGGTGCAGTTGTTAAAGATTCAGTGGTTATGGGTCTATCTAAAGTAGGAGCAAATTCTAAAATAACTAAATCAGTAGTTATGGAAAATGTTGAAGTTCCTGAAAATAAAGTAATTAAAGCAGATGATGAAAACGAAGTTTTTGTTTATGCAGGAGAGGGTAAATAATGTCACTACATAAGAATGTAATTGCAATCGTTGATGCTAACGAAAATGCAAGTCGTATTCGTGGTTTAGGTGTATCACATGCTAAACCAATCATGCCTGTTTTAGCACGTTATAACTTAGTTGATTTTGCTTTTTCTAACTTAATTTATGCAGGTATTTACCCAGTATTTTTATTAGTAGATAAACCTAATCGCCATATTTTCAACTACATTGGTACAGGTAGTCCATGAAACTTAAATCGCAGAAGTAATGGAATTCACTACTTATTTTCAACCAAGGAACAAATTGGTACGGGTAACAATTTAGGTGCTTTATATAAAACTGTTTCATTTGTTAAAAGTATCGACCGTGATGTTGTTTTGATAACAAATACTAATACAATTAATCGCATTGATTATGTTGAAATGTATGAAAAACTAAAAACATCTGGAGCAGATATTGTTTGAGCATTTCGCCGTGAGGCAAATCACGATCGCTACTTAAACATGGAAATTTTAAAGTTCAACGCTCGAACTGAAAAAGTTGTTAATTTTGGAATTAATACAGGAAGTAAAGAAGAAATAAAAATTGATTTAGGAATTTTTATGATGTCTAAAAAAATGTATTTATCCTTAATCAATGAAGCTGTTGAATTAAATATTAATAGCAAGTTCGAAACTTTCTTAAAATCAAAAGTTGAAGAATTAAAAATTATTGCTTATGAAATCGATACATGAGTAGGATTTTTAAATAGTGCTGAAGAATATTTTGAAAACCAATTAAAACTAATGAATGATCAAAATATTGCAGTGGAAACTTTCGCAAAATTTCCACTTTACACTCGTGAGTTAGACCAAACTTCATCATATTATAGCCAAAGTGCTAGCGTTTCAAATTCCTTATTAGCAAGTGGTTGCAAAATTAAGGGAAAAGTTAAAAATTCAATTCTTTTTAGAGGAGTTGAAATCGGTAAAAATGCTGAGGTTGAAGACTCAATTATTTTAAGTAATGTCATCATTGGAGATAACGTTAAACTTAAAAATATTATTATTGATGAGAACGCAATTATATCTGCTGAGAAGACATTAATTGCAGATAAAAAATCACCATTAGTAATAATGAAAAATTCTAAAATTTAGTTCTAAAAAAGCCTTTTTTCCGAGCTATTTGGAAGAAAGGTTTTTTATTTTGCCTATTTTGAATGAAGTGATAAAAGTAAATTTGGACACTCTAAAATCTAGGGATAACTCTGTTTTTTTAGTGTGTTTTTACATGCAAGTTACGACTTTTTTAACTTTTTTTAAGTGTCTAAAATAAGGTCTTTAAAAGGTAGAAATTACTTAATTATTAAGTTGGTTAATTGAATAAAAAAATATGAAAACTATTTACTAATTAACCTATAAAAACAAACATATTTTAAGCAGATTTATTCAAAAAAATACTTTTAAAAAGTTTTTCAAAAAAACTTCAAAAGATGGAGTAAAAGTCAATCTGAAAATGAAAATAAAGCAGTTTTTTTCAGAATTGTCTCAAATTTCTAAAAAATCGTTGTTCAGGCGAAATAAAATTGAAAAAAATATGAAAATTTTCATATTTTGAAGAATTAATGAAGAAAAATTCTATATCTTATTTTTTAATATTATCATTTAGATATATTAAATTTGCTTCTGGGAGGAGTTATGAAAAAATTAATAAATAAGAGCGAGAACATTGTTCGAGAAATGCTCGAAGGAATTGCCTTTGCAAATCCTAATTTAAAAGTTGATTACGAAAATCAAGTTGTTTATAAAAAGAATTTAAATAAAGATAAAGTTACCTTAATTTCAGGTGGAGGTTCAGGTCACGAACCTGCGCATGCTGGTTATGTTGCAAAAGGGATGCTTGATGCAGCAGTTTGTGGAGAAGTTTTCACTTCACCAACATCAATCATGGTTAATGAAGCAATTGAATTAACTAAAAGTAATAAAGGTACTTTATTAATAATTAAAAACTATACAGGTGATGTTTTAAATTTTACTATCGCTAAAGATATGGCTAGTGAAATGGGTTACAATGTCGAAACAGTAGTTGTAAATGATGATGTAGCAGTTGAAAATTCAACCTATACAGCAGGTAGAAGAGGGATTGCAGGAACTATTTTTGTTCATAAAATTGCAGGTGCAGCAGCTGAAAAAGGTATGAGTCTTTTAGAGGTTAAAAGAGTTGCTGAGAAAGTCATTAATAACGTTAAAAGCATGGGCCTATCAATTGGTCAGGCAATCGTTCCTTCAGTTGGTAAAGCATCATTTACTTTAGAAGATGATGAAATTGAATTAGGTTTAGGAATTCACGGTGAACCTGGAGTTAAAAAAGAAAAAATGCAATCATCTGAATTTCTAGTTTGAAAATTATTAGATCATATTTTAGTTGAAGATGATTATACTAAAGGTGAAGTTGCTATTTTATTAAATGGGTTAGGTGGTACACCACTGATGGAACAATATATTGCTTTAAATGATGCTAAAAAGTATCTAGAAAGCAAAAACATTAAAGTTACATATGCAAAAGTAGGTAACTTTATGACTGCTTTAGAAATGCCAGGAATTTCTATTTCATTATTAAAAATGGATTCAGAAATTAAAGAATTATTATTAGAGAAAAGTGAAGCAAGCCAATGATAGATAACCATAAATTAGTAGAAATTTTTAAAGCTATTGCAAGAGAAATCAGTTTAAGAAAAGATGAATTAACTGAATTAGATAGACTAATTGGTGATAGCGACCATGGCACCAATATGGACAGAGGTTTTAGTTATGTCTTGAGTGAAATTGATAACTATAAAGAAAAAGATTTAAGTGAAATTTTTACTTTCGTAGGCAAATCATTAATGGCTAAAATTGGTGGCGCTTCAGGTCCTTTATATGGTATGGTATTTGTCAGAGCTGCAACGATTTTTAAAGATCAAACAGTTTTAAATGAAGATTTATTTCAAAGATTTTTAACTTCAGCAGTTGCTTCTTTACAAACTTATGGACAAGCTAATTATCTAGATAAAACTATGTTAGATGTTTGAATGCCTTTAAATAAGGAATATCAACATAACAAAAACAAAATGGATTTAATTAAACAAATTGATGAATATGTAATGGCTACAAAAGTTCGACAAGCTTTAAAAGGTCGTGCTTCTTATTTAAAAGAGCGTTCAATCGGTGTCATTGACCCAGGTTCATTATCCAGTTCAATAATTTTGAAAGAATTTATTAAGGAAATTTAAAATGCACTTAGTAATTGTTACTCACTCATACTCTTTTACAGAGCATATCATTAAGTACTTAAAAGCAATGATCCCTGATTTAGATCTTGCTTATGTACATAATGCTTCAGGTTTAGATGAAACCATCATCGGTACTAGTCCGATGCGTATCTTAGATACAATTAATGAAGTTTCTGATCAAGAAATCATTTTAGCAGCAGATTTAGGTAGCAGTATGATCAATTCTGCACTTGCTCAAGAAATGATCGATGATAAGAAAATTCACCTAGTTAAAGGACCTTTTTTAGAATCTCTTTTCAGTGTTTCAAGTTTATTAAATTCAGGTATTGAATTTAATGAAATGATTAAAATTTGCGATGAAATCGCTGTTAAATAATTTTTTATCATTAGATACTAAAAATAGAAAAAAGTTTAAAAAATCAAAGAAAAATAGTTTTTTTGTCAAAATCATTGCTTATTTGTTTAAATATCAATAGTAGATGAGAGACCATGAAAAATAAAAAACTATTGCTTGTTCCGAGCCTAATAATTGCTGCAGCTTCAACTGCGGCTTTTATTGCATGCGCTGGCAATGGTGGCGGTAATCTTACAGAAGCAAATCAAGTTTTTCAAGATAATGTTAAAGTTTTATCTGCATTTAGTAATTCAGAAATAATTATTAGTCAAAAAGTAAACATTGACACATATATTGCTGATTTACAAAAACGTGCTCAAAAGTCTCCGACAAACGCTGTGCATAAAATTCTAAAAGATTTTAATATTTCTTTAAATCTAAATAATTTAGATTTAACTTTTGAAATTGATATTACAAAAAAAGAAAGTAATAGTTTTTTAATTGACTTAACTTTAATTGAAGCTACAAATAAGGCGAATTTTGAATTTAATATTAAATACAAAGATATATCAGGTTCATTAAGTTCAATTGAAAGCAATATTTTGCAACTACAAAATAAATTAGTTAATAAAGTAGCGATTAAATCAACTAGAACAATTGATGAATTTATTGAAGAATTAAATAATTTAGATAGCGATTTATTAATAGATACTTTTTGACAATACATTGGATTAGAAAAAGCAGATCTAGATTTATTTTATGAATTAATTATTCATAAATTAGATGAAGCAAATTTAGCGTTTCAATTTAAATTTTATCGTGCTGGCGAAAACCCTAAAATTTACCAAAAGAATCTAAAATACGAAAGAATTACATCTAAAGAATTTTCAACTCTTGAAAATGAATTCAAAGCAATTAGTACTAAAGTTGCAGGTTTAGAAACAATAACTTCATCTCATGAATCAGCATCTGATTTTGTTGAAAAAATTACATCATTAAAACCAATGCAACAAATTGAAATGTTGCAAAATTCTTTTGCAACAACTTTTGAAAAAATTAAACAAACTAAACTGACATTTCAATTTGAAGTTATTGATCAAGATATTAAAGTTACATTTAGATTGAATTTCAAAAATGAAAATGAATTAAGTTTTGAAAAAACTTTTAACTACCAGCAAGAAAATAAATTCTTTTCATCAACAAAACCTAGTGATTTATCATATTCAAGTGCAATCGACATTAATGGTGACTCAAATAAAAAAATCCAAGTTGATAGCAATATTTATTCAAACAGTGATTATATAAATGGTTATAACTCACCATCTGATTTAGAAATAAGAAGCGTTGAATTTCCTAGAAGTGAACACTTTTTATTCATTAACGACAACTATAAAAAAATATGACAAAGAACAACTTATTTAAATATTAAAAATAATTCAACTAATACTAGCGAAGATGCTTCGAGTGCTTCAGGTACTGCATGAATTTTAGATTATAAAGTTGATGAATTTAATTCATATCCAAGAACTTGGTATTTTGCAACTAATATTCATGTTGCAAAACATATTCATAATTCAGAAAGTTATGTGCAAGATAATCTTGAAGGTGCTGAGACATCAGAAGTTTTAATGACTATCGTTAAACCACAAGATTGATGATCATATAAAACAGGTACAAGTTTAAACTTCTTAACTTTAAAAGGCAAAGCTTTACCTAAAGTGGTTTATTTAGGTTTAGATTATTTAAACACATCACCTAAGAATTGAAATAGCGACTTTCTTGCAGAAGAAGCTATTGATTTTGCTGTTTTAGAAGTTACCTTTGATAATGATGAAGACGCTAAAAATATGACACAATTATATGCAGGATCTGAATCAGCCAAAAATATCGTTGCTAGTGATTTAACCGATAAAACTGAACTAGAAAACGAATTTTATTCTGCAGGATTTAGTTCAAATGGATTCTATTCAGTGAATCCAAAAATAAATATGCCTCAATATAATGATTATTGCAAAGATTGTTTTAAACAAGTTAAAACTCATCCTGAACTTGAATATGAATCAGATAAATACAACGAATGATTAAAAGAAGGTAATAGTCTGGCTATCGTTCCTTATTTATCATCTAATAATGAAAATAACGGTATTTCAGATGCGCTTTTAAGTATTAAGACTCAATTAAGTTATCGTGGAAATAGATACCAGTTTCAAGGCTTAACTTATGCTTTAGCAAATACAGCAATGGGTAATGGTTCATCAGGTTCACTTGTTACTTATAAAGATGATCCACTAGCCATTTTATTTTCTAACTACTTTAATACAGATATCGGTTTAGCTTTTGGATTAAGAAGTGAAGGTGTAGTTTGAGATAAAATTAAAAACTACCAAAGCCCTGCTTATGACATCGTAAACGGGAACAAAAACCAATATCACAAAGCTCAAAAATCTTCATATTTTAGTGCAATTAAGAAAATTGCAAATGGGCAATTTAAAACTAAACTATTTGATTCATGAGAAGAAAAAACTGAATAAAAAAATACACAATTAATTGTTTTGATTAGCAAATTAATTTGTGTATTTTTATTTACTATATATTTTTTAAAAAAACTGCAAACTGTATTCAAAAACTATATACAGGTATTAAAAAAATATGATTTTATGTAAATAAAACAAAATTTTTTGTAAGCAAAAAATGAGTAAAAAAAATGAAATTGCTAATAACAATTTCACTAAAATATTTTTTCAAATTAAGTTTATTTAACTTCAGTTTTTTTGAAGATGTGTCCTTCAGAATCAACCTCAATAAATTCATCAATTCCTTTGATTCTGTCCATGTGACGTCCACCTTCAAAAGTTTCATTTTCATAAGCTTCAATAATTTTTTCAGCTTCTTCAATTGTATGAATACGACCACCAAAACATAAAACATTTGCATTATTATGTTGCTTTGCTAATGCTCCATCCTTAACAGTTGAAACTCTAGCAGCAACAATTCCTTCGTGGCGATTTAGTGCATAAGAAATTCCTAAACCTGTTCCACAAACACCAATACCGTAGAAAACTTCATTTTCTGTACCTTTATTTTTTTGAATGTAGTTTGCTAATTTATGACCGTATGTTGCATATGAAGCTGAAATACTTTCGCTATCATTTCCTACATCAACAGTTTCATAACCACGTTTTTGAAGATACTTAATAATTTCTGTTTTAAGTTTATAACCAGCGTGGTCGCTACCTAAAGCAATAATTTTTTTAGCCATTATTTGACTCCTTTAATATCGTTTGACATCTTTAATTATATGGCAAATAATTCGTAAATGACATTAAAAAACAACCCTTTTTAGGCTGTTTATAATTTTTATTTAAGTGCTTTAAGTCTAGCGCTTTTACCACTTTTATTACGGATGTAGTAAAGTCTTTTACGACGAACTTTATTACGTCTTACAACTTCGATTGAACTTATAATAGGTGAATTTAATGGGAATGTTCTTTCAACTCCAATTCCTCCACCAACACCAACTGAAACTTTTCTTACTGTGAAAGTTGCGCTTGTACCTTTACCAGCACCACTTTTTGTAATAACTAAACCTTCAAAAACCTGAATACGTTGTTTATCTCCGTCACGGATTAAAACATTAACACGTACAACATCTCCTGTTTTAAATTCAGGTAGATCTTGTCTAATTTGACTTTTTTCAACTAATTCAATTAATTTATTTCTCATTTTTTAGCCTTTCATACTTTAGATATAAATCTGGACGATTTTTCTTTGTTTTTGCAATTTGACTTTCTAATCTTGCTTGCTCAATTTTTTGGTGGTTACCACTGATATAAACTTCAGGTACTAAATGCCCTTCAAAATCACGTGGTCTTGTATATTGTTCATAATCTAATAAATGATTATTAAAACTTTCATACTCACTGCTTTCTTGTTTGATTACATCAGGGATTAGCCTGATGTAAGCATCTGCCATTACCATTGAAGGTAATTCGCCACCAGTAAGAACAAAATCACCAATTGAAATTTCTTCATCTACATAATTTAATAAACGCTCATCAAAACCTTCATAACGTCCTGAAATAAAAGTTATTTGTTGATGTTTATCAACTCATTCTTGAGCCATTTGCTGAGTGAAGATTTTTCCTTGCGGAGAAACTAAGACAATAAAATTTTCTTTTGTTTCAAGGCTTCTTAGTCCTTTAACAATAGGCTCTAGTTGCAATAACATACCTTTGCCACCACCGTAGATTTCATCATCTACTTTTTTCTGCTTAGTTTCAACAAAATTTCTTCAGTCAATTACATTAATTTCAACTAAATTTTTTTGTATTGCTTTTGCAATAATGCTCTCACTAATAAATGGATTGTAATAATTAGGAAAGAGCGTAAAAAAATTTATTTTTTTCATATTTTAAGACTATTTCTGAATTGTTGATTTTTGTTTTGAAGATGCAAATTCTTCTCAAACTTTTTGTTCTCTTAAAAGTCTTTTAACAGTATCTGAAGGTTGTACACCTTTTTTTAGTCATTCAAGAATAACTTCTTTTTTCAGATTAAGTTCTTTTCTATGTGGGTTGTATTGTCCAACTTCGTCGATAAAACGACCATCACGTGGTGAACGAGAGTCAGCAACAACGATTTTGTAAAATGCATTGAATTTTGATCCGACTCTTTTTAAACGGATTTTTACCATTTTGCTCCTTTGTTAAGTTATAGATATTTAAAAAATAACTTTTCTATAATACACTAAAATCTAAGAGTTAAGTAAAAATACTTTACACTTTATTTAGTAGTTTTAGAGCAGTTTTTGGCTAGTTTTTACTAGTTAAAATGAGCATTAAAATCATAATTTTAATGCCAATAAGCCCCAAAAACCTGCCTTTTGGTCTAAAAAACCTAGCAAATTCTGCAAAGAGTATGAAAAAAACACTGATTTGCTAATATTTAGTAAGATAGTCATTTTTAAATTTATAATTAGGTTCTATTTAAAGAAATTTGAAAGGAAAATATGACACCACATATTAACGCCAAACAAGGCGAAATTGCCAAATATGTATTAATGCCAGGAGATCCCTTAAGAGCAAAATACATGGCAGAAAAATTTTTAAAAGATTATAAATTAGTAAATACAGTACGTAACATGTTTATGTATACAGGAACTTATAAAGGTAAAGAAATTACTATAGCTGCTTCAGGTATGGGTAATGCTTCAATTGGAATTTACTCTCATGAGTTATATGCTAACTATGGAGTTGAAGCTATTATTAGAGTAGGTTCAGCAGGTTCTTATAAAAAAGATCTAAAACTTTATGATGTTGTACTAGCTAAAGAAGCTTTTACTGATAACACTAGTTTTGGAAAAATTATTGCAAATATCGATTCTAATAAATTTTATGCTGATCAAGAACTTAATAATAAGATCAAAAAAGCAGCATCTAATTTAGGAACTAAAATTCATGAAGAAGTTGTTCATTCTTCCGATGTATTTTATGCAGTTAGAGATCTAGAAGAAACTATTAAATTAACTAATGCAGCATGTGTTGAAATGGAAAGTTCTGCTTTATTTGTCGTAGCCCAAAAACTAGGTAAAAAAGCAGCTTGTTTATTGACAATCAGTGATAACTTAATTACTCATGAAGAAACTTCAGCAGAAGAGCGCCAAACTGCGTTTTCAAAAATGATTGAAGTTGCATTAGAGGCTTTTAGTGTTTAATGTTGTTGATTTAATTGAAAAAAAATATCAAAAACAAGCACACACTAAAGCAGAAATTGAATATCTAGTTAATGGTTTTGTCAGTGGCGAAATCAAAGACTATCAAATGGCAGCTTGATTAATGGCCGTTAGATTCAATGATTTAAATGACCAAGAATTAGCAGATTTAACGTTAGCAATGATGAATAGCGGCGAAATCATGGACTTATCAGATGTTGAAGGTATCAAGGTTGATAAACATTCTACAGGTGGAGTTGGCGATAAAATTAGTCTAATTTTAGGACCAATTCTTGCTGCTAATGATGTTGTAGTAGCTAAAATGTCAGGTCGAGGTTTAGGTCATACAGGTGGCACAATTGATAAACTAGAATCAATTAAAGGTTTAAGAACTGAACTTAGCCAAGAAGATTTTATTAAGCAATTACATGAAATCAAATTAGCAATTATTGGTCAAAATCCTAAACTAGTACCTGCAGATAAATACATGTATGCTCTGCGTGATGTAACTTCAACAGTTAATTCAATTGCTTTAATTGCCAGTTCAGTTATGTCTAAAAAACTAGCAACTGGTAGTGATGTAATCTTACTAGATATTAAAGTTGGTAAAGGTGCTTTTATGAAAAATCAAGCACAAGCCGAAGAACTAGCTAAGCGTATGATTCAAATAGGTAAACTACTTAAAAAAGAAGTTAGAGTTGAATTAACTAATATGGATAGACCACTAGGAAGATCAATTGGTAATAAAAACGAAGTACTTGAAGCTATTAATACCTTAAAAGGTAAAGGAGTTCATGACATTAACACAGTTGTTTATTCTTCTGCAGGACAATTATTATTAATGGCTAAAAAAGTTGATTCTTTAACTGATGGGATTTCACTAGCTCAAAAAGTGATCTATAATGGTTCTGCTTTAAAAGCTTTAGAAAAAATGATTAAAGCACAAGGTGGAGATTGAGATTTAATTAATTCTAAAAATTGATGAAATCCAGCCCATAAATTAGAAGTAAAAGCCGATAAAAGTGGCTTTTTAGTAATTAATGATGCTTTAGCATTTGGACTATTAGCAGTTGATTTAGGAGCAGGACGTCATAAAAAAGAAGATGCTTTAGATTTTGAAGCAGGAATTGAACTTAATAAAAAAACTAATGAAGTTGTTCATCAAGGTGATGTTTTATTTACGTTATATTCATCTTCAAAAATTAACCCTGAAGTCGTTAAAAGAATTGAAAATGCTTACACAATTGAGCAAAAGCAATCACCATCTGCATTAATTTTAAAATCAATGAAATAAACAAAAGAGAATAAAGAAAATCAGGCACGTGCCTGATTTTTAATTTATAACGTATATTAATTTGAACTTCTGTGTGAAAGATTTAATTTTTTCAATTCTTCTAAAATTAATTCTTCAGTTGTAGGAACAACAGGAGCTGGTTCTGGCTGAGGTTTTCTTGATTCTCTTCAGTTAACGATTAAGAAGTAACCAACTAACATTAAGAAGATAAAGAATGCAACAACAACAAAGTTGATTAATGCACCGATGAATAGGTCAACACGAATTGCTCCTGTTCCTCCATCGCTTTCAATTCTTCCAAATCTTAGACCATTTGATAATTCTGCACCTGTAGCAGCAACTGCTTCATTAATTGCTCCCATGATGATACCGTTAGCTAACGCACCAACTAAGGCTCCAAATACTGTTCCTAATAAAAGTCCAATAGCCAACATGAACATGTTACCGCGTTTAATAACGGCTAATGACTGGCTTGACGCTTTTTTAAATTTATTTTTCATACGGAACTTATCTTAACACATAAAAAGGCTTATAAAAAAATATTTTTTAATTTTTTTTACAGTTTTTTCTGAAAAAGTAATTGGCTTTTTTAAAATTAGTCCAAAAAGCCGTTTTTTGGGCACTTTTGGTCGATATTACTTAATATTTGGTATTGATAAAGATTATAAGAAAGTAAAATTTTTATTGGTTTCTCCATATTTTTGAAAAAAATTTTAAAATTTTTTGCTTTGATCGACAAAAAAATTTAGTCAGAACGAACAAAAAGTTCGTCATTATAAATAATTTTTAGACTTACTTTAAACTAAAAGAAAATAAAAATCCAATCAATTGCAGATTGGATTAGTAGTTAAATTAAACTTTGAACACTTGAAATTCTAATAAGGATGTCTCTCATTTTAGACTTTAAAATTTTAAGTTTTAGATTTTTATTCATCATTGGAAAATTAATTCATAAAGAATACTGTCATTTTGAAAGTTCTTTATAAATTTCTAATTTAACTTTATCTTGTGGTGTTTTAGATAAAATTTTTCCAATTCTTTTTTCAGTTCGTAGCTGTAGTCTTCTTATAAAAACACTACCTCTATTTTTATGTTTTGAACTAGGTTTCATTTCTAATAATTCATTAGTAGAAGTAGGAAGGTCACTAAATTTAAATAATTCATTAAAATCAACTCTAATTGGTGCAGCTTTTTTGCTTTTTGCTCTAGCTAATAACTTCAAGGTTATTAAACCAGCAAGGATATTAACACCGTTCAATGCTGTTCCTAATAATGCTAGAATAAAATATCAAAAATGCATTGCTGAGTTGAACCTTTGTAAAGTATCTTCAGAAACTTGACTTCGATCTTGAAATAATATTGAAAGTGGTAAAAGTGCAGAAATTGATCAAAAAATAGTAACATTTATAATTAATGCAAGGACAAATATTTTTCAATAAATTGAAAAATGTGCCTCATAACTACTTGCTTTTGATGCATCTAAAAAGTTTAAAGATAAACCTGTTTTTTGAGAAACATATTTACTTGAACGTGGTACATAGAAAAACCAATAAAGCAAGTAAGCAATTAAATGAAGTGCGAATAAAATAACAAACGGTATAACAAAAACATAGTTTATTACTTGCGAAGAAATATAGATATTTAAAAACATTATTTTCCTTTCATTTGTAAGTATTATACTTTATTATCAATTAGCATTTTTTAAAGTATTCAGTTTTTTTTAATTCATTTAGAACTTTTTTTAAAACATGATTTACAAGATTTAGTTTAGCTTCATCATTAATGTAGTGTCAACAATTTGCTCATGTGAAATTTATTAAATCAGAAATAATTTCATAAATTTGATTGCACTCTTTATCAATTATTTCAGTATTAACAACACTTATAAGTCTTTTAGTATAACGCTTTAATCAAAGAAAATGATCAATAGATCTAAATAGTATCAGTTTATTGAGAAAAAATAATGCTGGATTAGGATAATCAATTACATTAGAACTATTTGACGATACAAAATGTCTTAATTCGAAAATAGATCAAGAATAGTCTTTTTTAAATTCAACACTTTTTAAAAACTTTTTATGATTAATGAATGCAAGTAGCATAAATAAAATGTAAAAGAAAAAACTTACAGCTGTAACGGAAGAAGAAATTATAATACCTCTAATAAGAATAATAGAGGGGTTTTCCGAAAGAGCGGTTAAACTTGGTTCAGCAATTTTGTATATACTTACAAATGAAATTCATAAATATAAAATTGCTGTTCCAGATGGATAGACGTTTAATTTTAAATAAGCATAAAAACTTTGTTTAATAAAATTTCTTTTTCCTAAATCTAAAAAAGAGTTTTTTAAATCTAATAAGTTCTTCATTTTATCGTGCGAAGTTTTCATGTATGAAAATCAAAACCATAAATAGCTTAAAAGGAAAATTAAAAACATAAAAATTATAGGAACTATAATCAGTACAATATTTTGAATCAAGGTGAAGTAACTAGTATTATTCATGTTTGCTTATATTGATTTTACAAAAAAATCTGATTATAAAGATTATCTCTATTAGATTTAATAACTTTTTTAATTTCTTTTAGTAACGAAATTAACATTTTAACTGCAAAAATAAATCCTGCTGTTTTAAGATATACTTCAGAAATTTTATTTGTAGGTTTAGTAATGATATTTGTGAAAATGCCAATAGATGATGTACCATCCTCCAATAACTGGTCTGCAATTGCATCTAAATAACCAAATGTGTTTATCACAATTTCCAATTCAAAATTAGCAACTTCAAACAGATGATCTTGTATTCTTTTTAAAATATTGTCTCTGTTTCTATTTGATTCGGTTATTAAAGTATAAATTACTACTCCTAAAGTAATTATTAATGGATTAAATAAAATGATAGCAGCAGTTATAAGTCCTGTATGTATTGTTTGCAACCTATTTGTAGATTCTTTTAGTTCGTTAATTCGAGTTCTTAATCTATTGTGTAGATCCTTAGCATTTTCTTTTATTCCATAAGAGCTATATCCATCGCCACCTCCATAGATTTTCGTTGAGTAATCATAACGAGATGGAGATATAGGTTGAGAAAAGCGTTTCTTTCTAATTTTAGGTTCATTATCCAACATTGATATTTGGAAGTTTTTTATATTTCTTTGAATAATTTCTTTATCTACCTTTACTCCATTATTTTCGATGATTTGAAGTGCTTGAGATAAATTGAGGTCTTCATTTGCTAATTTAGAGGAAGTTTGATGCATTACAGATTTAACAATTTTTTCTTGCTCTTGTGATAGTTTATTACCAATTATATTCAGAACTATTTGATATTCCTCCCTGATATTTTTTTTGTCAGTTTCTAAACTTACTTCTTGAATAGTGTTTGATATCTTAGATTCAGAAGTTTGTTGAAATGGTGAAAGCGCTACAGTTGATATAATGCTAGCCAATGAACCAACTGAACCAAGCAGCATTAATGATTTTAAAATTTTTGATTTGTTTACTTTTTTCATAAAGTACCTCCCTATATTTTTGATTTATAAAAGTATTTTTTGAATTAAATGTCAGTGAATTCAAAAAAATACTCGGCGTTTATAAAATCAAGACAAACACCAAGCAAATTTTATTGAAATTGCAAAATTGTCAAAAAATAATAATTTGACAATTTTATAGTTAAGTATTTTTATTTTTAAGAGTAGAATTTAGGGCAATAAAAAAATCTGCTTTACATAAGCAGATATGATTTTTTGGAACCTTTAACTTAAGGATTAGCCACACAATTTGTGAAATGGTGGCTCCGGCAGGAATCGAACCAGCGACACACGGAGCTTCAATCCGTTGCTCTACCTACTGAGCTACAGAGCCATGGCGGTCTAGACGGGAATTGAACCCGCGATCTTCTCCGTGACAGGGAGACGTATTAAACCACTTTACCACTAGACCATGGTTGCGGAGATAGGATTCGAACCTATGACCTTCGGATTATGAGCCCGACGAGCTGCCAACTGCTCCACTCCGCGATATATTATTAATTTTTTGGTGATAGATTACTCTATCAAATGGCGGGCAATGAGGGATTTGAACCCCCGCGGGACGTTAATCCCCTGTCAGTTTTCAAGACTGATCCCTTCAGCCACTTGGGTAATTGCCCATTATGGTGGATCTAGCAGGACTCGAACCAGCAACTGACCGGTTATGAGCCGGTTACTCTAACCATTGAGTTATAGATCCGTGCACTATTTAGATGTCATTACATTTGGTAGCGCCGATGAGAGTCGAACTCATGACCTTCCGGGTATGAACCGGATGCTCTAACCAGCTGAGCTACAGCGCCAAATTGGTGGAGAGGAAGGGAGTCGAACCCTCTACCTCCTGCGTGCAAGGCAGGCGCTCTAGCCAGGTGAGCTACCCCCCCAAAAAATGGTGAAGAAGAAAGGATTTGAACCTTCGACCGCTTGGTCCCAAACCAAGTGCTCTGCCAAGCTGAGCTACTTCTCCACTAATACTTATATTTATTCTGGTTTATGTTTATAAGCATTATAAATTATATAGATTTTTGTTGAAAATTTTAAAAAATTCTTAACAAGTTTTAAAGAGCACTTTGCATTATTTAAACAACGCTTTTTTATTCTATAATGTTTTTTAAATTTTTAAATAAAAAAATTTAAAAAGTGCTTAGCAAGATTTTTAGGCTTCTAAAAATCTCGACTGCTTCAGGTGAATTCATGACTAAAAATTCTGACAGTATCGCCTTCTTTGATGCCTTCTTTAGTTAATTGCTCTCAAATTCCCATATTTTTTAAAATTAAGTTAAATCTTCTTCAATTATCATCGGTAGTTAAAGGAATACGGTTATATCAATATTCTACTTTTGAGCCACTAATATCATAATCGCCATCAAAGTTTTTCTTAATTTCATAATCAGGTACATAACTTACATCTAAAACAGCATTAAATTCTGTTTTAAAAACAACTTCTTCTAAAGTTGCTAGTTTAGCAGCAATTTTACCTTTTAACTTATTAATATCACGGTTATATAAAGCAGCGATTTCTACTACTTCTAAATCAGGAAATTTTTGTTTAAAAATTTCTAAGTTTTGCTGAAAACTTTCTAAGTCACTTTTATTAGCAATCACAATTTCACCACGTTTAAGCAGCTCTTCATCATATTGAGCAAGTTCATTTCTAATTAGTAAATAATCGTTAATAGGATCTTTATCAAGGCTTCCAAAATCAATTACGTGAGCGATTAAGCGACATCTTTCAATATGTTGTAAAAAGTTTAAACCTAAACCTTTACCTTCGCTAGCACCTTTAATAAGTCCTGGTAAATCAGCAACTGCAAAAGAAGCATCATCATATTTAACCATTCCTAGTTGGGGCACTAAAGTAGTAAAAGCATAGTCAGAAATTTTGGCTTTAGCATTACTAATTTGTGAAAGAATTGTACTTTTACCTGCATTAGGTAGACCAACAAAACCTACATCTGCTAAAACTTTTAAAACTAAACGTAATTTTTTGCTTTCACCATCTAGACCTAGTTCATTTAAGCGTGGTGCTTTATTTTTAGCAGTTTTAAATTTAGCATTACCACGACCACCACGACCACCTTTAGCAATTAAATAAGGAAAATCACTATCGATGACATCAGCAATTAAATTATCGTTTTCATCATAAACAACAGTACCCAAGGGCACTTTGATGTAAGTATCTTCACCACGGGCACCATATAAGTTTTTAGGTCCGCCGTTAACTCCGTCGTTACCTTTAATATGTTTTAGATAGTATAGATGTAATAAAGTGTTTTTACCTTTATCAGCGATAAAGTAAATATCACCCCCATCACCCCCATCACCTCCTGAAGGTCCACCTTTATCAACGTGAGCTTCACGGCGAAAGGCGATCATACCATCGCCACCTTTTCCTGCTTTTACATCAATTTTTACTGAGTCAATAAATTTCATGAATATCCTTAAATTTTTTATGTTTATCTATTATAAATAGTTTTTTAAGTTACTAGTATAAAACTAGTTAGCAATTGTTGCACTAATTTTATTAATCTTTTTAGAAAAAACAAAATAGAAAATTACAATTGGTAAAAGCGATAAAACTGCTCCTGCAGCAACTACGTTTTGTAGGTTTAAATTAGCTGAAATTGAACCAGATAATCTAAATCAAATTGCTAATACTTTGATTTCACTACCTGCCAAAATAATGCTTGGTCAGATGAAAGAATTTCAGCTAAAAATAATTGAAAAGAAAATACTTATTCAAATTGATGATTTTAAATTAGGTAAATAAATTACTCTAATTCTATTAAATCATGACAAGTTATCTAACTTTGCCATTGCCTTTTTTTGCGCTTCAATTGATTGAAATGCTTGCACAAAAATTAAGGTTATAAAAATAGAAAATAGGTTAGGAAAAATTAGTGCATTTAAAACATTCATACCAGTTGATCAATTAAATTCAGTTGCTTGATATAAAAAACCAATATGCAAAGTTATTTCTGGAATTGAAGCAAAAACAATGAAAAATGTAAATACTATATTTCTGATTTTTTTACTTAAAAGTGTTAAACCATATGCACCTAAAATAAGAATGATTAATCTTAAAAAAACTACAATTGCTACAAAGATAAAACTATATAAAAAAGCACTTAAATATCCATTATTAAATGCTTGAGTATAAGCATCAAAAGAAAAATTATTACTTACAAAAGATGCTTCATTTGAAGTTGCTTGAGCATTTGTAAAAAATGAAAAGGCAATCAAATAATAGATAGGAAATATTACAAAAATAGACACAACTATTATTATTAAAATTTTTAATAATGTAAAAAGTTGAGTGTAATGAAAACGATAAGACTTAATAAAATTAATTAAGTTACTATAACTATTTAAAACATTATTTTTGATGTTTTCAGGCTTTAAATTATTCTTAATTTTTTTGCTTCATGAATTTAAGTTTTCAAACATTTTTAATACCTCCATTCTTAATAACCTTGACAGTAAATTTTATACTAAAATAAAAACTAACTAAACCTATTAAATATAAAATAGTAAAGATAGAACCAACTGCTGCTTTTGCATAATCAGGACCAGTTGTTAATCAATAATAAATATAATTAGCAAGTGTTGAAGCATCATATAAA
This sequence comes from Mycoplasmopsis agassizii, assembly GCF_002272945.1. Taxonomy (GTDB): domain Bacteria; phylum Bacillota_I; class Bacilli_A; order Mycoplasmatales; family Metamycoplasmataceae; genus Mycoplasmopsis_B; species Mycoplasmopsis_B agassizii. The sequence continues at coordinate 471,795 of NZ_NQMN01000001.1, read as the reverse complement.
AGTATTCCTGACGGATCTTTAAAAATTGCATCTGGAAATAGAAATACTGCTTCAAGCATATTTAAATAAATAAGCATAATTAGAGTTTTTCTAATTTCAGGATAATATAAATGTTTTCATCTGTTAATAAAATTTAAGTTATCTAATTTTGCCATTGCAATTTTTTGTTCACTAATTTTAGCTAATGAAAAATATATAAAAATGAAATTAAAACTGAATAATCTTCATGCTAAAAAAATACTTAAAGTTAATAAAGAAGTGAAGCCTTGCGAATCATCACTAAATCTAATATTTGTATTAAAGATTTGATTAAAAACATTTTTATCAACATCAAATAAAAATATAAATGACATTCCAATTGCATATATGGAAACGAAGAATTGTGAAAAATAAGTAGTAGTAATTAATTTCTTTAATCACTTAATTTTCAGTGAATTAATTAAAAAAGCAAATCATAAAGAAAATAATAAAGTGATTGGCATAGTTATGAATAATAAGAAATTGCTATTTCTAAAACTAATTAGAAATAATCGTTCATTTGCAACTGTTGTAAAATTGTCTGTACCTAACGAAAACTGCGAGAAAATCAGGCTATTCTTCACTTTAAAAGCTTCACCGATTGCAAAAGCAAAAGGTAAAATAATAAAAACAATAACTAATAAAATTGCAGGTAAAAGAAATAAAAAACCTTTTAGATTATTTTTCATGATCAACCAAATTTCCGTTTTGTTTATCAAATATCAATATTTTAGATTTATCTAATTCAATTGATACACGTTCAGATTTTAAAAAGTTTTTAGTTGTTATAACTTCCAAAACATTTTTGCCGTTACTAATTTCAATTACATAATAGTTACCATTTGTAAAATTATTTAAAACACTTCATTGACTTTGTTTATCCTCATTAATTTTTATATGATTACCACGAATGTAATAATCATATTTGTCATCACTTTTTAAATAATTAATTTCAGGGTTACCAACAAATTTTGCAATTGCTAAATTATTTGGTTTTTCAAAAAAATCATTAGGTTGAGAAAATTGTTTCACTTCACCATCTTTTAAAAAGATAACTTTATCACTTAACCACATTGCATCATCTTGATCATGTGTAACAAATAAAGTTGTAATCTTTAATTTATTTTGAATCTCCTTAACCCATGACCTAATTAAAATTTTTACTTTGTAATCAAGTGACGAAAACGGCTCATCTAAAATTAATAAATCAGGATTTTTACTAATTGCTTTTGCGATAGCAACTCGTTGTCTTTGACCACCACTTAAAGCAGATGCTTTTTTATTTAAGAGATCATCAATTTCTAATTGCTTTGCACTATTTGAAACTTGTTCTTTAATGTCTTTTATTAAGTCAAATTCTTTCTTATTTAAACGGTATGTTTTAATTATTTTTCTAAGTAATAAAGACAATTTTAAATTAATAATTTTTAATTGAAAATTCTTAATTGTAATTAAAGAAATTTGATTTCTTAATGACTTAAATTCAGAGTTAAAAGCATCTATGTTTGAGTCATTTTTTTGCTGCTGTAAAATAATTTTTATTTTATTAATATGTCATTGAATATTTCACATTAAACTACTTTTAACAGTCAGGAAAATATTTTTATAAACAGTTAAATCATTATATAAAGAATAGTTTTGGAAAACAAAACCAATGTTATGAACGTTATTAAAATTTATCTTTCCAGATGTTGGTTCTAATATTGAAGCAATTGAATTCAGCAAGGTACTTTTACCTGAACCAGAAGGGCCTAAAATTGAAATGAATTCACCTTTAAAGATTTCAAAATTTATGTCTTTTAAAATATGCTTTTTATCTAAATTAATATTTAAATTACTTACCTTTAAAGTAGGTAAATGGTGGTCGTGATAAGGGATTTCTGTGAAAACAAAAGTCTCATTTTCTTGGTTTAATTTTAATAAAAGATCAGGATTAAAATGGGTCTTATTTTTGCTAAAATCTTCTTCATTTTTAAAATAATTTAATAGATAATTTTTAAAATTATTATCCATTTTATTTGCATAAAAAGTTTCAATATGAAGATTTGAAAAATTTTCGAAAACATTTTTTTCAAAATTATTTTCTGAACTAGTAACTAAAATTTTTTGGTTTGAAATAATTTTCCTTGAACTTGAAATATTACTTTCAAGGTTATGTATTTTTCATGTTTTTGCAAGGTCAAAGTTTGAAAATTTAATGACTATGTTTTCATATTCATTATTTAAAAAATTAGTAATTTTATAAAATAAAAAAGGTTTTGAATTTTCTATTAGAAAAAATAATTCTCCATCTCAGGGCGCATAAAACTCTTCGGCAGTTTTTAAAAAAAGATCCATTCCTTTATTAAAAATAACTTCATTTTTGCCTAAATGAAATACTTCTTTATAATTTATAATTGCGTAATCAACATTTCAGGTTTTTGCAATATTTTTAGGATAAGTAAAATATGAATCCTTATTTTTCTCTTCAAAAACAAAATTTATTTTTTGCAATTTTGTAATATCTTTATTAATAAATTTATTGTAGCCACTGTCTTTTTTATGCATTTGTTTTTTTATTTTACACTAAAGCACAGCGTTTTTGTCTATTAAGAAAAAAAGCAAAATGTTGTTTTTTTGATTTTTAAGAATTTAAAAAGCAATTTTTTGCTTTCAGTGTAAAATGCTAATATGAATAAAAATAAACATGTAAAACACAATTTTAAGAAATATTTTTCTTTTCTAGCACTAGCAACAGTTCCTGCTATTGCTGCAACGGCAATTGCTTGTGGTGGCACTCAAGAAAAAGTTGAAAGAGATAAAGTTATTTTTGCAACAGCTCAGCAGAGCACTTTCCCAATGTATAAAGCATTAAAATTAGTAACTGATATTTATAACGAAGAAATGAAAGATAGCGAAGGATTTTTACCTGTTGAATTTCAAGGTACAGAAATTACGGGTACAAATAGCGAATCAACTTTAATCAATAATATTTCTGGATTTTTAAAAACATCTAACCTTTCGAGAATACCTAATTTAGTAATGGCTAACAAAGTTTTAACTGCTCAAGTATATGGTTATGAAAGATTACTTGATTTAAGTAAATCAAAAGTTAATAAAGATATTTTTACTGATGTAATGTATAACTACAACAATAACTTACCAGGGATTAATACTGATAATAATAAAATTTATACAATTCCTTATTCATTAATAGGTGATGATTCGTTAGCATTTAACTTAGATGCCATGGCACACATTTTTAGAGAAATCAAGAAAAACGGTGCTCAAATTGACGAAAATTCAAATATCTATAAGGCTGTCAAAGCAGAAAATGCTAACTTATTATTAGCAGATGATCCTAGTGATTTTAAAGCAGAACCAGATGAAACAGGTAAAGAAGTTTATTCCTGAGGAATAAGCAATAATCAAGCTATTTTTACTGGTGATGATGCAGTAATTAATGACGAAACTTTTGCTAGTTTTGAAAAAATAACTAAGTTTGCTTTATTAGTTTCGAAATCATTAGAGCCTGAAAGTGGTAAAAAATTACCTTGAATAGGAATGCTAGCTTATAACTGAATTTTATTTTCAAAAACTCTTTTAAGTTTATATCCTGATTCAACTGACAGTAATTTCTTATGAGAATTAAAAACAGATGGTAGTGTCAACTATAAATTTTTAGGTGATAGTGCTGATGCTAAAAAGCATCAAGAAAATTTAAAAACTGCTTTTAATTTAATTATCAATGAGCATAGTTATGCGCAAGCTACTAATAAAGAAAGACCTTTTGAAATTGGTCGTTCTGGGGAAACAAGTAATCCTAATTACGCTGCTCCATGACAACTTAGAAGAAACTTAGCGGCCTTTACTTATGGACCAAATGTTGAATATATTCATTCAGTTGATAGTAAAAAATCACGTGATGATTTTAAACCTACAGAAGCTCAATTAGCAACTTGACTTAAAAAAGATGAAGTGCTTTGAAAAGAACAAATGTTTAAAATTAGAGCAACAGATACAGTTGGAGGATTTATTCCTGATGGTTCTGCATTAGTAGGGATTAAGTGGGATGGTGATAAAGTTGATAAAGCAACAGTTGCATTTTTAGAATGATTATTCACAGGTACACTTAAAAAAGATCATGGAATTTTCAAAGCAAATACTAAAGTTGTTGATGTAATTTCGCAAACTTCAGGATACTTAATTGGAACAAAATCAAGTGTAACAACTGAAACTGAAAAAGAATTTACTAGAGCAAAAGATGCTAATGAAAATTTTGGTAGTGATGCTGAAAAAGAAACTAATTTTTATAGTGTAAGTTCAGCTCTTTTGACTTTAAAAGATTTACAAAATAATTTAAATAATCCTAATAATAAATTAATTACATTAGATAATAATGCAAAAATTCAACAAGTAATTAATGCGATTGAAACATCACTAAATAATGCTCAAAATAATAAAATTACAGCAGAGCAATTTTTAGAAAATATCATTAATGTAGCAAACTCAAATAAATAAGAAAACGCCCTAAAATGGGCGTTTTTAGTATCAATTTTAATTAATTTTAAGTAATCAAAATTAAGCAGTTTTTTTAGCCATTTCTTTAACTTGTTCCTTAGTTAAAATTGGTAAAGTTCCTTCTTTAGTTAAGGATTCATCATCTTTATTTAAATGTAAAATAAAACTTACGGGAGCATGATCACTAATCATTGATCTTACATAACCTTCTTCTCCAGCATATTTTTTTCCTCTAATTTTATCTTGCCTAGATTTATATTCATTTCATTTTGATAAAGTAAATAATTTATCATCTCCAACTAGATTTCAGATATCAAGTTTTTGAGCAGAAGATACTTTTAGATTTCCTTTATAAAAAATCTTGTCATATGGATTTGCGTATTGATTTTTTTGGGTTGCTAAAGATGTTGCATCTTCTTTTGAATCATCTAGTAAATTAGCAAAACCATCATCTATCAGAGTTCTGAAACTTACTGCTTCATTACCTATTTTAATGTTTGTATCACCCATAAAAAAGATTTCATTATTAATGCCATCTTCTAAATCAAGTGCTTTTAAAACATTCGCAAGTTGTAATGATTCCTCTACTTCTTGATTACCTTGAGATGGTTTTAGTTTAGCACTAACTTCACCCCTGTCAGAATCAGTTCCAGGAGAATCAAGGTGTGATGAAACTAATGTGAAAGTGTTTTCAATGTCACCTAAAGTCTTAAATTGTGCAACAAATGGTGGTCTTGCATAGTAATAAGTTTTCTCATCATTTTCAAGATGTGTCCCTTTTCATCCTTGATCATCATAAATTTTAACTAAATCAGTCACTTCAACTTTTTTAGATTTATAAAGAATTACATAATATTCGAATTGACCTGCTTGAGCAGGGTTTTTACTAAGTGATTTTTCTGATTCAACTGCTTTTCAATCTTTTTCTGGATCAAGTTCATTTAGTAATTTAAGTAATGTATCATCAGCAATAACTTCATCATCAACTGCATTAATCTCTTGCACACTAACAATATCAAATTTATTTTTATAAATAATATTTGCAAAAATTTCACTTCTAACTTCCTGTTTTACATCACCTGAATAATTTAAAAGATTTCAGGTAGCAATTTTTAAACTTTGGCTATCAGTATTTATAGTTCCTGTTCCAGGATCAGGAACTGGCGCAGGAGTTGGAACAGGTTGTGGTTCTGTTGGGTGTGTAGGTTGACAAGCAATTGTTGTTATCAATGAAGCTGCAGTTGCAGCGATTGATAATGTTATAAGTAATTTTTTAAAACTTAACTTCTTCATTATTTAAACTCTCCACTGTCTGTTTTTAAACTAACTTCTAATTTTTCAACTGCTCTGATTTTGACATTGCTTTGTTGTAAAATAGTTTTACTGATTAAATTATCTTCAGTTTTATCGTAAAAATCATCCAAGTAAACAACTTCTTTAATGCCTGCTTGCACAATTGTTTTAGCACAATTAGAGCAAGGAAAAAGTGTTGTAAAACAAATTGTGTTTTCTAAATTTGTTTTACTATTTAAAATTGCATTAGTTTCTGCATGCACTACATAAGCATATTTTTTATCTTTTTCCTGCATTCCTTCACGGTTTCATGGAAAATTGTCATTACCTTTAGGCATTCCGTTATAACCTAACGAAACTATTCTTTTGTTGTCATTAACAATGACTGCTCCAACTTTAGTATTAGGATCTTTAGAGCGAAAAGAACTAACTTTTGCTAGCGACATAAAATATTCATCTCAGGAAATATTATGCTTTTGGGTTTCATCTTTTTTACTATTCATATTTCAATTTTATGATAAATTTTTAAATCCTGCACAACATAAGTAAAATAAATTAAAAATAATGAACATCTGCTGATGTTCATTATCAAAATTATTTGGGTTTATTTGCTTCGTTAACTTGAGTGTTAACATTTGCTTTAAAAGCTTCTAAGAAGGCATTACTGCTTGCATAATCAGATTTAATTAAGCCATGGTCATCTCAGGCTTTTCAATAACCTTCAGCTGTTGGTCATTTAGGCTGATTAATATTTTCTTTAGTTTGATCTAAAACAGCGTTAACTACTCCTGAATAAAGGTTTTTAATAGCATTTTCAAAACCACTTTGAGCAATAAATTTAGTTAAATCAATTTTTTTACGTGGGTCTTGTGGATCTTCAATTGTTAATAATTTAACATCAACTTCTCGAGTGGCATCATCTGCTGCTGAAATTTTTCCTGCGTTAGTAATTCAAGCGCTTGAAATTTCTTTTGAAGTTAGAATTTGGGTAAAATAATTAGCAAATGCTAATTTGCCATCAGCCGCTTTTGTTTTATCACTACCTGTAGCATTCGCTAGTGAAACACGGTTTAGTGCATAACCTCAACCTGCTTTAAAGTGAAGCATTTGTTCACCATTATATTTAGGTAGTTTTTGAGCACTTATTTTATTTAAAATTTCAACTGCTTTAGCAGGATTAGAATCATTTTGTTTTAAAACAAAACCAACTAAACGAGGTAAAATCGGTGGTCCTTCAATTGTTAAAGAAACACTACTATCTGCTAAAGATTCAATAATAACTTTTTCACGTTGGTCTTTTGAATTAGCAATTTGTTTGTATTTTTCGTTATCACCTTTGCGCAATTTATTATAGTAATCATAAATTTCTTTAACTCTAGCTTGCACCTTTTCATTAGCAATAAAAGGTGCACTAACTTTATTTTGTGCATCTCATGATGCTCAAAAGTTAGTCGCTTTAGTTGCATCATTATCGTTAATAGTTTTAAATAAACCATTAAATAAAGTTGATCCATGTCATAAATTTGCTGCTTGAAAAGCAAATTTTTTCTCAACTGGATTAGCCATTTCATCTTTGATATCGCTAATTCCATTTGCATAAGCATCTTTATTATAAAAAGCAATTACTGATTCAGTATTTAAAGGATAAGCATAATATTTATCTTGAATTTTGACATTATCTCTTTGTTGTTTATAATCACTTAAATAATTTTCAGGAATAACTGTTACTATATTTCTATCAACTAATCCTTGAAAACGATCTAGTGGCGAAGCAAAAACATCTGCTGAAGTTTGAGCACTATTATAAACTGTATTTTGAATGTAATTAACTGATTGTCCAGTATCAATTGGAATTAACTGAATGCGACTTTGCATGCTTTCAGGTAGTTTTGAAATTGCTAGATCTAAAGCAGGTTTTCAATTAGTTTCATAAGCAACGCTTAATTTACCTGTTCAATCATTTAAAGTTTCAGTTGCTTTAGTTTTTAAATCCCTTGTATCGTTAATTGGATCACTAGGATTGCTTTGATTTGTACAAGCTATTGCTAGCGAAGCACTTAAAATTGTTAAAGCACTAATAGGCATTATAATTTTTTTAATTTTGTTCATATTTTTCCTTTTTAAATTTTGTCTGAAAATGATTTTAGCAAGTTATTAAAATTGCTAAAGAAAAACAAGTATTTGACTACTTGTTTTCATATTATTTTGCAGGTTTTAAGCTAAACAGTAGTTTTAGCCATTGCTTTTACTTGTTCTTTAGTTAAAAGTTCTAATGTTCCTGCTTTAGATGTTGTTTCATCTTTAGCATCCATATGCAGTTTGAAACTTACAGGAGCGTGGTCACTAATCATATTGATTCAGTAGTAATATTCTTGACCTGGATTATAAGCACCTTTTGTGCCACCACCACGAACTTTTTAAATAAAGATTTTTTTGTAATTTTCTCATTCTTCTTCACTAAAGACTGAACCAACTACTTTCCAAAGATTATATCTATTAGCATCCGATACTTTTAAATTACCTTTGTAAAAAATCTTGTCATAAGCGTTATCAAATTCCTTGTTTTTGTTTTGTTTTAGAGTTGAAGCATATTCTTTTGAATCATCAAGTAAATTTGCATAGCCATCATCAATTACAGGTTTAAAAGCGACTGCTTCATGTCCTGTTTTAATGTTTGTATCACCCATAAAAATAATTTCATTATTAATACCATCTTCTTCATCAAATGTTTTTAAAACATTAACTAATTGCAATGCTTCTTCAACTTCTTGATTACCTTGTTTATTACCTAAACCTGATGGTTTTTCGTTTCGTGTTTTGGCATCGTTTCCTGGTGCATCTAGATGTGCTGAAACTAATGTAAAAGTATTTTCAATTTTTCCTAAAGTCTTAAATTGAGCAGCAAAAGGTGGTCTTGCATAGTAATATGTTGTATCGCTATCTTTAAGATTTGTTCCTGCTCAACCTTTATCTTCATAAATTTTTGATCAGCCTGTTGCTTCAACTTTTGATGATTTATAAAAAACTATAAATCATTCTGCTTGACCTTTTTGTCATGATTGTTTACCTAGTGACTTGGGCGAAAGAATAGCTTTTCAATCTTTATCGGGGTCAAGTTTATTTAATTCAGAAACCATAATTTGATGAGATGTTATAGTTTCAGACTTATCCTTATAATCGGCAGGTTTTATTTCTTGTGCGCTAACGATGTCATATTTATTATGGAGAATTATTTTTGCAATTAATTCAGTTTTTAAAAATGAATTTTCTCTACCGTAATATTCTTTTAAATTTCAGGTAGCAATTTTTAAACTTGAAACTTCAGTTTGAATAGTTCCTGTACCAGGCTCGCCAATTGCATTTTCAGGTGACTGTTTTAGATCTGTAATTTTAATTGACTTTGTTTTAAGATCTTCACCTTTACTTACACTCAAATTAATAGATAAAGAATTTTTAGAATCATCAGGTTCTACTAAAGTTATCTTTGAAATTTTATAATCATCTTTTAAAGATGTTTCAAATTTAGTTTTATCAGAAGTATCTAATAAACTTAAAAAAGTGGTTTGTACATCAGCACCTAGATCTTTTAATTTTGTTTTTAATTTATCTAGATCTTTATTATCTTGGTTTGTCTTAATTTCACTAGGCAAACTGTCGATAATAGATTGAGCACTGACAGTATCTGATTTTTGTTCTTGAACTAAATCAGTAATTTTAATTGTTTTAGTTTTTGAATCATCACCCTTACTTACAGTTACTATAACTTGTAAAGATGTTTTTGAAGTATCTGAAATTACAAGGGTAATTTTAGAAATTTTGTAGTCATCTTTTAAAGCAGTTTCGAATTTAGTTTTATTAGATTGGTCTAACAAATTTAAGAATGAATTTTGCACATCAGTGCTTATCTTCTTCAGGGTTTCTTTTAGTTGTTCCAGTTTTAAGTTAGAACTGTTTGTCTTTATTTCACCAGGTAAACTATCGATGATTGACTGTGCAGTTACTGATTCTTTAGGAGTATCTTTTACAGGTGTACAGGCAATTGCTGTCGTAATTGCAAATAGTGGTGCGACACCAACTAGCAATTTAAAAAGTTTAGATTTTTTCATATATTCTTTTCTTTCCAAAACAATTTCTTTTGAATTGTTTCACTAAATTTTTATGTAGAAATTATATAAAATAAATAAACCAGTTCTAGTTAATAGTGGAAAATCATACCTATTTATGAAAATCAAAAACTAATTTTTGCAGAAAAAAATAAATAACAAATTTTATATAGCCAATGTGTTTTTGACAAAAACTGCAAAAGAAAAATGAAATTTTTCATAAATTTCAAAATCCCTGATTTTTAGGGGTGTTTCGTAAACCTTGGTTTTTAGGTGTTTTTAGACCGTAAAAAAACCGAAAAAGCCCTATTTTAGGGACTTTTAGATTTTTGTTTCTACAGGATTTTGAGCAGATTTGCAAAAAAAACTAAAAAATTAATTTTTTTTGAGCATTTACCGTTAAAATCCTTAAGAAAAAAATGTTTTTGTGTAATAATATAAACGCAAAAACGTAGTAGCAATTGCTACTATTAAATTAATTGCAATTTGTAAAGGAAATAAGTGAATAGATTTTATTGTTTATACGCCCCTAAATCAGCCCCATATTCATGGGTTTTAAAAGAGGTCAAAAGCTCGGCAATCGGTCACTTTCAATCACGTCTTGATGCCATAGATTATTTTATTGAAAACTATGGTCAAACAGATGCGATGATTTGATTCCACAATGTTCAAGAAATCTTTGAAGGAAATTTAAAAGTTGAAGAAGATCCTAGTGGAGATTTTAAAAAGAACAAACACTATTTAACGATTTCAAAATTTTCTCGTGAAAGTGCAAGTGAATTAGAATTAAAAATCAAAAAAGTTCATAAAGAATTTTATATTGATTTAAAAACTAAATATCGCATTTTACCTGATGATAGAAAAAATTGAGAAGGTACTCAAGAGTACATTCTAGAAATGAAAAAGACTCGTGAAAAACAGTCTGAAGCTAAAAAAGACAGAAAAATTCCTAAGAACTATAATGATGGTTTAATGGACATGCCTTTATTTTATGCACAGCAAACTACTTCTCAAAATAGTGATCAAAAAGAAGAAATCAAAGTCGATGAAGTTGAAGAATTAAACTTAGCAAAAATAGTAGAACAAAAAGCTGCTATTCAAGAAGCTGAAGAAGTAATTACCAAATCTGACTTTGATGAAACTTTGAAAAAAATGAAAGCAGAATCAGAACGACTTGACAATGCCGAAAAAGTTGAAGTTGATTTATCTAAAGAATATTTGGAAGAATATAAAGAATTAGAACAACGCTTTCATGAAGAACATAATCAACTTGAACTAGAAAAAAATGCACGTTTAGCAGAATTAAATAGGCAACTAGAATTGCTGCAAAAAGAAAATGCTGAACTAGAAGCTAAATCTAAAGAGTCTGAAAAAACATATGAATCAGAAGATAATTATGAAACAATTCAGAAAGAACTTGAGGCTTTAGAAGAAGAATCAAGGGCAAGATTAAAAGCTAAAGAAGAAGCTGCAAGAGCACTTTATGAACAACAAGTCAAAGAGTATGAAGAAGCTTCTAAAGAGTATCAAGCTGAACAAAGTTATATTGATTCTCAATTTCAAGAAATGCAAAATTTTTATGAACAACAAATTGAAGAATCACGTAAATTTTATGAAGCACAAATTCATGAACGTGAAGAACAACTAATTAAAGAACGTGATCAAATTATTAGTGAACACCAAAAAAATCTTTTCTTAGAATATCAAAAACGTCTTGACCATGAAGCTGAAACTAATAAGCAATTATTAAATGAATTATTAGCACAGCAGCGAGATGAATTATTAAGCGAGCAAGAAAAAACTTTAAAACGTGTTAGCGAAAAAGTTATTTCTGAGCAAAGCGAATTCATCGCTAAAATGAGCGATAGCCAACGTCAAGAATACCAAAAATTACTTGAAGAGCAAAAAGCTTCTTACGAGCATGAAATTGCTGAAAGAGTAAAATTACTAGGTGAAAGACAACGTCAAGAATTTGAAGTTTTATTAGCTGAAAGTGATCGACTGTTTGAAGAATCACAACGTAAGTTACATAAATCAAATGCTGAATATACACAGTTATTGGCTAATCAAGCAGGTTGATATGAAGCTCAATTAGTTGCTATGGAAGATGCTTATAGTGCCCAATTAACGATGGCACTGGAAAATGTACAAACTAATCAAACTTATGAATTAGTTAGTCAGCAACAACAAAGTGAATATAACTTTTACAACTTCCAAGCGCAAATGCAAGCACAGATGCAGGCTAATTACCAAGCATATCAAGTTGAACTAGAACATATGAATCAAGCATTCAATGAACAACGTGCTCAGTGAGAGTATCAATTATGACAAGAGCGCAATAGTTGATTGCAAGAACAAGATTTTCTACGTCAAAGTATATTTGAATATCAACTTGCTTTAGAACGTGAAAGACATCAATTTGAAATTGAACGCAATAACTGATTTCAAGAGCAATTTATCGCTCAAAATCAGCACTTGCAACAAGTTAATCACTTACCAATAAGTGATTCAAAATCTAGAAATTCAAATTCAAAAGCATCGAAGATTTTGCATAATAATCATTTCAATAATGAAATTGAAAGGCAAAAACAAGATCGCACAGTTAATATCGATTTTGATGAATTACAAAATCAAGTAAAAAATCATCACGAAAATTTAACAAATACTGCTTCTCTACATTATAATACTGTTCAAACTTACATAAATGATAATGTTACTACAGCAGAAATAAATCTAAACCAACAGGAGAGAGAAAAAACAATGTCATCAAAAGGTAATCAAAATCAGCACAATCGTGCTAATCAGCAAAATAAAAATATTAACAACCAGAACCCAAACGTTCAGCAACCTAATAATTTTGCTAATCAATATAACACAGGGCAATTTGTTCCACAAAGACCAGTTAACCCTTATCTAACTCAACAATTTAACAGAAATGTTAATCCACAACAACCTCAACCAACACCTCAAGGACCAGTAGCGCCACAGCGCCCTGTTAATCCTTATGTAACAGGACAGTTTGTTCCACAACAACAACCTCAACGTCCAGTTAATCCTTATGTAACAGGTCAATTTGTTCCTCAAAGACCACTTAACCCATACGTTACACAAAGTTTTCAACCAAGTCAAGCACCTGCTGCAAACCAACAATATAATGTTGCACAACAACAAATCGCAACTCAACAACTTGCTGCTCAACGTGCTTTAAAATCACAATTTGATCAAACATTAGAAATTCTTCACGATGAAGAAGAGCAAATTAAAGAATTAAAACGTCAAGAATTACTTGAACGTGCTCGTCGTTTAAGTGAAATCAAAGATATTGATAAAGAAGTTCACGCACAACGTCAACTAAGAATTCAAAAGCAACTTCGTGCTACAAAAGCACTTCAAGAAGAAGAAGAAAGAATTTACAACACACGTAAATTACAAATTAAAGAGCAAGAAATTCGTGTTAAAGAATTAATTACTGCCGAAATTGAAGCATCAACAAAAAGAGCTGAAGATTTCAAACGTGTTAAAGAAGCTCTAGATAAATCAATTTCTGAAAAAGATAAAGAAATTGAAAAAGACGATGAAAAATTATCAAACGTAATTAGAATCGTTGAAAGTGATGTTAAAGTTGTTTCAAACACTGAAGTTGTTAAAGAAACTGTAAATGAAGTTAAAACTGAAACAGTTTCAAGTGCATCTTCATCATCAGTTGTAACTGAAAAAGTTGAAGAACCAGCAGCTGCTACAGTTCCTTCTTTATTTGAAGAAACTCTAGATGAAATTCCTTCATCAGATACTTCATACAAAATTAAAAGTAAAGATGTAGTTCACGATGTACAAGAAGACATTTTCGTACCTGCAAACTTAGAAGAAGAAGCAGATTCTCCTGAGTGAGTTACAGTTGAAAATGCTGTTGAACCTAAAACTAAAAAAAGTGGTGAAGTAATCGGTAAAAAATGATGAGGTATCCTTGGTGGTGCTATCGGGATTGCCGTTATCTTAGTTATTGTTCTAGTTTTAGTACTAGTTAAAGTTATCTAATAACCAAATTTATAAACCTAAAATCAAGGTCAAAAAACCTTGATTTTTTTATGCTTTTTTAACGAGTTTAAGAGACTAATTTGCTATACATGTACACGTTTTTGAGGTTATTTAGCCTTAAAGCATCTTCAGGCAATTTTCTTGCTTTTAAGTCTATTCAGGAAAAATTTTTTTAATAAAAATAACTAATTTAAAAAAATGTGGTAATATTGAAAATACAACAGGCTTTGAAGTGCAAGGTTGTTGATACATCAACCACCGTTGTTCATGATTATCAAGTTTTTGCATGGAGCCAGTTCAAATAAGAACAAAAGGAGCAACAATGAGTAAAATAGCTGTTAAATTGAGAAGTTTTGAACATCAATTAGTTGATCAAGCAACTAAAAAAGTTATTATCTTAGCAGATAAAAACAATGTTAAATTCTCAGGACCTGTACCACTTCCAACCAAACGAGAAGTATTTACAATTTTACGTTCAGTTCACGTTAACAAGAAATCACGTGAGCAATTCGAAAGAAGAACATTTAAAAGATTATTCATCTTTGAAAATGTTGACAAAAAGTTCATCGAATTACTGAACCACTTAGAAATGCCTGCTGGTGTTTCACTAGAATTAAAAGTTAAATAAATTTTTAAAAATTTAAATTTTGAAAAGAGGAAAAATGAAAGGAATCTTAGGACGCAAAGTTGGTATGACACAAATTTTCAGTGACCATGGAGCATCAATTCCAGTTACTGTTATTGAAGTTACACCAAATGTTGTTACAAAAGTTTTAACACAAGAGTCTAATGGTTACAAAGCAGTGCAACTATCTGCTTTTGACAAAAAAGAATCTCGTCAAAATCGACCTGAACAAGGTCATTTCAAAAAAGCAAATACAACACCTAAGCGCTTCGTAAAAGAAATTCGCAATATGGAAGGATTTAATCTTGGAGATCAAGTTGATGCTTCAATCTTCCATGTTGGTCAATTAGTAGATGCTACTGGTATCTCAAAAGGTAAAGGATTTGCTGGGTCAATTAAAAGACATAACCAAAAAATCGGACCTCGTTCACATGGTGGTGGGGGAGGATCTCAACCAGTTCGTCAAGTTGGATCTTTAGGAGTTGTTACAGATAACAAAGTTCGTAAAGGTAAAACCATGCCTGGACATTTAGGACACGTACAAAGAACTGTACAAAACCTAGAAATTGTTTTAGTTGATGTTACAAACAATTTATTATTAGTAAAAGGATCAATTCCTGGTGCTAAAAAATCATTCGTTTTAATTAAAGAAGCAGTTAAAGGATTACCTGACCATCAACCAGTTAAACTAGTTGATTTAGTAATTCAAGCAAAATTAAATGACTTATTCGAGCGTGCTCGTAAATTCGGTCATTTAAGTGTTAACGCTGACATGGATGTTAACGAAATTGAAAAATTAGTAGTTGAAGCTGAAAAACAAGCAGAAGCTTCACATAAAAAAGATGGAGAGTAATCATGGCTGAAGAGAAAAAAGTTAAAACTACTAAAACAACAGCAGCTAAAGCAGATAAACCTGCTACAAAAAGTGCTCCTAAAAAAGCAGCAGCAAAACCTGCTAGTGAAACTAAAAAACCTGCAGTTAAAAAAGCTACTACTAAAACAACATCTGCTTCAAAAAATGATACAAGTACATCAAAAGTAAAAATTACAAAGTCTTCAAAAGCACCAAAAGTTAAAGAAGAAAACGTAGTTTTAGCAACTAAAACTGAATCAGGTGCTTTAAACGTAAGTACAAAAACTAACGAAACTAAAAAAGCAATTCAAGAACCTTTAAAAGCAACTGCAAAGTCAAAATTAAATTCAACTATTTGATCAGTTGAGAAAAAATATGACCAAGCAATTTTTGATACCATCATGAGTGAACGTGCATCAAGACGTCAAGGTACTCACCATACTAAAACTCGTGAAGAAGTTTCAGGAACAGGTAAAAAACCATTCCGTCAAAAGGGAACTGGTAATGCTCGTCAAGGTACTCTAAGAGCTCCACAAATGGTAGGTGGGGGGATTGCTTGAGGACCAAGAAATACCCGTAACTACAAATTAAAAGTTAATAAATCAACACGCCGTCATGCTTTAAATGCTGCTCTAGCATATGCATCAGAGCGTGAAGCAGTTGTAATTGAAAATTTAAAAATGGCAACCATTTCAACTAAATCTTTAATTACTAAACTAAAAGAATTTAATGCAGATAAATTAAGAAGAGTTTTAATTGTTTCAGATGATGAAAACTTATTCTTAAGTGCACGTAATTTAAGAAACGTTAAAATTACAAAAGTTACTTCATTATTAGTTGAAGATTTAATCGCTTTAGATGCACTATTTATTAGTGAAGACGATATCAAAGTCTTAGAAAGTCTGGTGGGATAATGCTTGTTAATGAAATTATCAAAGCGCCAATTTTAACTGAAAAATCTTACTCATTAATGGAGCAAAGAGTTTACACTTTTAAAATTGATAACCGTGCAAATAAGATTGAAATTGCAAAGGCTGTTGAATTTATTTTTAATGTTGAAGTTGAAAAAGTAAATTTAATGAAAGTAGCGAGAAAACCTAAAAAGGTTGGACGTTTCAGTGGATTTACTTCTTCATATAAAAAAGCCTATGTAACCTTAAAAGAAGGTCACGTAATTAACTTCTTCCCAGAAGAAGCAAAAGACGACAAAAAAGCTAAAAAAGCAAAAGTCGTTAAAGAAGATGTTGTCGATAAAGACAAAGCTGATCAGGCTCAAGCAAAAGCAGCTGCAAAATTAGCAGCTAAAACTTCAAAAACTGCTACGGTTAAAAAACCGATTAAAAAAGCACGTGAAGGTAAATAATACTTAGTAGAAAAACTAGCCAAATATTATTAAGTAGAAAGGATTTTACATGGCAATTCGTAAGTTAAAACCTACGACTAACGGACAACGTCACATGACCATTTTAGATTACAAGGCTAATCTATCAGGTCACGCTCCTGAAAAATCTTTAATGGTTTTATTAAAGAAGAATTCAGGACGTAATAACCGTGGTGTAATTACCGTTAGACATCAAGCTGGGCGTAATAAAAGATATTACCGTCTGATTGACTTTAAGCGTAATAAAGACAACATTCCAGCAACAATTAAAACGATTGAATACGATCCTAATCGTTCAGCAAATATCTCATTAGCAGTTTATGCAGATGGTGAAAAACGCTACATTCTAACTCCAAAAAATTTAAAAGTTGGAGACAAAATTATTTCAGGAGAAAATGTTGACATCATCGTTGGAAACACACTTCCAATGCGTAACATTCCTGAAGGTACTGAAATTCATAACATTGAAATGCAACCAGGAGGTGGTGCTGTAATGGCACGTTCAGCTGGTTCATACGCACAGATTTTAGGAAATTCTGAAGATGGAAAATACACCATTTTAAGATTAAAATCAGGTGAAGTTAGAAGAGTTCTAAGTTCATGTCGTGCAACAATCGGTGTTGTCGGTAATGAAGAACACAGTTTAGTAAGTGTTGGAAAAGCCGGAAGAATGCGTAAAATGGGTACTCGCCCAACAGTGCGTGGTTCAGCAATGAACCCAGTAGATCACCCTCATGGTGGTGGTGAAGGTAAGCAACCAATTGGTCGTAAAGCACCACTTACTCCTTGAGGTAAAAAAGCTCTTGGTGTAAAAACAAGAAGTACAAAGAAAAATAGCAATAAGTTAATTATTCGCCGTAGAAAGGATAGTAAATAATGGGTCGTTCACTTAAAAAAGGTCCTTTTGCTGATGATCATCTACTTAAAAAAGTAGAAGAAGCAAACAAAAGCAATTCTAAAAAACCAATTAAAACTTGATCACGCCGCTCTACTATCTTTCCACATTTTGTTAACTTAACTTTTCAAGTACATAACGGTAAAGAATTTATTAGTGTTTTTGTAACAGATGACATGGTAGGTCATAAACTAGGTGAATTTGCACCTACAAGATACTACAACGGTCACGGTGAAGACAAAGGGAAGAAAAAATAATGGAAGCATACGCAAAATTATTAACTACAAGAATTAGTAGTCAAAAAGCTAATTTAGTGGCTGATTTATTCAGAACAAAAAGAGTTAGCGAAGCTATCGTGATCTTACAAAATACTAATAAAAAAGCAGCACCGTTATTCTTAAAATTAGTAAATTCAGCAGTTGCTAATGCTGTTAATAACCACGGTTTAGATGCATCAAAACTAGTGGTTTCAAACGTTATGGTCAACCAAGGACCAACTTTAAAACGTTTTCAACCACATTCACAAGGTCGTGCTACAAGAATTTTAAAAAGAACAAGTCATTTGGCAGTGACTGTAAAGGAAATATAATCTATGGGACAAAAGACAAATCCAAATGGTTTCCGTTATGGAATTACTAAAAACCGTAATTCCATTTGACACGTTGACAAAAAAGATTTTGCAGATTTATTAATCGAAGATCAAAAAATTTACCAATTTTTTGACAAATTAGTACGCCAATACCAAATTGCTAAAGTGGAAATTAAACGTAACAAAGAAAAAGTTAACGTTTTAGTTCATACTGCTAAAAAAGGTGCAATGTTAGGACAAGATGCATCAAACATTGCCACAATTACAACCAACTTACAAAAAGCACTGCGCAAGAAAAATTATCCAATCAAAATTGATCTAATCAATTTAGATGATGCTAATTTATCAGCTAGATTATTAGCAGAACAAATTGCTATCGATTTAGAAAATCGTCGCCCATTCCGTATTGCACAAAAATTTGCAATCCGTAATGCTTTAAAAGCAGGTGCTAAAGGAATTAAAACTTCAGTTAGTGGACGTTTAAACGGAGTCGACATGGCTCGTACAGAAGGTTATGCTGAAGGTTTAATGAAATTACATACACTACGCCAAAATGTTGATTATGCAACAGCAACAGCTAGAACTACCTATGGTGCAATTGGTGTAAAAGTTTGAATCTCATTAGGAGATATCTACGAAGAAGGTAAACATGCTACAACCAAAGAGAACTAAACACCGTAAAGTTTTCCGTATTCGTCACGATAAACGTGATGCGCAAAGAGGAAACAAAGTAAGTTTTGGTAGTTTTGGACTACAAGCTGTAACTTCTGCTTGAATTGATGCTCGTCAAATCGAATCAGCTCGTATTGCTGCAACTAGAAGAATGGGTCGTGAAGGACAAGTTTTTATTAGAATTTTCCCCCACTTTTCAAAAACTTCTAAACCAATTGGAGTACGTATGGGTTCAGGAAAAGGTAGTCCTGATAAATGAATCGCTGTCGTGCAAAGACAAACAGTAATGTTTGAAGTTAAAGGTGTTAGTGAAGAAATTGCTCGTGATGCCTTAAGACTTGCAGGTCATAAATTACCTGTTAAGTGAAAAATTATTACAGCAGAAACAACAAGTGAGGTGGCATAATGAAATTTAAAGAAATGTCAAAAAAATCACGTGCAGAAATTAAGCAATTATTAACTGATGTACGTGCTGAATTATTTACATTAAGATTTCAAAATCGCACAGGTCAACTAGATAAAACTCACAAAATTAAAGAGTTACGCCGTGAAGTGGCAAAATTATTAACTGTATTACAAATGACAGAAAACGAAGGAGAAAACTAATGCAAAGAAGTTCACGTAAATCATTAGAAGGTAAAGTGACTCGTGCTTTTGCTCCTGAAGTAAATCGTAAAACTATTACAGTTACAGTTGACACTTATAAAAAACACCCCCTATATTCAAAACGTTTCAAAAGTAGTAAAAAATTTCAAGTTCATGATGAACTAAATATCGCTCGTGAAGGTGATTTCGTACAAATCATGGAAACTCGTCCTTTATCAGCAACTAAACGTTATCGTTTAGTAAAAATCCTTGATTCAGCAAAGGTTGGTGAATAATGTTATTAGAATTATCACGTGCCAAAGTTGCTGACAATTCAGGTGCTAAAGAAGTTGGAATCATCCGTAATTTAGGGGGTTCTCGTAAAAAAACTTCAAATATCGGTGACATTGTGGTTTGTTCAGTTAAAAAGGCAACACCTAATGGAATCGTTAAAAAAGGTCAAGTTGTTAAAGCAGTTATTGTAAGAACTAAATACGGAATTAAACGTGATTCAGGTACACACATTCGCTTTGATGACAATGCAGTTGTAATTATCAAAGAAGATAAAACACCAAGAGGAACTCGTGTTTTTGGACCAGTTGCTCGTGAATTAAAAGATAAAGGCTACGCTAAAATCGTTTCTTTAGCTAGTGAAGTGTTATAGGAGTAATAATGAACGTTAAAACTAAATTAAGAAAAAACGACGATGTCATTGTTATTGCTGGTGCATACAAAGGTCAAAGAGGACAAATTTTAAATTTATTCCCTAAAACCAACAAAGCAACTGTTAAAGGTGTTAATGTTGTAACAAAACATAAAAAACCTACCCAACAAGACCAAAAAGGTGGAATTGATACTTTTGAAGCACCAATTCACTTATCAAATTTAGCGCTTGCTTTAAATAAAGGTAAAAACGCAAATAACCAAACTACTAAATTGCGTATTGATGTACGTAATGATGGTAAAAAAGTAATACGTACACGTATTGCTAAAAAATCAGGAAAGGCAGTTTAATCTATGAGTTTATTAAAAACACGTTATGAAAAAGATGTCAAAGCTGCTCTTTTGAAAAAATTCAATTATAAATCTGTAATGCAAATCCCTAGAATTGAAAAAGTTGTTTTAAATATGACTGCAGGACGTGATGTTAATGACACTAAAAGTGTTGATGCAGTTATTGATGAACTAGCTTTAATTGCTAATCAAAGACCTGCATATACAGTTGCTAAAAAATCACTAGCTTCATTTAAATTACGTGAAGGAATGAGAATGGGTGGTAAAGTTACACTACGTCGTGATCAAATGTGAGATTTTCTAGATAAATTAGTAACTGTAGCAATTCCAAGGATTCGTGATTTTCGCGGGTTAAACACTAAAGCCTTTGATAATTCAGGAAACTATTCATTAGGAATTAGTGAACACTTAATTTTCCCAGAAATTGAATTTGATAAAATTAAAAAAATTCGTGGTTTAGATGTCATTATCGTGACAAGCGCTAAGACAAGTGAAGAATCATTAGAATTATTAAAAGCAATTGGTTTACCATTTGCTAAAGGAGCAAATTAATGGCACGTACAGCGTTAAAAGAAAAAACTAAACGCCATGCAAAATTCTCAACAAGAAAATACACTCGTTGTGAATTATGTGGTCGTCCACACGCAGTTTTAAGAAAATTTAAAATCTGCCGTATTTGTTTCCGTAATTTAGCTCACGAAGGTAAAATTCCTGGCGTGAAGAAAGCGAGTTGATAAAAAATGGCATTCATCATTGACCCAATAGCAGATATGTTAACTCGCATTAAAAATGCTGTTAAACGTAAACATAAAAATGTGGCTTTTCCTTATTCAAATATTAAAGAGCGCATTTTAGAAATCATGGCTAAAGAAGGTTTTATCGTTGGTTATACTATCGAAGGTAACGGCGTAGAAAAAACTTTAGTTGTAGAATTAAAATACAAAGGTTCAACATCAGCAATTTTTGATCTTAAACGTGTAAGTAAACCTTCACTAAGAGTTTATGTATCAGCAAATGAAGTACCTAACGTATTAAACGGTTTTGGATTAGCAATTATTTCTACTTCAAAAGGTTTATTAACTGATAAACAAGCAAGAAAGGAGAATATCGGTGGCGAAGTAATCGCTTACATCTGATAAAAAAATATGTCAAGAGTCGGAAAGCGTATTATCACAATCCCTGCTAACGTTGAATTTAATTTAGTAAATTCAGCTTTAACAGTTAAAGGACCACTTGGTACTTTAAGCCGTGAATTTTCTCCATTAATCACAATTAAAAAAGAAGAAAATCAAGTCACAACCATCAGAGCAAACGAAGAAAAACATACAAAGCAATTACACGGTACAACTAATGCCTTAATTGCTAATATGGTTAAAGGTGTTTCTGCTGGTTATGAAAAAACTATTTTAATCGAAGGTGTTGGTTACCGTGCAATTCTAAAAGGTAATATTTTAGAAGTTGCTGCAGGTTATTCACATTTAGTTAATTTAGAAGTTCCTACTTCATTAAAAGTAGAACTACCAAAACCTACAACAGTTATTGTCAAAGGAATTGACAAACAAGTTGTTGGACAATTCGCTGCTGAATTAAGAGCAATTAGAACTGCTAATGTTTATTCAGGTAAAGGAATTCGCTACTCAGATGAAGTAGTTAGAAGAAAAGAAGGGAAAAAAGCTTCTAAATAGAAGTAGTTAAGATATGGCAAATTTATCTCGTAACGAACAACGTTTGAAAAAACATTTAAAAATTAGAAGTCACATCAAAGGGACAGCAGAACGTCCTCGTGTTAGTGTTTTCCGTTCTCACCGTAATTTTTCAGTGCAAATTATTGATGATACTAAAGGTTTAACTTTAGTTTCATTATCAACTGCTAAAAAAGGTGACACAACTTACCATGGCAACATTAGTGCAGCAACTGAACTTGCTAAAAACATTGCTCCATTAATGAAAAAAGCAAACATTGACAAAGTTGTTTTTGACCGTTCAGGTTATTTATATCATGGACGTGTTAAAGCTTTTGCAGAACAGCTAAGAGCAGAAGGGATTAGTTTCTAATGGCTGAAAATAATAAAGAAACAACAGTTCCATCAGGCGTAACTGTTAAAAAAGAGCAAAATAACGCTCCTAAAAAACGTGCTCAACCACTAATTCGTGGAACACGTGATTTATCAGCAAAAAGTGTTGCTGTCAAGCAACAAGGTCGCTCACCTAAGAAAATTCCAGGTCAAGCAGCTACTTCAGATACAGTAGAATTTGAAGAATCAAAACTACGTAACCGCAATTCAAAACGCCCTAATAACCGTAATAATAAAAACCGTGAAGACAAATTAGTTTCAGAATTTGAAGAACGTGTTTTAGATATTGCTCGTGTAACAACTGTTGTTAAAGGGGGAAGACGTTTTAGTTTTTCAGCCTATGTAGTAATTGGAAATCGTAAAGGAAAAGTTGGTTTTGGACATGGAAAAGCTAACGAAGTACCTGATGCGATTAAAAAAGCAGTACGTAATGCGCAAACTCATTTAATTACTGTTCCAATTATTGATAAACATACTATCGCTCACGATGTTACTGGTAAATATTTATCATCACGTGTTTTATTAAAACCAGCTCCTAAGGGAAAAGGTATTATTGCTTCAGGAACTGTTCGTACAGTGACTGAACTAGCAGGATATAGCGATATTTATTCAAAAAGTTATGGTTCAAGAACCAAAATGAACACAGCCAAAGCAACTATTAAAGCATTAGAAAAAATGCGTACAGTAGAGCAAATTGCTGAATTAAGAGATGTTAGTGTGGAAGCACTAAAATCAAAAGTAGCCTAAGGAGCACGAGATGAAATTAAGTGAATTAAAAGCAAACCCTGGCTCACGTAAAGAAAAACATCGCGTAGGTCGTGGTCATGCTGCTGGTAAAGGTAAACAAGCTGGAAAAGGGCAATCAGGTCAAGCTAAAAGATCAGGCACAAAAGCAGGATTTGAAGGGGGACAAAACCCATGATTCAGAAGATTACCAAAACGTGGATTTAATAATGTAAACCACGTTGAATACCAAGTAGTCAACTTAGGTGTTTTAAATGAGCGCTTTGAAAATAAGACAGTGATTGACATTGAATTATTAGTAAAAGAGCGTTTAGCAAATCGTACACTACCTGTTAAATTATTAAATAAAGGTAGTCTAGAAAAATCATTTACTATTAAAGTAAATGCTGCATCAGAAGCAGCTAAAGAAGCTGTGAAAAAAGCAGGCGGAAGCGTCGAGGTTATTTAATTGTGAAAGGATTACGAAGAATTTTCGAATCCTTTTCGTTATTTTTAGCCAATAAAACTTTCAACCTGCGTCACGCTTTGATTGCTTTTTGAAGCGATAAAGTAATTACTAAAAAAGTTATTTACACAGTTACACTATTAATTATTTTTGTGATCGCAGGAACTATTACAGCTCCATTTGTGCGCTTAAATAATGCTAATAATATTGATTCAATTCCCTTTTTTAGTATCTTAAACTTAGTTGGTGGTGGTGGTTTAAGACAATTTTCATTAATGGCTCTAGGGATTAACCCTTTCATTACAGCCAGTTTAATTATGACTATTTTACAATCAAGGCTTTTTCCACCGATCCATAGGCTTTCACGCTCAGGTCCAGTTGGAAGGCGAAAAATCAACATCATCACTAGAGTTTTAACGCTGCTTGTGGCTTACCCTCAAGCGATTGTGTTAACCCAAACTTTATCTAGAAATAACGGTATTATTACTTTTATTGAAGGTCAAGGAACAATTTTAAATATTTATTTCATTCTACCTTTTATTTTAATAGCAGGTGCAATGGTAGCTGTTTTTATTGGTGAGCAAATTACTGAAAAAGGTGTGGGTAACGGAACCAGTTTATTAATTTTTACAGGAATTGCTGCTTCTTTACCAACTCAGTTTCAAAACGCTTTTAACACTCTAGTAGGAACAAATGGCGCAACTTATTTCACAGGCGCATTAAACTTCATAATTTATTTACTAGGATATTTAATTCTTTTATTCATTATGACAATTGTGCAACTCGGCGAGCGTAAGATCCCAATTCAATCAACAGGTGCAGGGCTTAGCCGCAACCTTGAAGAAATGGGAGCGCTGCCAATTAAGGTTAATCCTGCAGGAATTATGCCCGTCATCTTCGCTAATATTGTGCTATCAATACCACAATTAATTGCTGGTTTACTAGATCCTAATACTAGCGTGGTGCGTAATTGAATTGAAACCAATTTCACTTTTACAAGTGCAATTGGCCTATCAGTTTTATTAGTTTTAACTTTTATTTTCAGTATCTTTATGGGTCTGCAACAATCAAAAATCGATCGCATTAGCGAAGATTTTCAAAAAAACGGTACCTTTATTCCAGGGCTTAAACCAGGAGAAGAAACTGAAGATTATCTAATCGATGTTGTGCTTCGTTTATCGTTATTTTCAGCTTTTTATTTAGTTGTAATAGTGGGAATGCAGCACGTTATGATTATCGCAGGCGTGCCTCAACAAGTTGCTTTTGGAGGAACTGGAATGATCATTTTAGTTTCAGTTTCACTAGAAACTTGAGATCAAATTTCTGCAAGAAGAAAAACAACTAACTTAGCAAAATCTAAAAAATTAAGTAAGAATTCACAAAATTCTAAAAACAAAGAAAGTGGTCTATTATGATAAAGAAATTTATTATCTTTGGTCCTCCAGGTATTGGTAAAGGGACACTAGCTTCGCAAGCTGCTAGCAAATATAATTTAGAACACGTTTCGACAGGAAATATTTTCCGTGAAGAAATTGCTAAAAAAACTCCTTTAGGAATTAAGTTAAAAGAAATTGTTGATAACGGTCTTTATGTTAGTGATGAAATCACCAACGAGATCGTTAAAAATAAATTAGCAGAACTTGAAAGTCAAAACCGTGGTTTCATTTTAGATGGCTATCCACGAACAAAACACCAACTAGATTATTTATTTTCATTATATGATTATGCAGACTTTAGTGCGTGAATTTTAGAAGCAGATGATGCGATAATTTTAAAAAGATTAAGTGGTCGTCGCTTTTGTTTAACATGTAAAGCAACCTATCATATTGATACCAAAAAGAGCCAAAATGGGGACTTTTGTGAAAATGATAATCAAAAATTAATTCAACGAGCTGATGATGAACCTAAAGCTGTCAGCAAACGTTTAGAAGTGTATCACGAGCAAACAGCACTTTTAAAATCTCAGTTGATTTCTCTAAAAATTGCTAAAATAATTAATGCTGAAGGAACTCCTGAAGCTGTTTTAAAAGAGTTAGAGAAAGTAGAAGATTTTGGCTAATAAGAAAAAATCATCTATGATTAAAACAACTCAAGAAATCAAAATCTTGAGTGAAGCTGCTCAACTCCTGGCAGATGTCAAACAAATTGTTTACGATGCCGTAAGACCAGGTGTTTCGATAAAAGATTTGGATACAATTGCTTTTATTGAAATAAAAAAACGAGGCGCAACACCTAATTTTCTAAATTATTTTGGCTTTCCAGCCAGCATTTGCGCAAGTTTAAATGAGGAATTGATCCATGGCATTCCCGATGATCGCATTCTTAAAGAAGGTGATTTAATCTCAATAGATATGGGATTGCTTTATCAGAATTATCATGTAGATTCAGCTTTTACTAAAGGCGTTGGTCAAGCACATAATTCTGAAAACGAATTTTTAATTAAAGTCGCTAAAGATGCTTTTGAAGCGGGCTTACAAGCGATCAAAAAAGATGCTACATTTGCCGATATTGGTCGTGCAATTCATCAGGTTATTAGAGCAAATAACTGTTTTACTCCTGAAAATTATTCAGGCCATGGAATTGGTAAACAATTACATGAAAGACCTAACGTTGCTAACTTTGATGATTTACATAATCCTGATCGCAATTTAAAAATTGCTAACAACATGGTCATTTGTATTGAACCGATGATCTTACAAGGTTCAAAGCAAACTTTTACTAAAAAAGATGGCTGAACAGTGGTAGCAAAAAGTGGCTTAAAAGCTTCTCATTATGAGCATACAATTTTAATTAAAGATTATAAACCAATAATTTTAACGAAGGGGATTTAATGTCTGAAAAAGCAATGAAGTTTAAAGCACGTGTTGAAAAAGTGCATAACTCAGATATTTGTACTGTACGTATTTTAGATAACAACATGCTAATTCAAGGGTATATCTCAGGTAAAATGCGTAACTACAGAATTCGCATTTTACCAGGAGATATTGTTGATATTGAAATCAACCCTGTAGATTTAACAAAAGGGCGTATAACATATCGCCACAAAGAAGAAAAGAGTCAAAATGAAAGTTAGACCGTCAGTTAAAAGAATGTGTAAAGACTGTAAAATTATTAAACGTAAAGGGATTATCAGAGTTATTTGTATAATTCCCAAACATAAACAAAGACAAGGATAATCTATGGCACGTATTTTAAATATTGAGATTCCTAATGATAAAAGAGTAGTTGTTTCACTTACTTACATCTATGGAATCGGACCTAGTTTAGCATCTGAAATCATTAAAAAAGCAAACGCTTATTTAAAAGCCCACAAAATGGAAAAACTTGCTTTTACTGAAGATGCAAGAGTTAAAAGCCTAAGCGAAGAGCAATTACAAGCAATTCGTGAGGTTGCAAAAGAATATAAAACCGAAGGTGATTTACGCCGTGAAACTCAATTAAACATTAAACGTTTAATGGAAATTAAATCATATCGTGGAATCCGTCACCGTCGTGGTTTACCTGTAAGAGGACAAGTCACTCAAAAAAATGCTCGTACTCGTAAAGGACCAAGAAAAACCGTTGCTGGAAAGAAAGGTAAATAGAAAATGGCTGCACGTAAACATGATGCTCCTAAAAGAGCAAAACGCAAAAACATTGCTGTGGGTATTGCACATATTCACAGTTCACACCAAAATACTATTGTTACTTTCACAGATGAAAAAGGGAATGTAATTTCTTGATCATCATCAGGAGCAATTGGTTATAAAGGTACCAAGAAAAAAACAGCTTATGCAGCAGGTTTAGCTGCACAAGCAGCTGCTGAAAAAGCTAAAGAACACGGAATTAGCGAAGTTGATGTTAAAGTCAAAGGTATCGGTCAAGGACGTGATGCTGCTCGTAAGCAAATCGAAGTTAGTGGAATTAGTGTTAAAAACATTTATGATTTAACCCCACAAGCTCACAATGGAACAAGACCTCCAAAAAGAGTTTTAAAACGTGAAAAGGCAAGGTAATAAATTATGAGAGCAATGCCACAAATTTATTATTCAGAAGACAAAGCACGCAAGGTAAGTGACACAAACACAGTTTTTGTTATTAAACCTTTAGAAAGAGGTTTTGCTTCTACAATTGGAACTGCAATTAGAAGAACTATGTTATCTACTATTACAAGTGCTGCTCCTTTTGCAATTAAAATTAAAGGTTTAGAACATGAAATGGCAACTATTAAAGGTGTTGTTGAAGATGTGCAAAGCATTATTTTAAATGTTCGTGCCGTTAATTTTATTTATGATCCAACTGTAATTGAAGATGGTAAATTTTACCGTGGAAACATCAACGTTAGCGGTCGAGTTGTTAAAGCATCTGACATTACTTTTGATTTACCAATTAAAGTTTTTAACAGTGAACAAGTAATTGCAACTTTAAGTACAGATACTTCATTCCAAATGGAAATTTTCATTATGTCAGGTAGAGGTTTTGTTGATTTTGAAACAAACAAAATGTTTATCGAAGAACATGAAGATAAACTTGTTTCAAACATTAAAAAAGGTAAAACAATTGCTGTTGATAGTAATTTTTCACCTGTTAAAAGAGTAAAAATCAACACAAGTGAAATCAACACTTCATCAGTGCATATTGAAGAGCAACTTGAAATTGAACTAGAAACTAATGGTACAGTTTCAGGTAAAGAAATTATGTCAACTGCTTGTGAAATTTTAATTTCACATTTCCAAGTAATTGGAAATATTGATAACCTAGATAAAATTAATATTTTTGAAGAAAAATCAAATTCTACAGTTGGACCTAATAACAGTGCTAATAAAGATATTAAGGACTTGAATTTATCAGTTCGTTCACTTAATGCATTGCAACGCCATGGTTATTCTAAGTTGAGTGACATTGCCACTTTAACTGAAGATGATTTAGCATCAGTTAAAAACCTTGGTAAAAAATCAGTTGATGAAATTCTTGCACTATTAAAAGAATACAATATAAGTTTAAGTAAAGGAGATAAATAATGGCTAATCCAACACAACTGTTTCGCCGTAATACTAAGTGAAGAACATCAATGATGCGTTCACTAGCAACTGACGTTTTAGTATATGGAAAAATTGAAACAAATTTAACCCGTGCTAAAGAGTTAAGAAAATGAGTTGATCGTTTAATTACTTTCTCAAAAGATAATACTTTAGCATCACGCCGTCGTGCTGCTAGTATCTTAAGAGATGTTTACACTAAAGATAATGTTCCAGTTCTAAAGTACTTATTTGATACTCTAGGACCAAAATATAAAGACCGTAATGGTGGTTATACAAGAATTATTAAAATTGCTCCCCGTTTAGGTGACAACACCAAAATGGCAGTAATTGAATTAGTTTAATTATCAATGCCTATTAACTAAGTAACTCGGAAATTATTCGAGTTATTTTTTTATCTATTAAAATATATAATAATATAATTTAATTACGAAATAGGTGAATAATGTCAAAAGAAATTAAAAATACAACTTTTATTACTAATGAAGAAGACTTTAAATTAGTTTTTAAAGAGCAAGTTAAAGAGAATGATTATCTTGTTTTAGATGCTAAAATGGTCAAAAAAATGCTTGGAAATTTTCTTGATTTTAAGCACAATAACACTATCAATTCTGATGCTAAAAAACAGACTATTAATGACATCATAAATTTACTAAAAACCCCTAAATTAGGGCTTTTTGATACTAATTTGACAAGTAATAATAGTTATGAAAACTGCTCTCATAATCATCCAAATTTAGAAGTTTTATTGAAAGCTTTTGAACTTGAAAAAGAGCAAATAATTAACACTGGTATTGAACGTGGAATTGGTAATTTTAAAAGAGAACATGAAAAGAATTTGTTTAAATTACAACAAGAATATAACCAGTACAAAACAATGTCTGAAGCAAGACTAAAACAGCGAGAAGCTGAACTTGAACAAGCAAATAATCTTGCATCATTAGAATTTGAAAAAAAATTAAAAAAAGAAAAAGAAAGTCTAAACGATAAATTCTGAATCAAAAAGAAAAACCAAGACAAGTAATTTGTTAATCTTTTAACTCATTTATTTTAATTTTTTAATCAATTTAGAGACTAATTTGAAATATAATGACCATAATGAAAATTAGAAAATCAAAAGTAATTTTACCCTTCATTGCAACAATAGCGACTACTTCAATTTTGGCAGTTGCTATTTCATGTAATAACAATGGTAGGTCTGATAGTGAAGAAGTTAGAAAAGCAAGATTAGAAACTGTTAATCAAAGTTTAGAACTTGCAACAACAGTTGTTAATTCAGTTAGTGATTTAAAACTCGCAAATAATGTTGATGCTCTTCGCTTAAGAAATCAGCTTTTAACTTTACCAGCAAGCACAAGAATGTTTTTAGCGCTTTTTGATGAAGAATCAAAAACAAAACTAGAACCAGCTTTTAAAAATGTTACATTCAACGGAATAGAATCTGCTAATCAGGTGGAAATTTTAAAAGAAGACAATAGTTCTATTAAATTTACTTTTTCACTTAAAGGTCAATACCTAGGTGAATCAGCAACAACATCTGCAAGTTTGACTTTAGATAATTTAACTCCTTATACAAGCAATGAAACAATTAAAAATAAACAACTTTCAGAAATTAGTCAAAGGTTTACTAATTTAGAATTTAGTGCTAAAAATCGTATTGCTACTGTTGAATTTATAAAGGAAGTAAATAGCGTATTAATCATTAATAAAGTTGTTTTTTCTGAATTTTTAGATACTCAAGATAAACAGAGATTTTTAGATAATATAGGTGATGCAAAAATTTCCTTAATTAATTCAATGACTGTCAATAAGCAAAATTCAAGCCTACTTGATGTATCATTAATAATTGATTTACAAGGTGCTTCTCACAGTCAAGAAATTAATTTTAAAATATCTAATTTGATCACTGAAGAAGAATTTTTAAAAAATCAAGCAATCAATGTTTTAACTAAAATAGAAGAAAATTTAAATCAGCATGATTATGTTGTCAATGATTCTCAACTTACTAGAGAAGCCTTTAAAACTGCTTTAGAAAAACAATTTTCAAAGCAAATACTAGAATCATATTTAGAAACAACCTCTATTAAAAATTTAAATACTAATCTTTCAAATGCCATCATAGGTTCACTAGTAAGTGCAACACTTTCAACTACAGATAATAAAGTTGTGACCTTAAAATTCAACCTAACAACTACTTATGAATCAAAAGATTACACAAAAGAAATTCTGGTTAATATTTCAGGTTTTAAATGGTAGTGTGCACCTGCGGGTGAACTACCTTTTTTTAGTTCCGTTGTTGATGCTTTAGAAAGTGAATGCAGTCGAGTTAAAAAAAACCTCTCACCTTGCGATGAGAGGTATGGAACAGGCTGTAAAAGAATTGCACAATCATTATACATCAAAAACACTGCAAAAAACAGTAAATGAGAAAATAAAAAATTCTCCTTACAACTATCAAGCAAAAATCAGAATGTTATACCTTGCTGCATGATTATATGAATCATTTGTCAAAGGTAAACAAATTAGCAAAGGGAATGTACATGCAATACATAGCAAAAAATTTTTCAAACTATTAGGTAGCGAGTACCTATCAATCATGGATGCTTTAATCAGTTTAAAACTTCTAACAAGAAGCAAAACCTACAAAGTTCAACATCACTCAAAGTTTTACACATTTGATCAAATTTGATATGAACCCGAAACAGTTGATATTGACTTTTGAAGAGTGAAAAACTTCAAGATGAAGAAAATACATTTTAGAGCACCCGTTGAAGAATTTTTAACTAACTTTGTAACAGTCGGAAAAATCATTGTTGATTGAAAAATTTTACTAACAGAAATTAACAAAAAATTTAAACATGGAAAATTTAAATCGATCGATAATTTTATTGAAGTAGCTAAAGCAAAATCAGAGACTGCAACTAACTACAACCTGCATGCATGAATTTTGCAAGAACTGCAAAAACTAGATAATCAAGACAAAATTACAATCAAAAAAGCAAAGAGTGAATCACAAAGAATTTTCAACTTATTTTGCTCAATGCCTAAATCATTTCGTAAAGCAATTAGCTTTAATGGTTCTCAACTTTTAGAAGTTGATCTTAAAAGTTCACAAGTGACTTTCGTGATCAATGAATTTATTAATGAAGTATCTGATGATGATCACGAAGCTCAAAAGGAAATCAAGGAATTAAGTCAAATGCTTAATGAAGGTGATTTTTACGAGAACTTATTAAGTGCTGGAAAAGCAGAAGATTTTGAAAGCTTTCAAAATCTTACTCGTGCACAAGTCAAATACTTATTTATAGCTAATGGTTTATATGCACATCGCATGCATAGTTGAAATGCTGTTATGCGACTTATTAAATCTAGATGGTCAAAATTTTACAGGTTCTTATCAAGGAGTAAAAAGATCTATGGTGCAAGCAGGTTTGCAATCAAAATGCAAAATGCTGAAGCCGAGATTATTAATCAAGTTGCTAGCGAATTTAATCTAGTCTCAATTTATGATAGTGTCGTAGTTAGACAAAACGATCCTTCGAAACTAAAACAGGTTATAAATCGTTTTACAGATTTAATGAATCAAAAACTGCACCCTATGCTTCGGAAAGGGGGTGGTTATTTAAGTATTAAATAATTAGGAAAAATGCACTTTTAAAGCAAAAAAATTAACCCTGATTAGTAAGGGATTAATTAAACATTCAAATCGTATGAAAACAATATATGGTATATCAATTGGTTATTATTGTTGTTGTGTGTGTGTTGTGTTGTTTGTATTATTAATGTATTTGTTTAAAAAAAAAAAAAAAAGAAGGAGTTGGTTTATTTGAAATCAGAAGAATTTGTTCTATTCAAAAAAAGTTATGTTCATCACAAAGATAAAGATAAATTTTTATTTCATAAAGCAGGTAAAAAAATACTTTATCTAATTCGTGATGAAGCACTGGTTAATTATGAAGCTAATGTTGATGAGCAAAATTCTGATCTTGATTTTGTTTCACAAATATCAAAAGGTAAAAAAACTAATTCTGGTTTATTCAAATTAGTAACTAACGACTTTGGAATAACAACAAGCAAAGAAATACAACCTGATGAAGCAATTAGCAATGTCAAATTGCTTAATGACAAACAATTCATCTGAGAAGGAGTCATTTCATTATCAAATGAAATGGCTAACAAGTATAAATTTGGAAAGCAAAGTGATTTTGCAAAACTGATAAATACTTACATTCCGCCTTACTTAAAAGCTAACAACTTCAAAATTGATGATCTGCATTTTTATTTTGTTGTACATGCTAATACGAAAAACCCTCATAGTCATATTTACTTTTTTGAAAAGCAAGCTAACTATTTAGCAGATCATGAAAAAGTAAATTATCGTGGTAAAGGTGCTTTCAAAAAAAGCAGTATTAACGATTTTAAAAAATTCACAACTGAATATATCAAAAACAAAAATGCTTTACAAGAGCTACGACTTAAACGTGAAAGTTTATGAGATAGCAAAAGTGCATTTAAACAATTATTAAAAAAATTCTCTCATGGTTATAGTGAAGTGTTATTAGTCAATGACTTATTAGCTGCATATAAAAGCGGCAAAAAAACTTTTGCTGCAATTGGTAATAAATTGCAAACAAGGCTGATTGATTATTTTGAAACAAAATATTCAAGCGATGCAAATTTAAAAGCAAACTATGACAAATGAAAAGATGCAATTCAAGAACTTAAAACAAGTCAACTAGGTAAAAAAGTTGCAGCTAAAGAAGTCAAAGAACTTAGACAATTTATCGGCAACAAAATGTATTCAGATATCATGCACTCGTTTTTTGAATCTAAAAAATTGCAAAAAAGCATTAATGATCAGAAGTTCAACGACAAGCTTAAAAAGTCTTCACTTCTAGATTCATTAAAAAATTTAAACACCTATATGGACAAATATAGTTGAGATAAAAAAATTAAAGCATTGCAAACATATCATGCAATGATGAAAGGAAATTCTTATGAAGAAAGATAAAAATCAAACTCAAGCTAAATCAATTTTTGACACAATTCCTGAAGTGAAAAAAGTTGAATCTAAAAAAGATGCAGCTTATTTAAAAAATCTTCTTAACAAACAAGTTAAAGAAATCAAAGAGTAATTTATGCTTGAAAAATTTACAATTTTAAAAACTAAATACAAACAACATCAAGAGTGAGCAAACATCATGATTTTTGCTGAAGATAAAGAAAAATACTTTTTCTTAGAAATCTATGATGAAGCTTCACCTTATTCAAATGTCAATTTTGAAATCAAAACTGACATTAAAAACTTTTACACAAATAGTGCAGTTACTTATGAAGTATCGAAAAAGTTTTTGCACAACAATTTTGTAACAGTGCAACTAGAATCAAATTTCAAAGGTAGTTATTTTGAAAGAGATATCACCGTTAATAAATCTTTAAAAATCAAGCAAATTGATCAAAATCAACAAAAGCAACTAATTAAAGAAATCGAAACTAATTTGGATAATGTTTTGCAATCAAACATTATGCAAAAACATGTGGAAATTACTAAAGCAGGCGCTAAAAATGATTTCACTCATGCTGATGCAGAAACCGATGCTTTAAGCGAAGCATTAGATTCTGCTTTTGAAGAGCAACCGAAAACTGAAGAAAAAAGCAAATCATTTTTTGGAAAAATCAAAGAAGCAATTTCTGAAAAGAAAAAAACTAAATTTCATAACATGCAGGAAGAGCTAGCTAAAAAAGCAGAAACTACTTTTGCAGAAGAACCGATGGAAGAAGTTACGACTTTTAAAGCAATTGCTAAACCTTCAAAAACTAAAAATGCAACTTTAGCAAAAGAAATTATTGAAGAAGCAAAGGTTAATGAAAAATCTGCTAATTCAATTGCATCACAGGTTATTAGTTCCTTAAAAGTTCTAGGGTATCAAAAAAGTCAAATTGATTATGCTATGAAAAATATTGTGCTAGCTGATACTCGTGAAAAATCAATTGAAAGAGCAATTGTTGCAATTGCACAATCACCTGATGTAAGAACTGTAAAAGCTGAAACAAAAGATCAAAATATGAGTGCACAAACTTCACAAATCAGACTTAAAAAACGTGCAGTTGCACAAGCTAGTGTAACTGAATTACAAAACGAAAGGGGATTACAAAATGAGCAATAAAAATCAAAATTTGAATTTGTCATGCGAAGCATTACAAAACTTAATTGAATCAAATGAGCAAATTCAAATGACATCTGAGCAATTAGAATTTTATTCTAAAAATTGTAACGGTGAAATTTTAGAGGTTGATGATGAATAAAAAAATCGAAGATCAACGCAACGAAATCACCGAAACACTAATTAAAGCAATGGAAGCAGGGATTAACCCTTGAGTTGCTAATTTTAATAACTATAACGGTTTAACTGGAAACCGTTATAACGGAAACAATATTTTAAGGCTACAAGCTGCAAGATTACAACAAGGTTTTAAAGATCCTAGATGGATGACTTTTAATCAAGCAGTTTCAAAAGGTTTACATATTAAAAAAGGTTCTAAATCAACTAATTTAGAAACTCTAGTTGAAGTTGTTGATAAATATTCGAGCATTAAAATTGTTAATTTAACTGATGAACAAAATGCAGAGTTCAACAAGAAAAAAGTGATGGTTAACTTCAAAGTTTTTAATGCTGAACAAATCGATGGACTAGCAAAAATCGAAATTCCTCAAATGACAGTTGAACAAAACAATACCTTAATCAAATTAGTTGAAGAGAAAATGGATCTCAAAATAGTGATGTGAACGCATTCTGATCTTCCTAATTATCAACCCTTAAAAGACACTATTTTCATTAACCCGATGGAAGCATTTAAAGAAAATGAATTTGCACTAACACTTTTACATGAAGTTGCACACGCAACTCAACATAGTAAAAGATTAAATGATGATACTCGCAAATATAACACTATCGAAGAAAGAGCAAAAGAAGAATTAATAGCAGAATTATCTGCTACAATGATTGCTTTTGATCTAGGTTTAAATCTAGGAGATTTTGGAATTAAAAATAGTGCTTCATATTTGGATAGTTGATTAAAAGCCTTAAAAGCAGATAAAAACTATATTTGAGAAGTTGCTAAAAAAGCAAATAAAGTTGCTAGTTATGTAAAAGAGAAATTGGATTTCAGTTTTAATAATGACTTTACTTCTAATCTAATTGAAAAAGATGAACAAGCTAAATCTGAAACAATTTCTGATGTAAAAATAGAATCTGAAAAAGTTAATCTAGATTCTGAAACTACGATTATTAAAACTATTTCAGAAACAATTGAAACATCTAAAATTAATGAAACTAAAGAACAAGAAGCTATTGATAAAGCAGATTCAAAGTTGCAACAATTAATCAAATCTCATTCGATTAATTTCACTGGTTTATCGAAAAAAGAAGAAGATGTAAGAATCGAAGAAG
The DNA here is from genome assembly GCF_002272945.1 of Mycoplasmopsis agassizii. GTDB lineage: Bacteria > Bacillota_I > Bacilli_A > Mycoplasmatales > Metamycoplasmataceae > Mycoplasmopsis_B > Mycoplasmopsis_B agassizii. Next base: position 435,499 of record NZ_NQMN01000001.1, on the reverse strand, counting down.
CTGCAAATGATGATCAACCTAAATTAGAAACTTATCATAAATACGTTAAAGGTAAAGATGAAAGCAATATTGCTTTCATGTCGGACGCAGAAGCAAAGTCTGATAAACCTTATCATTTGAAAAAAGAAGAGCAATTTACTACAATTGCAACTCATGTAAATCATGAAGGAAAAGTAATTAGTGAAACTGCAATTTCAAAAACAGACAATAAAATGGTTCATATCTATTTTGATGAAGCAGAAGCTTTAAAAGCTTATGAAGAAGCATTAAAAGCCGCAAAATCAAAACGCAAAAAAACTGAACAAGAACAAATTTTAATGGCTAAACCTATTGCTTCAAATTCTGATAATGAAACTGAAGAAGTTACTTATAAATTTGAACTTATTAGCGAACATGAATCAATTAAAGAATTAGCAATTAAAAAAATTGAAGCTGCAAAAGCTCGTGCTAAAAAACGTACACAAGCACAAACTAGTGCTAAAACTAATTTAAATAGTGAAGCACTAGCAAATACAAATTAGTAGGCTTTATAAATGTTACCTTCATTAACACCTTTAAAAATGAAAGACATTTTTAGGTATAAAAAACAGCATTATAATGGTCATATTATCGTCATTAGCGAAGATGAAGACAGTTATTTTTTCTATGAATTATACAAAGATAGATCATTAGGAAACTATGCAATCAAAACTGAAAAGCAAACTTATTACATCGACAAATTTACTTCTTATGCAGTTGAAAAACAATACATTAATCATTTAGTGATTAATGAAAATGATGAACAAAATAAGTTGGATGTAACAAGTCAAGTTCGCTTAATTCGGGATGTTTATGATTCATGAGAAAAAAATTTTGATAATCATAAAATTTTATATTTAAAACCTAATGCTAATTACAACCTGAAATCCAGTGATCAAGTTGCAGCTGCAAAAGCAAGACATGAAAAATTAGCATCATTACAAAGTAATGCTAATTCATATCAAGATGAATTAGCAAACAATAATTAAAAAATACAAAAGAAAGTAGGTTTAAATGCTACCTTTATTAACGCCTTTGAAAATTAAAGATCATTTCAAATATAAAGAATATCAGCAAACAGATGAAATCATCATCATTAGCGAAGACAAGGATAGTTACTTTTTCAACGAGTTATTCAAATATGAATCACATGGTAATTATTCTATAAAAACGCAAAAGCAAAACTATTCTATTGATAGATATGTTAGCTATGAAATCAAAAAAGATCATTTGGATAATTTAGTTTATGATCAAAATGATGAAACAAATGTTTTACTTGAAAAAGACAAAATTAAATTGCTTTATGATATTCATAAATCACTAGAAAAAAATATTGATGATCATACAATTGTTTTTCTAAAACCTTATCACGATAAAAAACCTGAACTTTTAGATCAACTTGCAGCTGCAAAAAATAGACATCAAAAAATTGCTAATGCACAATCTAGTGCTTTAACAAATGATGATGAACTAGCAAATACAAAATAAGATGAGTAAAATCAAAATTAAATATTTATGGATTTCGCTATTCAATCTTTTAATTTTTAGTCTAGTTTTAATTCTCGGTATTTTCTTATTTTCGACACTTATTTTTATCTTCATTAATGGCTTTTCTCAAGTTGATAGTTGGGGTAATTCAAATAATTACATCAACAGCATTGCTACAATTTTAAGTGAAAAGTGATACATCGTAATCGGCTTAATTTTATTAACCTTTTTAATCTTATGACCTTTTATCAACTGGTGATGATTAAAAGAATGATGGTTAACTAAAACTAATAAGAACAAAAATATTAGTCCTTGATTTTATAATGAAAATGAAGGTTCACTTAATTTAGCAAAATTCAAATCTAAATTTGCAGATAACAAAAAACCTGGATGAGTTTTAAAATATTTTAAAACTAAAGCAAATGATGTAAGTCATTATTATGTCAATAATGATAGCACTCATTTAGCAATTCTAGGAACAACTAATAGTGGTAAAAGTCAGTACATGATTTTAAATAGCATTTACTATAATTGTGCTTTAGTTGATGAAAATAAACCTAATATGATCATCACTGACCCTAAAGGTGAATTACTTAGTTTACAAGGTAATCGCCTAATTAATAACGGCTACGATATTAAAGTTTTAGACTTAAATGATGCTCGTTATTCGATCGCCTGAAATCCCTTATATATGGCTCAAAAACATATTTTTAATGGAACTGATGCACCTGATTATTATGCTGCATGAAATAGTATTTTAGAAGCGGTTGATTCATTACCTTGAAATGCAAAAGATGAAAAATCAATTTGAGTGCAACAAGCTAAAGACTTAATTTTTAACATTGCAAAATTTATTTTGCTATTCAGTTTAGAAGAAAAAAGTTTTTTAGAAAATTTCAATTTTGAAAAAATCCTTTACTTTTTAAATGCTGAAACATTTAAAAAAGGTAAGTGAAATGATGTCATTATTGATTTAGCCGAAAAAAATTCGCACTGGTATGAACTATATGATTTTATCGTTGCACAAGCAAGAACTCCTGATGTAACTTTCGGTGGTTATCTAGCAAATGCTCGTGACATTTTAAAAATATTTAGATCTAATTCACACGTAAGAGAAATCACAAGCTCAAATGATTTTGATATCGTGGAAGCTATTAAATCTGATAAACCTTTTGCTATTTTTGTTAAGTTTCCTGATCATAAAACTAGTGGTCATTTTCTAATTTCAATGTTTATTGATCAAATTTATTCACAAGCAATTGAAGAAGCAAATAAACAAGAAACTGGAGAATTAAAACGTAGGTTACAATTTTATATTGATGAATTTGGTAACCTACCTAATATCCCGCAACTAGCAAATAAATTATCAATTGCTAGAAGTCGTAATGTTTTATTCTCGCTAGTTTTACAAGATTATGAACAACTGAAAAAATATGACACTGGTAGTCATGAAGATAAAATTATTAAATCGCAATTAGGCTTAACTGCATTTTTAAATACTAATAACGAAAACACCTTACAGGAAGTTTCAAGGATGTTAGGTGAAAAAATAGTTAAGAAAAAATCTGTTTCAACTTCAAAAAACAATAAGTCAGTTTCTGAAAGTGAAAGCAAAGAAAAAGTAATGGATGTTGCCGAATTAAAATCTAAAAATAGTGATGAGTTGATCTTCTTCAAAATGGGCTTAAAACCGTTTTTATTAAAAGCAAATATGTTTTATGTCATTAATAAAGACAAGCGTTATTTTGCAACTCATAGCAACTTATATACAAGTAAATTGATTAATAATTGAAATATCTCCGATATGCAAAATAGTGAAACTGATTATGCTTATAAATCTTTAATCGAACAAGATGAAGAGATCAAACAAGCACAAAAAACAAAGACTGATTTTGACATTGTCTCGGAAAATAATTATCAAAGTAAAACTATTTTAAATAGTTATGAAGATGATGAAGTTTCTGATGATGATCAAGATCAAGTAGCTAAATTAAAATTTCAAAGCAAGTATGCTGATACTGATATTGATGTTTAGCAAATTTAAAAAACATTATGAATTAAATTCATAAGAAAGAAGTAGCAATGAACTTAGTTATCATTCAGGGTAAAATTATGAACAACATATTTTTACAAACTAAAATTAATGAAAAAGATGGAGAAAAACAAGTAGTTGAATTTTTAACTAATACTGTTTTCTCCTGAAACAAAGCAAAGAATCAAGGTAGTAATTATGTGCCTATAATTGCATTTAATCATACTGCAAAATACATTGCTAATAATTACAAACTTGGCGATGAGATTTGGTTTAAAGGTTACTTTAAATCAAATTCATATGAGAAAAATGGTGTAAAAAAATATACTTACACAATTGTGGTAGATGATGTCTATCAGTCGTATAATAGTTTTAGTAATCTTGAAGAAGAAACAAAATCAGAACCGATTTTGGGTCGCTCAAAAGAGATGATCGAGAATCTAACTCAAGAAGATTTTTTTAGTGAGTAGGAAAAATTAAAATGTTGAAAATCAAAAGACTGTTTAAATTTAGTTTATTAGCAATTGCTAGTGCATCAGTTTTAACAACTGTTGCCTGCAGTATTTTTAATAATGACCCTATTTTCAAAGATAAGCCGCAAGACCCTAAAGTAGAAATTGGTGAAGGTGGAGAGAAAAAAGTAAAAGTTGCAGTTGAAAATGATGAAACAATTTATTATGAATTGCCTGAAATCAAATACACTCAAACTGAATTTACACCTTTACCTTTAATCGATTACATCATGGGAATTGAAAATTTAACTAATTTAGATAGCGACAATAAACCTATCAAAGATGATTTTATTGCTCTTGATCAAATGAAAAGTAAATACGAAGAAATCAGAAAATTAGTTGCTCAACCTGGTGGTATTGTTCGTGGTTCAGTTGCTGGTGAATATCATAAAAAATTGAATGACTTGTACTCAAACACAAGACTATTTAGCAATGATAAAGGTTCTAACATGGAAGCAGACTATGAATTGCAACCCTTTTTTGAAAACTTTATGAATCTAGAAGAACGCATTTTAATTGATAGCCGTAAACCTGAAAGTTACAATAGATGATCAGAGTCACTAAAAGATCAACAATTCTTTGCTAGACATGAAAATTTTATTGCAGCAGGTTTATTTGCAGCTACAACTTATTCAATTGCAATGGGTCATAAGTTAATTGACTTTTATCGTTCATTCATCGAATATCGCCTATGAATGCTAGGGCTTTCAGGTGGTGATTTTGAGACTCACTTTAAAAGTGAAGAAGCAAAAAAACACTTAATTGCAGTTCTAAGTAGTTTAAGTGAATACTTAAACGTTTTAAAAAGTCAATGACTATATTCTGAAAAAGAGTTATTCATTAACAAGTTTTGAGAAAAAACTTATACAAAAATTGTCAATCTGGTTTCAAACGAACTATCACCTTTAATGCAATATGCCGAGACAGATTTAAAAGTGGATAGTACTCGTTACACAAACACTTTAAAAGATCTAACTTCAGATAAAAAAGCATTAATTCAAAGAGCACAAAATCTACTTAACAATATCGCACCTATTAAAAATAGCACTAGTTATACAGCTGATGAAATTACTAATTTCATTAGTAATTTTCAAACTAAATTTACTAAACGTTTTCGATGAAACTTTTAGATGGCTTTTAATCCGATTTTACATAAAGCAACAATTAATTTCGTATACACTCACCCTAAAACAAATAAACGCAAAGTCTTGAGAAAAGACAACTACTATTTTTTAATAGTAACTCATATAAATTTGAAAAAAGTTCTGTTGATTTACACAACAAAACTTCAATTTCTTTTTGCAATTAGGATAAAGGATTATAAAGATTACTTTACTTTTGTGCAAAAAAAAGACCGTCATATCTTTATGCCTAACCCGATTAAAAAACGGGTTCATAAAATGTATTTAGCAGATAAAATTGCTATTTTTGATCCTATTCGTGAAAGAGAAAAGTTTCATATTTGACTATCAATGAAAAACTATTGAGACTATAAATGAAACCCTTCACGTGGATATATTAATTACATGCAAAGGCGTAAAGAACGACTGGATAAAATTAATAAAACTAAGAAAAGAGGAAACAATGATAAATAATATTTATCAATTTCTAAGCAACATCATATTATCAACTGATGCACGTGGCAAATTAAAAGAAGGGCTTGAAGAAGTTTCTAAGGAATCGCTAAAATACGCATCAATTTTTTTCGGTGCAGTTGCGGGTTTAGTTGCTGTTGTTTTAATAGTAGCAGGAATTTATTATGGTGTCATGTTAGGAACATCAACCGATGCCGAAAAAAGACAAAAATGAATCAAAAACATTAAATGACTGCTTGTTTCATTTGTAGCAATTTTAATTATTTGGGGTCTTGCTTCATTAATAATTGGTGCAGTCAATGGTGTGTTTAGTCAAGAAATAAAAGTTAAAAGTTTAATATTTGATAATCATTTATGGGTATTCTAGATGCACTTGCTTCGGTAATAACTTACCCTTTACTTGCAGCCGCTTGATATTTAGTGGTTTGATTGCCGATGACAATTTTAAAGTATTTCAGTATGGCTTTAAATTTAATCGGCTTAAAATTGGCTAAGTTTTTGATTTACAAAGATGGTAGCGAAGTTAATTTTAGCGACTTACCTAAGTTTTTTTTAATGTTTACAGTAATTGCTGTTTCATTTTGAGCCGTAATTTTACTTTTAATCTGAATTAGAAGTGCTTTTATTAGTGAACGCAATAAAATTGAATCACTTAAAACAGGTTTTAAATATTCTTTTGCTGCAATTGGAATTATTTTTTTAATACCTTTAGCAATTGGGATATTTTTATTGCTAATTCAGTTATTAATTAATTTAGTTTTTGGTAATCAAAATGGCGATGTCACGGGTATTTTAATGGATTCAATTAAACCTAATTCGATTAATGGAGCAGAATGGCTTAAAGTCAGAAATGAATTTAAACTTGTAAAATTTGACACATATTTTTGAATGCAATCAGGCGACATGGCTAAATTTGTTATGCAGGCGTTAATTATCGGAATTGATGTTTTAGTTGGTTATGTTTTTTCATTTGTAACAATTTTACAAAAGAGTTTTGATCAACTATTTTTATTTATCATCTCCCCCTTTGTTGCACAAACAATGATGATTGATGGTGGAAAACGGATGTCGAGTTGAAAAAATCAAATGATTTCAAAATCATTAGTAATTGCAGCTATTTTAATTGGTTCAGTTTTATTTATTAATGCAATTACTTTATTTGTTCCGAATGTACAACGTTTTACAAATAATGATGATGTATTTCTAAACTTTGTCGTAGTTGCAATTGTTTCAATTGGTGGTGCATTAAGCATTGCTGAATTTGGAAATATAGTTGCTAGTTTTATTGGTGAAAGTTTTAGTATCAAAGAATCAGCAGCTGCAACACGGAGTTTAATCAAAGGAGCTACAACGATGGTTAGCGTTGGTAGTGCAATTGCAGCAGGTCCTGGTGCAATGGTTGCTAAAGCTGCTTCATTACCTGGTAAAGTAGCTGAAAGAGCACTTTTTGGTAAAGATAATGAACTTATGAAATTAAGGGGACAATTAGATTCGGGTCAACTCAATAAAAGTGAATACAAACAAAAGAGAAACGATCATATTGAGAAAAGAAGAAATGATCTTCAATATGCAAATGACTCTACTGGTGGCTATGGCATCAGAAAAGCAACTTTAGCAACTCGTGCTTTTTTTGATAGAGTAAAGAACAAAGGTGATTCACCGCAAGCAACAAATAGTTCTGGAGCACAACCTGAACAAGCAAATACAGCACAATCACAAGCTTCAACAACAGTTTCAAGTACTAGTTCTAGCCCTAATCTTACTAATAATATTATGCAAGGTGTTAATACAACTGCAAATGTTTCATCAACTGCTTCAACTATTAAAAATCAAACTGCAAATGCAAATCAAGCACCTAAAGTAGTTAATGTTAATACTAATACGCAAGCACCTAAAAATAGTGCTTCAAGCAAAATTTCACCTTCATTAACTAGTGAAACAAAAACATCAGCAACTCAAAAACCTGTAGCTTCTGAAAGTTCTAAATTTCAAAATAAACATACCTCTATTAAACCGACATCATTAAAATCACCTAACTTAAATAAGTTAAAACCTTCAAGTAAACTAGATAAAAATTTAGGAGACAAAAACAATGATAATACCTAAAGCATTTAGAAAATTAAAACTAATCATTTGAAAATTTATTTCATTATATGACATTATTTTTATTTCCCTTTTTGCAACTATTGCAGTCGGTATTTCAATTCCTTTACCTTTAGATGAAATTTGACAAAAATTTCTAGTCGGCTTTAGTATTTTTCTAGTGCAATTAGTTTTAATTGCTTATAGCAAACATCACGATGCAAAATTGTATGTGATGCTTTATCGATGGTTCAAATATCTTTTTATTATCAAACTATTTGATAGCAATAAAAAGAGTAAAAATGCAAGCATTAAAAATTTGATACCGTTTCAAACTTTTAATGAAAAAAACATTGTTTCAAAAACTATTTTAGGACAAAACAAGGTTTATATTATGGCATTAGAAATTAGTGGTGTTGATATCACTAATTTAAATAGTGAAGCAAAAATGGTTAAAATTGAAGCTTTAGCAAAATTTTTTAATTCATATAGTGACAGGCTAACTTTTGTAAAGCAACTAAAGCAATATGATTTTAAGTCTAACTACAATTTTTTAAAAAAACAAATTGAGAAAAGTGATAGTGCATGAAAATACGAATGATTTGAAAGTCTATATCAGCAGTTTCAAATTCAAAATGCAGAAACTGTAAAAGAAATTTACAACATCATTTTCTACGGTAAAAATTCATATGATTTACATATGAATGTTGAAGCTGCAAAAGTTGAATTAGCAGGTATAGGTTTTGACAGTAAAATCTTAAGTGGTAATGAAATTGGTGCACTGAATTTAGGTTTATTTTTTGAAAACAGCATTGCTGAAAGATTAAATAAATTAGAAGTTAAAGCTTCACATTTAAAATTAAATGATACCTACGTATCAATTAATTCGGTTTCATCATTTCCCTTACAAACTAACTTTTTATGACTAGCAAATATTTTTGCTGTACGTTCAAATGTTGTCATGCAAATTGATAATGTCGATTTTGAACAAGCAAAGAAAAAGATACATCAAGCTAGTTTAAATTTGCAAGGTAATTTAAATGAAAATTTAAAAACAGTTGAAACTAAAGAACATCAACTATATGCAGAAAGTATCGAAATTTTAGCTAATGAAATTGCTGCACAAAAAATCAATTTGAAAAAGATTCAATGCTTTTATATTACTAATGCAAAAAGCGAAAGAGAACTTAAGGAAGTTGAAAAAGCAAACCGTAAGTTCTTAAAAACACAAAACTACATTTTAAATAAATTAGTTTATTTGCAGCTTGAAGCATTTAAAGATTGCTTTTTCAAAACTTATGATTATTTAAAATTCTGACAAGAAATTTCACCCGAAACAGTTGCTTTTGGTTGACCGATGAATGATTCAGAATTAAATGATCAAAACGGTTTATTGCTAGCAAAAACCTTCAATGATGAAATCATTGTTTTTGATCAATTTAAAATCACAAACAATCGACCTAGTCATAACATGGTTATTATGGGTAAAACTGGTTCAGGAAAATCAACTTTAACGAAAAAACAACTAGCCTACAATTTAGCAATTGGTAATAAAGTAATTATCATTGACCCCGAACGTGAATACCGTGCAATGGTTGAAAATTTTGGTGGCTCATGAGTTGAAATTGGTATGGGTTTAAACACCGTTATTAACCCTTTAGAAGTTAGAGTAAGTTTAACTGATGAAAGTGAAACTGCTGATAATTCTAAAGTTATTGCTTCTCATTTAGAGTGATTAGATTCATGGTTTAGAGTCTTATTTGCAGAGTTTACAGATGGACATATTAGGCTTTTAATTGAATCAGTGCAAGAGATTTATAAGAAATTAAATTACTATGATGAATCATTTAAACTGGATGAATTAGAGCCTAATCAATGACCGATTATGAGTGATTTAATCAAGCTAATTGAAGCAAAAATTAATGTTTCTAAAAAGAAAAAAGACACTCGTTACAATTTGATTTTAGAAATTTTGGCTTTCAATTTTCAAAGAGAATCAATTTTATCTGATCTTTATAACGGTGCAACTAATATTAATCTAGATCACGATTTAATTGTTTTTGATGTGCGTAACTTATATAACGGTGAAGTTAATCCGAGTATTCGAGCAAGTATTTTTACAATTCTTTCGTTAGTGCAACAAAAAATTGTAAAACACCGACAAGACAATTTGAGCTTAGATCGTGATAGTAAAAAATGACTTGTAGTTTGTGTCGATGAAGCACACTTACTATTAGATGAAACTAATCCTGCAACTTTAAATTTTTTAATCAGAACTGCAAAAAGAATTAGAAAGTATTTTGGTGGTTTAGTTTTAACTACACAAAATCCTAGTGACTTTAACACATCAGCATTAAGCACTGGTAATGCAAATGCAATTATGGCTAATATGCAATATTCTTTTTTTATGAAATTAGAATCAAGAGATATTGATGCAGTTGATCAGATGTTTAAACATATTGGTGGTTTAACTATTAATGAACGTAGGTTTTTAGCTTCAGCTGAAAAAGGTGCAGGAATTTTTAGTTATTCATCTACTAATAGAAAAACTATTAAAACTAATTATACAGATTTAGAAATGCAGCACTTTTTTGACAAAGAAGATGTGACAAAACAAGTTGTTTATGAAACTGTTTTAGCAGATGATGATAAAGCAATGTTAGTAGACAATTGGCTAGTTAGAATTTTAGTCAAAATATTTGCAAGAAAGAAAGTTAATGAAAAAAAATCATAATAAAACTGAAGTAAAAGTTGATGATGAAGAAGTAATTTTAGATGAATCTAGTAGTGAAACTGGTGTAAACATCGGTGAAGAAGGTGTAATCCTAGATGAATCTAGTAGTGAAAACAAAGCAGAAGAATCAAAATTACAACTTGAATTAAAAGATGCTTTAGATGTAACAAAAACAATTAAAAATTCATTTTATGAATTAGATAAACGCAAATTATCTTATGAAGATAAAATGGCAATAATTGATTTTACACTTGAAAATGATCTAGATTATGAGCTAACTGCTGAATATTTCAATTTACCTAAAAATCGTGTTTACAACATTTTTAACAACTGAAAAAAACGTGGCATCAGCAACAAAAATGAAAAACTAGTTAAAGAGTTAATTTGAAAACGTAATCAGGAAAAAACTAGACTAGCCAGTCTAGAAGAATCAGATTTTGAAAATGATGAAAGCGAAGAAGGTGTCATTGTCACTGAAGAAAAGCATAAATATGATGACAAAACCTTTATCAAATTAAAAAAATATGATATCAGAATCAGAATTTCAAAGTTCGATGACATTATTCTAGTCAAAAAACTAGAAAAAAGATTAGAAGCAAAAGGTGAAAAACTTTCTAGTTATATTAGAGATTTACTAATTGAAAATCTTGAAAACGATAGCAGGGTGCAAATCTTTAAGGATTTTAATAAGCAAATTCTTCAGATGTTTCATAAGGCTTTATACTCTAGAACATCAGGTATCACAAGAGCTTTTAACAAAAGAATTTTACCTGTTGGTTTAGATTCTGAAATCATGAATAAAAAACTGGACATCATTTTAAATTCACTATTAGGTAATGTCAAATTAACAGATTATAGTCCGAATAATTTACCTGATAAAGCATTTGAAGAAATAATATTATTCGAAACGCATCGTAATGAAGCGATCAAAATTTTAGAGAAAAAATTCGAGCTTAATCTTTCAAGAGATAAAAAATTATTAATTTCTGAACAAGATTATATCGATGAAATGTTCACAGAAGTAGGAGATATACAATATGAAAATAAACAAGCTAAACAAAACAAAAAAAGCAAAAAAAGTACTAAGTAAAAAAGAAAAACGACAACGTAGTTTTATCAGACTTGGTATCTTTTTAGGTATCACTGTCATAGGGATTGCTGTTGCAGGTATAGCATCTTCAGTTAATCAAAATAAGCAAAAATCAGAGTCTAATGCTACTGCAATTACTGCATTAGCTAATGCAGACTCTGGTTTTGTTTCATATAATGAATTTAATACAGATCAATGGGGAAATACAAAAACTAGTAACGCTGGTGGTATAACATGACATGTAAATGAAACTAACAGAGTAAGAAGACCTTATAACATTTATAATAAAGATGCTAATAAAGAGCAGAGAGCCTATCTTGAACTTTTATATGATGGAAAAACGGTTAAAAAAACTTCAAGTTTAGCTAGAGACTACAAGATAAAAGAGACTATTTCTTTAGGATATGGCTCTCATGGTTTAACTTCATTTGATGGTACAGCAAAAACTTTTAGAAAAGAATTAAAATATGAAAAAAAACAACCGAACATCAATTATCGTGAATTAAAATCTAAAAAAATGACTGTCAGAAACAGTGATGGTAAAGAATTAGATGTTAGTTTTTTAAATATTTTACATGGTAAATTTGTCGGAATACCCGATGACAAAGTTATCATTGATGAAATCAGTGTTAACATAATATATAATTATTGGACAAAATTAGATCAACAAGGAGGCTTTTATGGTGCATTTTTTTATGAAGAAACTTCAGTACTTGGCAGACCTATTATTGAAGTAAAAGTTACAGCACATGAAACAATGTCTATTTCTAAAAATAAGAAAATAGTAGACAATTTCATAAATACTTCAATGATTTCGTTAAATAAGGATGTATTGATAGATTCTGATGTTGGTTGAAAAGATGGTTTTGCAACAAAAGCTTTAGAAAAATCGGATGAAGTTGATAATACTACTAAAATGAATAATTTTTTCTTATCTAACTTAAATAATCTTAAAGAGCAAGCAAAAACTAGTAACAAATTTATAAGAAATATTGATGCAAATTATGAAATTTTCAATATTGTAAATAATGATTCTAAATTTCAATATCAGGTCACAATTTACTTCGAATTATTTGATGAAACAAATCAAAGATGACAAAAGTTCAAATACATTTGAAAAAACAAAAATTTAATTACCTTGCGACATAATTCAAATTATGTTAATAATAGATTATTTGAAAATCGCTTAGAATTAAATGGGTCTTATATTGTCGAATATTCTGATAATCTTGAAAATGCTGAAGCATCAAAAGTAAATAATAAGCAAACTACTTCAACAACAACTACTAATAACAATTCAGGCAATGCTCTTCTACTAAGACCTCCTAATAATGCTTATTTACTTCCTCAATTGGATAGATTTAGAGAGGAAACTAATACAAATTCTTTATATAGTAAATGGTGATTAAATAACAACAAGTTCTCTGATTCTCAATACGATAGTAACGGTAAATTCAAAGGTGATTATAATCCTGATTGAGATCTAAAATTAAAGTATGGTCCATTTATTTTAGATCCTAATCTTTGGGGTACAAAAACGCCTGTAAAAGTAACTTCATTAACTACTCCTACAGTTACTTCATCAACAAATAATTCAAATCAGCAGTGAAATCCTAATCTAGAAAACATATCATTTAAAATGGTCGAAGATAAAGGTAAACTTATTAAAGCGCCTAATTTAAGTGATCCTGCAAATAAAGATGGTGGTACATGAGAGTATTATAGTGATGTCAATGTCAGATTTACAACTACTCAAACTGAAAATGAAATATTAGAAATAAACGGTAATAAAATTGATGTTATTGATAACGTTTTTAGTATTAGATTATCTGATACTCGTAAAATTGAGTTAAATGAGAAAAAAGAAGAAGTTCAAACTGGAACAAACGAATACAAAATTGTCTTAAAACAATTTAAAAAAGACAACAACAATAACATCGCATTAATTCAAACATACACAAAAACAATTGTCATTAAAGGAAAAAACGATGTTTTTGAAGCTAAGTGATATGCTTGAAATCCTGAGAACAACAAGCAACAAAAACTTCTAATTGAAAAGTATCTTAAAGATGATGATGGTAATGAATTACTTAATGAAAAAGGCGAAAAAGTTTTAAACCCTGCTTATGATGAAGATATCAATCCTAAGACAGGAACTAAAAAACAACTTATTTGGGTTAAGAATCGTAGAATAACTAGTTTAAAAACTCTTCAAGACCCGCTTGATCAAAACAACAATTCGCTAATCAGAAGAAATGGTAACTTCTACATTAAGGATTATGGTTTCATAGCAGAAGCTGCAATTTTAGGTAAAGGTGCTAATTTATCTGCAGCTGGTATTGAAAAATTAAATAGATACGATGTTTTCTATTCTGAAAATTATGATCCTGTTAAACAAGATGAATGAAAGCCTTACAAAATTAATAATGAAGACAGTTATTTCTCAAAAAGCGGAATGTACTTATTTGTTGCAAAAGCTAATTACGGAATTGACTCAATTAAGATGGTAGCAATTGGAGAAGACTTTGATAACAAACAAAAATTCCTAGATCAATTTGTTGATTCAGGTCGTTACGGATGATTAAATTTTTGAGATTCACAAGCAGGTAAACATTTAGCACTTTGGTTTAAAAACAAGGAAATTGAAGAAAATGTTTACTTAAAATATTCATATGAGGAGCTGCTTTACTTTTGAAAACAATATGTTGAATCAATTGCTAGAGCATCAATTACGAATGCAGATGCTGAAACAATTAGAATTGAATTTGATCAAGATAAAGTTAAAAAGTACTTTAACGATAAGTCTAGAACAGATACTTTTAATATAACTAACGATTTCATTTTAGAAAATAAATGGTTTAAGTCACAAGTAGAAAACAAACTAAAACTACCTATTGATAAAACAAAAATTGAATTATCTGCTAAAGTGGATACCGAAAATTCAATGATCACCTTTGACTACAGAATTTTATCAATTCCTGTTAACCTATACTCAGTAGAAGTAATTAATCAAGAGTTTGCAATTGCTTTTAAAGGTGATAAACCTATCGATAACACTGGTAAAGATATTGTGTTTAGCGGCTTTAAGGTTAAAGAAGCTGAAGTAGATCCTAATGAAATTTATAAAGTAAATTTCAACTATGAATATGCAAAAATAATCATTGAGCAAATTACTAGAGAACAGTTTCAAGAAAGATCATCTAGTTTATTTGCTAAAGAATGACTTTATAAAGTGGTTAACACATTAGATCCGAATAAAACAGCAAATGTTGTATTTGACACAATGCTTTTTAATGACAAAATAGAATTTAATTTTAGACCTGTTAAAAAAGGACAAACTCTTCTAAAAGATTACGCTAAATTTTTTGTAAAAGCAGATTTTAAACCTGGACTAAAAATATGAGATGGGTCATGAAAACCTTTTTATGATGGTTCAATTGCTGATTTAAATTTAAACGGTTTAACTAAAGTTGAAGACATCAAAAAGAAAATTTTAGAATATGCAAAAGAGAACTTACCTAGTGAATATGTCTATCTAAAAGATTACAAAATCGACATAAGTGATCAAGTTTTAAATAAGCTTAAAACTGTCTACACTAAAGATGCTAATGCATTTTACAATGCAGCAATTGTCATCAGACCTTTGGGTATTTATTACGGTGGTAATTCATTTATTGTTTACAACAAAATAGGTGGTACAAACACTAATAATGTTGACTTATCTAGTGAAGCAGATAAAGCAAAATTACGTACTGAATATAGCTATAAAACAAATAATTTAGATGAATTAAAATCGTTATTTATTTCTGATCTGAATAAGGAATTAGCAAAAATGAAGCTTACTTTTGCAGATGTAACAATTCCTAGTTTTAACTATTGATTTACTTATTTAGTTTCAAAAGTAGGTAACAACAGTGCAACATTAACGATTAAAGGTAATAGTAATTTAATCGAGAAAAACTTTGTTGTTACTGTAAATAATGCAGTAACTAAAGTTGCTGAAGGCTTAAAATTAGACATCTCAGATATTGAAGTAGAGCCCTTAGAAATGCAATTAACTGCAAAAGATGAAATTACTAAAGTAATTAACGATCGCTTAAATAAGATAGTTTTAGACTACAAATTAGAGCTTAAAAACTTAAAGTTTTCAGCTTGAAGACATTACAGTTGATTAAGAGCATTAGTTGCTAAAAATCCTCCTGAATGAAAAATATCTACTTTCATATCAATTAGTGGTATTAACGATTATCAAGGTTCATTTAATCAAATAGTAATTAATAAATCAGGAACAACTCCGTTTGATCCTGATGATACAACCCCAGGTAAAGGTGGTTGAACAAAACCCGAAGGTGAAGATTCTGATGATACTGATGATGATTCAGGAGCACCGACTACACCTAATAATGCTACAAACGATAGTACTAATTCAACTAATGCAGATGGTTCAAATAGTTCAATAGATGAAGCTGCAGCTGAACAAGGCCGCAATATTTTACTAGGTGTGGGTGTTACAGTTGGTATTGTAACGTTTGCAGTTTTAGGCTTTTTAGCCTACGGTTTATACCTAAGAAAACGTAGTAAAAATATTTAAAAATTATAAAAATTTTGTATAATTATAGAGCATAGGTTATTCTAAACAAAACTTATTTCTTAACTATATGCAAATTAATCCCCCGCATTAGTGTTAAAGCTATCACATAGTACGCCCCATTGCAGTGATAGAAGTTGCTAAAGGCATAAGATATGAGAAAGAGTTAATTTATTAACTGTCTAACTAGTATGTCCTCAAGTGATCGGATTGGGCTGTCAACAAGCGGCAGAGAAAAAGACCCTTCGGGGTCTTTTTTATTTGTTACAATATACTAGAAATGAATATTAATGAACTACAATTATTGAGACCTTATATGGTTAAAAATCCTAAATTTTTCAAAAATTTATTAAATATGTCAGTTGAAAATGTTCATCCTTTAATAGTTTTTAAAGGTGAGAAACATTATTATTTTATGGCATTAAAAAGTTATAAAGAAAAATATGAAAACTACCTGTTTGAATACAACAAAATTGTTTTAAAAGGACAAGGAGTTGGTTTTCAAATGACAAAAAATAGGTTAGTAGATAACGATGTAATTTATAAAGTAGAAAAATCTTTGCTTGAAAAAAACGTTTTTTCGACTAAAAAAACAAAAGTAAAAATCATCAACAATAATGAAATTGAGCAAATATTTAACGATTTTTCAAGAAGGTTATTAACTGTCCCTCCTGAATTAGCACTAGCAGAAATAACATTAATAAATAAAAGGGAAACACAAACAAAAGTTATTTACGCAAAGAATAATATTTTTAATCAATACAAAAAAGCATATGAAATACAGGAAAATTCATCAAAAGCATATATAAAAAAACTTAGTTTTATGTACCGACAAAATCAAATTTCTAATGCTTTTATTCATGATCCTGACATAAAAAAATTACGAGTTTTTAAAGAATTAGAGGATTTAAAAACTGTGCTTACGAAAAGTATTGAAGCTATTAAACATTCAAAATTATCTATAAATCTTTCTAATGTTAATCAGGAAAAACTTAAAAATAAAATTACTTTAGGTACTTTAAAAGAGCAAGCAAACGGCTTAGAAATGTAATTAATTAAAAATTTTTATTAGCTAACCTAAAAACTTTTGGCAAAATTAAAACATGTATAACTTAATAACGAAGGAAGAAATAATTGCAAAAATTATTTCAAATATCAATGAAAATGAAGACTATGTTTTCAAAAATTTTGATTCAGAAAAGTATAGATTTCATGGCTGAAAAAACCGAACTTTGATCACATCATTTGGAAAAGTTCATTTCAAAAGAAGGCGTTATGCTTGCAAAGAAACAGGTAAAACATTTTATTTTGAAGAACAAAATAAATATATAAATGATAATTTTATCATTGCTAAAGAACTTGAACATGCTGTTTTAGAAGACTTAAAAGCAGGTGCTTCATACCGTGAAATTGGTGCAAAATACAGCATTAGTTATAGGTCAGTAGGTAAAATAAATGCACGTAATAAAGGTGAAAATTTAGGCAAAAAATGCAGTTGCAGCAACGATGAAAAAGGAGTTATTTACCTTGAAATAGATGATACTTATGCACCTATTAAAGACACTAAAAAAAAGTAATTCAGACAAGAAATAGGGTAATTGTAGCTCATCATGGTAAGAATAAAAACGGCGAAATCAGTTGCAAAATTACCCTAATTGAACAAGCAAATAAAGAACTAAAAGGTAGTGAACTACCTATTTTAAGAGACAAAATTAAGGCTCATGTTGAGTCTTTTTTTAATGTCAAAAACTACAAAATAGTAGTTAATGCTGATGGTGCAAAGTGAATTAAAGGATTAGTTAAGCTACTAAAAGCAATATTAATGCTAGACAAATTTCATGTTTTTAGAAGGCTTAGTCAGGTTTTGAAGTATCGAAAAAGTAATTCAGAAAAAGCATTGGTGCTTCAAAAAATCGAAAATTTACTTGGTCATAACCTCTATGAAAGCACTAAAAAATGGCTTGAAAATAGCAAAGTTGATAACGTAATAATGCTACTTCAATGAATTAAAACTACTTTTAAAAGTGAGTTAAATTCAAAATTAAGAATGGATTTTTCAAGTTTGATTAAGTATTTAAAGTACAACAATTACGCAATTCAGAACTGAAAAAGCAAGCTATATATTGGTTCTAAAACAGAAACTTATGTAAATCATCTTCTAAAAAAATTAGTGAAATGTCCGTTTGGAAGCTACTCTAGACAGGTTTTTAACAACATGATTGTAAGAAATTCTAAAACTTATACCTTAATAATTTAGACTTAATTTTTCAAAAATTTTGTAAATTTTCACATCGGTTCCCATTTCGTAGCCTGAAAATTTGCATTTTCTTGTATTACTACGTAATACAAAATAGCGTGATTGTCCTGAAAAATTTGAAAATCGTCCTAATTTTTCGTGCGTGGTCAAAAATTCCCAAATTGAACATCAAAAATTTTTGAATGTATATTTACGTAGTAAATATAAAAACACACAATGTCGTTCGTTTAGAACAGTGTCGGACATTGCTTAGCCTGTTTCAAAACGCACGCGCGCGTGGAGTGACTTGCACAGTCACAAAAAACAAAAGACAGAAACGAAAAAATAAAGCAGGGTAAACCTACTGCTTTCTTTTCAAAACTGCATTTTCAAAAATTTTTCAAAAAAATCAAAATAGGGTATAATAAGGGTACCTAAAGTTTTGTTTAGGATTATCTATTAGACAAAGCTAAACACCGTAATTCACACTATCTTTTAAATAAAAAAATCTTGCTTAATTGCAAGATTTTCTTTTAGATTAATTCTTGTAGCAAAAGTCTTAAACCGACAGCAACACCGTTATTAAATGGAATTGTAATTGTTTTAGTATTTTTATCTTTAACAGTTTTTCTAGTGCTTTCGACAAAGAAACCTTTTTCATCAGTAATTACTCATCTAATGCCGTTATATGTCATAAATGTACTATTTCTAGTTCCATCAATTGGATTAAATGTTCATGCTTCACCACGAGCAAATTCGTTTGAATCTTTTGCGTAGTTTTGTAACCCACCAATTACTAAGGTATCTTTATTTGCACCAATTCAGTTGTTTCTTGTTTTACCATTTGACATAACAACCATTTCATTAATTGGGTTTGTAATTGAATTTCAATCTGATTTATTATAAGGATAAATTAATCCGTAATTTCTGATTGATTTAGGTGTTTTCTTATCAACCATTAAGGCAAAAGCATTTGCAAAATTATCTAATTTTTTAGGGCTATTTTTACTGTTTTTTACGAATGTTTTAATAAATCTTGATCAGTTTTCATAAGTATTACCTTCAGATAATTCTTTGAAAATAACAACTAAATAATTATCATTAACATCTTCCTTGATTTTGCCATCAATAGTTAAGAAAGCTGGTAAGAACCCTGCAAAATCTGTTTTAAAACTAACATCTTTATTTGCTGAGCGACCAGTTTTATCTTTTAATGTCGCTTTAAAAGTTAAAC
Source organism: Mycoplasmopsis agassizii (assembly GCF_002272945.1). Classification (GTDB taxonomy): domain Bacteria; phylum Bacillota_I; class Bacilli_A; order Mycoplasmatales; family Metamycoplasmataceae; genus Mycoplasmopsis_B; species Mycoplasmopsis_B agassizii. The sequence continues at coordinate 415,890 of NZ_NQMN01000001.1, read as the reverse complement.
TTACATCTTGATCATTAATATTTCAAGTCAATAGTTTTTTAGTGCTTACAAATTCTAGGTTTTGCATTGAAGAAGCTAGTGGTGTTTCTTCTGAAGCACTCATTTTTAATAATTCAATTACTTTTTCAAATGATAAGTCAGGTTTTAATAGTTCCTGTAGTTTTCATGATTCAATAGAAGTTAAATTATCTTTAACTTTTCAAGCATTAATTTCTCTAGCAAGTTCTTGAATTGGAATTTTGATTTCAAAACCACCAATTCTAATTTCTTTACCATCAACTTTATCTAGTGAATCAACAACTGTACCATCTAATCTGAAAAATTCATTGTCATTTCTTTTTAAATAGATGTTGGCATAGATAAATCCTGTTTCGGCATTAACTTGATTACCTGAAACTGTTTTTCTTACTTCTAATTTAAGGCCATGAGTTAGTTTTGCTCTTAAATCTGTAAATAGATCAGCAGTAACTGTATCAAATTGTGCAATTGCTTGTTCTGCAGTTAACTCTGATTTAAGAGTGATTAAACTATTTTGAGCTAAATATAGTGAACGCGCAAGCGTTCTTAAACTATTTAAATTATTAACAGTTATTTCTTTACCAGTTTCTGAAGAAAATTCATTACCTTCAACAGTGTAAAATTTATCACTTGTTTTTAGGATAACTAAAATTTTGGCTAAACCATTTAAATCATCCGTTGAGACAATTTTGAATTCAACTGTTGCATTAGCTAAAGGTGATTTGATTATTGAACTTAATAAAGTATTAACATTATCAACTGTTAAAGAGGTTGGAAAAATTTCTGTATTAACCGCTGCTGAATATGATTCTAATAATGAATTAAATCATGTTCTCACAATTGTTGAATTATCAACAATTGGTGTTAGAGGGTCTTTTATTTCTGGATTTTCTGGATCAGGTGTTACAGGGGTTCCTGGTTCCGGTGTTGGATCAACTGGAACATTAGTTCCTGGTTCATCTATAGGTTTACTTTCATCGCTAGAAACTGTAAAACCAGTCAACTTAACTGATTTTCCTGCATCCACCATTGTATCTAATGCATCACCTTCTATATTTAGAAATTTACCATCTTTTACTAATAAGACTTTAAAACTTAATTCTCCTGTCTTATCATCAACTGTTTCATTCATAAGTTCTAACTGAAGTTGATAACCTTCAGGAACATTTGAAAATTTTGATTTTAATGTATCTAAATTTTCTTGTTTAAATTCACTTGCTTTTAGTTTTTTAAACTCTTCATTTTCTAAAGCGATAGAATCAGAAATAATTCCATAAAAAGCAATAACTTTCTCTTTATCAACTACAGCACTTGTTTTAAATCCACTTAAACTAATAACTTTGCCTGGAGCAGATTCTAGGTCTGATTTTATTTGTCCATCTACATTATAAAAAGATGGTGCTTTAAAAAGAACTACCTTAACTTTAAGTTCTCCTGTTGAGTCATTAATAGAATTATTTACTTTTGTTAAAGATAATTCGAAACCTTCTGGTACTTGAGTAAGCGGCGTTTTAAAAAAACCTAAATCAATAGTATTAACTTCTGAAGGTAATAAGTTGCTTTCACTTTCAGAAACTATATTAGTTTCTGATAAACTTTTGTATCATTCAACAGCTTTTAATTGTTCTTCTGTTAAATTTGGAACTTCAGGTGAAGGTTCATCCTTATTTGTTTCTGGTGCAATATAAGTAATATTTAGTTTTAAATTTGCAGAAACATCATCACCTTCATAGGTTAGAAGTAAATTTAAAATAATTTTACTTTCTTCAATAGTTGAACCTTCATTTTTAATGATGACTGCTTTACCTAGAGTCTCGATAAATTTTTGAGAACTATCAGAATCTAATAAAGCAGCAACTGAAATACTTGCTGTTGCTTTTTTTGCATCTTCATTTAATTTATCAATTGTTTCGTATGTATTTTTTGAATTAAGTTCAAGTTTAGATAGTGTTTCAACAATTTTGTTAAGCACTAATGTACGTTGTTCTTTTAAATCAATACTAGTATTTGGTGCACAAGCTATTGCTGTTGCACTAATAGCCCCAGTTGCAAAAAGACCTGCAAACAGGAACGTTTTTTTGTTTAGTTTTTTCATATATATCCCTATTAAAATTGCTAAAAGTAGTTTAATGATTTTTGAAATATTTTCAAAAAACTCTCTTATCAATTAAATAATATCTTAAAAAGCCCTTTTTAGGTTATTTTAATAATATTAATTATTTTTTGAACAGATGCTTTCTACTTTAGAAAACAAGGTTTTTATAAGTCGCTTTTTAGTAATAATCTAGGTAAAATTTTATACTTAAATCGAATAAGATCTTATTTTTTAAAACTTGAAATCTGTTCACAAATATTTTGTTTTTGGTTTAAAAAAAGTCGGTGAATAACCGACTTTTAGATAAATATTTTCTACTAAATTTCATAACTTTAAATTACTAGAAATTTGTTGAAAATACTAATTATATAAAAAAGATAATTTTCTGAAAAGGTGTTTTATAGGGATTTTTAGTAATTATCCACTGATAATTGTTTTTAATAACAACATTGTTGAAACTGCAATACCACCATTAAAAGGTGATTTTGCTGAACTATTTTTAACAGTTGCTGTTGCCGTAGTGGTAAAGTGTCCACGTTCATCTGTAATATAATATTTTTGATTATTATATTTGAAAAATGTGTTTGCATTAGTACCATTTGAAGTAGTTTTATCTCATGGCTCACCTTTAGCTGCATCACTACTTCCTAAATTATTTTGTAATCCACCAATCACTAAAGTGTTTTTATTTGAACCCATTCATTGAATTTCTCGTTTTCCTAGTAAAGAAATCACTATAACATCTTGTGGCTCTCATTGAAAATGTTTAGGGAGATTTTTGGGATTAAAAGGATAAAGTAGATTGAAATTTGATGTTGAAACTGTTGCTTTTTGACTAATTACATATTGCATAGCATTTGCAAAATTAATTAATTTTTGTTCATCATTTTTATTTGCTTTAGCAAAATTTCTAATGAAATTTGACCAGTTTTGATATGTGTTACCATCCTTAAAATCAAAGAAGTTTGCAATTAAAACCTTATCATTAACGCTTTGCTCAAGATTAGTTAAAGTTAAGAAAATAGGTAAATAACCATTAAAGTCTACTCTAAATTTAACTTCTCTTTTACTTGAAGCATTACGTTTGTCTACTAAAGTTGCATCAAAAACCATTTGGGTTTTACCATCTTTAATTTCTCAATAAAGTAGATTTGAACGTGTAGTAAAGTCTAGATGAGTTGTTGGAGCAGTAATTTTTGTTTCACTAGTTCCAGTTTCATTTAATAATGCAATAATCTGATTAAAGTCTAATTTTGCATCAATTAATTTTCTAAACTCTTTTGCTTTTTCAAAAGTTAAACCATCTTTAAGTTTTCAATTATTAATTTGTTTAGCTAGATCATCAATTATTGAGATTTTTGTGAATCCTTCAAGTTCAATATTTTTACCATCTACATCGCTTTCGTTATTAACGATTGTTCCATCTTGTTTGAAAAAGATGCTGTTATTGTAACTTAAGTAAATATTAACTGTTAATCAACCATTTTCACCATTGACAGAATTTGCAAAATTAGTCTTTCTGACATTTAATTTCATGTTTTCTTTTAATGACAACTTATGAGTTAAATTTGCAAAGAAAGGTAAAACATTTTTATTAAGATCTTGTAATGCTTGAAGTGCTGTTAACTGAGATTTAATAGCCATGCTGAATTCTTCAGCATAAGCTTCTTTAGCAAATTTTGAAAGACTTGCATGTGCTTCAAATTGACTAACAGTTATATCCTGACCAACTTCAATTTGAGATTCTTCACCTTCTGTTGTGTAAAATACATCGCCTTTTTTAAGGCTTAATCTAAGTATTAAAGTACCTTTTGTATCATCAGCAGAAACAATTCTAAGATCATAAGTATAACCATCTGTAGGTGCAACTATTAAATTAGTAACGTATTTTTTAAGTCTTTCAAGAGTTACTGAACTAGGTAAAATATGATTTTCATCTTGATTAACATTTATTAATTTAGGATTTTTTAGGTATCAGATCTGAATTGCTTGCTTTGTAATATTTTCAGATCCACCTGGAACTCCAGGAGTAACTGAAAGACCAGGGTTACCGGTTGTTCCAGGCTCGTTTGGATTACCAGATGTTGTTGATCCCCCTGGTGTACTAGGAGTAGACCCAGGTTGACCTGGTAATACAGGAGTTGTCACCTCAACTTGTTTTTTCTTAAAGCCACTGATTTTTACGGTTTTACCGACTGAATCGGATAAAACACGTAGGTTTGAACCATCTTGTAAATAGTAGTTTTTGTCTTTTGTAAGTACTATTTTGGCACTTAATTCACCTTTTTCATCATCTGCTGAATTCTTAACAATTTCATTTGTTAAAGTAAATCCTGTAGGAATTCCTGAGATTGAATTTAAATATGTATTAAGTTTTTCAAGAGTTACTTTACTTGGCATTAAAGCACTTAATTCACCTTCAGGCACTTGAGTTTGTGAAGGTAATGTTTGATAGTAAGCAACAGCTTTTTCTAGATCGTTTTGAGCTAGGTTTTTAAAACCACTAACCATAACTTCTTTACCATCTGCTTGTTCAATTGAACTTACAATTGAACCATCTGATTTATAATGGTCTGTTCCAATTGACAGAACAATTTTAATTTTTAAACTACCGTTATCATCATTTACAGATCCACTTACTAAATTGTAATTAACAACAAATGGCGATGCAATTGTTGGTGTTGTATTTTTTAAGATTCCTGCATTAATAACTTTTACTTGTGAAGGCAAGGTGTTGGTAAAAGAAAATGAAGCAGTGTTTGTTGCTCAAATTGAGTTATACCAAGCAATTGCTGTTTTTTGATTAGTTGTTAATAAAGGTCCTTGAGCCTGTGGAGTTGGTGAAACATATCTAATTTTTAATGTTGTTGATCTAGAAACATCATCACCATCGTATGAAATTTTGATGTTTAAAGTTACATCTGTTGAACTTAGTGATGAAGATTGTAAAGCAAGAAATGTTGCTTTTGAAAACGCAGTGTTAAGTTGTGTTTGTGATACATCATCAAGTAATGCCTTGATTAAATCAAGATTATTTGCACCCTTAGCACTTGCATAAAAATCATCAATAGTTGCAAAAGTATTTTTTGACGACAATGATAGATTTATTAAATTAGTAGATATTTGGGAAAGAATCTTTTCCCTTTGCTCTTTTGATAGTTCGCTTTGCAAACCACCAGAACAAGCAATTGCCGTTGCAGAAAAAATTGTTAGTGCAACAGGCACTAATGTAAAAATTAGTTTTCTATTTAGTTTTTTCATATATTCCTTAAAACAAATTGCGTAATTTTAGTTAGTTTTTCTCAAAACCACCTCGTTACGGCTACATTATACCAATTTATAAATTTTTTCGTGGTTTTTTGAAATTATGAAAAATTTTAAAAAAATATTTTGCAGGTGCATTTTTTAATGAAAAAACCTTGTGTGAAAACAAGGTTTTGTTGGTAATCTAAAAAATTATTGATAATTAATAATTGCTTTAAGTAATAGCATTGTTGCTGCTGAAACACCGTTAACAAAAGGCGACTTATTAATATCTCTTTTGTATTTAACAGTGTAAGCACTATTAGCAGCAAAACCTTTTCAATATCCATAACTAGGTGTAAATTCTTCTGTTAAAGTGATATTAAATTCTGAATTTTTATACTTAATAAAAGTTGCTGATTTGGTGCCATCAATTAAATTGAATTTTCAAGGTTCACCACGTGCTATAGTTGTGCTATCTTTTTTATAGTTTTGTAAGCCACCGATTACTAATGTTCTGCTATTTGCCCCAATTCAGGCAGGTGGTACATTTGCATTTGATAAAATCACAATGATTTCTACAGGATTTTCTGTAAGGCTTAGATGGGTTGGGTTAAATGGATAAAATAGATTATATCTTTGTAATCCATGTTCTGATTTTGAATTAACTACATCACCCATAGAATTTGAAAAGTTTAGTAGTTTTTGCTCATTATCTTTATTTGAATGAGCAAAAGGTCTTACAAAAGAAGCTCATTTTTCAAAAGTGTTACTTCCTTCTAATTCTTTAAAAACTGTCCATATGAACTTATTAGATAAGTCTGATTTAAGATTTCCAGTAACTGTTAAGAAACTAGGTAAAAATCCTGCAAAGTCTGTTTTAAAAGTAACTTCTTGAGTTTCATTATGATTGTTTTTATTTCTCAAAACCCCCTTAAATAGAGCGTTTACGCTTGTTTCTTGAATATCTAAAGTAATTAATTTTGTAGTGCTAACAAATTCATAATTTTCACTTGAAGTTAAAATTGGAGTCTCTTTTGAAGCAAATTTAGTTAATAAATTAAATACTTCTTTTGAGTCAATATTAGTGTTTTTAATTTTTCTAAGTTCTCTAATTTCGCTTAAAGTAATATCTTCTTTTACTTTTCAATTATTAATGTCTTTTGCAAGTTCATCGATTAGAAGAACTTTTTTATAACCACTTAAAGTTACATTTTTACCAATTGCTTCTGCTAGTGTTGGAACTATTTGTCCACCCTGCTTAAAGTACTGTTTTACTCCATTTACTTCACGTGATAAATGGAAATTGACTACTAAAATTCCTTCAGGATTATTGATTGCATTATCAACTAAAGAAATTCTTAAAGTTAATCCTAAACTAGGTACTTTATCAACTTCTGCTTGCAGTGATGTGAAATAAGTTTTTACATTTTCCACTAAATTTTCGGCTGTTTCCTTAGCACTTTTTGTCGAGCTAACACTAATTGTTGAACTTTGATTCTTATAGATTTTTTTAACCACTTCTGAAGTAGTTAAAAAGCCAGAAATTTTTACTTCTTTAGATGCTTCTTGTGCTTGTAAGTTACCTTCAAGTGAATATCATAAGTCAACTGCTTTAAGAGCAACTTTTACAACTATTGTTCCTTTATCATCATTTTTTGAAACTAAAGTTAAAACAATTTTTGAGTTTTCAACTGCAGATGGTGCTCTAAATAATGAACTAAAAGTTGTTTCTAGATCTTGTTCATTAATTGTTGAAGGTAAAACTTTATTTTCTGATTCATATGTTTTTACACTCGCAAGTGAATCGAATCAAAGTTTAACAGGATTATTAGATGAAGTTGCTTCAATTACTTTGAAACCACTAATAGTTATTACTTTTCCTGCTTCATTTTTGGTATTCACTTCTGAACCATCTTCTTTAAAAAACTTATTAGGTGCTTCTTCAAGTACAACTCTAACTGATAAATTTCCTGTCTTATCGTTTGCACTATTATTTTCTAATAATAGTGAAACAGTTAAACCACTAGGCGCAACTGGAGCAAAACTAACTAAGGTATTTAAAATTTCTTGAGTTACTGAAGTAGCAAAATTTTGTTTTACTTCTTCATTATTTAATTTATATGTTTGTGAAAGTGAGCGATAATAAGCAATTGCTTTTTGAGAATTAGTTGTGGCAGTATTTTTAAAGCCACTTACTGTAACTTCCTTAGTAATTGCTGAATTTTCATTTGTTGTGCTAGTTCCATCAACATTAAATCAGGTTGTAGCTTTTGATAAGGAAACTTTAACTTTTAAACTACCTGTTAAATCATCTGCTGAATTAGTAACCAGTTTAACGTGTGAAGTAAAACCAGCTGGTAGATCAGGTAAAGGTGTTGCTAAAGTTTCTGCATTTACACTGGTAATTGCACTTGGTAATGAATTTCTAGTATTAGTTGAAGCAGTGTTTGTTGATAAAACTGAATCGTATCATTCTTTTGCTAATTGCTTGTCAGTTTTTGGTTCAAAAACTGTTGAATCAAGTGCAACAAAATTTACATTAACTTCAATTTTTGCACTAGCATCTGCTTGTAAGTAGGAAATATCCAGCCTTAAAATAACTTTGGAACCATCTTTTACAGCGCCATTATTTGCTTTAAAAGTTGAAGCACCTAGTGTTTCTTTAATTCTTTTTGCAGAGGCAGTATCAAGGATTTTTTCTAGATCATCAAAACTTTTTATATTTCCTAAGGCAGTGTTAAGTGCATCAATATCTTTGTAAGTATTTTTTGCATTGTATGTTGCTGAGTTAACATTTTTTTGCGATTTCATCAATAGTTTTTTGCCTTTCGGTTAATAAATTTGGTTGGCTAGGTGCTTGCGAACAAGCAATTGCTGTTGATACAGCAATTGTGCTCGCTACCATGGTAGTCATAAATAAAATAGACTTTTTGTTTAATTTTTTCATTATTTCCCCTTAATTGAAATTGCATAAATTTCAATATTCTTCTCAATTTTGCTTCTTAAAATCAACTAGCAAATAATTTGAGAATATTTTTACAAGAAAAATATAGCATTTTGTCAAAAAATTCCCGATAAAAACTTATTAAAGACTTAATTTATGAAAAATTTTTTCATTAAAATTAAGTTTAAGAGCCAAATAGTTGCTTTTACTTAGTAAATTGGCGTTTAATTGACAAAATAAAAACGGCGTTAACCGTTTTTAAGATTTATTTTAATGTTTCCATTAAAAGGCGAACAGCAACTGCTAAACCATCTGTAAAAGGTGAAGTTGTTGAGCCTGTTTTAATAGTTGAACGACTATTACCTACAAATTGACTATCTTTATTTGTAATTCAATATTGTTTGTTGTCAATTGTGGCAAAAGTTAATTTCTTAGTTCCATCTGCTGCATTATAGTTTCAAGGTTTACCATTTGCTTCATTGTTTCTAGTATTATTTTGTAAACCACCAAAAACAGTGAATTCACTACTTGCTCCAATTCATGATTCGGGAATATTTCCTGTTGCAGCATTAACCATTCAGTTGATTGGGTTATTTGTCGCTTTAAATTCTTCAACATTATAAGGAATAATTAAGTTTAACTTATCAATTCCACTTGACACTCTTGATGAGACTGCGTAACTAAAACTATTAGCAAAATTATTTAATTTTACAGAATCATTTTTGTTTGCTTTAACAAAAGCTGAAATAAATTGTTTAATGCGTTGTTGGCTAGTTTGATTTGCTGTTTTTTTGAATTCTTTAAATTCAATTACTGCATATTTATTATTTAAATCAACTTTTGGTTTTTTTTCAGGAGTTAAAAATAAAGGTAAGAAACCATTAAAATCAGTTTTGAACTGAAGTGTTGTAGATAATTGAGTTGTTTTATCTTTTAAGGTGATTTTTACAGCAATTACTGTACTTCGATCATCAAATTCCAGAGTGATTAGATCTTTTGTTGATACTAATTCTAGGTTTTTAGTATCAAAATTTAATTGTTGATCAGTTGCTAAACCAAGGTTTAAGGTTTCAATTAATTTTTCTAAATTTACATCAGAATTATTAAGTGCTTTAATTTTTTTAGCATCAGCAATTGTTAAATTATCTTTAACTTTAAAGTTAGTAATTTTTTCAACTGCGTTTTCTAAATCACTAATAATTCTAAATCCACTAACAGTTATATCTATGAAATGTGCTTTGGATTTTGATTCAACATCTGTTCCAAAGTAACCAAGATAATGCCCTGCTCTAGTCACATATACTCTAACTTTTAAAGTCCCTTCTTTATCGTTAATTGCATCTTTTGCAGGTGAATTTTCTACTAGGATTTTAAAATCGTGTTTTTTATTTAAAGTTAGATATTCAAAATGTTTTTCTAATAATGAAGCATTTTTACTTTCAGGTGAATTAGAAACATTATTAGTACTATTTTCAATTTTGAAATCTTTAATTTGATCATATAAATCTTGTGCGAATGTTTGGTATGAAAGTAAACCTTGAACTCTTGCTTTTTGTAAATAAGGTTCATCTTGTTCGATACCATCTTTATTAAAATATTTACCTTCACTATTTTTTAAACTTACGTTAATATAGACAATCCCTTGAGAATCATCAGTAGTGTTTTCTGGGAAAAGTTTAATTTCAGGAATTGTGCCTTCAGGATTTGTAAATTCACCTTTTGGACCATTAACTCATTTTGCAAGTTCTGCACTTAACATTTCATTTGTAATGTCTGAAGGTCAAGTAACTCTTTCTCTCTCTGATAGGTGAATAAATGTGCTTGATAAAAATGTAAATCATTTTTTAACTTGTTGATTAACTGTTTCAACTGGTGGATTAGGTTGTTCATCAGATAGTTTTTTAAATCCTAAAACAGTTATTTCTTTACCAACTGCTTGTGCTAATGAATTTGCAATTGTGCCATCTTCATTGAAGAAATTTGCTCCTTTTGCAAGCACAACTTTTACTTTTAAACTACCTTCATTATCGTTTGAAGAACCTTTAATAACTTCGTAATTAATTGTCAATCCTTCAGGTGAATTTGTTAATGCATTTTCAAAAACTGATCCATCAACTACAGAGACTTTTGAAGGTAAAGTATTTTTAAAATTACCACTTGTTTGGTTAGTTGAATTAATAGTTGGATATCATGTTTTTGCTTTTTCAATTTCTGTCGAAAAGTTCGGTTTTTCGGGGGTTTTAGGTTGATCTTTCTTAGCAAAACCTGTTAATAAAACTTCTGTTCCATCAGCATCAGAAACTGCTAAAACAGCGCTTCCATCTTTGTTGAAAAACTGAGTTGTTTTAGCTAAAACAACTTTTACTTTTAAAGTACCTTTTTCATCATCTGCACTATTTTCAACTACTACAAAATGAGTTGAAAATTTATCAGGTGCACTAGTTAAAGGAGTTTTGAAAACTGATGCATCAACAGTTAAAACATTTGAAGGTAATGTTGTTTTAAAACTATCACTAACTTCACTTGTTGCACTTACTTTTTCATATCAGTTTGTAATGATTTCAGGGTTATTAATTTCAAATCCACTAACAGTGATTTCTTTACCAGTTGCTGCTTCTAAAGAGTCGGCAACTGTACCATCTAAATTAAAGAATTGAGTGGCTTTACTTAAAACTACCTTAACTTTAAGTGTTCCAGTTTTATCATTTATTGAATTTGCTACTACTACAAAATTCTGACTAAAACCTTCAGGTGAAACTCTTAGTGGTGTTGCAAAAACTCCTGCATTTAAAGGCCCTACACTTGAAGGTAATTGATTTTTAAAATTAGTTCCTGCTGTATTAGTATCAGCAATTGTTTGATATCAAGATGTTACAATTTCTTTGTCAGTTTGTTCTTTAAAGGTCTCACTTGTAGCAAAACCACTAATAGTTATTTCGACACCCTTTGCTGTATTTAAGTCTCTAGTTACTGTTTCATCTAGGTTGAAAAATTCAAGACCTTTACCTAAAACAACATTAACTTTTAAAGTTCCATTTGTATCATTTGCTGAATCTTTTACAACTACAAAGTGAGCATCATAACCTTCAGGCACTCTCGTTAGAGCATTTGCAAAAACAAAACTGTCAACTGTTTTGGTTCTTGAAGGCAGATTATTTTTAAATGAATCACCTGCTGTATTTGTTTTTGAAAGAGTTGCATATCATGTTTTTGATTTAGCAATATTAATTTCCAGCTGTTCGGTATTAATAACTATATTTACATTTGAATTAACTACTACGTTTGAATTTTGAAAAGTTAATGTTACACTAACAATAACTTTACCTAAATCAATACGAACACCATTTGTTGATTTTAATTTTACGTCGCTATTATCATTAAAAACTTTCTTAAAACCTGTTGCACTTGTTTGGTTTAAAACAGCGCTAATTTTTTCAACATCATTAGCATTTTCTAATGCTGTTTTTAATGATTCTAAAGATTCATAAGTTGCATTTGCTACTAAGTTTAAACTTCTAACTTGGTTTGCAACTTTAGCAACCAATGCTGTTTTTTCGGCTTCACTACCTGTGCCATTTGAACAAGCAATTGCTGTTGCAGCAACTCCAGTTGCCACAATTCCTCCTAAAAAAAGGAATGATTTTTTATTTAATTTTTTCATATCTCCTTGATATCCTTGTTTTGTTTTAATTTTAGTGCCTTATTTATAGCACAAATGCAAAAAATGCCGTTAATACTGCTAAAAAAGTAGTATTTAGGTACTTTTTAGAAAAATTTTGATTTTGTAAAAAAGCAATAAAAAATACTAATAAGATTTCTTATCAGCTTCTTTATTTTCCATTAAAGCAACACCTGATGAAGTACCAATTCTTGTTGCACCTGCTTCAATCATTGCTTTTAAATCATTTAGATTTTTAACTCCACCTGCTGCTTTGATTCCGATTGCATCTTTAACTACGTTTTTCATAACTTCCACATCTTTTACAGTTGCTCCACGGTATGAAAAACCTGTTGAAGTTTTTATAAAATCAGCACCTGATTTTAAAACAATCTCAGTTACTTCTTTGATTTCAATGTCTGTTAAAAGTGCTGTTTCAACAATCACTTTTAAAACATGTTTACCAATTGCATTTTTAACAGCCTTGATGTCGTTTAAAACATATTCATAGTCATGATCTTTGAAACGACCAACATTGATAACCATATCAATTTCACTAGCACCGTGCTCAATTGCTAATTTGGCTTCTTGTGCTTTTGCTTGTGAAATCATGGCACCAAGAGGAAAACCTACAACTGCTGTAATTCCTACGTTTGATTTTTTTAGTTTATCATGAGCATATTTTACTCATGAAGAATTAACACAAATAGTTTTAAAATCGTATTTTAAAGCTTCTTGGATTAATTTATCGATGTCTTTTGATCTAGCCTCTGCTTTAAGCAAAGTATGGTCAATTAATTTATTAATTTGCATTCTTTTAGAACCTTTTCCTTTTACTTATATAAGTTGTAATAATTAATATGATAGATATTAACTAGCATTTTGTGCAAAAAATAAGCAAAATGCAATACATTCCAGAAAAAATTTTCAGAAAAATTAGAAAATTGATAAAATTAGTATTATTAAATTGGTCAATCATGTAAAATTGATTAACTTTTATTTAAGAGTGAGGGATATGAAAAAAATTAAAAACAAAAGAGCAATGTTATGAATGATGTTGCCAGCTTCTTTAGCACTTACTGCAGGAGCTTTAATTGCATGTAGCAATACAAACAACGATCAATCTTTAGTAAATGAGATTGCTAAAAATGTTAAATCATTAACTAATATCAAAGGTAGAGAAAAATATACAACTTTGGAAGACTTACAATCTGCTTTAAATGATTTAAAAACTAATCAAGGTATTATTGATGCTTTAGATAATACAAAAACTAGCAGTACTGACTATACAAGAAACGTTGTTTCAGGAAATCTTAGTTTAGAAATTACTCCAACTACTGCAACAATTGATACTGCAAAGGAAGCAGTTAAGGTATCTTATACTTTAGAATATAATGGAGCTAAAGCTGAAACTGAATTAATGGTTCACTTATTTACCTGACAACCACCTTCAACTGACGTTAAAGGTGATGAAAAAGTAATTAGTTGATTTAAAACTGTTAAAGAATCTTATGCAGCAACTGATGAATTAAAAACACTTTTACCTGCGCAAATAAGCGACAAAATCACAACAAATGATGCAGTAACTTTAGGTTCACTTGATACATTAGTTAAAACAACTGCAATTCCTGAAGGTTTTACAACTAAGTGAGCACAAGTGGCTGCTAAAGAAAACGATAATGAAGGAACTACTGAGTTAAAATTAGTTTTAACTAAAGATGATAAATTTTATGGCGCAAATGGTTTAGCTATTGACTCAGCAAATGATGTTGTTGGTGTGGATGTTAAATTAACTGGTTTAGAAACTAATAAAAATTTAGCAACTACTTGATATTCAAACTTGCAATCTGAAACGGAAGTTACTCTTCAAGTGTTAAAACTTTTATTGCCATCAGCGTCAAATGATACAATTATTCTAGGCAGTGAATTAAATAAACATTTACCATATAAATTCACTGTTTTAGTTTCACCATTAGCAGAAAATGCTTTTGATGATGTTGCAGGTACTTTAAAAGTAAAGGTAGTACTAAAAAAATCAGATTTATTTTACCTAACAGATGGAACCACTGTTGAAACTGTTGATACAGCAGGTAAAGAAGTGACGTTAAAAGGCTTCCGTACACAAGTTACAGTTGCAAAACAATGATATACAAATATCGTCAAAGATGAATCGATTGAGTCTAAGCCAATTGCTAGTTCAACAACCGATAATGTTACTGATGAAATGTTAACAGCATTATATAATCCACCAAGTATAATAAAAACTTCGACTGTTAAAGTAACTAAAGTTATTGAAACTGATTCAACAACACCTGCAGGGTCATTAAAAGTTAAAGTCACTTTAATGCTTGGAACACAATTTTTTAATGAAGATGGTGAATTGGTTACTGAGGATCAAAATTCAGGAAAAACAATTACATTATCAGGTTTTGCAGTTACTTCACCAGCAACTGGAGAAACTCCATCAACTCAATCAAATCCAACTAATGAGGAAACTCCACCAAACCCTTCTACAGGAGAAGGAAATTAAAATTTCATTTAACTAAAACTAATAAATATCAAAAAACACTTATTCGGTTTTTGACCAAAAATAAGTGTTTTTTGATATCTGTATATGCTTTTGAACGATTATCATTTTTTATAATTCAGTAAATAGAGTAAATAAAGTGATGAAAGAGATGATAAAACCAAATCACTTTTTACAATTTTTTGAAACTCATCATGACTATATCATTTATTAAATGAGACACTTTCAAAAACTGAACCATCTGTTTTAGGTTCAGAATTTTTTAAACCAGTTACATCAATCAAATAAGAAAAAACTTTTTCATTCATTTGTGTTGAAGAAACGAAAACAGAACTATCAACAATATTTTTTTCAGTTATTTCAAAACCCGCTTCTTCACTTACTTCACTAATTAAACTTTCTAATTCAGAACTATTTTCTTCAATTGTCCCTGTTACTGGACAAGGATATGGTTCATCTCATGTTTTTTTCTCAACTACTTCAGGTAGAGGTTGAAAATGAATCATAAATTCATGATCATCAGCAACCTTTCTAATTAAAAGTGCAGCAATTGAATTGATACCTTTTCTTTGACAATAAATAAAACCTTTTTCATTTTCATATACATTAATCCATTTGTTTTTGAAAAGTAATTTATTGGATTTCATTTTCATTTTTCCTTTTATCAACTTCAACTTTAGAAATTCTGTCAATTCTCCCACATTGAGGACAAGCAACTTCTATAGCGTTTTTATTATTAAAAACTTCATCTAAAGTAGCATTATCTAAATTAGTTATTGTTTTCAGTTTTTTGCTTCTAGTGCAAATACATTTATCGTTAGTTTCAAATTTTGCTAGTAATTTTGCATCAAGTTTTTCTTCTATCTGTGAAACATTTAGATGTCTAAAGTCATTATTCTTTAAAAAGTTTTCAACTCATAAAATATCTTCTTCATTATGCCCGGGAAGTAGTTGCATAATAATTGAATTTGCATTTATGATGTTTGCGTTTTCATCTAATCAAACACCTGTTTTAATTCCTGTAAATTGTTGTCATGATTGGTCAAAAAAATAAGCTAAATCAGTGATTACATCTCCTCTAGCTAATTTAACTTTTGAACTATATGATTTACCATCAACTTCGGTAACAATTTCAAGGGTTCCTTCATCACCTATTCCTAAAATTAAAGGAATATCGTTAACTTTTAAGGGTTCTTTATCATATTCTGAAAGTACCTCAAAACTTGTCATATTTGCTCTAATATTTCCTGGTCTATCAAGATATAAATCAACTGGTGCAACTGCCCCATTGGTATTTAATTTAACTCTAACTGAACCAAACTTTGATATTACAAATAAAAGTGGCGAAAAAGCTGAAACTATATTTGCAAAAATTAATTTTGCAAAAGGTGTTGCTTTTTTATGGTTATTTAAAAGTTTATTAACTAGTTTCAAGTTATCGCTTAAAAAAATTCTGACATTACCTTTTTCCAGAATTTTTGTGTATGAAGATTCAGTTTTTTCAATTTTAATCATATGTTACTCCTGTTCAATTACGACATGTTTCATAAAACATTAATCTAAGTTTATCAAGTTCATTTTCAAAATTTTTGCGTGTTAGATTACTCCTTTCAAACATTTTTATTAGTTGTGAATAAATATCAACACTTGTAAAAGCAGGTTCTAAATTCATTGCTTTTAATTTATCAGGATAAAAACTACTTGCCATTGAATATGACAAATTAAAAAGTAAATCTAAAGGGATGACATCTCTTTTAATAGCACCAATAATTGCAAGTTTAATTGCAACGTTTTGATCATCAAGATTAGGTCATAATAATCCAGGTGTATCAAGTAATTGAATATCACCTACATTTACTCATTGCTGACCCCTAGTAATACCTGCCATATTACCGACTTTTGTTTTTTTAGCTTTTGCTAGAAGATTGATTAAAGTACTTTTTCCACTATTAGGAACACCAACTACAAAAACTCTCAAACGTGGTTTTAAAAGACCTTTTTTACGTTCTTGTAAACGTTTTGGAATCAGTAATTTTTCAATTTTTTTAAGAATTAAATTTCGAGTATTTTCTTTTTTAAGATCAACTAACATTACATTATCTTGACTAGCAAAGCGCTCTTTAATTTTTTCTAATTTATTGAGATCACCTAGATCTTTTTTGGAAATTAAAAATAACCTAGGTTTATTTTTTTCAATTTCATCAAAAGTGTCATTATAGGAAGAAATCGGTGCTCTAGCATCTAAAACAATCACAAATAAATCTGCTAATTGTGCTTTTTCTTTAAGTTGTCTTAAAGTTTTGGCCATGTGACCAGGATATCAGTTAATTTTTTGATCTTCGACAATTAAGTCTGAAAAATCGTTCATTAATTTCCATCCATTTCTTTAAAGAAATGTAGTTCAACATTACATTTTGTTAGTTGTTGAGAACATTTATTGAATTTAGTTTTCATATCATCGTAGGCTTTTTCTTGATCAGTTGCTTGCTGAATAACCTCTTGGATTAAGTCGCTGATTTTATCTAAAAAAGCATCTACAACTTGTGGTGGATAACCATTAATCTCACTTGAAAATTCAGTTGTGCTAATTTGTGCAATAATTGCGTTTAATTTTTCATTCATTTTTCACCTCTATTTATTTATCGAATTCTGTAATTCAATCTTTACCTTTTTGAACTTCATATTTTGAAAGATTTTCAAAATTGAACTGCCTTAAAATTTCTCAAATGACAATAGTTGCCGAGTTTGATAAGTTTAAAGATCTTGCTTTTGGGCTCATCGGAATTCTCAAAGTAGTCTCTAAATTATCCTTGAGAATTTTCATGGGAATACCTGTTGATTCAGTGCCAAACATGATTCAAACTTCATCATCATTTACTTTTGCTTCACTCTTAAAATCAACATCAGAATAAGTTTTTAAACCATACCTAGAAATGTAGAAAATACGCTTTTTTCCGTACTTTTGAACAAAATCATGATAGGATTCATGAACTTCAAGTTTAATATTTTCTCGTTCATAATTGACTGCATAACGCTTCATTTTAGGGTGATCAAGATCAAAACTAATTGGCTTGATTATGTGAAATGTTGCTTCGCTTGCCAAACTATTTCTCATCATATTCCCTGTATTTCCGGGAATTTCAGGCTGATAAAAGACTACATGTAAATTCATTTTTTTATTATATTTTATAAATCGTAATTTTAGAATTTTTAGATAAATTAATATTGACCCTTAAAAATATCAATTGCTTGTTGTTTCAAAATCATTAAAAAAGCTATACTTAATATTTTTAAAATTAATTGGTAAAATTCAAACTATATAAATATAATTAATATAAGAATGACAAAAATATTAATTGTAAGTGACATTCACGGCGATGACGATGATTTTGAAAAAATTTATGCTTTTGAAAAGCCTGATTATGCAATTAGTGCAGGTGATCATTGCTTATCGCAAAACTTTATGATTAAATATTTCAATTATTTTGTAGATGGTAATAATGACTGAGACAATTTTAATCAGCAATCATTAGATTTTGAAATTGAAGGTTTTAAATTTCACCTTGAACATGGTCATAGATTTTCTTACCAAACATTAATGTCTGAAGAAAAAATGCAAATGATTGCTAATCAACATAATTCTAATTTTTTTATTACAGGTCATTCACATGTACAACTTAAAGTCAAGACAAACAAAGGATATGCAATAAATCCTGGCTCAATTAGACAAAAACGTGGTCTATCAAATGCAGGTTATGCAATTCTTGAAATTGATGAAGATAAAAATTACAAACTAGAATTAAAAGATTCATCAAAATTACTTAAAGAAAGAAGGTTCTTATGGAAGAAAAAATAACCACCGATGACAGATTATTAATCATGCTAGATTTAGATGGTACAACATTAGCAAATAGTGATACTTGTGAAATCCATCCTAAAACTTTAGCAGCAATTAAAAAGGCTAAAGATGCAGGACATGTAATCTGTATTTTAACTGGTAGACCTTGAAGAAGTTCAAAGCAGGTTTATCAAGAATTGGAATTAGATACAATTATTGCTAACTATAACGGGGCGCAAATTCATAACCCTAGCGATGAAAACTTCACTCCTCAAATTAGTTTCTTAAACTTGAATGAAGTTTTATACATTTTAGGTGATGAAAGAATCAAAAAAGAAGTAACTAATATAGCAATTGAAGGTCCAGGTTGAGTACAACTGCAGCAAAACGATCCTAAACTAGAAAAAGTTTTTGGTTTTTCTAAGCTAACCAAATTTAAAGTAGGCTTAGACTATCATCGTTTACCTTTAAGACCAACTGGAGTTATTTTTGATGTTAGACCTGAAACAGATCCAATTGCTTTACAAAAATATATGAGAAATAAATTCGGTGATTTAGCTGAATTTAGTTACTGATCAAAAGGTGATAATGAACCACCTGCTTTTGATATTGCAAGCCCAAGTGTTGATAAAGGAAAAGTGGTTTCATTATTAATGCGTTATTATGATATTGCCTGAGAAAGAACAGTTGCAATTGGTGATTCATTTAATGATGTACCGATGTTTAAAGTTGCTAATGTTTCAGTGACAATGGCTAATGCTAATCGTGATATTCAATATAAGGCAGCAATTAATCTTGATAAAAGAAATTATGAAGGTGGTGTTGGCGAATATTTAGAAAAGCTAATGGAAAACCCTGAAGCTGAAATTGAAAAAGCATTAAAATGACATCAAAAGAATAGAGAGAAAAGAAGCAAATGATAAAAATTAAAGAGATAAATGAGCAAGCAAAATTAGATGAATTATTTCACTCTAAGAAAGTCTTAGGAATTGATGAATCAGGTGTAGGTGACTACTTTACACCTTTAACTGCAGCAGTTGCAATTGTTGAAGAAAAAGACTTTGCAAGACTAAAAGAACTAGGTGTAGGCGATTCTAAGAAAATTTCTGATAAAAGAATCCAAGAATTAGCAAAAATAATTGCTGATGAAAAATTAGCAAAATATTGTGCTAGTTTTATCCACCCTAAAGGCTATAACAACTTAAAGAAAAACTATAACGCTAATGAAATTAAAACTTTCGTACACCTAAAAGCATTTACTGATTCACAACGTGTTTCATCTAAAAATACGCCTATTAAATCAATTGATTTTGATTATGTTTTCATCGATCAATATTCAACATTAAATGCTATTGAAGGTTATTTTAAACGCTTTTTTAATGATGAAGATCCCAAAGCTAACTGACCTAAATTCCGTAAGTTCGGTAAAGATATTATTCTTTCAACTAAAGCTGAAGACAAGCACTTATCAGTTGCTGTAGCATCAATTTTTGCTCGTGATTTATTACTAAGAAAAATGATTGAATACAACTATGAATGAGAAGCAGAATTCCCTTTAGGTGCTTCTAAAGAAGTTCAAGAATTTGCTAGAAAATTTATTGATGAGCGTGCTCGTGGTGATAAAAAGAAAGAAACCGAGATGCGCTATAACTTAATTAAAGATTTTAAAAGCGACATTATCGATAAAAAAGAAGAGCAAGAATAGACTTAAAATTCGGGAGAAATTTCCTGAATTTTTTTAATCTAAATTTTCGCTTTTTTATTTATAATGTTTTTATGCGCCTGTAGCTCAGCGGATAGAGCATCAGTTTGCGGTACTGAGGGTCAGGGGTTCAATTCCCTTCAGGCGCGCCATATAAAATCAAACAGAATTTTAAGGTGCAATTCCTAAGATTTTACCAAGTAGATACTATGAATATTAAAGACAAAATTTTAAAAGGAAGATTTATCGTTTCCGTTATTTATCTTTTAGTATTTTTAGTATTTTTTTTATTTTCTTTTTTACTAAAAGATTCTAATGGAGTCGGAGCAATTATTACAAGGGTTATAATGATGGTTATAACTTTTTCAGTTGTTGCTTGAATGACTTATGAACTATTAAAAGCTTTTGATATTCATTATATCGTGGCAATTATTTTAGCATTAGCAACGCTTGCTTCATTACTTGCTCATTTTGATAACTTTAGAACGATTTTTGACCAAAATCCTTATGAAACTGAAAGTGTCACTGGTTCAGTAATAACGATGCAAATGGTAGTTAGTACATTAAAAGACATCTTAAAAAATTGAAGAATTTATTTAATTTTTCTAATTGAAGTAACTGTAGTTTTTGCCTTTTATCTAGTACAGGTTAAAAGAAAAGTGATTTTAAGCAGACCAAATGTGATTGCTTCTAATATGTTATTGATAGCTGTTTCACTGTTTTTATTAATCATCTTTTTTAATGGTTTATTAAACATATTTATCCTTTTCCCTGAATTTGCTTTAATAATAGTTTTTGTGCCAGTTATTACTGATACATCAGCTTTTTTAGGTGGAATTTTACTAGGTAGAAAATTTATAAGAAGAAAATTTGCTCCCTTTGTAAGCCCTAAAAAAACCTGAGAAGGAACTTTAATCGGTTTTCTAGCAGGTGCTATTCTTGTACAAATTATTTATTGATCTTTCAATATTCAAGGCAAATTTTTCTTTGTAACGAACCCAGATTCAGCTTCAGTTGCATCATTTGCGATTTATTTAACAGTCATTTTGCCAATTTTTTCAATAGTAGGAGATTTATACTTTTCATATATAAAAAGGGTAAATCAACTTAAAGATTATTCTAAAATATTAGGAAATCATGGTGGTTTATTAGACCGTTTTGATAGCATTATTTTTGTAAATTTCTTTGCCTTGCTAGCTATTTCATTTTATTAAAACAAAAATTTTTCAAACATTTTAAATTGCTTTTCAAGAAGCAATTTTTTTATTTTTGCTCTGAAAAAAATTCATTTATTTAGATATTTACAGCATCTTTTGATTAAAATAAATCTATGAGTCAATTTGAGAAACTACTAAAAGAATTTAACCTAGAATTACCTGAAAAATTTCGTCAAGGAAGAATCACTAAACATAAATTTCATAAGGAAAGTTCTAGTTTTGATTTCACTGTAGAATTTGATGGAGTTCATGATTTTAATGAAACTGAACAACTTAAAAATTTAATTGAAACCAAATTACATAGTCATTTTAATTCAATTATCTGTAATTTTAATTTCAACTTAAATAAGTATTCACAAAATAAATTTAACACTCACTTCAATAATGCTTTGAAAGTTATTAAATCACCACAATTGAATGAAGCATTAAGGTTTTGTGCTTTAGAAATAGATGATACCAACAGCAAAATTAAGTTAACACTTAAAAACAAAAAAGACTTTAATCTATGTTTAAGTCATAAAAATATTATTGAAGACCAATTAAAAAAACAAGGGATTAAAAACCCTGTTTTAGATATTGAATTCATTAATGAAGAAGCAGTACCTAATTTCAATTTAAATAAAAATGAAATTAGAAACATTATTAGTCAGTATAAACCAAGTGAAACACAATCTCAATATAGTAGTTATAAAGGCTCATCTTCAAGAAGTTATAGTAAGAGAGAATATCAACCACTAACATTAAAAGATTTTCAAGATTCAAATGAAGAACATGTGGAATTAATGGGTGATGTTTTCGAAATTACATCTAGAAAATTAGCGAATAATAATGAACGTTACAGCATTTTAATAACTGATTATCAAGAGGCTGCTGAGTTGATTTATTTTGCAAAAAATGATGAATCAAAAATTAAAGATATTAAAATAGGTGACTGTATTAAGGTTTATGGAACTGTTAAAGTTATTAATGAAAAACTTAAAAACGTAACTTTTAATCGTTTTGAAAAATGTGAACCGTTATTTAAAGATCGCTATGATGAAGCATCTGAAAAACATACTGAGTTAAATTTTCATACAAAAATGTCAACTATGGATGGAATTTTATCGCCCAAAGAAATTGTTAATCAGGCTTTAAAATTTAACCACCCAGTAATCGGAATCGCTGACACAAACAGTGTGCAATCGTTCCCTGAATTTTATCATTTAACTAAAAAAAATGAAAATTTAAAAGTAGTCTATGGGGCTAGTGTTTCAACCTATAAAGATGGTAATGGTGTCTTCATTCAATATGATCCACAAAAAGACAATATTAATCTAAAAGACCATACATATGTCACTTTTGACTTTGAAACTACAGGTTTAAGTCCCATTGAAGATGAAATAATTGAATTTGGTGCTGTCTTAATTAAAGACAATAAAATTGCTAAAAAAGAATCATTTTTCGTTAAATCTAGTAAAAAAATTAGCTCAAAAATTACTAATATTACAGGTATTACTCAATCTCAATCTGATAGGGGTGAAACCTTAGAAAATGCCTTAATAAAAATCAAAAACTTTTTTGCAGATCATGTGATTATTGCCCATAATGCACCTTTTGACTACAATTTTTTAGTTGAAAAAGCCAACAAATTCAATATTAAATTTGACAATGTTTTCATTGATTCAGTTGCTACTTCTCATTTAGCAACTGAATTTAGTCGTGGTTTTACATTAGGTATGGTTGCTGCTAGAGCAGGGGTTATTTATAATGAAGAAGAAGCCCACCGTGCTGATTATGATGCTGAGGTTTTAGCAAAAATATGAATGCAACAAGTTTCTTCATTTAGTCGATTAAATGTGCTTACCTTTTCTGAATTAAATCAATATACAAATAAAACAGTATTTGAACGTAAAAGACCTTATGACATCAGTATTTGAGTTAAAAATCAAAAAGGATTAAAAGAACTTTATAAAATTATTTCAAAGTTAAACACAACATATTTTTATAATGAAGCAAAATATCCTTTTGAAAAACTAGACAGAACTGATAATCTATTTTTCTCTTCAGGTGGTGTTGCAGGTCCAATGATTAATTCATTAATTTCAGAAAATGAAGTTAATGTCAAAAAAATGATTGATAAATTTGATTATATTGAAATCCCACCTTTTAGTGGAATGAGCCATCTTTTTAATAAATATGGAGCAAGTGAAATCAAAAGTCTACTAAAAAAACTAGTTGATTGATCTCTAGAAAAAAATAAAAAAATAATTGCTTCAGCACAACCTAGATATCTTAGTTCTGAATCAAAAATTGTTCATGAAATTTACATAGAAGCAACTGGGATTAAGAACAAAAGACATAAACTATTTTTCAAAAGAAATAGTTATGATAGTTACCCTGATCAGCATTATTTTACAACCAAGGAATTAATGAATGAGTATTCATTTTTAGGTTCAGATTACCAAGAAATAGTTAAAAAAATGGTAATTGATAATCCTAGAGAACTGGCTTCTAAAATAGATAAATTACAAATAATTCCTGATAAATTATTTACACCTATTTTTGACGATTCTGCCGTAAAACTCGAGAAAATGGTATACGAAAACGCTTATAAACAATACGGAAATCCACTGCCAAAAATCGTTGAAAAAAGACTTGAAGATGAGCTAAAACCTATCTTAAAATATGGTTTTGATGTCATCTATTGAATCAGTTCAAAACTTGTAAATAAATCATTAGAAGATGGTTATTTAGTAGGTTCTCGTGGTTCAGTTGGTTCTTCATTAGTAGCAACCATGGCTAAAATAACTGAAGTAAATCCACTGCAACCACACTACTATTGCAAAAACTGTAAGTACTCAGAATTTCCTGAAACTTTTTTAACCAATAGTGGTTACGACTTAGATGATAAGAACTGTCCACGTTGTTCATTTAAATTAGATAAAGATGGACAAACTATTCCGTTTGCAACATTTTTAGGTTTTGAAGCAGATAAAACGCCTGATATTGATTTAAATTTTTCAGGTGAATATCAATCAATAATTCATGAAGAAGTTAGAAATATTTTCGGTGAAGATCATAGTTTTCGTGCTGGAACTATTTCAAAAGTTGCAAGTAAAACAGCTTATGGTTATGTTTTAAACCACTTTAAAGATAAAGAAAAAGTGTCAGATGCTTACATCAGATTTTTAATGACTAAAGCTATTGATGTTAAAAGAACCACGGGACAACACCCTGGTGGAATCATCATTATTCCTAAGGAATATGATGTCGAAGATTTTACTCCTATTAATTATCCTGCAGATGATGAAAGTGTTGGTTGAAAAACCACCCACTTTGACTTTAAAGCAATTCACGATAATCTTTTAAAATTAGATCTGCTAGGACACGATGATCCGACAGCCTTAAAAATGCTGTCAAGAATTACTGGTGTAGATTTATTTGAAATTCCTAAAAAAGATGACAAAGTTATTTCGATTTTTTCTTCACCTTTAGCACTAGGAATTAAACCAGAAGATATTTTAAATGAACCTACAGGTGCACTAGGAATACCTGAATTTGGGACACCATTTGTTAGAAAAATGTTAACTGCAGTTAATGTTAAATCGTTTTCTGATTTAGTTTCTGTTTCAGGTTTAAGTCACGGTGAAGATGTTTGATTAGGTAATGCAGAACAACTTATTAAAAGAGGTTCTAGTTTAAAAGATGTGACATCTTGTCGTGATGACATCATGATTAGATTGATTGAACTTGGTGTAAATCAAAAACTTGCTTTTAATATTATGGAACAAGTACGTAAAGGTAAAGGTTTAACCGATGAGCAGAAAAAAGAAATTAGAAAACATGGTGCAACCCCTGGTTACATTGAAAACTTAGTAAAAATTAAATATTTATTCCCTAAAGCGCATGCTACAGCATATGTAATTATGGCGTGAAGAGTTGCTTATTTTAAAGTTTATTATCCACTTGAATATTATGCAACTTACTTTACAACCAGAGCAAACGATTTTGATATTAAGGTAATGATTTCTGGAAATCAAGCAATTAAAGAAAAAATCAATCAACTAGAAAATCAGGAAAAACTATTAGGAAAAGCATTGAGTACAAAAGATGATTCGATTTTGCAAACACTTTATCTAGCACAAGAAGCAGCAGCTAGAGGTATTAAAATATCTACAATTGATTTAGAAAAAAGTGCTGCAAAAGAGTGATTATTTGACAAAGAAACAAATACTTTGATTCCTCCATTTGTAACTGTAAATAGTTTGGGAGAATCAATTGCAAATAAAATTGTTGAGGCTAGAAGACAAAAACCTTTCATTTCATTTGAAGACTTTAAAAAACGCAGTGGAGCAACTCAAACTATTGCTGAAACACTTCACGATATCAATGTTTTTAAAGATATTGATATCGAAAATCAAAATACTCTTTGATAATTTTTAATTAAAAAAGTATTTTATAAATATTATTTAAAATCTTAAAAGCACGGTAGAAACGTGTTTTTAAGATTTTTTTAAATAATAAATTAACAGTTTTATGAAGTCAAAGTGATAAATATTTTAAGTATACTTATCAACAGACTAATAAAATTTCATACACTAAAAAGTAAAAATTTCAAAAAAACTTTAAAAATTTTAAAATAATGGCTATTTTCTTAAATAAGTTATAATTTCAACGCAACTGGCAGAAGGTTGTAAGGGGAATTTAAATGACAAAAAAAGGGCTTTTATTATTGAGTAGTTTTTTTGCTATTGCAGCAGTATCGGGTGCTGCAGTTGCAGCTGGTGTTGCTATTTCACAAAATAGATCTATAGCAACTCCGGCTCCAGTAGTGGTTACCGATACTGATTATCTTAAAGAAGCAACTGATGCGTTAAAAATGGCAAATTTTAATAAAGATAAACCTGCTTCTAGACAGTATGTGCCAACTCAAGTTTTCGAAAAAAATACATTAAAAAATCTTGGTTTAGAAAAATATTCAGAAATATGAAACGAAAAAATTCTATTTTTCGAAGTTTTAAGCACCACTCAAAATACTTTAACAATCAAAGTTTCACTTAGAAATGCTGAAGATAAAAAAATATTGCTTTACGACAATATTTTAATAACTGGTTTTGAAGACAAGAACGCTGAAAAAGAGTCAAAATTTAAAATTGAAGAAATTATTTGATCATCTAAAAAAACATTTAAAAATGCCCAAGAAGACCTTACAATAAGTCAATTATCAAGTTTAAATTTAACAGAAGATAATGATGTTTTAGAAAAACTTCAGGAAATTAGCCCTGATTTTAAAAAACAGTATCAAAGTTCATTTTCTAAGGGTTTGATATTAACTAATGTTTTATTTTCTTCAGATCCTAAAGACAATAGTATTTTAAATGTAAATGCTGTTTTAAGATTGAATGAATTGTTCCATGGAATAAAATTTAAAATAGAAGGCTTTAAAAAACAAATAACACCTACTGAAAAAGTCGCACTTGATTTACAAGCTTTTAAGGCAAGTTTAGAAGAACAAAAATTTGTTGTTGATAAAACAGACTTAACTGCAGCAGATTTTTACCTAGCAAATAAAGATTATTCAACTACAACTCAGAAAAAAGAACTATTAAAAATTTCAAAAGAATTTACAAGTAAATTTAACAGCCTTGAAGGTATTGGTAAAGGTTCTATTTCTCTAGCTGTAACTACTAATAATGAATTACAGGTTGCAATGAATTTAAAATTTGGCGATTATGCTGATAAAGTTATCTTCTATTTTACAAACTTTAAAGAAATGTTATCTGAGCAAGAAACAGCTTGAAAAAACTATACTGATTTAGTTTCAACATTATCAGTTACAACCCTTAATTCCTTATCAATAAATGATTCTGCTCTAGCTTTTTATAATAAACATTTAAGACCATTAACTTCTTTTGAAAAACAATTGCAAGCAGTTGCTGATTTGATTAACGCAGATGTTAATCAATTCGCACTACTTACAAGAAAATTAAGTGATCTAAATATCATTAGAACATTTTCAGTTGATGATACTGATTTTGATAAACCTGGAAGATTAGTCATAAATTTTGAAGCATTTGTTGATAATAACTATCGCTCTTTTAAAATTTATGTAACTGAATTTCAACCTGAAAATGTCTTTAATCAGCAGTTTAGATTACTTGCTGAATCAGTTGATAACAATTTATTTAACTCATTAATTACTAACAAAACATCAGCAGTAATTGCTAGTGAATTTAATGCTTTAACAACAGTTAAAGAGAAAAAGGTTTACATCCATTCTTTAACTAATATTATTCAAGCGCATGAAAATACTTTTTATACTGACTACATTGAAAATGTAAAATTAGAACAAGCAAATCAAAATGTGTTAATTTCATTTTTAGTAAAACATGGTAACTATGAAAAACAAGTTAGCTTTACAATTAATAGTTTGAACTTAACTTATTCATCAGAATTTTCAAATAACTGAACAAAATGAAATCAAGAAATTGATCAACATATTCAGGATTGAAATAAAAATACTTTATATATTGATGCTGAAAGTATTTTTAATATAAACGTTTATCCACAAAATTTTGGATTGTCTATTCAAAATTTAGCAGAGAAATTTAATATCGATAAAACTTATTGAAGAGAACTATTAACTAGAAAATATGGTGGGGCAAATTACGCTTATAATATTGAATATAAAAGACCTGCAACAACTAATTTAATAGGTGAAATTATTATTACAATAATTTCAATTGATGCCAATAATATTCAAAGAAAAAGAGTAATTGCTTTAACTAGTTTTATTTCAAAAGATGATGTTGTTGCTCAAAGAAATTACAGGGATAGAATTGAATTACTAAAAAGCTTACCAACTAAATTAGAATTTAGTAATAAGGTAGCAACAATTGATAATTTAAATGAAATAAATCGAACATCTGATTTAAATAAAAAATTAGAATTATTAATTTCACGTTTATCTAATAAGCAAAATATGGATTACTACACTTTTGGATTAAAGGTTAAAAGGTTCAAATTAGAACCAACTCAACCACTTGCTTTATCAAACAAAATGACTGAATTAAAACTTACAATTAACTTTGATTTTGGATCATTAGAAGTTCCTGATTATGTGATAATAATTACTGGAGTAAGTAAATAATCTATTAATTAAAATTTAATTATTTGTGTCTAAGGCACAAATAATTTTTTATTTTTCGAGTCTACATTAACATTAAAATTACTTTTCAAAAACATAAATAACTAAATTAAAAAATCAAAAAAATCATTGAAGAAACAAAATTTATTTTTTATAAACTAAATTAAAAATATTTAATGTCTTAACTATTAACTTGTTTTTTAAAATTAATTAGTTATTTTTATGAGAAATTATTTAATTTTATAATTTAATATAAAAATAATTTTTATTAAAAAAAGATTAAAAATATTTTCCAAAACCACTAAAAAATTTTATTGCTAAATAGGGAGGAGAGATATTAAACAAATTTCTTTTCCCTAGAAAATGCTTGCATTTTTTATAAGTCTCAATTTATTTAAAGTGAATTAAATTAGTAGTTCAAATTAAAACACTAATTTAATTGCAATTTAATTTTCTAAAGCGCCTTTCCTTTAATATTATTTATCCATTTCTTTCCTATACTTTATAAACTTAAATTTTTTTCTGATGACTTTCGTACCATAATTTTGATTTAAAAAATTAATAAATGTAATTGATACTTAAAAATAAAAGCAAACAAAAAAATGAAAAATAGATTTTCCAAAAACAAAATAATCAATTTTATAGTAATTAAAAAATTACTAAAATTATTAATATTTACAGTTCCACTTTTTACTGTTGTAATTACTTCATCATGTATTGAAATTAAAAAAGATACTTCGAAAGATGAAAATGAAATTACCAAAATAATTAAAATTTATGATGGAGATACTTTCTATGATAATAAAAAAAGTTTTAGATTATTTGGAGTTGATACAGCTGAATTAAAAGTTGAAAATTCTTATAAATATGATTTGGGTTTTTATTATGCAAAACAAGCAAAAGAATTTACTTCAAATTTAATTTTAAATAAAAATATTAAATACAAATTAATAAAACTGGATAAATATAAAAGATCAGTTGCTAAAGTTTTTACAGATGATAATTTAGATTTAGCTAAAAAATTAATTAGTGAAGGTTTAGCAATACTTGCATATTTTTCAACTAACAAAAAAGATTTTTATTATTACAATGATGAAAAATATTATAAAGAATTACTTCAGGAACAAAGTAATGCGCAAATTAATAAAAAAGGATTTTGAAAAGAATCGAGTGAAAAATTAAAAACAATCTTTCCAAAACATTACAAATAAAATGAATAAAAATAAAAATGACAATAGATTAAAAATCATTGATCTTGTTGCTTTTATAAAAGAAAAAATTAAGGAGAATATTAAAATAAATGATGAACTTGACTTTATATATTTATTTGAATTTATAAAAAATAAAATGAATGAAAATCAATCATTCGTTCTAAATTTTTATTTAGAAAAATACAATAATAAAAAGTCAATTGCTAGTCAAATTCAAAAATCAGAACTAAATATTTTTAAAAAATCTTCCAAGCAAGTTCTCGATTTATTTGACACTTATTTCAATTACCATGAATCTAGTAAATAACACAGTTGAACCTGCACAGGTTTATCAACACAAAATTGATTTCGTTGAACATTTTCAAATAACTAATCAAACTCTACCAAAAGAAAAACTTCAAGTAGAAATAAAGAGATATCTTTCTGATGATTCATTTAGTATAAAAGCAAGGATGCTTGCAGATACAAGTAGAAATATAGTTTTCACGCTTCAAATTAATAATAAAACAATTGCCACTAGCCAAAATTATTATACAAATAATCCACGTGGTGGTTGGCTTGAAGCTGTATTTATTGCTCCAAAAATAAAAATGAAATTATCTGCTGTGAATAATATTACAATTATTGCTAATAATATATCTAACGGTTCAATAACTGGTCCTTTGTTCATTTCTTCCATTAATATTGGTTTAAATGATTATAAAAGAGACTACTTAATTGATTCTGAAAGTCTTAAAATTAGAATTCCATACATCATCAGATTTACCAATGAAGCTGTTAAAGTTAGGTCAAGAATGAGTGCTCAATTAGATATTGAATATCTTGAAATCAAATTTAAAAAACCTGAATTTGAACGCTTTAAACCAATAGTTAATCTTTTAGATTATGAAATAAGATCAACTGCCAATGAAGATATTTTTAAGCAAGTGGATCTTAAAGTAGGAAAAATTAAACAAGATGATATCTCTGATGAAAACGAGATTAGGTCTATTTTTGTCAATGATTTTCAACCGTGAATCAATAAAGGTAGATTAGAAGTTGTTAGCCAAAGTTATTATGACTTTGAAAAACATAAAACTGTTAATCTTCTTGGAGCCAACTCACAAACAGGACTATTAGTTCCATATAATTTTAAAGGTAATTTTATTTTAAATTTTGAACTTCAAGTCAATGAAGCATTCAAAAATTTAAAAATTGCTTTAAATCAGAGATTTGATAAGGCCTTGTTAAATGCAGATGATGGTGAAATCAAACTGAAGATTAAAAATGGCTTTTGAAATGAAAGTTTAAAAAGCCAAAAAGGAATAATCAAAAATAGCGAATTTAGTAAAATTATTGACAATAATTTTTCTCTATTCTATTTTGAGACAACATATCAAAGGCGTGATTTAGATGATGAAGCTGAGTAAAACTAAAATAAAAAACTATGTTTTTAAAAATAAGATTGCTCTTGGAACATCTGCTTTAATAGTTGCTTTTTCTGCTGCCGCAGTAGGAATTTACTTTGCAGTGCAAAATAATAAACCTGAACAAGTATCTCCACCTATTAATAAACCGATAGAATTACTGCGAGAAGAGCAGATTTTCTCAGATTTTCATAGTGAAGATTTTTACAAGTATGTAAAAATCAAAGATGGTGATTTTTATTTAGAAGACAATATAATTGCTAGTTTTATTAAAGATCAAATTTCAAGAATGGCTATTAGTTATGGTTGATTTACTTATGAATATCAAATTGTAAGTCCTAAAGTGATTAATTTAAAACTAACTTGAAGCGATGAAGATAACAATAAAATCAGTCGAGTTTATAACTTTGAAGTTTCAAAGAGTAAATAAAATAAAAACATTATTTTTTGCTACTAAAATGTTTTATTTTCTATAATTAGATTAATAATTTATCAATACATTTAAATTGTAGGAAGGTTATAAAATCACTATGGATGTAAAAAAAGAGATTATTTCTCGCCTTGATAGAATGTCAAAAACAAAACCAACTGAAGATTCAAATATTTTTGAATTAGGAATTGATTCACTAGATCTAGTTCACTCAATTTCAAATTTGGAAGATGTTTTTGAAATTGAAATCACTGATACAGAATTAGTTCAACTGCAAAAAGTAAGCGATATTGTTGCTTTAGTTGAAAGAAAAATTGATGAAAAAAAATAAGCATTTTGCTTATTTTTTATTATAATAAATCTCAGCGTAGGAGTATAGTTCAACGGTAGAACATCGGGCTTCAACCCCGTGTGTTATGGGTTCAAATCCTGTTACTCCTGCCATTTTTTTATTGCCTTTTTTATAAATCGCTATTTAAAACGTGTTGTAATTTCTCGCTTGATTCTTTAGAAAAAGTATTATTTGCTAAAGCAATTGCCTTATGTCCTGTATGGATGGCAACGACTGAAGGAATGTTTCCAACAAATACTGATGAGCCTGAAATAGTTTCGAAATCTTGAATAAAGTTATCGATTTGGGGATTATTTGCATGCAAAATAACTGGTGTTGATTCAAAATCTTTATCTTTGCTTTCTTCAGTTAATTCTTTCATCATGTTATTAATAACCTTGTCAAAAACCAAACCTTTTGCATGGCGCAGTAATTGTCCATCTTCAAATTTAATCACTGGTGTGATTTTTAATAATTTAGCAACTTTGGCTGCAGCAGGACTTAAACGCCCCCCTGCTACTAAACGGTCATTGCTAAAAGGAATTAGTAAAATCTTTTGATCTTCTCTTCAAACTTCTAATTTTTTAAGTGCAGTTTCAAAATCTTGACCTTCTGCTAATGTTTTTTCAAAATCTAATAATGCAAGTGGTATCAACATTGCCACTTTATTTGATTTAACTACATGAACATTTTTAAATTTCATAGCAGTTGCTGCTAGGTTTTGATATTGGCTTGATAAGTGTTTGGAAATCGGAAAAACGATTACCTTATCATTTTCTTGTGATAATTTTTCAAATAATTCTTCAACTAATGCAGGTGGTGTTGCCGAAGTTTGGACTTTACTTTTAGGATTAAAAAAATCATAAATATTCTTACTTGTTACATCAATTCCATCTTGATAAAACTTATCGTCAATTGTAATACCTAAAGGTAGGTAGTGTCAGTTTAATTTTTCAGCCTCTGCTTTTGATAAGCCACTTGCTGAATCTATAATGATTGCTATTTTCATATTTTATATTATAATTAAAAACATGTCTATATACATTAAAAATCAGGCATTTAAAAATAGCCTTTTAATCAGCATTGATGCATCAAAAAAAGTATCAAAAACACTAGATTTTGATGCTTTTTCATTACTTTTTGCTGAAAACACCCTAGTTGGTGTAAACTTCTTTGAAGTTCATAACGATCTGTTAAAAAAATTTAATTTTTCTTACGGTTCATTAACTGAAGAGTTAAGAGGAACTTTAAATTCACTTATAAGTGAGCAAATTAAAGGCCAACCAGAATATTTAATACCTCAAAAAATTAACTATTTAAGTGCACAAATTATTGATATTAAAAAGCATGAAAATAGCAATAATTTGGACTTTGTAACCTTAAAAGCAGATCAAGAATATGAAGTTGTAACTAACTTAAAAGGGCTTAAAATAGGGGATAATGTAACAGTTGCAACCCTAGGCACCTTATTAGCAACTGCTAAAGTTGTTGGCTATGAAAAAATTGCAAATCACTTTTCTAAAGTGATGTTAGTTTCAGAAAAAACTATGAAAATTTCAGATGATTTAAAACCATATTCATCAAATTTAGAAAACGGAAAGGAAATCTTATTCACATGAAAGATTTAAAATCATTAATCATAGATTTAGAAAAAAGAGGTGTTATTAAAAACATTTCTAAAAAAGATAAACTAGATTTAATTACTAAAGAGCAAGGAGCATACATCGGCTTTGATCCGACTGCAACATCACTACATCTAGGAAATTACACGCAAATTGTTAACTTAATCAGAATCAAAAATGCAGGTTTTAAAGCAGTTGCCTTATTAGGTGGTGCTACTGGGATGATAGGTGATCCTTCTTTTAAAAACGCAGAACGTAACTTATTAGACATGGAAACTTTGAAACTTAATAAGTCAAAAATTAAAGATCAACTTGCTTCATTTGGTTTAGAAGTAATGGACAATTATGATTTTTATCAAGATATGAATGTTCTAGATTTTCTAAGACTAGTAGGAAAGTATTTTAACATTGCGACTCTTTTAGCAAAAGAGTCGATTTCAAGTAGAATCGAAAAAGGACTTTCATATACAGAATTTTCTTACTCATTATTACAAGCTTATGACTTTCTTACACTAGCAGAAAAACACGGAGTCATGATTCAACTAGGAGGCAGTGATCAGTGAGGAAATATTACTGCAGGATTAGAATTAATTAACTCAGTTCATGGTAATAAATACCCTTATTTAGGGATTACAACTAACTTAATTGTTGATGAACACGGTAATAAATTTAGTAAAAGTACAGGTGGTGGAGCATTATGATTAGATAAAGAATTAACCAGTCCTTACACCATCTATCAATACTTATTTAATCAAGGTGAATCAATTATTGAAAACTTATTAAAACAACTTTGTTTAGAGGATTTAAGTGAGATTGAAAAGGTGCTTGAAGAACACCAAAAAGCCCCAAAAATGAGGCTTGCGCAAACTTTTTTAGCTAATTCTGTGGTAAAAAATTTACACGGTGAAAACGCTTTAAAACAAGCTATTAAAATTAGCGAAGCACTATTTAATGGTTCAGAAAATGATTTAACCTTAGATGATTTAAAACAACTTTTAACTAGCTTACCAGTGATTAATTATGAGCAAGATTTGGCGCAAATGTTGATTAATGGAGAGGTTGTAAAATCAAAAAGAGAACTAAAAGAATTTCTTGATTCTAACGCCTTAAAAATCAACGGTGAAGTCATTAAAAATGTTGATCAAAAACTTAATTTAGACCTTTATGAAGGTAAATATTTACTAATTAAACGAGGAAAACGTCACCATTTTATTGCAAAAATAAGTAACTAAAAACTCAAAAACCAAGCAAAAAATTGCGTTTGTAAAAAACATAATTATTTTTTTAATTTCAGGAAAAAAATAATAATTCTATAAAATTTTATTATCAAAACCATCTTTTTGGTTTTGAATAAAATAATAAGAGGTCAAAATGAAGAAAAAAATAATTATTTCAACACTATTTGGAGGAGCAGTTTTAGCATCAACTGCAGCATTAATTGCTTGTGCACCTTCAAAAGATACGAAGGAAGAAGACAAAAAAACAGTTAAAACCTTAATTGATTCGCTTGTAACATCTGTAAATGTTACAAATGCTGAATCATTGAAAGTCGTTCCTAGTTCACTAGCATCAGTTGATCAAGCAATGGTTACTAAGTGATTAGGTGGTAGTTTAAATGCTTTAGCAACTAACGGAACAATTTCCTTAAATAAAGCAACCCTTAATTTTTCAATTGTTAAAGATAGTGCAAATGACACTGCTAAAACTATTAAGCTTTCTGTAAAAGCAGTATTAAATAGTCAAACATCAGATGCAAAAGAAATTACTTTTACCTTTGGAGAAAAAATGCAATCAATTTCATCATATGAATCAGTACCTAGAGAAATTAAAAGTAATTACACAGCAGAAACTGCTTATACAAAAATTAAAGAACTGATTGTATCAACAGCTGCAGATGGTATGAGTGCAACTGTCTTTGGAGAAGTTGATCATAAGAAAAATTCTGATGATGGAAAATTAAGCGGTGACCAAGCATTAACTACTTTTAATAAAGTGATCGTTTTTGGTAACGGAAAACAAGGTACAGTTTTAATGACATCAAGCCCTGGTATGGGTCTTGAATTGCCACTTAGAGTACAAGTTTATACTAAAGGTGACAAAACTTATGTGCAAACAAATGCTCTAAAAGAAGTGCTAATGTTACACGGACAAATGAATGCAACTGCTGCACAAAACTTTGAAAACGCCGTAAAAACCAAGCTTTTAGATGTTGTAGCAAATGCTGCACCATCAAGAACTTTAAGTACAACTATGGTTAAACCTGAAGATATGAATGGTTATTCAAAAACTTTTTCAGTTACTGGTACTGCTAGTTTAGAAACAGCAACAACACTAGCTAATACTATTGTTGATAACTTAAATAAAAAAATTACAGCAGCTGGTAACACAGTCTTTTTCACAGTTGATCATGTTGCTAACGATCCTGATAAACGCTTAAAAGGTGTTAATAAAGTTTTAGTTTTTGGTAACGGGGCAAAAGGTACAACCTTGATGCTTCCTACGGTTGAACTAGGACTTGACTTACCTTTAAAAGTGCATGTTTATGTAACAAGCGACTTTAAAGTAGTGGTTGCAACTAACGCAACAGTTATGAATTTAACTAAATATGCTACAGGTCAAAGCGCTGATGTAACAACTGCAAGAAAAACTAAAGCAACTAACTTTACAAA
Source organism: Mycoplasmopsis agassizii (assembly GCF_002272945.1). Classification (GTDB taxonomy): domain Bacteria; phylum Bacillota_I; class Bacilli_A; order Mycoplasmatales; family Metamycoplasmataceae; genus Mycoplasmopsis_B; species Mycoplasmopsis_B agassizii. The sequence goes on along the minus strand of NZ_NQMN01000001.1, from coordinate 379,850 downwards.
TACTGTTAAAAAATTAGTAGATGATGCAGACAAAGCACCTGCACCTGCAACTGCTCCTTAAAAATTAAACTGAATAATTCTTACCACACTTTTTTAAAGTGTGGTTTTTATAATTAGATTAAATTAATGAAAGTTTGCTTCTTTAATTTATAATTAAAAATAATCTAGTAAATAACTAGGCAAATTATATTAAATTAAATATTTTACTAATCGGAGGACATATGATTAAATCATTAGATGATTTAAGTATTAAAACATTAAAAATGAACGGTGTTGCAGCTGTTAATAAAGCAAATAGTGGACACCCTGGGATTGTTTTAGGTGCAGCAACAATGATGCACACACTTTATACAAGACATTTAAATTTTGATCCAATTAATCCTAATTGGATCAATCGTGATCGCTTTATTTTATCAGCAGGACATGGATCAGCACTTTTATATTCACAACTAAGACTAATTGGAATTTTAAAAGAAAAAGACCTGAGAAATTTTCGTCAATTTAACTCATTAACGCCAGGACACCCTGAATTTGGGCACACAATTGGTGTTGAAGCAACAACAGGTCCACTTGGTCAAGGACTTGCAATGGCTGTCGGACTGGCAATTGCACAAGCACATTTACAATCAAAATTTGCAGAAATAAATCACTATGTTTACACAATCGTAGGTGATGGAGACTTGCAAGAAGGTATAAGTTATGAGTCAATGGCGATTGCAGGTCATTTAAAATTAAATCATTTAGTGGTAATGCATGATAATAATGATGTGCAACTTGACACAATGGTTAATAAAACTAATACTGAAGACTTACAAAAAAGAGTTGAAGCAGCAGGCTTTTACTTTCAACTTGTAAGTGAAAACACAGTTGAAGCAATCGATAATGCTTTAAAAAATGCTAAAGCACAAACTGATAAACCAAGTTTTATTTCAGTTAAAACTATTATTGGTGAAGGTAGTTCAAAACAAGGAACAACTTCAGTACATGGTTCACCACTAGGTAATGATATTGATCAACTTGCTAAAAATCTAAAATGAAATGATGATTATTTTGCAGTTCCTGAATTAGTTGAAAGATTTTACTCAGAATGACGTAAAAGACAAAATCAAAACTTTAAAGAGTGAAAAGCAACTTCAAAATTACAAGCTTATTTAAAAACAGAAATTGAATTTAATGTTGATGAAACATTAAAACAAGATCAAGCTTCAAGAAATTCTGTTGGTCAGATCTTAAATCATTTAGCTAAATTAAATAAACAAATGATTGGTGGTTCAGCCGATTTATCAGTTTCTACTAAAGTAGCAGGACTTGATGGGGATTTTTCTGAAACAAATTATCAAGGTCGTAACATACTTTTTGGTGTTAGAGAAATGGCAATGGCTGCAATTGCAAATGGAATTGCATTACATTCAAACTTTAGACCTTTTGTTTCAACCTTCTTAGTATTTAGTGACTATTTAAAAGGTGCAATGCGCTTAAGTTCGTTAATGAAACTACCTGTTTTATACATTTTTAGTCATGATTCAATTTTTGTCGGAGAAGATGGTCCTACTCACCAACCAATTGAGCAACTTGCATCAATTCGCTCAATTCCTGGAATGGTTTTATTTAGACCTGCTGATGAAAAAGAAGCTTGAGGAGCATTCAAATATTACCTTGAAAATAAAGCACCAGTTACAATTGTGACAACTAGACAAAATTTAAAAACACTAGAAAATACTTCAATTGATAGGGTGTCTAATGGTGCATATTTATTAAGAAAAGGTCAAAAATGAACTTTAATTGCATCAGGTTCAGAAGTTGAAAATGCTTTAAAAATAGCCGAAGAATTCGATTTTAGTTGTTACTCAGTGCCTTCAATGAACTTAGTAACTAAAAAACCTGCATGAATTGAAGAATTTGCAATTTCAGTTGAAGCAGGTGTAACTTTTGGTTGAGATCGCCTAGCAAGATATAATATCGGAATTAACACTTTTGGTCTATCAGCACCAGGTGAATCGGTTTATGAACATTTTGGATTAGACCATAAAAATCTACGAACCAAAGTTATGCATATTATGCAAAAAAACAACAAATAGAATAACTCTTAGTGAGTTATTTTTTTACAAAATTTTGAAATTTTTGCCATCTAAAAATTTCAAAAATGAGTTAGTTTACTATTTGAAATCGATTATAAGTTGACCAAAAAAACTTGGTTAAAAATAACGCTTTTTTTGACATTACTATAAAATATAGCCGTGAAACTGAAGTAATTTTAAATGTTAATTATTAATAATAATTCAATTATTTCACTCACGCTATGTAGGAGATCAACAAAAGTGCACAATTTTATATGCACGTTTTAAGGTATGAAGAAAAAACAATTAATTCCAATAATTGCTGCAACTTCAGTAATCGCAGTTGCTAGTGGTGTTGCTGCAGCAGTTTTAGTATCACAAAAAAGCAACAATCAAAAAACGTACTTAGAAAATCTGTATGAAAAAGTAAATAAAATAAAAGGTACAGTTTCATTAACCGATGATGTAGCACTTGCTATGGGTATTTTAACTGACCAACAAATGGTTGATAAAGTTGCTAATCAATTAGCAACAACTTTATTTAAAAAATCATTTACAGAAATTCATTACTCAGAAATTATTGAAAAATGAAAAAATTTTTCAATTAGTTCTCTTTTAAGTTTATTAAAAGTTACTTCAAAACAATTCAAAGCAGTTCTTGATCAATACAAGCAACTGAATTTTGAAGTTAAAATGATTAAAAAAGGTGATAAATATCCAATGATTGCATCAATTACCATTATTAATGGTGAAATTAAAAAAGATGTAATAGTTAATTTTGTTGATGAAACTGCTGACAAAAATTCACCTACAGATTTACCTACAAGTCAAAATTCAGGTCAACAAGTTAATTCAAATAATTTAAATGACCAACAAATTATTAATAAAATCACTAAAGAAATTAATGCTAAACAATTAGTTTCAAAGGATAAAACTATTAAAGCAAGCGCTGTTTATGCACAGTATTTTTTAAATAATTCAGAAACTGAAGCTGAAAAATTAAAGTTTATTAAAAAATATGTCAATTTACCAGTTGAATTAAATGAAGAAATGGTCGCTTCTTTAGTAATCACTCAACCAAGTGAACATGCTGATAATTTAACTGTGGAAATAGTTTTTACAATAGGCAGACAACTTGGAGTTGCATCTTTTAGTATTACTGGATTTGTAAATGTTATAAATGAATTTAATGAATATTGAAAAACCTATAGCGAAACATTAAAAACAAATCCACTTACAGTTAAAACTAATTTAACTGCAAAAGATTTTTTTGAGAAAATAAAAAATCTTCAATATGCAAATCAATTATATGAACTTGCAAAAATTACTAAAAATGATGACCATAATTTGAAAAATGCCTTTAGTTCATTAGTTACACCACTACCAGTTAAATTTGGTGCAATTATAAATAATACTTTCTCATTAGTTGAAGGTGAAAACCTAGATAAACCAGGACATTTAGTTTTAACTTCAAAAACAAGTTTTAATGGAATTGAAAAAACTGCAGTAATTTTAATCAAAGGATACTTGTCATATTATCAAAGTCAAGATGCCATATTTAATGATCCAAATCGTGAATTAACTGAAAATGAAAAAGCGCAAGCAGATGCCAATAATTTTTTGTCATTATTAAAAGCATCAAATTTTAATCTTAAAAATGAAGCAGGTATTATTGCTGTAATTAACCAACTTAATTTTATAAATTCTTCAACTTCAAACGAAAACACAAAACTTGAACTTTATAAATCTTATTTAGCAACAGTGATTGTAAATGAAGAAATGTCAAAACTTTTGACAAAATCAACATTTAAGAAGTTTAATTTTACTTATAACCGACATGCTACTTCTCTAACAGATATTTTAACAATCAGTGCTGATCTGATTTTTGGTGCAGAAAACAATGTGCAAGTTCATTTTGAAAAAATGCCATTAATTGGAAAGCAAAAAATTGATGATTTTGCTGATGAAAATAAACCAATAATGCTCGATTTCAAAAATGTTGAAATCGACAACTTCCTTGAAGTTGAGAAAAAAATACATTATGCAGATCCTGAAAACATTAGAAATTATCATGCCTTTTTATATCAACTAAATCAAACCGAAATAGGTGCATTTTTATATACATACGAATGATTAGGTATTAAAATTACTCCTTTAATTGATGGCGAAGAAGATAAAGTTTCTGTTCATTTAAAAGTTAATGATCCAGTTAAAAATATAGATGGTTCATTTTCTAAAAAGGAAAAAGATGTTTATTTTGTTTTGAAATTTAAAAATAAACTTAAGTATAAAAATGTTTCCTTAGATGAATTTCTTAAAGCTGTAGACATCAGAGAAAGATTTCTTGTAATGGCTAAAAGAGGTTGATTAAAATCAAAAACCTCTGGTTTATATATGACTTTTATGGCATGAGCATATTCAGGAATTGAAAAAGTTGAAGCAGAAGTTTTGAAAAAAGATGTCCATGATTGAATCTGAACTTTAGAAGATCAAAACTCAATTAAATTGCTAGGTAAAGATGCTGCTTATAATTTAACTCAATCAAAAAATGTTATAAAAATCTATTTATTTCCGTCAAAAATGCCTAAATATTATGACTGAACAGGTATGGGGCTTACCATTATAATGTTTGATAAACAAGGAAGACAAGTACTTTATTCAGTTCCAGGTTTTGGAGTAGATATACAAAGAGTCTAGGCTTATAATATTCAAAAATAGCTTAAATTTGTTCGATTAATTCTAGCTACTGTACGTTGTTTTGAGCGTTTTTACTAGTAAATTTTGTAATTAAAAATCAACTAAATTACATCAAATTTTTAGTTTCTCAACATGTTCATCTATAGCAAAAAAATATTTTTTCTGAAAATAAAAAAAAGAAATAAAAACTACGCTTTTTTTGACATTGCTATAAAATATAGCCGTGAAATTCAAGCAACTTGAAATGTGAAATTCCGTAATTTCACTCACAAAAATGTAGGAGATAAAACAGAGTGCATATTTAATGCACGGTTTAAAATATGAAGAAAATAAAAATAATTTCAACAATTGCAGCAGTATCAGCAGTAGCAGTTGCTAGTGGTGTTGCTGCAGCAGTTTTAGTATTACAAAAAAATACTACTTCAAAAACAGTATTGCAAAATCTTTATGAAAAAGTCAGCAAAATGAAGGGTACAATTTCATTAAATAGTGATGAAGCATCTGCAATGGGTGTTTTAACTAATCAAGAAATTGTTGATAAAGCTGCTGAAAAACTTTCAGAGAAACCATTTAAAAAAGCATTTACTGAAATTAATTATCAAGAGATTATTGATAGTTTTGTTGGTTTTGAAGGAATTACTCGTTTGAACCTATTAAAACATGCTTCAACACAATTTAAAAATTCAATTGAAGATTTGGTAAATCTTAATTTTGATGTAAAATCAATGACAAAAGATGATACATATCCGTTAATTGCAACAATTACCATTACTCTAGGTGAAATTACTAAGGATGTAGTAGTTAATTTTGTTGATGAAATTAGTTCAGAAACCACAGATGGTGGTGATGTTATTACTGTTACACCTGATCCAGGTGCACCGAATCCAGATCCTAGTTCACCAGTTACACCTGATCCAAATCAGCCAGAGAATCCTGAACCAAACAAGCCAATAGTTTCAACTGAATTAAGTGATAAACAAGTAGTTGAAAAAATTACAAAGGCAATCAATGGTAGACAACTTGTTTCTCTAGATGATACTGTTAGAGCAGGAGCAGTTTATGCAGGTTACTTATTAAGTAATTCACAAACTGAAGGTGAGAAACTAAAATATGTCAGAAAATACGTTAACTTACCAATTGAACTAACTGAAGAAATGATTGTTTCATTAGTAATTAATCAACCAAGTCAATATTCAGATGATTTAACTGTGGAAATTGTTTTCGTAAAAGGAAAACAACTTGGAGTTGCAGCTTTTAGCATGAAAGGTTTTGCAAGTATTGTAAATGAGTTTGAAGAATATTGAAAAGAATACAGTGAAACTTTCAGAACAAACCCAATTACAGTTACAACTAATTCAACTGCAAATGAATTTTTTGAAAAAATTAAAGATATGCAATATGCAAATCAACTATATGAAATTGCTAAAATTGCCCAAGAAGATGATGAAAACTTAAAAAATGCTTTTAGCGTTTTAGTTACACCAGTTCCACTTAAATTTGGAGCAACATCAACTAATACTTTTTCACTAGTTGATGGTAAAGATTCTGCAAGTGCAGGTAATTTAATTTTAACAACTAAAACAGTCTTTAACGGAATTGAAAAAACTGCAGTTATTTTAATTAGAGGATTTTTATCAGAAGATCAAAGTTTAGATATAGTAACAGGTGATCCTTCTAAACCATTAGATCCAACTCAACAAGCACAAAAAGATGCTAATGATTTATTATCATTATTAAGAACATCAACACTTAATTTAAAAAATGATGTCGGAATTGTCGCAGCAATTAATCGCTTACGCTTTATAAATGCTTCAACATTAGATGAAAATCAAAAACTGGATGCATATCGAGATTATCTTGCAGAAGTTACAGTTAATGAAGAAATGGCTACTTTACTAAAAAAATCAAATTTTAAAAAGTTCGTATTCAATTATGATCAAAGTGCTAGATCATTAACAAATATTTTAACAATCAGTGTTGATTTAAGTTTTGGTCCAGATAATGATGTACAAGTTACATTTGATAAATTGCCAATTCTTGGAACTAAAAAACTAGAAGATTTTGGAGATCAATATAACCCAATTACTATTGATTTTAAAAATATTGAAATCGATAACTTCATTGAAGTTGAAAGACATTTAAACTTTATTACAACTGATATGAAAAATAACCGTTCAATCATGCAACAACTTGCTCAAACTGGATTAGGTGCTTTCTTATTATCGCATCAATGAGCAGATATTAAGTTTAAACCTTTTAGTGATGGTAAAGATGATAAACTTTCAGTTCACATTAAAACAACTAAACCAACTAAAAATGGTGATGGTTCAATAACTTCTGAAGTACATGATGTTTACATTATTTTAAAATTCACAAACAGATTAAAATATAAAGATGTCTCATTAAACTCATTCTTAGAAGCTGTTAATACTAGAGAAATGTTCTTAGCAATCACTAAAAATGGTTGAGTAAAATCAAAAATTTCAGGTCTATGAGTTACTTCATGACATGAACACATCATGGGATGAAAACCAGCTGAAGCAGATATCCCTCGTGATGATGTTAACAATTGATTATGATTATTAGAAACACCTGCTTCAATTAGAATGGTTGGTAAAGACGCTACTTGAAACTTTGTTAATTCAAAAAATGTTACAAGAATGTACTTGTATGCAGCTAAAGCACCAAGATTCTACTGAAAAACAGGTTTTGGAGTTGATATTGTTATGTTTGATAATAAAGGTAACAAAGTTCCTTATTCAGAAAAAGGACTTGGTCGTGAAGTTATGATGTTACATGATTTCTCATTTATGGATGGAAGTGCAGGTTACAACTGACACGAAATGTACATCAACGGAACTCTTTATTATTAATAAGTGTCAAAAATATTCTCTTTTGGAGAATATTTTTTATTCTTTCAAAGTTTTTTATAAATAAAACAAGCAAAAATTTACTAAGATATTCAACTAATATTTGCTTTCAAAATATATAATTTAAATTAAAAGTAATACATAGGAAAGATTAAAATATGCAGCAAAATATTTTGAAACTAATTGAAGAGGAAATTAAAAACGATAAAATTGAATTTGTAACTATAGAAAAGTTATGCAATATTAGAAATGGTTATACGCCTTCCAAAAAGGAAAAGAGTTTTTGAACTAATGGATCATTTCCTTGATTTAGAATGGAAGATTTAAGATTATCTAGTTCTAGAATTATAAGTGATTCAATTCAGCATATAACTTTAGAAGCTATTAGAGGCAAGAATTATTTCAAAGCAAATTCAATTATTATTGCAACAACAGCAACAATTGGTGAACATGCATTAATTACAACTGACTATTTAGCAAATCAGCAATTTACAAATCTTGAAATTAAAGCTGAGTTTAAAGAATTAATAACACCAAAATTTCTATTTTATTATTCATTTCTTTTATCAGAATTTTGTAAGCAAAATGTAAATAATTCTGCATTTCCATCAGTACAAATGGATGAATTTAGGCAATTTAAAATTCCAATTCCATCTACAGAAATTCAAAATAAGATAGTAAGTATCTTAGATGAATTTTCTAGGCTGGAAGCTAGAAACCAACAATATAACTACTACCTAAATTACCTTATGAATTTTGAGAATGGAAAAGCAGAAAATGTTGAATTTTTAAAATTGAGTGAAATAGCAAAAATAAATTCAGGTGTCGAACTTACTAAAGATAATATGAAAGATGATTACCCTTACCCTGTAATGGGTGGTGGTTATAAACCAACTGGAAGATACTACGACTATAATTCTGAAAGTGGAATTGCAATTGCAAAAGATGGAGTTTACGCAGGTTTTGTTAATTGAATAGATACCAACTTTTGATGTACAGGTCACTGCTACACAGTTAAATCTTCAAGTGAAAAAACAACAAACAAATTCTTATTTTATTATCTTAAATCTAAAGAATATGAAATTAAGGGACAAAAAATAGGTTCTGCAATTCCTAGTATTTATAAAGATATATTAAACAAAATTATAATCCCACTTCCTTCTCTAGAAGAACAAAATCGTATTGTCAATATCTTAGATAAATTCAGTAAATTAACTTCAGATATCAATGAAGGTTTACCTGCAGAAATCAAAATGAGAAGACAACAATATGAATACTATCGAGAAAAATTACTAACTTTTTCTACATCATAAAACACGTAAATTGGTTCATTTTCTTGAACCAATTTTTATTTCGAATGTAAAAAACTGAAAATTTTTTAAAGGTGCTATTCTTTAGTTATAATTAAATTACTATGAAAAATAAGAAATTCAAAATCACTGCCGACCAACCTACTAAAACACTTAAAGCACTAAAAGAAACACACAATATGGAAGAAACAATTCATAGAGTTGATATTAATCAAGATACAGGGAGAGCAAAATTACATTTTGAAGCAGAAGGTGATCCTAAACTTATTATTGTTACGCCACCTGGCCCAATCGACCCACCACCAGGTGGAGATTGAGAAGAAGATAACCTACCATTTGATAAAAAATGAGTTATGGATAAGATTCAAAAATCTGCAGATGGAATTATTAAATCGTTAGGGGCACAAATTAATGAAATAAGAGTGCAGAATATGGCAATTAATTCTAAAGTGGATACATTATATTCTAAAGTTGATACTTTGTATTCAAAAGTAGATAATCTTGAAGCACAAAACAAAGACCTTTATTCTAAAGTAGAGGATCTTGAAGTTCAAGTTAAAGAAGTAAAGGAACAAAATAATAAGTTAAATTCTAAAGTTGAAAATCTTGAAATAGAGGTAGGTGAATTAAAAACCCAAAATAAGGCAATTGTTAAACAAAATGATGAATTAAAAGCACAAAATGAAGGTTTGAAAAAACAAAACGAAGAAATTGTTGAACAGTTAAAAGAAATCTTAGAACTAATCAAGAAAAAGTAGTAATTTTACCAAATATCTTTTTTATTCAATTAAATGTGTCAATATATAAGAAATTTATGAAAAAAACCTGAAAAATATTTTTTTTTAAATATTTATTAAATAATAATGCATAATAGTTATGTGCGATGTTAGGGTCTAATCTACTAATATACACCACCAACGCTACGGTCGCTTCGCACATTATTAAAATAGAGTTTTCTAGAAGCTCTATTTTTTTTATTTACCTAACTTATTTTAAAGAAACTAGAAAATTTTAATTGTCAGTTTAAATATCACATATAAAAAAAGAAATTATAAATCTTAGTATTTATATAGATAAATAAACTATTTACAAATGTTTTTAATTTTACTTATTATTTTAAACGTATACAAAGATAAAAAAGCATAAAAAAACGAACCTTTTTAGGCTCGTTAATTTTTATTTGTTTCTTAATGATTAAGTAGATTACTTAATTTCAAAAGTTTGTAGTTTTTGAATTTTGTAAGGTTGATTATAAATAATTAATTCAACTTCTTTATCTGCTTCAACTGTAAAATTTGTTTTAGTTATTTTAATGTTTAAGTTACTATTTTTGTATTTAATGGTGTAATTTAAACCATCTCAATCTGGTGCTAGTAAAGGGTTTAAATATAACTTACGGTTATAATATTTTAAACCTCCGTAGCCAAAAACGATCATTTGAAATGTTGCAGCTAAAGCACCTGAATGAATACCTGTATCACTTGAATGGAAATTAGAACCTAAATCAATGTTGATAGCGTATTTAAATAAATCGTAAGCATAATCTAAACGATGGCGATATTCAATTGCACTGATTGCATAAGTTGAAGGCGAAAGAGATGAATCGTGAGTAGTTGAATTTTCATAAAAGTCTCAATTTTTTTGTAAATCTTTGACTGTTAAATTATCTTTAAATAATCAATTTATTAAAACTACATCAGCTTGTTTAGTTAATTGTCCGCTTAATTTACTAATTCCTTCGGCTGTGTTGAATAACTTTTTACCTGCATCACCACGCAGTTTAAAGCCTGAAATATTTTTCTTTTCTAAATTTAAATAAGTGTCATTTTCTGGCAAAATACCTTCACTAGTTAGACTTTGTTGTTTTAACTTATTAGCAACATTTTCTAAGTCTTCTAGTTTATATGGGTAAGGAATTTTGTTGTTGATTTTGACTAATAACTCACTGCTATTTGCTTCTAAATCTTTGATGTATTCAATTGCTAGATCTAGGTTGAATTTAGCCATTCTGTTGATAAAAGCGTTATTGTCGATATTACCTTTATATTCATTTGGACCCATGACATCTGTGATTACGTAGATATCTAATTTAGGATTATATTCAGCACGTTGACTTCATCAAATTGCTGTATCGATAATCATTTCATAACCATATTCGTTCATGAATTCTTGATCATCAGTAACTCGATAATATTGCTCTACTGCATAAGCCACATCTGCAGAAACGTGAATTTCCTGAGCACGTGAAGCAATTGGTACTTGTTTACCAGTTTTGATGTCAGGTTGACCTCAATAAGGAGTTACTTCACCTTCATGAGGCAGTGATGTTTCTCAAGGATATTGTGCACCGATATGTTTTTTTTCTTGTGCTTTTCTGCGTGCTCCATTTAAACCTAAATAACGGTATTTTAAATATTGCCTTGCTCGTGCAGGGTCTGTAAAAATTAAGTTAGGTAAAATAAATAATTCGCTATCTCAATAGTTATGTCCTTGATAACCTTCACCTGATAAACCTTTAGCAGCAATTCCATAATGGTCACTATATTTAGGGATAAATGTGTTCATCTGATTAATTGAATAATAAAGTGCTAAACGATCATATTTAGCATTATAACTTTCTCCAATGATATCAACTTCTCATTGTCTAAAAATAGATTCTCAAGTTACTAAATTCTCTGCTTGGATTTGCTCATACGAAGTTTTTTTCAAAACTTCGGCTAGTTCATAAGATTTTTTAATAACATCTTTAATATTTAAAGATTTAGGTAATTCATCTTGTGATGAATTAACGCTCATTAATTTTTCAATTACTGCGCTTGTGTTAGATTTTAAAATAAATCTAACTTTAAAGCCGATGTTACGGCGTTTCATGAAAAGTACAAAGTCATCATTATCTTTATAAGGATGTTCTTTGTTATCGTTATGCACTCTCACTTGTAAGTTTTGAATGACATGTTGTTTTGATTTAGTGCTTTGATATTGATATTGCACTAAATTTTCACTATATAGTTTTTTAACGCCTTCTTTGAAGTGCATGACTCCGTTATTATTACTTGAGCCGTTAATATGAGGCATGATAATAATTTCTGAATCTTCTCCTTCAAGTTGCTCAAAAACAAATTTTTGAGCAAATAAATGTTTAACACTTTGTGAAACATTTTTATAGTAACTAAAACGGTATTTCTTTTGATTACGGCTAAAAGTAACAACTCTTTTAATTTGTCCTGATTTTAATTCTAGTGTTTTACTGTAATCATCTTGATTATTAAAAACTAGAAATTCACCATCAATATAAATTTCATTTTGAATTGAATTTGCTAAATTAGCTAATTCAGATTCTTCATTATCATCACCTTTATTATAAAAACCTGCTAAGAAAAAATCTTCTTTATGGAGGTAATTATATTCTTCATCAACTGCTCTAATCCCGATGTAACTGTTACCTTGATTAAAAATTGATTCAGTATTTTTGGCTAGCTTATTTTCATAGCCATGTTGAGTAATTTCAAGATTATCAACATCATATTTAAGTTCGACTTTATTCATATATTTACTTTGAAGGTGTATCTCTTCTTTCTGCTTGTTTAATGATTTCTTCTAAGTTTAATTCAGTTGTATCTTGTACGATCACATTACAATAATTTTCTCAATCAGCTTCTACTCCATGAGTAATTCCGACAGTGAAAAGTCCGGCTGCTTTTAAGCCTTTTACACCTTCAAGAGCATCTTCAAAACCAATTACTTGTGGTTTTTGAAGACCTAAACCTTTAACACCATTTAAGAAAATATCTGGTGCTGGTTTACCCCTTTTAACTAACATAGGATCCACTGTAAAATCAAAATAAAATAGTAGTCCTAATGAATCTAAAATGCGCACTGCATTTTTTGAACTTGATGTGATTGCCATTCTCAAGCCCATTCTTTTTGCTTTTTTGATTAAATCTTCCATTCCTGGTAAGATATCTTTTTTCTTCAGTTCAGATTTTAATAAATTTACATAGTATTCATTTTTTTCTTTTAAGATTCTTTTGAATTCTTCTTCACTAAATTCATTAGATAATGCTTTCAGTTTTAAAATAGCAGTTAAAGTATCTGCTCTTGATAAACCTTTTAATCTTGCATTATCTTCTTCTGTATACATTATTCCATAACGTGCTAATGTTCATGATCAAGCACGGTAGTGTAAACTTGAAGTTTCCGTTATCACTCCATCTAAATCAAAAATTAACCCTTTAATTTTTCTCATCTTTAACCCTCACTAATATTGATTGATATTTATCTAATTTGTTTTCGAAAATTTCTTTAGAAGAATTTAATATAATTTTCTTCTTATTAAATTTTAAATTAATTTCGTAATTATTTAAATTTATATATGCACGAATTATTGAACCATCATTAGCCTTGCGAGTAATTGAAATTAGATTATTTTCATCTATTTTCATTTTACTTTCACCATCAATTAAATATTTTTTTAATGATGTTTTTCTTAATTTAATAAGTTGCTTATAAAAATTTAAAATCGTATTTGGGTCTCTTTTTTGTTCTAAAACATTGGTTTTACCGACATTTTCGGAAAATTTGATTCACGGCTCATGATTAGAAAAACCATGATATTGAGAATCATCTCATGACATAATCAAGCGTGAATGATCTCTTCCGTTAATATTATGATACTCTCTCATTTGCTCTTCTGTGTAAATATTTTTTTGATCTACATAAATTTTAAATGAGTTTAAAGCATCTACATCTCTAAATTCTGAACGGTCTTTAAAGTCAGCATTTGATAAAGCAATTTCTTCTCCATAATTAATTGAAGGAATTCCTTTTTGTACTAATGTAAATAACGCCAAGCTCTTCGCGCCAGTATCTCAATAAGCTTGATCTTTGATATATCTTGAAACAGCACGACTAGTGTCATGATTAGTTAAAAAGTTGATAAATTGCCCACCTGAAATCAGCTTACTATTTTGATAGCGCATTGCATTTTTACTTGCAAAGTCTTCAACTTTTCAATCAGGGTCGTAGCCATTACGACCCGTTTCTTTACCTCAACCAATCCATCACCAACTAAAATTGTAGAAAGTATCGGCAATTTTAGTTTTGTCATTTGCATACTTAATTAATTTTGAAGGAGTGATTCCACTTGCTTCACCGATAAGAAAAACATCGTTTTTATTTTTCTTAATTTCCTTAATTAAGTTTTGTAAATATTCGACCATTTTTGATCCAAAACTGTGTACTGTACCACTTTTTAGTAATTCTTTATGCACATGTTGGATAGCATCTAAACGAAATCCTTTGACTCCTAGTTGGTATCAAAAGTCAATAACTTTTGCCATTGATTTGACTACATTAGGATTTTCTCAATTTAAATCTACTTGCTCTTTTGCAAATAAATGATAGTAATATTGATCAACTTGCTCAACATATTCTCAGGCTGAGCCACCAAAAATTGATTCTGATTGATCGGCTTTTTTACTTCAAATAAAATAGTTAAATTCTTCGCTGTTAGGATCTTCTAAGGCTTTTAAAAATCATTTATGTTTATTAGAAACATGATTTAAAACTAGATCCATGATAATTTCGATATTACGTTTTTTTGCTTCACTAGCTAGTTCTTTAAAATCTTCAAGAGTTCCAAAAGTTTGTCACACTTTAAAGTAATCTAAAACATCATAACCTGCATCTGCAAATTCTGTTTCATAAATCGGATTAAGCCAGATTGCATCAATTCCTAGTTCTTGTAAATAATCTAATTTAGAAGTAATACCTTTTAGATCACCTTGTCCATCATTATTTGAATCTTTAAATGATCTAGGGAAGATCTGATAGATTACTTTATTTTTCCATGTTCTAATACTTTGCATGTTTATACATCCTTTAATTTATAAAATAAAATTATTTTAAAATAAATTTAAAATAATTTTTAATTAATTCTCTTTTCAGTTTTAGAGTCAAAAAAATATACTTTTTCCTTGTTAAAAGAAAGTAAATATTTTTTGTTTAATTCTAAGTTTTGCCCTGGTGGCATGGTGACTGTAAAGAAGGTTTCTGAACTAGCAGCGAATTGCCCTTGTTCTTCTTTACCTAAAATTTCATAAAGAATTAACTCGCACTTAACGTGTGCTGCATTTTCATCTTTTTTATAAACACTAATATTTTCGCTGCGAATTCCAAAGTAAACTTCTTGACCTTCATAAGGTTTTAATTTAGATTTATCTGATTCAGAAACTTTCATTTTTAATCAGTTATCTTTAGAGATATAACCATCACTGTAACTTACTTTGACAACGTTCATTGTCGGGTTACCAATAAACTTAGCAACGAACAAATTGCTAGGATTATCATATAATTCTCGTGGTTTTCCGATTTGTTGGATAATTGAATTATCCATTAAAACAATGCGATCGCTCATAGTCATAGCTTCAAGTTGATCATGTGTTACATAGACAGTTGTTGTCTCTAATAACTTATGAATTTTGACTATTTCACTACGCATATTTTCTCGTAACTTAGCATCTAAATTTGATAAAGGTTCATCCATTAAAAATAATGCTGGCTTACGAGCAATCGCTCTTCCTAGCGCCACACGTTGGCGCTGCCCTCCTGAAATATCACTAGGTTTATTTGAGAGATACTGGTCGATTTTTAAGATTCTTGCAACATCATTAACACGGCGATTAATTAAGTCACGAGGTTCGTTTCTGACTTTTAGTCCATAAGCGATGTTGTTATAAACATTCATATGTGGATACAAAGCATAGGATTGAAAAACCATCGCTATATCACGATCTTTTGAAGATAAACCATTGACACGCACATTATCAAAAAGCAAATCACCTTTGGTAATTGAATTAAGTCCTGCAAGCATTCTTAAAAGCGTAGACTTACCTGAACCAGAAGGCCCTAATAAGGCGATAAATTCTTTATCGTTGATGACAAAGTTAATATCTTGCAATGTATAGTTTTCACGCCCTGCATATTTTTTGGCGACATTTCTAAATTCGATTTTCATTATTTCACTGCTCCTTTTGTTAAACCACTGACTAAGAATCGCTGTGCAACAACGAATAAAATAGTTAACGGAATTCCTGTAACAATTGCTCCTGCTAGGAAAACATATTGTCTAACAGTTGAACCTGTACCTGATATTAGTGTTCTTAATCCTGCTGCCATTGTTAAGTCTTTACTTCCATCGACAGTTGCAGGAACTAATAACCTTGGTAAAATAACATCACCAAAAGGACCGATAAATGATCATAAAGCAACGATTGCTACCATTGGTTTTGCTAGTGGTAAAATGATGGTTGTAAAAACCTTAAAAGTGTTTGCCCCATCAATTCTAGCTGCTTCATCTAAATCAACTGGAATTGAATCTAGATAACCTTTTAAAATAAAAGTATTACCTGTTAAACCTCCACCTGTATAAATTATGATTAGAAAAACTCATACAGGAATTGAGGCTAGTTGATATAAAACTAAAAAGGCAGTTAAGGCTGCTATTGAGGGCACCATTTGTAAAAGCATAACTGTAATAATTGAAGAACGGCGTCCTTTAAAATGAAACCTACTAAAAGCATAGGCGAGTAACAATGTAAAAATAACTGTTAAGATCATCGTTAAACTAGCGACTAAAACTGAATTACCTAGTCAATATAGAAAATCTGTTTGACCGTTAAATAATTGCTCATAGTGAAAAATTGCACTTTCAGCGGCAAAACCTGAAGTTGTTCCTAGATACTGACCACCACTACCATCAAATGACATCACGATCATTTGCACAAGTGGCAGTAAAACTGCAACTGCTCAAAATAATAAAATTATGTAAGAAAAAAACAGTCCAATAATTTGCGAAATTGTTAAAGGAGGTAAATCAGATAATCTGATAAATTTACTTGTTTCATTAATATGAGTAGCAAATGCTGAAACATTAAAACCTTTAATTAAATTACTTTGTTCTTTAATTAATTCATAATGTCTAACTGTCTCTTTTGAGATTTCATCGTAAGATAAAAACTGATTAAGAGAGTATTTACTTTTTTTATTTAAGTAAATAGTTTGCTCGTGAAATAAAATTTCAAACTTAGCTAAATTAATGAAGATGTCTTCAGGGAAAGATTTAAAACCATTTAAATTTTTCTCAAATAATTTAGCAGCATTAATTTTGTTGTTATAAAAATAATTTCTGACAAGATCTAAATCATAATTTAAAATTATTTGTTTTTGTTCTTGTGCTTTTTCAGTGCTTAATAAAAATTTATTAATGACATTTTTATAAGAAACTAAATTAGTTTCAACATGATAGATAATTACTTTTTTAATTTTTTCAACAACTTTTAAATTGGCTTTTGCTGAGCTAAAACTTACTGGTGAAAAACTTGTGAATAAACTTAGTAACTTAACTAAAACAATTTGATTAATGGTTTCTTCATCTTTTTTAATTGCTAGTTGCTGAGCTAAAATTGTTGCTGAATTTTTTAAATCATTATGTTTTAAATATTGCACGATTTGAAAAAAATCGTTGTTGCTGATTAAATGTTTAGCACGGGCATTACGTAGTATTAAGTTTAATCTGTCGACTATTTCTTTTTTAACTTCAATTCTAAAAGAACGAGCATAAGAATTTGCTAAAGGATTTAGAGAATTTAAAGTTCTTTTAAAATTATGTTTTAAAACATCTTGGGTTAGACTCATAATTACACTGTATCCTTTCTAAATGCTCTTGATCTTAAAAATAAAACTGCTGATGTTCCAACTATAAAAATTGACATAATAATTGTGAAAGCTGAAGCTAAACCAATTTGGTTGTCTGAAGAAGTTGTTAAATTAAAGATTAAAGAAATAATAATATCTGTAGGTCCAGGATTTCCTGGAAGACCTGCTGGCCCTACTCCACCTGCACCAAAAAGATAAATAATTCCAAAGTTATTAAAGTTGAAAATAAATTGTCCAATTAATAAAGGTGCAACTTGTTGCAGAATAAGAGGCGCTGTAATTCTTAAGAATGTATTAATTTTTGATGAACCATCAATTTCTGCTGCTTCATATAAATCTGATGAAATTCCTTTTTTAATTCCTGTGACTAACATGAAGACATATGAAGAACCTAGTCATGTCTGAATTAGAACTAAAATTAGTCTTGATAATTGTGCATCTTGAGAAAAATTAATATCTGTATTAAAGAACTGATTATAGTAAGCATTTCCTGTTCTTGCACCTAAAAAAGCTGCTGAAAAAAATAAGATTGTTGCAAAAGCTGGTACTGCTCACGGTAAGATATAAACCATTGAGAAGAACTTTTTACCTTTAATTCTAGGATTATCTAGAATTAAAGCCATGACTGTTCCAATTACAACTGTTAATGCAGTAACTGAGAAAGTTCATATCACGGTTCAACCCGAAACATAAGCAAATGATTCTGAATAACCACCCGTAAAGACTTCTACAAAGTTATCAAATCCGTTTCAAGATAAAGGATTACCTGGTGGCTGTGATGTTACGCTATAGTTAGTAAAGGCGATTAAAATGGTTGTTGCTAAAGGTAAAATAACTATAAAAGAAATTGTAACTAAAGCAGGCAGGGAAATTAATATAGGTAAACCTGTACCCATTAAAAATTTCTTCATATCACGCACATTTGCAGGGCGATAACCAAATTCTCTGTAAAATCCACTGCGATAAGCATTATGTGCAGTAGAGATTCAAATTACTAGGGAAAAGGTTAATAAAATTAACGCAATTACACCTTCAACAATTCGATATCTTGCATCTGCATAAACCGTTCCTAAAATAGGATGATTAAACTTGACAGGTGATAAATCAAATAGTCCAAAAATTCCGTTTCCATCATTTGAGCCGTATGCTCCAAAAAATGTTGGTAGTGCTATTGCATAAATGAAAACAGCACCGATGAAAAAGATTAATCCTTTTGTATATTCTTTATTAAGAATCTGTCCTAAACCAGGGAATATAATAGATAGTAGCATTGCAAGTCATCTTTGACCTTTAAATGCTCTGGTAGGAATTTTCTTAATTTCATCATCTACAGTTGTAAACATGACTTTAAGAATTTTTTCTTTTTGTTTTCTTTTGTCTATTTTTAGAAAACGAAGTTGTTCCGATTTAGAATAAAATGCATCACTGATTTTAGCTTCTCTTAATTCTAATTTTCTTTTAAATTTAAGTTCATCTAATTCATTTTTATAAGCTTGTTTTGTCATTGTCAAAACCTTGCTTTTATGAAGTTTAATTTTTTCTAAATATTTTGCTTTGATATCAACTTGTTTATCTTTGATAGTATTTTGATTTTTAGCACCGATTTTTTTTATTTGATTTTGTAAAGCAATAATTTTATTATCAAATTCTAGATCTGATTCCATAATTTTTTTGTAAGCAACAATTTTATGAGTTAATAAAACATAATTACTTGCAGCTTCAAAATTTTGTTTTTTTGAAATTGATTTTAATTTATTTTGGAGAACCAAAATACTTTTATAAAGGTTATGATTTTTAAATTTATCTTCAGGTAAAGTTAAAAATTCATTGATATTATTATAAGAAGATTCTTCAACTTTTGATACTGCTTCGTTGTAAGAATTAATACTAATATTTTCTTTTTTCAAATTCTTAATAGCATCTTTATAATCAATTCTTGATTTTTTTAATTTGCTATTTTTTAACTCAAGATATTTTTTATTTTTAATTTTATAAGCTTCATAAATTTTCTTATATTTATTTTTATCTTGATCTAATAATTCAGCATGCTGTTTTGTAAGTGTTGCTTTTTTACTATTTGAATCTAGAAAATATTTATTTTTTAGAATTTCTAATTTCTTATTTTTTTCATTAGTTAATTCATTAATTAACTTTTGATCTTTTTCAGAATAAATAAAATTTTTCTTTTGATTTTTAAGATTATTTAATTCATTTGAAACAGCACTAATTTGACTTTTATCGTTTTTAGATTTTAAAAATATTAATTTACTTTCTAATTCATAAATTAATGAATCTAAACTTTTGCCATTAATAATTTGCGCTTTTCTTTTAATGGATTCAATTTTGTTCTGATATGAATCAATTATATTTTTAGATTCTTTTTTATATATTCTTTTCAAAGCATGTAATTCTAATTTAACACTTTTTGAGTTTTGAAAAGCATTATATTTTTGTTCTTTCAACAAAACTTTTAAATGTCTTTTTTTACTTTTATATTCGGATTTTACGGACTTTCGAATAACTGATAAATTACTATTATCAACCATCTTTATGATTCTAGAATCTTGAACATAATTTAATTTTAATGTTGACATAATTATGTAACCTCCGAAATTTTAAGTGTTTTTAATTTGTGCTTATGAAAAGGACATTCAATAAAATTAAACTCTCCATTAGGAATATTTTGAATATCACTTACAGATAAATTAATAATTAATTTTTTGCTAGTGTCGTCATTTCTACGATATTTAGTTTTATTTGTTTCAATTATTAATTCAATTGAATTTATTAAATCTTCATTTTTGTTATCAATAATTGGTTCTATATAAATCAATAAATTTTCAATTTTTTCTTTATTCAAAAAAGCATTATTTATTAATTTAAATTCATCTTCTTTTATTAAAGATGAGAGTGCTAAATAAATATTTAATTTATTTTTTTCTTCATCATTTAAATTAACTGGTAAACGATTTTCAAGGTTTTTATAAAATGAATTTATTAAACTTTTTAATTCATCATTAATCTCAATATAATTTTTTCATTCACTATTTTTTAGTTCCTGAAAATAATTATTAAGTGTTTCAATTTCATTAAATGTACCATTTGAAATATCGTATTTTTTATTATTAATTTCACACTCTAGAATTAATTTTATTGCTGGCATTATGTTCACCTTCTTTGGTTATTAACGTAGAAACGATTTTGTTTAAGTAAAACAAAAATATAAAATAATAATGCAAGTAAAACAACATTGAAAATTGTAATTAAAACTGATAATCAAATTGGACTTGATGGTGTTAATCAAACAGATAATATTGAAGCAATATTTACAAATGATCAAAATAAGACATAGATGTATCCTACTTTAATACTCTTTCATGCAAAGTAATTTAGGATGGCATAAAATACATAAACGACTGAATTAATAACTATTTTAATAATTAAAATTTGCCTAAATTTTACTCATGCTTCATCTTCAGAAATAATGTTTTGTGAACTAGCAAAATCAGTTAGTGCTTGTTGATCATAAAGGCTTACTAAAACATTAATTACATATAAACTAATGATTGCTAAAATTACCCCTAATATTGTAAAAAAGAGCCATTTTTCAATGGCAACTTTTGTACTTTGATTAAAATCAAATTTCATTTTATTGTTTTTTTAGTTCAAGTTCTACATTCTTAGTAAGTGCTTCAAGGAATGCATCAGCAGTTGCGTAGGAAGTAGATGTTAAACCATTGGCATCTCATGCTGTTCAGTATCCACCACCAGGTCATTTTGGTTGTTCCATGTTGATTTTATATTGACCAGTAACGGCTTTTATAACTGATTCATAGAACTTCTTGATTGCTGCTTCAAAACCATCTACCGAAGTATATTTTGAAATGTCCATTTTAGTTTTAGTTGAAGGATCTCTAAAAGTCATTTTAGAAACATCAATATCTAATGTGTAACCACTAGCAGCAGAAACTTTACCACCACCATGAACTCACTCTGCAGCAATGTTTTTTGAAGTTAAAACACTTGCAAAATAACTAGCAAAATTAGCTTTTCCATTAACTGCTTTTGTATCTGTTGAAAATGAACCAAGCGCTGTTTTGTTTAAAGCATATGCTCATCCACCAATAAAGTGTCTTAATTGCTCTGTTCCTAATTTTGGAAGCATACCTGCTGAAATTTTATTAAGAACTTCAACCACTTTAGTAGGTGTTGATTCATTTTGTTTTAGAATATATTGAACCAAATCTTTTAAAATTCAAGGTCCATCAAATGTTAAAGAAATACTTTGATTTGCAATACCTGATCTTGTTTCAACATCACGGCTGGTATTAGAGTTAGTAACAATTTTGTATTTCTCATTTGAACCAGTTCTCAATTTATTGTAATAGGTTCAAACATCTTTAATTCTTTGTTTTGTTTTATCATTTGTTAAAAACGGAGCAGTTTTTTTGCCATTTTCTTCTGTAACCCACATTTTACGACCTTCTTCCATGCTTCCATTTTTTATGTCAGTGAATAGACCGTTCAACATTGTTGCACCCATTCATAAATCTGCTGCTTTAAAAACAAATTTTTTATTAACTGGGTCATTGAATTCTTCTGTTATATCAGTTGGTGTTTGTGGGTAAACAGAATTATCATAAAGCATAAAAACTGACTCAATATTTAATGGAAAGCCATAAAATTTATCATCTAGTTTAACTAGTTTTTTATTTTCTCCATATTCTGTAAGGTCGCTTTCATTAACAAAACCTAAAGTTGATGACTTTATAAGACCTTGAATTCTGTCTAATGGCATAGGAAATAGATCCGCTGCTGTTTGTGCAGAAGTACTAACTGTATTTTCAATATAATCAGTAGATTTACCATTTTCAATTTTAACTGCTTCAACTCTTGATCTCATGTTTTCAGGAAGCAGTGAAACTGCTTTATCAAAAGCAATCATTCAATCTTCTTCAACTGCAACTTTTAAAGTCCCTGTTCAGTCTGAAAGGGTATCTTCTGCTCTTTCTTTTAAGCTTTTGCTAGTGTCTGGATTATCACTACCACCTTTACCAGGTGTGGTGCTACATGCAACAGCTAATGCACCTGCTGCTAGGGCGGCAAAAGCTGATGAACTAAGAATTAATTTTTTACTTAATTTCATATAATTTTCTCTTTTCTTTATTTTGATTAGAATATTTGACTCTCTAAAGAGCCACAACTATTATTTTAATCCTAATTTATATTTTTGGCTAAAAGTAACCTGAAAATTGGCAAAAATACATTTTTTTGCAGTTTATTTACCATGTTTTTCAATAAACAGAAGTTTTGGTAGCTATTTTTAGGATTTGCACTGAGTAAAGCTATTTAAATTTTGCAAAAACCATAGTTGATTTTGACTTGACAATTGCTTTATTTTTACTAAAATCATAGCCACTGATTTTAGTTATCCCTGCACTATCATTATCAACAATAACTGCTCAACTAGAATCAAGGGCTTTAGCTAATTCAAGATCTTTATCACTAGGATTTGATGCAACAATAACTTCTAAAATGTTACTATTAGAATCAATATTAGTTAAATGATATTGCACAATATCAACTACCTTATTTTCATTAACTTGATTATTTCTAGTTGCTTGAAAATTAGTTTTTGCTAGGTCAATAATTGCTTCCTTATTTTCATTAATACTTGCTAGTGGAATTGATGAATTACCTAAACCTTCATAAGCATTTTCTAGTGTGTCTCATGAATCGCTTTCGGCAACTAACTTAAAGTTGAAACTATTACTTTCTCCTCATTGAGCACGATTTTTATGAATTAATTCTAAATCAGTTTTATTTAGAATTAATTCGCCATTACCATCTTGATCTATATGTACAAACTTTGTTAGGTTCTGATTATCAGCACTAGGAGAAATTTCGCCTGCTAAGTACCATTTTTTATTTCTTGCATTTTGATCAGCATTAATAAATTTAATTTTTAACTCACCTAATTTAGGATCTAAAAAATTCTTATATAAACTTGCACTATTAGTTTTGGTTTCTCCGAAAAATGTTAGATGCTTATTAATATCTTCAACCTTAGTTAGACTAAAAGAAGCAAAACTTTTTCTTAAAGTAATTAAACCCTTAACATAGTCTTTTAGTTTTTTAAATTCACCATCTGCAAAATTATCTTCTAAGCGATTTCATCTAATACCATTAGTATAGTCTGAAGAATGATATGAATTTTCTG
The DNA here is from genome assembly GCF_002272945.1 of Mycoplasmopsis agassizii. Taxonomy (GTDB): domain Bacteria; phylum Bacillota_I; class Bacilli_A; order Mycoplasmatales; family Metamycoplasmataceae; genus Mycoplasmopsis_B; species Mycoplasmopsis_B agassizii. Next base: position 355,981 of record NZ_NQMN01000001.1, on the reverse strand, counting down.
AATATTTATTTTCATAAGCATCTTTGACATCATCTAAAATTATTAAGTTATCACTTGCTGCACTTCGATGTAAATTAGCATCATTTTTTGCAAGTGCTTTAGTGCGCCCCATTTCATCGCCACCTTGAATCACGATTCTACCTTGACTTGTAAATAATAAGGTGTAGGCTTGTTTTAACAAGTTAATCTTATGTTGTAGATTTTCTGAATCAGATTTATCTGCTAATTTAGCTGTTGCTAAATTAATTTTATCTCATAAACTAAAGCCATCATGAATTGCTAAATAATTTAATGATTCAGTTGCAGTATCTGCAAATAAATTATTTTCACTATTATCAATTTGTGAAAATAATAAGCCTTCTTTTTCTTCGCTTTGCTTAAAGTTTTTAATGCCACCTATTAAAGCGGCTCTTAGTAAACCTGAATTTTGGTTATTACCATTTAAATAACCTAGATCAAAAGCCTGACCTTCACCTGTATCACCTTTTGAAGATCTTCTCATTGCATCATTAAAATAAGCTAGATCTTTAACTTTATGTTCGTTAAAACTAGTTACTCCTTTAACAGGGCTAAGTCCACTATCTAGATCTGTAAAATTTCAAGCTTCACCATATAAAATGGCTTTAGGCATTAACTCTCTAGCTTTTAAAATTGTTGCACTATCAATAAAACCTAGTAAGTCAAACCTGAAGCCATCGACTCCCATTTCTTCATGGAAAAATTTTAATGATTCTAAAATAATGCGTTGCATCATGAAACTTTCACTAGCAACAGCAGGTTCACCTACTGGAGTAGACTTACCTTTGAAACGAAAATAAAGATTTTCCACAATATCTTCTAAAATACTATTTTTAAATAAATGATTATAAACAACATCAACTATGACACCGATTTTATTTTCGTGTAACTTATTAACTAGCTCTCTAAATTCTTTGATTCTTGCATAAGGATCATTAGCATCACTTGCTAATCAGCCTTCAATCGAAAAATAGTTATGGGGATCATAACCTCAATTGTAATTTGCTTTTGAATCAACGTTATTTCCATTATAAGTTTTATTATTTTCATCAACTGTATAATAGTTTTGAATTGGCATTAATTGTACATGTGTGATTCCTAGATCTTGAAGATGTTTAATCCCTTCATCTCAATTAGCAAAACCTTTAAAAGTTCCTTTATCAGCAATTTCTGTATTAATTGTAAAATCTCTAACATGAATTTCATAAGCAACCATCTTATTAACGTTACCTTTTAAAGATTCAATCTCAACACCTAAAGCCTTTGGTTTTACACCTGCTTTGCTACTTTTTAGATCAATAAAAGCAGCTTTACCTACTTTATCTTCGCCTGCAGGATTAAAACTTGCCATTGATTTAGCATAAGGATCTAAAACGATTCTATTATTATCTAAAATGAACTGATAAAAGAGTCCATCTAGAGATTCTAAATTAGTGTTTGCCTTATCTAAATTAATTGCAAAAACTAAGTCATTAGCTTTTTTAGTCATTTTTAATCTTTTAATTTCTTTTTGTTCTTTATCAAAAAGAATGATTTCAGATTTAGTTGATGTTGGTGCATATAACTTAACTTCTCAGGTGTTATTACTTAATAAATTTGCACCTAAAGTGCCTGTATAGTGCATTTTTGGATCATTTATGTAAGGTTTTGAAACACTAGTTAAAACTAGATCAGAATCATTATATCTAATCATCAACTTATCAGAAACTCTAGGTGGTGTATCCATAAATTCTAAAGTTACTAACTCTTTATTTTGCTTTAAACGAAAGCGTTCGATAAAAGTTTGGTCAGTTAAATTTTTAATAGTAATTGCTGATTTTAAAATTTTTAAGTCATTATTAAATTCAATTAAAATCCGTTCAGGATTTACTCTAAGAGCATATTTTGCATCAATTGAAGCAACAGGTAAATCACTATAAACAGTTTCACTATTTGCTAAAATTCAAAACTCACTATAATCACAGATAAAGGTAATGAGCGATCACCACCATCTTTTTCATCGCCATTATGTAAAATATAATTTAGCCCTTTTGCTAAATTAATAATATTAACTTCTGCTTTATAAAAGCCGTTTTCATCAGCTGTTTCTGAAAATAAAATTGGTTTATCTCAACTAGTTTCTGTTTCAATTGCTTTATTTGAACCATCATTATTTCATAAATGTAAACCTCAACCTTTGATTTTAGTATTACTTGCAGGTTTATAATGAATGATTAATTTTTTAGAAGGAATAGCTTCTGAATCAGTGTTTGGCTTTAGATTAATTATTTTAAGAGTTACATCTTTTTCAATAAAAGTTCCACCATAAAGAGTGATTATGAATTCTAGTTCTGTTTTATTATTCTCTAAATTTTGGCTAAATGATTTAACTTTAAAATTAAGTCCTTCACTTAATTTTTCTTTAAAAATTGCTCCGTTTTTACCTTCGTTATTAAAGACATTTTTGCTTAATAATTTCAAAATTCCTAATGGTGAAAGAATGTCTTTTGGTCGATAAGTATTATCATCTTTTGCAGTAATTATTTTATTAATTTTATTGATTTCAACATCACTTATTGCTTGTTTAATAAGAGGTTTTTCAACTTCATTTTTAGTAAAACCTTTGATAGTTGCAGTAATTTTTTTAGTAAGATTTTCACTTTTTAATAAAAATATTAAATTAAGTGAATCAGCATTTTCGCTTTTATTTGGAGTAAAACTTTCAATGCTTAAACTATAGCCACTATTTAATGCTTTAGTTAAAACATTCGAGTTATCAGAATTGTAATTTTTAAAGTCAATTAGCTTTTCAATATCTCTGATAAAACTAATTTCTTGCACTTGTCAATCATTAAATAAAACAGGAAGTGTAATTTCTGTTTTAACTTTTTCAGATTCTTTATCTAGTTTTGCTTGTTCTGAAAGTTCGCCTGAATTATTAGGTGAACACGCTATTAAAGCACTAACTGAAGCAATAAATGTTGCGCCAGTTAGTAAAAGTAGCGATTTTTTAATTTTGGGATTTTTTCACATAGTTTAATTGTATGTTGATAAGCAAATTTTTGGATTTTTAAGCCATTTTTTATTAAAATCGAGTGAATGTTTCACTTTATTTTCCACAAAATTTTTTATAACAATAATTAGAGCCTGAAAGTTAGTAAATTTCGTTTAAAACTTGCTTATTTTTAGTACAAATGATACTATTTTTGCTTGAAAATTTTTGCTTAGGATTTGACAAAATATTTTTGCTTTTTTGGTCGTTTATTCAAAAATATTGGTATGCTTTTAAATAAGAAAAAGCAACTCAAAAGAGATTATTTTGCTTTTGTTATTGACAAAGTTATTAACAACTTATAAACATCCTATAAATTTTGCTAAAACAATAATTTTAATATTTATTATTATAAAAATATAATTTTTATAATATATTAACATATTAAACATTAAAATAAAATACTCAAAACTAAATTCATAAAATATTTATAAATATTTTTTAATCATTTTTAATTAATTTGTTGCATAATCTAATAACTATATGTTATAAAAAACATATAAGCAGTTTTTGCTAGAGAGAGATGATTAAAAAGTAGCCTTTTATTAAACGCTATTTGTTGTTTTTGTCTAACAAAAACGGACAAATATATTTATGAGAGGTTTTTTAAAATGGAAGAGAAAAAAATACGTGAAAAGAATCAATATTACAGCGAATCTGTTTCACCAATTGGCTACTATCAAAACAATTTTCAAGGAAAAATGCGTTCAGTTAACTGAAACGTGTTAAATGACCCTAAAGACTTAGAAGTTTGAACAAGAATTTGTCAAAATTTCTGAATTCCCGAGAAAATTCCAGTATCAAATGACTTAAAAAGTTGAAAAACACTTGATGATAAGTGACAACAATTAATCACTAATACTTTTACAGGTTTAACTTTATTAGATACCATTCAAGCAACAGTTTGTGATGTGGCACAAATTCCTAATTCACAAACTGATCACGAGCAAGTTATTTATGCTAACTTCGCCTTTATGGTAGGTGTACATGCTCGCAGTTATGGGACAATTTTTTCAACTTTTTGTACTTCAGAAATGATTGAAGAAGCCCATGAATGAGTTATTAATAATGAAAAACTGCAAGCTCGAGCACGTGTTTTAATTCCTTATTATCATAATGATGATCCTTTAAAATCAAAAGTTGCTGCAGCTTTAATGCCTGGATTTTTATTATATGGTGGCTTTTACTTACCATTTTATTTATCGGCTCGAGGCAAGTTACCAAATACCAGTGATATTATTCGTTTAATTTTAAGAGATAAAGTTATTCATAATTACTACAGTGGTTATAAATATCAACGTAAAGTTGAAAAACTATCAATTCAAGAACAAGCGGAAATGAAAAAGTTTGTTTTTGACTTAATGTATGAATTAATTGATCTTGAAAAAGATTACTTAAAAGATTTATATACAGGTTTTGAAACAGCCGATGGTAAATCAATGGCTGATGAAGCAATTGCCTTTAGTTTATATAACGCTGGTAAATTTTTACAAAACCTAGGTTATGATTCACCTTTTAGTGCAGAAGAAACACGCATTTCGCCTGAAGTGCTTGCACAATTATCAGCTCGTGCTGATGAAAATCATGATTTCTTTTCAGGAAATGGTTCTTCATATGTAATGGGAACTATCGAAGAAACAGATGATGATGATTGAGAATTTTAATTAACAAAAAGGAAGATCATGAAAGACTTATCACATGTAACTATTGATGAAACTAAAAGACCAAAAGGTCCAATGCTAGTTGTTTATTTTTCATCAATTTCAAATAATACTCATCGTTTTATTCAAAAACTAGGAATCGACAATAAAAGAATTCCTACTGAATTAACTGATGCACCTTTAATAGTCGAACAAGACTATGTTTTAATTACACCTACTTATGCAGGTGGAGGAGAATTTAAAAACGGAGCCGTTCCAAAACAAGTTATTAACTTTTTAAATAATCCCCAAAATCGTTCATTTTGTAAAGCCGTAATTGCTTCAGGAAACACCAATTTTGGTGATACCTTTGCTTTAGCTGGGCCAATTATTTCAAAGAAATTAAATATTCCCTTGCTTTATCAATTTGAACTGCTAGGAACAGCAGATGATACTGCTCAAATTAGCAAAATCCTAAATGATTTTTGAATTAAATAATTCAAAAATATTAACTTATAAAACTTAAATATTTTTTTAATAAGAAAAGAGAAACCACCATGAGTGAAACCAAAGAAATCGACATGTTAAATGATTCAAACGATGAATATATCGTTTTAAATGCTTTAGCAAGAATGGTGATCAATGGAAAAAATAATTTCCACGCTGATCAAAGTGCAGTTCTAGAATACATGCATTCACATGTATTACCTAGAACTAAAGAATTTGATAATTTTCAACACCGCATTGAGTGATTAATTGAAAATGAATATTATGATGCTCAAGTTATTAACCAATACACAATGGATCAACTAAGAGAATTACATGAATATGCATATTCATTTAAATTTGAATTTATGTCATTCATGGGTGCTTTAAAATTCTATACTTCATATGCTTTAAAAACTTTTGATAACTCTCAATATTTAGAAGCTTATGAAGACCGTGTTTTAATGAATGCCTTACTTTTTGGAGAAGGTAAGTTTGAGCGTGCCAAAGTCATGATTAAACAAATGATGACTCAAAGATATCAACCTGCAACTCCGACATTTTTAAATGCAGGTAAAAAACAACGAGGTGAATACGTTTCTTGTTTTTTACTAAGAGTTGAAGATAATATGGAATCAATTGCTCGTGGTATTTCAACTTCATTACAATTATCAAAACGTGGTGGTGGTGTTGCTTTATCACTTTCAAACGTACGTGAAGCAGGAGCTCCTATTAAAAATATTCAAGGACAAGCAACTGGTGTTTTACCTGTTATGAAATTACTTGAAGATTCTTTTTCTTACGCTAACCAACTAGGACAAAGACAAGGAGCAGGTGCTGTTTATTTACATGCACATCACCCTGACATCATGGCTTTTTTAGATACTAAAAAAGAAAATGCTGATGAAAAAATTCGTATTAAATCATTATCATTAGGAATTGTTGTTCCTGATATAACTTTCAAATTAGCTGCTGAAAATAAAGACATGGCTTTATTTTCTCCTTATGATGTTTTTAAAGCCTATGGAAAAACTTTAAACGATATTTCAGTAACTGAAGAATATGACAATTTAGTTAAAAATCCTAACATTAATAAAACTTATATTAATGCTCGTAAACTATTTCAAACAATTGCTCAATTACACTTTGAATCAGGTTATCCTTATTTATTATTTGATGATACAGTTAATGCAGCAAACCCTAATCCAGGGCGTGTTGTCATGTCAAATTTATGTTCAGAAATCGTACAATCATCTTCAGCTAGTGAATATAGCGAAGACTTAAGTTACACAAAAGTTGGAGAAGATGTTGCATGTAATTTAGGTTCAATTAATATCGCTCGTGCCATGGAAGCAGGAGCTGAATTTGGTGAAATGATTGAAGATTCAATTATTGCTTTAGATGTTATTTCACGTTTAGCAAATGTTTCTTCAGCACCTTCAGTTGAAAAAGGAAATTCAAATAATAATGCTCTTGGTTTAGGAGCAATGAACATGCATGGGTTCTTAGCTACAAATGAAATTTATTATAATTCTCCTGAAGCTTTAGACTTTACAAATATTTATTTTTACACAACTGCATATCACGCTTTTCGTGCTTCAAATAATTTAGCAATTAATGAAAAACGTGTTTATAAACATTTTAAAAATTCTAAATATGCAGATGGCTCATATTTTGAAAAATACACTAAAGTTGCTAAAGATGAATACTTACCTAAAACAGAAAAAATTAAAGAAATTTTTGCTAAGTATAATGTAGCAATTCCTTCACAACAAGACTGAATTGATCTAGTTGAAAAAATTAAAAAACATGGACTAGCAAATTCACACTTAATGGCAATTGCACCTACAGGATCAATTTCATATTTATCTTCATGTACAGCTTCATTACAACCAATTGTTTCACCTGTTGAAGTTAGAAAAGAAGGTAAAGTTGGTAGAGTTTATGTACCTGCTTATAAAATCGATGATGACAACTTAAAATACTATCAAGATGGTGCTTATGAATTAGGACCAGATCCTATTATTGATTTAGCAGCAGAAGCTCAAAAACATGTTGATCAAGCAATCAGTTTAACACTATTTGTTGATGCTGATAAAACTACTACAAGGGATCTTAATAAAGCCTATATTCGGGCATTTAAGAAAAAATGTAAGTCAATTTATTATGTAAGAATTCGCCAAGAAGTGATTGATTACATGGAAAATATTGACTGTGAATCTTGTGTAATTTAAGACTAAATAAAAGTCAAAATTTAAACAATTAATTATGAATGTTTTCTCTTTTTAGAGAAAGCATTTTTTAATTATTTTCCTTAAAAAGACAAGTTATTAGTTAATAAAAAAACAACCTATTTTGAAAATAGGTTGCAAAAATTTAGACAAAACTTTTATAAAATAAATAGTAAATTTTAATTAATTTATACAAATTTATTTCTTATATCTTATTTGAAGATTTAAAGTAAAGTATATTTCATTATTATCTAAATATAATTCTAACATATTGTATCTTTTTGAACTTGGAGTATCTAATTTAGTTTGTTCAATTAAATAATTTCTTACTTCATTTTTAAAATAAACTAAATCAATTACAACTACTAATCCATTTGATTTTACAATCACAAGACCACCATTAACTGAGTTTTTACCGTTTCACTTTATGCTCGGAAAAAGACCAAATGAAATGCTTTCTAAAAAATCTCCTAGCTTCTTATAAGCATAATCAAAATCAAAAGGCTTTACCGATTCAATGAATAATTTTTTTAGATTTTTCACTCCCTTTTCATAACTTTTAAGTAAAGCATTTCCTAAATAAAAAGGTAAGTTAGAATCGATCATTTTTAAATTATAATCAAAAGTTGAATCACTAACTTTAACAAACTCAATGCTCCCACCTAGCGAATAAATCTTATTAATTCTGTCTACTAATTTTGCTCGTGTATGAATAGAATTTATAACTTCTATATCTTCTTTTTTTAAATCATTAATTTTGTATAAAAAATTTGTTCTTTTACTTGAATTTAGAATTGTAGAAGGTGATCCTAAAGATGATTTTATACTATAAGATAAATCTATTAAATTATCTGTTTTTAAATCGTGGACAGTTGAATCTAAATCACTTTTCTTAAGTGAATTTGCTTTTATATAATTCTCATTGTCTAATTTTTGTAAAAAGTTTTTTATCCCTTTTATTGTGAAGGATCTTTTACCTGGTTTTGAATCTAAAATATTATTTAATATTAAACTTTTATTTTGTTCGAGTTCTTCTTTGGAAATTATTCCAAGTATCTTTTTATCTGAAAGTATTTTTACATTTCCTGAATCTTCCACTAAATATTTGATGAATATTTCATCTTGATTATTTTTCAAATTAATTGATTTTATTCTTAATAAATTAGTATTAATTGAATTTAATTTTGAATCAACTAGTTCTAGATTTGGGTTAAATAGTAAATATAAAACAGTGTATATTTCAGATCATTCTCCACGATTAAAACTTAGTTTCATTGTAACTATTTTCTCCCATTTAAAACTTTAATCATTTCTTTACCAACAGCCTTAACAGCTGGAATTGCTACTGAATTTCCTAATTGCTTCATTGCGGCTGTCTTTGAAACAGGAAATTCAAAATTTTCAGGAAAACCTTGCATTCGTTTTCCTTCTTTAGGGGTTATTCTTCTTTCTTTGCCATCGACAATGTAACCATCTCAATTTCTTCTGTCAGTTATTGCAGAAGATTTTCCACCAACTCTCAAAGTAAAACCGATTTTTTTATTTACTGAAGCACCATCGAAAACTCAACTCATATCTTTTTCTAATGGAATAGGTTCTGGAAAACTAAAATTGCTATCATCTATATCGTTTCTAAAACATATCATATAAAGTCTTGGGCGAAGTTGTGGCGAATTAAAATCACTTGCTTTCACAATTTTATAGTGAAAAGAATAACCTAATTCGGTCATTGTATTTTTAATAATTTCAAAAGTTTTGCCACTATCATGTTTAAGCAGTCCACGAACATTTTCTAAAAAAACTACTCTTGGTTTTTTAATTTTTATTATATTTGCAATATTAAAAAATAAAGTACCTCTTGTATCTTCAAAACCTTTTTTAAGTCCAGCTTGCGAAAAAGGTTGACAAGGAAAACCTGCACATAGAACATCGTGATCAGGGATTGAATTAGGGTCAACTTTAGTTATATCACCTGCAAAATATGTTTGATTTCCACTTTCAAAAAGTTCTTGATTAGTTTTTCTAAAATTAGTTTCGTAAGTTATTCTGCAGTTTTGGTCTCATTCAGAAGCAAAAACACATTTTCCTCCCAAATCATCCATAGCAATGTGAAAGCCACCGATTCCAGCAAATAAATCAATGTAGGTAAACAAAATAAACACCTCACTTAAAAAAATTCTATCATAAAAACATACCCATTTCAGGAATATTAACCTAACTATGGTACTTGTTTTTAAATATTACTAAACTATTTATTTCTTCTAAAAATTGCTTTTAAAGCCATTCTATTTTTAATTTTGTACTTATGTTCAAAATAAATTAAACTAGGCACAGATGCAGCTAAAACAAAACTAAATAATGGAATTGTAATCATTGTTTTGATTACAATTGGAATCATATAAAAAGTATATGAATTTGCATATGTACGATTATTTATATTACGTGTAAATTTTTGTAAATAATTTATAAAAGCAAAAGGACCTCATAATCATCTAAATAAAACTTGGACAAAAACAACTAAAGAAACGATAATTAAAACATCAATATACATAGCTTTTTTAGTTATTAAATATCTTTCACCAACATGAAAAGTTGCTATCAAAATTAAAGCAGTAGCCACTGTAATTGCAATTACTGCACCCGTATAAGAAAAACGTTGATTAAACCCATCTACTCTTTGAGTAGTAAAAGGATTTGCTAGATTAAAAAATAAGCCATAAGCCATGATAATTGTTGCAACTACAATTAAAATAGGTAAAAATGCTTTTAAATTAGTTTTTATTCTTCTGATATTAAAAAATAATCAAGCAATCATTGGTAATAACAAAGCAATGATTGCGTATTCTCACATTCAAAAGCCAATACGACCTCTGACTAATAAGTTTAAATGATCTAAAACAACTGATAAAAATGAACCTTTTAAAGGACCAAAAATAATTCCAAAGAAAATGCTAAAAATTACTTCAGCATCAATATTTAAAACTCCTGTTAGGCTCAAATTAGTAATGTAATTGACAATAATTGCAATTGCCATTAAAATTCCTGCTAAAGCTACATCAAAAGTAGTAAACCTAATTTGATTTTTAAAAAAATCTTTTAAAGTTTGCTTATCAAGCCACTGATTTTTAGTTGAAGTTGAATTATTCATAAGATACTCCTTAAAAAGGTGTTTTAAATATCTTACAGAAATAAAAAAAATATTTAAAAACCTCGCTTCAGAAAAGCAAGGTTTTTTCTTTGTTTAAGCGTTAGATTGGCAGAATAACACTTAAACTAGAATAGTTTGGCATATCTGCACGTTATGATTATAAAATAATTCTTGAAGTTTGATCAAAAACATTAAAAATTTATCTTTTTTGTACCAGATAATTATTTTTTACTCATTTTGCTAGTTTTAGAATTGTAAAACTAGCAAAAAATTAAAATTTAATGCATAAAAAATTAAGATAAATCGCTTGAGAAAGTATAATAAGAAAATGTTTAATTATATTTTAGGAATAGGACTTGGTTTAGGTTCATTATTAATTATCTTTATAATTATTTTTGCTTTTTGATTAAGCGCAAGATTAAGAAAAAGTAAAACTAAAAAAATAGGATATGCTTTTGAAAAAAGAGTTGAAAAATTAATTACAACTTGAGTTGCTGATAAGAATAAATTATTTCATCCTGCATCAATTTATTCTTATGATGATGACAAATATTTTGAAGTCGATGGAATTTTAGTAACTGCTAGAGCAATTTTAGTTTTAGAACTAAAATCAATAAATGGAAAAATTAGTGGTAAAGCAGATGAGCCAATTTGAACTAAACAAATTGGAAATAAAATTCATGATATTAAAAATCCAATTATTCAAAATGATAAACATATCGAACATATTCTTAAAATGCTAAATGTCAAATTGCCAATGCTTTCAGTAATTGTTTTTGATTCAAAAGTTGAAGATGTAAAGATAATAGATCAACCAAGTCATGTTGTTGTAACTAACGAAAAAAATCTAACTAACATTCTTGATGAGATGGATAACTTCTTAAATATAAAATTAAATAATTCAGAAATGACTTACATAAGTGATTTATTAAATAAACATAAATCAAATAAAAAAGAAGATAAAAAAATTCATTCAAGTTATACAAGACAAAAACAAATTTAATATTTTAATTAAATTTATTAAGAGTGAAATTAATTAAAAGAAGCAACATATGATTAAAATTAAAATAAGAAAATGAAAATCTTTTTACCAAATCGTGCCTGGATTTTACAGGTTAAATATTGATCGAAAAGATGATGAAATATACGCAAAATACGGCACTTTAGAACTAATGTCAAAAGATTTAGATCTAACTAGATTCTCATGATTAATTTATACAAATGGTGATAAAGATTTTTTTGATTTTAATACATTACAAAAAATTAATAATTTTAAATTTCAAATTACAAATGAAATTTTAAAAAATTTAGATGAATTAAATCATGAAGATAAGGTTACAAACAATGTAACTATCATTTGAGATAAAACTGCAATAAAATTAATTAGTGCAGGAATTTTACCTTTTGCTAATTTAGAATATTTTGATGATTTATTAATTTTAGAACAGAGCCTAAATCCTAATGTTTATGAAATAAAAATTAAATTTAGAAAAAAAGGTTTTGAAATTTTTGAAAGAAATGAAACACCAGGAAACATGTTTAGTTTATAACGTGTGTGGTGTTTTTCTTAAATCTTTTTTCGATATAAATTGGGGCAATTGAAATAACTATAAAAAGAATTAAAACAATTACTGAAGCTATTCTTGAAGTTAAAATTTCATTAGTTAAATTTTCACTTGCAATTGCTGGAATTAAAAATAAATCAAAGAAAGCAACGACAACTGTGACTAACATTGAGAGCCCAACAAGAATTATTGAAACATAAGCAAAGGGTTTAAAATATTTAAATTGCTCAACTTTTATATGTTGAGTTTTTCGATTTTTTAAGGCTCCATAAATTGCGAAAACAATAAATAGAAAAACTATTACCGATGTTCAAGAAGACATTAAATCTGTAAAACTATATAGTTTAGAAATGTTTTGCCCATAGACTTCTAAGCCGTTAGAATGATATGCAAAAGTTCCTATAATTGAAAAAACTATAATAATTGGAACTGATAAAAGTAGAGCTAAAATAACTCCTACAACAGGTTTATCTGATTTGATTTTTTTCTTTCAATAATCATTGAAATAAAACTCATCATTTTTAACTAAATCTTCCATAACACGTGGGAATCACATTGAAAATCCATTTAAAATACCTAGAACACCAATTGCTATTAAGACATTTGTAATTCCTAAAATTATTCTAATAGTTTCAACATTTCAACCTATAGAAACTGCTACATCTAAAAATCCTGTAACAGTTCCGTCGCCTACAATTGACATCGAAATTGCAATTAAAAGGTAAATAACTGTAATCACTATTAATCCTATTAAAATTGCTAAAGGTGTCTTTTTAGGTTTTGCTACTTCGCTTTGAATTCCTGCTGAAACATAAAAACCATCAAAAGCAAAAAAGATTGCTGATAAAGCCACAAAAATTCCTAAACCAGGTAAATTACTTAATAAGTTTCCTTGAGCCACAAAGTCTTTTATATTAGTAAAATTAACATTAGCTTGAGCACTAGATTGTGCACCTGAAGAAAGTAAAATATAACCCATTAAAATTGCTAAAACAAGGGGAATAAACTTAAACATAAAAATTATTTTGTTTTGTAAGTTTCCGATTTTTGCAAATAAACCTGAAAAAATTAAGAAATAAAAAGTTAAAAAAATTGTGACAGCAATTGCTATTAATCAATCTCAATTATCAGTTAAATTCGCCGTTTCAGCACCTGAAAACATCTGATAAGAATCTTGCAAACTCTGGAAAAAATAAATTGGCATGACAAACATTGTTAAAGGCAGATAAATAAAAACAATAAAGTTTTTACTTGTCTTATAAATAAAATTAGAGTTAAATGCTTTATTTCAAGCAACAATTGATAAGTTACTATTTACTCCTGATGAAGCTACCTCAATCAAAGCAAATGACATTGCTATAACTGTAAAAGCTGCTAAAACTCATGAAAAAATTGCTAATACTAATGAGCCTGAAGAATTATTTAAGATTGATTGAGACTTGAAAAAAATTCCTGCACCAATACAAGAACCTATAACTATAAAAATTGTGCTGATAAAAGAAATTTTCTTCTTTTTTAAATCTTTTTCAACAGCATTTTTTTGCTTAATTTTTTTAAATAAATTATTCATTTAGTACCTATTGTATAGAAAAAATATTTTTTCTTTTGCTTATTTACCACAAGAATTCAAAAATTTTTTAATATTTATCAAAAAGATAGTTTTTTGCAGTTTTAAGCCCTTTTTTCATGTTTTTTAATTTTAGTTGCAAATTTGAAATAAAAGTAGCATAATTAACCTATGAATAAATTACTAGTCTTATACACAAGCCCAATTAGAAAAACTACAAGTGCTTCAACGTTAGCACTTGATGATTTTATAACTAATTACAAACACACAAATCCTGAAGATGAAATTACTGTGATGGATTTAAATGAAGATGTTGCTTTAGAAAAAAACCTAACATCTCAAAACTTTTTAGATTATTATGGCGACGGCGTTGCTGATAAATATATTGAAATTTTTAATAAACATGACAAGGTTGTTTTTGCAACAAGTACAATTAACTTTAAACCTTCACCTGTTTTTATTTCTTTAATTAATCGTATTACAATTGCACGTAAAACCTTTAACATGGTTTTTGATGCTGTGCAACAAAAAACAGTTTCAGCAGGAAAATTCGTGGGTAAAAAAGCACACGTTTTAATTACAATGGGTTCAATTCCTGAAGAAGATATTAAAAAACATATGATCGATTCAGTAAAAATTCCTCTTGAATTTATCGGTTTTGATGTTTCAGTTACATTATTAGAAGGTATGGACGTTGGAGGTTCACCTGAGAAAAAACTGACTAGAGATCAAAAAATTAAACCTTATGAAAATCGCATCGCAGATGCTGCTCTTAAGTTTTAAAAACATCTAAAAAGAAATGATCAAAAGATCAAACACAAAGGAAAATATTTATTTATAGGCTTTTAAAGCCTATTTTTTAATGCTTATTAAATTATACCACTTTAGATTTTATTAATTATGCTTTTGCAATATTTATACTAATTATGTCTTCCTAATTTTTACTTTAAGTAAAATTTTAATCAAAGAAGGTATTGCAAATTATTTCTATTAAATAATTAAAACATTACTATTTTTAAAGAAAAATTTAGGAGACTAAAATGTCAATTTTAAATGTTCAAAAATCTAAAATAATTAAGAAATTATTAATTCTTTTAACAACTTTTATTGCTTCTTCAGGAGTAATTGCACTAGCATCATGTAGTTCTAGCGATTTTAAGGTTAAACAACTTGAAAAAGATTCTGCTCTCTACGAGAAGCAAACATCTGATAATAAACCTTATCTTCAATTTAATATGTATGGATATCCAAACTTTACATTTAGTAATTGAATAATGACAACTGGAGATATCACAAATTTCAAAGCCGATAACTACCCAATAATAAAAGGTAATGGCGAAGTGATCTTAAAGACAAATGAACAATATCATGCTGATATGGAAAAATTTCAAAAAGAAAAAGGTTTAGATTCAGAAGATGTCTATAAATACTGAGTTAAAAAACACTATGATCCTAATGACTATCATACGTATTTTATACCGAAGTTTAAATGAAACTATAAGCAAGAGCAAACTTTTACTAGAACATTTCCTAAATCATCTAATAACTATAATGCAAATCTTTATTTTGTAGATGATGAGATGCAAAAATACGATCCTAGTTATCAAAAATCAGTTAGTCTAATAAAAAATGAAGATGATTTAAAGGCATCCTTAAGACTAGATGAAAAAGGCAAAACAGTTTATAAAAATTATTTAAACCAATTAAATGAATTATCGAGTGATAAAAAATCTCATGAAGATTTAGAAAAAGAATACTTACCTTGATCATCGAAATTTAATTATGAAAATATTAAAAACAAATTAGATTTTGACAAATACTCATATTTATTTATTAAAGATGTTGCTTCACAGATTCTTTTTTATAATATTCAAGGTGAATCTAGATTAGATGGTGGTGTTGAAATATCTAAATACAATGTAGATATCAATAATAAAACTATTAATTTAGAATGGGGTTGAGTACCAACAAGTAATAAAGGTGACTTTCATGGCTCATCTCCTGCTATAAGAATGAGTGTACCTGATAGATTAACTTCATTCATGATTCCAGTTGAAAAAGATAAGCTTTCAGAATTTGATTTTAATGAATGAAAATTCTTACAAAAACCACACAAATAAAAAAAATTAAGTGCTAATTAGGCACTTAATTTTCATATTATGATTACTTAAAAATTATTTTTTTAAGTAATGCCCACGAAGAGCGTAGTAAATACCTTCAGAAACAGTTGGGTGAGTATGACCAATTGTAAATAGATCATGTAATTTAATTTTTCCACTAACTGCTAATGCTAAAGTATTGATTAATAATGAAGCATCTTTTAAGATTAAGTGTGCTCCTAATAAGCGATCTTCTTTAGGATCTACTAGTAATTTAATAAAGCCAAAACTGGTATTTTGTTCAGCATGTAATCTAGGTAATTGTCCTGATGAAACCACGATTTTTTCAAATTTAACACCATCTTTTTCAAGTTGTTGTTCATTTCTACCAACACTTGCTACATCTAAACTTAAATATAGACTTGAAGGGATGTGATCAACATTAACTTTATCAACATTTAGACCCATGATGTGTTGGAAAACTTGGTCACCATGTTTGTATGAAACTGATGAAAGCATTTTCTTACCAGTTACATCACCCATTGCATAAATATGTGGTTTTGAAGTTCTTAAGAATTCATCAACTACGATATTTCCTCTTTCATCGATTTCAACAACACCGTTTGCTAATTCACTATTAGCATAACGACCTACGGCTGCAAAATATTTATCAGCTTTAACTTTTAAAGTTTTACCACCATGTTCAATTACTAAATCTAATTCATCATCAAATTCTTTGAATCTTACATCTGTAAAAATTTCTACGTGATTTTGTTTTAGCATTTTTTCGATTTCATTTGCTAAATCACGATCATAAGCAGGCATTGCTTTTGGTCCATATTCTAAAAGAATAACTTTTGAACCTAATGTACTAAAGTAGAAAGCAAATTCTAAAGCAACTACACCTGTACCAATAATTACTAATTTTTCAGGTAATTCAGTTAAAGCAATTGCACTTGTTGAATGAATTAATCTTCCTGTTCCTGCAGCTTTTGCTGAGTTAGTAATTTTAAATTGTCTTGATCTAGACCCTGTTGCGATAACAAATTTTTCAGCAGTGATTTTTTCACCTTCTAGATCGATAGTTTTATCATCTAAAAATTTAGCAGTTTTACCTTGGAAAACTTTAACTTTAGCACCTTCTAAAGCACCTGCGATTGCTCCGTTTAATTTTGCAGATACATCGGCAGCATTTTGAGCGATCTTAGCAAGTAGTACTTTAAAGTCAGCAACTTTAACACCGTAATCTGCAGCTTTTTTCATACTTAATACACTACGTGCAGAAGTAATTAGTGATTTTGTTGGAATACATCCAATATTAACACAAGTTCCACCTAACTTGTTTCTTTCAATCAAGGCAACTTTTTTACCATTGCTTGATAGTTGTGCAGCTAGAGTATATCCTCCAGGACCTGCACCAATTACGACAACGTCGAATTTTTTCATTTTTCCTCTTTCAATAATCAATAATAGATATAAAAAAATAATAGCACTTTTAAAGCAAAATTAATAAAAAAACGACTTTTTGCACAATCAGAGCACTAAAAAGGCGTTTTTTTCATTTTTTCTGGGTTTTAAAAGTAGTTTGGCAAAAATCTTTTTGCTTGTGCTAATAACTAGACAATTTCTTCGATTTTAGTTGCCAATTTATCAACTAAAGAACGTTTTACAGCAATGTCACTTTCAATAATTTCGTATAATTCAGCAATTGTAATATCAACTGGAAAGTTATAAGATTTAAGATGTTCAAGCAGATTTTCTAATCTTTTTGCTTGCGCACGATGGTCTTCACGATAAGTTCTAATTTTTAAAATACGCTGTGCTCGCTCGCTTACTTTTTCAAAATTATCAACAATATAGCGCATGCGTTGCACATCTTCTTCAGAATAAGTTAAAAATTCTTCAAGTAATTTTTCATGATCAAATTCCATGTAAAAACGATTAAAAATATTACGGCTTTGAGAATAAAGCAGAGCACCTGCATAAGCAGCTAAAGCCCCATCTTGATTAAGGCGAATTGATTTAATAGTTTTTTCATTAAATTTTTCTTTAACTAGTGATTTTAAATAAGGAAAATAACTAGCTCGATTACTTTCTTTAGTTAGTAGTGAAAGTTTAATATTATCAAATTCAAAAACTGATTCAATACTTGATAAAGGCATTACTTGAGCCAAAATTTTCTTTTCTAAGGCAGGGGCAAAACCTTTGAAAAATAAAAGTTCTTCATCAACTCGACCAAATCATTTTTTTAAATCATTCATCAAACATCTTCTAACTTCACGAATAATTGAATTTTGATCAGATAATCTTGAAAAGTCGATCATGGTAGTAATTATTTTTCATTCTTTTTCACCTTTAGTTTTTGAATTCACATAAGTACCCATGCTGTAAGCAAAAGGTAATCAATTATCTTTACTAAAAGGTCTAAGTCCTGAATTAAAAGGGGTGGAAATTGATTCAAAATCAATGTAAATGATTATTTTTTTCATTATGATTATTTTAATCACGAAACTGAAAAAAGTGAAAAAAATTTCAGGCTTATTTAAATAGTGTAATAATAATAGAAGGTGAATTTTTATGAATCAAGAAAAAAAACAAGATCAAGAGCATAATTGAGACAATTATAGCCCTTACAAAGAATTTGAATTAATTAGTAAAAAAGAGGTTTCTTCAAACAAGAAACCCAACTTTTTTACTAGATTAAAATCGTCATTACATAAGAAAAATACTTCAATTTATTATTCGCAAGGTTTTTCTTCAAGTGAAATTGAGAAATTGCCCTGATACATGATTCTAGCGATTAAAAAGTGAAACGTTTTAAAGATTTTTTTTGCAGCGTTTTTATTAAACGTAATTATTATTGCTTTTATCACTAGAGCACAAGCCTTA
Source organism: Mycoplasmopsis agassizii (assembly GCF_002272945.1). Lineage (GTDB taxonomy): Bacteria > Bacillota_I > Bacilli_A > Mycoplasmatales > Metamycoplasmataceae > Mycoplasmopsis_B > Mycoplasmopsis_B agassizii. The sequence goes on along the minus strand of NZ_NQMN01000001.1, from coordinate 337,307 downwards.
CCTTCAGGAGTAACAGGGATACCGACATTAATAATGTTTTTAGTGCCAGAGTTACAACCTTATTTTGGGATCTTATTCTTATTAGTTAATGCCCCGTTAATGATTTATTTTCATAAAAAGGTTAAGCTTTCATTCACACTCTTAAATTGAACTTACTTATTATTTTCAGTTTTATGAAGTAGTGTTTTAAATATCACACCAGTATTAAACTTTTTATTAAATATCACAGACTTTGCTAATGATTGAAGTATTAATGTCGTAACTGCTAGTTATACAAATTCTTGACCAATTTTAGTCTATGGAATTTTAGGTAGCATTTTGATGGGTATTTCTTATGCAATTTTATGAAAAGCAGGTGCTTCAACTGCAGGAACTGAGTTAGTCAGTTATTATATTTCAGTTAAATATAAAAAATCTGTCGGCTCAATCATGCGTGTTTTTTCACTTTCAACTGTTGTTTTATATTTTATTATTTATGCTTCAGTTAGATGAAACTTAACAAATAGTGCACCTGAACCTGTTTATCTTCGAGACTTTTTTGTCTTGCAAATCATTACAACTTTTGCAATTGTTTTTATTGCTACATTTGTTTTAAATGTACTTTATCCAAAGTACAAAAAAATTAATGTGGAAATTTCAACAGATAATCCGAACTTAATTGAGATCTTTTTTAACAAGATAAATTATTGACATCCATATAGAATCGAAACTTATAAAAGTGGTCGTAACCATCAAAAAAATTATCAGATCACAACTGTTATGTATTATTTTGAAGCCAACTTTTTAGTTCCAGATATTCAAAATTTTAGTCCTGAAGTTTGAATCAAAATGGTTGATGTTAAAAGAACACTTGGAAAATTCAATTCCAATTTTGTTGATTAAAAATAAATTTGTGCTAAATTTATTTAGAGTTAAAAATGAACGAAAAAAATCAGATCCAAAACGATGATAAAATCATAAACACAGGTGAAAAATATAGTTGTGAATTAATTGATTTACATCAAGTTACTACCCACTATAAAACTGAAAGTAGTATTGAACAAAAAAAGAGAATTAGACTTTCAAAATTATTGCGCCCTGAATCAAATACTGATTGATACACAGGAACATACTCTTCAAGTGATATTGAAAAATTACCTTGATATGATATTGTGGCAATTAAAAGATGAAGTATTTTTAAAATCTTTATTGCTTCTTTAGTTTTAAATTTTATCATCATCGCCTTTATCACTAGGGCTGAAACTATCCCATCAGGTGTTGCTGGAATACCAACTTTATTGATGTTTATTTTTCCGGTTTTAAAACCATTTTATGGCTTACTTTTCTTAATCAGTAATATGCCACTAATGATTATTTTCCATAAGAAAATTAAACCAACTTTTATTATTTTAAATTGAACCTATTTAATTACAACTGTTTTATGAAGTTCAATTTTAAATATTGAACCGATTTTAGATTGAATAAATCGCATCACTGATTTAGCAGGTTCTTGATCATTAGAAACTGCTCAAGGAAATGATAACTGACCAATTGTAGTTTATGGTTTAATAGGTTCTTTAGGTACAGGTGTTGTTTACGCAATTCTTTGACAAGCAGGCTCTTCTACAGCAGGTACAGACATAATTTCTTATTTCTATTCAGTTAAATATCAAAAAAGTATTGGTTCTTTATTAAGACTTCTATCCTTTTCTACAGTAGCAGTTTACTTTATAATCTATGCAGGAATCCGTTGAGATTCACATAATTCAATAGATGTTGGCTTAAGAAATTTCTTAGCAATTCAGTTATTTACAACGGCGATGATAGTCTTAATTTCTAGTGCAGTCTTGAACTTTTTCTATCCTAAATATAAAAAGGTCAATGTAGAAATTTCTACAAATAAACCAGAGATTTTAGTTTCTTTCTTCAACAGAATCAACTACTGACATTCATACAGAATTGAAACTTATAAAAGTGGTTATACAAAGTTACCTACTTATCAAATTTCTACAGTAATGTATTTCTTTGAATCTAAATCTTTAATCAGAGATATGCAGAACTTTGACCCACAAATCTGAGTTCGTGTCTTGGATGTTAAGAAAACATATGGAAAATTCGATTCTTCCTACGTTGATTAAGAAATAAATTTCAGTCAATTTATATAGATTTCTATCTGTTTCTTACTGAGAAACAGATTTTTTCTATACTTTTCTATCCAAAAATAAATTCTAAAAAAATTAATGAGTTTTTTTATTTATATTTAATTTATTTAAATTAAAATTATAGTAAAAGCAAGGAAAATGCTATAGATTTTCTATAGAAATCAATCCTTGTCAAAACATATTAAGAATGAGGAAAATATGGCAACAGAAAAAATTAAATTCGAACGATGATACTGTACATTAAGAGAAAATGACGGTAAAAATCCAGATATTAAATGAAAAAATATCTGAACCCTAAAGAAAGCAAATGAAAACCCAACAGGTGAATTTGAACATCAAAAAGATGCTGTTGAGCACTTTAAAAAATTAAACCTGAATGCAAATCTTTGATTCCAAAAGGGTGGAAAATTTGTTCGTACAATTAAGAGTGTTAAATCAGCAAAAGGTCATGATCAAATTCTAATTGATAGTGATGATTCTAAAGAAGAACAAGAAAGAGCAAAAAAACTTCTTCAAGAACGTGAACGTAAATTACGTGAAGAATTAAAGGCTCAAGAAAGCACTTGAGAAGCTGAAAAATCAGAACTTGAAAAACGCCTTAAAAAAGAAGAAAAAGAAAATTCTAAACTTGCTAAAGAAATTCAAAACGTTAACAGTCATACATCAACTTTAGAACGCCGTTTAATTGAAAGTGAAAAAGCACTTCAAGAAGAAAAGGCAAGAAGAAGTCTAGCTGAAAATGAACTAGATTTACAAAAACAACAAACTCAAGAACTACTTTTAAAATCACAAGAGCAACCTTGAATTCTAACTCAAGAAGTTGAAGTAGTCAAAGAAAAAATTGTTAAAGTTGAAGATTCATTAACCACTGTTTTATTAAATGATGAAAAAGAAAAAGTTAGTGAGTTAGAAGAAAAATTAGCACGTGAACGTTTATCAAGAATGCAAGCTGAAAGACAAGTTGAAGAAATTCGACAAACACAAATTTTAGATTTATCACGTTTAGAATCAGAAGTTCAAGCACACGAAAATACTAAATCTGAATTAGAAGAATTAAGAGCAACTCGTGAAATTTTAATTGAACATCACGAACCTCAAGATCACTCTTCAACAACAACTATTGATGATGAGCAAATGCAAAGATTACTTCGTGCAGAAGCTACATTAAGAGAATTAGAAAGAAGAAGAGCAATCAAAGATCGCCTTGACAAAAGTGAATCATTAATTACGGTCGATGATCAAACTGCTTTAATTATTATTGATGAAGTCGAACAAGAATTTCCAGATGATGATGAAATTATTCAGCGTGCAAGACATCAAAAGAAAATCATTAATGAAAGAAATTACGTTAGAGTAGATAACACTCGTGAATTAATTTCAAATAATGAATTACAACAATTAAAAGAAAATAGTGCAAAACCTGAAGAAGTAGTTTTAGCAAAACCTGATGAAGGAAATCAAAAACTTTGAGGTCTAAAAACTAAAACATGATACTTGCTAGCTAAGACATTCTTCTTACTTTCTTTAATTGCATTATTAATCGTATTAGCAATTGGTTTATCAACAGGATTTTTAGCTTAGTATATGCCTACAGAAACACTTGTAATCATATTTGGAAGTGTTACTCTTGCTTTATTAGCCATTGTTTTAGTCTTAACATTAACGCCTTATGGGCAAATGTTATATCGTTTAATGTTTAAACGAAGTCGCTATTCTAAATTAGGAAAAAGTAGCAAAATTCGTTTAATTCACCAAGTTAAAGAAGCAGTTATTCAATTAGCTAAAACTAAAACTGGAGCAATCATCACGATTGAAAACCATGATCAAATTGATAACTTAAGAACAGATGGTGTCATCATTGATGCCAACATCAGTAGCAGTTTAATAATTGCTCTTTTCCAAAAAAATAGCCCACTTCATGATGGTGCTATCATAATTCGTGACAGCAAGATTCTTTATGCTGCCACATATTATAAAATTACTCGTAAATCTGTTGATAATAGTTATGGTGCTCGCCACCGTGCTGCAATGGGTATTAGTGAATTATCTGATGCAACTACAATTGTTGTTTCAGAAGAAACAGGTGACATAACCATTACTAAAAATGGAATTTTTAATAAAACAAATATTGACAATTTCCAAGAATCATTAGTAAAATTACTAAAAGAATAGGGGTGTATAATATGCAATATTTTCAAGATGAATTTAATAACAATGAAGAAAATATTGAAACAAATATTCCCTTGACATCATTAGGTTCCGATGAGCAACAAAGCGATGCTTCAACCTTACTTGCTGAATCTTTTTCTAAATTAGTAAGAACGAGAAATTTTAATGATCTCAGAGAATTAGTAAATATTACGCCTTTAAGTAAAATAAATGAAAGCATCCTAATAATGAAACCCATTATTCAGGTGCTTTTTTTTAGATTCTTATTAACCAAACAAGCAGCTGAAATTTTCCAAAATTTAGACATTGATGTACAAGCACAACTGTTAACAAATTTTGCAGATGATTTATCTTCAGAAATTATTAATGAATTAAAAAGTGATGAAATTTCCGACTTAATTGAAGAGTTACCTTCAGAAATGACTGCAGGTATTTTAGCCAAAGTTAAGGATGAAGAAAAGCGTAAAAAAATTAATGAAATTTTAAAATTTGAAGATGATCAAGTTGGAAGTATTATGGCTGTTGATATTGTCTCAATTGAGTCAGATATTTCTTTAAAAGATGCCTTAAGAAAAATTAAAAATGCATATGGAAAAAATAAGGATTTAAGACACTACTTTTTTGTCACAGATGACAAAGGAAAACTTAGCGGAGCAATCACTTTAGAAGACTTAATTTTTAACCCTAGAAACGACTTAGTTAAGGATCATAAATTTCAAGTTTATGCAGCTAAAACTTCCGATTCAATTCAAGAAAGTCAAAACCTTTTTGCTAAGCAAAATATGTCAGTAATTCCCGTTGTAAATAACTTCAATTATTTATCTGGAATTCTAACTAGTGAAAGCATGTTTGATGAAATTGAATTGCAAGCAAGTGAAGATATTTATTCACGTGCGAGTGTTAAAGTTGAAGATGTTGAAACTTTTGAATATGTTTCAGCACCTGTAAAAAGTATTGTTAAAAGTAGATTATTTTGAATTGTCTTACTTTTAATAGTTGCAACTTTTAGTCAAATCATTATTGAAGTTTTTTCAAACGTAGTTGATCAAAAATTAGGAAGTTGAGTTTCAATTTCAATTCTTACTTCTTTATTACCAATTTTAAGTGGCGCCGCTGGTAATGCAGGAAGCCAATCCTCGGTTACCATTTCAAGGGCTGCTGCTTTAGGTGAATTAAAAGGAATTAAAGGTAAAAAAATAGTTGCTAGGGAAGTCAAAATAGGGCTCATAATCGGTGCTTTATTATTTGTAGTAAATATTATTAGATTATCCATTTACTTCGCAATTTCGGGCGATTTCGTTACTTCTAGAAACAATACTTTAGTAATTATTTTTGTTTCTTCATTAGTTTTATTTTTAATTTTAGTTTTATCTAAATTCCTAGGAACATGATTAACTTTAGTCGCTATCTTTTTCAAAAAAGATCCTGCAGTTTTATCAGCACCTTTAATTACAACAATTTTAGATACCATTTCAATTGCTATTTTTTATGCTTTAATTATAGGATTATTTTTAGCTCTTGATTCTGCTGCTGTGCAATTTACAATCATAAATAATTAGAAAGGAGTCATCATGCAAAATGTAAAAGAAATTGAAACAAAAAAAATAAATACAAAAGTTCTTAATTTAAATAAAACAAATTTATTTGATGAATCATGAATCAATTTAGAAAAAGATGAACTAGCAAAACTGTTCATAATTTTTATAAAAAGACAAAATAAAAATCAATTAAATTTATTGATTGAACAACTTTCAGATGCTGCAATTGAAGACGCCTTTTTAAATCTAAATAAGAGCGTCCAAATTACTTTTTTAAGGATCATAAAAATTAATTTAGCTGCTGATATTTTTGAACAACTTGATGAGTCAATTCAGGCAGAATTATTCTTTGATTTTAGTGAAGAATTTTCATTAAATTTATTGAAAGCAATGACTGCAATTAAGATCACTAATTTACTTGATTTTTTTGATGAAGACGACCAAAGAAAAGATATTATTTTAAAGCGTTTAGAAAATACTGAAAAAGCAGAAAATGTTGCCAAGATTTTAAAGTATGATGATGAACAAGCAGGTAGCATTATGCAGGTTGAAATTTCAATTCTTTATGATAATGATACAATTGCAAATGCCTTAGATAAAATTAAAAAAGATTACATTGGTGATAAAGAAATTGGACATTATTTTTTCGTTGTTAATGAAAATAAAGAACTAGTTGGAGCAGTTACTTTAGAGGATATGATCTTTGATGAAGATAATAATAAAAACACCTTAATAAGTGATTTATTATTTGTTGTTGAAGGTGTTTATGACACTGATAGTTTAGAAAAAGCAGTGCAATTATATGGACAACAAAATATGTCTGCTTTACCAGTTATTAATAAAGAAAAACAACTTGTTGGAATTATCGATAGTGAAAATATGTTTGATGTTGCTCGTGAATTAGCGACTGAAGACATTTATCAAGCAGTAGGGATTAAAGTTGAAGATGCTTCAAAACCTTATTTAAAAACCAAAATTATTGACATTGTAAAAAGTCGATTTTTTTGGTTAGCATTATTATTAATTGGTTCAACTTTTTCACAAATTTTGATTCAAGTGTTTGTTGATGTTTCATCACAAACTATTAACTTATGAGTAAGTTCCTTAATCTTATCAGGGCTTGTTCCAGTATTAACTGATGCTGCAGGAAATGCAGGAAGTCAATCAATTGCAACGATTACTAGAGCCTATGCTTTAGGTGAATTTAAAAAAGTTAAACTCTGAAAAATTTATAGAAAAGAACTACTTGTTGCCATTATTATTGGTGCTATAGTTTTTGTAATTAATGCCGTGCGTTTATCTATTTATTTTTTAGCAAGTCAATTTCTAATAACAAATCCTGCTTCAGCACTAATCTTAATTTTTGCTAGTTCAACTGCTTTGTTTTTAGTTTTAATTATGGCTAAATTTTTAGGAACTTTCATTCCTTTATTAATGCTAAAACTAAAAAGAGATCCTGCAGCAGCTTCTTCGCCCATCCTTGCAACTTTAAGTGATGGACTATCGACAGCAATCTTTTTTGGAATTACAATTGCTTTATTTTTACTCATAAATTCCTTAGTAATCTTGCCTGTACTTTAACTAAAACTGAAGATTAGATCTAAATTAGTCTCTAATTTAGATTTTTTTATTTAAAAAGGCACTAAAACTAAGAATTTTTTAGACTTTAATGGAAAATTTAATGGCTTATAGCAAAATATTTTATATAATAAAAAAATGAAAAAATTCTACATTATCGGGTTTTCAGTCTTTGCAGCAGCGATGCTTGGAGCATTCATTGCTTGGTTAATTATTGAAATAACTAAAGACCAATTACAACCAAACTTGGTGGCAATTGGTGCTTTAGCGTTAATCTTAACAGCAGTTTCAGTAATGGCTTTTTCATATTTTTTAATTCGTTATCTAACTAAAAAGAATTACTTTATCAACCGTAGTTTTTACCAATATTTAGATAAAGTGATTGCTCAACACAAAATCGGAGTTTTAATTTTAAATCCTTTATCCAAGATTGTTTGATCATCAGAATATTTAAATAATGAACTAGGCTCAAATTTAATTGATCGTAAACTGGCTCAAGTTTTTCCAGAAGTTAAGGATCAACTAGTTTATGATGATGAAGATGATATCTTAATCAAGCGTGAAAAAAATGGTGTTACAGTTATTTACTTATTAAAAAGATATAATAATTACAACATGGTTACGATTGAAGATGTGACAGTTAGAGAATCAATTATTACTAATTACCGTGATGAAAAAATTGCAGTTGGTGAAATTGAAATTGATAACTACCAACTTTATCAATCAGTACTTTCTGAAGAAGAAATTTTTAATATTGAAGCAACAATTGTTGACTTATTAGAAAACCTTGTTAAAGAATATAATATTGCCTATCGCCAATATGTAAAAGGTAAATTCATTATTATTACTAATAATGAAACAATTGAAAAACTGATTAAAAGTGAATTTAATTTTATTGAACAACTTGAAAATAATTCTAAATTAAAAAGTAATGTTCGTTTAACCATTTCAATGGGAATTGCTCGTGGAATGTATAAAATCAGTGAACTTTTTGAAGTTTCTAAATCAGCGCTGCGCCAAAGTCAAAGCCGTGGTGGAGATCAAGTAACAATTTATCAAAAAGATCAAAAACCAATTTTCTTTGGATCAAAAAGTGAAATTTCAGTTAATTATTCACGAACTATGATTAAAGAAGTTGCCCGTTTATTAGAACATAAACTGACTTCAAAAAGCATTAATAAAGTAATTGTTTATGGACATAAATTAGCCGATTTAGATGCTTTTGGTTCTGCATATGCAATGGTTTGGCTAGCAAAACAATTTGGTAAAGAAGCCTACATTCAAAACGTAACTTTTGATAACACAACTAAAAAAGCAATTGCTAAATATTTAGGTAAACCAGAAAACCTATTTATTAAGCCTTCAACTGCTTCACAAATGAGTGATGAAAATACTTTAGTAATTATCGTTGATACTGCTGAAGCAAAAAGAATCGAAAATGAAAATGCCTTTAATAAGGTAAAACCTGAAAACATTTTTGTTCTAGACCATCATAGAGTTAGTGAAAATGTACAGTTTTGTCCACTACAAAATCAATACATTGAAACAACAGCTTCAAGTGCTAGTGAAATTACAACTGAAGTTATTAGTTTTATCAAGCATGAATTAAAACACGATGCAGTTGTTTCACAAATGTTATTAAATGGAATTTATATGGATACAAATCAGTTCCAAAAATCAACTTCAGGTCCTACTTTTAATGCCGCTGCTTTATTAGAATTTAGAGGTGCATCAGCAATTGAAGCTGTTGAATTATTAAAAGTTAGTGAAGAAAATAATAAAATTATTAAAAAACTTGTTGATGATATTAAAGAAATTAAAACAGGATTTTTTATCAGTTATACTTCTAGTGAAGTACCTGAAGATATCGTCTCAATTGCTGCCGATGAGATGTTAAGAATTTCAGGAAGAAAAGCAGTTTTTGTAATTGCTAAGATTCCTCATTCTAACCCATCACTTTATAAAATGAGTGCCCGTGGTATTAAAACCAATGTCCAAATTATTGCCGAAGCAGTTGGTGGTGGTGGACACTATGCAGCCGCAGCAGCTGTAAGTAATGAAGAAATAGAAAAGTTTGTCGATAATATCGTTCAAGCGATTGTGAGTGTGAAATACAATGAAAGTAATATTAACTAAAGATCATAAAGATTTAGGAAAAGCAAAAAGCATTGTCGAGGTAAGTCCTGGATATGCACAAAATTTTTTATTTAAAAATAAATTAGCAGTTCCTTATACAAAAGAAAACCAAAGAAAATTAGAGCAACAACTAATTAAAGAAATTGAAGATCATAAACAAAAAGTGCTTGATTCTCAAAAGCTAAAAGCTGAACTTGAAAAAGTTGAATTAGTTTATAAATTAAAAGTTGCTCATGCTGAAACAGGTGAAACACACCATTCAATAACAGCAAAACAAATCATGAAATCATTAGCAGATCATGGTTTCCATTTAGAAAAACATACCTTTGAAAAAGTGTTTCTAAAAACAGTTGGAACCCACTATGTACAAGCTAAATTATTTGGTGATGTAGAAGCTCGTTTAGAAGTTGTGATAAAAGAAGATGATGGAAAGTAATTTAGAAAAAAACATTAGTGATCCTATATCCGAGTTGAATATAATTGCTTCTTTAGTTTTCAAAAACGACCTAGCTAAAAATATTAGACATCGTTTAAAAGCCGATGATTTTTATCTTGAAAATCATCGCATCTTTTTTACTATCATAGACTCTTATTTACAAATTACAAAATTTGATGAACAACTAGATAATGTTAAAAATTTAACATTTGATGTTTTGAAAAGCGAGGTTAGAAAACTTTTAAATCAAAATCCTAGAATCAGAAATGTTAAAGATTTTAATGAAGAATATGTCAATGAATTATTAATTAAATATAACGGTTCAGATCGTTTTTTTGAAGACTTTAAAACTGTCATTGAAAAAAGTAATATTAGAAAAATTCTTATCTCTTTAGACAAAAATTCTCGTCTTATAAGAGAGACAATAATCGAAGATAATTCGAACTTAATTATTAGTCGAATCAACCATGATTTGACTAATATTTCAGACTTAAATTCTTTTAATGAATTTGATCAACTTGAAGATTTAGCAGCTGATTATTTAGAGTCAATTCATCATCGTAGAAATAGTTACGATGATATTGCAGGTATTGCAACTGGTTATGAAGAGTTAGATAATTTAACTGATGGTTGACAAAAAGGAAACTTAATTATTTTAGCAGCTAGACCTTCTATGGGTAAGACTGCTCTTAGTTTAAATTTTGCTTTAAATGCAGCTAAAGAAAACAAAAATGTTCTGTATTTTTCACTTGAAATGGATAGTTCTCAACTTGTAGAAAGATTGATTTCAAAACAGACTACAATTAACCCTAAATTGCTGAGAAACCCTAAAGATCTGTCTTCAGAAAATTTGACTAAAATATCAATTGCAGTTGATAATTTTAGAAAATATAAACTAAATATCGCTTCTAATCATAGTTCTGACTTTATAAACATTCAGTCAATTATTCGCCAAGAATACTATAAAAATACTGTTGATTTAGTGATGATTGACTATCTTCAATTGATGTCATTGAAAAATTATGGTGGTGACAATCGACAACTTGAAGTTTCTAAAATTTCAAACATGTTAAAGTCATTAGCAAGAGAATTATCAATCCCAATTATTGCTCTAGCACAACTTTCACGTAACGTAGAATCACGTGCTGATAAAAGACCTGTAATGTCTGATTTAAGAGATTCAGGAGCAATAGAACAAGATGCTGATATTATCATGATGATGTATCGTGATGATTATTATAATCGCAAGCCATCTGACAAAGAAGAAGCACATAATAGCAACTATTCAGTTGTTGAATTATCTGTTGTAAAAAACCGTTCAGGAGCGACAGGAACTATTAATTTATTGTTTGATTTATCACACAGTAATTTTTTAACTGCAAACGATAGTTATGGCGATAATTACAAGAAATACGAGACAAGATAATGTCAATAGTAATTTGAATTTTAATTCCAATAACTGTAGTCTTAATTATTTTATCAGCATTTTTTTCTGGTTCAGAAATGGCTTATTCTTCAGTCAATATTGCTTCTTTAGAAGGTGAAATAAAAAGAAATAAAAAATGAGCGAAAGTGGTAAAAAGACAACTCACTCATTTTGATCAATTATTGATGACATTATTAATTGCAAATAATATTGTCAATATTTTAACGACCTTAGTTACAGGTATTTTCTTTGGTGAATTCATCAGAACTTATATATCAAGCGAAAGTGTTGAATTTTATTCTACCTTAATTTCATTAATTGTTTTAACGCCATTAATAGTTATTTTTGGTGAGATAGTTCCTAAAATAACTGCTAAAAAACACTCTTTAATTTACTTAAAAACAGTAGTCTATTTAATAGATATTGTGATTTATATTTTCTATCCTTTTACAGGTATTTCTAAGTTATTTAAAAAGAAAAAAAATATTACTAATAAGGAAATTGATTTAAAAAACTATGTTGAATTAGCTAATCAAGAAGGTGTTATTACTCACGCTGAAACTGAGTTAGTTAAAAACGCTTTTGATTTAGATAAAGAAAAAGTTTTATCTCATTATGTTAGATTAAAAGATGTTTACACTTTAGAAATCAATACCAAAGTAAAAGATGCTATTAAGGTTTTTAAAGAAACTTCTTATTCAAGAATTCCTTTAATTAATGAGCATAAAAATATTGTCGGTATGATTCATGTCAGCGATATTTTAGGTGAAGAAGATGAAGAAGTTATTTCTCGTTTTATGAGAGTAATGCCTTTAATTCCTTTAAATATTTCCTTAAATAATGCTTTAGAAATCTTAAGAAGTAAAAAATCACATATGGCAGCCGTAACTAGAGGAAGAATTAATGATGAAATAGTTGGAATTCTAACTATGGAAGATATTATTGAAGAACTAGTTGGTGAAATCTATGATGAACATGATGAAGATGAACAGATCATGGAAGTTTCTCTAGAAAAATATTTTGTTTGAGGTAATAGTAAAGTTGCTGATTTAATCGAAGCTAGTGGTATGGAAATTGAACATTCTGAAGAAGAAACTGTTTTAAACTTAATTAAAAAATACTGAGATAAAGAAATTATCGAAGTTGGTGATATCATGGTGATTGAAGAAAATTACAGTTTTGAGGTGCTAGAATATAGCGAAGAAAAGAAAGATTTTTATTTTGAATTAATCATTAAATAAGACAAACTCCTATTTTTTATAAAATAGGAGTTTTTTATAAATAAGTATTTTTTTAACAAAATAACTATTTAAATATTAATTAATAAATGTATTTTGTTTTTTGCTTTTTGTATTAAAATTTAAAAATATGATTAAAGTTCAGGATCTATACTTCGCCTACGGTGAATCAGAGAAAAATGCCATTGATGGTATGACTTTTGAAATACCTAGAGGTAAATATATTGCTATTTTAGGACATAATGGTAGTGGTAAAAGTACTTTTGGTAAATTGCTAGTTGCACTTTACCGAGCTAAAAGTGGTACTATCACAATTGATGGTATTGAAGTGCGCTCATCTACAAAAGACCAAATTCATGAAAAGGTAGGAATTGTTTTTCAAAATCCCGATAACCAATTCATTGGTGGAACTGTTGAAGATGATATTGCTTTCGGTTTAGAAAACAAAAAAATTGATTCCAAAAAAATTAATGACACCATTATTGAATTAAGTCGTAAAGTAGGAATGTTTGAATATTTAGAAAGAGAACCAGTTTCTCTTTCAGGTGGGCAAAAGCAGCGTGTTGCAATTGCTTCTGTTTTAGCATTAAATCCTGAAGTAATTATTTTTGATGAAATCACATCAATGCTTGATCCAAAAGGTAAATCTGATGTTTTAAAATTGATTAAAGAAATCCAGCAAGAAAGATTGAAAACCTTGATTTCAATCACTCACGATATGGATGAAGCTATTCAGGCTGATTTATTATTAGTTTTTTCAGGTGGTAAGTTAGTCGCATCAGGTTCACCTGCAGAAATTTTAAATAACAAAAGAATCATTGAACTAGCAAAAATTGATTCTCCTTTTATTTATAAAGTTAGTGATCAATTACACGGCATTGAACCAACATATGATCAAGATCAATTAGTAGAGGAATTATGCAAATTATTGTAAAAAGTATTTCACACATTTTCAATAAAAATACGCCACTAGAATATCGAGCGTTGTTTGATTCTTCTTGCAACATTAATCAAGGTGAATATGTGGCAATTATTGGGCAAACAGGTAGTGGTAAAACAACTTTTATTGAGCATTTAAATTCATTATTAACCCCCGAAACTGGAAGTATTAATTGAATTTTTGAACATGAATATCGCAAGAAAAAGAATCTAATTTTAGGTGGGTCTAAGAATTCAAAACCCGAAGTTCAACCATTAATAGATTCTAAAAATGTAACTTTACAAAAACATAAGTTTCGTAAAAAATTTAAAGATTCAAAAATTATTAGACAACACGTTGGAGTTGTTTTCCAATTTGCTGAATATCAACTTTTTGAATCCACAATTGAAAAAGATATTATGTTTGGTCCAGTTGCTTATGGTGTTCCTAAAGAAGAAGCTAAAAGAAGAGCAAAAATTTATTTAGAAAAAGTTGGACTTCCTGAAGACTATTTACATAAAAATCCTCTAGCTCTTAGTGGTGGACAAAAACGCCGTGTTGCTTTAGCTGGAATTTTAGCAATTGAACCTGATGTTTTAATTTTGGATGAGCCTACTGCTGGTTTAGATCCTGCAGGGGTAAGAGAAATTTTAAGTATCTTCGATAAATTAAATGAAGAAGGTAAAACAATCATCATGGTTACTCATGACATGAATAATGTGCTTGAAAGAAGTCATCGAACAATTGTTTTTTCAAATGGTCAAATTGTTCGTGATGATGCGACTGTGAGAATTTTAAATGATGAAGTTTTTCTAAAAATGAACAACTTAATTGCTCCACAAATTATTGCTTTAATCAACAGAATTAAAGAAAAAAAACCTTATCTTCATTTTCCAGAGATAACAAAAATTGAACAACTAACTGATTTTCTAAATAAGAAAATTAAAGAGAAAAAAGGAGAGACAAATGAATAGTGTTTTCGGGCGTTATTTACCAATTAATACTCCTTTACATTTCATTGATGCAAGGTTAAAAATTTTATTAACTGCAGTTTCAATTGCAATGGTTTTTCTAAGTAATTACTTAGTTTCTTCTTTACTTTTTTTATTTTTTGTAATGGCTGTTTATTACATGACAACTAAAAGATGAAAAAGTTTTTTTAGAATTTTAATTACACCAGTTTTAGTCTCGTTATTTGTCTTTTTGTTAAACATGTTTACGGCTCAATCAATTGCTGATCCTAATAATGCAGGTGCAGCATTTGTAGGCTTTCCTAACTGAGTTCAAGTAGGTGGTGGTAACTCGGGTAATTTTAGAGTTACGATCACTTACAACATGGTTATGGAATTTGTTGCTTTAGTAATTCGTATTTACACAATTATTTTGATCACAAGTTTATTAACTTTAACTACTAAACAAATCTTTTTAGCAAAGGCAATTGAGTTTTGAATTTACCCTTTAAAATTCTTATTCATACCTGTTGAAATTATCTCAATGATAATTTCAATTGCCCTTAGATTTATACCAACTTTATTAGAAGAAGCACGCCGTATTATGAAGGCTCAAGCTTCTCGTGGAGTTGACTTTAAAAATGGAAAACTACGAGAAAAAGCTAAAAGTACAATTGTTTTAATTATTCCTTTATTCGTTACAAGTTTTAATAAAGCAGAAGATTTAGCGTTTGCTATGGAAACTCGTGGTTATGATCCTTATAAGGCTCGTTCTAAATATCGCCGTTTATCTTTTAAATGATACGACTATTTAACTTTCTTATTTTTCATGGCTTTTCTAGCTTATTTTATTGTCTTCAAAATTGATTCAATTGCTACCCAAGTAAGTATGTCAGATAGTGGTTTTTGACATAACTATATCAGTTTTGATTATTTATTAAGTGGCTTTGTTACAAGGTAAAAAATGAGCGAACAAGAAAAAGATATTTTAAAAAAAATAATAAAAATTAATGATGATGTTTTGAAATGAGATCATCATTATTTTAATTTAGATGAATCTTTAGTGCCTGATGAAGTTTATGATTATAATCTTTGAGAACTACATAATTTAAAATATAAATATCCACATCTTTTTAAAGATTTAGAAAATGATGCAACCAATAATGTTGGTTCATCTTTATTGGAAAGTAATTTTAATAAGGTGAAACATACTAAAGAAATGGTGTCTTTAAAAAAGGCTCATAGCCTAGAAGAAATACAAGATTATCTTGATAAAATCAGCAAAGTAGATCCAGAATTTAAAATTGTTGTTCAACCTAAAATAGATGGCTTATCTATTTCTATTAAATATGAAAATGGTTATTTAAAACAAGCCTTAACAAGGGGTGATGGAAAAACTGGTGAAGACGTTACTCAAAATATTAGAATGATAGATAACGTTCCTAAGAAAATTAATTATCTAAATAATTTAGAAGTTAGAGGCGAAGTTTATATGCCTCTAGATATTTTTAATAAATTAAATGATGTAGATAATTTAAATTTTGCAAATCCCCGTAATGCTGCAAGTGGTGCTTTAAGACAAAAAAATTCTTTAGTTACTAAAAGCAGAAACTTAAGTGTTTTTTTATATGAAATAGTAGATGCTAAAAATTTAGGTTTAACTAGTTATGAGCAAGTAAATGCATTTTTAAAAGAAAATAATTTTGTCACTCCTGAAATTAAAATTTTTAATTTTAATCAAGTAGATGAATTAAAAAATTATTTAAAAGATTTTAAAGTAGAAGAAGCAGGTAATTTCCAAATTGATGGAATAGTTTTAAAATTAAATGATTTAAATAAGTATTCATCTTTAGGGCAAACTGCTAAATTTATACACGCTATGATTGCTTATAAATTTGAAGCAGAAACAGTTGTTACAAAACTATTAAATATCTTCGCAACAGTCGGTAGAACGGGCGCAATCACTTATAATGCAGTTCTAGAACCTGTACAATTAGATGGCACAACTGTATCAGCTTCTACGCTTCATAATCATGATTATATTAAGCAATTAAATATTAATATCAATGATGATGTAGTTGTGATCAAAGCGGGACAAATTATTCCTAAGGTTTTATCTCTAGCAAAAGAAAAAGATCATATTGATTATTTTCCAATAATCAATAATTGTCCTTCATGTAATTTTGATTTAGTTATTCAAGAAGGTTTTGTAGATCAATTTTGTGTTAACCCAAATTGTCCAGAAGTAAACTTAAGAAAACTAATTTATTTTGTTTCTAAAGATGCAATGAATATTAATAGTTTAGGTGAAAAGAAATTAAGATTTCTTAGAGATCAAGGTTTAATAAGTAATATTAAAAGTCTATATCTTTTAAAAGAACATAGAGATCAAATTCTAGAATTTAATGGTTACAGTGAAAAAAGTGTTGACACTTTTTTAAAAGAAATTGAAGATTCAAAAAAGAATGGAATTTCAAGAATAATTATTTCATTAGGGATTAGAAATCTAGGAGTTGTTTCGGCATTAGATTTAATTGATTTTCTAAAAGAAAACGGAGTAAATAGTTTTAATGATTTACTAAATTTTAATTATGAAAGAATTTTAGAGATGAAAAATTTTGGTCCAATAGTTACTTCATCTTTAAAAAGTTTTTTTGAAAGTGAAGATACAAAAGATCTGTTGAATTTTTTTGCAACAGAAAATTTTGATTTTTATATTGAAGAAGAAAAAACAGATAAATTAAATAATCAAACTTTTGTAATTACTGGTACACTTTCACAGCCTAGAAAATATTTTGAAAATCTAATAAAAGAAAATGGTGGTAAAATTTTAAGTTCAATAAGTAAGGATTTAAATTACTTAATTGCAGGTGAAAATGCAGGTTCAAAATTAGACAATGCAAAAAGTAAAGGTGTTAAAATAATAAGCGAAAAAGATTTTTTAGAAATGATAAATTAAAATGTTGAACAGAAAATTTAAAGATGATATTTTAAGTATAGAAACAAGATTTGATATTTTAAAAAATCAAGTCTCTTTTTTTACTAGTCTTGAAGAAACTAAAATTAAAAAAATTTTTGAAATCATAAAAAAGAAAAAATCAATTAAGTTTAATTCAAACAATAAAATATTAATTTCTCATTTCAACACAAATAAATCCAATCAAGCACTTCATATAATAAAAGAAACTTTAAAAGAATCTTTTGATATTTACAATGTCAAAGAAGAAATAATATACGATGAATTTAATTTATTAAAAAAGGCTAATTTAGAATATTTTGATTTTGCAATATCTATTGAAAAAGATATTAATAATCAAAGAATTATTCTTAAATTTTTTGATTCTAACTTTAATAAAATAGATATCTTAACAGGTGAATTATTTAAAGATATTGATTTAAGTTTTAGTACTAAAAAATTAGAAAATGTTTTCTTTGATAAGTCAAACTATTTTTTTATAAATACACTAAGAGAATATGAACTTTTAAAAAATTACAATAATTTATTTGAAGATTTTAATGAAGGTGTTGTTCATAAAAATTCTTGAAAATATAAAAATGATTTAAAACAGAGTAATAAATCTATCAGAAATAAATATCTACAAGCTTGATTAAAAATTAAAAGTAACAATGAAAATATCTTTTTAGTTTCTAAATCAAGTATTTCATTTTTATATAAAAAAAATAATAGAAAAATGCAATCATTTAATATAAATGAATTATTTTTATTATGACTTGTTTATTTAAAAGAAACAAATAAAGATAGTGAATATTTTTTTAATTTTTCTTATTCAGTTTCAAACGAAATTATTAATTTTTGTAAAGCTAATAAAATTAATTACGAAAAAACTTTTTATAAAAATCCACAAGATAAAAAAACAGTTTTTTTTAATGGTGTAGATCAATTAATATTTGATAATGATGAATCAAAAAACTTAATTTTACAATCACAAAATTTTTTGTTAATGATTAATCATTTTAAAAAAATAAATACAACTTTATTTTCTGTTTTAGATAAATTAAAAAATATATATAAATCAAATTTATATCTTAATCAAATAATCAATATTGAATTTGGTTTTGAAAATTTCTTAATAGAAAATCTAGAAGAAGAAAAAACTATCTTAGATAAAAAAATTGTTTTTTCTAGGAAACAATCTATTTTTGGTAGTACATACAGGCAATATTTTTTAGAAGATAAAACTTGATTTACAATTTATTTTGACAATAATCAACCTTATGAAATAAATCTAATTACACAGGATTCTGAACAAAGTAAAAATTTAGCAAGTCAAATAAAAAAAGGTGTACTAGATAAAATTCCTAGTACAACAGATTTTAAAATTAACTTTTGAAACATCGCAAAATATTTAATTTTAATTGCTATAGTAGTTATTTTATTTGCAGTTATCTTTTCTAAGTTCTATCAAGGTTTTTCTGATAGTAATATTTTTCAAAGTGTATTTGAAATGGGTAAAAATATCAACCTAGCATTTTTATTAATACTTTGAGGAAGCACATTTACATTTTTTATTTTTCAAGCTTTATTAAGATATCGGCTTTTAAGGAAACAAAATATTTATGTCAAATATCGACATATGTTTATGATTGCCTGAATGAGTTTTTTTGTTTCCTTTATTACACCATTACAAATTGGTGGCGATCTTTTAGCTATTTGATTCTTAAGAAGAAGGGGCGTTCCTTTTTCAAAATTAGCAGCAACTTTTGTTTCTGCTTCTTTAATTTATCAACTTGCTTTGTTTGTCAATATTTTATTATTTTTAAGTTTTGGTCATAATTTTTATTTCCTTTTATTTAATACTAATCAAACTGTTTTTTACTTTTTTTTAATCAGTAGTTTAGTTACTATTGTAGTTGTTGCCTTTGCTTTAATTTTAACTATCTCTACTAAGGTACAAAAATTAATTAGTAAGACATTACTTTACATAGTTATTAGAATTCCTTTTTTTCAAATTCAAGATCATAACTATTTTGACTTAAGAGTTAACGATTCACTAGAATCATTAAGAAGTAGTATTAAATTTTTATGAAATAAACCATTATTAATTTTGGAAATGTTAGCCTATGAAATTATTCCAAGATTTTTTGTAGGTATTTCAGTTGTAAATCTAATGCTAGGAATTGTCAATACAGATTTAAATTTAGGAATTCATCCTTACTTATTACAAATAGTTGCAGCTAATACAATTTACACAACTAACTCCTTATCTATTTCTCCAGGTGGTAGTGGTACTCAAGAGTTTTTAACTATTTTAATTAACAGCACCATTTTTAAAGGTGCTGATGCAACCCAAGCAAATAATAATGCAGCACATAGTGACTTAATTAATAAGGTATTTAACTTATGACCGATTTTAATTGCAGGTTTTGGCTTATTAATCACAACTTTAATAGGCGAAAAAAGGTTGCAAACTGTTTGAAGAAAAAATCGAGACTCATCTTTAAAGAAAACTAATGAATTTTTTATTAGTCATTATTATCGTTATGCAACTATTTTTTGAATCATAGCAATAGCAATTTTTATTTTGACAATTTTTCTATTGCTTTTATTGTAATTTTATTCATGTTTCAAAAATATGGTATAACCTAAATAATGCAAGAAAATAAATTAGTAATTGTTGAGTCACCAAATAAGATCAAAGCTATTAAGAAATACCTAGGTGAAGGTTATGAAGTAATGGCAAGTGTTGGTCATGTGGTTGAACTATCAAAAAGTGGCAAATACCAACTAGGTATTGATTTAGAAAAATGAGAACCTAAGTACGTAATTGCTGAAGATAAGAAAAAAATTGTTGATGCTTTAATCAAATCAAGTAAAACTGCTTCAAAAGTAATAATCGCAACTGACCCTGACCGTGAAGGAGAAGCAATTGGTCAAAATTTAGTTGAAATTTTAAATGTAGAAGATAAACACACTCGTGTTAAATATAATGAAATCACTAAGCAAGCTATTCAAGCAGCTTTTGCAAATGAAACTGAAATTGATAAAAATTTAGTGCAAGCGCAAAAAGTTAGAAGAATGCTTGACAGGATCATTGGTTTTCGTTTATCAAAATTAATGCGTTCTAAATTTTCAAATACACCAGTTAATCCTAGTGCAGGTCGTGTGCAATCAATTGCTTTAAAATTGATTGTTGATCGTGAAAAAGAAATTGAAGCATTTAATCCTGTTGAATATTACAATATCGCAGCTTATTTAAATAGTGATTACAAAATGCTTTTAATTTTGAAAGATAAAACTGGAGATAAAAACTGAATTGAACCTAGCGAAGTTGATCAGATTTTTAATTCACTGTCTAAACGAATGAAAGTTATTGATATTGCCACTTCAACTCGCTCAGATAAGAAAGCAACACCTTTTAAACAATCTGCTTTTTATAAGCGTTCTAAATTAAGTGCACGCAGTTCACAATCAAGTGCACAGCGTTTATTTGAAGGTTATGGTGATGAAGGGTTAATTACTTATCCTAGAACAGATTCAACTGTTTTAAGTCAAACTTTTCTAAATGATGCTAAAAAATATATCACTAAAAAATTCGGTGAAAAATATTGAGATGGTAATGTTAAAGGCGTAGCAGGAGATCAAAATGCCCATGAAGCAATTCGACCTACAGATTTAGCTTTAACTCCTGAAATTGCTAAAACAAGATACTCTTTAAATAATGATGATTATCAAACTTATAAATTAATTTATGATAATACTTTAAAATCAATTATGTCTGCACCAATTAGAGAAATTACAAGTTTTACTTTTGATAATAATTCTTATTGATTCAAACATAATCAACGTAAATTAGTCTTTGATGGTTATTGAAAAGCAATTGCTAATGAAGAGGATGAACAACTAATTTTAGATTTAAAAATTGGTGATGAAATCGAAATTTTTAAACTAGAAAAATTAGCTAAAAAAACTGAGCCACCTGCTCGTTATAATGATGGATCTTTAATTGAAATGTTAGATGAAATTAAAGTAGGTCGCCCTTCTACTTTTGCAACAACTGTAAACATAATTAGATCAAGACAATATGTTGAAAAAACAGGTCAAGCATTAAAACCAACTGAATACGGAAGACAATTATTACAAAAACTTCTTGAAGGTTTTCCTAATATAATTAATGAAAGATATACAGCTGAAGTTGAATCAGATTTAGACTTAATTTCTGAAGGAAAAAAAGACTATATAAACTTAATGAATTCCTTTTACAATTTATTTACAGAGACCATGGAATTTGCTTATGAAAATTTAGAAAAGACAACTTTACTTCCTGAATTTTTAAATGAAAAATGTCCACTTGATCAAGGTGAATTAATTTATAAAAATTCTCGTTATGGAAGATTCGTAGGATGCTCAAACTACCCTACATGTACCTATAATCGGCGAATTCCTAAACAAACACGCTCAAATAAATTATTAGATTCATTAAAGAAGAAACCTAAATTAGATGAATAAAATGTGCATCAAAAAATGCACATTTTGCTTGTCTTTTTTTTAATCATAAATTTTAAAAAGATGGCAATAAAAAACCTTGCATTCAGCAAGGTATATTTTTAATATTTTGCAATTTCTTTTTTAGCTGATTTTAAATATTTAAGATAACCAATTAAGGAAAAAATTCAGATAATAGATAAAATCAATTCTAAAAAAATATATAAACTTAACGAGTGCTTATCTTCAATAATCGTTTCTTCACTTGTAATTTTCATGATCAACATAATTGATAAAATCATGAATGCAAAAGCGACAAAAACAGAAACAATTAATAATGAAATTCAGGCTCATAATAAAGCACTTACACCAGTTAAAGAAATAGCTAAACTAACAATAAAAGCAATTAATAAAACTGATAAAATTGTCGCAATAACAAAGTATATTGTATAAAAGTTTTTAACTGAAATTAAGCGTCTTTTATGGTATTCATTAAGTCTTTTTTGATTTTGTTCTTCGATTGAAATTTCTTGCATTATGCTTCGTATTTTTCAGGGTGTTTTTCTTTCATTAATTTAATAAATTCATCTTTTGGTAACTTACCAAATTCCTTCATTAAACTAATGCATTCTTCATATTCAGCAACTGCTCAGTTTTCATCTTTAAAACTTCCAACTTGAGTAATACCTTTACGTTTTCAATTTTTATAAGTTGAGAAAAAGTATTTAACATCATCAATAAATTTTTCAGGTAAATCACTTAATTTAGTAATTGCATCTAAACGATAATCATCGGCATGCACTGCAATTAATTTAGTATCTGTTTCACCATCATCAATCATTTGCATTGCTCCAACAAGACGCGCTTTTAAACTTGAACCTGGTTGAAATTGTTCTGATGAATAAACTAAAACATCTAGTTCATCTCCATCTCAATCAAGTGCATCTGCTAAAAATCCATAGTTAGCAGGATAGACATAATCGCCTCTTAAAATACGATCAACAACTAGTTTTTTGCTAGCACGATCATATTCATATTTAATTTTTGAACCCTTTGAAATTTCAATGGTTACATCTAATAATTTATTTTTCATATCTAGTACATTTTAAAATAAAAAAGCCATTTTAGGTTATTTATTTTTATGAAAATTTTCTTAAATTTTCACCAATGCTTTTAAATAGTTACAAACTATTTAATAAAATAAAAAAGTTCAAAACTTAATTTGAACTTTCTAAATTGAAAATAATTTTTAATTATTTTTGAAAAGCAGCATTATATTTTGCATCAAGTCGAGAACTTTTGCGTGCAGCGTTATTTGCATGTAGCACATTTTTTGATCTTGCGTTTGCAATTTCTGAATGTGCTAATCTTACTAATTCTAAAGCGTTTTCATCTTTTTGATTAATTGCTTTAATTGCTTTTTTAGTTGCAGTTTTAACTCTAGATTTGATAGCATTATTACGAAGACGACGTTTTTCGTTAGTTACAATACTTTTAATATTTGCTTTAATATTTGCCATATTTGATTCCTTTAAATAGTGTTTAGTTTTAAATATATCTGCTACTGTGGAAAGTATTTAAAATAGCTTGCTTTATTTTAACAAAAAAAGCTTTTAGATGAGCTAAAAAAATCTAAAATTTAAAAGATAAATTTTAGTAGTTTTAATGCTTAAAACTAATGTTATTTTGAGAGCAAAATAACTTGTAAAAACAAGCAAAAAAGTCATTTTTTGAGCCTAATTTTTAAGCAAAGAAATTGCTTTTTATGTTATAAGTATTATTATAACCTTGGTTAGTTCAAAAAATTAGAGAAACTAACCCATTAGACCAGAAGGAGGAAACGATGAGTCAATATGAAATTATGATGATTTTAGCACCTGCTGAAAATGAAAACGTGGCAAAAGACATGTTAACATCAACATTTAAAAGCGGAAAAGTTACTAAATTCGAAGTACTTGATAGAACAGAACTTGCTTATGAAATTAACAAAAGTAAAGTTGCTAAATATGTACTTGCTTTAGTGGAATCATCTGATGAGAAAAACGAAGTTGCTGAATTTGTGCGTAAAGCAAACATCAGTAAAAGCGTTTGAAGACATCTTGTAGTTAACTTAACAAGTGAGCGTGGAATTAATAAACCTGCTACACCACTACCTGCAAGAGAAGTTAAAGTTCGTCGTGAAAATACTAAAGAGGAAGGTAGCGAAGTTAAACGTAGCTACACTCCAAGAAAAGTTACTTCACAAAATAAAAAAGCTGCTTAGTTAGCTAAAAATTAAAGGGAGTTTAAATGAACCATGTTTCAATAGTTGGAAGATTAACAGCTGATCCTGTTTTATCAAAAGGTGCTTCAGGCATTGAATACCTAAGAGCAACAGTTGCAGTTAATAGACCTTTTAAAAGTAGAACTGGTGAAACAATTGCTGATTTCATTGGCTTTTCAGCCTGAAATCAAACAGCAGTTTATTTATCAAAATACGCTAAAAAAGGTGACATTATTTCAATTTTAGGTTCAATCGAAACTTCAACATACACAAACCCTAATGACAATAAACTAGTTTATAACCAAACAGTTAGAGTCAATAATGCAAGCATTATTTCTTCAAATCGAAATAATCAAAATGCACAAAGCACTAATACATTTTCTTATTCAGAAAATAATAATTATCAAAATAATTTTCAACAAAATAGTTTTGAAGAAAATAAATTTGCAAAATTGCAAGACACAGAAACCACTTTTCATAACGATTCTAAGTCTAACGATTGAGCAAATGATAGCTTCAATTTAGATGATGACGATGATTTTTTTGATGATGATAGTGACTTTTAATTAAACTATAGAAAGGAACCTAAAATGGCATTTGTTAAAAAATCAAAAGGTAAAAAAGTTCTAAAAAGAAAACGTATTTCTCAATTAGATCAAGATGGTATTAACTATATTGATTACAAAGATGTTGATTTATTATTAAAATACATCAACACTCACGGAAGAATTTTACCTTCTAAAATTACAGCTGTTTCTGCTAAAAGACAACGTTTACTAACTGTTGCAATTAAAAGAGCTCGTGAAATGGCTTTAATCCCTTACAAAAGAGAACGTGTTCGTTCAAACCGTCCTTTAATGGGTAAAAGAGGCGACAGACAAGCACATCCTGAAGGTCAAAAACCTCAAACTCCTGAAGCACCTGCATCAGAAGAATAAAATTTAAAACGAACTTTCAAGCAGTTCGTTTTTTTAATGCTTTTTTTAGAATTTAGGGGCAAGCAATACCAAAAAAGTGATTTTCAAATTTTTGAAATTATATTTTTGAAATTTGAAAAACATTGATTATTTAAATTTATTATTATTTAAAAAGTTATTAAGTTATTTTTTATCAGATTAAATAACTATAATTTTTTTTACAAAAAAACTCAAAAAACTTTTTCCAAATCTACTCAAAAATTTTATTGCTAAATGAGGGGATAAGATTTTATTCCTTAAAAAATAACTTAATTACAAACACAGAGGTAATATGGAAATAGTTTTACAAGAAGATGTTAAAGATTGTGGTCTTGCTGTTTTAGATAGCTTTCACAACTTTTTTTATGACATTCATTTAGATATAAATTTATTAAAAAAGCAAGTTAACTATGGCAAACAAGGCATCAGCATTAGTGAATTAAAAAACGTTGCGAGCAAATATGGATTAGCATTAGAAAGTTATAAAAGTAATTTTCAATCTTTATATAAAATTAACAGCAAAGAAAAATATATTGCACTTGTGCAAAAGCAAGGTATACAGCATTATGTAATAATCGAAAAAATTACTAAGACAAAGATACATTATTTAGATCCTTTTGATGGCAAAAATATTGTTTCGGCAGTTGAGTTTGAAAATATTTTTTTAAATATTTTAATTTCAGTAAGCATCGGAATTAAGAAGACAAACGAAGTAAAAATTAATAAGAGTTTGTTTTCAGAACTAAAAGTAGGAAAATATTTTCTGTTTATATTTATTTCAATTTTAATTAATTCAGTTTTTACTTTCTTATCTAGTTTCTTTCTTAAATTAATTTTTCAATCAAGTGCAATTGATAATAATACTGAAACTCTTTTAACTATCGGATTAATTTTTATCTGAATAATAGTTATTAAAGTAATAAGTAATTTTTTAAAAAATTATTTGGTAAATAAAAGTGCAAATAATATTGAATATACAATTAGTAAAAATTTTGTAAATAAAATATTAAATATAAATAATCTAGATTATTCAAAAATGGATTATTACGATTACATCAGAAGAAGCTCTTTAATTAGTCAAATTTCAAATTTTAAATCTAAATTTCTTTTTGCATTATTTTCTGAATTATTAAACTTTACATTATCAACTGTAATATTGGTTTGGATAAGTTATAAATTATTTTTTATAGCACTTGCAGCATCACTAATTATTTTTGCAATTTCTTTTGTTTATCAAAATTTATTTTCATCTAAATATAGAAAAATTTTATCAACAAGTATGAGTTTAAATTCAAGCACAAATGATTTAATTTTTAGTAAGAAACAATTAACTAATTCAAAGATTAAAAATCATTATTTGAACATTTGAAATTTCAACTATCTAGAATATAAAAATGTTGAATACAAAATTGGAAAACTAGATCAAATACGTTCTTTATTTTCATTTATCATTTCTTATGCAACTCCAATTTTATTAACTGTAGTAGGATTAATTTTTAATAAACAAGATGAAATAAGCTTAGGTAATCTTTTAATTTTTTTAACTGCATTTAATTTCTTCATTCTACCTTTTTCATCTTTTTCAGAAATTATTGTTAAGTATCCTTTAAATAAAAAAAATATTGAACTATTAAATTTTGTTTTTTCAATTGATAATGAAGATACTCAAGATGGAATTATTTTAACAAATAAAATTAATAATATCAAAGTTGAAAAATTACTTTTTGAATATGAATTAAATAAGAAAAATTTGCGTTTAGATAATTTAGAAATAGATCAATCTGTAATTTTAAAAGGACAAAATGGTAGTGGAAAAAGTACACTTCTAAATTTAATTGCTGCTAACTATAATACCGAAGAAATCAGTATAAATGATGTAAAAATGATACATTTAAATAAAGATAATTACAAGCAAAAAATATTTCATATTTATCCAGAATACTTTTTAACTAACACTAGCATAATAGATTTTATTACTGATGGTGATTTTGAAAAAATAAAATTGTTTGAAGAAAATTTGCAAAAATATAAGATCACAAATATTCTAGATAATGCTAAATTAAATTTAAAAGAAAATTTAAAAGATAATGGATCATCATTTTCTTCTGGGCAAAAACAAATAATTAAATTACTAAGAATATTTACAATTAAATATGAATTAATTTTATTAGACGAAGCATTTGAAAATATAGATATAGAAAATATTAGATTATTAAAAGAGGCAATTAGTGAATTTCAAAAAGATGCAATCTTTATTGAAATTAGTCATAATGAAAATTATGTAAATGAAAATGCTAAAGTGGTGTACCTTGAAAAATAAATTTAGAAAAGTAAATTGATTTTTAACTGTCTTCGTTTTTTTATTTATATCTTTTTCAAGTGCAGGTGTAATTTATTTTTTTATGCAAAACACTCAAAAAAGTGAAGTAGCTGTTTTACGTGTAAATTCTGAAAGCGAAAACTCTTTAATAGTAACTAATGATCTTGCATATAGATTAAAAATTGATGATGTAATTCATATAAATATTAATGACAAAAAATACAACTATATAATTAAAAATATTTTGTTAGATGATTCAAAAGAATTCGTTGTAAAAATTATCGAAGAATCAGAAAAAGCTCCTTTATTACCTAATACAAAAATTAATGTTTCTTTCACAAATGGTGAACAAAAAATTTATGAATTATTTTTAAAATAATTTTGAATAATCTAAAATTAAAACATGAATGATTATATTAATTTCTTAAATGAAACAAGCACTAGATTTAGTTATCGAAAACTTTTTATTGAACTTTTAAAAACAACTGAAAAAAAATTAAATAGTAAATTACCTTTTCAAGTTGATGTCTTAATTACTAATGCTGAAACGGTAAAAGAATTGAATAAAGAATATCGAAATAAAGATAAAACAACTGATGTTTTATCTTTTCCTTTTGCTGATCAAGAATTTTTAAGTTTTTTGAACTATTTGCCTCTTGGACAAATAGTTTTTGATATGGAAAAAGTTAAATCCCAAAGTATTGAATATAATCACAGTTTAAAAAGAGAGTTTTCTTATTTATTTGTACATGCTTTATTACATTTAAATGGTTATGACCATCTTGAAAAAGATGAAGAAGAAATTATGAATAATTTAACTGAAGAAATTTTAATGGTGCACAAAATAAGTCGCTAATTTAATTAAATATGTTGCTTAACAATTAATTATTAAATATATAATAGTTAAATGAAAAATTATTATAGTGAATTAAAAATCCTTTTAGAAAAATCATATAGTCCATATTCAAATTTTCCAGTTGCAGCAATTATTGTCTTTAATGACAATCAAATTTACAAAGGTGTAAATGTTGAAAATGCTGCTTATCCTTCAGGTTTATGTGCTGAAAGAAGTGCCTTATTTGGGGCAGTTGCAAATACAGACTTAAAAGTTGGAGAAGTAAAAGAAGTGCATGTTATTAGTAAAAATAATGAACCTGTTTCTCCTTGTTTAGGATGTCGCCAAGTTATGACTGAATTTATGAAACCAGATAGCAAAATATATCTTTATTCATATGATGGAAAAATTGTTAATGAATATTCATTAAAAGAACTTGCACCTCATCCTGTTGTCATGAATGATATTGCTTGAGCTAAAAAATAATGAAGATTTTATTTGTTTCAATTGTCGGTAGACCTAATGTTGGTAAAAGCACTTTGCTAAATCAAATCTTAGATTATGATTTAGCAATTGTCAATAAAAAACCACAAGCTACTAGAAATGTAATTACTGGTATTTTAAATACTGAAGATAATTATCAAATTATTTTTAGTGATACTCCAGGAATTCATAAACCAATTTCAAAATACGGAGATAACTTAAATAAAGAAGCACTTAATTCTTTAAAAGAAATTGATTTAGCTGCTTTTTTAACACCTGCAAATGAAGAAATTTCTACAGGTGATATTTTTATAATTGATCACTTAAAAAATACTAAAAATAAAATAGCTATTATTACAAAAGTTGATCTAGAAAATAAAACAGAAATTTTAAAAGCTAAGGCAGATAAATTAAGAGAATTAGGTTTTAAAGATATTTTCGCAATTTCTAAAAAAGACAATACATCAATTACAAAATTAATTGATGTTTTAAAATCGTTTGCTTATGAAGGTGAGCAACAATATGATAGTGAAATTTTTACAGATATTAATCAAAGATTTATGGCAAAAGAAATCATTAGAGAAGTTGCTATGAATCATTTAGATCAAGAATTACCTTATTCAATTTTAGTAGATATTGATCAATTTAGTGAAACTGATAATGAATTTGGTGATCAAAGTTTTATTGAAATTAGATCAACTATTTATGTTAATAAAGAAAGCCAAAAAGGCATTGTAATTGGTAAAAACGGTAAGTTAATCAAACTTATCGGAGAAGAAGCTAGAAAAGCCATTTCTGAGCGTTTCAGCGTAAAAACAAAGTTATTTCTAAATGTTAAAGTTAAAAAGAACTGAGTTAATAATGAAGAATTCATTAATAAAATGGGTTTATAAGTTATATTATTAAATATGAAGGAAATTTTATATAGTCAAATTGCTAACCAAAAGTGAGAATTAGCAAGAAGAGAACGCTTTTTATTGATCAGCATTATCTATCAATATTACTTGATGGATAGAAGTTTAAACTTAGATGATATTTTCACTAAATTTGATCTAGATGAACGTGAATTTAGAATCATGAAGATGCTTGTAAGTAATGAAGAAAAATTAATTTCTGCACTAGAATCTTTATTATCTGAAACCTGAAGTTGAACAAATATTAAACCACTGATTAGAGCAATTTTAATGGTGTCTGCTAATGAAATTTTAATTGGAATAAAAAATATTGTAATCAGTGAAGCAGTGGAAATTTCAAAAAGTTTATTAGATCAAAAAGAAGTAAATTTTGTTAATGCTTTATTAGATAATTTTGCTAAAAAAATTAATAAATAAATATGCATAATGAAATTATTTTAGCTTACAAAAATAAATATGATTTAGTGGCTTATTATAAAATTATTAATAAAAAAAACGCCTTCTTTTTTTCTTATGCATTAGAAGTTTTTTTGAATTCAAATATTCAATTATTAATTGAATTAGAGCATTTATTTTTTATTTTAATTCAACAATGAAGTGATGAAATTTTTCAAAATATTTTTGATCTAATTATTAAAAATATGAAAACAAAATTTCAAAATTTAGACTATAAAAATTTATTGCTTTTTTTATTTAATCATTGCAAAATAAAAAACCTAAAAAATTCAAAAAAATTTAAAGTTAATCAGGACTATTTAGATAACGTAAAAATAATGAGAAATAGTTACAGTGATTTTTTAAAAAGTATCGAAATTAATGAAGGTTTAAATAGTAGTATAAAGGAATTTTTATGGAGAATAAAATAATGACATTATTAGAATTTCTAATCAGTTTAGGATACAGCGAATTTGAAGCAAAAGGTCTTATTTTATCAATGAGAGTTAGAGTGAATAATTATTATGAAAATTCACTTAAATTTAAAATTAGTGCAAAAGATAAAATCATAGTTAAAACTTCTAAAGAATATGTTTCAAGAGGTGCAGATAAATTAAAAAGTGTGTTTGACAAATTTGATATTGATGTAGAAAATAAAGTTATTATTGATGTAGGTGCTTCTACGGGTGGTTTTACTCAATATCTTTTAACTAAAAATCCTAAAAAAATTTATGCACTTGATGCTGGCACAAATCAACTTGATTATTCTTTAAGAATACATGAAAAAGTTGTTTCTATCGAGAAGACACATTTTAATAAAATTGGTGAACTAGATTTTAAAAATGAAATTGAGTTTTTAATTGCAGATGTTTCTTTTATTTCCTTAAAAAAATTAGTTCCTATTATGAAAAATGATTTAGTAAATTGTAATGATTTTTTACTTTTATTTAAACCACAATTTGAAGCTAAAAAAGAAGATGTTTCTGAAGCGGGTTTTGTTGAAGAAGCATTGCATGAACGTATGATTAATGATTTCATAATGTTTGCAAATTCTTATGGCTTTGATATTGAGCGAGTAATTGAGAGTGAAGTAAAAGGCAAAAAATCAGGAAATCAAGAATATTTTATTTACTGTAAAAGAGGTAGTGGTGAAAGATATTAAAACTCATTTTCCAATGGCAAATAAAATAATCTATTTTGATTCAGCAGCAGCTAGTTTAAAGCCTATTTCAATGATTGAAGCAGAGCATAAATACTATACAGAATACGGAATCAGCACAAGAAGTGCCGATACAGAAATGGGAAAATTTCTTTCTTCCGAAGTAAATAGATTAAGAGTAAGAATTAAAAATTTAGTTTCAGCAAATGAAGATGATCAAGTCATCATTCATTCTGGAACTACTTTTGGTTTAAACCAAATAGCCTTCATGATTAGTGACAATTTAAAGGAAGATGATGAAATTATTTTGGCGCAAAATAATCATTCTTCAAACATTGTTCCTTGATTTAAATATGCTGAAAATAAAGGTGTTAAAATAATTATTTCAAAAAATATTTTGAATGATATTTCAGATAAAACTAAAGTTATTTCTTTAAGTCAATCTTCAAATAATTTTGATAATGAATTTGATTTTCATGAAGTTGAAAAAATAGCTTTAGAAAAAAATATTATATTGGTTAATGATGCTGCACAAGCAATTGTTCATGAAGAAGTTAAGTTAAAAAATAATCAAATAATTATTTTTAGTGCAAATAAATTTTTTGGTCCAACTGGTTTAGGTTTTTCAATTATTTCAAAAAATGTTTTTAATAAAATAAAACCTAAAATTTTTGGTGGTGGTTCTACAAATGACATTTTGTTTAAAAAAGATAGCAAAAATATTGACATTGTTTTAAAAGAAAATATTGATGGATATGAACCTGGAACATCTAATTTAGCAGGAATTATGGCAATGCATGGAGCATTAGATTTTGCTGATAAATTTAATACTTTAGAAGCAAAAAATAAAATTATTGAACTCTCAAATTATTTTGTGGAGCAATTAAACAAAATAGATAAATATAAAATTGACATTTATCAAAGCAAAGATAAATTTATAGTTTTATTTAATATTAAGAATTATCATTCTCAAGATATTTCTTCATATTTAGCAAGTAAAAATCTTTATGTAAGACAAGGAAAATTTTGTTCTTATTTAAGTTTTGATAATGAAAATGATAAATCATTTGTAAGAATTAGTTTTGGTATTTATAATACAAAAACAGATGTTGACAAATTAATTTATGAATTAAAAAATGGAGGTGATTTTTTTGTCATCTAATAAAAAATATTCTCGTGATGAAGCTAGAAATATTATTATGAAAAATTATTCTTCACAAGAATTAGAAAATAAAAATCTTAATCATGAAAACGCACATGTACAATATTCAGATACTTGTGCTGATAAATTAATTGCTACCTTTGAAATTGAAAATAATATTATTAAAAATATTGAAACCAATTTATCAGGTTGTGCAATTTTTAAATCATCTTCAAAATTATTTTTTAAAACAATTTTAAATAAATCTTTAGAAGAAGTTGAACAATTAAACGAAGAGTATAAGAAGATGATCGATGGTAAAGATTACGACCAAAATCTAATGGGAATCTTATCAATTTTTGATGATGTTAAAAAACATTTTAATCGCCATTCATGTGCAGTTATAGTTTCCAATTTTATCGATAAAAAAATTTTAAAAAAATAATAAATTTATTAAACAAGAAAAAGTTTTTTTGATTTTATAATAAAACAATATGAGCAATTATTCAGTTGACAATTTAAAAGTCTTAAAAGGTCTTGAGGCAGTCAGAAAAAGACCAGGGATGTATATTGGATCTACAGATTCAAAAGGTATGCATCACCTTATTTGAGAAATCTTCGATAACTCAATCGATGAGGTTTTAGCAGGCGTTGCTAAAACCATCAAAGTAACATTAACCAAAACCCAATCAATTATCGTTGAAGATGATGGTCGTGGTATCCCTGTACAAAAACATGATTCTGGAAAATCAGGAGTTGAATTAGTTTTTACAGAATTACATGCAGGTGGAAAATTTGGCGATGGCGCTTATAAATCTAGTGGAGGGCTTCACGGTGTTGGAGCCAGCGTTGTTAATGCTTTAAGTGATTATGTTAAAGTTAATGTTTACCGCGAAGGTAAGGAATACTTTACCGAATTTAAAGATGGTGGTAACATCAGCATTAAAACTAAAGAAATTGGTAAAACTAGTAAAAAAGGAACTAAGGTAGAATTTAAACCTAATTTTGAAATCTTTAAAAAGGTAACTTTTAATCAAGAAATAATTATTGAACGCTTACAAGAAGCTGCTTTTTTAAATTCTAATTTGACTATTATTTTCAAAAATGAAAATAATAGTTTTTCAAGAGAATTTCACTATTCAAACGGAATTAGTGCTTTTATTGAATTTATAAATAATTCAAAAAAGAAAGTTACACAGACTTTTGTTTTTAAAGATGCTGATAAAGCAACAGGAATTAATTTAGAGTGTGCTTTTCAATACACAAGTGATTACACTGAAGTTTTTGTTTCGTTTGTTAATAACGTTAAAACTCGTGATGGTGGAGTACATGTTAGTGCTTTTAAAAATGCTTTTACTAAAGTTATTAATGAATGAGCCTTTGAAAGAAAATTAGTTAAAAGTAAAAGTTTCTTTGATGGTGAAGACATTCGCGAAGGAATTTCAATTGTGCTTGCTTTGCAAGTACCTGAAAAAATTCTTGAATTTGTCGGTCAAACTAAAGATAAACTAGGTACTCCTGATGCAAAAGCAATTGTTGAAGATGCTGTTTATAAAAAAGTACGTTTTTGACTAAATGAAAACGTGCAAGATGCTGAACGCTTAATTGGTAAAATTAAGAATGCTTATGATTCAAGAATGGCAGCAAGAAAAGCACGTCAAGAAAGCCGTTCTTTAAAAAATCTGAAAAAAGAAAAGTTAATTTTATCTGGAAAATTAACTCCTGCTCAAAGTAAAAATCCTAAAGAAAAAGAAATTTTTCTTGTCGAAGGTGATTCAGCTGGTGGCAGCGCTAAAAGTGGTAGAGACCGTAAATATCAAGCGATTCTACCACTTAGAGGTAAAGTAATTAATACTGAAAAATCAAGACTAGTTGAGATCTTAAAAAATGAAGAAATTGCAACAATTATTAACACTTTGAACACTGGAATTGGTGAAGATTTTAACATCAATAATTTACAGTATCACAAAGTCATAATAATGACCGATGCCGATACTGATGGTGCTCATATTCAGGTTTTATTGCTAACATTTTTCTTTAGATATATGAGACAGTTAATTGAAGGTGGACACATTTATATTGCTCTTCCTCCTTTATATAAAATTTCTTTAAAAGATAAAAAGCAAACTGTTTTATATGCTTGAAGTAATGATGAATTAAAACAAATCACAAAAAACCACGCTCGTTATGAGATTCAACGCTATAAAGGTCTTGGTGAAATGAACGCCGATCAACTTTGAGAAACTACAATGGATCCTAAAACCAGAAGCTTAATTAAAGTAACTTTAGATGATTTAGCAATTATTGAGCGCCGTGTGTCTACATTAATGGGAGATAGCGTTGAATTAAGAAAAGAATGAATCTCAACTAACGTAAACTTTGATTTAGATGATGATTTTGAAATCAATGATGATAAAAATGAAGTAATAAGCGAGGTAATTAATGGCTAAAAAAGATAACGCTCCTGAAGGCTTAAATCCTCAAATTTACTTACAAAATCTTGATGAAATCATGTCAGAAAGATTTGGAAATTATTCTAAATATGTAATTCAAGAAAGAGCCTTACCAGATGCTAGAGATGGACTTAAACCTGTGCAAAGAAGAATTTTATTCTCAATGCATGATTTAAAACTTTACAATCATTTACCTTATAAAAAATCAGCTCGTGTAGTTGGTGATGTTATTGGTAAGTATCACCCCCACGGTGATACTTCAATTTATGATGCCATGATCAGACTGGCACAAGATTGAAAAATGGCTTTGCCACTAGTTCAAATGCATGGTAATATCGGCTCAGTCGATGATGATCCTGCTGCTGCAATGCGTTATACAGAAAGCCGCCTTGCTAAAGTCAGCGAATTAATGCTGAAAGGGATTGAAAAAAACATTGTCAAATTTGTTCCAAACTTTGACGATACCGAAAAAGAACCAACTGTTTTACCTTCGTTTATTCCTAACTTGTTAATCAATGGAAGCCGTGGAATTGCTTCTGGTTTTGCTACAGAAATTCCACCACATAATATTAATGAAGTGATTGAAGGTGCAATTGCTATGATCAGAAATCCTAATGTTTCATTAAACACATTAATGAAACATATTAAAGGACCAGACTTTCCTACAGGTGGAATAATTAGTGGTAATAAAGGTATTATTGAAGCTTTTGAAACAGGAAAAGGTCGTGTTTCAATTCGTTCAAAATATGAAATCGTTAAAGAAAATAAACAACACTATATTTCTATTAAAGAGCTACCTTATGGAATTGTTAAATCAAAATTAGTTTTTGAAATTGATCAACTGCTTGATAAAAATAATATCGCAGGTGTTGAAGAAGTTTTAGATGTTTCTGATCGTGATGGAATTGAAATTCAAATTAAACTAACTTCAAATGCTGATGCAAAAACTATCATTAATTATTTAATGAGTAAAACTCAATTGCGTGTTTATTATTCATACAATAATATTGCCATTTATAAAGGTTATCCAACCTTAATGAATTTGCACCAAATGCTTGGTGCTTATATAGATCACTTTAAAGATGTAAATAATAAAATTATTATTTACGATTTAAATAAAGCAAAAGATCGTCTTGAAATAGTTGAAGGATTCTTAATTGTTTCAAAAGTTACTGATAAAGTTATTAAAGTTATTCGTGAAAGTAATAATGCCAAAAAAGGTGTTATTGAAGATCTGATTAGAGAATTCAAATTCACAGAAAGACAAGCAACTGCAATTGCTGAAATGCAATTATATAGATTGTCTAAAACCGATTTTTATGCTCTTCAAGATGAGAAAACAAAACTGCTTGAAACAATTGCAGAATTACAAGGATTATTAAAAGATGAAAGTCTATTTAATAATCATTTAATTAAAATCTTGAAAGAAATAAATAAAAATTATGCAATCCCTAGAAGAACCTTAATTGAAGATTCTAATGATGCAGTTGATTACAATATTGAAGATCTAATTGAAGAAGAAGATATTCATATTAGTATGACAAAACAAGGTTACATAAAACGTGTTTCTCAAAAAATTTATGATTCAAATAATTATGAAACATATTCATTAAAAGAGGGTGATGAAATTGTATTTGCACAAAGTACAAATACAAAATCTAAATTAATTTCTTTTACAAATCAAGGTAATTTTATAAGCATTCCTTTATTCAAAATTAACTCAGGAAAATGAAAAGAAATAGGACAACATCTTAGTGAATTTGTTAAATTAAATGATTCAGAAAAAATCATTAATACATTTATTATTAATGATTTTAGCGACACGATTTATGTCAATTTTATAACTAAATTAGGACTTGGAAAACGTACTAAAATTGAAGCGTTTGATATTAGTAAATATTCAAAACCAGTCAGAGCAATTAAAATTAAATCAGGTGATCAATTAGCTTCTGTAAGTTTAAGTAGTGGAGGTTTTGTAAACCTAGTATTTACAAATAATGATCTTGTTTTAAAAATAAGTGAAAATGATTTTCCACTTTTAAATACTTCAAGTATGGGAAATATCATTATTAAATTAAATGCTGGTGAAGTTGTAAATCATTTACAAAGTGCTCAAAATAAATCCAATTTATTACTAGTTAGTCAAAGAAATTATTACATGTATTTAGATGTTAAAAAACTTAAATTTGCTAACCGTGGAAATAAAGGTCAAAAATATTTTGAACAAGCTAAAACAAATCAACATCTTGTTAAATCATCTTTAATTTTAGATTATGAAAATAAATTTAATTTAGTAGAAATTAATGATGTAGTAGTTTTTGATGAAAAATCAAATAACAAAAGAGAAAATCAATTTTCTACTTTAGGTAGAAATGTAAATTATGTTTTCAATGAAACTGAATCACAATTAGATTATTTAAATAAAAATAAATCTTTAATTGAAAGTAATATAAATAAAAAATTAAC
This sequence comes from Mycoplasmopsis agassizii, assembly GCF_002272945.1. GTDB lineage: Bacteria > Bacillota_I > Bacilli_A > Mycoplasmatales > Metamycoplasmataceae > Mycoplasmopsis_B > Mycoplasmopsis_B agassizii. The sequence continues at coordinate 299,907 of NZ_NQMN01000001.1, read as the reverse complement.
TCAAGAATTTGATAGTGAAAAAACACAATCATTACTTGAAGAAGATCAACCTAAAAATCAAAAAGATGATTCTTCTAAAACAGTTGAAATTGAAAAAACGAAAACTTATTCAGTTGATAAAAGTAAGATCAAAAATGAACTAAAAGAGAAGAAAAGTATTGATGCTATTTTAGATACAATTGATGATGCTTACGGCAGTTTTGATAGTAAATTTAGACCTGAAAAAATTAAAGAATTATTAAGTAAAAAGAAAAAATAATTCTGTCAATAAACATATAAATTAATCGCAAAAAGTTTTTGCGATTTTTATATTTATTTAATTCTGTTTATATAATAGAAATATGAATCAACATAGAGATTTACACACTAATAAATTTAATTCTTTTGATGACTTAAATAAAAAAATAAGGATTGCTTTTTACTACACAATTAGTGAAGTAATTTTCTTTATAATTGCTTTATCTTTTTTAATTATTAATATTTTCTTAACTAATGAATTTAAAATAAATTTTAATACTACTAATTCAGTTATTGCAATTATTCCAGGATTAGTTGTTGCAGGATTATGAATTATTTTTTATGCAGTTGGTTCTTATTTAAGATTTAATTGAATTGTTAAAAGTGATTATATAATTAAATCAAAAGATGAAGATTTAAATATTTATTTAAATAAGATTTCTATGTTTTTAAGATACCCAATTTTAAATATGATTTTTATAAATAGACTAAGAAAATTAATCAAGGAAATACCTAGTGAACGAAGATAATCAATCAAGAACTTCTGAAAGTTTATTTCACTTAATTAAGTTTGCTTTAATTGCAACTTGAATATTTTTATTCATCGTAATTCTTTGATCGCTTGTATTAGTTTTCTATATTATTTATTGAGTACATCTTAGTCAATTTTTTGAATTTCCAGTTTGATTAATAGTTACATCTTTAGCAATTTTGACTTTTGTTTTATCTATTTTTTGAGCATACATTTGAAAATATAAAAGAAAATTGTCTTACCGTAGAAACCACAGTAAGACAAAAATAAAAGATGAGATTAATGATTATTTAACTACCTATACAAATCAAAGTTATAAGGGGTCAATTTACAATATTTACTTATTAACTAAAATGTATAGATTACTTAAAAAATGGAAATTTTAATTTAAATAGAAATTGCTTTTGAACTTCTAAATCTTGTTCTTATGTAAAGCATAAATGATGCAAGATATCAAGCTAAAATTAGTGCAAAAATAATTTCAACTATGAAGTTAACATAAATAAATCCAAGTCAAATTAATAAGGTAACTGAATTTAAAAATTGAAATGGCGCAATTGCATTATGTAGGAAAATAAAAGCAGTAACTAAGGTTGTATTTAATAATACAGCTAGTGCTCCTAAGAACATAATATTAATTACTTTAGTAACATGTTTAAAACGATCTTTAATTAAAACTTGACTAGTTAAACCAATAATTAAACCTGTTAAAAATCTAGGTAAAACAGATACATCTGGAAAGTAAAACATTCCTGAAGCATCACCTCTAGTATGAGCTGCTATTAAGGCACCTAAACCAATACCAAAACCAACAATTGATCCACCACTTCATCCTAGATGTAAAGAAGCCACAACCATGATAATTGGTAAGGTTGTAAAATCAATTAAACCTAGTTTAATATAACCTGTGTAAGGTATAAAACTTAAAATCAAAATCAAAGCTAAATAAAAAGCTAAATATATTCAGGTCTTTATATAAAAGAGCCTGTTGGCACGAAATCTTTCGTGTCTATTTTTATATCATTTAATTATGTTCATCGAATTCCTCCGCTAATCCCTTTATTACCATATTATCGATAAATTCGATATTTTTATTAATTTTAGCAATTTCTTTTAAATAAATTGCATCGCCACCTGTGATTAAGATTTTACTTTTAGGATCAATATTTTTAGCAAGGCCTTCAATCATGTAATAAAAGCCATTGAGAAAGCCAATTGATAAGGCTTCTTCTGTATTATTACCTAAATTTTTTTCTAAATAATTAAATTTTAATAAAGGTAATTTAGGAGCAGTTTCAATTAAATTTAAATATGAATTATATAAACCTGGTGCAATGATTGCGCCTTGCAATCTTTTGTTTTTCACTTGTGAAATTACAGTTGCTGTTCCTAGAGAAACAACGATTGCTTTTTTATATAAACTAGCTGCATAAATTGCATTTGCTAAAATGTCAGCACCTACTTGAGATTGATTTGCATCGCCTAAATTTAACTTTGTAGTATTAGTTGCATTTAAAAAAGTTATTTCACATTGATAAAAGTTTTTAGCTAGTCTTTCGAATAAATAATTTTTCTCTTCTACAACTGAAGAGATAAAGATTTTTTCAACATCTTTAATGCCACAATTTTCATTGACATAAGAAAATAATTCAACTTCTGCTTGAATTAATTTCGTTTCAATTTGTTGAAAATATCATTGCTCTCTTGCTTTAGTTGCAAACTTTGTATAAGTGTTTCCTACATCAATATATAGAGTTACTTTCATGTTAAAACCTCTCTAGCAATTGTCTAGGCAACTTCATCGACAATACAATCAATTATTTTTAAGACATTCTCTTTAGTAATTAATTCTGCATTAATATTGTCTTTTTCGCTCTTGCTTAAATCATAAAATAATAAAGCCTGAATTTCACTTTTTTCTTTAAAAAATTCTTCTGCTTTTTGCTTATTATGATACTCAGTTAGAAAAACTTTAAGCAAAGGATTTTTGATTAAAGTTTCTTCAATTCAAGTAAATGAATTGAAGTTATCTTTTTTAAATAATTTACTAGTTAAGCGATTACTTTGATAGTTATAATTTGCTAGCGAAATTAAATAATCGTATTCACAAGCAATTTCTCTTAAAGCTTCGTCATTATAATTATTAATGTCAACTAAATCAGCTTTTATGCCATGGCGATACAGTTCAAAATTAACAAACGCTGCTAATAAATTACTATGATCATAAATTACTTTTGAAGTTTTAACTTTAGTGCGAAAACCATAAACTATTAAAACTTTTAAGTAAGCATTTTTACTTAAATAATCTGAAAAATAACCTAAGATTTCATTTTCAGATTCATTAGCATTTGCTATTGAATTAAATTTTGATTTAGGATCTGAATTAGAAAATTCAGATCTTTTAATTTGCTTCATCTCTTTGATATTTTTATCCAAGTTAACTCCAACACAACTATTTAAGAAATATTATTATTAAATTATAAGTTAACTTAATTAAGATAAAATAAAAACATGTCAAAAAATTTAGAAAAAATTAGTGAAGAAAAATTAAAAGCTTATGGCTTATATTTAGAAAAATGATTATTAAAGGTTGTCACTGATGCCAATAAAAAAGGTGTGATTGTCGGCTTATCAGGTGGCATTGATTCAGCACTTGTAGCAGCAATTGCTGCCAAGGTTTTTCCTAAAAACCATTTTACAGTTTCAATGATGATCAACAAACGAAAACAAGATGAATTAGATATCAATGAACTAGTAAGTAAGTTAAAACTAAAACATCAATATTTAAATTTAGAAAATGCTTATAAAGCAATGGTTGATGTTTTAAAAATTAATGATCAACTTGCTTTAGCAAATATTAAACCTCGCTTAAGAATGACAAGTTTGTATGCTTTAGCTCAAGAAAAAAATTATTTAGTTTTAGGAACTGATAATTTAGATGAATGACATCTAGGTTATTTTACAAAATTTGGTGATGGTGGAGTGGACTTATTACCGATTGTGCATTTAACTAAAACTGAAGTAAGACAACTATCAAAAATTTATGGAGTAACTAAAACAATTATTAATAAGGTACCTTCTGCAGGTTTATGAGATGATCAAAACGATGAAGATGAAATGCAAATTAAATATTCTGAAGTTGATGCTTATTTAAGAGGGCAAACAGTTGATCAAAAAACGCTAGAGCGCATCAACTATTTACACAGAATAAGCTCCCATAAAAGAGTGGGTGCTGCTAAGCCTCTTGACTTAGAAAACTTTGTTAAAGAAAGTTAATTTTTTTTATCACCAAAAACAAAATATTCTTTTATACTTTTACAAAGATTACTTTTAATTAAGGAGCAAAATGGCTGGACATTCAAAGTGAGCAAATATTAAACACCGCAAAGGGGCGCAAGATGCCAAGCGCGGTAAAATCTTTCAAAAACTATCTAAAGAAATATCTGTAGCCGCCACACGGGGTGCTGATATCAATTCAAACCCTGCTTTAAGGCTTGCAGTTTCAAAAGCTCGTTCGGCATCAATGCCAAAGAGCAACATTGAAAAAGCAATTGCTAAAGGTAGCGGTTCAGGCAAAGATGCAGTGCAATATACTGAGTTAACTTATTCAGGCACTGTTTCTAAGGGTGTACAAATCTTAGTAGTTTGCTTAACAGATAATTTAAATAGGCTAACAGCCAATATCGGTAGCATGTTTAGAAGGGCAAATGGAGCTTTAGGTAAGCAAAATTCTATCCCCTATGTCTTTGAAAGAAAAGGTTTAATTGAAATCGACAGTAGTTTAATTACTGAAGATGACATCACAATGATTGCACTCGATGCAGGCGCTAGTGACATCGTAGTTGAAGATAAATACTACTCAATCACTTGCGAACCTGAAGACTTTGTAGAAGTCTTAGATAAAATCAGGAGTGCCACCAATTTTGAAGAATTTCTGAGTGCAGAAATTTCCTACATTGCAAATTCCACGGTCGACTTGGATGAAGAAGAGGCTCAAAAAGTTTTAGACTTTATTGAACGCCTTGAATCAGATGATGACGTGCAAAACGTTTATCACAATCTTGGATAAAATTTAGGAAAAGGACTCATTTATGAATATATTAGAAATCTCAGATGTAATTGCTTGAATCGCTTCAATTTCAGTTGCAATTACAGGACTACCACAACTCGTTAACGTTTTAAGAAATAAAAAAGCAGAGAAAGTCAATATGTATAGTTGATGACTATTTGCAACGGCAATTATTTTATTCTCAACTTGAGGATTAATGCTTGATTCAGGTGGGCAGCAATTAATTATCGCTGAATTAATTGCGATGATTATCACCGCCATGACAATGTTTGCTTTCTTACATTATCGTAAAGATAAAGTAATTAGTTTCAAAGCCAAACTAAGTCAGCAAATTGCCTTATCAATTTATTTAATTATTATTTTCGCTTGAACCATTTGGTTTTTTGCTGTTGGCCAAAAACCATTTGCAGATAGCGAAGCAAAAACGGCAGTCTCTTCTGTATTTGCTAATTTAGGTCCAATATTTTCAATGGTAGCTTTTCTACCACAAACCATTATGGGAATTAGAAAGAAAACACTTTACTTTATTCCTTTATCATTCTTAATTAATTTGATTGGTTTCAATGTTTTATGAGTACTAACTTTTGCATTAAGAATCCGTTCAGTTGAAATCGGTTTATTACCTGATTCATTACTTGTTCCTTATATTTTAGGAACTTTATGACAAAGTATCAACCTAGCAATTGCCTTAATTCAAACAACGTTTTATGGCATTCAAATTCAAAAGAAAAAAATTATTTGAATTTAATTTAAACAAGAGTTTAAATTTAATCTTCTGCAACTGCAGAAGATTTTTTTTCAAAAAATAATTCAAAATAATTTCATCTAAATAGCTTCAAAAAGTAAATGCTATAGATATAATTAAAAATAAATAAGACAGTAATTAGGAATATAAATATGAAAAACATTAATACTTTCTTAAAAGAAATTAATCCAGAAGATATTAGATATGAAAAACTAAAAAATTTAATAGATTATGTTCAACCCACTAAATTTATTGTTAAAGATACTAAGTATAAAAATGAATATAAAATACCTGTTTTAACTGCAGGAAAAAGTTTTATTTTAGGATACACAAATGAAAAAGAAGGAATTTATAACGCTTCAAAAGAACAACCTGTAATGATTTTTGATGATTTTACAACATCAATGCATTGAGTAGATTTTGATTTTAAAATTAAGTCATCAGCAATGAAAATTTTAGTAAATAAAACTGAAGAAAATAATTTTAGATTTCTTTATCACTCGATGAAAATTATTGATTATAAAATTGCTAAAGAAAATCACGAAAGACATTGAATTTCAAAATATTCACAAATAGAAATAGCATTACCTCCTTTAGAAATTCAAAATAAGATAGTAAGTATCTTAGATGAATTCTCTAGGCTGGAAGCGGAGCTGGAAGCGGAGCTGGAAGCTAGAAACAAACAATATAACTACTACCTGAACTACCTTATGAATTTTGATGATAAAGAAAATAAAAAAGTTGAATGATATAAATTAGAAGAGATTGTAACTATCAAACCTGGAAGTAGAATTACAAAAGCGATGATGAATGATAGCTTTCAATATCCTGTTATGGGTGGTGGCGTAAAAGCAACTGGTTATTATAATGATTGAAATTTTGAAAATGTTGTAACTGTTATAAAATATGGTGCTGCAGGTCATGTTAACTGAATAGGTGAAAAGTTCTGAGCAATGGATGTTTGCTTTGTTTTACTTCCTAAAAACAATTCACTTCTTGATAAATTTTTATATTACTATTTAAAATCAAAACAACAAGAGTTAATTAATTTAAAAAGAACAACAGCCTTTCCACCTGCATTAGAAAGAAATGCCCTTGCAACATTTTTAGTCCCTATTCCTTCTTTTGAAGAACAAAATCGGATTGTCAATATCCTAGATAAATTCAGTAAATTAACTTCAGACATCAATGAAGGTTTACCTGCAGAAATCAAAATGAGAAGACAACAATATGAATATTATCGAGAAAAATTACTAACTTTTTCTCAATCATAAAACACGCTAATTGGTTCATTTTCTTGAACCAATTTTTATTTCAAATGTGAAAAAACTGAAAATTTTTTAAAGGAGATATTCTTTAGTTATAATTAAATTATTATGAAAAACAAAAAATTGAAAATTACTACCGACCAACCAACTAAAACACTTAAGGCATTAAAAGAAACTCACAATATGGAAGAAACAATTCATAGAGTTGATATTAATCAGGAAACAGGAAGGGCAAAATTACATTTTGAAGCAGAAGGCGATCCTAAACCTATTGTTGTTACACCACCTGGACCAATTGACCCACCACCAGGTTGAGATTGAGAAGAAGATGACTTGCCTTTTGATAAAAAATGGGTTATGATTAGGATTCAAAAATCAGCAGACGGAATTATTAAATCGTTAGGATCACAAATTAATGAAATAAGAGTGCAGAATATGGCAATCAATTCTAAAGTGGATACTTTATATTCTAAAGTAGATAATCTTGAAGCACAAAACAAAGAACTTTATTCTAAAGTAGATAAACTTGAAATTGAGGTCAGTGAATTAAAAAGTCAAAACGAGGCAATTGTTAAGCAAAATGATGAATTAAAAACACAAAACAATGCAATCGTTAAACAAAATGATGAATTAAAAACACAAAACAATGCAATCGTTAAACAAAATGATGAATTAAAAACACAAAATGAGATAATTGTTAAGCAAAACGAAAAAATTGTTGAACAGTTAAAAGAGATTTTAGAATTAGTCAAGAAAAAGTAAATTAGAAATAGTCATAACTATAAAGGTCAAATATTTTCTTTAATTTCTTTAAACAATTCAGCTTTTCAAAATTCATAAAAAGACATACAAATAAATAAAGCTACTACTTATATCTTTATTGATAATACTTAAATTTTAACTAGCCAAAGAACATCTGAAAAGAATTTAAAAAAACTGGTTAATTAAAATTTTGAACATTGAAAAAGATTATTTTATCAAGTTATTTCTAATTTAAATTACCTTAACAAAATCCTCTCTACTTGCTTTCAGCAAGCAGATTTTTTTAAAAATCTTTCAATTTTTAAAAAAATTTTTTGATATACTAAAAAGGCTTTTATTAATCTTTTTAAAAATCAAAATCAAGAAGATATTTAATTAAATTTAATTAAATAAAAAGCACATTTAGGAATTTTTTAGGGTGTGCTATCAGTATCAATGATAGTGCTTAAATTTTGAACTAAATGGAAGAATTAAACAAACTACAACTATTTTAAGGATCTTAATGGAAAATAAAAATCTAAACATTGAAACTGATAATTTAGTTTCAAATGAAATTGATGGTGAAAAAATTGTTCCTAACAATTTAGTACTTTCTGCAGGAATTTACTTTGGTCACCGTACACAAAATTGAAACCCAAAAATGAGTAAATTTATTCACTCAAAAAGAAAAGGGATTCATATTATTGATGTTTCAAAATCAATGAAAGCGCTTGAATTAACTTATAAAATAATTCAAAACGCAGCCGCTAAAGGGGCTACCTTTGTTTTTGTTGGTACAAAAAAACACGCTAAAGAAATTATTAAAGAAGAAGCAATGCGCTCAAATTCTTTCTTTGTTTCAGAGCGTTGATTAGGTGGAACTTTAACTAATGCTAAAACTATCTTTAGCCAAATTAAAGAATTAGAAAGATTAGAAAACTTAAAAGCTCGTGACTATGATTCTTACACTAAAAAAGAAGCATTAGAGCTTGAAAAGAAATTACAAAAACTACAACGTAACTTTGAAGGTATTCGTGAAATGCGCCGCCAACCAAACTTTATGATTGTAGTTGACCCTGAACACGATAAAATTGCTATTACAGAAGCACGCCGTAAAGGTGTAAAAATTATTGGTGTTGTTGATACTGATGGTAACCCTGATGATGTTGATTTAGCTATCCCTGCTAATGATGATTCAGTAAAATCAATTCGTTTGATTTTAACTGTTTTAGCAGATGCGATCGTAACTGCTAAAGGTGGAGTTGCTAAATTAGCATATAAAAATGATGTTAATTTTGATTTAGGTGGAACACCTTCACGCCGTGAAATTGATTTTAATCCAAATCAACAAAGACGTTTCTTTGAAGACAGAAGATTCACAAACTTTGAAGATAAGCCTGAGAGAAAATACCACCGTGATTCAGCAACTCGCCCTGAAAAACGTGAAAATAAACCAGCAACTTTAAGTGAGAAAAATAAACGTGTAACTTCAACTACAAATGATGAAAAACCAGCACAACGTAGAAGAACAACTAGCGATTCAAATACTCACAGTCAAAATGCTAAAGCAAAACCAAGAACAAGTGCTCCTAAAAAAGCACCTGTAAAGAAAGATTAATAATGGATGCATCTCAAAAAGCACAACTAGTTAAAGAACTACGTGAAAGAACAGGTTCAGGATTTCTAGATGTTAAAAAAGCACTAGAAGCAACTAACTATGACATTGAAAAAGCAATTGAATTCTTAAAAGATTCAGGTAAGGCAAAAGCTGCTAAAAAAGCAGGTCGTATTGCTGCTGAAGGATTAGTTTCAGTTGTTAAAAATGATAAAAAAGTCGTTATTTTTGAAGTTAATTCAGAAACAGACTTCGTTGCTACAAACCAACAATTTATTGATTTAGTTAAAAATATTGGTCAAGCATTATTAGCAAATGATTTTACTAATTTAGAATCTGCTTTAGCAGTTAAAATTGATGCAAATTCAACAATTTTACAAGCAACAGAAAATGCAACAGCAACAATTGGAGAAAAAATTTCACTGCGCCGTGCTGAATTTGTTAATTTAGAAGCAAATCAAGTTGCAGGAATTTATACTCATGCAAACGGAAGAGTTTCTTCACTATTATTAGCAGAAGGTACAAACGAAACTAATGCTCGTAACGTAGCAATGCATATTGCAGCTATGAACCCTGAGTTTTTAAGTAAAAATGAAGTTCCTGCAAATCGCCTTGAAAAATTAACTGCTGAATTCAAAGAATCTCCTTCATTAAAAGGTAAACCAGAAAAAATTCAAGAAAATATTTTAAGTGGAATGTTAAATAAAGCACTTGCTGAATTTACATTATTGAACCAACCATTTGTTATGGACCAAGGTTTCACTGTTGAAAAATATTTAACTGATAGTTCACTAAAAGCTTTAAAAATGAAACGTTTTGAAGTTGGTGAAGGAATTGAAAAAGAAGTTGTTGATTTTGCTGCTGAAGTTGCAGCACAAATGAAAAAGTAATTTTCTTTTCTTTATAAATAATTAAAAGCACTTATTAAAAGTTGCCTTTTTTTATTCTTGAAAGCCAAAAAATTGTTTTATTTCATAAAAACAAGTCAAAAGCGATTTTTTTGCAAAGTCTATCTTTTATTTATTATAATTTATAGGCAAAAGAAGAGAGATTATAAATATGAGTATAAAAGGAATTATCGCCTGAGCAGCATCAATAACATTACTAGCAGTTGCAGGAGCAAGTGCTTTAGGAGTAGTTGTCACTGTTCAAAAAGTTAATGCTGATAACGAGTCTAATTTAATAAATAATAAATCTGCTAATACAGTTTTAGTAGATGTTTTAACTGATTTAAGAAATCATAATTTTGATAAAAAACAAAAAGCAAATGAATTATTTAAAGGATCAATAAGTGATTCAGTTGCTTTAACTCCATTAGAATTAAATAGCTATGGACTAGGCAATTATAACAACAATATTGGAACTTGAAAAGTTAGTTTATTTGTGATTGCTTACACTGAAACAAGTGTAACTTTTAGAATTGAAGTTGGTGAAAATAATAGCGTTACAAGTAGCGATCAAGTTGTGATTAGCGGCTTTAATCAAACAACTTAAATCCTTAATTTTTTAGTTTCATAAAACGCAAAAATTTTGCGTTTTTTTATTCACATTTTATTTGAAACAAATCAAATAAAATGTAAAATTTTAATATGAACGAAAAGATACTATTAATCAAAACAACTCCTAATCCAAGTAATAATGCAATTGGAAAATACCTACTAGATGTAAGTAAAGAAATGTATACTAAATATAATGACAAGGCAGAATTTGAATATATAAATTTAAATAATGATAATGACTTAATGCAAATTCTAACTGAAAATAATTTCTCTACTTTTTATAGTGACGGTGTTTCTCGAAGATGAATTGAAAAAATTCAAGACGTTGATAAAATTATTATAAGTGCTCCAGTTATGCATATTTTTCCAGGAAATGTTTTAGCTAATTTTTTAATGAGAATTACTTTAACAGGAGTAACTTTTAAACATCATATTGATAAGGTAAATAACAAGGTTGTAATTGAGGGATTATTTTCTGATAAGAAAATTTTATTCTTAATTACAAAGGGTGCTTTTTCATCTGAAGAAGTAAATAATGACTTAATTAAAAGAGTTCAAGAACCACTTGAATTTATTGGTTTTAATTTTGATTCATTAATTTTTGATGGTGTAAATGCTAAAGGGAAATTTAGAGAAACACCTGAAGTAAGAATTGCTGAATTTGTTGATCAACTTGAAGAAAAAATATTTGAATTATCTAAACCACTAGAATTAGAATCAGAATAATGATTGAAACAGAACCGAGATTAGTGACTGAAAATGAGATAGTTGCTTTTTCAACTGATACAGTAAATGGCATTGCAATTAGTGCTAAAAATCGCTTAAATGAAATTCATTTATCAAGACTTAAAAAAAGAGATCTAAATAAAAAAATAATTATTTTAGTAAGTTCAATTGAACAAGCAAAACAATTTCCAGAATGAGACGAAAATGCCGAGAAATACGCAAGAATCAACTGACCTGGTAGTGTTTCTTTAATTGTAAATAATCAAGGATTTAGAATGCCTAAGCAAAAAAAATTACTAAAATTTTTAGAACTAAATGGACCTTTTTTTGCAACCAGTGCAAACATTTCTGATGAGTCTATAATTGAAAATTTAGAAGATATAAAAAAAGTTTTTCCAGAAATTAAAAGTGTTTTTAATTTTGGAAAAACTAGTAATCATCCATCAAAAATAATTGATGTAAATAGTAATAAAATTTTAAGAGATTAATTTATTAAGGTTTTAAATTAATAATATTAAAATCAAAAGTTATGCTTGTATTATTGTTATCACCTTTATATTTTAGTGTGATCTTTACAATAATTGCATTAGGGATTGTTTTGGATTCATCTTTTGAATTAATTTGAAAATCAACTAATTTTTCTTTTCAAATTCTGTCAAAGAAAAGTTTTAAAGTTGAAAAAGTTTGTAGTCTTTGATCAAATTTATAAAAGTTTTCTTCAAGTAATTCTTGCTTACTAAATTGAGCAGCTGTAATAGTCATATTTTGTAATTCATCTTTTAATTTATTAAGCATATCTAAAACAGTTTCTGTTTTTAAAGATGAAAGCATTATGAATGAATCTTTTGACATATTACCTGATGTAAAAGTTATATTTAATTTTAATTGTCGATTATCATCGCTAACAGAAGTTAGTGATTTTATTTCATAATTAATATTTAAACTAGCCAATGTTTCTAAATAAGTTTTTACAGTTGGCATTTTCAAAACAGTTGATTTTAAACTTTCAGGACTTAATTCTAATAAGTCATTTTTATTATAAGCACTCGCATTAACTGTTAATTGTTCACCTTGAGCAACGTTATCATAAAACTTACTTAATAAGCTATTATTTAATTCTTCTTCAGTGTAAAAATTATCAATTACAATTGCTTTTGAAAGTGCTTTAGTTGCATTTTCTTTATAGATAGTTAGGTTTAAAATAATTTGATTATTACTTTGACCTTGAGCTAAATTAAATGTAACTTTAATATCATTTTTAAGTTTGTCTTGTAGGTTTGTTTTACCTAAAACTTTGTTTAAATTATTCTGACTAATTGTAGTCAAAAATGTATAAAGATCATCTAAAGTTTTAACACCTGCTTTTAAAACTTCGGTAGTAGTGAATTTTTTTTCTAAAGTACGATTATAACTTAAAACCAAGCTACTTAAATTATTAATAACTCTATTTAGATCTTTATCAGCTTCAACTTGCAATTGTTTAACATTAGGATCAGCAATATTAGTACTATCTGTAATCATAAAACCTTTGATAGTTAAACTTAAATTTGCTTTGTTATTCTGATTATTTTTATCCCTAATTTGAATAACTAAGTCAACATCATTTTGTCTAGCACGAGTAGTTATATTTAATAATTCAAAATTATTAAGTTGACTTCCTAATAAATTATAAGAATTATCATCAACAATTACTTGTCCAATATAGTTTCATTTTTGAAGTACTGTCAGTTGATTTTCTAAATTAAGCACAAAATCAATTGCAGTTAATTTAGTTGTTTTATTTGTATCGTAAGTAAAATTAAGAATATTAACCAGTTTTTTTATTTCATCAAAAATCTGTTGATTATTTTGATCCCCTGAACCAGGATCTACAACTTTTTCTTCATTGGTAAAATTACTTAAACTAAAAGAAACAGTTTTTTGAACGCCATTTAAACTAATAATTGTAGAAATATTTAATTTATTTTTATCATCTGCAAATTCAATAATTGTTGGAGTTGCAGAAATTTTGTCATTAGTTGAAATAGATGCTAATTTTTGCTTAAAAATTAATTCACTATTATCATCAAGAAACTTACTAATTTTAGTATAAAAAACGGCTAATGAATAATTTGCCGAATTAATAATTTCTTTTTTAAAGTCACTAACTTTAAGATTTTCCTTAACATCAAAATTTACATTATTTAATGATTCGTTCAAAACATTTAATGTAATCTGCGTACCATTATCTAATTCACCATCGATAGGAGTAATTATTGAACTACATGAAATTGCTACTGCACTCGCTGTCATTGCAATTAAGGGTGTAGTTCCTAGTATTATTTTTTTAAATCTCATATATATCACCTTTTTTTACATATAAATTATAGCACTTTATTTTGTAAAACCCTATTTTTAAAAATTTTTTTGGTTTTTTTGAGAAAATTTAAAAAACTGTTGTTACACAAGAAAACAACAGTCTAAAATTTTTATAAGGTCTTTAAAAAATCACTATAAAGTTTAAATTCAGCTTCTGAATTTTGCTTTTTAGCAAAATATTCAGCTAATTTTTTGTCTTGATATATAGCATTTAAAGTTTGATCCTTAATTTTGCTTCTAACTTCTAATTCAGATCTATTATTAAGAATTGCTAATTGTTTAATCAATGATTCTTTATTTTCTTCTGATAAAGTAAAATCAATTAAGTTTTTTTCTTTTAAAAACGAAATAATTATAGACTTTTTGTAAGTATCAAGTAGTTGTTCTAAAGCAATACTTCTATATTGTTCAACACTTGTAAATCCTTGACCAACAATAATTTGTTCTAAAGTTACACCATTTTGAATTGCAACAGATCTCATCTCTGAAATTTCTCTATCAACTCTTCTATGAACTTCGGAATTAGCAACTTTTAATTTGTTTTTCTCTAAAAGTGCCTCAATTGAGTCTGAAATATATTTATCTAAATTATTTGTGTAAGTAGTTATTGTTAAATGCTTTTTAGCAATTTCATCTGTATACTCTGCTTTTTTGTTAGTAATTACTTTGTGTAAAGTAATTGTAAAAACTGTTTCTTTTCCTTTTAAATTTTCTGCTTGATAATTTTCAGGAAAGGTAACTTTAATATCAAAAGTTTCACCTTTTTTGTGACCAATAATTTGTTCTTCAAAACCTGGAATAAATTTTTTTGATCCTATTATTAATTGCTGATTGTTTGCAGCTCCGCCGTTAAAAGCAACACCATCTAGTTTTCCTAAAAAATCCATAATTACTGTATCACCATTTTTAACCTCTTCATCTGTTTCATTACTTAAAATGTAATTAGCAGCATTTTTAGTTTTTTCAGCAGTAACTTGTTCATCAGTAATTTTTACTTCAGGAAACTTTAGTCCATCAAGTTTTGTAAAAATATCTTCAGTAAAATTAGTTTTTAATCCGTATAAAAACCCCATTTTCAATTCTTCTTTTTTAATTGAAGAAATATAAGAAAAGGCAACATTACTTACAAAATCCTCTGGATTTTCATTAGCTAATAGAGCATCGATTTCAGGAGCAATTTTTTTATTAATTAAATTAAGTAATTCGGTAGTTCATTCAGATTCTTGTTTGCTAGTTCAGTCATCTTCTTTATAAGAAACTGTAATTCTTATGTCATTAGAATGTTCTAATTTTTCTTTTGAAATAGTTGATTTAGTTAAAATTGCTTTAGTTTTTAAATCATCAGTTTTAGTTTCAGGATTACCTTTTGATGGGTCTGAACCATTTTCTTGTGCTGATTTTTGCTCTAAATCAACGACTTTAATTGTCGCTGTTTCACTGTCATCTCCCTTATTAATAATCAAGTAAACTAATAAAGAACGATTCGTAGTATCTGCGCTTGCTAAAGTAACTTTAGAGATTTGATAACCATCTTTTAATTCATTTTCAAAAGATTTTTTATTAGATTCATCTAATAAATTTAAGAATGAAGTTTCTATATTACTACTCAAATTTTTCAGTGTTTCCTTTAACTTATCTAAATCTTTATTTGAATCATTAGTTTTTACTTCTTTAGGCAATTTATCTACAATTGCTTTAGCATTTACACTCTGTTCAGGATTATTTGGCTGAGCGCAAGCAATTGCTGTTGCTGTTCCTATTAATAAAACAGGTGCTGATAACATTCATAATAATTTAGATTTTTTCATAACTAAATAACTATAACAAAAGATAGTTAATAACTTTTTTATTAAAAATTTTTTTATTTTTTTGAAGAAAAATAAAAAAATGCACTTTGAAAATGCATTTTTGATTTGTTAATTAAGATTAGTTCAAGATTTTTGTAACTGAACCAGCACCAACAGTTCTTCCACCTTCACGTAGAGAGAACTTTGTACCTTCTTCAACAGCGATTGGAGAGATTAAGTTAACAATTAAGTCAACGTTATCCCCTGGCATAACCATTTCACGTCCGTCTTTGAATTCAATTCCACCAGTAACGTCTGTTGTACGGAAGTAGAATTGAGGTTTGTAGTTTGAGAAGAAAGGAGTATGTCTTCCACCTTCTTCTTTTTTAAGTGCATAAACTGCAGCTTCAAAACGTGTATGAGGAATAATTGTTCCTGGTTTAGCTAATACTTGACCACGTTCAACTTCACTTCTTTCAACACCACGTAGTAATAACCCAGCATTGTCACCAGCCATTGCTGATTTTAGTAATTTACGGAACATTTCAATTCCAGTAACAACTGTTTTCTTAGGTTTTTTAGTAAATCCAACGATTTCAACTTCGTCGTTAAGGTTTAATGTTCCTCTTTCAACTTTACCTGTAGCAACAGTTCCACGCCCTGTAATTGTGAAAACGTCTTCAACAGCCATTAAGAATGGTTTTTCAAAATCTTTAATAGGTTCTTGAATTCATTCATCAACTGCATTCATTAATTCACTAATATTTGCTTCGTATTTTGCATCACCTTCAAGTGCTTTTAATGCTGAACCACGAATAACTGGAGTGTTATCTCCGTCAAATTCGTATTGTGATAGTAATGAACGAATTTCTAGTTCAACTAGTTCGATCATTTCTTCTTCACCTTCAAGCATATCCACTTTGTTAAGGAAAACAACTAAACGTGGAACACCAACTTGTTTTGATAATAAGATGTGTTCACGAGTTTGAGGCATAGGTCCATCTGTTGCAGAAACAACTAAGATACCTCCATCCATTTGAGCAGCACCTGTGATCATGTTTTTAACATAATCGGCGTGTCCTGGACAGTCAACGTGTGCATAGTGACGTTTTTCTGTTTCGTATTCGATGTGAGCTGTGTTAATTGTAATTCCACGCGCTCTTTCTTCAGGAGCAGCATCGATTGAAGCATAGTCACGCTTTTCAGCTAATCCTTGTTTTGATAATACAGTTGCAATTGCAGCTGTTAAAGTAGTTTTACCGTGGTCAACGTGTCCGATTGTTCCGATGTTGACGTGAGGTTTTGAACGGTTAAATTCTTCTTTTGCCATTTTTAAATCCTTTCAAATTTAATGTGTATATTGTTTTAGCGCTAAAACCACCATGATTGTCTAGTCTTTCACCTAGAACCTGTCCTTATTTAGCCTTTTTTAGTTTTAAAATTACTGTATGTAAATTAAAAACAGCCTTTTTATTTTAATATAAAAAACTTAAAATAAGTATAAAAATTTTCAGCCATTTTTGAGTAATTTTTTAACACTTTTTCCTAGCTTTTAAAGACTGCTAAAAGTCTTTGTTGCAAGTTATTAACATTAGTTTTTTTAGTTGAAGAAACGAAAAAAACTTCATTTTCTAGTTGCTTTTTTAATAAATTTTGTTTTAATTGATGTTTTTCACTCTGATTTAACTTATCTAACTTGGTCGCAACTAAAATTAAGTGTTTGTCTTCTTGCTTAGCCCATTCTAGAATCTTTTCTTCATAATCACCTAGACCACGCCTTGCATCAAATAATAAGACAACTGTTTTTAAGTTGCTTGATTGATGAAGAAATTCATCAATCATTTCTAGCATTAATTGCTGATCTTTTTTAGACATCAAAGCATAGCCATAACCAGGTAAGTCAACATAATAATTATTATTTTCATCAATAAAATAATTAATCAATCGTGTTCTTCCAGGGGTGTTACTTGTTCGTGCAATTGTCGTTTTTGCTAAAGCATTAATTAAGGAACTTTTGCCAACATTTGAGCGACCAATAAAAACAACTAGTGCCTTAGGACTAGTCAATCAATTAGATTTATCAGAAGCACTTTGGACAAACTTTCACATATATAGAAAGAATTTTAACCTAATAAAGCACTTCTATAACTATTTTTTTAAAGCGTTTTAAAAAAATAATAAATTTATACTTTTTTTAAGTTATTTATGCACTCTTGTTACAATTTAAAAGACAAAAGTGTCGTAAAATTATTCTTAATTTTAACTAGTAATTTTTAACCTTAAATTACTTAGATCTAGCCCATTTAATTATTAAATCGGCATCGATTTATAAAATTGATAGCACCAATTTTATAAAATTTCTAAAAAAGTTAAGTTTTTTAGAAAAAAAAGTAAATAAAAATTTTTGTGGTAAATTTTACTAGTACTTATTCAGACATTCGTAAGGGGATATTATGAAAAAGAAAATTTTAATTATTGCGACTACAGCAATTGCTACTTTAGCCATTGGTGCTGGAGCAGCTACTGCAGTAGTTACTTTAAATAGACAAGAACAAAAGCAAATTTCAAACCCAATTTTAATAGATGGAACTAATCAGCCTGCTGATCCAGTTAAACCAGTTCAAAAACCTGGTAGTGATTTAATTATAGTTGATAAAAGTGGTCAAGCACAAAGCGAAGTTTCATCTTCAGAATTTTTAAATACTTATAAAAGTAATTTAGAAGCACAAAACTTTAAATTTCAAAATAGTTCATTTACAATTGATGAATTTGTTTCTTATTTAGAAAAAGTTAGTCTTTCAAATTCAAAAATCAATCTTGTAAAATCATTTAATACTGAATTTAATGATTATTTAAATAGTCAAAGTGCTGAAGTTGAATTTGAAATTTTATCACTAGAAAAACTAGATAATAATGACTTAAAAATAAATTTAGAGTTAATACTTAATAATGAAAAAGTTGCTTCTCATATTTTATTAAGTGGTTTTCATGTTGGTGAAAAATCAACAACTACAACAACTAATAACGAAGTTAATGATGAACCTGAATCAGGAATTGTTTTTGAAAAAGAAAATGAACCTCAAGCAAATAACCAAAATACAGAAGCCATTAATAAAACTAATGAGTTATTTTCTGAATTAAATACTCTTTATGCAAATAAATTAATTTCATTAGCTGATAAAAATAAAGGTGCACCTGAAATTTATGAGCAATTTAATCGTTTAAGTAATGTTTCTGAAAAAATTTCCTTACTAAATTCTTTCTTTTCATTTGCTAAATTAGATGCTTCACTAGTTAAAACTTTTGAAGTATTTCCACCTGAAAAATTCTCACGTTCATTAGGTTTTGAATTATTCTTGTCTCAAAATGATCAAGTTACCGTTTTAAAATTTGCCTTTACAGATTTAATTAGCTTAGCTGATGAATTTGAAAAAAACTGAAAAGAATTTCATGATTATTTTGCATTAAACCATTTACAAACAGATGGCTCAACAACTGCTTATTTATTTAATGAAAAGGTTAAAAATATGGATACAAGCGCTTTCTTAAATGAAGTATCAAAAATCCAAACTGTATCTGAAACTAACCAAGCAATTCTTGAAAAAATTAATCATGTTTTTGATTCAAAATACGAAAGTAAAAAAATACTTTCTTGAGAATATCAATATCCAGAAAATAATTTAGCACCAGGAAGTTTTTTAATTAATTTAACTGTTGAATTTAATGAAATTAATTATCAAGTAGCAGTTATAGTTGATGGATTTTTAACTGATGCTGATTATCAAGTTAAAGTTTCACAAGATAAACAAAAAGCACTTGAAGAAGAAAATCAAAAAGTGCAAGACAGTGCAAAAACCCAACTTGAACAAGATAAAAAAGCTTTTGAAGAAGCTAAAGTTTTATTAAAATCAAACCTAGTTTTTAAAACAACTTCAGATTCACAAGCATATTATAAAAAATTAAGTGCTTTGAACCCACAACAAATTATTAATGAAGTTGCAAGTCAAGTTCAAAATGAAAAAGTTAAAGAAAACTTACAAAAAGCAACAGTAACTTCTGCAGTTGTTAAATTTAATATTAACGCTAAAACTGAAGCAGAAATTGTTACTGTCAAAGTTTCATTAAAATACGGAGAAAATGTTTTAGAAACAACTTTAAAATTACAAACTAATTTAAAAGTTGAAGATGCTTCAGGAGTAACTTTTACACTTGATAATGCTAACGCAGAATTCTTATTAGATATGGCTTATCTAAATCGTTTTTCTGCTAATACATTTAAAAAATATCTCGGTGATTTAAATAATGTTGCTCCAGTTTGATGAACTAAATTTAATCAAGCTGATTTTCAAAATATTAAATTATTACCATTAACACATACAACAAAAGATTCTTTAGTTTTAAGAGTAAAACTAAAGAATGGAACTAGTTTTGATGTCAATATCAAAGCAGGAATTGCTTCAGAAAATAGCCTTGTGCAATTTCAGGCATTAGTATCTTTATATTACAAAATTATTAACGCTTTAGAAAGTAATTGAGTAGCAGCATATCCTGATACACAGGCTTTAAATAGTTGAACACCATTAAGAACAATCAATAATAAAGATGTAAATGAAATGCAAAAACGCTTATTCTTTTTCAATAATAAATTATCTAAAAAAGAATTAAATGGTGACACTGTACAAAGTTTATTTATGAGCAAATTTGTTGATAATGTAATCTTTTATTCAGCAGGTCAATATGAACAACATGAACGCATTAACATCGCTTTAATGCTTTATCGTATTGATGAAAAAGGTAATAAAAAAGAATGAAAATATATTGCTAGAAAATTATATTCAGCTAAACCAAATTTCAATGTTGGACCATTTGAATATATGCTTAGATTAGGACTAGTAAGACAATAAAAAAGTCTTTTTCAATTAAGGAGATAGATGATGAAAAAATCTTTAAAAATTTTGTCAATTAGTGCTGCATCTTTAGCATTAACAGGAGCCATTGGAATCGGCTCTTATTTTGCTATTTCTGCTAAAAATCATGAAGCAGAAATTAATCAAATTAATGCTTTAAATCAGGAAGCAAATTCAGTAACACAAAACGGAATCTTAAATGATGTTGCTAAATTATTGGACAATCAAAAATTTAAATTTAATAATACTTTAGCTAATGTTGAATTAATTACTCAACAAGTTTTATCACTATCAAATTCACTTTCAAAAACAAGTTATATCATGTATCAAAATGACAAACTTATTGAGATCCTAAATAATTATCGTGCAATTACTTTCGAAGTCAAAAACGTCGATTCTACCGATAAAAACAACATGATTGTAAAACTTAATTTAAAATTAAATGAACAAATTAAGGAAGTAAATTTTACTTTATTTCACGAAGCAAATAGCAGTCAAAATAATGGAAATAATAATGACAATAATGCAGATAAAAACTTATCTGTAAATCAGCAAGCACGCAAATTATTTGATACTTTAAAATCAACTTATGATAAAAAAGAATTTGCAGCAAAAGGATTAACAGATAAAAATCCAAGTGAAATTTATGCAATGGTTTTAACTGCTAAAACTTTAAAAGATAAACTAGATCTTATTAAAAAGATGATTGATCTAGATGAAAGAATTACACTAGATAATTTACAAAATATTAGTTTAGTAAAACCAAGCGAAAGAGACTCAACTTTAACACTAGAAATTAACCTTTCTAAATCAGAAAGTTTTCAAGTTTTAAGAATTAAAATTACAGGTCTAAAAAGTTTATATTTAGAATTTTTTAATTACTGAAAAACATTTTCAAATTATTTAGAAGTTCATCCTTTAAGAGTTAAAAGTTCAAAAACAAGTGACAGTTTTTATAACAGAAGAGTTAAAGATAATAAGGGTAATGTAAACTTTGAAAATTACTTTTCATTAATCACTGAAGACATCATAGATGAGCCTGAAAATCAACGTATTTACGAATACTTATTTTCACCTTTACCAATTGAATATTCATCATTAATTAAGAACAAATTAAAATATACAATTGAACATGAAACAGGTTTAACTGATACTCATCAAGGTCGTTTTAAAATCATTGTTTCAGTTTGATATGCTAATGTAAATTACACAGCTTATGGTTATGTTGAAGGCTTTACTTCACGCCGTGATTTTGAAAATGCTGAACGTATTAAACAAGAGCAAGATAAAGAAACAGTTGAACAAAAAATGAACAACTTAAGAACACTTGCTTCAAATAAAAAATCTCTTGTTGAAAAAGAAAAATCATTGTATTCAGTTTGAAATGAATTAAGAAAATTACAAAATCATGTTCTGTTAAATAAGTTATATCCATTAATTACTGATGGTGATAAATTAAGAACTTTTGTTAATCAAGGTGTTCTTAATAAAGCAGTTTTAAAAACTGATTTTATTAAAAATTCTGCAGGTGTTTATGATGCTTCAAAAAGCGTTATCAATCTAGAATTAGAAGTTGCTTATGAAGATCAAAAAATTAATCTTTCACTAGCATTTAATTCACAAAAAGTCTTTGCTACAACTAGTGAACAACGAGCTTTTGAGCAATCTTAAACTTAATACAAATTGCAGTTTGATACTAAAAACTGCAATTTTTCTTACAAAAATGTCAAAAAAGTAATTTTTACACTTTTTGGACTTTCCAATATATAATATAAACGTAAAAAAACGCCCTGTGCGTAGTCTCTCTAGATATTTGCAATTTGATCTAGTTAGACCATTTTTCGAGGAGAATATGAAAAAAAGAAATTTATTTATTGCCTCTGCGGCTTTAGCAGTGGCTATTGTTGCTACTGGCGCTTCAGTAACAGCTGTTTTAGTTACTAGAGAAAATCAACCTTCTTTAACAACTACACAAAGATTAATTAAGGAATTGGGTGAAAGAAAAGCGACTCTTTCACTAACTTCTGATGAGATTACAACATCTGCTTTAACTAATGAACAAGTAGTTGAAAATATCAAAACAATTTTAACAAACACAGTTTTTGGTAAAACTTCTACAGAAATTAATTTAACTGAATTTGTTAATTCAGCAAGCACATCAACTAGCGAAACAAACTTAAATGTTTTATACCAATTAAGTACTTCTTTTGAAGCTTTTTGCTAAATCAAATCCTAACGTAACTTGACAAGTAGGTGAAATTAAATTAAGTACTGATAATGGTTTAGAAGTTGTCTTAAGTGCTAAAATCGCCGACTTAGAAGCAAACGGAACTTTAAAAATTTCAGGCACAAGCACAACTGATATTAGAACTACAAATGAAGAATCTACAGCAAGTAAAACTGACCAAGAAAAAGTTAGTGAATATGCACTTAATTTATCAATTTCATCTTTTGAAATTTCTGAAGATAAAACTTTAGCAACTTTATTAACTGAAGTTAATGCAGCAGAAGGTGCTACTAAATTAGAATTATTAAAGTCAGCAAGTTCATTATTAACTTTTTATTTAAATGGTTTAACAGGTGTAGAAGTAACTGTTTCTCAAGCAACAACACCAATTGAAAACCGTTTATCAGCAAGTGTTAGTTTAAAATTAAATGAAGCAACTGCTAGTTCAACAATTAACTTAATTCCTAAAGCTGCTGAAAAAACTGAAGCAGAAAAAGATGTTACAGTTTCAGATCGTGCAACAATTGATGCAATTACAAAAGCATTAAATGCACAAACGTTTAAATCAGCAAAAAATGATATTAAATCAGGTTTAGTTTATGCAGATTACTTATTAAAATCACAAACTAATGAAGAAAAATTAAACCTAGTTAAAGAATATGTAACAACTTTACCAAGCGAATTAAAAGCTGAAATGATTATTTCACTTGTAATTGCACAGCCATCACAATTTAGTGATAAATTAACAGTGGAAATTGTTTTTGCAAAGGGAAATCAATTAGGAGTTACTGCTTTTGTAATCGAAGGATTTATTAATACAAAAGAACAATTTAATAGTTACTGAAAAAATGTTTCAGATACTTTTGATGCAAATCCTTTAACAGTTAAAGAACAAATTTCAGCAAAAACTTTTAATGAAAGAATTAAAAGTTTAGATACTGCTAATAAAATTTATGAACTAGCAAAACTAGTAAATGGTGAAGATGCTAATACTAAAAATTCTTTTGCAGAATTAGTTACACCAATTCCTACTCAATACGGTGCTATTAAAAATATTGACTTTGTTTATAATGAAGCAACTGTTGAAAGTGAAGCAGGTTCATTTTCAATTACTGTAACCACTAAATTTGATAACGTTGATCAATCAGCACAATTAAAAGTTACTGGCTTTTTAAGTGTTAATGCTGAAAGCGATATCAATAAAGGTAATAATGGTGAAGGTGAAGCAAAATCTGATCAAGAGCAAGGTGCACTTGATAAAGAAACTTTAGAAAACTTATTAACTGTTAACATGTTTAACCTAAAAAGTGGGATTGGAATTGTCAAAGCAGTTGATAGTTTTAAACAAATTGAAGCAAAAAATATTTCTCAAGCAGATAAAGTTAAAGAATATTTTGAAGTTTTAAAAACTTCAATTAATGCAAGTGAAGTTGTTAAATTATTAAGTAAAGAAACAGTTAAAGTAAAAAGCTTTAGTTTCATTAATGATTTAAAAGCAACTTCAAGTACAGAAATTTTATCAGTGTCTTTTGAAGTACAATTTGGTGAAGATCCTGCTAATTCAGTCAATATTACAAATATTCCATTAATCGGAATTAAATCATTATCTGATTTTGAAGATGAAAGCAATATGGTCGAAATTTTACTGCCTGATACAGCAGTTAAAAACTTCATTGAAACTGAAAGAGCAACCAATATTTGAAAATATTCACTAGATAAAACCAAAACTCTTTTAGCTAATTTAGAAAAAACAGATCTAGGTGCTTTTCTATTCAATTTAAAATGAACAGATCTTTCAATTGAACCTGCTGATGATCAAACTGAAGATACTTTAAAAGTTAGTGTTAAAGTAGTAAGTGGCACTGAAACTTATGAAGATGGCACAAGCAGCGATACTTATGCTTCATTATATTTCACTTTAAAATTTGGAACTTCTTTAGCAGCAAGTTATCCTAATGTAGCGATTACTAAATTTATCAAAGCAGTTGAATCACGCTTATTATTTATTAAAATCGCTGAATCAGGTTGAGCAAAATCAAAAGTTTCTTCTTCAACTGTGGCAGCACAATTAACTAATGCTGATTTAGCAATTGGATTATTTTATTCAAATGCTACTCCAGGAACTCAAGATACTGGAAAATTAATAAACTTATTCCAATGATATGACTTTATTAAAGCATCAGGAAGAGTTACAGGTGAAATCAATATTGATAAAAAAGAAATCTATAATTCATTATGAATTTTAGAAACACCTGCTTCAAAAAGAACTATCGGTGATAATGGTGCCTATAACTTATTCATGCGTGATGAAGTTGATAGACTTTACATTTTCTCAGCTGAAAATGACCAATTCTTTGGTTATGCAGGTCTAGGTGCAGACATTGTCATGTTTGATAAACAAAATCGCCGTGTGCCTTATTCAGAAAAAGGACTTGGTAGAATTGTTAAATACCAACACTATGACTGAATGGCTTGAACTTACCAATATCAGTTCTATACAGATGATCTTTACTACGCTGGCGTGGTTTATTGATAGTCATAATTTGAACGCCTTTTTCCAAAAAGGCGTTTTTTATTTTTAAAAGAACCATAAAAACTACTTTTTGAATAAAAGCAATTAATATTTACTTATTGCATAAGCATATTTTTAAAAATTTTTAAAAAATTGCAAAGAGATTATATTTTGCAAAAATGCAGGTATTATGGTAAAATTTACTTGAGAAAAAATACATATTCTTGTAAGGAAATATATATGAAAAAACGAACTTTAATTATTGGTTCAGCACTTGCCTCTGCCGCATTAGTAGCAGGGGCAGGTGTTGTTGCTGGTGTAGTTATCAGCAAACAGCAAGGACCATTAATCACTAATCCAGTCCAGAATTTATTACTAGCAAAATTTAAAAATATTCATGACAAAGGTGGAACATTAGTAATCAATAAAGATGAAGCAATTTCAACTGGTGTTTTAACTAGTGAAGAAATGATTGAATTAGTTACAAAAACTATTTCAACAACAATTTTTGCTAAGGGTCAAACTGATGCAGATTTTGCTCAAGTTGTTACTAGTTTAGAATCAACTACTCAAGCTGCTACTAAGTTATATATTATTAAAGCTTTAAGTAACAGTTTTACAACTTTTATTGATGGTTTCCCTTCATTAGAAATTTCAATTAGTAGTGTTAGTTTTAGTGATGAAGTACTTAAAGCAAGTGCTAAATTAACAGTTGCAAAAGCAGATGGAACTAGTTTAGAACGTGATGTTGTAATTAGAATTTCATCTACAAAAACAACTGATGAAACTACAGCGATTTTAAATCCAAATCCAGGAGGAGAAAATCCTGCAAACCCTTCTACTCCAGAAACACCTGGTTTAGATGAATCAGTTAATGATCGTGCTTTAATTAAAGAAATTACTGATGCTTTGAATGGAAAAACTTTTGCTTCAAAAGATAAAACTGTTAAAACAGGAGTTGTTTTTGCCAACTTTTTACTAGCAGGTGATGATAATGATAAAAAACTAGCATTATTAAAACAATATGTTGATTTACCTGAAAGTTTCACAGCAAATTTAGTTTTATCAATGGTTTTAGCACAACCAGCACAATATAGCAGTACTTTAACAGTTGAAATTATTCTAAAAAGAAATTCTCAACTAGGTGTTTTAGCATTTTCAATTAACGATTTTTTCAATACTGAAAAAGAATTTACTGATTATTGACAAACATATACTGAAACATTAAAAACTAATGCAATGAATGTTACAGGTAAAAGAACTGCTAAAGGTTTTTATGACTTAATTAAAGATATGACTTTTGCAAACCAACTTTATGCACTAGCAAAAGTTGTAAATGCAGATGATACTAATACTTTAGCTGCTTTTGCTGAATTAGTAACACCACTACCTTCAAAATTTGCAGCAATTACTAAAAACGAAATTACTTTAGTTGATGCAGAAACTACTACAAGTGCAGGTTCTTTATTAGTGACAACTAGTGTTACTTTTAATTCAAGAACTTACACAGCAACAAATGAAATTAAAGGTTTTGTTAGTGCAAATGAACAAGCAGATGCTGAACCTGGATTACCAAATTTAGGTGAAAAAACAGAAGAAGAACTAGCAAAAGAAGATCAAGCAACCTTAAAAGATATATTGACAAAAATGCCTTCAATTTCATTGAAATCAGACATTGGAATCGTGGCTTTCATTAGCAAATTAAATGCTATTAAAAACTCAGATAAATCTGAAAACGATAAGCAAGCTGAATATTTAAAATTACTAGCGGAATCATCAGGAAATAGCGAATTAAGTGCTTTATTAGCAAAAGCAAAAGCAACTAAATTAACTTTCACAACTGATATTAATGCAACAGATGCAAACAAAATTTTAAGTCTAAGTTTAGATGTTCATTTTTCAGATGATACAAAAATCAATGTAACAGCTAATAACTTAAATATTTTAGGTGTTAAACGTTTTGAAGACTTTAACGATGAAGCAAATCCAATCGATATTGCTCTTCCTGGAATTGAACTAAGAAACTTTATCGAAGTAGAAAGAAATGTTAGTTTAGCTGGGCCACCACTATTACAAAATGACCGTTCACTTTTAGCTAACATGGAAAGAACTGATCTAGGTGCTTATTTATATAACTTACCTTGAACAGGAATTAAACTTTCACCTCCAACTGATAAAACAGTTAATGACAAACTAAAAGTTGTCTTACAAATTAAAGTAAGAGAGAAAAATGCTCAAGGTGTAGAAGAAGATGTTTGAAAATTAGGTTACTTTAACTTGAAATTCACAAACCCACTTGAATACAAAAACGTTTCAATTGAAAACTTTACACGTGCAGTTGAAGCCAACTTCTTCTTCCATTTAATGACCAGAAGTGGTTGAATTAAATCAAAATGAATGTCACTTGCATTAAAATACAACCAACATGAAAATGAAAGAATGTATTTAGGTAAACAAGACATTTGAGCACCATTATGATTGCTAGAAACACCTGCTTCAGAAAGAACTTTAGGTAAAGATGGTGTCTATAAATTGCTAATGCATCCTGAATATAATAGATTATATCTATTTGCTGCAGATGGACCAAGTGACTTCTTCAGTAAAGCAGGATTTGGTGCAGAAATTGTTATGTTCGATAATGATGGTAAAGCGGTTCCTTATGTAAGAGCTGAAAATACAATCTACTACTTACATTACGATCACTTAGCATACACATTGCAATATGAATTCTACAACTACGATCTATACCACTACGGTGTAATCTACGATTAGAAACGAAAATACGAGTGAATAAAAACTCGTATTTTTTATTGTCATTTTTTTCAAATCGGTAAAGTTAAATTCACTATTAAAAGTAACTTTTATAAGTAGTTTATTGCTCTATCTAAAAAATACCAACCTGTAATATGTTTTCGAATATTTTTATTTTGAAACTATATACATATCGATACTTTTTAAAGTTTCTGAAAACATATACAGGTTTAACATTTTTCACTTTCTTGTCTATTAAGAATTTAAAAATCAACAGTAATTTGGTATAACACCCTTTTTCTGGACATAACAGGAAAAGGGTTTTTTATGAAATACACATTTGAATTTAAATTATCTTGTGTGAAAAAATATTTAAAAGGCGAACAAATTAAAGTTCCGAAAAACACAAAAAGAAAATCATTTAATAGTTTGCTTTACCTTTGAGTAAAACGATATAAAGCAAATGGCAAAAACGGTTTAAAACACAAACCGTTTAACTATAAATTTACTGAAATTGAAAAATTTGAATTTATAAAAGAAGTAATATCGGGTTATTCAATAAACCATGTTTCATTAAAGCATAACATTGACAATGGAGTGTTAAGAAAATGATTTCAATTATTTCAGGAAAAAGGAATTTCAGGTTTAGAATATTCTAAAAGAGGTAGAAAATCTCTGGAGGAAAGCATGAGAAAACCAAAAAAAGAAATTAATAATCTTGAAGAAGAAAACAAATTATTAAGAGCCAAAAATCTTTTTTTGGAAGCTCAATTGGAGTATTGAAAAAAGGTACGAGCCTTGGAGCAAGAATACAAAAAATCCCACTCCAAGGCAAAAAAGCGCAAATCATAAAATGACTAGTTGAAAAATATTCTGATCTTTCTGTATCAGTTTTTCTTAAAGCAGTAAATTTTCCTAAATCAACTTATTATTACGAAATCAGTAAAGATGATATTGATGACAAAAATCAAGAAATTATTGAAGAAATAAAGAAGGTTCTTTTAGAACACAGGGGTAATTATGGAATTAAAAAAATTGCAGAAGCCCTAAAAAAACGTGGATTTATTGTTAATCACAAAAAAGTCGCACGTTTAATCAAAAAATTCAATTTAAAACCAAAGGTTGCAAAAAGAAAAAAATACAACTCATATCAAGGTGAAGAAGGCACTGTTGCTGAAAATATAATAAATCGTGATTTTAAATCTGAAGCACCAAATCAAAAATGAACAACGGATGTTACAGAATTTAAGTTGCCATTTGGGAAGGTTTATTTAAGTCCGATTCTTGACATGTTCAACAATGAAATAATTTCTTTCAACATTTCTCTGTCACCAAATTTTAATCAAATTACAAAAATGCTGAATGGCGCTTTTAAAAAGTTTTCAACACTAGAAAATTTAATTTTTCATAGTGACCAAGGTTGACAATATCGCAATGAAAGATACGTCAAAAAATTGGAGGAAAAAAGAATTACACAGTCCATGTCAAGAAAGGGAAATTGCCTTGACAACGGAATTATGGAATCTTTTTTTGGTGTTCTAAAAAATGAAATGTTTTATGGATATGAAAGCAGCATCAAAACATATAAGCAATTCAAAAAAGAATTAGAAGATTATATTTATTATTACAATACAAAAAGAATTCAGAAAAAAACAAATTGAATGCCTCCTATAAAATACAGGGATGCATTCAATAATTTGTTATAATAATTTTAATGTCCAGAAAAAAGGGGACTTACCAATTTTAAACTGTTGATTTTTTATATTAAATTGGTTATTCCAAATCTGAAATAGATAAGCTGATTTTAACTTCCTCTAAATTTAATAACTTACTTTTATTAATTGGCATAAAAAGTGTTGCACCAGTATTCGGAAGTTTAATCTCTATAGGAATACCTTTTTCTTTATTTTTGCTTGAAGCGAATTTGATTTCTTTTTTTGCGTTATAACCAGGATCTTGATTTGCTACAAATGTTCTCTTCAGTAGTTTTATGTTAATGTTGTTACTAGAAATCTTAATATCATAGTCATCAACAAACCTTGAACTACCTTGCTTGAAATAATTAATCCAATCCAAAACTGATACAATTGTTAAAACATTATTTTGAAAAAAATAATCATCAAAATAACTAATAACTTTGTTAAATTCAATTAGTGCATTTTTATCATTGTTCACACTAGTAGAATATGATTTACTAGATTTATCTATAAGATTTTCTAGTTCATTTTTTGATTTTATAAATATTGAAGAATAAGATTCATCAACGGAATCAGTAAAAGGATTATATTTTATTTCTATTTTATTTCAACCATCACTATATTGAGATAAGTCAATGTTTAAATAAGAATTTGCATTAATTGTTCTTTCACTTTTTAGTGTCTTAATAGATGTATTCCAGTATTTAGAAATCTTATATTTTTCATTATTACTTATACCGAAATCACTGTTTTTTAATTCATAAATTACAGGTGAAAAAGTATGCGGATCAGAGCTTTCTTCAACCTTATCGTAAGTTATCTCAATTTCCTTTTCATTTTTTGAAAAATTATCTGGATATTGTTTCAATGAAATATTTTTAAGATTTGTTACCCTAGCATTTTCAAGAAAATAATCTATGCTTTTGGTTGAAACTTTTGGACCGATAAAACCACCATAATCAATTATTAAACTATTCTCTTTAAAAAAAGCATCAGAATAAAATTCATCAAGTTGTTTAATCGCTTTATTTACAATAGTTTCAAAATCAGTAAGTGATTTGAAACTGTTTTCTTGCTTTCCTTGGTAATTAAGGAAATCATCCTTTCACGAAATAATGGTTTCTTTTAAAAGAGATTTATTATTTATAATTATTGGTTTTTTAAAATCATTACCTTGATAGTTGTCATATTTTTCAAATAAATATTTAAAATACGTTTTTCCTAATGCCGTATATTTAACTACCTTTTTATCATCTAATGTTGCTAAACCTTTAGCTATATTTATAGGTTCTTCATAATTGACACACGAAACAAATGATACAAATGGTGCAATTGATGCAAATAATGTTCCAATGAATAGTATTTTGTTTTTAGTTAACCACATAGGTTACTGCACCTATAGTTCTTTCGCTCTTGCTTGTTCTAATTTGTAAACAACTACTCTATATCTACCGCTCTCAGTAACACTAACATTATTAAATAATGTAAGTAAAAATTTTTTCATATTTTTACTCCTTTAAATAATTTTATTTTAAGGCTATATTTAACAAAAAATTGATTTTTAAATAGGTATGAATAAAAAACAACTAAAGGTTTTGAATAAAATCATTTTTTTGTTCTTAATTTATAGCCATCAGTATATTAGCAAAATTTGAACAAATTTACAATTTTTTTTAATCTTTTTCTTACATTTAAAAAACAATCAAGAAAGTGATTCCAAATAAACTTATCTTTTTTATTTACTCCGTAACAATAATATAACAATTATAAATTATCCGCATTTTTATAAAATTATTGCGGCTAAAATGCTAATATATAAACAATAGTTGTTTTAGTGGGGTAATATGAATAAACTAAAAGTTATTGATTTATTTTGTGGAGTTGGTGGATTTTCATATGGTTTTGAAATGACAAATTTATATGAAGTTGTATTAGGTGTCGACCTTTGAGAAACTGCTCTAAACACATTTAAAAAAAATCACTCTTCAACAAATCTTTTATTAAATAATATCACTAAAGTTGAACTTAGCTACTGAGAACAATATAAAAATAAAATAGATGTAATTATTGCAGGCCCGCCATGCCAAGGTTTTAGCATGTCTGGAAAACGTGAAATAAATGATATTAGAAACACACTTTTTGAACAAGTAGTAAAAGTTGCTGAAGTAATTGAACCTAAATACATTGTTATCGAAAACGTTGTAGGTCTTTTATCAATGAAAAATGATCAAGGTGAAGATATTAAAGAACTCATTCAAAAGGGTTTTGAAAATATCGGTTATAGAGTAAATTATAAAGTTTTAAATGCTGCAGATTATGGAGTTCCCCAAGCTAGAAAAAGAGTAATCTTTTTAATTAGTAAGAACTATCCACTTGATTTTCCAGAAGCAATTTATGATAAAGAAAATTATATTACAGTAGGTGATGCCTTAGGAAATGTAGATCCTGATGGAGATACATACTTTTGCCCTTCAACTAAATATCAAAAATTAATGGAAGGTAATTCAAAGATAACTAATCATTCAAGAAGAAATTCAAATGAATTAGTAACTAAAAGAATGTCATATATACCTCAAGGTGGTAATTGACAAAATATTCCTGTAGAACTAGGTACAGGTGGCGGAACACATTCAAATGCTTATAAAAGATTAGATCCAAATAAACCTTCTATAACAATTAAACACGCTGCAAAAGCGATGATTATCCATCCATTAAAGGACAGAATTTTAACAGTTAGAGAAGTAGCCAGATTACAATCTTTTAATGACAATTTTGAGTTTACAGGCTCTAATTCTGATCAGCATCAACAACTAGCTAATGCTGTTCCACCTTTATTAGGTAAAGCAATTGCAGAGCAAATATATAAAAATATTTCGTTTGAAAAAGAAACTCAGTTAAAATTCATCGACCTATTTTCGGGTCTAGGTGGTTTTAGATTAGCTTTTGAAAAAAACAATTGTAAGTGTGTTTTTAGTTCTGAAATTGATAAGTATGCTATTGAAACATACAAAGCCAATTTTAATGAAACACCCAAAGGTGACATAACAAAAATTGATTCAAATGATATTCCAAATCACGATATTTTATGTGCAGGTTTTCCTTGTCAGTCTTTTTCTATTGCAGGAAAAAGATTAGGTTTTAATGATACAAGAGGTACACTATTTTTTGAAATTGCAAGAATTTTAAAAGATAAAAAACCTAGTGCATTTATTCTAGAAAATGTCAAAGGAATTGTTAATCATGATGGAGGAAAAACTTTAGAGACAATTTTAAACATTATTAATGATTTAGGCTATTCATATCAATATAAAGTTCTAAATTCAAAAGATTTTGGAATCCCCCAATCTCGGGAAAGATGATATTGTATCGGTATCAAAAACGGGCTAAATGTGACTGCAGATGATTTTGTTTTCCCTACAAAATCAGAAAGCAAAATCAATTTAAATCAAATAATAAAATCTAATAATGATCCAAAATATCAAATAACTAAAACAGCTAAAAAAAATATTGATTTTTTTGTTAATAAAAAAAATATTGATGTTAAAAATAATTCCTTAGCATATGAAATTAGACCTTCAAGATGTCAATTTAAACTAGATGGTATTGCACCAACTTTAACTGCAAAAATGGGTACTGGTGGAAATAATATACCTGTTGTTATTAAACAAAATAGAAAATTAACTGAAAATGAATGCTTACAAATAATGGGTTATCCTGATGGTTACAAAATAAAAGAAGGTTATCAATCATATAAACAAATTGGCAATAGTGTCGTCGTTCCTGTTATCACAAAATTAGCTGAAGAACTAGTTAGAATTTTAAATTTTAATAGAAATATCACTGATAAAGAAAAACAATTTAAACAATCGTTGATCTTCAATTAAAATTCAAAAAAAGATGAAACTCATCAAAGGTTTCATCTTTTAAATAGTCTAATTTGCCTAATCTGTGTTTTAGGATTATTAATTTATTTTTTAACTCAATATTCCACAGCAAAATCTGCATAATCATTTTTATAATCAAGTTTAAAATTATCTAAATTAAGATTTAAATAAACATCTCCTTGATGCTGATGTTTAATGCGTGAAATAATTAATTCATCTGCTTCATTAACATAACGCTCATAAATACTTTTACCACCTGAAATAAATAAAGTCTTATCGCTATTTCTAAATTCATTAAATAATGAATTTAGTTCTTGATCATTATGGATTACTTTGTCAGCTTTTTCTAAGCCTTCATCAGTAGTTGATAAAACATAATGAAAACGGTTTTTTAAAACTGCAGGCAGTCCTAAAAAAGTTGTTCTCCCAAATAATAAATAATGATTTAAAGTAGTGTTACGAAAGTGTTTAAATTCTTCGGGATAATGTCAAGGCATTTTATCTTTATTACCTATTAAATTGTTTTGTCCTACTGCTACTATTAACTTAATCATAATTAAACTGCTACCTCTGCTTTAATTTTTTCATGTGATTGATAATCAAGTAATTTGATATCTTCATAAGTAAAATCAAATAAACTTTTAATCTCTTTATTTAATTCTAATCTAGGTAGTTTTAAAGGTGTTCTACTTAGTTGTAAATCAACTTGTTCAAGATGATTTAAATAGATATGACTATCACCAATTGTATGAATAAATTCACCAACTTCTAAATTACTTACTTGTGCTACCATTGCTAGTAAAAGTGAATAAGAAGCAATATTAAAAGGTACACCTAAAAATAAGTCGCCACTTCTTTGATAAAGTTGTAGTGATAATTTATTATCACTAGAAACGTAAAATTGGAAAAATGCATGACAAGGTGGCAGTGCCATATCTTTTACTTCTGCTGGGTTTCATGCACTAACTATAATCCTTCTCGAAAAAGGATTATTTTTTAAATCATCTAAAGCATTTTGGATCTGATCAACTCCAAAAAATGATCTTCATTGCTTTCCATAAACTGGGCCTAGTTCACCATAAATTTTGGCAAATTCAGCATTATCTTTAATTTTTTGAGCAAATTCTTTTAAATTTTCACCTTGATAATCTTTTGATTTTTTATAAATTTCATAAGGTCATTCGTTTCAAATATTGACTCCATTATCAACTAAGAACTTAATATTGGTATCACCTTTAATAAATCAAAGTAGTTCCATGACAATTGCTTTTCAAGCCATTTTTTTAGTCGTTAATAAAGGAAAACCATTATCCAAAGGATAACGAGTTTGTGTTGCAAAAACACCTACTGTACCCGTATTTGTGCGGTCTGAGCGCTTTTGTCCTGTTTGTTTTACATGTTTTAATAATTCTAAATATTGCTTCATAAATACCTCTTTAATTCTTACTTATTTTATTTTATTGCAAAAGCCTTCTAAATCAAAATTAATTTAGAAATATTAATTTTGAAGAATCTATGATTTATTTTGACATAAAAAAATCACTAGAAACTAGTGATTAATTTGATGTTAAAACAGTTTTTTCTACTTCTCTTAATAAGAACATAATTGCCACTGCTAAACCATTATTAAATGGTGAAGTAGTGTAATCGCCTGCTGCTTTTTTCAGTGTATTAGAACTTGTTAAATTACCACCTTCACGAGTAATATAAAATTCTGCTTCACCAATTTTTAAGAATGTATTTCTAGTAGTACTTGTAGTATTAGTTGCTCCTGTTACTCAAGCATTACCGTTAGCATCACTTGATAATTGATCCTTAGATTGAAAACCTGCAATCATATATGTTTCACTATTAGCACCTGAATATTGAGTTGGTAAAGTGGTTTGATTAGATCAAGCCATTTTATTTCTTAATTCTTGTGGCATTGATTCTCTACCAAAAGTTCAAACAAAGCCATAGTATTCCATTGAGGTAGAAGTTAATTCACTACCTTTAATAGCCATTTGCTGATTAATGACATCAGCATAATTATTTGAAAACTGAATTAACTTTGCTTCATTTTCTTTATATTTATTAACAACTGCATCGATGAATAATTTAGTTTTTTCATATGTATCAATGCCTTGATATTTAATAATTATTAAATTTAAGGCTGTTTCACTATATTTTTCAACTGCGTCACTATTTAAAAGTCTTAAAAAGTAAACAAAGAAGGTATCAAAATCTAGTTCTTTAGAAACTGCTACAGTCACATTATTAGTATTTTTTAAGTTTAGATTTAAACTAGTTTTATTCTCTTTTAAACTAGTTGTTGCTGTAGTTAATTTAATATCGTTTTCTTTAGTTGTATCAAATTCTCAACTATTTATTAAACTTAAATCGATTTGCATTTCACTAGTTTTTGCAACCTTATTAAATGCTTCTACAAATGTTTTAAAGTCTGCTTTATCTTCAATTAATTTAGCTAATGCTTTAACATTAGTTGAATCATCTTTAGTTAAATCTTTAACTTCAAAATTCTTAAATTTATCTTCTAAGTATTTAGCATCAGTTACTAAGTTAGTTAATTTAACTTCAATACCTGAAGCATTAGCTAAACTATCTACAACATTAATAGTTTTTGAAGTAGGATTAAAACTTAAATATTTAACTACGTTTTTACTATCTGTATATTTTAATACTAGTTTTAAATTAACTACCCCTGTATCATAACTAGCATTATTTTGAACTTCATGAAGTTCAAAAGTATAACCCTTTTTTAAATCCTTATTAACTTCATCTAAATAAGTTTTAACTGAATTAATACTATTTAAATCTTTTAAAGCTTGTTTAACTGTTAAGTTAGAAGATGCTAAATCAATTGTATTAGTTTTCGAAGTATGTTTTTCAAATTCTGCTTTAGCATAATCAACACCTTTTTTAAAACCACTTAAAGTTACAACTTTACCTGAATCTCAAGTTCTTAAAAAAGTTTGTCCATTTTGATCATAATAAGATGTTCCATCTTTAGATGTAATTGTGACAATAGCATTAACTAATCCATCTAATTCTGAATAAGGATTTTGGCTTGTAAATCTTACACTATAATCAAATGCATCTGAAGGCATTGTTAAATTTAAATAACTTTTTAAATTTTGTCCTTCAACTTGTGAAGGTAAAAGATCTTTAACTGCTTCACTAGTTAAAGTTAAATAACTTTGATTAGGATCATTTTTTAAATTATTGCTATATCAAGTTTTAACTAAAGTAACTGCCTGATTAGATTCTAATAATCCTTGTAAAGTAATTTCCACTCCTGCATTAGCTTGTTCAACTTTTTCACCTTTAGCATTGTAAAATTCACCTAGTTTAGATAAAGTTAATTTAACTTTTAATGTCCCTTTTTCATCATTAGCACCATTTGCTAGTTTATCAACTTTTAAATTAAAAGATCTAGGAATTACAAATGTGTCATTTGTAATTAAAGTGTTTAGTTTTTGATCACTAACTGCAGAAGGGGCTACTATTGCAAATGATTTATCTTTTTCTACTAGTGAAAATTCAGTTCCTAAATTAGTAAAAAAGTTTTTAGCAGTATCTCTATCTAATGATGTTGCTTTTTTGAACTTAATAGTTACATTTTCTGTTTTAGTAGCACTACCATATTTTAGTGTCAAAGCAATAATGACTTCGCTAGCACTTTTATTAACTGTTGCTTGTTTTTCAAGCTTTGCTGCACCTATAGCATTTTCAATTGTTTTTTTATTATCTGAATTAAATAGAATCACAAAATCAGCAACCGTGGTTGCTTCATTTAATCCTTTTTCTAGTTGATCAATATTTTCATAAAGTGCTGATTCATATGATGTTTGTGATAAAAAGTTTTTAAAGACTTCATTTAAAACATTTTCATCAATACTTTTTTCAGGTACTCTTGGCTTATCAGTTTCAGGTGCACATGCAATTAATGCTGCTGAAGCAGCAACAATAGTTGCAGATGAAGCTGAAAGGATTAAAAATTTTTTACTTAGTTTCTTCATAAGTATTCCTTACTTATAAATATTCTCTTAAAGATATTTATATTTTCTAACTTTTTAATTATACCAAAACAATCACTACACTATTTGCAGAAAAAACTGTTAAAATTTTTTTAAAATTTTTGCTGTTTTTTAAAAACCAAAATCTTATAAAAACATCTGATTTTACTTTTAAAAACTAAGTTTTTGGCTGATGTGAATAATTTTTAGTTGTTTTGATGTAACTGTTTCAACTACAATTTTATGCTATTGCTAGCATAAAATTAAGCACTTAAAAATTGTTAGTAATTTGTTAATGATTTATACTTTTTATATTAAAATAAAAATGTTTTATTAAAAGCTTGGAATCTTTGATTTGAAAAAGTTTTTAAAGCTAAATTTAAAAGCAAATTTTAAATTTTGCGCTAGTAGCTCAATTGGACAGAGTACTTGGTTTCGGCCCAAGGGGTTAGGGGTTCAAATCCTCTCTGGCGCACCATTTCCAAGCAATTGGATCAAGTTATAAATAAAATTATAAGAAAGTGAAACTTAATATGCAAAATATCTCAGGTTTATCATCTGTACAAGAAATTATTTACCATCTATTTGAAAGTGGTGAAAAAAGATTTGAAGAAATCTTTGAAGTGATTGAAAATCATTTCAGAATTAAATGAGCAGCATGAGCTGAAGCAAATCAAATTGAATATGCTAAATTACTAGATAAAAAAAGAGGTGAAATTTTTACTCTTTTACTTTCTGATGGTAATGTTAGTGTTAACAATTTAGAAGATGGTTTCTTATTTAGTTTCAAAGAAACATTATAAAAGGAAGTTTAAAATGTCAAAATTAGTATCAGCATCAAAAATGCTAAAAGCTGCAGAACAAGGAAAATACGCAATTCCTCATATTAATATTAATAATTTAGAATGAACTAAAGCAGCCTTATTAGCAGCACAAAAAAATAATAGCCCAATTATGCTAGCAACTAGCGAAGGTGCTGTTAAATATATGGGTGGAGTTAAAACAGTGGTTGCTTTAGTTTCAGCCCTAGTTGAAGATTTAAAAATCTCAGTACCAGTTGCCCTTCATTTTGATCACGGTTCATATGAAGGTGTTAAAAAAGCAATTGAAGCAGGATATACATCTGTTATGTATGATGGAAGTCATGAAGAATTTGCAACTAATATTAAAAACACTAAAGAACTAATTACTTTAGCAAAAGCTAAAGGAGTTAGTTTTGAAGCTGAAGTAGGAACTATTGGTGGTGAAGAAGATGGGATCGTAGGTAATGGTGATCTAGCAGATCCTGAAGAAGCTAAAACTATTGCCGCTTTAGGTATTGATGTACTAGCAGCAGGAATTGGTAATATCCATGGACCTTATCCTGCTTCATGAAAATCATTAAACTTTGAAAGATTAGAAATGATTAAAAAAGCTGCAGGTGTAGGAATTGTTTTACATGGTGGTAGTGGAATTCCTAAAGAACAAATTCAAAAAGCAATTTCTTTAGGTGTTGCTAAAATCAATGTTAATACAGAATTACAACTAGCAAATGCTTCTGCTATTAAAGACTTTGTTATTTCAGGTAAAATTGATCAAGGTAAAAACTTTGATCCACGTAAAATCTATGCTCCAGGAATTGAAGCTATGATTAACACAGTAACTGAAAAAATGCAAGAATTTGGTTCAGTTAATAAAGCTTAATTAAATCGGTTTAAAAAAGATGAAACTTGTGAAGGGTTTCATCTTTTTTGTGTTGCAAACAATTATTTTTTCTTGTTTGTTTCAACAAATTTAAGTTTTTAAGATCACTAACAACCTTTTTATCTAGTTCTTGACTTTTTAAAACAAGTTGTTCAATATCTTGATTATATTCTGTAATTTTATTATTAAATTCTTCTTCAGTAATATCTATATATTCTATTTTTACATCAAAATATTGTCCAACACTTAGTGAATTATTTTTTTCAGTAACTTCCTTATAAGAAACTAGTTTTGAAAAATTTTCTTTCTCAATTCTATTAATAAATGTATTAATAATCAAGTCTTCTTCATCGTGCGAAAGAATAGTTTTTTGGTTTTTCCCTTCTTTGGTTTTCTCACCTAAATTTGAAGCATCCATTAAAAATATTTCATCTGATTTATTTGCTTTATCAATAAAAATTACAGACACATTTGTTCCTGTATTTGCAAAAATATTTGAAGGCATAGAAATGCTTCCCTTAAGTATTTTATTATCCACTAAATATTTACGAATTTTTGCCGAGATACCACTTTTTTCAGTTATAAAACCACTTGGAACAACTATTGCAGCTTTACCTTTTTCATTTAAGGAAAAAATAATATGTTGAATGAAAAGTAAGTAAATCGCCATACTTTCTTTTTTTGCATTCGGAACTTTAGGAACACCTGCAAAAAATCTGCTTAATCCATCTTTATTTT
Source organism: Mycoplasmopsis agassizii (assembly GCF_002272945.1). Taxonomy (GTDB): domain Bacteria; phylum Bacillota_I; class Bacilli_A; order Mycoplasmatales; family Metamycoplasmataceae; genus Mycoplasmopsis_B; species Mycoplasmopsis_B agassizii. The sequence continues at coordinate 259,915 of NZ_NQMN01000001.1, read as the reverse complement.
TAGCATCAAGCCATTTTAATTCAATGTTATCTCTAGTTGAACTAAAATCTAGTTTAAATGGTGGATTTGAAACAATATAGTCAAAAGATTTTAAGCCTGATTGTGGGTCATTTTCTTCAAAGTGCGAAGGATTTAGAATAGTATCTCCCTGTATAACATTGTGGAGAGATTCTGTCAGTCCATTTAAAAGAAGGTTTATTCTCAAAAATCTCGATGACTTTTGCGAGATATCCTGAGTATATACTAGTGATCTTGAAATTCCTTCGTCACTACCTAATTCATTAGCTAGATGTAAAACTAACGATCCCGACCCTGCACTTGGATCATAAATTTCAGCAGCCGCTTTCATTTCTGACATTCCGACTAATATTTTAGAAATTATTTTTGAAACTGGTTGAGGTGTAAAATATTCTGCATATTTACCACTAGCAACATTGTAGTCCTTGATTAAATATTCAAATATTCTTGAGTAGAAATCAAAGTTCTTTCTAAAAACTGCCCCATGATTTTGTTCATTTGAAACTTCAATAGAAAAGTCAAACTTATCCATAGTTATAGAATCAAAAATAGATGTAACAAAGCTATTTTTAGTTGTTTCATCAACTTCTTTAGATATTTCTTCAAACAATGGTTTTTTAGAACCATCTGATGTTTCAATATTAAAGTTTTCATTTCTTGGATTATTAGATATTCTAACTAGTGCTTTATCGAATTCTTTGTAAAACTCTTCACTAGATCTTTTTTTAATTAAAAACTCTATTGTGTCTTCATATGCAAAAGCCACATTTCCACTGTAAGTATCTAAAAATGCATTAAGTAATAATTTATCTTCGCTTTCTAGAATTTCTGATATTTTATAATCTTCTTTTTCTGCAAACTCTTTAATTTTCCACATGAATTTGTCATTTAAGAATTTATATAGAAAAACAGTTGTTATAATCCTTTCTTCTGCTGCAGTATTTCCAAGTCCGCTTTGGCTACAGATACCTTTTAAATTTTCAATAATTTCTTCAATATTTTTTTCAATTTTGTTATAGTCAATTTTCATTATTATCCTTTAGTAAAGTTGTAAATTAACAAATAATTTTTCCAATATAAAATCATATGTTTCAGGGGCATAGTTGAATTCTTTATACAAACCCTTTCGCATTAAAGAAAGTGTTGCTTTACTTTTAACACTGTCCTTAAAAGAAATTTTGTCTTTCATAAAAAATGGATTTATACTTTCAATTTTCATCACCTGTTCCTTAATAGTTTTTAAAATATCAACTAGCTTTTCAAATGGAAAGTTATTATATTTATTTAGTAGATCTTGAATAGTTTTGACATAAGCAAAATTGCCTTCAAATTCGCTTTTCAATAAATCATTTTCCTCATTAATTTTTAAAGCTTTCTCATGGATATTTTTTAAATCATTAGAAATGCTCTCGGTGTCATCCATATTCTTAATATTAAATTTTCTAAAAGTATTTTTTAGTAATTCATCTAATTCGTATACTCTTGGATCATCTTTATTTTGAATTCTATTTACTTCAGAAACAACTTTTTCAATTTGGTCTCTTATAATAAATATAACATTGTCAGCATCAATTTTTATGTCTAAAATAGTTGTTCTTATTTTTAAAAATGAAAAAGATATTTCAATTATAGCGCTACCATATGTTGACATTATATCTACAGGTTCATCAGTTAATCTAATAAAATCAATTCTTTTTTGCACAAGTGTTCTTAATTGTTTAAATTTGTCTGAATCAATTTTATTAGCTTCTTTATCGTTAAATGAAAGTTGATATTCTATTTTGCATTCAAGAATATTGTTAATTAATCTTCTTTGTTTTAATAATATATTTAAATCATTTGTAAGGTTTAAATTAAATATTTCCATATCATCAAACGGATTTATAAGTGTTAGTTCATTTAGCGATTTTTCATATTTAGAATTAATAGAACTTAAATCAAATATTAATTTATCAGGTTCAATTCCTACTCCATCTTTGTCAATTGTATCTTCACTTAATTCTTTTATATATAAATCTCTTGTTCTATCATATTCATCAGTAATATCGACAAAATCAGATATATAACCATATTTATAAGGTCTACCATCGGGACTTTTATAAGGTCTATTTACCCTTGAAATAGTTTGTAATAAACCATGTTCTCTAGGTTTTCTAAGTAAATACATTTTTTTTAGCCTATTTACATCGTAACCTGTCGTCAACATTAAATTAACAATTAAAATATCAATTCCATTTTTATGATCTTTAAAATCATTTTGTGATGTTTTATTATTCTCACTTATATCTGAATCACTAATTACAAGTCTAGTATTAAAAGAGGAATTTTTTTCAAATCATCTCTGTATTTTTCTTGCTTGCTTATTTGAAGTCGATACAATCATGGCACCAGTATATTTTGTTTCACTGTCTCCATTTATATCTCTAAAATTTTTAAAATCTTTTTCAATATATTTTGAAAGTTCTGTAATGTATTCATCCAATTCAAAAATATTAAGTTTGTCTTTTTTTCTTTTTTCAATTTGTAAATCTTCTTTAATTTTTGCCCTTACATTTGTTTGCATTTCTTCTTTTTTGATTTTTAAAGTATAACCATCAAGAATTGATTTATCATAAAAATATTTATGAATATAATCTCCGAATCGCAGGTTTGATCTTTCTTTTTTTGATAATAAAGGAGTACCAGTAAGAGCGATAAAAATTGCATCTCTATCGATTAACATTAGATTTTTATAAAACTCGCCAGTGTGTTTTGAATAACTTCTGTGAGCCTCATCTACAAAAAATACTCTTTGGATATTAGATTCGTAAGGATTTTTAATTTCTGTTAACTTATCAGAAAATTTATGTATATTAACTACAACTGTGCTTCCGTATGAATCTAATTTTTTATTTGGATTAAAACTTTTTTTTAGTGTTTTTTCAAATTCTGATTTTGAATTTACTTGATGAGCATTATAATTTCTTATTTCATATTCATGACTAACTTGATTAAGAAGCTCTAGTCTATCTACAACATAATAAAATTGTACATTAGTATCTTTTTTTGAATAATAGTCAGTAAGTATTCTGTTGCAATAAACTGATAAAGCAGTTTTACCGCTCCCTTGTGTATGTCAAATAATACCTCTTTTAATATTATTGTCAAGTTTTCTTAGAATTGCTTTAGTAGCAAAAAACTGAGGATATCTCATGATATGCTTTTCATATTCTGCTCGTTTCACATAAGTAATTCCATATTTTAAAATATATAAAAATCTTTCTTTTTCAAATAAAGAAGTAACGAATTTATTACATGGACTATCAGGTTTAAGATTTGTCCCAAATTCTTTAGTATCTAAAATATTTGTATTTTCATTATTATCTTCAAGAACATTTTTAATCATTTCATTGCTTACAGTAATAAATTTGGTAATGTCATATTCTTCCTCTTCTCTAAAAAAATTAAAAGTAGTCTTTTTGGAATTGGGTGTTGAATAAAATGAACCAGCTTTAGGTTCTCCTTCTCTTTCATCATCTGATTCATAACGCATATTATTTGAAAAGGCTGTAACTTGAATCATATTAAAATATTTTTTGTGCTCATCTTTTTCTAATCTATCATTGATCATGCGTTTGAATTCTTCTTGAATTCCACCATCATTATTTGGTATTTTAACTTCAAGAAATGCAAGTGGCATTCCATTAATTAAAATATTGATATCAGGTCTAAAATGGCCTTTTTCTTGGTCACCAAATTTTAACTCATTTACAACGTGAAATTTATTTTTATCGATGTTATCGAAGTCAATTAATTTTATTTTATCCACTGGCTTTATAAGCCAATCATAAAATTCTCTTCCTAAATCTTTTTTATTTTTTAAGACATTATGGATTTTATTAATTCATTCATTAATTTCATCATCTGAAAATTTTTTACCATTAATTTCTTCAATTGCATTTTTGAAATGATGTTTAAAAATTTTTGTATTTGAATCAATATTTCCATCACTTAATGCTTTATTAAATGATTCATATTCATATCCAAGTCTCATAAACTGAACAGTTGCAGGATATTTCACTCTAGTATCTTCATTATGTTTTATTTTCATATAATTCAACCCCTATGTAAACATGTAAAGTATTTCTTTAATAATTTTACCATTATCTTTATTTATATCTAATATAGTTTTGTTATTTATTACGCTAAAAACAGAAATATAAACATTAGAAAACTCACTATTCTTGTTATTCAAAAACAATTTTAACTAGACTTTTAAATAATTTAGCTAGTTTAATTAATTTTATAATTTAGCAACTAGCACAATAAAATAAAAAACCTGAAAAAATTTTTCATTTTTTTATATATTAGACCTTTTTTGTCAAAGTAGTAACATTTTTGTGTTAAAAGCACAAAAAAAGTTTTAACACTCAAAAACAAAGGTTTTGAGATATCGGAGATTAAAATGAAAAAGAAACATAAAAAAATTTTATTACTTAGTTCTTTAACTTTAGGATTTTTAACAAGTGCTTCTGTTGCAGTTGCTTGTTCAGAACAACAACCACCTTCAGATCATAATGATCAAAAAGCACTTGAACAAATTCAAAAAGGAGTTAATGAATTAAAAGATCTTGAACTATTTAGTTCTTACCCTAGCCAAGTAGATGCTACTAATGCTATTAAAGCTTTAAAAGCTGATGATCATTTAAAAACTAACCTACTTGCTTTATTTGCTAAAAAAAGCAATACAACTTTAAACAATATTTTAGGTACTCATACTAAGTTAACAGCCATTGCTGTAACTAATGGTGATAGTAATAATAAAGTTAATATTAAAATTACTATTAAATATGGCAACCTTACAAAAACAGCAGATGCTACTTTAAAAAATGTCAAATTCAATATCGGAGCACCTGCTAATGCTGATGTTATGCAAATCCGTTCTTGATATGAAGCTAATCGTAATTTACAAGTAATTGCTGCTAAATCATCACAACTTGCTTCAAAAGCATTAGCTACTTTTAAAGAAGCAGATCTATTACACACTTTAACAACTGTTCCAGTTGGTTATACTAAAACTTTTACAGCAGTTGCTAATTCAGCAAATGATGCTAAAAAGGTACTTTAGAAGTTAAACTAGTTCTTTCTAAAGGTAGTGACTTTTATAAAGAAGATGGAAGTAAAACCACTAATCAAGCTGAAGCAGGCATTTCTGCTACAGTATCAGGTTTTGTTAAAGACCAAAGTAAGTCAGTGCAACAAGAATTAGATAAATTGGCAGCCAAAGAAGTTTCTAAATTAGATGCTACTAGTTTAGAAAAAATTGCCGACTATGTTAATAAGGATCATAAAACTAAAACATCAACTTTAAGTGATTTTATTAATGCACTCGCTACATTAACTAACACTACTTTAAGTAGTGATCTAGTTAATAACTTAGTATTAAAACCAGGTACACAAGCATCTCAAACTTTATCAGTTACTAATAATAAATTAGTAACTAAGTTAGATGTGAAGTTACAAACTAAACAAGGCGTTGATCTAACATTTACTAAAGACATCAAAGTAGCAGAATTTGCACCATTATTTTTTGAAGATCATGATTCAGCTAAAACATATGAACCATTAGTTGTAAATCCAGAGGTTCCTGCTAATAAGAGTCATAAATATGCAGAGGTTCATGTGTCAGGTTTTGAAACTTATGATAAGTTCAAAACCTTAATTGATACAGCAATTGCTGATACAGATGGTGATAGTGCTAAACTAACTAGTTTTGCTAATTACTATGCTAACTTTATTAAGAAAAGATTTTCAACAGGTTTAGATGAAAAAGATCTATTTATCATCTATCCTTATGATTCATCTACATTACCTACTACAGTTACACCACATGGTAATATAGATAATAAGTTCGGTGCTATAGGATCTAATTCAACTACTAGAGTAATAGGTGGATGACAAAACTTTAGAAAGTTAACTTATTCAGCAGAAGGAACTGGTTGACCATGAAAAAATGGAGCAGATGGTACAGCAAAAGATTCGTATTTAGTATTAGATCAATATAAATATTATTTCATGGATGAACATTCTAAATTTAGAGAAACAGTCAATGCACAAAAAGCATGATCTACTTCACCTGAAGTTACTGACACACAAAGAAACTTATTCAATAGTGGTCTAGCGGCAGCAATTCGTTTCATGATTGAAGCAGCAAGAACTAGCGATCATATGCACGAATATAAGAAATAAAATTTTTAAATAGAGTCAAGATTTTGACTCTATTTTTTTATTAAATAGAGTCAAAAATTAATCAGTTATTTTATATAAACTAAAGCTATTTTTCTAGATTAAAAAAATCAAATATTTCTAACGAAATATTTAAAAAATATTACTCATAAAACCCAGCAAAAGATGCTGGATTTTTTCATAATATTTTCATTTAAATAATGATTTTAGGCTACATCAAGATATTTTAACTATTCTAGTTTATAATTAAAAAGAATCTAGATTAAGGAGACAAATGGCAAAAGATAAAAACGAAAATAAAATCTTAAAAGCTATTAAAAAAATTAAAGCATTACCACGTACTTTAAAAGCAATTAGAGATATCATTAGTTGAATATTTAAGTATTATGAGCAGACATCACAAAAAGCGAAGTTACACTACCTGCTGATGCTTCATCTATTACATATGATTTACAAATCAAAGGTAATATGAAAAAACCTGACATTGAAACAATTTTTATAGATGGTGGTGATGGCAAGGGCGCAACAGATAATTCAGGAATAGATCCTAAAATTGTTAAATATATTGATCAAAAGAATTCAGAATTAGAATCTAGATTGGTTGCTACTATGGATCAGAAAAATCAAGAATTAAAAAATGAGTTAATCAATATCATGGATCAGAAAAATCTTGTTCTAAAAAACGAAATAGTTCAAACAATCGATCAAAAAATTGATGAAGTTCACCAAGAATCTAGAGAACAAAACGAAAAATTAAATAAGAAAATTGATGACCGTTTTGATCAATTGCTTGAAGCAATTAAAAATATTAAGAAATAATTAGGAGACAAATGTCAAAAGATAAAAACGAAAATAAATTTTTAAAAGCAATTAAAACAATTAAATCACTTCCTGCTACTTTGGCTACAATTAGAAGAATAATTACTTGAATTTTTAAGCATTACAATGCTCAAATCACAAAAAGTGTGTTTACACAGTTTAATGATGCCTCAAGTGTTAAATATGATTTACAAATCATAGGTGATCTAAAAAAACCTGACATCGAAACAATTTTCACTGATGGTGGTGATGGCAAAGGTGGAACAGATAATTCAGGAATAGATCCTAAAATTGTTAAATATATTGATCAGAAGAATTCAGAATTAGAATCTAGATTAGTTGCAAGGATGGATCAAAAGAATTCAGAACTTAAAAATGAATTGATCAATACCATTGATCAGAAAAATTCAGAATTAAAAAATGAGTTAATCAATACAATGAATCAAAAAAATTCAGAATTGGAATCTAGATTAGTTGCAACTATGAATCAAAAAATTGATGAAGTGCGTCAAGAATCTAGAGAACAAAATCAAGTTCTAAATCAGAAAATTGAAGAAGTTAGACAAGAATCTAGAGAACAAAATTTGATTTTAAACCAGAAAATTGATGATGTCAGAAAAGAATCTAGAGAGCAAAACGAAAAATTAAATAAGAAAATTGATGATCGTTTTGATCAATTGCTTGAGGCAATTAAAAATATTAAAAAATAATTAGGAGACAAATGTCAAAAGATAAAAACGAAAATAAATTTTTAAAAGCAATTAAAACAATTAAATCACTTCCTGCTACTTTGGCTACAATTAGAAGAATAATTACTTGAATTTTTAAGCATTACAATGCTCAAATCACAAAAAGTGTGTTTACACAGTTTAATGATGCCTCAAGTGTTAAATATGATTTACAAATTAT
>NZ_NQMN01000001.1:200325-251848 GCF_002272945.1 Mycoplasmopsis agassizii | reverse complement strand
GCATTACAATGCTCAAATCACAAAAAGTGTGTTTACACAGTTTAATGATGCCTCAAGTGTTAAATATGATTTACAAATTATAGGTGATCTAAAAAAACCTGACATCGAAACAATTTTCACTGATGGTGGCGATGGCAAGGGAGGAGCAGATAATTCAGGAATAGACCCTAAAATTGTAAAATATATTGACCAGAAAAATTCAGAATTAAAAAATGAGTTAATCAATACCATTGATCAAAAAAATTCAGAATTAGAATCTAGACTAGTTGCAAGGATGGATCATAAAAATCAAGAATTAGAATCTAGATTAGTTGCAACTATGAATCAAAAAATTGATGAAGTTCGTCAAGAATCTAGAGAACAAAATCAAGTTCTAAATCAAAAAATTGATGAAGTTCGTCAAGAATCTAGAGAACAAAATCAAGTTCTAAATCAGAAAATTGAAGAAGTTCGTCAAGAATCTAGAGAACAAAACGAAAAATTGAACAAGAAAATTGATGACCGTTTTGATCAACTTCTTGAAGCTATCAAAAACATTAAAAAATAAGTTCTTAATCACCAAACTATTAACAGATTTTTAAAATCGTGCAAAAAATAGCGCGATTTTTTAGCCCCTTTAAGATCTTAATAAACAAGATTTAAAACTATTTTCTACCTTATTTAAATAAAAACCTATTTCTCTTTTACAAGAAATAGGTAGTTTTTAAGTTGTTTTAAACTTGTTGAACTTGTTTAACAGCCTTTTTACCAATACGGTAATTAAAGGCAGTAAATGAGTAAATAAAGCCAAAGATTAAGTTTAAAATTCCAAAGAATAATAAGAATAATCCATAAATATTACTTTGTCCTCAATTAGTTTTTGTAATCGAAGTTGCTGTTGTAGCATCATTTATATTATTTTGGAAAGCTTCTATAACAGCTGAAAAATTCAAGGCTAATAAAACAATTCCGATGATTAAAGTAATTACTCCGAGTACCATAAAGAAATTAAATGCTACTAATTTTTTATGTTTTTTCATTGTTAAATTAACTTTTGAATTAGCCATTTTAACTCTAACTGAATGTTTTCAAGTTGCAAAATTTGCCATTTTTGAAACTTTAGTTTCACTAACTTTAACTTCTTTAGTTTTAAGAACTTTTAATAATAAACCATAAACTAAAACAGTTGTTGCTGAACCAGCGATGATTGCAATAAAGAAGAATAAAATACCTAAACCAAATTGCAATCCTGAATTACCTACACCGATGAAATTACCACTAATTCCCCCGACAATTCCAATTCAAGGTCCACCATGACCTACGGCTGAAGTAACTCCTAGAGCACCAGCAATTGCTCCTGCAACTGCTGAACCAATGATATTTGCTGGGAAAACACGTTTAGGATCGGCCACGGCAAAAGGAATTGCTCCTTCAGAAATCCCAACAAATCCCATGATAATTGCACTAATTCCTAAACCACGTTGATTTGCATCAAATGATTTTCTGTAAACTTGGCTAGCAATTCCCATGCCAATAGGTGCAATTGGAATTGCAGCTGCGACAATTCCCATTGGATTTTGAATATTTTGGTTTAATAAAGCAACTGATAAAACAAAGGCGATTTTGTTAATAGGTCCACCCATGTCAAAGCCGATCATGGCTCCAAGTACTAGCCCTAGTCCAATTCCTACACCGACCCTTGTAGCAATTGCTGAAGATGCACTACCTTCAAAAGCGCCTCTTAATAAGATACTGATTTGGTCCATCACATAACCTATCGGTGCACCGATCACAAAGATTGCTAAGAAAGCATAAAATAGGGTAACTAAAACAGGGATAATAAAAATTGGAACTAAAGCAGAAACATTTTTATTAATTGTTCAAGAATTAACTCATTTAGTTGAATATCCGATTAAAATCCCGAATAAAATTGCTCCAATGAACCCCATTGGTGTTGTCACTGCTGTTCCAGTGATTGGGAATAATAAGGATGCATTATTAGCAACTAACGAGACTATCATAGCAGGTGCTATCGCCGCTCTACCACCAATAGAATGGGCAATATAAGCACCAAGCACACCAATCATTACATTAAAAGCAATTACCCCTGCTTGGAAAATATAGTAAATAAAAGTTCCTTCAGGTGTTGCGCTTGAACCATATAATGCATTAGCTAGTCCAAGGGCAATAGCGATTAATAATCCACCAAAAATAATGAAGGGGATTAAGTAAGATACCCCTGCTAATAAGTGTTTAACTACGTAAGATTTTTTCTCACTTGAGCCTGTATTTTGACTCTGATTTTTATTTTCAGAAGCAATTACTTTAGCTTCTTTAAAAGCCTTATCAACTAATCCTTTAGGATCTTTAATGGCTTCTTTAGTGTTAGTATAATAAACCTTTTTATTAGCAAAACGGCTCATATCTAAACCGATATCACTAGCGATTACAATGTAATCTGCTTGATCAATTTCTGCTTGGCTAAAAACATTTTTAGGTCCAACTGATCCATGGGTTTCCACCTTGACATTATGACCTAATTCCTTGATTGCATTTTCAATTTTTTCAGCAGCAATATAAGTATGAGCCACACCTACAGGACAAGCTGTAAGCGCTAAAACATTTAGCGCTTGATGATTAGGTAAAACTGAAGTTTCGACTTTAGTTTCAGTTTTTGGTTTTTCTTCGATTCTATTTAAAATCGCTTCTTTAATTTGTTGGCGATCTTTTGAATCTACTAATAAGTTTTTAAAATCATTATCTAAAAGCGCAATAGCGATTTTCGATAAGACTTCAACTTGAGAACTTGAGCGCTCTTTTTGAGGGATAAATAAAGCCATAATATAACGGCTATCTTTGCCATCGAGCGCTTTTCAATCTAGACCCTCACTTACTCTAAGATAAATTATTGCACTTTTAGTAATTTTATTACTTAGAGCATGAGGGATGGCAAAGCCATCTTCAAGACCAGTAGTTGTTTCATCTTCACGATGAATAAAGGCTCGATAGATTTCTTCTTTTGAACCTTGTTCAATGATGTTTAACTTTTCTGCTGCAATTGATAATAATCAAAGGCATGGTCTCGTGATTTTAAACTTTTGTCTAAAATAACTTCTACATTCATGTAAATCCTTTCAGAAACTATTTTAAACAAAAAAGTTTTTTATAGCGAAAATAGTTTCAATTGTCGTTTTTTGTGAAAAATATTTTCAGTATTTGAGTCACTAGCACTAGCAAAAATGTCAATTGTTAAGGAAACAATTGAAACATAGCGAGGTTGTAAATCTTTTAAGAAGGTGATTACTATTTCAGTAATTTTATCGTTAAAAATGATTTTTTGAGTTATATATTTGTTGATTTGGCTTAAGTTATTTTTTGCTACTTTTACATAGATAAAATCACTACTATTTTCTCTTTTATACTTAACATTATAAAAAGCATCGTGTGCTTCTTGGTTAAAATAATCAGGTGAATTTTTAAATAATAAGTTTAAATTAGCAATATTAATAGCACCATTTTTGGCTTTTAAAGTAAAAGTAATATCTTTATCATCACCTTCAGCGATTCAAGAATTTATTGAATTAGATACAAAAACATTTTTAGGTAAATGGTTTTTGTATCATCTTGATAAATAATCAGAAGCAGAAACATCTAGTAAAGATTTAGTTTGTTCATTACTTAATAAGTAAACTTTATCATCATCTTTTAACTCTCTTACTTCGTTAATAATGATTGCATTTTTAGAAATTTTTTCAGTGTTTAAATCTTGTCTTGAATAACCCCTAATAATGTAATCAATTAAAACTTCTGACATATTTTTATCAGGTTGAAATCGATCAATTGTTGGTTTTTCTGATGAACCTTTCATGTAAATATAAATTAATAATTGGTCACTAGAATATTCTTTGAATTTAGTATTTTTATCTTGACTTCCATACATTGATTCAATTAAGTTATCATTCAATAAAAAGATGTCGTTTGTATCTCGATAATTATTAAAAAATGTAATTCCTTTTTTAGTTGCACTAGAAATTCTTCGTTTCAATAAATAATAAATTCCGTAATTTTCTCTTGCTCAATAAACTGATTTGACAGGTGTATTTTCATAAACAATTAATTGCAATAATGCATTAATTCTAAACATGTTTCTATATGATCTAATTTCATAATATTTGCGCTCAGGAAATTTAATTCTTGTTAGTGTATAACATTTAGCTAGAGAGAAAAAAATTACATCTATAAATTTATTTAATGACTCATTTAATTTAAGTGCTCTTCTTCCAAAAGAAATTGACTTAGAAGTATTTTTTGATTCAAAAATATACTTTTGAAATAAGGTGTGAACAAAACCACCTCTAACATTTGCATCAGTAAAAAAATCTTCAATTCACTGATTAAAAATTTCAGTATTTTTTTGATTATTAAAAAAGTCTTTGACTCATTCTAAAATAAAATTTATAAATTCTGTTCTAACTACATTTTTTTCTTTAACTATATTTGATGATGTTTTTTTAAAAATTTCTAAATAATTATTTGAAGATATATCATAAAAATTAATATTATTTAAAAATGATTTTGCAAAATTAAAAATCATTTCTTTATTATCAAAAACTTTAATTAATTCTTTAATTAATAATTGTGTTGATGAAATGAATTTTTTGTCAATTACTAAATTATTAAATAAATTTGAAACTTTAAAACTAAGCGATTCTAAAACAAATTCATTTGTTTTTATTATTCTAGTTATTGATGGGATATAGTGAAAGAAAGTTTTTAAAAAAGCTTCTTTAATAACTGAAATAAAAAATAATTCTTCATCATCATTTACACTACCACTATTTGCTTTTTCTTTTAATGTTTTTATTACGTTTTTAATAACAGCTGAAATATTATCAAATGAAAGTAATTCATCAAAAATGTAGCTAGCGCTATCGTTTTTGATATCAATTCAGTTTTTAAATGATTCAATTAATTTAGATTTTATTTCAGTTTTTTCATTTATGTATTGGTAAATTAAAACTGAAATTATGTTCGTAAATTTAGAAATATTTGAAGGAGTTTTCATTAATTCACTGTTTGCAAATGATTCTAATAATAATGATAAACTTTCGATATTACTTAATGTATTTGCTACTGTTTTTGAAAGCTCTTTAAAGTCAATTGTATAAGAAACATCTTCTCTTATATTTGCATAAATTTGATTTTGAATTAAGACATATACATGATTAAAATAACGATAATTAATTATCGAATTTAAAAATTTAATTATGTTATCACCTTCTAAGATGAAAGATTGTAACATCTTGTTATCATCAAAAGTAATCATAAATTTTGATGCAAAAATACTTTGCAATAATGAAGGAATATATGTCTTAAAAAAGACACTACCTGAAACCGTTCTATTTACTAAATTTTCAATATTGAATTGGTGTTCATATTGTTCAATTGATGAATCTTTAAAGAATAAATAATCATTTGTGTTTCCATAAATTATTAATTTAGTTTTATCAATTTGATTTGTAATTTGTAAAAAAGGAGTTAATGTTTTTTCATCGGCTTCTAAATATTTTTTATTTTCAGAATTAGTTAACCTTCCTTTTTTAGAAACAAGAATTTTAGAAATAATTTCTTGTGCAATTTTTTTATATCCATATTCATTAGGGTGGATATCAAAGGTTGCAGAGGTTAATAAATTTTTATTTTTAAGTCAAAATTCATCGTCATAAATTTCAATATAATTTATTGATTCATCTTCTTCTTTTAATTTAGAAATTACTTTTTTTAATGTTCCATTTAATCAAGCCAACATGTCTTCAGAAAAATTATTTCTGACATGATGAGCAATTTTAAATTTCTTATCTAAAGCATTTACAAGTTGAATCATGGGCATTGGATATGAGATAAAATTAATTACGACTGACTTGTTATTTTGTCGAATATTTTGAACTAATCTTTTAACCCCATTTGTAATATTTGCAATTGTTTTTTGCTTAACACTTTTTAAATTTTTAAGTGCTTCATCAGAAAATCTAATATCAAAAAAAGTTCATAAATCATACACAAATAATTCTTCTAAAAAATCGTTTGCTCCTAATGAAATTGTAACTAAATTTGCCTTCTTTAAATTATCAATAAATTCATCTTCGTTTTCTTTAAGTGGTTCATAAAATTTTGTTTCTTTTAGTTGTTCATATTTTTTTTCAAACAACAAATTTCAATGTTCTAAAGTAGATCCCGATAAACCATAATTATTAAAAGATTGTAAAACTCCTGAATCAATTTCATCAATAAAACGAGCTAGATATGAAGGATATGAAAGACCTATAATTTTTTTATAACGGCTTGATTGTTCACCAAGCATTTTACCTGGATAATCTTGAGGCAATTTTGCGTTTCAACCTGCAGAAATTGAGTCACCAAAAGCAACATAACGAATGTCTTTTTTAACAATTTTTACAGGGTTAAATGATTTTGTTTTCTTCTTAGTTTCTTCTTGCATATTTGCCTCTTTAAATTATTTATATTTATTATTTTATAATTACTAATATAGTAATTATTTTACTATAATAGGTTATATTTATATAGCATCAAAACAGTTATCAAGATGCCATTTATTTATTATTTTAAAAGAATAAACATCAAAAAGGAAAAAAATGACAGCAGTTTTAGTAATTTTAATACTACTAGGTTTAATCATTATTGTAATTTCTTTAATTATGTCGCCAGATAGTAATGGTTTTTCTGGAGCCTTAGTTGGTTCAGGAGACTTAGAATTATTCAAATTCTCAAAAGAACGTGGCTTTAAAAAATTTATTAAATATGCCATGATTATCACTGGAATAATTTTTATTATTTTAGGCATTGTAATTAGAATTTTCTTTTAAAAAAACAAGACAACAACCAAAAAAATTTAGGAAGCAATGAAACAAGAATCAAACACATTAAGAAATCAAATATTAGACTTTTTAATTAACAACTCACCAAAGGCATTCACTTTCTTAGAAATCGTTAAATCTCTAAGAACCTTAATAAGTGAAAATCACGCTGTATCTGACACACTAGCATCACTAGTTGAAGAAAAACAGATCATCCGTACTTTCGAAGATAAATTCGTTTATCTAGAAGTTATCAAAGTAGTTCAAGGAACTTTTAAATTATCACAACGAAGCTTTGGTTTTGTTGATGTCAGCGAGAACGAAAGTTATTTCGTTGCTCGTGAAAACTTTAATAATGCTTTAGACGATTATTTTGTCGAAGCAAATATTTATCGTGATACAAAAGATGAAAATAAAACTTTTGCAATCATCACGAAAAATATTGAAGAAAAAGAAACTTATTTAATCGGAACTATTGAAGAATTTAACAACATTAAATTCTTCAGTCCTTATAATTTTCAATATCGACCATACCGTATTTTCTGAGATCGCCGCTATGTCGATGCTATCGCTGACATTGTCCACGGTGACATTGTTAAAGCATTAGTAACTTCAGTTAATCGAGATCGTTTAGAATTAAAATTTATTAAAAAAATCAGTCAAGCTGATTTAGTACTTTCACCTGTAGATATTATTTTAGAAAAATATCAAGTTGATACTGCTTGACCAGCAAATGTAATTACTGAAAGCGACCAAATTGAAAAGGAAATTAATCCTGATGAGATTGAAAATCGTAAAGATTTAAGAGAACAATTAATTGTTACAATCGATGGTAATGACACTAAAGATTTTGATGATGCAATTATCGTCACACGTGAAGATAATTTATTCAAATTAGGAGTGCATATTGCTGATGTTAGTCACTATGTTAAAGAAGATAGTGCAATCGATTTAGAAGCATTAAAAAGGGGTACATCAATTTATTTACCTCATGCTGTAATTCCGATGTTACCCGAAAGTTTATCAAACGGCATTTGTTCGCTAAATCCCAATGTCGATCGTTTCACTATGTCTGCTGAAATTTGAGTAGATCAAAACGGAGAAGTAGTTAAAAGTGAAATTTTTGAATCAGTTATTAATAGTAAACATCGTTTAACTTATGAAAAAGTGAATGAATATTACAAAGCTAAAACAGAAAATACTTTAGAAGAATTTAAATCACAAACACCTTCATTCAATGATGAATTAATGGCTATGCTTGATGATGCTTTAGCATTATCTGAAGTTTTAAAAGCTAAAAAACTACGTGATGGTTTTATCGAATTAGAAATTGAAGAAGCTAAAGTAATTTTAGATCATGAAGGTTACACTAAAGAAATTAAAGTTAATAAACGTGGTTTAAGTGAAGTTTTAATTGAAAACTTCATGGTTTTAGCAAATGAAGTTGTTGCAACTGAATTTGAAAAACGTAAATTACCAGGAATTTTTAGAATTCATGAAGCACCTGATTTTGATTCATTACAAAATCTTGGAGCAACTTTAAAAATTTTAGGTATTGATGTAGCAGTGCCTCAAAGCGTTGACCCAAGACAACTTGCAAAAGTTATTGAATCAATTAAAGAAAAAAGTCATTTTGACAATTTTCTAAAATTAATGATTCTTAGAACCATGCAAAAAGCGATTTATTCAGATGTTAATCGAGGGCATTTTGGTCTAGCTTCAAAAGCATATAGCCACTTTACAAGTCCAATTCGCCGTTATCCTGACTTAATTTTACATCGCATGATTAGAAGAATGATCTTGACAGATAAAAATAAGGAAAATGTTGAACATTTTCACCAAATTTTATCTTCAGTCGCAAAACAATCAAGTGAACAAGAGCAAAATGCAGTCACAATTGAGCGTGCTGTTAATGATATTAAAAAGGCTGAATTTTATAAACGTAATATTGGTGTAACTTTAAGAGCACAAATCGTTTCTATTTTAAATTTTGGACTATTTGTTGAATTTGAAGATACTGTTTCAGCAATGATTCATATTTCAAACTTAATGGGTGATGAATACAAAGTTAACGAAAACAAATTACAAATTAGTGGACATCATAACAGTTTAAAAGTTGGTGACATAGTTGAAGTTATCGTTGTTAAAGTTGATGAAAAACTAGGGAAAGTTGATGCTGTTTTAGCAAAAGACTATGATGCCTATCTAGAAAAAGAACGTTTATTTAAAGAAAAACGTACTAACGATCGCTCAAAAGGTGGCGTGAATCAAAAATTTCTAGATCGCAAAAAAATCGATAATCAGCAACGTGATGAAAGAATTCGCCGTGAATCTTATTCAGAACGACCACGTTTTAATTCTGATTCAAGAAGACCTTATGCAAATAATCATTCAAGCGACAATCGCCGTTTTGAAAGAAATGACCGCAGTGAACGACCTAGCAGAAATAATTATTCTAATGATCGCTATGGACAACAAACTCGCAGTTTTAATCCAGATTATCGACCTCGTACTAATGATTCGTATCAACCTAGAGAAAGCCGTAATAACTATTCAACACCTAGAGAAAATGGTTATAGAAATAATAATTATGGTGATAAACCTAGAAGTTTTAATCGTGAACCTAATCAATATAATTCATACAGAAATAATGATGATAGACCACGTTCAAACTATGGAAGAAGTGATCAAGAAAGACCACGAACTTATGAAAAACGTGAGCCTTATTCACCAAGACCAACTTACAATAATAATGTAAGTTCGCCACGATCTTCATTTAATCGAACAAGTACTTTCGATAAAGCACCAGTGCGTGATAGTTATACAAGAACTAGTTCTTTTGATAATGGCTTTAATAATGAATATAAGCCCCGTTTTAGCGACAATTCTTATCAAAACAGAAAAACATATGGCGATAAAAATAAATACGCTGATAATCGCTTTAAACGTGAAGAAAAAGGTAGAGAAGAAGCTAGACCTTATAAAAAAAGAAGTAATTCTTTCTGAAGCGATAAGGATAACGATTAACAAATGAAAGTCATTGCTAGTAATAAATTTGCACGCAGTGATTATGAAATTCTTGATACTTATGAAGCAGGCATTGAACTGCTTGGTTGAGAAGTAAAATCAATTAGGGCAGGCAATATTAATTTAAAAAATTCATATTGCACTTTTAAAGATAATGAATTATTTTTAACTAATGCTTTTGTGAGTCAATACATGTTGGTTGAAGCAAATGAAACAAGAAGCCGTAAACTTTTACTTCATAAAAATCAACTTAGAAGAATTCAAACAAAAATTGAAACACAAGGTTTAACCATGATTCCTTTAAAAATTTATTTTACTAAACGTAGTTTAATTAAACTAGAAATAGCAACTGTTAAAGGAATTAAAAAACATGATAAACGCAGAGTTTTAAAAGAACTTGAATTAGCAAAAGAAGTGCAAAAATATCGTTAATAAAAAAGCAAATCAGCATCACTTTTAGATGCTGATTTTTACATATTTTTTTAGGTTAGATTTTTAAGTTTTTATTATTTTCTAATTCAATAATTTCAGTGCCAATTAAGTCTGTATCATCAGGATGAATTGTGCTCATGATTTTTGTTTTATTAAAAAATTGTTCATCAATATTTTTACGATTCACTTTCTCATCAGGGTAAATTAAATTACGACTTAAATATAAACTTTCCATGTGTAATGATTCAGCTTTAAATTTAAAAGGTGAAAATAAAAAGATCTGCACAAACGATAAAATAATTAAGAAAATATTTCACGCTAGAAATAAATATATAAATCAGAAAGTACTTTCTACTTTTGCAAATGAATAAAATAATAATGACATTGAAAACGCTGCACGAAGGTGTTTAAAAATTTGATAGTAAAATCCAATTGAACAAATATTAATTGAATGTTTAGGATACATTTTTATTTTTTTACCTAGCAATAAATCTCTATGTCTTAGCTTTCTAAAAATATAAAGTCTAATTTCTTTAAAAGTAAATTTACGTATTTTGATGTCAATTATGATCATCATAAAAAGTGTTGAAACGCCCGTAATTAGGGCAATTACGATCGCTAATGTCTTGACATTTTCATCACCTTCTCTGTTACTAATAAAGTATCAAGCTCCGACTGCTAAAAAAATGGTTATTAAAATAAAGGCTACTAAAATGATTAACATACCTTTAATAAAATCATTGCTAATATTAAAATTGAAGTTTAATCTTTTTTTCTTTTTGTCTTGTTCGGGGTAATTATTTCTCATCTCTTAATTTTAGTTTAAAATTTAAATGTAGGTGAAAAATGAATAGATTTTTTGTAGATAAAAAAACTGATAATTTGTTCATCATTAATGATGAACAGTATAATCATTTAAAAGTAATTCGAGCATTAGAAAAAGAATTTATAGTTGTTTTTGAAAGCAGATTTTATAAGGTAAAATTGGTTGATAAAAAGCATGCAGAAATTATTGAAGAATTAAATTTAAATCATGAATATGATCAAGAAGTAGTTTTAGCAGTTGGTTTAATTGATTGAAATAGATTTGAATTTATTTTAGAAAAAGCAACCGAATTAGGAGCAACTAAAATCATTCCTTTTACTTCTAATTTTACTAATTTTAATGAGCAAAATTTTGAACGTAAAAAAGCAAGATTTATGAAGATAATTAAAGCTGCTGCTCAACAATCTTTTCGCAATCAATTACCTATTTTAAATGATGTAATTAAGTATGAAAATTTATTTAAAAATAACCACTTAAAAAATATTTATTTGGCTCATAGTGACTTAAATGATAGTCAAAATAAAATAACTAGTTTTGATCAAAATTGCTTATTAATAGTTGGTCCTGAAGGTGGCTTTAATAATTCAGAAATTGATTTTGCTCTTAATAATAATGCAAAAATAATTTCGCTTGGTAAAACTATTTTAAGGGCAGAAACTGCCGCTTTAAAAATGTTAGCGCTTGTAAAATAGCAAATAAAAAACAGCCTTTTTAGGGCTGTTTAATTTTATTCTAAGAAGTAAATTTTTTCAATTCCAACTCGAGCAGTTACTTTGCCTTTGGCATCAACATCATTAACATCTTTTAAGAAGTTTCATGATGTTTCAGGTGCTCATGAACGATATTTACTTTCTGCGTTTGTATCGTATTCATGTTTACCTTTTCAGTATCAAACTCTGAATTGAACTAGATCTCTTTTGACATTTGTAGTTAAAAACATCATGTAAGTAACATCTTTAACTGAATCATAGAATCCAATTGGAATTTGGTCAACGTTTAAAGCATCTGCAGTTAAAACTTTTAAATTTGTAATTGTACCGATTTCACTTCCTGAAGGATAAACAACAACTTTATTTAAGTTAGTTGGTAAAGTTACACCTGAATTGAACTTGTTATCAGGGTCACTAATAACGGCTCATTTAGCATCCTTTTTAGTAGATCAGTAATTCATTTGATCAATTGATTTTAATGATGTACTTTGCTCGTAATAGATTTTTCCATTAACTGATGGATTAACAATATCAAAAGTCAATAACAATAAATCTTGAGGTGTATCGCTATTAGTGATTAAATCTGTACCTACGAAGTTTAAGGTTGATCAGTTCAATGTATCAGGCGCATCCATGATTTTCATTGATTGATTTGCTCACATTAAATTATTGTTTGAAGTTGTTCAAACAATTTGGTAAGCAATAATTACACTTTTAGCTTCAGTTTCTGAATTTTCTTTAACTTTTAAATAAATTGTGTCAACAATTTTATTTGCTTGAACTTCACGTTTGCTTGTTCAAGTTTGGTTATAGTTTTCAGCTGATGTATTAATATCTGTATATTTACTTGTTAATGAAGCAAATCCAGGGGTGTAAACTTGATTTACATCGTTATAGCGATGTTGAATTTTCATTTTTAATAATTCAAGATTTTGTCCTTCTAAAAAGACACTTGGGTTATTAACATCACTTGAGATAGCATTATTATTTAAATTATTAATTACTAAATCAACACCTAAGAAGTTTGAATCATGAACTTGATTATTTGTATTAACTGTTAAATCATCTTTAATAATTTTTACTCTGAAGCGAATTTCACCTTTAATAGGATCCATACCTGCAATATCAACATTGGTTTTATAACCTTGTTTTAATAAGTAACCTTCTAAAGCAGGAACTTTGAATGAAGTTCATTCACCGATTAAAGCTAAACGACCTTCGATGGTTGATTCTTGTAGTGCTTTAATTGCTTCATTGAAACTTAAATTATTAATAGCACTAGCAGTTTGTTTGTAATTTGCATAGGCTTCTTTAACATATTTAGCTCTTGATTTTAAGTTTTTAAAGGTTATATAAACTTTTGAACTATAAATTCCGCTTCCGATGTTGTTGTATCCACTATAACTATAGAAAACTGTTAAAGCATAAACAACTGTACCATCAAAATCACTGGTTTTGTCGGCTGTAGGTTCTTTAACTCAAGTTAAAGAAACATCAGTTGGTAAAGCACTTAAATTTTCTTGTACAAGTTCTTTTAAACTAGCAACACCTGATAAATTTAAATTAACTTCACTAGGTAAAACATTAGCAAAACTTGAACTATCTTTAATAGTTAAAGTTGGTGGTAATAGTTTTAAGAATTTTTCACCGTGATTAACATCTTGTTCACTTGCTAGTTGGTTTAAAATAAAGGTTTTACTTGCATAATTAGCTGAAGGGATGTTTGAATTATTAACGATTCTTCCATCTTTAGCAAGAGCAATTGTGAATTTTAAAACTCCGTTTTGATTACTTTTTTCAACAACATTAAAAACAAGTGTGTAACCACTAGGGATAGTCATATTGAATTTACTTGAAGCATTTAATAACTCATTTAAGTTAGTAAAGTTTTTTTGAATTGGCTGTAAAATCTCATCTACGCCATTTGCTAAAATTTGTTTTGAAACAACTGCTGTTAAGTTAGTGCTGTGTGAAGTTAAAGCATTATAGAAAGTTTTAACTGCACTAGATTGTGATGAATCAACTACTGAAGTTTGTGAACTTCTAGTTGCAAAATTATTGATAAAAATGCTTTTTCCAAAAGTATTTGAATTAACACGACCACTGATATCGTAAGTATTAACGCCGTTTGAAATTCTTAAATTTAAAGTAACACCACGAGTAGTTGTGTTAAATGATGAATAATTTAAATTAACTTCTAATTTATAACCACTAGGTAAATTAGGTAATTTAGTTGTTAATAAACTATTTAAATATGTGTAGGCATCATTTTTATATTGTGCTTGTAAAAATGATTTTAACTCATCAACTGTTAAGGCTTTACCTGTTGAATTTAATGTATAAGCCACATTATTTTTTAAATTTGTATAAAATGAAGTAACTGTTGGTTCAACTTTAGAAAGAATTGAATTATCAACTTCATGTTGTGAAGAACTTACTTTGCTAAAACCTGTAAATGTGACATTAGAGCCTGCAAAACTAGTTGTTAAATTACCTGAAGTATCATATAAATTAGCGTTATTAGTTGCTACTGAACTAAAGACTGTTACTTTGAATGTTAAAGTTCCGTTTGCATCGTTTGCACTTAAAGAATTAGCAACAATTCTTGCTTGTAAACCTGTTGCTAAAGTAGGTAAACTAATTGAGGTTAAATTATTTAAAGCTGAATAAATATTAGTTGTGCTTCCTAATGATTTTAACTCTTCTAATACAAAACCTGCTCTGTTTGAAGGATTACTTGTGCTAAAGGTTTTGTTATTAATTGCTGCATAAAAAGCAGTTGCACTTTGTTTTAATAAAGTATCATTAGGATTTGAAGGAGTAGTTGTAGCGCCACCACCTGTTGTTCCTCCTGGTAATCCTGGAGTAACGGTTGTTGGTGCAGCAAGTTGTGAAATTGTCATTAACTTACCAGTGTAGTTTCTATTTACTAAACCAGTTGTGTCGTAATAATCACTACCTTTTTTCAGTCTTAAAACTAAAACTACACTGCGTGAATTATTATTAGCAGTTGATAAGTTACGATTAATTTCTAAAGTGAAACCACTAGGTAAAGCAGCCACTTGTGTTGTTAAGAAATTATTTAAATTAGATGGTGTGACACTTGTTAATGCTTTTAACTCGTTTAAATAGTCATTGGCTGTTAAAGTGCTTTTGCTTGTGCTAGCTCGATTTGTTGAAGCTAGATTAGCATATCAAGTTTTAACTAAAGCAATATTAGGATCGACTGGTTCTGGATTAGTGTTATTTGAATTAGTTTTAAAGCCACTAACACTCATAGTTGTACCTTCATATGAAGCCTGCACATTACCTGCTGTGTTATATCTAAAGCCAGCGATATCTAATGCTAATTTAAACGTTAAAGTTCCTGTAACATCATTTGTAGTAACTGAATCAGCTACGATTGTAATTGATGATTTATTAGGAAGAGCAATAATTGATTGATTAAAGAAGATATTATATGAAACTTCATATTTGGCTGTGCCACTTTTAAAATATGTATTAACAAAATCACTAGCGCTGGTTAAGCCAGCGTAAGCACTTGTTAATGTTAAACTTGTTGGTAATGAATTATAAAAAGTCTGCGCTTGTTGCTTTTCAGTTGCATCAGTTTTTAAACCATTAATCACAAAAGTTGCTTTTGAAGTTACATTATTAATTGTCACTTCAGCATCAACAGTTACTGATGAAGATTGTTCACTCGGTTGATAAACCTTGATAATCTTATTGACAGTTACTTGCTTAATAGTTTCTTCACTAAGATCACTTGTAAAGTTTTTAAAACTTGAAAGAAAATCACTAGCTGGCAAAGCATTTAGTTGATTGTAAATATCTTTAGCACTAAGAGTTTTTGAAACTGCATTTGCTTCATAAGAGCGTGAAATCGTTTGCGCTGTGATGATTGATAAATTCGGAGGTGTACCAGGAGGATTAGGATCTGCTGGGTTTCCGTTATTTGAACAAGCAATCACAGTAGCCGAAATAGCCGCTACTGAAGTAAGAGCAGAAATAAATAATCATGACTTTCGATTTAATTTTTTCATATATCTCCTTAAAAAAACAAATCACTTACATGCAAAATATATACCAATTTCAAAAAAAACGGGTTAAATAGTTGATTTTGGACTATTTTTCCTGCTTTTAGGATAAATATGCTTTTGCTTGGTATTATCGTAATTTATTTTTTTTGTAAAAAATCGAACTTATATAAAACACCAACAATTAGATTAATTGTTGGCATTAAATTTTTATTTTGCAGTTAGCTCTGTAACTCTAATTTGAATTATTGTTTCGTAGAAGCTGTTTGCATCATCTTCTTTTTGTTTATATGAAACTTTTAAATTTAATAGCCCAGTAGTTAGACCACTTGTTCCAGGACCTGATGGTAATAATGATTCAAAAGTTACTGTTTTAACAGAGTTTTCGATATCAAATTTTGCTAGTAATGCATCTAGAACGCTTGCTTGATCTTCTGGCAATTGTGCTTTAAACTCATCCATTGAAGATTTATCTTTCATTGCATCATTGATTTCAGCAATTGAAGTATTTTCTTTAGATTTTAAAGTAGTTCCTTCATCTGTAGCAGCTTTTAATGAAGCTTGCTCAGTAGTTAATTTAGAAATAATTGCTTCTGTAAGTTGAACTTTTGCAGCGAATTCTTGATTTTCTTTTTTCAGAGTTTCAATTTCTTCATCTGTATAGAATCCAGTAATTGTTAATTCAACATCTTGAGTATTTGATGCACCTACTAAGTTAACTGTTACAGTTGCTTTAACAACTTTGACAGTTGTAGTAGTAACTGCTGGTGTTTCTTCTTGTGGAGTTGTGCTTGAAGTTGAACCATCACCTGAACCTATTCCTGAAGAAGTACCATCTCCTTCTGAACCTACTGTTGATCCACTTGTGGTGTCTCCTGATCCTGTTGTTCCAGCATCTGAACCATCTGCATTACCTGCAGTTGTTCCACCTTCTGAACTAGTAGTTGCATCTCCTGATCCTTCTGTGTTACCTGTAGTTGCACCATCTGTTGAACCAGTTGAATTTGTTCCAGTGTCTGCTCCACCTGTAGTTCCTGTAGAAGCAGAAGAATCTGAAGTTGTTTGTTCTTCAACTTTTAAAACAATGCTTACTGATGTTGCTTCATCTAATTTTGCTTTAATTTCTGTTTCGTTTGTCACGAATTCGTAAATAAAGTCAATGTTTGGATTAGGTGTTGCAGCAAAAGTTGTTGCTGTAAATTTAGTTGCACGATCTTTATCGTAAGTTAAAGTTTTATCTTTAAGTGCATCAACAATTTCTTTTAATTTAGCATCTTGTTCAGAACTAATTGCACCTAATTCTTCAGTTGTGTATAGGCCTTTAATTTTTAGGCTTACAGTTTTAGCACTTGTTGAGCCTTCTTTATTAATAGTGAAACTTGCAGTAACTTCAGTGTTATTTCCTTCAACTGCTTTTAGAGTTAAGTTAGCACCTAATTCTAGATCTGCTAATTCAGGTGTTAATAATGCTTGTGATTCAGAATTTAATAAACTTCTTAGTTTTTCAAGAGTTAAAGTATTATCTGCTACTAAAGTTGCAACTGTATAGTTAGTTGTTCCACCTTTAGCATATGTTAAATCTAGAGCATCTAGTTTTGTAACTTTTGCTTCTAATTCAACATCAACTTCAGTCTTAGCAGCTTCTGTTGGGAAGTTGTTAATTAAAGTTTCAACAGTTTGAGGTGTTGTTGCATTATCTCTAGTAATTGTTGTACTTAATTTAACAGTTGTACCATCAACTGTTGCTTCAATACTTGAAACTGTAACTGAATCAAATGCTGTAGTAACTTTTGTATAGTTATCGTTTTGTAAAACGACTGATTTTAAGTATTCTAATTTTTCAGCTGTTGTAGTTTTTGTTTCTAATGTAGTTTTAAATATTGTTGCAGTTGTATTTACTTCTAATCCTGAATTATAAGAAAGTGCTACACCTGTTAATTCATTTTTTAAATCAAGTAATTGTTTATCAATTACTTTAGGATCTGTTTCAGCTGCAAAACCACTTACAGTTGTTGAAATAGTTCTATCTGCCACTTCTGCAGTAGCATTTTCCTTATTAATAACTGTTGAAATTACAACATTATTTCCACTCATTGTTGCAGTTAAAGAAACTACAGTTGCTTTTGCTAATTCAGTTTCAAATGTAGTTAAATTAGCATTTGCTGTTGAAGCTGCTTTTAATACTGCTAATTTTGCACTGTTATCTGCAGCTCCATTAAAGTCTGTTAAAAACTTGTTAGCAGTTTGGGTTGAAACTGCTGTTAGAGTAACATTTGCAAGTGCTGCTTTAATTGCTGTTAATTCTCTATTTGCTTTTTGGCTAGCTGTTTCTTCTGCTGAAACTTTCAATCCATTTACTGTTACAACTGCCGAGTTCTTAGCATCATTTAATTGAAAACTTAATGTAACTTTTACTTGGTTAGCATTTGTTGAATCAACTGCTGCATTTAGAGCAACTGTTACACCTGAAGTATTAAGTGCTGTTTTTAAATCACTATTAAATTGCGCCTTTGTAGCATCGTTTAATAATGCAGAAACTGAGTCAATTTTTTGAGTAATCGATTGTGTTGCACTAATTCCATTAATAGCAGCTACAAATTCAGCAGCAGTTTTATCTCCTTTTGCTGTTACAGTTTTATTATCGACAGAAACTTTAATGTCAGCAATAATTGTTAAATCTGATCTTTTAGGGTCTGTTTGTCCACAAGAAATGGCAACCGCCGCTACAGAAACAGACATTATTCCTGCTAAAGGTAATAAAAATTTAATTTTCTTCATATTTTATATATCTCCTAGTGTCCTTAAAATTTGCATAATAAGGCTTATTTTTACATTATAATTTTACCAGTTTTTTAAAATTAGTCTATATTTTTAATTGTTCTAATTTTTTTTACAAACTTTTAAAATTTCATGTTCGTTATTATTTCAGGTCTTCTTACAACTGTTATCAGCGAACTTAATCCTGGAATAACTTTTAAATATTACCTTATTTTTCAAAAAAACCTGCTTTTTTTAATTTCCCAGATTTTTTTGCAAAATTTTATTTTATCTGCTTAGTCTGAGTTAACTATTTAATCTTACTAATAAAAAATCTTATTAGATTACTTACAAATAACCTGATTAAATGAATATTAGTAGTAAATTCTAGATGCTTTAGCCAAAAACACTAGCTAGAAGTTCATAAAATTTAAAATAAAAGAGCCACTAGGACTCTTTTACCTGAACGCATGCACCGTGCATGTCAGCCCGTTCCACACTTGAGAACATACTAGTTAGACAGTTTTAAAAACTCTATCTCATATCTTATGCCTTTAGCAACTTCTATCACGGCAACGGGGCAATACTGATGTGATAGCTTTAACACTAATGTGGGGGATTAATTTGCATACATAAATATTACTTATTAATAGATTAATTATATTTTAAGATAATTAATTTTACCTATTTTTGCATCTTATTAGGTGAAGAAATACCGATTAGATCAAAACTTAATTTCAAAATTGTTTGTGTTGCTTTTACTAATGCTAATTTAGAAATTTGATTGTTTGAACCAATAATTTTTTCTTCTGCATAAAAAGCATTAAAAGCATTTTTTAGATCAATTAAATAAGGAATAATTAAGTTAACTTTATAAGTTCTTACAATCAAATCAAAGATGTTTTTAAATTCATTTAAAAACATAATTAACTGTCTTTCTTTATCGTTAGTTAATTGACTAGAAGTAACATTTTTAAGAGTTGCTTTTTCTAATAATGAGACAGTTCTTACATAAGCATATTGCACTGAATAAACAGGGTTATCTTGGCTTGCTTCATTTGCTTTATTTAAATCAAAATCCATTTTTGTATTTAAATCACGAGCGATCATATATCAGCGTAAAGCATCAACTGTTGAATAAGTTAACATCTCTCTAAGGAATAAACCTGTACCTGCTCTTTTTGACATTTTAAATTCAGCACCATCTTTAATTAATCTTACAAGCTGAATAATTTCAATATCATAATTAGAAGAATCATAACCTAAAATATCAATGGCAATTTTGACACGTTTAACATAACCACCATGATCAGCACCTCAATATGCGACCAACTTATCAACGTTTTGAAATTTTTTATTATGGTAAGCAATGTCTGGTAAAAAGTAAGTAAAAGTTCCGTCTTTTTTAATTAAGACACGATCTTTATCATCACCAAAAGCAGTTGTTTTTAAAAATAAGGCACCATCTTTTTCATAAGTATGTTTTTTAATTTTAGCCATTGCATCTTCAATTGGTTTACCATATAAAGTTTTTTCACTGAAAAATAAATCATGCTTAATATTAAAAAGTTGCATGTCTTTCTTAATTTCATTTAAAGCAATTTCTGTAACTAAATTTTTAAATTCAGGATCAGTATAAAAATCATCTTTTTGATTTAAAAATTTATCGTGATATTTATCTTTAATTACTTTTGCAAATTCAATAATGTCTTCACCTTTATAAGATTCTTCAGGTAAAGTTATTTCTTTTCCAAATAATTCTAAATATCTTAAATAAGTACTTTGACTAACAATATCAATTTGATTACCTGCATCATTAACATAATATTCTCTGATTAAATCGTGTCCTGCATGGATTAAAAAATTATTTAATGTGTCTGCATAAATTGCACCACGTGCATGACCAAAATGTAAAAAACCAGTTGGATTAACTGAAACAAATTCATCATTAATTTTCAATTTATGCTCAGCTGAATCTTTTAAATAATTTGTTCCTTGTTGATTAATTAAATTTACAATATCAATTAAAACTTGATCATTAAAAATGAAATTTAAAAATCCAGGAGAGGTTACTAAAACTTCTTTTATTAAATTAGATTCTTCCAAATATGTTTTCATTTTATTAGCTAAATTTAAAGGATTAGTTTTAAAATTTTTAGCATTAACTAAAGCAGCATTAGAACTAAAATGATAAAACTTTTTTTCTAAATTTAAGTTATCAGGAATCTTGGTTTCACCGATAAAAAAGTCATTTATTTTAATTTCTGAATCTGATTCAAAATTAGATTCTTTCATTATTTTATTTAAAATTTCAAGAGTTAAATTTTTAAGTTGTGTTTGTAAATTCATATCTTTTATTTTAACAATAAAAAACGATTTTGAATTAATGATTCAATTAATTTATTTAAGTATTTTTCATTGGTTTTGATCTCATCTAAATAATTAAAAAACTTAGAAAGTAAATCTCTCTAAGTTTTAATTTAATTCTTATAATTAATTTTTTGGATTAAAAATTATTTCTCATTCATTAAAATCAAATTCTGTCAATTTAGTTTTTTCAATTGGAATCATGAATGAATTTAATCTTCCAGATTTATCAATCTCAACTGCTAAAGTAACAGCAAAACTTTCACCATCATTTGTTTCAGGTTTACCACCAGTTTTTAAAGTTAACTTTTTATTTGTAACATCAATTTCATAATCTTTTAAATCAATACCACCATCTAATCTAGAAACTGCTTCGCCATGATTTAAAATTGTTTTATGAAAATCTTTTATAAATAGGTAGTTATATTTTTTAAAATCTAATTTTGATTTGATAACATCAAAATTAAATGTGTTTGATCATGGCATATATCTTTCTTTAAAATAAGCAACTTCATCTTTGACATTTTCAAGTTCACTTTCAGGTGTTATCGCTTTATAATAATTTTGATATTTAAGTTGCTCTTCATCAGTTAATCTTAATGCCTTTTTTAATTCATCATCACTTTTAATTAAACTGATTGATTTTTGATAATCCTCAAATCTTTCTTGCATTGCTTTATCAACTACATAAAAATCTCTTTTTAATCATTCATGTTTAGAAAGTTTTTTGTAATCTCATTTTGCTTTGATTGCAAAATATTGGAAGAGCAATTCATCATTAAAAGCTTTTGCATCTTCACTAGTTTGAGCACCTTGACCAGTGATCACTGATCCATTTGCTTTAACAATTGGAACACCTAAATAAACTAAAGATCTTTCATCTGTAATTGCTCATTTAAAATCGCTAAAAGTGTAATCTTTAAAACCATATGTGTTTAGTTGCACATATGGTTTATCGCCTTCTTCAGTTTTTTTCTCATAAACTGCAGCTTGTTTTCAAATAGTTGATGATTGTTGACTACATGAAATAAAAGTTGCAACTGTTGCAGCACTAGTTAGTGCTGTTAAAGCAAGAAAAAGATGTTTTCATTTTTTATTGCTTCTAGTTTTTGAACGGAACATAAAATCCTACTTTCTCATAAATTGTTGAAAAGATTAACCTTTTCATTTTTAATTATAGCAGTCAAGATTTAGTTGGTTATTATTAGGAGTAAAATCTGTTTAAAAATGAAAAATTTTTCAGTTTTATTTCATAAATAAAAAATAAATTTTCCAAATTTTTTTTGCTTAAAAACTAGTTATTTGCTTTTATCATAATTTTTTTATAGTGGATATAAAAAAATTAAAAGATTGCACTTAAATAGATTTTTTAGCCAATGTGTTATACTGAATATCATGAATAAAAAATTATTATTAAAAATGACTACTCTTAGTCTTTTCCCCTTGGCATCAGCTGTTCTGGTTGCTTGTGCTAACGAACCAAAACCAGAACCTGTAAATAAAGATAAAGATGAAGCAATTGCTTGGTATAAGGAAATCAGTGCAACTAATAATGCTTCAACTACAATTAAAATAAATACTGCAACTTCAATTACAACAATTGATGCAAATTCTTTTGCAACAAAATTAAAAGTTGCACCTGAAGATTTTACTGTTAATTTTTCAATTGTGGCTAATTCTGCAAATGATACTGATGGAACTTTAAAAGTAAAAGTTGTTCTAGCAAAAGCAAGCAACTTTTTTAATATAGATGGTGAAACTAAAACTTCAGTTTCTGAAGCAACTGGTAAAGAAATAACTTTAAGTGGCTTTAAAAAAGTTGACTTATCAACTTTAAATGCTGATCAAAAAACAGCCGTTGAATGATATAAAAAAGTTAGTGAAACTAATAGTGCATCTGCAACTATTAGTGCTAGTTTAGCTTCATCAATTTCAACTATTAATGCAACTTCTTTCGTAACTAGTTTAACAAATACGCCTATTGGTTTTAAAGTAGATTTAAAAGTTGTGAATCAATCTGCAAATGATCAAGAAGGTACTTTAAAAGTAAAAGTTGTTTTATCAAAAGGAAGCGATTTTTACAATCAAGATGGAACAACTAAAACAACTTTTGATCAAGCACATGGTAAAGAAATAACTTTAAGTGGTTTTAAAAAAGAAGTTAAACAAGATGATTTAAGAACTCAGTTAAGTGACTTACTTCAAAAAACAAATATATTTTTAGTAAAATTACACGAAGCAAAAGCAACTGATATTTTTGATGATTTAACATTTAATAATTTAGGTGAACTGAAAAAATATGTTTATGAATCTAATTCTATTTTAGATTCTAAATTTAAAATTACAAATGTTAATATGACATCAATTGATTTTAATAAATTAACTTTTAAGTTTAATTTAGAAGATTATGCTGATCAATACGTAATTAATTTAACAGGTTTTTTAGTTAATGATAAAACAAGTGCAACTGATAATTTAACTGCTGAACAAGTTAAATTATATTTAAAGTTAAACACCTTATTTAGTTTAGATTATAAAATAAGCGATAAATTTAATAATACTTATCAAGGTAAAAATAATGAACTTTTAGTTTTTTTAAAATCTAAATTTCCTGCTTTTAATGAATCTGTAAATAAAATAACTAATGCTACTTTAAGTTTAGAATCTTATACAGTTAAAAGCGAAAGATTAGTTAAAGCAAAATTAAAATTAACTGAAGCTAATAATAGTGTAAGTTATGATTTTGATTTTGAATTTGATAAAGATCAAGCAAATCCATTTGACCCTAATAACCCTGGAAATCCTCCAAATTTGCCTCCTAATTTTCCACCAACTACAGGTAACAAATTAGAATTACCACC
Organism: Mycoplasmopsis agassizii; assembly: GCF_002272945.1. Classification (GTDB taxonomy): domain Bacteria; phylum Bacillota_I; class Bacilli_A; order Mycoplasmatales; family Metamycoplasmataceae; genus Mycoplasmopsis_B; species Mycoplasmopsis_B agassizii. The sequence continues at coordinate 227,977 of NZ_NQMN01000001.1, read as the reverse complement.
TGCTGCAACTGCGACATCAGCTTTATTGACAGAGGCAGAAGTAAGACAAAATATTTTTGATAAAACTTTTGCGATTACTTTTTCTGCTTCTTCAAATGAAGATCCTAATTCTTTAGTTTACAACTATCCAGTTGGTACTGCATGATTATTAGATTATGCAAAACATGATAGAGAAACCAATAAATACACTTTATTTTTAGCAACAAATGCACACGTTGCTGAAAGGGCATATAATGCTTTTCCTGATAATTCAGTTGAAGCAAAACAAAAATATAGTGAATTATTTTATGAGCAAAATGCAAACATGAAGTGAAAAGGTATTGCTTTAGGAGTTGCTGATAAATCTAAAATGGAATTTAAAAATGATAATAAAGACATCAGTAATCAAGTTAAATTTGTAACAAATGTTACTTATTCAGGTGCAGATACTACTAGATATCAAGATATTGGTGATACAGGAATTACAAAGTTAAATACTATTTTTGTTGCTGCTAATTTCCTAGATGAAACATCTAATAGTGCGCTAGAAACTGCAGTAAATGAGCCTAATGGATATATAAAAGATTTTGCAGTTGTCTCTGTTACAGTTGATTTATCAGTACTTGAAAAAACAGAAGGTAATCCAAAATTACTAGCTGCACATATTAAAAAAGCAATGGAAACTCTTGATAAAGAAATTGCTAAATATAAAGGCGAAACTGATATTCCAAACCTATATAACAAAAACCTACCTTTTGTAGATGTTGACCAAGCAAGTATTTATTTAAAAAGTGTTAATGCTAAAAATACTATCAGTGATAAATATAATTCAGTTTTATCTCATTCATATCCTAATACTAGAAAAATTTATATTTCAGGTTATCCAAGTAACGAAAATATTCAAAGATACATGCAAAATAATCCCCAAGATTCTGATGAAGGAATGTTTAACTTTAGAAGTTTTACAAATGGATCAGAAGTTAATTTTTTAGGTAAAAAATATGCAGGTATTTATACCAATGCTTGATTAGATAATTCTAGTTTATATTATGGTTCATCAGGTTCTTTAGCTGTTAATGAATACGGTTTAATTAACGGAATTTATTCAGTGGTATCTGCTAGCGTGAATATTAATGATGTATCTAAAAAAGGTGGCTTTACTTATTTAGTTCAAGCAGGCGATATTCATTATGAACCTTATTCAGGTAAAGGTGCAATTGTTTATGCACATAATTTAATCGATGGAACTAATAAAGATCTTTATCCTAAGCAAACTAAATCATATCGACAAAACTTACAATATTTAATTAAACAAAAAGCCATGACAGGTTTTAGTAAAACAGCTCTTTTTGATAAATTAACTGAAGAAAATAATTAAATGTAATTTAATTAATTTAGCTTAATTTAATTAAAAAAATTAAGCTAAAAACATCTCTTTAAAATTAATTAAAACTGCAAGGTTTTAATTATAATTATTTGAAGATGAATAATAAAAAATTAACAAATCAACCTTACATAAAAAAGTTTTTTAATAAAACTTTTTTCTTTATTCTTTTTGGATTAATCGGTTTAGAAATTTTATTATTCATAATTTTATATTTTTCTTTTGTATCAGCAAGTGTAAAACTAGATGTTATTTCACATATCTATTTTGGAATCTTTGTAGTTTTATTATTACCAAGTATTTTTTATTACATTAGTTTTAAAGCAGTTAGCACTAAAAATTTTCGACAGAAACATAATCGTGAAGTTAAAATCAAAAGTACTGATAAGCGTTTAATAGATAGGTTTTATATTAATGCAGAACATAATTTTAATAATTATCGTCAAGCCTTAATTAGAGCAAATTATTGATATGCAGCAGTTATTATTTTACCAGTTATAGTTGCCTTAATAATTGCAATTGTTTTTGCACTAATTTAAAAAGTTTTTAAAATAATTTATTTCAAAAAATTATTTTATTGAAAAAGGAGTTATTTTTATGAACAATAATTTATCTAAATTAGATGATCATAAAAATAATAATAACTCTAATTATTTAAATGTAGTTAGCCTATTTTCATGTGCAGGTGGAATGGATTTAGGTTTTCGTGGTGGCTTTGAATATCTAGGTGAATTTTATAAAAACAATAACTATAATTTAATTTTTGCAAACGATATTTTTGAAAAAGCTGCAGATGTTTATGAAGCAAATTTTAATCATATAGTTGAAAGAAAAGATATTGCTGATTTAGATTTAAATAATGATTTACCTAATTTAAAAGTTGATGTTGTATTAGGTGGTTTTCCTTGTCAAACTTTTTCTTATTCAGGAAAAAGAGAAGGTATAAGTGATAAAAGAGGACAACTATATTTACAAATGATCAGAGTAGTTGAGCATTATCAACCTAAGATCTTTATCGCTGAAAATGTTGATGGAATCAGAAATGCTAAGAAAAATATTAATGGTGAAAACATTGATAAATCTGCTTTAGAAATCATTATTGATGAGTTTAAAAAGCATGGTTATGATGTTAAATATAAAGTTTTAAATGCTGCAGATTATGGCGTTCCACAAAATCGTAAACGTGTCATAATTATTGGTTTAAGAAATGATTTAGGAAAAATTGATGATTCATTTTTTCCTAAAATAAGTCATGATCAAACAGGTGAATTAACAGGTAATAAATGACTAACTGCTAAAGATGCAATTGATGATTTATGAAATAAAATTGATGATCCATCAATTTTTAATCATACAAGTAAAGACATTTCAAGAGCTAAATTTTATCCCAATAAAAAGATGCAAGGTAATAACAGGATTTATGAAAATAAACCTGCTCCTACGATTAGAGCAGAACATCATGGTAATATTGAAGCACATTATAAAACCTATTTAAAAGATTCTGATGATGTGAGTGGCTGAAGGCGTTTAAGTGTTCGTGAATGTGCACGTTTGCAGTCTTTTCCTGATTCATTTAATTTTAATATAAGTGCTTCATCTGCTTATAAAGCAATCGGTAATGCAGTGCCACCTTTATTAGCTTGACATCTAGCAAGAAGTGTTTTTCTAGCATAAGAAAAACTAGAATTAACTGAAAATAAAATAGTTGATTAACCTAATAAATTAATTGTTTATAAAACAATAAATCTTGATGATTTTTATGTATGAATGTATTAATTTAGTAAATTTTCTAGATTACAAATTGTATTAATCTTATTTTTTTAATAATTTTGAAATAATTTGAAATTGTTACAAATACAAAATATCTCATGTGAAGTTTATTTTTACCAAACATTTACTTTAATCATTAAAGAATTAGAATTAAGATAAAATGCTTATTTTTTTAAATCCTTCTTTTTAATTTATGATATATTAATATTGTTGTATGTTAAATAATGGGTTAAACCAATAAATATATTAATTAATTATTTTATCCATACAACAAAATTATAAAAAAATGAAAGGTTTATTAAACATAAAAATATGAAAAAATTTTTTAAGAAAAAATTATTGTCTTATTCAATGTTAGCAGCAACTTTTATTGTCGCAGGTGCAACATCTGTTTCTGCAGTAGGTTATAAAACAAATAGCAATTTAAATCTAAACCTAGAAAAAAAATTTACAGCAGATGAAATCAATTTGTTAGGTTTTCAATCTAGAACAAATTTTGATGTATTAAATTGAATTGCTGATTTAAATTTTGAAGTAGATTCTTTTGATGAAATTAAAAATAATTTGTTTAAAATTAAGTCTATAACTGATGATCAAAAAATATTTATGTATCAAAATTTAGTTGACAAACATAATACTTACTTATTTAATAAGGAAAATCTAGGTTCAAAACAAAATAATAATACGAACCAATTTGCTGCTAATAATTCAGTAATAACAACTATGCCTTATTATTTTGATGATCCCTCAGATTGACATAGTTGAAAATTATTGAGACATCCTAAATCTAAAAAAGTTTTTATAAATAAAGATGGTAATAGTGTTTTTATTTCAGGGCAGAATTCTAAAACATGAGAAATATACGATTATGCATTCGCAGATGATGTTTCTTACCTTTTTTTAGATAATCAAGAAGTATTAAACGGTTATTTAAAGTCTCTTAATCAATATGAAGTTATTAGGATAAGGGAACTAATAAACAAAATGCATATTTTAACCAAATTCATAGCTTCATTAACGAGGGTACAAAAATATCATAATGCATCCGTTATTAAAGAGATTCAAGATACACTTTCAAAACTTGCTTATAATGTAGGCATTCTTTTAGAAGAGGAAGGTTTATTAAAATCGTTAGGTCTATATAGAAATGATATAATTACTTTTCAATCTGAAATCATAAGATCACTATCTTTGGTTGAAAGAAACTTATCAAGTTCAGCTGATGACTTTGTAAAAAATTCTATCCCTACAATTGCAAGGTCAATAGCAAGATTGGGAAACACAATATTTATAGCATTGGGTAGTGTAACAATGGTTGTTAATGAACTTCTTAGTTGAATACCAACACATAATGGTTATACTGTAATGGAAAATATGCATGATCACGGTTTAAACGATTTTAGATATCAATTAAAATACAATTACAAAAATATGATGGGTATCGCAAAAGAATGATCTGAAGATTATAAATACGGTATTGTTTGAAAAGTCACAGATGGCTGATTCACAGTACCTGAATTGTACATCGCAACACAAAAAGATCCTAATCATTTTAAATATAAAAACTTATCTCCAAATGATGAATTTAATTGAGGTCATCATATTCCTTTTGTAAAAAAAGGAAATAATGATTAAGAAAAGGAAATTAATTGTAAGCTTATTTACAATGATTTCTACACTACCCTTAATTGCAGTTTCATGTTCTGCAAACGAATCTCTAAAAAAGCCTTATTGAGAGGAAACAGAATTTGAAAGTAAATATAAGGATTTAAGAGCTTCATTTAGCGACAATACTAACGAACTATACAAGTACAATGTAAATGCTTTTACATTGTTTACTAAGATAGAACCCAGTGAAATAACCTTATATAAAAATAACATAAAATCTGATTATGATAAATTAAAAGATTTTCTTATTCAAAATAAGAATATGTATGTTGCTCCTTCTGACTTTTTAAATAAGTTAGAGTTACTTGAAGATTGACTAAATAAAATAGTCGGTCCAGATCAAGATTCTTATATTGATCAAATTACAGACTATATTAATCAATATTTTGAGTGAGCGAAAATAAGAATATCTGCTCCTAATTAATTCAAATTTAATTGAATAAAAAGTGTTCGCTTTTGGTGAACACTTTCTTTAGCATTTTTTAATTATATAAATTCCGTTTAAACACAAATTAAAAATACCTTTTTTCATTAAATTTGAAAAAGGGTATTTTGTATCAAATATTTTTTAAAAGCTATTAAGCAATTTTACCTAGTAAATCTGTCTCAATATTTTTGCCTTTAAAAATTTTCTCCATGGTTGATTTATAAGAAGTTTTTTGCCCTTCTACGCCACCATAGATAATGTCATAAGCAGGTGTTACATAACCGTTATAATTATCATGAGCATGTCCATCACTTTTTAGTGCAAAAGCAGTATTATTTTCTGATGAAGATGAGCCCAGCGAGTGAATCCCGACAATTTGATTATCCTTATTAGTTATTTTAGAACCTGATGAACCACCTGATAAACCTGAACGAGAAAATGAATAAGTTAAAGCTCAAGTTGTATGTGGAATATCACGATATTCAATTTGTAAGTAAGGTAAGTTTAATAAAATATCTCCGATACCTTTTTGTGAATTAAGTTCAAAAGCTGAATAGGCTTTATTTTCATAAAATGAATCACCTAAATTATATTTTTTAATCGCTTCATCTAATTCAGCTTGACTTCACTGTGGATTATAAGCAGTTAAATTAGAATCTTTTTCTCCAATTTTTTCTTGGTTAATACGTGGTTTGCCATTAGGAAAACCTGCCATGTAAAAATTGTCTTTTAGATCTAAATTTTTATTTTCATTTGTTTTAGTTAAATAATCTTTATCTAAGAAATTAGCCTGATCACTATCTGATCAAGTAGCATAATTGCTGGTTGCTTCTTTAGCAATTTCTTCATTTTTAAATTTAACTTCTAAAACAGCAAAATCAATTAATTCTTCTTTTAAATTCTGATTTCAATTTGTTGGTGAATCTTCTAAATAGTCAATTCCTAAATAAACTATTTTAGGTAAACCATCAAGCAATTGTTCACCTTCTTGATAAGTTCCTTCTCTATCAACTACTCCACTAGCATAAGCTTTTGCTAGTGAATAATCATCTTCTTTAATTTCTGATTTATAAGGAGTATTTTGATTTGCTTCATCAACTAAATTTCATTTTGTTAAGGAAACTTGTCTAGTTCAAGTAGCATTTGGCTGTTGATAATATTCAAAAACAGGATCTGCTTCTTGATAAGTATTTTTATTATATAAAGCAGAAGCAACATGGACATTTGTTGCAATGTATCAAGTTAGTGGATAAGATCCATCAGTTGTTTTTTGATAATCTAAAATTCAACCTGTACCTAAAATTACTTGTTTATCATAACGGTTTGATTCTTTATTATATGCTTGATTTTCAAAACGTAAGGCAAAGCTAGTTTGAAAATTTCTTAAATAATTAGCATTTGGTGCATATCAACCTTGATCAGGAATTAATGATGAATTATCTTGAGGTAATACTAATGAACCATCATAAAGTGGCATTGATGAGATTGGTCAAATTAATTTATTTTTCGAATTTTGATCAGGGTTAGGAATCATCACACGATAACGTTCACTTTTAGCATCTCAGTTTCAAGTTGATAAATTATAACCAGCACCATCTAATGCATTTAAGTTAAAACAACTAACTGCAACAGCAGAAGGGATTACTAAAGTAGCAGCAAGTGCTGAAAAAATCATGATTTTTTTAGTTCTCAATTTCATTAGTAAACCACCCTTATTTTAAAATTACGTAAAGAATTAGCTACACCTGTTTCACCTTCTTTTAAGTGAAGTGTTAAATAATAATAAGTATCTGTTAAACCAGCAAAAATGCGATAGCCTTTTTCAGCTAGAGAAACTTTAAAAGTATATTTACTTAAATCTTCCTTTTTAAAAGGTGTTGCTTGTCCTGAAGATGATTCATTAGCCAAAACATTTATGCTTGCATTTTCTTCATATAAATATTGACCTTCAAAAATTGAATTGAAAGTTTCTAAACGCTTATTAACTTCATCTTCACTTTGGTCGCTAGAAATTAAATTATCAAACGCACTCTTTGATATATCAACTCCAAAATAGATTTTATAATTGCTTTGTCTAAAATTATAAAATGTTTCTTCTTTTGGTAAGTCAACAGTTGGTCTATAAGTGATTGTTTTATCTTCATCAACTAAATCAAAAGCTAGCATTTGTGAATTAAAGTTATAAGATGAATAAGGCTCACCTACTAGTTTTTTGACAGCTAGCAGATGATTTTTCCTATTATTATTACTACTATCTAAAAAAGTTACATGAGAAAATTCTAATGCATTAACAATCTCTTGACTTAAGGCTAATGACCCTTTTTGATTTTCAAATGTGTTTTCTTGAAAGATTCTAATTAACTTATTTACTGCCTGATATCTTTCATTTTTCTCGATATCAGTAGTTGCAGGAATTAAAATTGCTCTTAATTCGTTAAGGCTTAATTTAATTTTTGCATAACCATCTTGAGTTGAAGCAGATTTTTGAAAAATAGTTCACATGATATCATTATAAACTGGATTATTGGCAGCAACTAATTCTCTTCTTAAAATAGGGTTATTCTCCCTTTCAAAAGTACAAGAAACTGCTGTTGCAGTTACTGCTAGACCTGCAACAGTTAAGGATGATAAAAGAAATAATTTCTTAGTTGATTTTTTCATAATGTTATTTTAATTTAAAACCTAAAAAAATAACTGTTATTAGGTTATTTTTTAGAATTTAAATAATCCTCTATTTTTTCATTTAAAGCTTTTAGTAAAAGTGGTTTTTCTACTTCATAATTTTCTAATGTAGCACCTGAAGCTCAAGCGTGACCTCCACCTTTAAATTGAGCAGCAATATCATGAATTTCGGGTCCATTACTTCTAATTCTTACTCTATAAGTACCATCTTGATTATCCACAAAAAAGACTCAAACATGGTTATCATCGATATTTGCTAGTAAGTTATTAAAATTAGCTGCTTCATTTGGTTTATAAGAAAATTGTTTTAAAACTTCATCAGTGACACTAAAATGTAAGACTCTGCCATCTTTTTTAAAGTTAGAATAAACATAGCCACTAAATTGCAAATCTTTAAAAGTTTTCTTATAAAGATTTTCATATAAGTATTGCACATCAAAATTAGTTTTTAATAAAGTTGAACCATAATATTGTGTGGCAACACGATTTTTGGAATACATGTATCTACCTGAATCAGTCATGATTCCTAGATAAGTTTTTGTTGCTGCTTCTTTAGTAATTTTTAAATTATTATCAATTGCTAATTGAGCCACTAATTCTGCAGCTGCTGCTGCATCAGGATCATTTCATGAATAATCATATAATTCATTTTCTCCTACTTCATGATGATCAATTCTTGCTCTTTTAGTAAAACGTTTATCTAAAAAAAATTCTGCATTAAAAATTCTTTTAGGATCGCTTACATCAACAACAATTGCTAATGAATTTTCAAAATCAAATTTAGTTTGATCATCAAATTTTCAATTTAAAAAATTGAAATTATTTTCATTATCTCCGATGATAAAAACATTTTTTGATGGGTAGTTTTCTTTAATAATTTCAGCTAAACCTGCTTGACTTCCAAGGCAATCTCCATCGGGTCTAACATGATGAAAAATGGCAATATTTTTTGCTTCATTAATTGCCTCTAAAATTAATTTACTATTACCTATTATTCTGTGATTATTTACTTGCATTTTTCTCCTTAATAAAATAGTATAAATTCAGAAATTTATCAACAGATAATGACTGTGCTCTGCTAGTTAAACTGAGATCATTTTGTTGACAAAATAAATCATATTCATTATAATCTAAAACTGTTTTTAAATTATTTCATAATGTTTTTCTTTTAAATTGAAAAGCTATTTTTACAACATTTAAAAATTCATTAATTTCAAAATTTTCTGGCAGTTCATTTTTAATTAATTTGATTACCATTGAATCAACTTTAGGAACTGGATTAAAATGATTTGCAGGTACAATTGATACTAATTCAATATCGTATAACATTTGCAAACTAACAGATAATTTTGAATATTCAGAAGTGCTTTCAGTTGCTAAGATTCTTTCTCCAACTTCCTTTTGCACCATGATCGTAATTTGTTCGAAAACGCCGTAACTCTCGATAATTTTGAACAATATTTGACTAGTAATATAATAAGGAATATTAGCCACTATATTATATTTTTGATCATTATCAAAATTAGCTTCTAAAAAATCTTGATGAATAATTTCAAGGTGATTTTCTGAAACATCTTTTTTAAAAAGTTGATTCAAGTAAGGTATTAAATCATTATCAATTTCATAAACTTTTAAGTGCTTTGCATAATTAATTAATTCCTTAGTTAATGCACCTTTTCCTGGACCTATTTCTAAAATATTATTTATTCCGAAATCAACGCTTTTAATTATTTTATTTATACTTTTTTGAGAGATTAAAAAGTTTTGCCCTAATGATTTTTTTGCTTTCATAATTATAAAAAACACCTTCTAGATTATTCAAATTAAATACACATAAATTATTTTATATTTCTTTATTAAAATTATAAATTAAGGAACTCATTTAATTTAATTATTAATTAAATTATTTTTAACTACAGAAAATAAATTTAGATATGTAGATAAATAAAAAGAGATTTCAATATTTATAAAAAATTTTTTAATAAAAAAGTTACACCATAAAGATGTAACTTTTAGAGTTTCAATTTTTTTGTTCAGTTTATAAGAAAATCTTGTTATGGTCTTAAGAATGATCATTATAGATTAATATTATTTAAAAAAATAAATTCAATATTAATTGGATATTTGTCTTACTTAGATTTTTAATTATCAATCAAGACAATTACAAAATCAAAAGCAGTAAGATTAACAAATTCTGTTAGTAATGGTCGCTAAAAAACTTTTAATAATTTCTTGATTTTGAGACTCCTAAATTATTTGACTCTTTCAAAAAGAATTGGGTCTATGTCAATTGGCACTTTTTCAGGAATTAACAATTTAACAATCTCATTTTCCAATCAAAATAATTCAAGTGGTGGAAAATCTACGTATTTTTTCTCCATGAATTCATAAACATCTTTTCTTGTAGGAATTCTCCCTAATGAATCCAAGTATTCTTTTACTACAACTGTCATTCATTCTAGATACTGTTCTGGATTAAAATGTTCCTCATCAGGAACCCGTTTCATAGTTAAAGGATTACTTGGAAAAATTGGATCAGATGGATAATCACTTACATCCATTGGATTAAATCTAGTTTGTAATACTGAAAATTTTGGTCCTAATGAAGAAACAGTTTCTGTTGAATAGTAAGGATTAGATGATGTGTTTGAAAAATTTCTAAAATCAACACCCTTTAAATTTTCATTATTGAATGGTTCTTTTACTTCTTCAGTGTTTTCTTTTTTAGATTCTGCAACAGGTAATATTGCAGACAAACTAAAAGATGATAGAGCCAACAGAGAAAAAACTATGATGGCTGATTTGAAAAATTTTTTTCTCATTTTATTCTCCTTTTAAAAATTATTGTGCTAAGTCAACACTATAACCAGATAGATCAAAAATTTATTATTATTTGTTTTTCATTAATGTATGTTATAGCCATTTAAATAACATTAATATTATATATTTTGTTTTAAAAATTTTTAAAATTTTTAAAATTTTTTTAATAAATTCATAATTATTTCAAATTTTAAATATTATTATTTTCTAAATATGTTTTTAAATATTATTAAATGCTTTTACACAATAATTAAAATACATTTATATTGAATTAACATTCTATTTGATAAAAGAAAATTATTTTTTTATGATTTTAAACAAGGATTTACATTAATTTATTTTCAATTATTAACATAATTATGTTAGTAATATAATCAGTAAATTTTGATTTGTATCAAATGTTAATGTAAATTATTAAGTAAAAAATTCCCCTTCACCAGGAAAGGGAATTAAATTTAATTATTTTAATTTGAAGGTTTAGTTGGTAAACCAGGTACAGGTGGAAAATTAAAATCATAAGCAAATTGTAGTGAATAAGTATAAGTATTTGAAACACCACCAATTCGTGATACTTCTCATTCTGTATCAATTTCCATTAAAGGAATTACAGGGGCAGCATCTTTAATAATTTTTTCATAAGATGCTGCAAGAGCAAAGTTTTCTTTTTCAGTTCAACCTTCTGCTTTTTCTGCATCGGTGAATTGATATGCAAAGAAAGAATTTACTCTATCTTTAAATTGCTCATCAGTTTCAAAAATATTGTTTCCATCAGCATCTTTAATTAATTGATGAACTGAAAGTTCTTTGATTTTGTTTCAGTGTTTTTCACTAATATCTAAACGTTTTCTAGTTTCTTCTTCAATTGAACCACCTGGATAATTTTCTAAATCGAAGAAGTAATTTTGATAGGTTCATGAACCTGCTGCATTTTGTCTAAATCCAATAGTTTTTTGATCTTCTAAATTAATACCATCAGGGAAAATAAAGGTTTTGATATATGAATCATATTCAGTACCAAAATAGTCAAAGTTAGTATATGCTAGATCAAATTTTCCTTCTGCTCTAAATTGCTCATAAACGTTAGCAGGATAACCCTTAATTTCAATTTCAACAAAACCCCCAAAAGCTTTATTAATTAAATCTTGAAAAGCAACTCCTGCTTTAATGTGTTGTTCGCTTGAATCGTGAACATATTGCATAGTAACTTTTGAAACATTTGGATTTCTCTTTTTGTATAAATCCATGTAGTATCGAGCAGTCTCTAGTGAGAAGTTATTATCACTTCGGTCAACATTTTCAAAGGTATAACTTTTAGCTAAGTGATCTTGATAAGTAAAAGATTGAAGTGGATAAGATTTATCATCTTTCATTTTTACATCAGTATTTTCAAATCATTGCTCAACTGCAATACCATCTGAAGTTTTTGCTTGACCAAAGGCTGTTCAAGTAACAACAGGGAATGAAGTATCAAGTCCTACTAATCTTAGAACATCATTACGGTCGATAGCAAAATAAAGTGCATTTCTAAAGTCACTATCTAATAAAGCCTTAACACGATTAGTGTTATGATCTAAATTAAGTTGTAACCCGATTGTTCCAAAACCGTTTTTCTTATGCATTAAGGTTCTTTTTGCAGGATCTGCTCAGAAACGATAAATATAAGTTGTTGGAATATTGGTTTGCGCAATTAAACCATCTTCAAATAAAGCAGCTTTAACAGTTTGTTGAGTTTGGAAGAAAATCTTGATTCTGTTTAGCATAGTTTTTGCTGAAGAATAGTATGAATCACGTTTTGTTAACATGATGAATCCACCTTCACCAAGTAACATTTCACTAGGATCAAAGGCACCGTTTCAAATAAATGTTTCTCGAGAAACTCCGAAGAAATGAATTCCACCGATACTTTCGATAAACTTACGGTTAACAGGTTTCATATAGTTATTTGTTAATGAGTTATTAAAACTAAAGAAACTAGGTGGGTCAGTTGGTTCAAATTCATAACGAATTTGTCACTTGGTTTGAGCATATAAAGCAAGTGTACCTGTGACTTCGTTATTAGCATCTAAAACTCATGTTTGTCTAGGATCTGCATAACGGTTAGTTGGTTTTAAAACTTCATCAGGTTTAATTGAATCAATATCAATAGGACCAAAATCCCCTGTATAAATTCCTAAACCTAAAACAGCTTGCTTAATTGCTTCAACTTCTTTTTCATCACCTTCTACTTGTGATTCTCATTCAGGAGTTTCATAAATATTTTCACGCTCAACTTGCTTTCCATCGACAACTTTTTTACGGTTGAATGGATCTGAATAAGGAACTTTATGTTTTTTAACATAAGCATTTTGTGCATCAACAACTTTTTGAGCATTTTTAATATTTAAGTTTAAAAAGTCTGTTAAGTATTGACTTCCTGAGTTAATATCTAGAATATATTGAGCTGAATCAATGAAGTCTTGTGGTGTTACACTATCTTTATTTCCTGGTGCATCAGGTTTATATGTTGCTCATGTTGATTGACCATTATTTGCACGCAATTTCATAGATAAAATATTATTACCTGCTATTTGAATTGCAATTGCACTTTGATTTTCTGCAGTAGGCTCAGCAACTCCTGTTGTCATTCCGAAAGTATCATAAGGATAAAATGAATTTCCAAATGTTGTACCTGCAGCAGTTGGATGCTTATATTGATCTAAATTTTTAACGTCAACTCTTTCAACACCAATATTTAACTTAGGCATTCCCCCGATTGCATTTTTAACTTCTTCAGTAGGACCATTTTTAATAAATCCTTCTATGAAAGTCGGAGTAATTATAAAAGTAGACTTATTTTTAATGTAATTCAAATTATTTAAAGGTATTGTTGAAAGACCTAAATCATAAGATAAACCAGTGTTAGTTTTATTACTAGGGTGGTTACCACCTTCTGATGTTGAACAAGCAATTAATGTTGTTGCAGCAGCTACTACTGATAAAGCACTAGCACCTAGAATTAATTTATTTTTCAATTTCATAACATCTCTTCCTTTCTATAAGTTAAATTGATCGATTGAATTAAAGTATAATTTACCATTTTTATCAACGAATGCCATTGTTGGACTTTGAATTTGTGTTTTACCATTTTCAGTAATTGCAGTTCTTGTTCCAATATTTAACAAGCCTTCAATTTCTTTGTTGTTTTCATCAACAAAGAAAATTCTTTGCTTACTATCAGGAATAATGAAAGCATTTGAATATTTAGCAAAGATCGCAAAGTCTGAGATTCAACTTGTATAACCTTCATCTGCTAAAGTACGTTTTGATGTGCTATCACCTTGTGTTTGGAAATAGAATAAGTTATTAGTGTTTTCGAAGTTAACTTTTAAGTATTTAACTTCACCAGTTACAGCATCTTCAAATGCTAGGTTTTTAACTTTTTGTGCATCTTCAAGTTTCATGAAACCTCAAAAGACATTGCTATCTTTTTCTTTATCACGATAAATACCTGTTAAGGTTCTTTCGCTAACACCTTTTGATTTCAATAAATACATTCAAAAAGCACGTGCACGATCAGTTACTACTTTATTTTCTAAGTCAGTAATTCTTAGATTTGTATCTTCAATAGATTTACCTGAATCATCATAAAGTGCTCAATCAACAATTTCTTTTTGTCAACGATCTTTGAAGAAACCGTTATTTAATTTATTAATTTGTCCAAAGTAATTCGAAGTAGCAACTCAGTTACCATAGTTTGTGTTTAAGGCTTCAGCAGTATGAAGTTTTTTAACTTCTCCTGAAACTCTATTATAAACTCCTCTTAATGCTGTTAAATAAGCACCTGATTGAGCAACGGCATTTTCATATGTTGAAGCAGCAGTTAATGCTTCAAGATAATCACTAGCAAACATTGAACTTAATCTTAATAATTCATCTCCTAAAAGTGATCTTTGAATTCTCACTCTTTGAATTGCTTCAATTGTGATTTTTTCTTCTTCAGATAAAGCTGTTACTAAAGTATTCTCAGCATCAGTTAAATCTGTAGCAGATTTAACTTTTTCTAAAGTTGTTAATACAGGAGTGTATTTAGCTAATTCTGTTTGTGCTGCAGTTTTTTGCTCATCACTTGCAGTTTTTGATTCAACAATTTCTTTATTTTCATTAATTGTTTTTTTATATTTTTCAATATATTTATCTAATGAATTTAAATAGGTTCCAAGATCTTGTTGGTTTTCAGATTGTAAGTAATAAATTACTTTTGCAGATTCATAACCTGCTTCTACCAATAATTTATTTAAGATAACTTTATCTTCAGCAGAAAGATCTTTTGTTCATGTTGAATTATCAGAAGCAAGCTGAGATAAGTTAACTGATTTTATTTTTGTAAGTCTCAAGATTTCTTTTACGATCTGGTTTTCCTTAATTGAAAGTGAAGAATCCTGTTCAAGAGCCATTAATTTTAGGAATTGTTTTTTTGCAAGTTCTTTTTCTGCTTCAGATGAAGAACTGCTATTAAATATATCAGTTTTTTCTAAAATAATCGATTGATAGTAGCTAAGAAGCGAAATATATGGAGCAAATTCCCCTGAAGCTTGAATAGCTGATTGGTTAACATGAGATAAAATATCGTCACTACTTGCTGATACTAGATCTACATTTTCATCAAATTCATATTTACTAAAAAAATGTCTAAATTCACCAAATATTCTGTTTGTAAGATTAGAATTTACCCCATACGCTGAAATTAAATTATTTTCTTCATCTGTAAAGCCTCGGTTGTTTTTATAATTTTTTGCTGCTTCAACTAAAATTTTTGCTTTTGCTTTTTCTTCATCACTCGATGATGAAGAATCAACAATCGCTTGATACTTATCTTCAATTGCTTTCACTTGAACTTTAATTGTTTCAGCTGCTTGATTCTGATTATTAATATAATCTTGATTTTTTGCTTTAATTTCAGTAAATAATCTAGTTAACTCTGCAGAGTTAGCACTGTAGTAGTTTTCACGTTCTTGTATTTGTTGCTCAAGTGTAGTAGTTGTAATAATTGTATGTGGTTTTAATTTGGCAAGTTCTTCATTTAATTTTTCATATAAGGTTTTTGCTTTTTCAGCAGCTTCTTTGACATTAGCTCTTGGAGAAGATAATAATTCATCAGATTCTTTTTTGATTTTTTCAAAAACATTTCTATTTTCACTAACACTTAACTGTGAAAATGCTATCGCTAATTCTCTAACATTTAAACTAGTATCATTGTCATTTGCTCTTTGTGAAGCCTGAAAATTGACTTTTGATTCATTTCAAATTAAGGTTGATGAAGGATCTAAGAAGTATTCGAATCCTGTATTTGATTCGGTTGCTCCAGTTAAATAATCAGGTAAATTATGTAAGTCGTTTGTGTCAGGAGTATAGGTAATTTGAATGTAATCTCTAGTTAAAACTTCAGCAATTGAATATACATAGTCAGTGAATTTTTGACTTATATCTGTATCTAATCTTTGCTCATTATAAGTTATTACATCATCTGAAGGTTTTGAGTTGAATATTACATTAACAGTGTCACCATCGTAAACATTAAGTTTTGGATCATTTGTAAATGACCAAATGTTCATTAAATAAAATGCGTCAGAAATAGTAACTTTATTGACATTTTCAGTGTCTAAGTTCAAGCTTTTTAATTTCTTAATTAAACCGTCTTTAACTTCTGGTGCTGTAAATTCTGAAATTGCTTTGTTTGGATTTTCTAAAACAAAACCGTCTTTAAAAAATGAACTTACACCAGTAGCAGGGTCCATTAGTTTTCCTAGTGTTTCAAAATTTTCTCCTAATTTAAGATTTACTAGAAAAACGTTGTATGCTGATTTTTCAAATAAAGACATAAGATGGTTAGCTAATTTTTGTTCATCATTAGCAACTTCATTTAGTTGTGCTTCATCAGTGAAATTTTTTGCTTCAATTTCTGATTCTGCATTTGCTAAAAGTGCAGTTTTATACGCTTCTAAGTCAAATTTTGTTTTTGCATAATTTATGTCAAAAACTTTACCTTTACCATCTTCACTACGTGTAATTTTGGAATAATCTAATGATAAAAACTCGATTGCATCAACTAATCTCTTTGGTTTTTTTACACTTTCATTAAATGCTTGATAAAAGTTAATATTTTGTCCACTTACTTGTGCATTCATCATTAATGTGGTGTCAATATTAGTTACTTGAAAAAGTGCATTTGAATTTGGAGCATTAGTTATTTGAAATAATCGTGTCAATCCAGATCGATTATCTTCAATTCCGTAATCTGCTAAACTTAGAGGAGTAATACCACCTAATAAATTTAGATTTCTGGCATTAACAAATCTTGAACCATTGTAGGTAGTTGGGTTAGGAACAAAGGATTTCATAACATCTTCGCCAGTTTCAAGAGTTGTTTTTGTATCAATAAAGTTAAATGATGTATAACCATGTGATCATTCATCTACTCTCAAATCAGCTCCACCACGACTAGTGTTATTTTCAGCAGTAACTGGAATGTAAGCCGCTAGGTCAAATAAAATTGAACCAGCAGCTGCAGAACTATTTAAAATTGATGTGTCATAAGGTAAATTTAGATATTGTCTAATAACTGGCAATGAATATCTATTACTATTACCTCTTCAATTTGTTGCAAATGGAATATAGTTAGTTTCATTTTCATTGAAATTATTTTCTCAGTATTTAATAAAATACTGTTCAGTTCTTCCTATATAAGCACTTGTATATCCTGTATAGGTAGTAAAAGTTGGTCCATTTGTTAATGATGTTTGATCTGTTTCTCAACCATTATTTGTATAAGGAACTTGAATTAATTCTAAAATTGTCCCTTCAATTTGCTTAATTATTGCTCGATCAGTATCTGTAAGATCTTGACCTACTGCAGTAGAAATTACTGGTGAGCCATCTTTATTATGAATTAAAACTTCGGCCAGTTTTTTCTCAGAACCTTCTTCAAGTCTTACAACTTGAGGCATTCCATCGATAAAAGTTATTGGTTTTCCTTGACCATCTTTTATAAAAGTTGAACCATTTTGAGGAATTTCAGCAGCTTGAAATGATGCTTTACCATTTTCATCAAAAACATAATATTTAGCTTTACCCGAAATTGAAGGATTTAATGTCCCTGAGTAAAAGTCAAAGGCATTAAGTAAGAATAAATCAGATAAAGTAACACCACGCTCTGCTGCTGCTTGTTTTAAACCATCAAAAGTTTGTAAAAATCTTCTTTTGGTATTTGATAATGTTTCATTAATATTACCTGCAGTTTTACTTCCGAAAATTAAATCATCAGTTTCAACAACTTCATTACCATTTTCATCAGTTCAACTATATTGAGGGAATGAACCTGCACCGTTTTGAGTAATATTCTTTTTATCAAAATTAATTTTGCTTGTACGAGCTTTTAAATATAAATTGTAAACATCTGAATCAACAAATGAATCATAGTTCATTCCTGCACGTGGGCTAATACCACCAACAATTGAAGTACCTTTTTCACCAACATCTTTTAAGTTTTGTAATGTGGTGTGGTGTCCATATTCATGGGCACCAACATATTTAAGAAAGTCTGCACCAACACCTTTAAATTTAGGATCAGTTGCTTTTAATAAATATAAGAAACTAATACGGTCACTAGTTGTAAAACCTTTATATGTACCTGTTTCAAGAGTGTATTCCATTATTCCTTTATCATTAATTTTTCTAACGATATGTTCACCTGATAGATCTTTTAATAAGTAAGGGAATTCACGAGCAACACGGTCTAAAAGACCATCATAAATTTGTGTATAAATTGAAAATTCACGATAAGTCTGACCATCTTTACGAGTTTCTAATTCAGAATTGATTAAATAAGGATTAACAACACGTTTATATCCGATTGAACGTACAAAATCATCAAATAAATTCAACTGCGCTTGATCAGTTGTATCTGCTTGAATTTTAAATGATTTAGTAACATTTGCATCATCTTCTTGAACTAAAGAAATAGTTAACTCATTGTTAACAACATCTAAAGCAGTGACTTTATATTTTTTAATATTTTCACTTTTGAAGCTTGTACCTAATGTATTTGAAGCTGATTGTAAGTCTTTAAAAAATCTTTCAACTGTTACTCCGTTAACGGTTTCAGTATTTAAGTGGACAAATGTTTCCTGTCCTTTTTCTTGTGAAGCATATTGCTTAATATTTGCAAAATCTCTAAAGATTACAAAACTATCAGTTACTTCTTTTTGTGCTTTTTCTAAAGCATTTAATACATTAAGCGATTCATCATCAACTGCTAAATCACCTAAGTGAATTTGTGTAGTAAAAGTTTGATCTTGATTAGCAAAATCCAATTCTAATCTGTTAGTTGAAGAAAAATTAGTTGCGCGTTGCACTTCGCCTGATTTATAACTTGTTAAATTTGAACCAGTTAAAATTCTACTATCAGTCAATTTCATTTTGTGTGCTTTTGAACTTGAAAAAGTTAAATTTGGATAAGATGATCTAAATTGTGTTTCTAAATCAGTTAAATCTTTAGCAAAAAATAAATGATCAACAACTGATGCATCAACTGTTGTTTCTGCTTCACGATAAATGTAAAACTCTTTACCTGTCAATAAATTTAAAAATTGAATTGATCTAAAAGTAAGTTTAGCGGCGTTATCTGGAAGTTTTAAATTTGCTAAAGCGTTCATTAAATTAACGTCTTGCAAGTAATCATTAATTTCATCAACGTTTAAAAACTTTTTATTATTTAACTGATATAGCAATTTATCTGATGCATTAGAATTACCTGCTTGAGTTGAATATAGAGGTAATGAACCATAAAATGAATCAGGGTAGAAAACAATTTCAGCATTTTCTTTATTTAAGTTTGAATGTGACCCCAGAGTAATATTATTACCATTTTGCACAACATTTTTCTTAATGTTAAATGCTTTCATGGTCACAAGATCAGGTCCTCAAGCAACATTTTCACTGAATCAAGTAGTGTATTCATGGAATTCTTTAGCAGTTATGGCATCTGTATAGTAATTTTTGAAAGTACTTGGTCCAATTTTAATAAATTGCACTGGAGTTTGACCATTATATTTTTTAAGGTGTCACTCTTTGAATTCAGCAATTGTTTTTTCTTCAGCTTTGCTGTCTTCATATTTATTAAAAATGTTGTATTCCTTATCAACTATTTTAGCGTGTTCACCATCTGGACTAAGAATTGCGATCAAAATATGTTCTTGAACAGGGTCAACAAAGTAACTAATAGGTGCAGTTTGTGAATAGTTAATCTGATTTAGTGAAGGGTTATTAACTAAATCTTTATTATCACTAAATTCTTGATTAACTGCTTTATCAATGGCAATACCTGCAAAAACTACACCAACAGCAGCTGATAAAGATGCTGCAGCAATTGCGAATTTACCTCATGTAGGGATTTTTTTCATAAATCCTCCTTTAATTTATTTAATATTTTCCTTGTTTTCAATCTGCTAATTCATCAGCAGTTGCTAAAATGTAGTGACCTTCACGCACTTTTAATCATTCAGGTTGAATCTGCTGATTATAAGGGTGCATTTCAGGATCATAAACATAACCTACTAGTGAACCTTGTTTAGATTCTAAAGAAGGTACAGCATCTAGTAGTGATTTTGTATAGGGATGATAAGATCTTCTTGCAATATCTTCAGCCTTGCCGATTTCGACAATTCTTCCCTTATACATAACGGCAATACGGTCTGAGACATATTCAACCATCCTTAAATCGTGAGCGATTAACATCATGGTTAAATCATATTTTTCTTTTAAGTCATTAAAGATATTAATAACTTGTGCTTGAATCGATACGTCAAGAGCAGAAATCGGCTCATCTGCTACTAATAAAGTAGGGCGCATCACTAAAGCACGGCTAATTCCAATACGTTGTTGTTGTCCACCTGAAAACTCTAAAGGATAACGATCAAGTACAGAAGTATCTAGACCAACTGATTTTAAGGTATCAATTACTCACTGTTTTTTAGGTTTATCTAATGATTTAACTGTTAATAAGTGATTAGTTTTACGATTTGCACTATCTAGATAGTTTTGAAATTGAGCTAAGGTTTTAGTGCGACTAGGATTAACTTGTTTTAGTTCTTCCATAAAACCTGATTTTAAATAGTCAAGCAAGTTATCATCACCATCGATATTACGATTTAATAATTGCTTACGATTCCATGATTTAGGTAGTACTAATTTAGCTTGAACTAGTTTAGAATCTAAAATTTTTAAGACACTTTCAATATGCAATTTTAGATATAAAGAGCGTTGATGTTTTAAGTTATCAAGCCCTTCTTTAACAACGTTTCAGATGTTTTTATGGGGGTTTAAACTACCACTAGGATCTTGAAAAATCATTTGCACTTTGTTCATTAAAAACTCACTCATGCTACGTTTTGCACTTGAATGTTTTTTAGGAACATGGCGACCAATTAATTCAATATCACCAAAACTACGGTTGACTAAGCCTGCAATTGTATTACCAATTGTTGATTTACCTGAACCTGATTCACCTACTAAACCTAAGATTTCACCTTTATAAATATTAAAAGATACATCTTTAATAGCCTTAAATTTATGTAGTGAAGATCCATAAGTTACATCTAAATGACGAACTTTTAAAACAATTTCTCTGTCTTTAGATTCATCTTCTAAATAAGCTTTTAAGCCTTTAGTAGCATGGCGATATTTTTTATTATCATAGCCAAAAACTTTTAAAGTTTTAGCAAAAATTGAGTTATTAACATCTTCAAAAATCTGCTGATTAGCAAGTTGTTTGTTTAATTCAGCAGTTTGCATTTGTTCATGACTTGCCATTTAATTCCCACTTTCTTGAACTTTAACTGGATCTTTTTTAGGATTGATTTTGATACCTTTTAATGCTTTAAAAGGTGCTAAAAATCTTTTTAAAATGTTATCGTTTGTTTCCACAAACGGTGCTTTATTTTTGAAATAGCGTAGTTTTGCTAGTTCGGCTTTAGTTTTTAATTGTTTTCAACTTTCTTGATCTTTTTCAAAATAATCTTTAACCAAAAAAGTTGGATTTAAGGCTTCTTCTAGTTGAATTAGCCCTTTTTGAGCAATTCTTTGAGGATTTTCCATTTTGTTTTTGCTTCAAATTTGCTCAATTAATTCAGGTGGAGTAATTGTTTGTGCTTTTTCATTGTATAGTCATGAGCGCACAAAATGCGTATCACTAAAATATACATAAGGAGGTTCATGCTCAAAATCTATATCTAGAGCATAATCATTACGAACAGCAAAAGCATCTCCACGAATTGCATTTAACGAAGAAGGCACGTTTCCTCTAATTGTTTTTAAGACAGTATCGTTATTAACATCAGGCATTGAAGAAATTAAACCTCAAGTATAAGGATGTAGTGGTTTTTTCAAAATCTCATCACGAGTACCACTTTCAACTACTTGACCTGCATACATAATGCTGATTCTATCAGCTATAGAAGCAACCACTCCTAAGTCGTGAGTAATGAATAAAACAGAAATTTTAAACTGTTTTTGTAAGTCACGAATAACATCTAAAACTAGAGCTTGAACAGTGGGGTCAAGCGCAGTTGTGGGCTCATCCATGATTAGAACTTTTGGTTTTAAACTAACAATAGCAGCGATCACAACACGTTGCATCATTCCTCCTGAAAGTTCATGAGGATAAAGATGCATAACTTTTTCAGGGTTATTAATTTTAGTTAATCTTAGATATTCTAGAGCTTGATTATAAGCTTCTTTACGAGTTTTAACAATCCCGTTGATTAACATTCCTTCAATAATTTGTTTACCAATTTTAATAGTTGGATTTAAAGTTGACATCGCATTTTGAAAAACTGCTGAGACAATTTTTCCTCTATAAGTTGAATTTTCTCAATCTTTAAAAGAAAATTGTTGCACTTGGTTATTAAAAAGTCTAATTGATCCTGATTCAATTACTGAATTAGTTCCAGTTAAACCGTATAAAGTAGAACAGATAACACTTTTACCTGAACCTGATTCACCAATGATGGCATGTACTTCACCTTCATAAAGTTTTAAACCAGTGCCACGAATAACTAAGTTACGATCTTTAGGTCGTGCTGGGTTTTTAAAATATAAAACTAAATTATCAACTTCAGCAACGACTCTTTTAGGCTCACCTTTAATCATTTCTGTTTGCACATTTTTTTCAAAACCTTCTCAATCAAAGTCTTCGACTTTGCTTGAAGGTCTAAAAATGGTGTTTAAAAAAGGTAGTTGTGAAAGTTTTTGTTTAGTGTTTTTAACTAGAATATAACTAGTTTGACCTTGTTTTTTTAATCAAGATTTTTCTTTATCTTGTTTTTTTTGTTTTTCATTTTCCATTAGCTTACCTTTGTCTTCTTAATGCATCTTGAGTTGCATTTCCGAATAATTGAATTGAAGTTGTGAATAAGATCAAGATGAATGAAGGAAGTAAAACATAACGTGGATATAAAGTTATGATTTGTGCTCCTGAAGTAATCAATGATCCTAAAGTAGCAGTGTTAGGTAAACTTAGTCCGATGAATGATAGACCAGTTTCTGCTAAAACAGCACCAGGGATTGAAAATACTAATTGAGTTATTAAGATAGGGATAATAACTGGGATAAATGATCTTAAGATTTTGTATTTAGGTGTTCCTAAAACGATTGAAGCTTTAACTCATTCTAGAGATTTAGCACGTTTAACTTGAGCACGTACCTGATTAGCAGTTCCTATTCAACCCGAGATGACTAAAGAGCCAACGATTGTGAAAAAACTTGGGTTGAAAACAATTGTTGCCAAAATCATGATGATGATTGTAGGAATATTTGACAGAATCTTGATTAAAAATTGTAAGACACGGTCAACTCCTAAAAAGTAACCCATTAAGATTCCTAAAGTAACACCGATAACAATATCGATAATTGCAGCTGAAATCGCTATTGCTAGCGAGAATCTTAGTCCGTGTCATAGCTGTGCTCATAGATCACGACCTAGTTGGTCAGTTCCTAAAATATGGTTTTCACTAAAAAATGGTAAGAAACTTTCATTAGGATTTAAAGTTGCTGGATCAACTGTTGTTAAAGGAATTATTAATGCAGCTAAAACTAGCATGGCAATGATAATTACTCCAAAAACACCACCTCAATTACCTGCAAAACGGTTAATAAATTCATTTAATGGTTTACTTTTAGCATGAATATGTGCCGTTTCTCTTGTTTCAGCAATTTTTTCCATAATCTTAAAAGATAAATAGTTAAAAGGCTGAGCAATCCTATTTGGTGCATAAATTTCACTTGAAATAGTTTTTGCTGATGAATTGTTTGCCATAAATTAATGTCCTCCTCTTCTAATTCTAGGATCGATCAAGCGATATAGAATATCTCTTGAAGTATATGATAAGATCGTTACAAAAACAAATACTATCACTAAAAATAATAAGATTGAATAATCTTGTCCAGTGATTGAATTTAATAATAATCCCCCTGAACCAGGAATATTAAAGATTTGCTCGATAAAAATTGAACCGATAAAACTACTTAAAACAACTGCTGGGAAGAAAGTTGCAATTGGGAATAAAGCAGGTTTTAAAGCATGTCTTCAAACAAATCTGCTTTTGCTTACTCCTTTTAAATAAGCAAATTTAGCATGCACAGAATTTAACTCACGGTTTAATTCTGTTCTAATGTAGCGCACATAAACAACGATTGAACCAAGTGATAAGGCTAATGAAGGTAAGATATAAGTGGCTGCATTATTAGCATCAAAAATATAAGGGATTCCAATTTGACGTCCAATTAATAATAACAATAATGAAAATACTAATGAAGGAATTGAGATCATAATTGAAATCACTAAAGTAGATGCATTATCTAAAATCCCTCCAGGATTTTTACCTACCAGAATTCCTAAAGGAATTCCAATTACTAAAGTAATAATAACTGAGATGATACCAACTGAAAAAGATGTACCAAAACGGGCTCAAATAAATTCATTAATTTCCACAGTTGGAAATAATGACAAAGAAATCCCAAAATCTCCTCTAAATAAACCACCTAAATAGTTTAAATAACGTTGAAAGACTGGTAAATCTAGTCCAAATTGGGCTCGAATAGCAGCAGCTTGGGCTTCATTTAAACCACTAGTTAAAGTTGTAGAACCAGGTACTACTGATAATAAGAAAAATACTATCGTAATAACTATTCAAGAGATGATGACAAATTCTACTAAAATCTTTAAAGCAGTTAAAAAGAAACTTCAGTACTTATTTTTAAAATCAAAGATCTTAGAAAGGGGGTCTTCAACTTGTTGAATTTTTGCTTGACTGAAGATGATTGCTTCGTTTGAAAATTTCACTTTTCCTCTTTTCTTAAAATATTTATGATCACTTTTTCATGATCTAGATGCGAAACTTAATAAAAAAAATTAAAGTATCTGTTTAACACTTTAATTAATTATTATTTATAAAACTTTTTATAACTTGTTTTAAATAGCATTTACTTAATTTATTGTGATTTTATTGATTAAGTAAAAAATTATAACTAATTAAAGTATTTAACTTTTCTTCATCCACCATATAGCGTTTAAGATTATCAATCTTAGTAGTGTTTGCAGAAATATTAAAAGTATTAATGAATTTGGCAAATTCATTAATTAATGTTAGTTTTGCGTTTCATGTTTGAAAACTTAACATTTTTACTTCCTTTAGTTTTATTAAAATTTCTAGACTTATTTTAACACGATTTTTAAAAAATGCAAATAAAAAATTCACAAAGTTTATTACTTAAAATTTCAATGGTTTTTTAAGGAATTTGAGTTGTTAAAAATAACTAATTTATTAAATTTGCTTTGTTACTTTTAATCACTAAAAAATAGCATTTCAATAGTTAACGATATAGAAATTTTTTCAAGGAAAATTATTTTTATGGTTTATTTGAAGTAGTTTTATAAAACATTTTCAAAACTAAAATTAAGTAAATTCAGTCCATCAAATACAGAAAATGCTTAATTTTGTCTATTTTTAACATAAACTAGCCACTAATTAAAAATTTTTAGGCTAATTAAAGTCTTTGAATTCAAACTAATCAGCAAGATTTTTCAAGCAGTTAAATTTTTAATTATTTGTTAAAAAAATAAATTTTATTGTATAATAGTGATGTCAAGTTGCTTAGATTTCGCACTTGACCTCGATCTAATGATTTTGAGAATATATGAAATCTTATATCTCCTTACACAAATTGCAAGCACATTGTTTTTCAATTGTGCTTTTCTTTTTACCTTTTTTATAAAGCTAAAAAAATAATGACATGATTAACTCATGTCATTTTAATTTGTTTTAACTAAGACTATTTCTTTGATAAGTTTTCAATTCGTGCATCAAGATCACGAATTAACTCAAGGATTGATTTAGTGCGTTCATTATAATCATTATCAAGAATTCCGTTTTCAATTTTGAAACTTTCTTCAGTAATAGTAATTTTAATAGGTGCTAATTCACCAGCTGCTCGAGCAAGTTTTAATTCTTCATCATGCTTTTTACTTAAATTAATTTTATCTTGCTCATACTTGATTTTGATTTGCTCAATATTTTTAATTCAACTATCTTTTTCTCTTTTAAGTTCTTCGATAGTTTGGGCAGTACTGTTTTTATAATTTGTTCAAATTGGCATAGTAATAACATTCCTTTTCAGATATAGATATTTATTAATAATATACCTAATTTTGAAAACTTTAATAATTTTTTTGGCTTTTTTATTTTATGGTTTTATCAGTTTATAGTGATTAATTATGGATTTAAAGTAAAGAAAAAAACTGGCAAAGCCAGTTTAATTATTTAATGATTTTAACTATTTTTTAGTCTTAAGAATTTCTAGAATTTGTTTTAAAGTATCTTCTATACCATCAATTCTTTTGTTAGTCTGTTTGTTGTTTTCATCGATCTTTTTATTAGTTTCATCTATTCTTCTGTTAGTTTGTTCATTGTTTTCATTGATTACTCGGAGAAGTCGAATTTCTGTTTCAGATAATTCTTGGCGAAATTCATTTCTTAGTTCGCTTAATCCTGTTGATAATTCTTTATGAAATTCTTGTCTTAGTTCATCTCTAACTTGATTCATGTATATTTTTCATTCAGGATCATTTGTTGAAGTTGGTTTGATTTCTCCACCATCTCCATTGTTTCCATCTCCATTGTTTCCATCTCCACCTCCTGGAGTATTAATATCTTCTTCGCCCCCATCAATAATAATAACTGTTTCTTCTCGTTTTTTTAATTCACCGATTACCTCATAAATAAGTTTATATTTTGTTCTGTCATCACTAAACTTTTCAACTAAATGTACTTCTTTCAAAACATAATCAATTTTTCGAGCTTTTAAAATACTATGAATTTTGCTGATTACAAATTCATCTTTTTGGTTTTTATTTTTGGAGTTATTTTTGCTAGCCATAATATTTAAATTATAACCAAAATATTTTGAATTAAATAAGAGATTTTGCACAAAACAAAATCTCTTATTTTTTATCTTTAAGAATACTCAAAATTTGTTTTAAAGTATCTTCTATACCATCAATTCTCTTGTTGGTTTCATTGATTACTTGAAGAAGTTTAATTTCCGTTTTAGATAATTCTTGGCGAAATTCTTTTCTTAACTCAAAAGCTACTTTATTTGTGTATATTTCTCACTCAGGTTTATTAGATGGCTTTGGGTTAGTTCCACCCCCTTGTCCATTTCCATCTCCACCTCCTGGAGTATTAATATCTTCTTCGCCCCCATCAATAATAATAACTGTTTCTTCTCGTTTTTTTAATTCACCGATTACCTCATAAATAAGTTTATATTTTGTTCTGTCATCACTGAACTTTTCAACTAAATGTACTTCTTTCAAAACATAATCAATTTTA
>NZ_NQMN01000001.1:0-200226 GCF_002272945.1 Mycoplasmopsis agassizii | reverse complement strand
TAAATAAGTTTATATTTTGTTCTGTCATCACTGAACTTTTCAACTAAATGTACTTCTTTCAAAACATAATCAATTTTACGAGCTTTTAAAATGTTATGAATTTTGCTGATTGCAAATTCATCTTTTTTGTTTCTATTTTTGGAATTATTTTTGTTAGCCATCTCATCTAAATTATAGCCAAAATATTTTGAATTAAATAAGAGATTTTGCACAAAACAAAATCTCTTATTTTTTATCTTTAAGAATACTTAAAATTTGTTTTAAAGTATCTTCTATACCATCAATTCTTTTATTAGTTTTCTCGTTGTTTTCATTGATTACTTTAAGAAGTCGAATTTCTGTTTTAGATAATTCTTGGCTAAATTCTTGTCTTAATTCGTTTAATCCTGTATCTAATTCTTTGTGAAATTCTTCTCTTAGTTCATCTCTAACTTTATTCATATATATTTTTCATTCAGGATCATTTGTTGGAATTGGTTTGATTTCTCCACCATCTCCTTTGTTTCCATCTCCACCTGATGGAGTATCGATGTTTTCTTCTCCTCCATCGATAATAATAACTGTTTCTTCTCTCTCTTTTAACTCACCGATTACCTCATAAATAAGTTTATATTTTGTTCTGTCATCACTGAACTTTTCAACTAAATGTACTTCTTTTAAAATGTAATCGATTTTGCGAGCTTTTAAAATATTATGAATTTTACTGATTGCAAATTCATCTTTTTTGCTTTTGCTTTTAGAATTATTTTTGCTAGCCATAATATTTAAATTATAAACAAAATATTTTGAATTTTTATCTAGAATTTCATAAATAGTAAAAAATATGTACCTTCTTTTTCTTGTAATCAGAAAAAGTGGTACATATTTGTAATTTTAAAATAACTATTTTTTAAGAATTTAACTAGTTAATTCTAGGCAGCATAATAAATAATTACACCGATAATAATACCTAAAATTGCTAATAAAATATTAATTACAAAAGTTGTGATTGAAGCATCTGAAGCAATTGCATTTTGCTCACTTTGATGAATTGGTCTAAGTCATCAGTTGTTAGCTTGCTTTTGTTTTTTTTGCTCAAGTTGTTCTTTTGTGTATTTATTTTTTAAGTTAAATGGTCTTATTAAATTTTGGTATAAGCCAGTTTTTATTGAAATAATCATTAATAAATTAACTGCTAAGGAAACACCAAAAAGTGCCATAGTTATATTTGCTGGGTTATTGTTTTGCCCTTGAACTAAAGAGGTAATTAAAATAATTAGAATCACTATTAAGTTTCAAATTATGATTGAAATTACTTTTCTATAAGTCCAGCTGGCGATAAATTTTCTTCAAAGTAAAGAAAATTTATTTAGCTGCTTTTGATTTTGCTTGTTCATTTTTTAAACTGCTCATCGTTAGCATAAAGGTTATGATCCTGATTAATAAAATGCATTTTTGGCTTATTAGGATAAGCCTGTTCCATTAGATATTGCAGTGAAAAATTACTTGCTTGGAAAGGAATATTTGCATTTGATAATTTAGGAATTGAATCAAATAAGTTGATTGTGTAAGGATGTAGTGGGTTATTGTAGATTTCTCTAGTTTCACCTTCTTCAACAATTTTACCTAGGTGCATAATATGAATCTTATCAGCGATATATTCAACCATTGATAAATCATGAGCGATAAAGATTAGAGCAATATTATTATTGCGACATAAATCTTTTAATAGGTTTACTACTTGTGCCTGAATTGAAATATCTAAAGAAGCAATTGGCTCATCAGCGATAATAACTTTGGGATTTGAAATTAAAGCTCTAGCAATTACTATTCTTTGACGCTGTCCTCCTGAGAATTCATGAGGATAGCGGTAAGCAAACTGGCGCAATAACCCTACTTTTTCTAATGCATTAAAAATTATTAATCTTAGTTCAATCTTTTTAACTAATCATTTTGATCAAGGTCTTTTGATCACGCCAAAAGTATGTTTTAGGTTTTGAAAATCTTTAGCTAATAATTTTTGTTCAATCACAAATGATTTAACATTGTCTTGGCGACTTTCAACTTTTGAACGATATGATTTAACTAAAGTTTTATAGTCAAAATCTTTTGTTTTTAATGGATTAGTTTTTAATCAAATAAAAAATTCTTTTAATTTTGCTTTAGCTTTATCTCTTAGAATTTTATCATCTAAGTTAGCCTTTTTAAGATCTTCTAAAATAACTGCTTGATTGTTTAAAACAATCGCTAGTTCTTTATCAAATTTTTCTTTAAAATTAGCAGTAATTTTGTCATAAATTTCTTGTGCTTTAGCTAAATTATTTTCTGCTTCACTTAATGGATAACGTTCTGCAGAATTACCACTCATTTGTTTAATTTTTTCACTTAGTTGATCCATTTTTGACTTATTTTCAGCAATTTTTTTGTTTGCATTTTCTAAACGCTTGTCGCTTAATTTAGTGTATTTACTTAGATCAATTTGGAACTTAGTTTTAATTTGATTTTCAATGTCTTTGCGATCAAAAATCTTATCATTTGAAGTAATAGTTTTTAATAAACCTGCGTTATATGAATTAACTAATTCAATTAAATTTTCAATTTCTTGAGCAGGTAAAAAACTAATTTTACCATAAACTGATTTTAACTTTTTAATAGCAAGTTGATTGATCAACTGCTTTTTATAATTGTAATTATAAATAGCAGGATCGATTGCTTTTAAGCGCCCAAATTTATAATATTTATAATCTTTTTGATATTCAATAATATAGTTTTTGAAAACGTTTTTTGCTCTTTGTTCATTTGATCTTTTAGTATGCAATAACTTTTTATGCTCAATTTTTAAGTCTTTTAATTCCCGAGTTGCATTATATTTTTCTAAAGTAATTTTTTGTAAGATCTTAGCAACTTTTAAAGATCTTCTGGCATCTTTAAGTTGCTTTTCATCATCTTCTAAATCACTTGTACGATATTCATGCTGGTGTCTTC
Organism: Mycoplasmopsis agassizii; assembly: GCF_002272945.1. Classification (GTDB taxonomy): domain Bacteria; phylum Bacillota_I; class Bacilli_A; order Mycoplasmatales; family Metamycoplasmataceae; genus Mycoplasmopsis_B; species Mycoplasmopsis_B agassizii. Next base: position 197,262 of record NZ_NQMN01000001.1, on the reverse strand, counting down.
TATATAAAGAATCTAGTTTTTCACTAACATCATAATAACGGTTAATTACTTGATTACCTAAAGCTTGTACATCTTCATAAAAAACTAATAAAGCATTAAAAGCATCTTCATAAGTTTGAAACTTACTAAAATCTAACTTCTCAAAATTAGCATATTTTTCTAATAAAGTGTTAGTTGTTTTTAAACGCATTTTCAAAATTGAATTTTCTGCTAAAGTAATTTCTTTTAAAAATGTATATTTAAAAGTTGACTTAACAAGATCTCAATCTTTAAAAAAGTCTGCATATTTTTCTTTTAAGATACCATTAACTACTAATGGTTCTTTTAAAATAGAAAAAACATTGTGTTGAGGATTTAATGAAGTATGAGGATCTTGGAAAATCATCTGCATATTCTTACGCATAAACTTATTAGTATTACGGTTAATTTTTTTACCTGAAATAACTTTACCATTTAACGTTACTAGTCCACTATAATCATCATAAAGTCTGATTAAACTGCGTCCTACTGTAGTTTTTCCTGACCCCGATTCACCTATTAGTCCTAAAATTTCTCCTTCTTTTAAAGAGAAAGAAACTTCATCAACTGCTCTAACAACGCCTGCTCCTGAAGTGAAATATTTTTTAAGATTAGTAACTTTTAAAACTTCGTTTGGATTGTTTTTCAAATTCATTATTGAAATACCTTTTTTAGAACTTCTAACCTTTCTTTTAATTTTTCAGGAATATCAACTTGAGGTGCATCTGGATGTAATAATCAAGTTGCTGCATAATGTTTGGAAGCAACTTTAAATAATGGTGCTTCTTTTTTAAAATCAATTGCCATTGCATAATCATTACGTGGAGCAAAAGGATCTCCTACATGTAAATTAGCCATGTCAGGTGGTGTACCTTTAATGTTATATAAAGATTTTTCTTTATCTTCAGGAATAGATTGTAATAGAGCTCATGTATAAGGGTGTCTTGGGTTTGTAAAAAGCACATTTTTAGGTGCTTTTTCCACAATACGCCCTGCATACATCACATAAATATAGTCACAGAACTTAGCAACAACTGAAATATTATGACTAATAAAAATAATTGAGATATTATAATCTTTTCTAATTTGTTCAAATAAAGCTAAAACTGAAGCTTGCACAGTTGGATCGAGTGCAGTAGTAGGCTCATCTGCAATAATTAATTTGGGTTTCATTGCCACAACCATTGCAATTACAATTCTTTGTTTTTGACCACCACTTAAGGCATGTGGATAAGAATAAAATCTTTTTTCAGCATCTCTAATACCAAAAGATTTTAAAAGATTAATTAAATAATCTATTTTTTCTTTTTTAGTTTTAAAACTTTTATCATGCTTAATCGCATCTAATAATTGTTTACCTATTTTACGAGTAGGATTTAAACTAGTTAAAGGATCTTGAGGTATGTAACCAATTTGATGTCCTCTGATTTTACTTCATTGGCTATCTCTTTTAGTTTTTAATAAAGGTAGCATATCTAGTTTTGCTAAAGACATTTTTTTAGCTGAAACAATCGCCCCTTCATTAATATTTAATAAAGATTTAGAACTAACTGATTTACCCGATCCTGATTCACCTACTAGTCCAACAATTTGTGCTTTATCAACTGAAATATCAACACCACGAATAATATTGATTAAACGGTTTCTTCCTTTTTTAAAACTAATTCATAAATCTTGTACATCTAGTAAAAGATTAGATTTAGTTGTTGCATCTTTTCAATTTAAGTTATCTTGTGGTTCACTAGTAACTACTTGCGGTGCTTCTGATTTTAGGTTTACTTGTGTAATTTTATTTAACTTTTGTTTTAATCCTGCTAATTTAGTTGTTTCTTTTTTTACTTTTGTTTGAGAAACTTGATCTTTATTTTGTTCTTGATTAAACATTATTTACTTCTTTCAAGACGTGGATCTAAAGCATCATGTAGACCGATAGCAACAAACTGAAGTGAAATAGTTACTGATAATAAGATTAACCCAGGAAAAACTAACACTCAAATATTATTACTATAATCGTTAATTGCTCGACTCAAAACATTTCCTAAATTTGGATCTGTAGGGTCATTTAAAAATCCTAAAAATGCTAGTGAAGAAATCAAGAAAATTGCTGATGGAATTCTAAGAACATATGAGTTAAATAATTTTCCTAAAATAGAAGGTAAGATATGGAAAATAATTAATCTCATTTTTGATGCACCTGCTGCTTGAGCAGCAACAACAAATTCTCTGTCTTTCATGATAATTGTTCAAAAACGAGCACCTGAAATAGGGTCAGCCCAGTTGATTAGTATTAATGATAAAGTTAACGACCAAATATTAGTACCCAACAATGAAACTAAAATAATGAAAAATACAATTTGAGGTAAAAGTTGAAAAATCTCAACAGTTCTTAAAAAGATTGTATCAATTCATTTACCTACGTGGAACCCTAAATAAATACCTACAAATACTCCTATCATTGTTGTAACTGTTGAAACTAAAAAAGCAACTCCTAAAGATTGACCTGCCGCAACTCATGTACGAGTTCATACGTCTAAACCATCTTTATTTGTGCCTAAAATTGAATTTAAATTATAAGCATTAACTGTTTGAAGTATGTTATTAAATTGTTCTGCATTAGGTGCAGTATTTGAATTTGCTAAAGTAAATGTTTCAACTGCATTAGATAAAAGTTGTAATCTTAAAACATCGTATGCATTATATGTTGCAAGTGTTTCACCTATAACATCTCCTGATCGAGATTCAGGCAAAGGGAAATTATAGTATTGATTATATAATTCATAAAGCCTATTTATACTTGCTAAATTTGTTGTAGATATTTGTCTGTCAACAATCATAGGATTTGATGCAGGGGGTAAACCGTTTGTGAAAAACTCAGAACTATTTGCAATAATTTTTTCTGTTGCTGAAAATGTCGAAACTAAAGGTGCAATAATAACAAACGCTAAAATTATTAATAAAAGAAAAAACATTGCAGAATAAAATGGGTTTTTAAAAAAACGTTTTAAAATTTCAATTGAATTTTTTTTAGGCTTACCTATTAATTCAGAAATTTTATTTTGTTCAATATCTATCTTCTGAAAATCAACAGCTGTTAGATTTCCTAACTTATATCTTCTATTAAATTCTTTATTGTCCATTAACAATTCCTTTCTCTTTTTTTGCATTATCTGATTCAAGTTTTATTCGTTTAAATCATCAGTAAATAACTTTGAAAATATCGATGTTTGCTTTATTTGCAATTTTGATTCGTGGATCTAAGAATGTTAAGGAAATGTCGATTAAAATTGACATCCCTAAAGTGATTGCTCCATAGAAGGAAATTGTCCACATAATTAGATCTAATTCTCCTGATGGAAATGCCTGTATAAATGTTGTAGATGTTCCTGGAATATTGAAGAATCTTTCGATGATGAAAGAACCACCTAATAATCCTGTAAATGATGGAACAACAATTGCAAAGATTGGAATTGAAATATTTCTAAAAACATATTTGAAGAAAATTGCACTTTTCTTCATACCTTTTGCTTTAGCGATTAAGATGTAATTTGACCCTAAAACATCTACTGTAATATTTCTGGAAGCACCTGCATAACCTGCCATTGAAATAATAGAAATTAAAAGAATTGGCATTAAAAGTGCAGAAACTGCCCTTGAATCGAAGGTTGCTCACCTTGGATCTAACCTTATTTGAAGACCTAATTTAAATGCTAGCAATAGGAAAAACGGCGCTAGTACAAAACTAGGCAATGATATAAAAATTTTGACAAATAAATTTATTAAAAAGTCAATAAATTTTCCTCTATGGTATGCAGCAATAATACCTAGAGAAGTCCCAAAAAATGCTGAGAAAATAAATGAAGGTAAAACAAACCTGATTGAATAAGGAAGTGGTTCAAAGAATAATTCCCTTACAGTTGTTGTTGATGAAGGGTTATACATTGACCCTAAATCTCCACTAAAAATATCTCCAAGTCAAATGAAGTACCTTTGAATTACAGGTTTATTAAAACCTGCTGCTTCGCGAAGATTTTTGATTTGCTCTTCAACACCTGCAGTTGATCCACGGTCTAACAAAGAAATAAAAGGGTCTCTACCATAGGTAGCAAGCAATAAATAAGATATAAATGTCAAAAGAAATAAAGAAAGCAGAGCTAACCCTGCTCTTTTTAAAAAGTAATTAATCATGGTTATTAAAAATTATAATTATTTTGTTTAATTTTTTTAAAAAAACACTTAATTAATTATCTAGGTTGACAACCATATCTCTGAAAGCCTGATGTCCATCAATTTGAATTGGTCTTCTTAAATATGCTTGTCTTAATCCGATTGTTGGTGTTGTTCCTTTTGATGCATATAAATGTCTTGTAACAACAGGACCAATTTGAGCTTGAAGGATAGTTAACTCACCTGCCAGTTTTATCAATTCATCAGTTGTTGCATCGTTTGCGTATCCTGCAACAAATTCAGCTAACTGTGCATGAAAATCTAATTTAGTTGAAATATCTTGAGTTTTATACCCTGATAAAACATCTTGTAATCTACCTCCATCATCACTAGGCATTGATGCTAATTGCTCAAAAGTTGTGTATTTTGCAGCAGTAAATGTTTGTCCTTCATCTGATGAAACGAAAGAAGGCAAAATGAATTTCTTATCAGTAATAGCTTTTTGTAATGCTTTACCAAATTTTGTAACTTCAGGAAACGGGTTTGGTTTTGTAGAATCAAGCAATGCATAATATGCAAGTGCAGGAACAAGTTCACTTTTATCAGAATGCATAAGACCAATTATACCACTTCCTATACCATCATAATCATAACCTCATCCTGTTAGTTCACTTTGTGATTTACCTTGAGTAACTGCAGGATAGAATTCTGCTGTATCTTTTGGTTCTAAATTTCAAGGTTCAAGTCTTGAATCTAGTGATTTTACCAATTCAATATATGCTTTGTTTGATGCAGTATCTTTAGCATCTGGATTTGTTCAAGGATATATAATTGCTCATTTAATTTTATCTGTACTTTGTAAGTTATTTGCTTGATAAAAATCATCCAACAATATTTTCATTTGTGCTTTAACAACATCATATGCATATGTTTTATATTGCTCATTCAATAGAGAACCTTGACTCGCTTTTGCTGTGTTTAATGTTGGTGTAATTGTATCAGATTGTTCACCACCTGAAGTAGATGTATTAAATTTGACAGAATTTAATTCCTTGTCAAATACTTTAGCAATATTTACTTGATCAGAGTGTTGTCTAATAGTATCTGTTGATTTTGCATTGATTAACCCATCAGGTGCAAATCTTGAAGTTCATGATGTATATTCATCACCTAACAATTCACCTACATTTTTCGCAAAGTTTCATGCTGCTTGAAATAGAGTTCTAAATCTTAATCCTGTGCCATGGTAAAAAGTTTCAGTAGTTGACTTTGTACCTTTTACAAGTAGTTCTTCAGCAGTTGCTCCTCACATTAATTTTGCAAAGTTATCATTATAATATTTATATTCACCATTTGAAACTAGTTTATCAAAAGCTGCTTTAGCTTTTGCTTCATCTGTATCCAATTTTGAAGGTTGAACAACAGGCAAGGTTCGCATCAATAATGAAGTTCTTTGTTGAGGAACATTGTATTGACGTCACTCGACTTTAGCTTCTGCTTTTTCAGATTCTTTTAATGTTGTATAATCTGTTGCAGCAACGTCGCCTGCTTTAAACAATAGAAAATTATCAGAAGCAAATGAATCTTTTTTCTCCACATATTTTTCTACATATTCATTAACAACATTTTTTGCATCAGCAAATGATTTAATTACAAAGTGTTTGTTTTTCTTGAAAATATTGATTTGTGTAATGCTATTTCTACTATTCATGTAATATGGTCCTGCGTATAAATATTGTTTATAAATATCTAATTGCGACTTTCCAGGAATAAGTCCATATGAATAAATAGCCATTTCAGATGCAAGACCTGTCGGGCTAATACCTAAATCAGCATTTCACTTACTATAATTTTCTTTTATATATTCTGAAGGAGCTGCAGCCATAACTGAATTATTAACAAATGTTTTTAGAAACATATTAGCAAAATCTGCAGTTTCTTTTAAGGGGTTAAAAGTTAAATATTCAATATTTTCAACTTTTTCTATAAATGTATCTCTTTTAACTAAATTCGAAGAATCTACACCAAATAGAGAAAATAAATATTCATTAGGATAAGAATCTTGATCTTTAAAGCGTGTTGTAACACCATAATTATCAACTAGGTTTTTATCGATTTCTTTAGAACCACCATTTGTTCTTCTAAAATCAGGGCTTAGTAATTTGGTTCTAACGAATGAATATCAAAAATCATCAATTTTAACTTCGTATTTTGTTGCATTACCTTGTCAGTCAACTCATTTAATTCCTGATTTAACTGAAATTTGTAATTTTCTTGCAGTGCTTAAATCTCTCAAAAAGTTTGGATGATTAATTGATTTTGTATCAGCACTTGAAGCCATTACAGATGAAAAGTTGCCATTTTTAGCACCATCGATTTCATGTTTGTCGTTATCATAAATTACTACAGATCCATCTGATTTAGTAACACGGATATCCTTAGCAATTGTAAGTTCTAAATGATTTTGTGTTACATTTGTAATTTCAAATTTACCTTCTGATAGATTTTTATAAGTTGCCTCACCTACACCTACTTGACTTATTAAATTAGCATTTAATAAGTTTTGTGTAGTTAGGTTTGAACCACCGTATGAAGCAGTATGCTCAGCAGTATATGGTATTGTTTCATATTTAGCCTGGCTATTAATTTCATACCTTGTTCTTGCATCGATTGTATCATCTTCATTTGAACAAGCAATTGCTGTTGAAACTAGAGCAGTAGTTACTGTTAATCCTGAAAATAAAAGTAAATTTCTTTTTAATTTTTTCATATTTTTCCTTTGTTTTGTATTTATTTGAAATTTATAAAATAAAACTAAAGTATTTGTTTAATACTTTAGTTAATTATAGTTTTATTATAAATCTAATCTATTTGGAAAATAGTTTAGATATTAGAGAATTATCTTAAAAAAATAACTGGATAAATCTTCTTAAATTATAACTAATTAAAGTAATTAACTTTGAAACATCTTGGCAGCTTCATAGTTGCTACTACGTTTAAATTTTGTTTCTAGGTTAAGTGCAAAATATTTATTGTTGTAGTCAACAATAAATTTGGTTTCAGTAATTTTTGATTCAAATCTTGAAATCATTTTGCTACTTCCTTTTAGTTAGATTTTTTATAAATTTCTGCAATAATTATATAGAAAAATTTTTAAATCATTCAAAAATTTTACGATTTTTAAATTTTTAAAAACTCGCTTTTTTATAACTATACATAAGCAAATTTAGTCCATAAAAAAATTAACCCTCTAAAAGAAGGTTAATTAAATCTTTACTTAAATTAGTAGTTTAATTTAAGCAAGCAATTTAGATTTTACTTGCAAAGTAAATTCTAAATTGATAAAACAATTGTTAATGAGAATTATTAATAATTGCTTTTAATAATAGCATTGTTGCTGATGCTACACCATTAATAAATGGTGATTTACCTTTATCACTTGTAAAGCGCACAGTTGCTGCACTATCAGGTGCAAAACCACGGGTATAACCTTCTGAACCATTTCTTCAATCATTTACTAAAGTAATAAATCATTGACTATCTTTATATCCAATAAAAGTACCTGATTTAGTTCCGTCAACCATGTTAAAGTGTCATGGTCTACCATTACCTACATTAGTATTTCCTGTATGGTTTTGTAATCCACCAATTACTAGTGTTTCACTATTAGCACCAATTCATGCAGTTGGTGCTTTTCCATTAGACAAAATAGTCATTAATTCAACTGGGTTTTCTGTTGAACCCTTAACGTCACTTAATTTAAATGGATAAATTAGGTTATAGAAGTTAATAGGTGTTGGTGAAGTTGACTTAATTTTTTCTCCCATAGCATTAGCAAAATTTAATAACTTGCGTTCATTATTAGCATTTGTTCTAGCAAAAGGTCTAATAAAGTTTGCTCAACTAGTAAATGTATTACCTGTTGATAATTCATTAAATACTAGTGAGACAAAGTGGTTATTAACATCTTTAGTATAAGCACCTTTAACTGTTAAAAATAGTGGTAAGAACCCTTCAAAATCAGTTTTAAAAGTAACTTCTTTAGTTTGATTATGATCTTCAGTTCTTCTTAAAGTTGCTTTAAATACTAAACTAGCAGATGTAGTGTTAATATCTCATGTTAGCATTTTGCTAGTATCTACAAATTCAACGCCAGTAGTTGCTGTTTTAATTTTAGTATCATCTGAAGCACTGTTATTTAATAAATTAAAAATATAAGTTGAATCAGATAATTGACCACTAGCTAGTTTTTGAAATTCTTTAGCTTCATCTAAAGTAACGTTTTCTTTTACTTTTCAAGCGTTAATTTCTTTAGCAAGATCTTCTAAACTATGTACTTGTTTAAAACCGCTTAAAGTTACATTTTTACCATCAACTTGATCAAGTACTTCAGTTGTAGTTCCATCTACTTTAAAGTACTGTGTTTTTTCATTATGTAAACGTGATAAGTAGAAGTTAACTACTAAAGTACCTGTTTCATCATTAACAGCAGTAGCTTCTTTAGCAACTCTTAGTTGTAAATCAAGTGCTTTAATTTTAGATACTTTAGTTTGTAAAACACTAAAGAAAGTTCTGACAGCTTCATCTAAATTAGTTGAAGCTTCTTTTGCACTTCTAGTTGAACTTACTTCAATGGTTGTTCCTTGAGAAGCATAAATTTCTTTAACAGCATCAGCAGTTGTTTGTAAACTAGTTACAGTTACTTCTTTAGATGCTTCTGTATCTTGTAAAACTCCTTCTAATGAGTATCATTTTTCAGCTTTTTTAAGACCTACTTTAACTTTTAAAGTACCTGCATCATTATCAACAGATTCTAAAGTTAAGACTACGGTTGCACCTTCAACATTTGTGGGTGCAACTCATAAACTACCTACTGTAGCTTCTAAGTTTTCTTGAGTAACACTAGCAGGTAAAATAGTTGTTTCATTTTCTAATGCTTTAGTTTCAGTGACAGTTTCAAATCATGCTTTAACTAAAGCAATTGTCGGATCAACTTGCACCTCTCCACCTTGCCCTGAACCAGCACCAGAACCTGGATTTGTTTCATCTGTTTTTACTTTAAAGCCACTTAAAATAATATCTTTACCAGCTGATTCTTTTTTATCAACTTCGCCACCTTCAACATTGAAGAATTTAGCGTCAGTTTCAGCTAAAACAACCTTAACAGTTAAAGTTCCTTCAATATCTTTAGCACCTTCAGCCACTAATAATAGTGAAACAGTTAACCCTTCAGGAGCAGCTGGTGCTTTATCAACAAAGCCATTAAGCACTTCTTGAGTTACTGAACTAGGTAAGGTTTGTGCAACTACAGAATCAGTTAATGCTAATGTTGCAGGTAGTGATTTATAGTAAGCAACTGCTTTTTCAGCATTAGTTTGAGCAGTATTTTTAAAGCCGCTAACTGTGACAACTTTAGCAACTACTGCTTGCTCATTAGCAGCAGTTGCTCCATCAGTGTTATATCAAGTTGTGCCTTTTGATAAGCTTACATTAATTTTTAAACTTCCATTAACATCTTCTGAAGATGAATCTACTAGTTTAAGATGACTAGTAAATCCAGTAGGTACTGCTGGCAAGGCAGTTTGTAAGTTTTCTGCTTTAAATCAGTTATAGCACTAGGAAGTTGATCTTTAACAGCATCTGCTGCAGTATTAGTAGCAGGCACTGAATCGTATCATTCTTTTGCTAATTCAGCCTCAGTTTTAGGTGTTTCTGTAGCTCCTGGAGCAACATAGTTAATTGTCACATTAACTTCGGCATTAGCTTCAGGTTGCATAAAAGAAATTTTTAGTTTTAAAACTGTTTTGTTATTTGCAGCATCAGGAGTTGCACCATTATTTAATTCAAATGTTGCCTGCCCGACAGCATTCTTAAATGCTTTTGCTGAAGCAGTATCTAAGATTTTTTCTAAATCAGCAAAACTTTTAACTCCTGCAACAGCAGTATTCATTTCAGTTAGTGTTGCATAAGTATTTTTAGCACTTAGACTTGCTTTTTGAATAGCTTCTGCTATTGAACCTACGGCAGCTTTTCTAGAGTTAAGTCGGTCATCTTGACCTGGTGTTTGTGAACACGCTATCGCTGTTGAAACAGCGATAGAACCAACAACTAGAGTTGTCATAAATAAAATAGACTTTTTATTTAATTTTTTCATTAAATCCCCTTAATTGAAATTACGTAAAAATAGATGACTTTTTAATACCTTTATTAATGAATTAATAAGGTCAACATTTATTTTTACGTGCAAAATATAGCACTTTGTCAAAAAATTCGGGAATAAAAACACTTTTTGCAAATTTTTTTAATTTCTGAATTATTTTTAATTATTATGTTGATTGATGAAATTAAAACTACTTTTTCAGAGCAAGTTTTAGCAAATAAGCAAATAAAATCCTACTACTAGGCATTTTTGAAATAATAATGAAACTGAACTATTTCACATTTAAATTATTAAAATTGTTTTCAAGTAATAAAAAAAATGAACTTTTTAAAAAAGTTCATTCAAAATAGATATCTTAAAAATAAAAGTCTCATTAACTACAGATAGTTATAACTTTTACTTTTTATCCTTCTTAATAAGTTCTAAAAGCATATCAAGTTTTTCATTTGTTTTCTTGTTTTGCTTTTCAACTTTTTCAAATCTTTGTTCAATTCTTTTTTCCATCTGCCGGTTTTCAGATCTTGCTTCATCAAATTTTTGATTCATTTCAGAACGAATTTCTTCTTTATCTTTTTTACTTTCGGAACTTGCTTCAGCAAATTTTTGATTCATTTCAGACCTAGACTCATCAAATTTTTGATTCATTTCAGATCTTGACTCATCAAATTTTTGATTCATTTCAGACCTTAATTCGCCCACATACAATTTTATTTGCTTCAATACTCATTCTTTGTTGAAATTTTCATTACCACCACCTGGTCCAGGTGGTGGTGGCACTATAGGTGGTAAGGGATCACCTTCTGCTTCATATTTAAATTTAACTCTGCCAGTATCAGGATTAATTTTGACTGAATGAACCGTCTCTTCCATATCATGTGTCTCAGTTAAATCTTTAACTGTTTTAGATGGCTTACCAATTACTATTTTTGAATCTTTCTTGCGCATAATAAATTAATTATAACTAAAGAAAATTAGTCTTGATAATTTTTTTATCATTTTCACATCATTATGAAAAATTTTGTTCATGAAATAGTAAAAACCTTTTCGACACAACATCAAAAGGTGGTCGAACTTTTGACAATTTTTTTAAAATATTAATTAACTCAAGATATTTTGTTTGTTTGTTTTTTTTTTTTTTTTGATAATCAAAACCCTATTTCAAATAATAAAAAAAGAAACTCTTTAAAAAAGTTTATTCAAAAAATCTAATTCTTAAGATTTTCAAAACTAAAGATTTATTAACTACAGATAGTTATAACTTTAACTTTTATCCTTTTCATATGTTCTAAAAGTATGTGAAGCTTTTCATTTGTATTTTTATTTTGCTTTTCAACTTTTTCAAATCTTTCATTCATTTCAGCACGAAGTTTATCATTAGTTTCCTTGTTTTGTTTTTCAGATTTTTCGAGGTCTTTTTTCATTCCAACCCGAATTTGTGCATTGTCAGTTTTAAATTCAGCACGTCATATTCCTATAGCATCTTTAATTTTGCTCTATTGTTTGCTTTTGTCATCATTGCATTTCTTCTTTGACCACCATTAGGTCTTGGAGGTGGATCAATTACAGGCGAAAACTGTTTTTTGGTACCTTACCTTCGGCACTATATTCAAAAAGTATTTTTCCATCTTGATCAACTTGAGTACTTGGTGTTTAACTTCCTGTAAGTCATAACCTTTATCTAGATGATCTATAGTCTTATTTGTTTTATACATAACTATTTTATTATTGCATAGAAAAAAGCAAGCAATGATGCTTGCTCTTGTATTTGTAACTCTTATTTTTTATCTTTTTTGAGTAATTCTAAAATTGCTTCAAGCTTTTCATTTGTGTCTTTGTTTTGCTTTTCAACTTTTTCAAATCTTTCATTCATTTCAGCACGAAGTTGTTCATTTGCTTCTTTATTTTGCTTTTCAATTTTTTCAAATCTTTCATTCATTTCAGCACGAATTTGAGCATTACCCTCCTTCATTTCAGCACTAATTTCAGCATTTTCAGTTTTAAATTCAGCACGTAATATTCCTATTGCATCTTTAATTTGCTCTATTGTTCATTTTTGCCATCATTGCAATTTTTGCCCTCCACCACCAGAACCTGGTGGTGGGTCAATTATAGGTAAAAAATGCTTTGGTGTGCCTTCAGCACTATATTCAAAAAGTATTTTGCCATCTTGATCAACTTCAGTTACTTGGTGTTTAGCTCCCTGTAAGTCATAGCCTTTATCTAGTTGATCTATAATCTTATTTTTCTTATCCATAACTATTTTATTATTGCATAGAAAAGAGCAGACAATAAAGTTTGCTCTTAAATTTGTAACTATTATTTTTTGTCTTTTTTAAGCAATTCTAAAATTGCTTCAAGTTTTTTATTTGTATCTTTATTTTGCTTTTCAACTTTTTCAAATCTTTCATTCATTTCTGCACGAAGTTTTTCATTTGCTTCTTTATTTTGTTTTTCAGCTTTTTCAAATCTTTCATTCATTTCAACACGAAGTTGTTCATTATCTGCTTTATTTTCAGAACGAATTTTCTCAAATCCTTCCTTCATTTCAGCACGAATTTCAGCATTTTCAGTTTTGAATTCAGCACGTAATATTCCTATAGCATTTTTAATTTGCTCTATTGTTCACTTTTGTCATCATTGCAATTCTTGTCCTCCTCCACCAGGTCCTGGTGGAGGGTCAATTATAGGTAAAAACTGCTTTGGTGTGCCTTCAGCACTATATTCAAAAAGTATTTTGCCATCTTGATCAACTTCAGTTACTTGGTGTTTAACTTCCTGTAAGTCATAACCTTTATCTAGTTGATCTATAGTCTTGCCACAATTACTTTTTATAAACTTTTTAGATTTTTCTTTTTTCATATTAATTTAATTATAACTAAAGAAAGCCAGTCTTAATAATTTTTTATCTTTTTTAGGTCGCTATAAAAAAAATTGGTTCGTAAAAATTGAACCAATTTATAGTTTTTATATATAAAACTGTTGCTTTGATGTTGTTATCTTTTTCATTTCACTCAAAATTTTTTCAATTTGAAACTTTGCAATTAGCATCAATGCAAGTTTTTTTCAAAAAACTTGCTTTTAATTTATTTTTTGGAAAATAAATATTTATATTAATTATTGATTATTAATAATTGCTTTTAGTAAAAGCATAGTTCCAGCAGCGATTCCATTTGTAAATGGTGATTTAACTGAATCATTTGGAAAGTATAATGTAGCAGCATTATCAAGTGCAAATCCCTTTTTATAATTTGCGCCTTTACCATCTCTTCAATCACCTATTTGAGTAATGCTAAAGCGTTTTGCTGAATTAATTCCAAATAATGAACTATTATATTCAATATAAGTACTTGAATTAGTTCCATCGGTTAAACTGACTTTTCAAGGCTTACCATTTCCAACTTTGACCTTAATATTTGAAGGTGTTGGAGTTGCGTTTTGCAATCCACCAATTACATAGGTTTGGCTATTTGCTCCCATTCATGTTAATCAATAATCACCACCTGATAAAGCAGTGTTTAAAACACCGTGAGAATGCAAGGCTGTTTTCATATCTGCAGGGCTAAAAGGATAAATTAAGTTGTATTCATTGATTGGTCTGCGAATGTTTGCTTTAATTTTTTCTGCTAAAGAATTAGCAAAATTCATTAGTTTTCTGTCGTCATTACGAGCATCTAAAGCAAACCTTCTAACAAAACTAGATCATTTGTTAAAAGTGTTACCTTCTGATAATTCGTTAAATGTCAATGTAATGAATTTATTGGTTTGATTTTCATTTACGCTACCTTTGATATTTAAAAATGCGGGTAAAAATCCTCTAAAATCTGATTGGAAAGTGACTGTTTTGGTGATGTCAGGATCTGCTTTTCTTCTAAGTGTTAGTTTAAAAACTAACATTGCTGAATAATCATTAATTGATCAAGTAAGTAGTTTTTTAGGATTAACTATTTCCATTCCTTCGGTTGAAGTTTTAATAGATGATTCTAAAGAAGCGAATTTTTTTAATAACTCAAAAACTTTGTCTGAAGTTTGTTCAGTGTCTGAAGTTAGTTCTACAAACTCTTTAACTTCTGAATAAATAATGTCATCTTTAACTTTTCAATGCATCAATTCATCTGATAATTGATCTAATTGATGAACTTGTTTAAAGCCTGTTAAAGTTACATCTTTGCCATCTACTTGAGTTAAAACTTCAGTAGTTGATCCATCTTGTTTAAAGTATTGTGTCTTGCCTTTTTGGTCTCTAGATAGGTAAAAATTAACCATTAACTTACCAGTTTCATCATCAATAGCATTTGATGATGTTGCGACTCTAAGTGTTAAATTAAGTAATTTAATCTTAGATACGCTTGTTTGTAAAACTGAGAAGAAACTTTTCACATTTTCTTCTAGATTTTTAGCAGTTTCACTAGCTGTTTTAGTTGAATCAACTGTGATTGTTGCACTTTGATTTTTATAGATTTCTTTAACTGCTTCTGCAGTAGTTTGTAAATCAGTTAGTACAACTTGTTTAGTTATTTCAGAATTTTCTAATGCACCATTTAATGGTGAATATCATTGATTTCCTGACTTTAAAGCAACCTTAATAGTTGCAATTCCTGCATCATTATCTGTTGAAACTAAAGTTAAAACTATCTTAGCATCTTTGACATTGGTAGGTGCTGTATATAAGGTACCTAAAGTTGTTTCTAAATTAGCTTGAGTTAAACTTGAAGGTAGTGTTGATTTATGATTTTCAACTTTTTTAGTTTCAGTAATAGTTTCAAATCATGCCTTAACTAAGTCAGCAGGTTTAGTAGGTTCAACAACAACTGGAGGTGTTTTACTATCTTGAATTTTAAAGCCACTAAATTCAATTACTTTTCCAGCATTTGCTAGTGTATTAACTATCCCACCTTCAGTATTAAAGAACTTATCAGCAGCTTCTGATAAAGTTACTTTTACTGATAATTTACCATCTTTATCATTTGCTCCTTTATCAACTAGTGATAAAGAAACAGTTAAACCTTCAGGTGCATCTGGCGCTAATCCTACTAGTGAATTTAAGATCTCTTGTGTCACTGCACTAGGTAAAGTTTGAGTAACTATTTGCTCAGTTAATGCTTTAGTTGTAGGCAAGGCTGAATAGTAAACAACTGCTTTTTGAGCATTAGTTTGAGCAGTATTTTTAAAGCCACTAACTGTCACAATTTTAGCAACTACTGCTGCTTCATTAGCAGCAGTAGTACCGTCACTACTGAATCAAGTATTACCTTTTGATAAAGAAACACTAACTTTTAAACTACCAGTTGCATCATCTGCTGAACTCGCAACTAATTTAACATGACTACTAAAGCCTGTAGGTGCAGTCGCTAAAGCAGTCTGTAGGTTTTGAGCATTAAAAGTAGTTACTGCACTAGGTAGTTTGTCTTTGATATTATCTGCCGCATTGTTAGTAAGTGCAACTGAATCATATCATTCTTTAGCTAATTGATTATCAGTTTTAACTTCTGGTGCAGTGCCTGGAGCAACATAGTTAATTTTTAGTTCAACAGTTTGAAAAACTGCAGGCTGTTCATAAGAAATTTTTATTTTTAAATTTACTCTTTTCTTATTTGCATCAACTAGTGAGCCGCTATTAGAAGCAAAGGTGGCCTTACCTAGTGCACTTTTAAATGTTTTAACTGAAGCAGCATCTAAAATTTTTTCTAAATCAGCAACACTTTTAACATTTGCAGTTGCTTTGTTTAATGCTTCAATGTTTGCATAAGTATTTTTGGCATTATATGTACCGTTTTTTACACTGTCTGCGATCCTATCAACAACTTTTTGGTCAGCGATTTGCTTGTCAGGTAGTGGCGTTGCTGGTGAACATGCTATTGCTGCTGAAACTGCGATGGTTCCTGCAACTAGTGATGTCATTAGTAAAATAGATTTTTTGTTTAATTTTTTCATTAAATCTCCTTAATTGAAATTGTGAAAAATAATTTGATTTTTTTATTTTGTTCATAAAAAAGTCAAGGTTTACTTTTACGGGAAAAATATAGCACTTTGTCAAAAAAAGCCGAATATAAAACAACTTTTTTGAAATTTCATTAAATTTATTAAAAACTTCTATTTTATGCTTATAAATGGAAATTCCAAATCAATTTTTGGAGCAAATTTTAGTAATTTTGGTTATTAACAAAAAATCCAAAACAATGTATAACTACCATTAAATTCTGATTTTATGAGTAAAATTGCCATTTTAAAGCAATAAAAAATGAACTTCTTACAAAAAGTTCATTGTATTTTTTTATTAAATTATTGTTTTTAAAACTTAATTCCAGACCTACTTACCAAATCTAAAATGGCAAATATCGCCATCTTGCATTAAATAATTTTTACCTTCAAGTCTTAATTTACCTTTTTCCTTAGCTTGTGCTTCGCCACCTGCTTCTACAAAATCATCATAAGAAATAACTTCTGCTTTGATAAATTTATTTTCAAAATCGCTATGAATAATTCCTGCACATTGAGGTGCTAACATACCATTTTTAAAAATTCAGGCTCTAACTTCAATTTTACCAACTGTAAAAAAAGTTGCTAAATTAAGAAGTTTAAAAGTTCTTGCAACTAGTAAATCTAAACCACTAAATTCTAGGTTAAACATCTGCATCATTTCTTGTTTTTCAGATTCATTTTCCATTAAAACAAGTTCTTTTTCTAAGTTAACACTTAAAGCAAGTAGTTGTGAATTTTCTTCAGCAGCCAGTTTTTCTAAATTTTGATAATGAAGATTTTGACTAGGATCATTAATTTCTTCAGAGTTTAAATTAGCAACATAAATTTGAGGTTTAATAGTAAGAAGTTGGAAACTTTTTACTAAAAAAAGTTCATTTTCATCTCATTCAATTAGGCGCAATGGCTTTTCATCCATCAGTGCTTTTTGCATTTTTAAAGCTAAAGCATATTCTGCTTTTGCTTTTTTATCACTTGAATTTAAGGCTTTTGATTTAACTCGATTTATAATATTTTCTATAGTTGTTAAATCAGCTAAAATTAATTCTAAATTAATAATTTTAGCATCACGCACACTATCGATTGAACCTTTTACATGTAAGATATCGTTATTTTCAAAACAGCGAATCACATGCACAATCGCATCCGTTTCACGGATGTTTGCTAAAAATTTATTGCCTAAACCTTCACCTTTAGAAGCACCTTCAACTAATCCTGCAATATCAACAAAATCAAAAGTTGCATAAACTGTTTTATTAGGTTGTGCCATTTGTGTTAACTTGATCATCCTTGGATCAATTAATTCAACACTTGCGACATTAGGTTCAATTGTTGTGAAAGCATAATTAGCTGATTCAGCTTCTTTTTTAGTTAATGCTGAAAATAAAGAACTTTTACCAACATTAGGTAAACCGACAATTCCTGCTTTTAAAGCCATAATTCTCCTTAATTAAATTACTTATTTAATCTTTAGATTATATAATAATAATTATCAATTAAAAAATAAGAGGTTATGAAATGAAAACAATTTTTGTCGCAGGTGGATGCTTTTGAGGTGTTCAAGAATGATTTAGAAGAGTTAAAGGAATTAATTCTTCTAAATCATATTATTTAAATGGTGGTTTTGAAAATGTTACTTATCAGCAAGTGTGCCGTGCTAGCGGTCATGTTGAAGCAGTTAAATTAGAATATGATGAAAGTTTAATTAGTTTAAAAGATATTTTTCTTTTAATGCTAGAAATAGTTAATCCTTTTTCACTAAATAAACAAGGTAATGATGTGGGTGTGCAATATCGCATTGGTTTTTATTTTTATGAAAAAGATCAAACTAGTAAACAAGTTATTAAAGATTTAATTAGTGAATTTGAAGTTAAACATGATAAAACAACTTTTGAAGTTGAAGATGTTAAAGATGAAACTTTAGCTGAAGAATATCACCAAGATTATCTAGTTAAAAATCCTTCAGGATATTGCCATATTAATTTAAATTTATTGCCAGATAAATATAAAAAGTAAATTTATATTTGCTCAACTTGTAGTCAAATAGTTTCAGTTTTTAGAAACTATTTTTTGATTATTTTCAATTTTATTAATCATCTTTTTTGTAAATAGTTCAAAATATAATAGTTATGAATTTACCGTGTGTAATTAAGGGGCGCAATTTTTAATGCTTTCAAGTTCAGAATGAATTTATTATATTCAAACATATCTACTTTGAATAGGTACTTTTGGATTTGTTTTCTATACTCAACCAATGATTTCAAAAAATCAAAAATATAGGATTATAGATTTAATGAAACAAAATCGTATTCCAGTTTTAACAACATTTGTAAAAACGAATGAAACTGTATTGAACAGTAAAGTGAAATTGTTGATAATGTCATTAAGTTTAATTTTATCAATGTTTGCACCTGCATTAACTTTTACATTTTTTCTCGTGATGGATATTTTGATATCTGATCCAATACCAGAAAAATTAGATAATTTAGAATTAATTGTTTTAATTGTTTCATGAGTTTCTCCACCACTGCCGATCATAATAAATATTTGGTGACTTAAAAGAATTTTAAAAGATCTGCAAAGTTTTCAAACTAGAGCTCTTGAAGAATTAAAAAAATATGACTTCAAAACATTTTATTTATATATCAAAGGAATATCATTTGACATCTTAAAATGAAAACCACTGACTTCTCATTATAGAGCCAATATGTGACTGCTAAAAAGAAAATTAGAAAAATACCCTTCTCTATCACTCTATGAAAAATATAATGTCTATTTAAAATATGCTTATTCATCAGTTTATTCAAGTAGAAACTGAACAAAAAAATTTGTAGGTGTATCTAAAGATATGTATGTAGTTGCTTGAGCAAAAAAAGTTTTTGAAACTATTTTTGAAAAAGAAATTAAAACTTGAGAAAGATAATTTAAATTATCTAAAATTTGATTAAAAAATCTCTTCCTTAATTTTGGAAAAGATTTTTGATAATTAAGTTATTTATTACTTATTTGAATCTATTCAGTTATTTCATCTGATCTAAAACCACTTACTTTAATCTTATATTTTTCAAAACTAAAATCTTTGATTTTGTTTTTTTCAACTGCTATAAAATATGACTTACTTCGTGGTGTTGCTGCAACATATATGTCCTCAGGTTTATATGGTTTAAAACCAAATTTAAATATTAAGGTATCATCTTCTAAAGCAAAACTTTTTAAATAGAAGTTATCATTTTTGTCATAAATATAAGATTCAATATTTTGTGTATCAATATTTTTTATGAATAAGTAATCATAATTTTTAAAATCTAAAAGTTGTTCAATTTTTGATGGATTAAAATTCTCAGTTCATTTAGCTCTCTCGTTTTTATTACTACTTCACTCATCTTTTTCATTTTTAGTTTCGCCTAAAACTTTTTCTAAATCAGTAACATCTTTTAAAAAAGATATTGCCTTTTGTTTTTCACTGCGAATAGTTTGGTTTTGGATTCAATCACCATAGGAATCATCGGAAAGTCCACGAATTCCGTATGCATATTCTCCCCTAAAAGATCAATTACTATCGCCTATTAAAATAATTTCATAACCTAAATCTGTCTTTTGTATTTCAGCTAAGTTTGTGATTCTGTTAAAAGAACAAGCAACAAAAGCAGTTGCTGATAAAGTTGATGCTAAAAATAAAGAAGATAGCAAGATTTTAGTTTTTAATTTCATGTTACTCTAATTATACATGAGTAAAATATTCAACTTGTAACTTAAAAATTTATATGTTATTTATACAGTAATTTAAAATCTTGTTTATATTTATTAAAAATTAAATCAAGAACTGTTTTTTCAAAATTCATTAATTCAAAGCAAAATATTTTAGATATAATTAAATAATGAAAACTAATATAGATCAAAAAATTAAAAAATTTACTCCCAAAAAATATAACGAAACTATTAGGACACGTAAAGTAGACTACAACCTTTGAGAAGGTGATGTTAAAGAAGAGTTTAGTTCTGATCGAAAAAAAATCCGTATTGTTTCTGAAGTCTTTGGTGAATTTAGAGAACCTGAAGAAAAACTGCCCATTGATGTTGATGGTGGAGGAAAAACTGGTGGAGGTGGAAATAAGCCGGGTAATGGTGATGAACCTGAATGAAAAAAATATGCCGATTTAATTGCCTCACAATTAAGAGATGAAATGGCTAGTCGTGATCAAAAATTTGATCAATACGGGAAAAGACTTGATGCCTTAGAAAATAAAGTTGATCAAATTCTGGAAATTCTAGAAATTCTTAAAAATAAAAAATAACCTTTCTTCTATTAACATAAAGATAATCTCTAATTTTGTTAGATATTTTTATTTTGCAAAAATAGCATATTATTTGCAAAATAGTTCAAAAAAGTGGCTTTTTCGCTAAAACAAAAAAAAAAAAAAAACGGGCGTAGAATTTAAATAGAAGAGAAAATCTCTATTTAAGGATTCATTTATGAAGCGAAGAAAATTAATAACTATTATGTCACTACCTATTGCAACTTTTGCTACTTTTGCAGCAATTGCTTGCAGTCAACAACCTACTCCAACTAATATCAATGCACAGACGATTATTGATAGTTTACCTAGTGAAGTTAAGACTAATATAGATAATCAAGAGTTAGATAAACTAAAAGAAAAACTGCAAAATTTAGGTACTGATTTACAAGCAACTTTTTTAAATTTATTAGATGAAACTAATAAACAAACTTTTACAAATGCTTTAAAAGATGGTTATAAAATTTCTAAAATTACTCTAGCAACTGCTGATAAATCTAATTCTGTTTTGCAAATTTATCTTAGTGTTAAAAAAGATGAAGATGTTAAAAATAAGACAATTAAAATTGTCGATTTAAAACAAACTAAGAGTCAAACTCCACCTAGTGCTAATCCAGGATTACCTAAAAATGGAAATCCTCCAGAGACTGATAAGCCTCCAGTTAATGGAAAACCTCCAAAAACTGATAAGCCACCTACTCAAGGCACACCACCTAAAACTGATAAACCTCCAGAAACTGGAAATCCTCCTGATAATCAAAAACCTCCTGAAAACACTAAGCCACCAGAAACTGGAAATCCGCCTGCAAGCACTAAGCCTCCAGCAGAAACTCCTGAGCCACCAACTACTGTTACTCCTCCTCCTCTTAACATAACACAACCACCTAGTGGTAATCCTGTTCAGTCTCCAAAACCTCCTGAACATTATGTTCAAAAATTTGAAACTGATCTTAAAAAGTTTCAAGGTTATGAGATTAAAACTGAAATTAGTTCAAGTTATCCCGAGGAAAATGATTATCTATTTGATTTAAGTGCAAAAAGTGATAGCAAAACCAGAAGCAGTGAGTGAAAAGCACAAAATGGTGGTATGGTTGGAAAACTTAAAGGTGAAGACTTTTTAAAACCAATTGCTAATTTAGATGCACCTGAATGAAATCCTAATAAAAACACTTTTAATAGTGCTAAAGAACAACGTGATGAACTACTTCAAAATAAATTTGAAATGAATCCTAGACAAGTGTTCAGCTCATCTTATAATTTTTGGTATAACCAAAAAATTATTGCAAATCGTAATTTTGCCGAAATAACTAGTGGTTCAACTAATTTAGATAATGTTGCTTCAGCGCCACAACCTTTGAAACCAAGTGAAGAAATTAAAAATAAAGCAGTTAATATGAATAGTAGTGATCTAAAACTAAATTTAGAATCACTAAAATATCTTGTTAATAATAATGAGATGGGACAAAATCCTAAAATGCTAGGATGAAAATTGATTACTTTAAGTGACGACATTAGACTTAATAAAAAGTCAGTTTTATCAGATCACATTTTTGAAAATGAGTTGACTGAGCAAGAAAAAAACTTGAAATTATTTCAAGGTAATGCAACTGATGTAAGCAATGTTAAATTCTATGCAGATGAAATTTCAAATAAAACTGGAACTATGACTTTATATGTTACTTATAAAAAAGGTACAGCAGATAAAGCATTTAAAATTGACCTAGATAAGACTAATGTCGATCTAAAAAATGATTATGATTATATAAAATTCTTAAACGATCGCTCAGTTTCTTTAAGTTGATCTTATGGCGGTTGATTTAGTGAAAGCGATGAATGAAATGATGAAGTTAACGACACTTGAAAAGGAGTGAAGTCTAGATTAGATAAAAATATAAAAACTTTTCATGAACTACCTCAAACTGTACAAAGTCAAAAAGTCGGTTCATACTTTGGGAGAAATCCTGGTGCACTAGGTTATTCTAATGAATTTTCTTCAGGAGGAACTGCCTGAGTGGTTGATAAAATCATTGATGAAACTCTTCCAAAAGGACAACATGCTTTTGTTGTAGCAACTAATAAGCACGTTCTAGACATTGGTCAAATTGCAGGAACTGAAAAAGCTTATGGCTTTTTAGGTTTTCAATTTACAGGAAACGTTTTTAAACAAGACCCTATTGAAAAGTGAGCAAAAAATCATCCTTATTATAAAGATTACGAAGGAATCAATGAGAAAAATTATGAAACAATGCTTGCTAACGACCCACAAAAAGATGTAAAAATCCAAACTTTTAAAGGTCGTTTGGAATTCATAAAAAGAACTGATGAAAATTCTAGAAAAGCAATGAATAAAACTAATAGTTGATTAAGAAATTCAGGATTTTATTCATTCACATGAACTAGATATGAAACTGATGATTATTCAAAAACTAACCACATTGCTTCATCAGATTTAGTTCCTAAAAACGGATATGACTCTGAGCCTTATTCTGAAGAAGCTGGTTATCCTTATAGAGATCAAATTGTTACTAATCACTGAAAATTCCCTGCACGCAATGTAGTTGGATTTTCAAACCCAATGTTTAAAGATGGTGACAAAAGAAAACAATTAAACGCTACTGATAATGATCCAACTTGAATAACTGATACTCGTAGAAAGTTTATCGATAGTATTATTTACCTGCCTCAATATACTTTGGGACATGTTTACCGAACTAGTGGTGAACAAGCAAATAGTGGTTTTGGTGGTGGTCTAAAACGAGAAGAAACTTATGGTGAATATACTCATTCACTGCTAGGTCCTGATTTAGTTCTTGTAAAAATGGTCTTTAATGACGAAGACTTGAGACAGGGTTGACCAGCACTTTATCAGACCTTACAAAAATCTGAAGAAGAGCAGAAAAAATGATTTAAAGCACTTGATCTTAACCCTAGAACAGATGATCGAACTAACTCATATATGGCAGGTTATCCAGCTACAAATATTGCTAATGGAATCAGAAGAATCTTCTCATATCGTGCTGCTGATAAATCAGCAACAAGTTCAATGCGTAGCACATTTGTAGTTAGTGGTACAGGTAACAATGCTCAAAAATTCTTTAGAGATTGAGATGCAGATATTTATAATAAATACTATGCACCTTTTGATGTAGGTGGTAAATATAATGAAAAAAACTTTGAAGACTATCCTACTAGCAAGCAAATTTCTAATGAAAAAAATGGTCTTTATACAATTACAGCACTTAGTGCAACTGAAACTTTATATTCAGGAGATCATGCAAACCCTGGTAATTCAGGGTCTATGGTAGTTGATGCTAACTTTAGAAACTATGGAATTTTATATGCCTTTATCCCTGGTATGGGTGGTGGACCTAGAACAGCTGTACACAATTTAGTACAACTAGATCCTTATGCACGTTCTAATGTTTTAGATAACCAACGACCTAATGTTAGGCTAGAATTGATTGAAATTCTGAAGAAAAAAGGTATAAAAACACTAAATTTAAACTCTAGTGATCCTAAATAACTATTAACAACACTTTTTATAAGTGTTGTTTTTTATGTCTTTTGGAAATTTAGATAAGCTAGATAAATTCTAGATGGTTGTTATTAATAGAACAACTTCTCAATTTACTAATTTAATTTAAAAAATTCATTTTTGCAAAAATAGCATATTTATGACAAAAATGTGCAAAATTCAGGCTTTTTCGCTAAAACAAAAAAAAAAAAAACGGGCATACAATTGAATTAGAAGAGAAAAATCTCACTAAGGACGCAATTTATGAAAAGAAGAAAATTATTAACAATTATGTCACTACCTGTTGCTTCATTTGCTGTTGTTGCAGCAATTGCTTGTACACAACAACCAACAAAACCAACTACAAATGCAGAAACAATTATCGAGAATTTACCTGCAGAAGTTAAGGCGAATGCAGAAAATAATGATCTAAATAAATTAAAAGAAAAACTACAAAGTTTAGAAAAAGATGTGCAAACATCTTTCTTAAATTTACTAGATCAACCTAACAAAAAAGCCTTTGAAGATGCTTTAAAAGATGGCTATAAAATTTCTAAAATTACTCTTTCAATTGCTGATAAAACTAATTCTACTTTAACAATTTTTTTAAGTGTAAGTAAGGCTGAAGATGTTAAAGATAAAACTATTAAAATTGTTGATTTAAAGCAAGTTTCAAGCCAAACTCCACCCGAAACGAAAGCCCCTGATCAGCCTGAAAAAGGTAAACCTACACCACCTGAAACTGGTGATCCCGGAAAATCCAATCCTCCTAAAACTGGAGGCTCAGGGGAAGTAAACCCTAACCCACCAGCTGATGGAACTCCACCCGAAACTAATAAACCTCCAAGTACTGTAAAACCACCTGATACTCAAAATCCTCCCTCAACTGTTGAACCACCTGCTAATGAAAATCCTCCAGATGATCAAAACCCTAGTGAACCAACACCACCTGATAATCCACCTACAGTAAATCCTAATCCACCAGATCAGACTACACCTCCACCTACAGTAAATCCTAATCCACCAGTCACTGTTGTTCCCCCAAAAACTGAGCCAGAAAAACCTGTAACTCCACCTGATAATACTCCTGTTCAACCTCCTAAAACTTCAGAACCTTATGTTCAAAAATTTGAAACTGATCTTAAAAAGTTTCAAGGTTATGAGATTAAAACTGAATTAAATTCAGGTTTGCCAACAGCAAACGATTATCTTTTTGATAGTTCTACTACTGTAGCTAGTGAAAGAAAAAGTAATGTCTGAACTACACAAAATGGAAGTATTAAAGGTAAAAATAATTGAAGAGATTTTCAAAGAACAATTCCTGAACTAGATAGTCCTGAATGGAATCCTAATAAAAATACTTTTAATAGTGCAAAAGAACAAAGAGATGAAATTCTTGCCAACAATTTTAAACTAAATCCTAATCAGTCATTTAATCAATCATACAACTTTTGATATAACCAAAAAATTATTGCTAATCGTAATTATCTAAGCATCGCAGGAAGTGGTACTAATTTAGATAATGTTGCAGAAGCACCTCAACCTCTTAAACCCGAACAAGCAGTTAAAGATCGAGCAGTTGAGATGAATCAAAATGATTTGAAATTTAATTTAGATTCACTAAAGCATTTAGTTAATAATAACGAAATGGGTCAAAATCCAAAGATGTTTGGGTGAAAGTTAATAACTTTAAGTGATGAAATTAGACTTAATAAAAAGTCGATTTTATCAGATCATATTTTTGAAAACGATCTAAAAGAACAAGATAAAAACTTGAAATTATTTCAAGAAATTGCTAGTGATATTAGTAATATAAAATTCTATTCAGATGCTATTTCTAATAAAACAGGAACAATGACTTTGTATGTAACTTATAAAAAAGGTACAGAAGATAAAGCATTTAAAATTGATCTAGATAAAACAAATGTTGATCTAAAAAATGACTATGATTATATTAAGTTTTTAAATGATCGTTCAGTTTCACTAACTTGAAGTTATGCAGGGTGATTCAGTGAAAATGATGATTATAAGGATGAAAAAAATGAAACTTGAAAAGGTGTTAAATCAAGATTAGATGGAAATATACAAAATTTCAAAAATCTTCCTGCTAAAGAAAAACCAAGTTATTTAAACAAATATTTTGGCCCTGATCCACAAGGATTGAATTTTTCTTCATCTAATCGTAGAAGCAATCCTACTGGAGTTTTTGCTTCAGGCGGTACAGCCTGAGTTGTAGACAAAATTGTTGATGATAGTCTTCCAGAAGGTCAACACGCTTTTGTAATGGCCACTAATAAGCATGTTCTAGATATTGGAAAATTAGCAGGAACTGAAGTTTGATATGGATATCATGGTTATCAATTTAGTTCTAACGCATCTAACCCAAAAGTAATTAACAAGCAAAGTAGTTGATTAAAAAATTCTGGTTTTTATTCATTCACCTGAACTAGATATGAAACAAACGATTATTCAAAAACTAGTCATATCCCTTCCACCGACTTAATACCTAAGAATGGTGGACAGCCAGAATCTGAAAAATGAAACTACGCTCATAAAGATCAACTTGTTTCAGGTAATTCTAAAAATAGTAACGACGTAGTTAATTTTACAAGTCCTATGTTTAAAGATGGTGATAAAAGAACCATATTAAACGCAACTGATGATGAGCCGACATGACTAACTGAAACACGCAAAAATTTCATTAATAGCATTATCTATATGCCTCAATATACAATCGGACATATAGCGAAAAATAGTGGAGCTCAAGTAGATAAAAATATTGGTGGTGGTATTAAAAGAGAAGAACAAAACGGCGATTACACTTATCAAATAATGGGACCAGATTTAGTTTTAGTTAAAATGGTATTCAAAGATAGTGACTTACAGAAAAACTGACCTGCACTTTATGAGATACTACAAAAACCTGAAGATGAGCAAAAATCATGATTTAAAGCACTTGATTTAAACCCTAGAACAGATGATCGAACAAATTCATATATGGCTGGTTACCCTGCAGCTAATATCAAAGATGGTACCAAAAGAATTTTCTCATGACGTGCTGCTGATAAGTCAGCAACAAGTTCAATGCGTGATTCCTTTGTAACTTTAGGCACAAGTAGCAGTGTTCAAAAATTCTTTAGAGATTGAGATGCAGATACATATGAAAAATATTATGCACCTTTTGATGTCAACGGTAGATATAACCCAGACAAGTCAGTTGACTTTCCAAACAGCACTTATATTTCTAATGAGAAAAATGGTTTATATACATCAACAGTTTTATCAGCGACTGAAAGTTTATATTCAGGAGATCATGCTAATCCCGGAAATTCAGGTTCAATGGTAGTTGATGCTAACTTTAATAACTATGGAATTTTATATGCCTTCATTCCTAATCTACCAGGTGGTTCAAGAACTTCTGTGCATCATTTAATTCAACATGATCCATATGCACGTTCAAATGTTTTAGAAAATCAGCGACCTAATGTTAGGTTAGAACTAATTGAAATTCTAAAGAAAAAAGGTATTAAAACTCTTAATTTAAATCCTAACCAAACCAAATAATTTACAAACAACACTTTATCAAAAAAGTGTTGTTTTTTACAACCTGTATATGGTTTCAGAATATTTTACTAGCTAAATTCGAAGTAAAAAAATCATCTAGTTTGAACTAGATGATTCACTTTTTATTTATAGAAATCTTCTCTTGTAAGATCTTTTGAATAACCGTATTTTAATCAGTTAATAATTACATCACGCATAGTTGCATAATTACGGTGGCGGTCAACTGAAAGATTTTTTGCTTCATGATTACGGATAGGGTCAACTACGTTAGTTAAACCTCAATTACTTTTATCAAGTTCATAATATAGATAAGCAATTAAACTTACACGATCATAATTTCAATATCTAACTCAATGACCTGTGTCACCAACGATAGTTGAAATTTGATTTCAATCTTGTGTATAAAGATTCATTCCTGTTGCTGTTAAGGCTGTTCTTTTTTCGTTAAAGGCTTTCATGAAACCACGATTACTTGATTCAGTGATGTAACGTGAAACTTCAATAGTTCCATTCAGCCCTGTTCAAAATAGTCCTTCAGGAATGATTTGTTTTGCTCATCATAAGATTAAAGCAACGAAACGATAGTTAGCATTAAAGTAAGGATTTAGTGTGTAATCGACAGTAGGATTAGCAATTTGTCAACTAGCTTGTGCTTGCGCAACACGATAAGTTATTGTTTCCATAAATGAATAAACAAAGTCAATTGCTTTTTGCACATTAGCAACTAAATCACCTACATCTAAACCTGGAATTGCAAGACCTGCACCTGAAGTATTATCAGGGGCACCAGGAGTGCTTGCACCGCCACCTTGAGAAGGATTAGCAGGTTGTTGATTAGTTGCGCTACCAATTTTTGCTCCTGGATGAACAAATCCTAATAAGATGTCATAGATTCCATTATTAGTTTTTGTTAAGTCACTTCTAGTAAATAATAAGTTGAAAAAGTCTGCAAAATATTTACCATGTTCTTCACTATTAAAGTAACCTAAAATATTATTTGCTAGGTTAATTAAACTAGAAATTTGTAGTCCTGATGAAGTTGAAATATGTTTTAATAAAGTATCAAAAATCTTGTTAGTAATATTTACTAATTGGAAATTACTTACTTTTGAATCAGTAATTTCATCAACTGTTTCTTCAATAATTTCAATGATTAATGGATTATCAATTAGCTGTTGTAACAAGGTTTTGAAAAACGGAATATATTGTTTTTCATCTCCTGGTAATAAATTAATACCTGCGTTTTTAAACATTGGATTAATAAAGACAGCCATTACATTTTCTAAGTTAGAATCAAAATTATTTTTGATTACATTTTGCATTAAAGCAACTAAATTTTTCTTAACGAAGGCACGTTCTCTATCAAAGATGAAAGCGTATAAACTATCTCAGTTAGTGAATTTTTCTGTTCAATTGTTTTTAGCAATATCTTCAAGTACTTCAAAAGCTTTTGTGTATAGTGCTTTGAATGAATCTTGAGCAAAAAGATTTGTCGCAAAACCACCTAGACTTTTAGCAAATAAACTATTATCATCTGGATCAAATGAAGTTGTGAATTTTTCTAAGAATTGAGTATTTTTAAATAATCTAGTTAATAGAACATATAGATTTTGCCCTAATTGACTTGCTCTTCCATTTGCAAAATGTTTTGAACTAAGTGCCAATTTAAAGGTATTTCAAAACATATTGTCTGCATCTAAAACAGTTAAAATAACTGAGTTAATTAAACTGTTATTTGCAAAAAATGATTCACCGTTATTTGTATTTTTCTCAGCTGCTTGAATAAATCTATCAAAGATAGAATTAATAAATTGTCCATCACTAAATAAAACAATAGCATCATCTAAAACAAGATAAATAGCATCCATTTCTTCATCAGAAAAAGGAGTTTCCATTTGCTCTCCAACCATTTTAACTAATGATTTAACAGCCTTTTCAAAAGTTACATTTCCCGAAACTTTTTCTAAAGTATTTTTAATGAAGTTAACAACTGTATTTTTATTAATTCTTAAAAATTGGATTACAAATTGATCTAGATTTTTAGCATCTTGATAACGATCTTTATTTGTAAAAATGCTTCTTAACATTTCTTTAATAAAAGTCGTTGTATCATCACTATTAATAATTAATTTAATTAAATCATTAACATTTTCTTGATCAGATTCTAATTTAAATAATGATGCTGAAAAGCCTTTTAAGATGTTGAAAACAAATTCACTTTTTAATAATGAATCAATTGTTAAATCAACTAATTCGGCATTTCTAGCAGCAGTTAGATCATCTTTTAATAATTCACTATTTGTGATTGCTTTGACTACTTGGAAGATAGTATCAGGACTTGATAATAGTTCAGAAATTAAACCTTCAAAAGATATAACTGATTCACCTGATGTTTTAATTTTTTGAATTAAAATTTTAGGAACTTCAGAATTCATAGTTGCTTTAACTACATTAATAATTAATTGAGCAATATTATTTTTCTGAGTTGTTGTTAATTCAGAACTTAATTGAGGTAAGAATAAGTCAGTTGAAAAATTAAATATTTTTAATAATGAATCTAAATTATTGGTTGAAATTTTTTCGAAAATATTTGCAATTAAAGGAAGCATTTTTTCTGATTTATTTTTTAAGAAATAAATGATTAATTGTTCGAAGTTTTGGGCTTTTTCGAATCATGAAAAGTCAACAAAAACAGCATCTAATAATTGGTCAACAATTTCTTTAAAACTGTCTTCATTGATTGCTGTATTAACAATATCTTTGAAGGCATTTTTTAAATCATTATTTTCAATATTTAGGTTTTTGAAAATTAATTCAAAAACAGATTCATTTTTCAGAGCAACAAAAATAATTGATTTTAAATTATTTTTGAAACTTGCATTTAAAGCATTATCTTTAAAGGCGTTTGAAGATAAAATTACTTTTAATAAATTTAATAAACTTTTATCATCTGCAAAATATGAATTAATTAAGTTGTTGAAAACATCTGAAACAGATAAAGTTTTATCTTTTAAAGATGTTTCTAATTGAGCAATTAAAGTTGTAATTAATCCTGATTCAGAAACTATTCTTGAAAAATCACCAATCAATTGGTAAATTATTTTTTCCTCATCATTACTAAAAGTAATGTTTAAAGATTTGGCAATTGAAAATAGTGGTTTTGAAAAAGTAATTTGGAAATTAATATCTTTAACTAGGTAATTTGTAATTACATGATTTATATAATTAATAAATGTATTTTTATTTTTACCTAAATATGTAAGCACGATTTCATTTAATGATGATAGTGATTTATATGAATCTATATCTAAAATTAGTGAATCAATAAATGCTGAAATAAATGATTCGGTTTCTTTATCATCAATTAATTTTGTAAAAGCCTTTTGAATAATTTCAACTGTTTTTTCATCAGTACTTGCTGAGAATAATTGTAAGAAAATTTTAGCTAAAGATTTTTTAAATGTAGGATTTGTTTTTAAAACAGTGAAAACACTTTTTAGTGTTTTTGCTACATCTTCACGATTAGCTTTTTCTTGTAAATATGATCCATTTGCAAAAGTTGTGATTAGATCATAAAGACCTTTTTCACTAAAAATGTAATTGCTCATTAACTGATCAAAAGTTTCAAAACTTGAATTTTGTTTAATTCTATCGATGTAATCATTTAAGAATTTATTGTCAAAAATAATTAATAAGAATTTTGAAATTGCATTATTAACTGCTGCTAGGTCATCTTTAGAAAATACAAGGTCATAAGAAGATCCTAAAGTATTTAAAACCATTCCTAAAGATGAATTTAATAATTCTGAATAGTCAGTAACTACTTTATTTAATAATTTTGAAAGTGAATTTGTAATTGATGAAACATCTTGCAATTTAACGATGTTAAAAATTAAATCACTTCAACTATTTGAAATTAAGAAATAGCGATTTGAATTTAATGCTATTTCTAAAATTTGATCCATAAATGCTTGGAATTCATCACTACCTAGTAATCTTCCTGCATCTTTTGAAATTGCATTATAAATATCTGAATTTGCAGGGATAAATCCTAGACTAGTTAATAAATCAGCAGAAGCTTTTGAATTAGAAACTAGAGCAGCAAAAATTTGCTTGATACCATATTTAATATCATTTTTAGTTTCTTGATTTTTTCATTCACTTGAATTAGCAATTGTTTTAACTAAGTTAAAGAAACCATTATCTAAATCCACAACGTTGAAAATTAATTCTTCAATTGTTTTAAATGAAAGTCATTTATTTTGTAGTGTTGCTTTTAATTTTTCTAAGACTGTTTTATAAATATCTGACGAAGCAATTACTTTACCAAATGATTGTAATAACTTTTTAAATTGAGTTAATGCTGCATCATCAATTGAGAAGTTATTTAGTTTTGCATATTTAATTAACTGTGCAAAAATAACTTGATTTAAAGCCCCATCTATTGAAGTTAGTTCCGCAGTGATTTCGCTTAAATATGAATTAACTACGGTATCGTTTTTACTTAAGAATAAAACGATAACATCTTCTAATCTTTCTTGATCTTTATATAGATCAAAATCAGTAAATAGACCGTTAATTATGTTTTTAATAAATGAAGCAGTTTTATCGTTTTCAACAATTGCTGAAACTAATATGTCGATGTTTTCAACATCGATAAAATCAATTTTTAATTGGCTTTTTAAGATGGTATCAATTTGAGCTGTAACAAACTTTTTAACACCTGTATTTCTTAATAATAAGTAAGTGATGAAATTTAGATTTTCTTGATATGTCGATTTATTTTCGGGGTTATTTCAAAACTCTGCTTTTAATAAAGTTTTGACTAATTTTCAAATTGATTCTGATGTAAAGAATAAATCATCAAATAACTGTGTCAATGATTTGAAACTTGTTTTTGAAGTCAGTAGACCTTTTTCAATAATGTCAAATGCCGCATCAGCAATTTCACTTTGTGCAACAATTGTCATACTTTGTTTAAAGAAAGCTGATAAACGAGAACGATTTTCTTCTGATAATTTTAATTCAAAAAGATGGTCAATTTGTTTTGTAAATAAATCAAAAACTAAACCTGATGCACTTGAATTAACAAGCATATTAATTAATGATTTTATTTTTTCGGCAAAAATTGTTCTATCTTTGATAACTGCTTTAAAGATAAATTGGTTTAGATTTTCAACTTCATCTAATCAAGCATTATCTTGAGAATTAGTTGCAGTATTTATTAATGATGTAATTAAAGTTTTAATATCTTCTAGTGAAAAAATAGTTGTTCAAGTTGTTCTTAAAATTAAATGTTCAGGAATTGATAAATGATTAACTATATCACCAACAATGAAATTCATGATATCTTCACTTTTAACTGTTTCTAAAATAAATGAGGTTAAAGCAGTTGTAAAGTCTTCTCTAGTTTTATTATCTAATCATGTT
This sequence comes from Mycoplasmopsis agassizii, assembly GCF_002272945.1. Classification (GTDB taxonomy): domain Bacteria; phylum Bacillota_I; class Bacilli_A; order Mycoplasmatales; family Metamycoplasmataceae; genus Mycoplasmopsis_B; species Mycoplasmopsis_B agassizii. The sequence continues at coordinate 164,141 of NZ_NQMN01000001.1, read as the reverse complement.
GTACTTCTTAAAACAGTTTTAATTAATGAATAAAAACCATTTTCTGTATCAAGCACATTTTCTAAAATTTCATTTAAATTAAATGCTTTATTTGATTCAATATTTCTTATGAATTTTGAGTAAACATCATTGATTAATGTGCTATGACTTACTGCTTGTAAAAGTGTTGAAAGTACTGTACTAAAATTTTTAGATTGTGCATCATTAAAACTTAGTTTTACTCCAGGTAATAACTCTTGTACTTTTGATAAAGCAACAACTGATAAACTTGAATTTAAGGTTGCTAATTTAGATACTAAATAATTTAAATAATCAACAACATTATTACGTTGTGATGTAAATAAGAAATTTAAAAATTTATTAAAAGTATCGAATGAATTATATCTTTGTAAATTTGAAAAAATTGAATTAACAAAATTATCTAAAAACAAAATAGTTTTTGGATCATCTAAAATTTCAGAAATTAAGATATTTGTATGGTAAGCAAGTTTTTCTTTTTCACTAGCATTTTCTGAAATTAATAAGCTAGAAATCATTGTTCTAACTGTTGTAGATTTTAGTAATGATTTAATAACTGCTTTAAAAGTTTCAGCAACTTTTAAATTGTTATTATTTACTTTTAAGTATTCACTTCTTAATAATGATTGAACAATTTTAAATAGTCCATCACCACTTGTTAAACTACCAATAACATGGTTGATTAATACGGTAAAATCAAGAGAATCGCTCGCTTTTAGTGATGTAATTACTTGTTCAAAAAGTAAATCAAAAAGATCTGAATTAACTGCAGTTAAAACTAAATCATTAACTAAAACTAGAATTTGTTTTAATTCGCTTGAATCTAATTTAATTCCACTTGATTGTAAAAAGCTTTGACCTATGTAACCAAATAATGCTGAAAATTCAACAGGTGCATCTTTACTTAAAGTTGTAAAAATTCCTTTAATTAAATTAATAAATGTTGCTTTATTTTTATTTAAATAAATAACGAATAATTCTTTAAAGTTTTTTGTTTTTGCATATTCATCTTGATTATCAAAAACATCACTAACTAATCCATTTAAAAATTCAACTAATAAATTACTATTAACAATTGCTTTTACAAGTGGAATTCCATTTTCTGTTAAAACAGATTTTGGTAAAAGACCTGCAATAAAATCAACACCTTTATTTAATAAATCTTTTTGATTAAATAAGGTTGTAATAATCTTTTTAATAATTGTTTGTAATTCAGTATTTAATTCTTTTTTTGCAAAGATATTTGAATTAAATAATGACACTAATAAACCATGGAAATTATCTAAATCAGAGATGGCATGAACAGCTGAATTAATAACATCTGTTGAGTCTAATTTATCTTTATTTTTTAAAATTTCATTTGATGTATTTTGAAAGTTATTTCATAAATTTGAAATGAAATTTGAATCATATAATTTTAAAATTACGTTATCTAAATCTTCACTATTTTTTGTAAAGAATTTAAATAATTCTTGTTCAGGATCAACTAATTTAATTGCATCTGAAGATAAAAGCATTAATGTAACTGACTTTAAAGTATTTTGAAAACCACTTCTTGTAATAATACGAGAAGGAAATTGTGAAGTATCAAATAGTGATTCATATTTGGTAATTAACTCATCATTTTTTCTAGTTAATTCATCATTATTAGCACCTAAAATAGTTTTAATAATTTCAAAATCTGTTTTAGAAAATTTAATTGTAAAACCATTTTGATCTTCATCTGTTTTAACATATTCTTCATCTCAACTAGGGTTAATTGAAGTTTGATTTGTATAAAGAGAACGATTAATACTTAATTTTAAAAGTATATCTTGAGCAATTTTTTTATACCCAATTTCAGTTGGGTGAATATATAAAATTTGACTAGTATATAATTTTGCATTATTGTCTCAATCATTTTCATCATAGACATTAATGTAATTAACTGAATCATCTAAGGTTGAACGGTCTTTAATTAAACCATTTAAAATACCTAGTAAATATTTACTTAAAGGTTTTCCTGGTTCAATTTCAACACCTTTTGTTAACTGATTAACTGTTTCTAATAATCTTAAAAAAGGCATTGGATAAGATATTAAATTAATTTTAATATCTTTGTTATAGGTTTTAATATGGTTAATTAATTCGGTATATGAATTTCTGATTTGAGTTCTTACTTCAGTTAAAATTGGCACCACAATTTCAATCAAGTTTTTCATATCAAAAGAACCACCTGCAAGTAGTTTTTGAAAATCAATTGTTCCAATTTGATTGAATAAGATATCCATGAAATCGTTTGCACCAAGTGAAACGGTTAATAAATTAGCTGAAGTTAAACGTGCTATAAAATCACTTCTAAATTCACTAAATCCCTCACCCATTCCCTGAGCAATTCTACCGTTTGTATCATTACTAAATAATTGATTTCAATCTTTTAAAGTTGAACCTGTAACACCAAAGTTTTTGTAAGCAGTTAACTTACCTGGTTCAATTTGATTAATAAATTTAGCAATAAAAGAAGGAAATGAAAGACCGTCAATTTGGCTTTCGCCATTGACAACTTTTAATTCCCCTGGATAATCAGTTGCTAGTTTTGCATTAAAACCAGCAGTAATTGAATCACCAAAAGCAACGTATTTAACTTCTGAAGAAAGTAACTTATTTTCATCAACTGTTGCTTCAACGCTAGCATTAATTGTAGCTGTTGCATTATTACGGCGCACTACTAGATTTGTATTAATTTCTTTAGCTAGTTTTGAACTTGATTCTGCTGGTGAAACAGGATTATCTTTAGCAGGTAAATCAGGATTTTTAAGTCCTGGATTTGCACTTTGGTTGTTGTTGCGTACACCAACAACAATTCCTGCAGCTGAAGCAGCAATTACTGCTGTTGTTGCTGCACCAATTAAAATAAGTTTACTTTTTCTATTTAAACTCATATTTATACCTCCAAATTCTTTTTCTAGAGTTTGCTTCTCTAGTTAATTAAAAAGAATTTATATTAACCTTAAATTTGTGCTTATATTTTAGCAAAAAAAGAAAATTTAGATTTTTTTATAAAAAAGCAGGCGATTTTTGTCAATTTTGCCCTTAAAGTGCTTATAAAAGAGTTATTAGATCTAATTTACTTTCCTTAGTAGCACATCATTCTAGCAGAATTTTAGCCTATTTTAATAACTATTTAGTTTGAAAAAAATCATTTTTTTAATTTAAAAAATAAAAATGCAATTAATATAAAATATACGGGATTAAAAATTAATGTAAAGGAAATATTAAAATTTATGAAAAAACTAACTATTGTAAAGAGCCTAGTAGTTGCAGGGGGAGTTGTTGCAGTTGGTGCAGCAATAGCCGTGATTGCTATTAAGGTAAGTGAAAGAAGTTTTGATTATGAAGCTTTCTTTAAAGAAATCGAAGCTGGTATTCGTAAAAAAACAGATACACAAAAAACTGGTAAAGGTAGTGATTTTTATACAAGCAGCGACACTAGCGATGGATTAAAAACTAAACTAGGGATTGTTGATTTAAAAGCTCCAAATCCTGATTATACTTTCACTATAAGTGTGGCAACTTCAAGTGATAACAGTGTATTTTTTATAGTTAATATAATAAATGATAATGTAGCAAAATTCACAAGAGATGTTATTATCTTATTTGATGGTGGAACAACAGCAACTACAACAAATACACCATAATTTGTAATCTTAATAAAAAACTGATTTACTTTAAAATATGAAGATTTCAAATGAAGAGGCATTAAGCATCTGATTTGATAATTACAAAAATCAGCCATATGCTTATGATCTAGACAATAACTTAATCTTAAGAAATAGTTTTAACAATGATTCAATTTACAGTTGAAGCATTGATTTTTTTAATTCTGAAGATTTAGAGCAAACTTATCTAGCTAGTTCAAAATTTATTAATGAAAGAAATCAACGAGATCAATTTCTTTCAAGTAGTGGCATTAACTACAAAGTTTCTAAAACTAAAGATGGCATTTACTCATGAATTTCCAAAGATAAAATTCTTGACCCTGATTCAATTGAAAATGTCGATTTTTATTTAAAAAATTTGGCTTTAAAAGATGAAATTTATACCAATCTTTTAACAGCAATTCAGTTCAAAGCATTTACTAAAGAAGTGCAGTCTAAATTTTTATTTTTTATTAAGAATTATTTAAGTTCTGATAACTTAATTTTTACAGATATTGAATATGCAAATGGCAATAACTTAATAAAGTTATTGTTCAATGTAAAAAATGAAAAAGAAAGTGAAACAATCGTTAATAAATTAATTAATTTGCAAACTTTGATTCCTTTATTTGTCAAGATTATGAAAAAATCAAACACTGAAATTTGAGAAGATAATGTCTTTTTAAAAGCAGGTTATTACTTCAACCTTTATGCAGTTGAATTTCCTAATAACGAAAATCTAGAAGTTATTAAAAAAATTAATATTTCCACCTATAGCACTGTTTCAAAAAATAGTTTATACCTAAATAACAAGCTTTTTGAGACCTTATTAACCTATGGTTATAAGAAAGAATTTTTCCTAAACGCTAACGAATTAACTATCGAACGCTTCTATATGTTGAACATGGCAAAACGTTCTTTTAGAGAGTACATGGAAAAATACGTAAGCAACGAATATGAAAAAAAACTGAAAAAGTAGAGCAATTTTCAGATTTTTTTGATATATTTAAACATAATGAAAAAAATAGTATATAAAGACATTGCCGATAAAGCAGGAGTTAGTATAAGTACTGTTTCTCGATACTTTACTAATGGGTATATTTCTGATAAAAATAAGAAACAAATCTCAAATACGCTAGATCAAACAGGTTATATTAAAAATTTATGAACTAAAAAAGATGTAGATGTTAAAAATATCTATTTCATTTCTAAATCTTTAAACGATAACGATTTAATTAAAATTATTAATTCTATTGATGATACAACTAGAATTAATCAAAATGAATTAATTATTACAGCAGCAACTAATGAAGCTGCTGAATATGTTAAAGAAATTAAAAAGATTTTATCTCGCTCACCAAAAGCAATTATTCTAATTAACCCACCCCGTGGTGAAGTGTTAACTAGATATTTGCAAAATATTAAAAATATTGTGCAAATTGTTGTTTTTGGTTTGCAAATTCCTAACATCAATTCTATTTACATAGACTATAAAAAACTAATCAGTGAATCTGCTAATAAGTTTATTGAAGAAACAGGAGATCGTAATTTAGCTTTAGTTACTGACTATCGCCAAACTCCTGCAACTATTAAGGAACAACTAATTGGTTTTACAAGTTTTTGTAAAAATTTAGAAGCAGCAACTTGTTCAATTAAATACTTTGATAACCGTGTTAACCAGTCTGTTAAAACTGTTGTTAATGATCTAAAATCTAAAAAAATCAGAAATGTTATTTGCACTACTCACGATGTTTTTCAAAATATGCTAGTTCATAATGTTGATGGTTATTTCCATTTAAGTGATATTGGTTATAACACTATTCACGATTACAATAATAGTTACTTTTTAAAACAATTTATTGATTATCGCTACATTTGGTTACAAATCGAAGACATTATTATTAAAAATATTACTAATACAAATGTCATTATTAAAGGTGAACTAATTAAACCTTCAACTAAAGAAGTTGTATGATAAAACTAGGCTCACACGTAGCTTTTTCAGCTCCTGGTTATTTAAGTAAAGCAATTGAAGTTAGCATTAATAATGGTGCTAATTGTGCCATGATTTATTTAGGTGCACCACAAAACACTAAACGTGTTGACGTAGTTAAATATAACTACGAAGAATATTTAGAAAAATATTCAAATATCATCAAAAATGAAGATATTGTCGTGCACGCTCCTTATATTGTTAATCCTGCTAACCCTGAAAAACAAGACTTTGCAGTTGAATTTTTAACTGCTGAAGTTTTAAGAATGCATGAAGTAAACCTAAAATATTTAGTTCTACACCCAGGTGCTTTTACTAGTTTTACTGCAGAAATCGCTTTAGAAACATTGTCAAGTTCATTAACTAAAATTCTTGAAAACACCTCTCATACTAAAGTTGAAATAATTTTAGAAACTATGGCAGGCAAAGGTAGTGAAATTGGTCGAACTTTTGAACAACTTTTAGAAGTTATTAAAAACCTAAATAACGAACGTTTAGGAATTTGCCTTGATACTTGTCACATGTGAGATGCAGGTTATAATTTAAAAAATTATGATCAATTCATGTCTGAATTAGAAAATAAAGATGTATTAAAACATGTTAAAGTAATTCACTTAAATGATTCAAAAAATCCACTTGGAGCTCAAAAAGATCGCCATGAAAATATCGATAAAGGTCATATTGGTTTAGAAACTTTAGCTAAATTTGTTCATGATAAGCGTTTTGATAATATTCCAATTATTTTAGAAACACCAATTCCTGAATCAGGTCCTATTTATGACCAAGAAATCAAAATGTTACTTGAGAAAAAGTAATTTTATCAAGTAAAAAGTTAAAATAAAAAAGCAAGTTTGATTACTTGCTTTCTTTTTTGTCCTTATCTTTATCTTTGTCATCAGGATTTTGAATCTTAACTAGGCTTCCACCTTCTCTTTTACCATCACCGATATCAGAAACTAAGAATGAACCTGAACCATTAATTGGTGATACTGAACCAGGATTATCAACTACAATTTCAACTGGTCCTTGAGTGTCAGGTGGTGTAACTTGCACACCATCTAGGTAACCTTTAGTGATTTCGTATACACGTTTTGCAACTGTGTCATTTGATGTGTATGAATATAAAACAGAAACTGCAGTAGCAGAAATCGCTGCTACCGTTACCACTGCTGAAAGTGAAACTATTCACTTTTTACTTAGTTTGCTTTTTAATTTCATTTATATCCTTATAAATATATTTTAATACTTTTTGGATTTTATTTAATAAAAATTCCAAAACTTCTTTAAACACCTTTTAGGAGTATAATGCCTTTACATATTTTTTCTTATTTCAAAAACCAAATAGAAAAAGTTATAAAAGTAATAAAAAAAGAAGCGAATGCCTCTTTTTTGAAAATTTAAGCTTATTACTTAGCGATTAGTTCCACAACTTTTTCGTTATGTGCAACTAAATATTTGTCACCTGGTTTAACTCCGTAAGGAATTAAGGCAGTGTTTGCTAGTGAATAATCATTCTTAACAATTGAATATAATTTTGGAGAATGTAATGAAATAAAGATTGAGCTTGTTACTCCATATGAACCAAGTAGTTCAACATCTTTAACTAGACCAATAATTGGTGCGTTAGGTCTTAACATTGCAACACGCTCTAGTAATTTACCTGTATCAGATAAAACAACTACGAATTTATATTCACCACTCATTGTTTTATTAACGATTTCTGCTGCGATTTTTGTACGGTGATCTTTAGGAGCAATTTCTAAAATTTCCTCAAGTTGGTGTTTGTAGTAAAGTTTGTCGTAGAAATCTCTTTCAGCTCTCATGTTGATTGTTGACATAACTTTAACTGCTTCAACTGGGTATTTTCCATTTGCTGATTCACCACTTAACATAGTTGAATCTGCTCCTAATTCTGTTGCAAAATAAACATCAGTTACTTCAGCTCTAGTTGGGTGTGGATTATTTTCCATTGAGTCCAACATTTGAGTTGCAACGATAACTGGTTTACCTTTTTCACGTGAAGCTCTAATCATTTTCTTTTCTCAATATGGTACTTCATAGTAAGGAATTTCAAGTCCTAAATCACCACGTGCAACCATAATTCCATCACTAGCTTCAACAATTTCAGTTAAATTGTTGCATCCTAATTGTGATTCGATTTTTGAGATAATTTTGATTTTTTCTCCACCTAGTGAATCTAATAAATCTCTTAATTCTTTAACATTTTCTTTTGAATTAACAAATGAAGCAGCGATGTAGTTTACTTTTTGCTCTACTCCGAATTTAATATCTGCTTTGTCTTTTTCACTTAAAAATGGTAATGAAAAAGCAACACCTGGCAAGTTAATTCTCTTATTTGATTTTACTTTATGTTGGTTAGCTGCTCTAACATAAACAACTCCTGGTTCAACTTTTTCAACAGTTGTAGTTAATTTACCATCATCGACTAAAACTTGGTCTCCAACTTTTAAGTCTTTGTCCATACGGTATTCAACTGTGAAAAATTCTGAAGTACCTTCTAAATTTTTATAATCTTCAGGCATTGTTAAAATTCTAACTAGTGAATCTCTTTCAATTGTTTGAATTCCATCTTTCATTTTTCCTACACGAATTTCAGGACCTTTTGTGTCAAGCATTAATGAAATAGGTACATTTAAATCTTTTGAAACTTCATTAGCAATTTTGAACTTGTTACCTTGTTCAGCATAATCTCCGTGGCTAAAGTTTGCTCTAATTGTTGTTGCTCCAGCGAGAACTAATTTTTTCAAAACATCATAGTTATCTGATGAAGGACCAATAGTTACAACTAACTTTGATCGTTTTTCTGTTAAGTACATTTTTTACTCCGATTCTTAAAATTTTTAATTATTTAAAATTTATTTAAATTATAACAAAAAAATATTTTTCTTAATTAGAATTATCAGAGAATATTCAAATTTTTTGTTTAAGAATGTAACCAAAAAATATTTGGCTAATTGTGAAAAATATCTTCAAAAAACATATACATGTTTAATATTTTTATGAAAAACATGTTTTGAAAAATAATTTACTCTTGCTTTTTATCAGTCAAACTAAATAAAGCAGGTGTTGTTAAATTATCTAAACTTCGGGAAACTATTAGATCAAAATTTCCTAATATTTCAGAATTATCCGGATGCTTCAGTGATATGCTCAATATCAAACTTTGCACATTTTCTGGATTAATTTTGATTTCTGTTATTTGAATAGTGGCTCTCACTTTTGAAGCATATGTACCTGAAATTGGAAAAACTGAAAAATTCTTAGTTGATTCCATTGCTTTTTCAATAAAAACTTCTTCAGAATTTACTTCTTTATCATCTTCAGTGTAATAAAAAAATGCACCATATTGCTTTACGCTATTTGCTTCATTATTTTGTGCCGAAATTTCTAATCTAGTTGCTTCTAGAATTGTTTCTTTAATTTCTTCACTTGAATTTTTCATAATTATTGCTAAAGGAATTGCTAATGAAATTACAAAAGTAATCGCTATTGAAGGATAAATTCAAAGCGAATGTTTACTTAAAAAGTACTTGATTTTTTTCAGCATTATTGTCTCTATTATCTTATAAAAAAACATTTCTAGCAAAAACTAGAAATGCATTTTATTGACTAAATTAAATTATTTCAATTTAATTCTGAAAGCTTTTTCACCTAAGAATTCTGATTCAGCATCTAGGTCATTTTCAATTGTTAATAAACGATTGTATTTTGCAATACGGTCTGTTCTTGATAATGAACCTGTTTTAATTTGTCCTGTGTTTAGAGCAACAGCTAGATCAGCAATTGTAGTATCTTCAGTTTCTCCTGAACGGTGTGAAACAACAGCAGTATAACCTGCTTTATGAGCCATTTCTATTGTGTCTAATGTTTCAGTTAATGAACCAATTTGGTTTAGTTTAATTAAAATTGAATTCATTGCTTTTTCTTCAATTGCTTTTGCAAGGATTTTTGAGTTTGTAACAGTTAAATCATCACCAACAATTTGTAATGTATCACCGTATAATTTAGTGAATTTTTTAAATCCTTCTCAATCGCTTTCAGCAAAACCATCTTCGATTGAAACAATTGGGTATTTTTTAACTAATGAACCTAAATAGTCACTTAATTCATCGCTAGAAAATTCTAATTTTGCTTTAATGTCTTGGAAATTAGGGTCTTTTGACTCAATTTTTGCTTTTAGTTTTTTGAAGGTATATGTTTTAGTTTCTTCATTATATAACTCACTTGAAGCACAGTCTAGAGCAATTGCAACTGCATCTTTACCACTTTTAGCTGGATTTAGACCCGAAACTTTAATAGCTTCAACAATTAAATCAAGCACTTCTTCATGGCTTTTTAAGTTAGGAGCAAATCCACCTTCATCACCAACTTGTGTCCCATGTCCTGCTTTTTTAAGTAATTTAGCTAGGTTATGGAAAACATGGTTTGCCATTTGAATTGCTTCTCTAAATGATTTTGCACCTACAGGCATAATCATAAATTCTTGGAAATCAATAGTGTTTGAAGCATGTTCTCCACCATTAATAACGTTTAGCATTGGTAAAGGTAAAACGTGTGCATTTGTACCACCAATATAATTATATAAAGGAATGTTTAATTCATCTGCTGCTGCTTTAGCAACTGCTAGTGAAACACCTAAAATAGCATTAGCACCTAATTTAGATTTATATTCTGTTCCATCTAAATTTAGCATTGCACGGTCAATTGCACGTTGTTCAAAAACGTCCATTCCGATAATTTCTTCATAAATGCATTCGTTAACATTTTCAACTGCTTTAGCAACACCTTTACCACCAAATCATGCTTTGCTGTCACCATCACGCAACTCTAATGCTTCACGAGAACCAGTAGATGCTCCTGAGGGAACCATTGCTTTTCCATAGCCCCCTTCTTCAGTATAAACCTCAACTTGAATAGTTGGGTTACCACGTGAATCTAAAATTTCGATTGCACGAATATCAATAATACTTGACATATTTTCTCCGATCAAAAAGATTGTTTTTAATTTGCTTTTATTGTACAAAAAAACTTAATGTTTTGTATCTTAAAATAACTATTTTTTTACTAGTCATTTGATAATTTGAAAATTGTGGATTAGTGCACAATTTTCAACTCAAAAACTTTTAAAAAACTATAGTCAAAGCCTGATTACTAACCAAAACACTAGACATAGGCTCTTTTTAATTATTTTGCAGTTTTTGTTTTATAAAATTATTCACTTCATAAAAGAAAATTTAACTATATAATTAATAACATGAGCCAAGAACTTTTAGATCCATGTTTAGATCTTGATACATTCAAAACAGATGCCTTAAAAACTGTTAAACCATTGTATAAATCTTTACTTACACAAAATCAGCAAAATAAGTATAAAAATATTAACCTAGCATCAGGTTGACTATTTTGAACTTTATTTTCAATGTCTTTAATTGTCTTTTTAGTTTTAGGAGCAATTATTGCTTATTTAATTTATACAGGCGAATCTTTTTCAGCAGCAGGAGTGATTGTTTTAATAATAGCAGCAGTTATTATGCTGCTGATTTCTGCATTTTTAATTTTTTATAGCACTTATAAAAAATTAAACGCCCATAAAAGAGAAACTAAAAAACGTTTTAGTAACTTACAAGTAATTAATGAAATTGTTAAATATCTTCCAGGTTTAGATGTGCAAGATATGAATGCTGAAGCAGAATTCGACTATAAAAATCGTGTCTTGAAACCACTGCATCATAGTTCAAAAATTTCTAAAAAAAGTCCTTTAGTAAGGTTATGAGTTGAAGGTAAACATCAATGATTAATGCAAACTTTTAATTTTTCATGAACAGATGTTAATGAGAAAAAAAGTCGCATTAAAAACTGAACCCAACTATTTGTCAGCGACATTAACTTAGATATTAACAACCGTTTAGCAACTTTTAACTACCAGTTTTTAAACCCTAATATTCCTATCGGAGTTGTGCCAGTTTTTTTAAATAAAAACTTGCACCAAAAAACTAATTTCTACGTCAACCGAACTGAATTTTTAAATAAATTCGCTAAAAGTTCAGAGAACTTATTATTAAGTTTAATTCCTAATGTTTTACCTCAAGATATTGAAATTGAAAAAATTAATAAGAAAATGTCATTAGTTTTACAACAACAAAAAACTTCTTGATTATTAGTTAATGGCAAAATTGGTCCTTATCAATATAATAAAATTGATGATCATTTAAACGCCCTTTTAGAAGATGCTTATCACATGTATAAAATGCTTTGTTTATTATTTTTACCACTAAGCATTTATCAAAATCGTGTTATGGCTAGCGAAAGCGAAGTTGTTGGAGAATTAACTCAAATTTTAAATGAGACTTTACAAGAGCGCACTCGCTCAAACGAAGTAAGAAGAAAAACTGCTGAATTATTTAATGATGCTAATTAATCTGCTGTAAGACTTTTTGCAAAAATTCAAATATAATTAATATAATGTTTTTATTATTTAGATAAAAACATTTTTATTTAAATGAAAAATTAAATAATTAAATTAAGGGGTTATAAATGTTACAAGTTTCAAATTTATCAAAACGTTTTAGTGATAAGAAATTATTTGAAAACGTTAATTTACAATTTTATGAAGGAAATACTTACGGTATCATTGGTGCAAATGGTGCTGGAAAAAGTACTTTTTTAAAAATTATTTCAGGTGAAATGGAAGCAAATAGTGGCAATATTATTTTGGCTAAAGATAAAAGAATTTCAATTCTTAGTCAGGATCATTTTGCTTATGATGAATATAATGTTACCGATGTAGTAATCATGGGTAATGAATTACTTTATAAAATTAATCAAGAAAAAGATGCTATTTATATGAATCCTGATGCCACTGAAAAAGATTATGAACGTGCAGGACATCTAGAAGAACAATATGGAATGATGGGCGGCTACACTGCCGAAAATGATGCTCAGCAGCTTTTATCATCTTTAAAAATTGACAAAGAAAAATGAAATATTCAGATGAAAGAATTAAAGGCTAATGAAAAAGTTAAAGTCTTATTAGCAAAAGCCTTATTTGGAAATCCTGATGTTTTAATCATGGATGAGCCGACTAACCATCTTGATTTAGCTTCAATTAGATGATTAGAAAGATTCTTAAGAGACTATCCAAATATCGTGATTGTAGTTTCTCATGATAGTGACTTTTTAGATGAAATCTGTACTCATATAGTTGATATAGATTTTGGCGAAGCCAGAATGTTTACAGGTAATTATTCTTTTTGAAAAGAATCTTCTGAATTAGCACTTGAACTGCAAAAACGTTCTAATATGAAAAAAGAAGAACAGATGGAAAAACTGAAAAGTTTTATTGCTCGTTTCTCAGCTAATGCTTCTAAATCAGCGCAAGCTACATCTAGAAAAAAAGAACTAGAAAAAATTACAATTGATGAATTGAAACCTTCAAACAGAAAATACCCTTTTATTCAATGAGATATTAACCGTGCACCTGGAAAACAAATCTTGCACGTTGAAGATTTATCTTTAAAAGCTGAAACAGGTGAATGATATTTTGAAAACGTTTCCTTCACATTAAACCCTTATGAAAAACTTGCTTTATTAGGTGATGATGACATTGCTAAAACAAGATTCTTAGAATGTTTATTAGGTCTAAGAAAACCAACTAGTGGAACTGTGCAATGAGGAAAAACTATTAAGACAACCTATTTTCCAACTGATAATAGTAATTATTTTACTGATAATAATGAAACTATTTTAGAATGGCTTTCTAAGTGACCTTTAAGTAATGAAGTTGCTGAAAATAAAGATAATTCTGATCATCGTATGCGCTCATTTTTAGGAAGAATGCTTTTTAGTGGAGATACAGTTTTTAAAAATGCTGCAGTCACTTCTGGGGGAGAAAAAGCCAGATTAATGTTTTCAAAAACAATGCTTGAAGAATCAAACTTTTTATTACTAGATCAGCCCCTAGATCACTTAGATACTGAATCAATTGATTCAGTAATTGAAGGCTTAAAAAGTTATAAATCAGGAGTTATTTTTACTACTTATAACAGTACCTTAGTTAAAAAAGTAGCTAATGTAATTTTAGAATTAAATGGCAGTGAATCATACTTATTTAGAGGTACTTTAGAAGAGTATGAACAAGTAAAAGGATTCTAATGAAAAACAGCAATTTGAATGTAAAAAGATATAAGATAATTTTTAATTCTTTATGAAGAATTAAAAACAATTTAGAAAAATTATTAATTAATATTAGAGGCGTTTATCAGAGTTTTTTAAGCAAAGAATTAACTGACAATTTAACTTCCTTAAATAAAATTATTTTTAATTTTTCAAACACTTATAAAAATAATAATCCAAGAGAAATTTTAAAAGTTGATCTTGATTATTCCTTGATTGAAGAACTGAATTTTAATGTTCTAGATTTTGATAATAACTATCTAGATTTACTAGAACAATTAATAGATGATTTTAAATTTTTTCATTCTTTATTAGAAAGAAATCAAGGTGTTTTTGAAGCCCAAAATTTAAAAAGTTTAAGATCATATTTAGCAATTTCAATTGAGCGAATTTCTGACTTAAATGAAAATATTTATACCACCAGTAATTACGATAAATTCAACCAAACAGACAACTATGTTTTAAAAGATTTAACTAATTTAAAACAGCGTCGAGTTGAACTAAAAACCCCTGAAAATTAGGAAAAAAGAGCAACTTTCGAGTTTGCTCTTTTTTAATATTTAATTTTATAAACTAAGAATATCTCTACCAAAACCTGGCACTGAATAAGGCACCACATTACCATCTTTATCATGCATAATAATATCAATTCCGATACCTGTATAAGTTAAGAATTTTGTACCTTTAGATGGGTATAAATAAATTCTTGAAACAGCTCGAGATTGAAGCACTTTGATGACTCCATCTTTTCCTAAATCTTTCATAGTTTGCTTGTCTTCAATATCTCAAACAAACTGATTAATATTACTTTGAGGCACATCAATTTCTGATGGTTTTCAACCCATAAAAATTTCGTGTCTAGTTGTAATATATAATCCAATTATACGTGAACGTAATCATCTATTTTTTGTAATTAATAAAAATTTATGGTGTACATCAACTGCTTCAAAATAACTTTTTACAGAAACATTTTTATAGTGAATTGGATTGGTGAATTTCAGAATAAAAACTGCTTCGCTTAATTTATTTGGATACTTAGGATCGTTATGAAAAATTGTAACTTTAACAGTGTCTACGCTCTTATCATCAACTGGTTGAATCTTGACATCTTTTCATTCTAGATTTCAATATTTACGACCTTCATCACTATTTTTTAAAATAGCTAAAAGTCCACGATTATTCATAATGTCAACTTTATTAATAACGTTAACTCTTCTTTCAACATCAATGAAATTATCGATTTCAACATTTGGATAATTAATAACATCAGGTTTAACATCTAAGACTTCACCATCACGATATGTGCTTCCACCCATTAATGCAAAGCTAAATTCTCCGTTTAAAAATATATCTTTAACATCAACTACGACATCAGGTTCACCTTTAAAAGTCGCTTTAAAAGAAATTGATAAAATTCTTCCTTCTTGAACAGTATTAATATCTCATGAACCACGATACACATAACTAAAATCACTAAATTCTGCTAAGTTTAATAAGTCAACGAATTCTTGATTTGTAATAACTTGTTTAACAATATCCATTTTCTGATCAACTTTTTCTTGCTCAGTTAAATGTTTTTTAGCGTCAATAAAATCTCATAAATGGCGCAAATGATTGTAACCTCAATCAGGATTAATTTTATCTAGTGAGACATTAAAAACATCGATTTTCAAGGCACTTTTGAATAGATCTGCATAGTATTGAGCAGAGATTTTAGGTCTATCTCCTGGATTTAGATTTGAAAATTCTTTAGCTGTTAAAAAGCCACCGATTTTAGCAGTTGTAATTTTTTCTAAACCATTAAAAGTAGCACTCGTAGTTACTAATAAATAGCCCTCTGAATCTTCATCTTTGGCATCAACTAGTGAAACTGTTGAATGGGGAATCACTCCAAAATAAGCAGGAATTGGATATAGTAAATTAGCAAATGCTTCTTTAGTTTCAGTACTATCACTATCTGAAATTTTAGCAATTTCATATAACTGATTTGCATAATCTAAATCTTTGATGTTATCAAAAAATGTTTTGGCAGTATGATTTGCTTTAACAGTGATTGGGTTTAATCTTAAATTTTCGTTAACTTGTCTTGAGTACATATCAAATTCTTCAACTTGATCTAAGAAGTCAACAATTCTAAAAGCAGCAACTCCTAGAGTAACTCCTTTTTTAAAAACTATTTCAACTATTAAAGTATCTGACATTTTAGAAGGCTGTGCAACTACTAAAGAAACGATCATATCTGATGTTAATTCTTTTGGAATATCTGCGTATTGTCTAAGTAAATCTAATTGTTTTTCAGTGCTATTACTAAATAAATATTCTGCATAAACAAGGTCTGTTCGAGCAGTTGTATCGTTAGAAATAAATACTTTATTATTTAAGGAAGATGTTAATTTACCAACAATTTGGCGATCGCTAAGGTTTTGTGAATCACTTAAAACAGGTTCATCTTTTACTTCTTCATGATCAGGATTTACTACGTTACTTTCATGAGTTGTTGAACCTGAATTATTAGTTACTGAACTGTTAATTGCTTCACCATTAGAAGCAATTTCATTTGAAAAATTAATTAAAGTTTTACGGCTAGCATCATTACGTTTTAAAGTTACTGTTGCACTAAGAGGTGTTGCTGCGTTTTTATAAACTTCAGTAATTTCAAATTCTACTTGTGGGTATTTATTAACAAAAGTATTAAATTCTGCTGAAATTCATTTTAAATAATTTAATTTTGCAACTGCACTAATTGACTGTGTAGAGGCAATTACTTCATCAAAATCAATTGTAGGAAATTTCTTTTTAAACTTTAAACTGATCATTGCAAAAGCAACTTCATCGACTTGCTCTTGGTCAGTTAATACCTTAGCAATTGGCTGATCTTCAGCATTTAAAACTAGTGATGCTAAACCATTTTCAAAATCTTTACTAATGGTTTTAACATTAGAATTAACTTCAATTTTATTAGTGTTTTTTGACACTAAAATACCTGCAGTTGCAGCTGCTGCAACTACTAGTGAAGTTGCGCCTATTGTTAATAATAAAACTTTTTTCTTCATCATGATATCTAGTAAAAGTCTATTTAATAATTTTATTAAATAGATACATATTACAATCTCCTTAATTTTTAAAGTGTTTTTGCTTAAAAAGTTATTTAAAAACATGTTTTTAAATCTTTAGCAAAATCACAGGTATATTTTATATAAATATCAAAAAAAGCCGAATAAAAAATTGCCTTTGTGGCAATTTTGCACAATTGCATTAACTACTTAACTTGCTTTTATTGCTTTTAACCGAAAAACTATGATTAAGTTATTTTTTTAAATGTTTTTCTGTGTTTTTAGTTTTTAAAATAATTTTAGAAACTAAAAATACTAGCCGTTTTTAGCTAGTATTTAAGGTTTAGTTAGTTAAAATTTTAATTATTTTTTAGAAAAATCAGGACCAACTGGTTTTGTACCATCGTCAAAAGGTAATGCGTTATTTGTTCTTACAGAAATAGTTTCTTCTGAACGTGCTAATTTATTTCCGTTTGCATCTACATAATTAATTCCTAAAATTACATACATGTCTGAACCACTAGTATCTTGTAGTTTAAAATCAGCAACATGTTTATCAGTGAATAAACTTCATGGGTTGTAAGTTTTTGGACTTTGGTAGTAGAAGTTTTCTGGTGTAGGGTTAAACATTTGTTTTACTGTACCAGTTGCTTTTCAGTGGAAGTAGTTTTTAAAACGATCATATGGGCCAAAAACTTTAGCTTCAGGTCAATCGATAAAAGCACTTCTTGCTCAACGTTTTAATGAATCAGTTTGGTTAATATTTTGAGCAAATTCTTTTAAGATTTGAATGTCAATAATATTTTGTAAAGGATATGCTCACGGTTTAATTTTGAAAGCCATTACAAAATTATAGTTTGTATTTAATCTTACTGTAATTAAGAAAGTATCTTTTGAATTAGCAGGATAAGTAATTGCAAAACGTGAATAACTTGTGTTTTTAATTCTAGTTAATAGTTCTGAAGGAACTACGTTTGAAAGTAAATTAACTAGTTCTTGTTTGTTGCGATCATTATCACGGCTAATTTGTCCTTTATCAGTTTTTGTGTAACGAGCAAAACTAATTAAGAAGTTATGTAGGTTGTTTGCATCTTCTTTATTTGTATCTGAAACATAGAATTTATCTGATAAGTCAAATGTCAATTTACCATTTAAATCGTTTAAATTGTTTCTTGCGTTTAATACTAAATTAAACGTTTTTGAAACTTTATCTTTGTCGCCTTGACTAAATTTGAAGCTTAGTGATAATGGATTATTTTTGTTAATGTCAAATTTAAATTTAACATCGCTAATTTGTCCATTTGCTAAAACTTTGGTTAATAATCCGTGTGAAGGGTTTCCTGTTCTTTCATTAAATGAAGATGCATATTGATCTAAAATTGTCAAGACTGCAGTACGACCATCTGCTTTGTTGAATTTTTCAAATAATTCAACTGCAGAAGTTTTATGGTCAATATTTAAACTTGATGCTGTAGATAATTTATCTAACAATGCTTTTTCTTCAGTAGTTAAATCAACTGTTTTTTGGCTATAAACTTCATTACTTAAAGGCAAGTTTACAATTGGAGTTTCATTAAATCCACTAACTACAACTGATAATTTGTAATCATTTCTTCTTTTGTTTTGTACAAAAGTAATAGTTAATTTTTTACCATCTTCTGATGGTGTTCAAACTACTGAAGTAAACTTATCAGTTTTAGGATCTAGTAAGTTTTTAACTGCTTTTTTATTAGCTTCTGACAACTTCACTAAACTTAATAAACTATCGATTTTTTCACCGTGAGTTTGCTCAACATGTCTAATAACACTGATTGAACTTAAATAATCTTTTGCTGAAGTTGTACTTCAAACACTCATTTTGGTATCTCCACCCATTAAGTGTAATAAATCTTGTTCTAGTTTAACAAAACGCTCATATGTTCTTACATCTGATCTATTTTTAGCAGGTAAAGATAGAGTTGAAACTCTTTCTTTTGTTTCTTCACTAAGAGTTACTTGTGGTGCTAAAGTTTCAACTTCGACTGAACGATCTTCTGATTTAAAAACTGATTTAGAAGTAGGGTTAGTTGAAACTGCAACTGATGAAGTTTGTACTTGAGCAGCAACTTCTGCAGATTTAGCTGTTTCAGTTTTTACTTCAGTTTCTTTAACTGTGGTTTCAGTTTTTACTTCAGTTTCTTTAGTTGGAACTTCATCTTTTACTTCAGTTTCTTTAACAGGTACATTAAATCCAGTAACTTTAAAATCTACGTTAAAACCTGTAACATCATATACATAGATTAATCTTAATACAGCTTGTGAAGGTTCATTATCTACTGGTAGTAGATTTTTCATAACTGGCTTATCAGCAATTTTTTTGCTTAATAAGTCTTTAACTTTAGTTTTTTGCTCAGTTGTTAAGGTTGTTGCTTCTAATAAACGTTCTAGTTGAACACTAAAAGCCAACTTATTAGTTTCTTCAATAAAATCTTTTGCAGTTTTTTTAAAGTTTTGTAGTGCAATAGTTTTTTCACTACCAAAAACTTCAGTTAAACCACTTAAAATTTCATTAAATTCTGTTGTTGCTTGCTTAGATTCTTCACTTCAATCATCTTCAGAATCAACATCATCACCTCATTTATGGTGGACAACTTTAGTTGTTTCTGTAGCAGCTTTATCTCCAGTTTGCTTGCTTACAGGTGTAGTTGTCTCAGTTTTATTAGTTTCTGTTGCAGGTGTTTCAACCTTAGTTTCTGTTGCCACAACATCAGTTTTAGTTACTGGTGCATCTTTTGTAACTGTTGTTTTAGCTGTAGTATTTTGATCAGCATCTTTATTTACACCAGTTTTAGAAGTAGTACCTGTTGTATTAGTTCCTGAAACAGGCAGACTAATAGGTAAAGCAGGACTATCAGTTTTAGTTGATTTTTGTGTGGTTGTTGTTGAACAAGCCACTGCAAAAGCAGTCACTGCCCCTAGTGCTGCAAGTGCAGAACTAACAGCAATAAATTTTTTTAATTTCATATTTCTCCTTAGATAAGCACTCAAATTGCGTAAAGGTGCTTTAATCGTGGATTAATTTTAATCTTTTTACAAAAAAAGCGTTGAAAATTAATTTTTATTTTATTTTTGAAAATAAAAATGTTTTTAAGGTTTTTTAGGCTCTGAAAAACACCAAAAAGTCGCTTATTAATTGAATAACTAGCTTAAAAATAAGTTTTTATTATTTTTATAAATTATCTTGTAATTATAAAAACAATGCCCAAAAAAGGCATTGTTTGAAAGTTTTTTGAGCCAGAAATTTTCTTACTTTTGGCATTTATATTCGTACATATACTAAACCTAAAATTATTTATTTTTTTATGTTTAAATGAAAATTTAGCTAAAAGTTTTGATTATCACTAACTTAAAATTATTGTAATTAAAAGTGAATTTACATCTCCAAAAATCTAAAGAATTCAGAGATTATAATCATTTAAATCGAATGTATCAATTTTACCTTTTTCAATTGGAACTAAAAATGAATTTAATCTAGGATCTTCGTTTCAAATATCAGCTGCTGGTAAACGATCGGGAACTTTTCTTGGTTTTTCATTACTTTTTTTAGGTGGTATATATAATCCAATTTTTATTTTCTTTTCCTTTGGATCAATTTTAAAATCACCCAATTCAATGCCGCCATCAAGTTCTCAAACACCACTATGCATCGTTTCAAAATAAACATTTGTATATAAAAATGATCAAAAATCTTTTAAGAAAATATAATCATATTTTTCAAAGTCTAACTTTGATTTAATTGTCTCAAGATTAAAACTATCTGAAAACGGTAAAAATTTTTTGTAATCAAAATTAGTTAATTTTTCAGAATCAGTTACTTTCTTATAATATCTCTCAAGATAGTTTTCATAAACTTTTTGATCATCTTCTTCTAGTCTCAATTCCTTTTTTAAATCACTTTCATTTTTAACTAAACTAATTGATTTTTGGTAACTTGGAAAACTTTTTTGAATCGAAAAATCTTCAATGAAAGCTTTGTCATATTTAACACCGTTTCTTGCATTATATGCTTTGTTACTTTCATATTCTCATTGATCTTTTTTAGCAACTTTGGCAACGAACTTACCAGACAATCCTGCTGAATAAAAGTATCTAATCACATCTTCTTCAGGAAAGGTTTTGCCTTCTTTTTCTCAAATATCTTTTATTTCGTAAAATTCGTTATGCTGATAAAAATTATTTCAATATGACCAATATCAATTACTAAAAGTAAAACGGTTATATCCAATTGTGGTTAACTTAATATATGGTTTATTATAAATAGTTCTTTTTTCAAAAATACCAGTTGCTTCTTTAATTCTTTTAGGTTCTGGTTCAACAGGAGTTGTTACATTTGGTGCACATGCAACTAATGCAGTAATAACTGTTACTGCTGAAATTGACATTAGTGAAAGCAATAATTTCTTCTTCATAATTTAATTATTTAGGTGTTTTTAAAAAACATCTATGTGCCCTTTCTTGAAAACGTAAACAAATATTTAATATTTTCAAAATATTAAAATTTTAAAGCATTTTAATTTTGTAATCATTTAGATCAAAATTTTTAATTTTTCCTTTTTCAACTGGTACTAAAAAAGATGTTAAACGATCACCTTTATCCATTTTTTCGTTAGAAAGATGACTGCCATGTATACCATCACCTAAACTTATTCAACTATCCACAAAATATAATCCTATTTGAATTTTTTTAGAATCAGGATTTATTTTTATATCCGCAATTTCAACTCCTGCATCAAGTATAGGTACACCTTTACCTTCAAATTGGTTATAGTTACGTTCCCATTTTAAACTTCAAAAATCTTTTAGAAAAAGATAGTCATAATTTTTGAAATCTAATTTTTTATTAATCTCTTCATAATTAAATGTATCTGATCAAGGCAAATATTTTTTATAATCAAAATCAACTGATTTGTTTTTATTATGAATTCTTTCAAAATACTCTTTGTATTTAAGTTGATCTTCATCATTTAATCTAAGGGCTTTTTTTAGATCATCTTCGTTTTTAAGTAAGCTTATTGTTTTTAAATAAGTTGGCAAAGTTTTTTGTGCATTAAAGTTTTCAAATAGTGAGTTGGCATAATCTTTTTCAAATTCACTCTTTCATTTATGTATTTTTGAATCATATTTTCACTGATCTTTTTTAGTAAAACTAGTAGTAAATGAACTTGATGCCTTAAAGTTAAAAAGATAGTCACGGGCTTTTGTTTGATCAAATACCTTGCCTTGTTCTTGTCAAAGTTTTTTTACCTTATCCATTTCCTTATAAAGACTCTTTTTATTATCATTATAAGTTCAATAACCATCACTAAAAGTGTAGTCATTGTAACCAACAGTAGTTAACTTAATGTAGGGTTTGTTGTAAAAAGTTGTTTTTTCATAAACACCTGCATCTTTTTTAACTCAATCATCATAATGCGATCAACCTGGATAAGGTGGCAGTGGGTCGCAAGAACAAATACCACCACCATCAAATGGGTATGTTTGACTGCAAGAAACTAATGCTGCAACTGCTGTCACTGACGTAATTGATGTTAATGAAAGTAACAATTTCTTTTTCATATTTTAATTATTTAAATGTTTTTAAAAAACATTTAGATTTCTCCTCTTATAGATATTTGAATTACAAATTTAAATTTATAAAATTTGAACTTGTAAACTTAAAGCATTTTGATCTTGTAATCATTTAGATCAAAATTTTGAATTTTACCTTTTTCAACTGGTACTAAAAAAGATGTTAAACGATCGCCTTTACTCATTTGTTCCGAATCAAGATAGCTACCATGTGAATCACCATCATATTGTTCCTCAAAATTATCGATGTGTAGACCTATTTCAATTCTCTTTTTATCAGGATTTATTTTTATGTCAGCTATTTCAACACCTGTTTCCATTTCGGGAACACCCTTACCTTCGCGATTTTGCTCAATACGTTCTCATCTTAAATCTAAAAAATCTTTTAAAAAAAGATAATCATATTTTTCAAAATCTAACTTTTTATTAATTTCTTCATAATTGAAAGTTGCAGATCATGGCATATACTTTTTATAATCAAAATTAGATAATTTATTTTCGTTATGAACTCTCTCAAAATACTCTTTATATTTAACTTGATCTTCATCAGTTAGTCTAAGTGCCTTTTTTAATTCATCTTGATTTTTAACTAGGCTTATTGTTTTTAAATTTGTTGGCAAGCTTTTTTGTGCATTAAAGTTTTTGAATAGAGAATCAACATAGCCTTTTTCAAATTTACTTCCTCATTTATGAATTTTCGCATCGTACTTTCACTGATTCTTTTTAGTAAAATTCGCAGTGAATAAACTTCTAGATTTATACTCTAAAAAATAGTTTTCTGCTCATTCTGAATAAAACCTGTTTCCTTGTTCACTTCAAAGTTTTTTTAACTTATCTAATTCTTTATAAACACTTTTTTTGTTATCCTTATAAGTTCAATAACCATCACTAAAAGTATAGTCATTGTAACCAACAGTAGTTAACTTAATGTAGGGTTGATTATAAAGAGTTGTTTTTTCATAAATAGCTGCACCCTTCTTAATTCAACCAGCATAACGATCATAAGGTCTTCTAGGTCTTTCACAATCACATGAATATCCACCATCATATGGTGGAGTTTGACTGCAAGAAACTAAAGCAGCAACTGCAGTAACTGCTGTGATTGATGTTAATGAAAGTAATAATTTCTTTTTCATATTTTGCAATTTAGATATTATTTAAATATCTAAATATTCCCTTCTTAATTTGTTTTAAACTAAGCAAATTCAGTTTTGAAAAAACTGATTTTCAAATAGTTTGCTACATTTTAAAATAATGTAAAAATAGTTGCTCAATTAAGCAAATGATTTGTGATAACAACTTAATTAAATATAAAAGTGGTATAATTTAATAAGTAATTTGCTCGCAATTTCTTCCAATTTTTAGAGTAAATATTTTTTAAAAATTTTCATATTTTAGCCATTTTTTTGTCTAAAAATTACATTAAAATCCTTAATCAAAAAACCTAAAATATTTTTGATACACTAAGACAAGTTGTTGTATAATGAAACAAGTTTTCTACCCTTAGTAAAAAAGGTTTAGAAAGCAATTTTAAAAAATTAAGATTTAATCTGAAAGGAAATAAATGGCAACAGTTAACCAATTGATTAAGCAAGCACGTAAGCCTAAAATTAAAAAACAAAATGCTCCTGCTCTTAGCCAAAGTTTTAACTCATTGGAGAAAAAATATAAAAAAATTGCTTCTCCATTTAAACGTGGTGTATGTACTCGTGTTTCGACTATGACACCTAAAAAACCTAACTCAGCGTTACGTAAATATGCTCGTGTTAAATTATCAAACGGGATGGAAGTAAATGCTTATATCCCTGGTGAAGGACACAACTTACAAGAACACAGTGTTGTACTGATTCGTGGTGGTCGTGTTAAAGATTTACCTGGTATGCGTTATACAATCGTTCGTGGTACACAAGATACATCAGGTGTAGCAAAACGTAAACAATCAAGATCACGCTATGGAGCTAAATCTCCTAAGTCTGATAATTAATCAACCTATTTAATTTAAGAAAGGAATAGAAGATGGCACGTAAAGCAAAAGCGCCTCAAAGAACAGTTTTAGCAGATCCAGTTTTTAACCAAGTTGTGATTACTAAATTAGTTAACACCATCATGCTTGATGGTAAAAAGTCAATTGCGCAAGCAATTCTATATAAAGCCTTTGACATTGTCAAAGAAAAAACTCAAAAAGATCCAATGGAAGTTTTTCAACTTGCATTGCATAATATTACTCCTCAAATCGAGATCAGAACTCGCCGTATTGGGGGAACTAACTATCAAGTTCCTATGGAAGTTTCAAAACGCCGTAAAGCGGCTCTTAGTTTAAGATGATTAGTTCATTATGCAAGACTAAGAAATGAAAAAACTATGGATTTACGTTTAGCAAATGAAATTATCGATGCTTCAAATAAAACAGGTGGAGCAGTTAAAAAACAAGAAGATACTCACAAAATGGCCGAAGCCAATAGAGCATTTGCTCACTTTAGATGATAATTATGGCAAGAAAATATCAACTAAAAGATTACCGCAATATCGGGATTATGGCCCATATTGATGCTGGTAAAACAACTACTACTGAACGTATTCTATTACATACAGGTAAAATCCATAAACTAGGTGAAACTCATGATGGTGGAAGCCAAATGGATTTCATGGAACAAGAAAAAGAACGTGGAATCACTATTACTTCAGCAGCTACAACTGCTTTTTGAAAAGATAAACGTATTAATATCATTGACACTCCAGGACACGTTGACTTTACAGTCGAAGTTGAACGTTCACTACGTGTTTTAGATGGTGCAGTCGCTGTTTTAGATGCACAATCAGGAGTTGAACCTCAAACTGAAACCGTTTGAAGACAAGCAACTAATTACAAAGTACCTCGTTTAGTTTTTGTTAATAAAATGGATAAAGCAGGTGCTTCATTTGCTAAAGCAGTTGAATCAGTTCACAAAATTCTAAGAGGAAATGCTGTACCAATTCAGTTAAATATTGGTAAAGAATCTGAATTTGAAGGTTTTGTTGACCTAGTGACCATGAAAGCTTATACTTTCGATGGTAACCCTGAAGAAATTTCTAAAGAAGTAGAAATTCCTGCTGAATTATTAGAAAGAGCAAAACGCTGAAGAGTTCGTTTAATCGATGCAGTTGCTTCTTATGATGATGAAATTTTTGAACTAGCACTAGAAGAAAAAGAAATTCCTGTTGATAAACTAAAAGCAGCAATTCGTAAAGCAACTTTAACTGCTTCATTTTATCCTGCTTTATGTGGAACTGCTTTTAAAAATAAGGGAATTAAAACTTTATTAGATGCAGTCGTTGATTATCTACCTTCACCAGTTGATGTACCCGCTATTAAAGGACACCTTGGTGAAAAAGAAGTGATCGTACAATCTTCTGATGATGTACCTTTTGCAGGATTAGCTTTTAAAATTGTTAACGACCCATTTGTTGGTTCTTTAACTTTCGTTAGAGCATATGGTGGTGTTTTAGAAAAAGGCTCTTATGTTGTTAATACAACAAAAGATAAAAAAGAACGTGTTGGTCGTTTACTACAAATGCATGCTAATAACCGTGAAGAAATCGATGCAATTTATGCAGGTGATATCGCTGCGTTTGTGGGTCTGAAAAACACAACAACAGGTGACACAATCGTGGCTGAAAAATCACCTGAACTAGTTTTAGAGAAAATGAATTTCCCTGAACCGGTTATTTCTCAAGCCTTAGAGCCTGAATCAAAAGCTGCAACAGAAAAACTTTCAATTGGACTACAACGCCTAGCTAATGAAGATCCTACTTTTAGAACTTACACAGACCGTGAAACAGGGCAAACAATTATTTCAGGAATGGGTGAATTACACCTAGATATTATTGTTGATCGTTTAAAACGTGAATTTGGCGTACAAGCTAAAGTTGGAGCACCTCAAGTTTCATACCGTGAAACTATTACTAAAGAAGGTGAAATCGAAGGTAAATACATCAAGCAATCTGGTGGTAAAGGTCAATATGGTCATGTTTGAATTAAATTTGAACCTAACCATGACAAAGGTTTTGAATTCGTTGATAAAATCGTTGGTGGAAAAATTCCTAAAGAATATATTAAAACAATTCAAAAAGGTCTTGAAGAAAAAATGGCAGCAGGTATTCTAGCGGGCTATCCAATGATTGATATTAAAGCTACTTTATTTGATGGATCTTACCATGAAGTCGATTCATCAGAAATGGCTTATAAAATTGCTGCATCAATGGCATTAACTAATGCTAAAGATAAAGTAGGAACTACTTTACTAGAACCTATTATGGATGTTTCTGTAGTTGTTCCTGAAGTTAATTTTGGTGATGTCATGGGTGATTTATCAAGAAGACGTGGTCAAATTCAACATAATGAAACAAGAAGCGATGGTGCAAGTATTATTAGAGCACATGCACCTTTAAGTGAAATGTTTGGTTATGCAACTGATCTTCGTTCTATGACTAGTGGTCGTGGTACTTATCAAATGAGTTTCCACCATTATGAAAAAGCACCTAAAAATATTGCTGATGAAATCATCAAAGCAAGAAATGTTAAATCTTAATTAAACACAAAATCATTAAACTATGCTTTTACGAGCATAGTTTTTTTATTTGCTTCTTTTGTTTTAAGTTATTAATTATGAAGAAGAATCTAGCTAAGATATTTTCTCTAATTGACCTCTCTTATGTAATAATTAAAGGTGCAAATTAAATTAAAATAGTTAATTTAAAAAGGTCGAAAATGAATAATAAAACTAGCAAAATAACTGATGAAAAAATACTTGAAAATAATTTCACATGAATGAAATTAGGTGATGTTGCATTAATTAAACAAGGCAAGGAGTTGACAAAAGATAAAATGAACAACTTTTTTGAATTCCCAGTTATGGGTGGTGGTGTCAAGCCCACAGGTTATTACAATGACCACAACTCAGCACCTGGAATTGTTATCGCTAAAGATGGTCAAGCTGGTCATGTATCTTGAATAAGTACCACTTTTTGATGTACAGGTCATTGTTACACAGTAGAATCAACAAATAATAAGGTATTAAATAAATATCTATTTTACATATTAAAGTTGAAGCAGCCTAGAATAATAAGTTTAAGAAATGGCACAACAACACCAGGAATAAATCAAGATAGTTTAACTGATCTCCTCATCCCCATCCCACCTTTAAATATCCAAGAAAAAATAGTTTCAGTTCTAGGAGCAATTGATTTACAAATAGAAACATCTAATAAATTAAAAAAGACTATCTTTAAGAAGATGCAACTAGATTATGAATATATTTTAAAACAAGATCATGATTCTAGAATCTTAAAACTTAAAGATGTAACTAAGAAAATTGGCTATGGAGTTGATGCTCCTGGAAATTTTGTATTGAATAAAGAAGGTGCTTCAATTCCCTATATAACAATAAAAAATATTAAAACTCATGAAATAAATTTTGATGCGTCTTTAATTGACCACGATGATTTAGAAATCATTAATAAAAAAGCCAATATCGAAGATCATGATATTTTATTTACTAGAGTTATTCCAATTGGTAGAACATACATGGTTAATAATTATCAAAATAATTTTGGCTTTAGCCAATCAGTTTATACAATTAAACCAGATAATCAGAAGTTAAATTTTGCTGCTTTATATTTATCATTGCAACAACCATACGTAAAAATACAAACAGCAAGACAAGCAATTGGATCTGTTCAAAAAATAATAACTTTAGGAAGTCTTATTGAGATCAAACTCCACATACCATCAGAAAAAGGAATTAAGTTATTTCTAGATAGAAATCAAAATCTTTTTGATTTATGATTATCAATTGAACATAAAGTTAAAAAACTTAATGAAACAAAAAACTATCTTTTACCTTTATTATTAAATCAACAAGTTATAGTTCAATAATTTACTTATTGAACTATTTTATTAAAATAAAAAATACACTGAAAGCATTTTTTAAGTTGCTCTAGTGTATTTTTAAATCTTTATCTTAATTAGTTTATAAATGGCATTTTTTTAGCCATTCAATTATTAAATGTTTTATCAACTTCTTTAAATTGTTTAATATATGAAGCATCATCAGAACCAACAACATTATTTATGGCAATAAAAATTTTTTCAAGTAAATTAATTTTACTTTCAGGATTTTGGTAAAGGTCTTTATTATTTACCAAGAGATCCCTCAGTTCATTATATGAAATTATATAATCTTGTTTCATTTTATCAAGTCATTCTTTATTAGTTGTTGCATAATTATTTTTCGGTATATTAAGTTCTTCTCTAAAGGCAACTACCAATTTAAGTAAGTTATTGCTTTTAATATAAAAACTATCTTGAAACGACTTTTCTGTAGGTGATAATTCTCTTCCTATACCATGCACTTTTTCAGGAGTGCAAGCTATTGCAATTGCAACAACACTAACTGTTAAAGGCAATAAGCTAAAAAGTAAGCTTTTTTTATTAATCTGAATCACCTTTTATAGTTAAGGGAATCGGATGACCTCAATTAAACTCATCATTAGGTGAAAGCAATTTATATTTATAAGGCTCTTCTTGAGTAGCAATAAATAAATCAGGGAAGGTAAATCAACCATCGGTTACTTTTCAAACAATACCGTGTTGAAAATTATCAGATCATTCTTTTTCAATTCACATCATGGTAGAATAATTATCTTTTATTTGTTTTTTAAAATCATTAAGCCCATGGTCATTTATATTTTCAAATGCAGTGTAGCCATTGGGTGTTGGTATGTGTAGTAATATCTGGTCTGAAACAGTTACCATCGCACGAAGAGCAAGTTCAAATGGATCCACATATTTTTGAAATGTATTAATAGAATTTGTAACATTAGTAAGAGAATCATTTTGATTTTCATTTTGTAAATAGCTATTAGTTGCATAATTGACTTGATTTACATATTGTAAAAACTCTGTCAATTTATTTCTATTAAAGCCTATTGCTTTTAGATATTGATCTTCATTCAGAACCTCATTAATTTTTGATGAAAGATCAGATAAAGAACTTTTCATCACTAGCAATTGACTTGAAACAGCAGATGAATAATTCATTCTTAACATTAATAAATTAACGTTAGATGTAAATGTTTTTATTTCGTTAAGATCAGATTGGATCTTCGCAACTTTTGCTTCATCTAGTGATTTCAAATAATCAGTTAATACTTCTTGATTAGTTAAAAATAGATATGAAACATCATCAGCGAAGGCATAATCATAAATTTCTCAATTATCTGATGATTTTCCACTTTCGTGAACTTTCTCACCATTTGAATCTTCAAAGTATAATTTTTCTTCATTTGTACTAGGGTATTCTATAAATGGATAAACTATTCCACCATAAGGCGATTCATATGCTCTAGAAATTCTAGATTCTGTACTAGTAACTTTAGTTTTAGTGTCAAGTTTTATAGATAGTTTGTAGGTTGAATAATTAGTTAGCAAATTTTGATACATAAATATTTTTTGTTCTTCAGTTATTGAATTAATTTTAAATAATTCTTCTTTTATTAAGTCGAAAGTTTTTTTATTAAAATCGACTTTTGAAATTCAGTTTAAGATATCTTTATTATCTTTAGAAATTTCACCTAAGTGTTTTATTTCTTGTTTTGAAAATTTCTTAGTTAAATCAAACGATTGTGAATCGTTTGTTTTATAACTTATTGTTGATGCTGTAATAGTTGCAATTGCAACTAGTGAAACAGTGATAGAAGTATAAGTTAATAACTTCTTTTTAAGTAATGAAAATTTTTTCATTATATTCCTTTTTATCTTTAAGCAGATTATTAAAGACT
Organism: Mycoplasmopsis agassizii; assembly: GCF_002272945.1. Taxonomy (GTDB): domain Bacteria; phylum Bacillota_I; class Bacilli_A; order Mycoplasmatales; family Metamycoplasmataceae; genus Mycoplasmopsis_B; species Mycoplasmopsis_B agassizii. The sequence goes on along the minus strand of NZ_NQMN01000001.1, from coordinate 133,782 downwards.
ATTTACAACTTGTAATTGTAAATATTTTTTATACTTTCATTATGTGAACATAGTGGAGTAATCGACGTTTTAAGCATACTACTTATGCAATAAATACTTGTTTTATTTATTTTTATTTTAATTAATTTTTAAGCCAATAAATAGGTAAGAAAAACCTTAAAAATAAGTAATTTAACCAGAATAAAATTTAACTTTAAAACTTAAATTACAAATTTATTAAATAAGATCTTAAAGACAATTACAAAAATTAATAGTCATCATAATTTGGTTTTTAGTTAACATATTTATTTTATAAAACTTACAAGTTAGTTTAATTACCAAGAACTATTTTTTAATTTCAATGTGAAAAAGATGAAAAAATAATCAAGATGAGATTTCTTTAGTTATAATTAAATTAATATGAAAAAAGAAAAAGCTAAAAAGTTTATAAAAAGTAATTGTGGCAAGACTATAGATCAATTAGATAAAGGTTATGACTTACAGGAAATTAAACACAAAGTAACTCAAGTTGATCAAGATGGTAAAATACTTTTTGAATATAGCGCTGAAGGCACACCAAAGCAGTTTTTACCTATAATTGACCCACCACCAGGTCCTGGCGGTGGTGGTCAAGAATTGCAATGGTGACAAAAATGAACAATAGAGCAAATTAAAGATGCTATAGGAATATTACGGGCTGAATTTAAAACTGAAAATGCTCAAATTCGAGTTGAAATGAAGGAAGGATTTGAGAAAATTCGTGCTGAAAATAAGGCAGATAATGAACAACTTCGTGCTGAAAATAAGACAGATAATGAACAACTTCGTGCTGAAATGAATGAAAGATTTGAAAAAGCTGAAAAACAAAATAAAGAAGCAAATGAACAGCTCCGTGCTGAAATGAATGAAAGATTTGAAAAAGTTGAAAAGCAAAACAAAGACACAAATGAAAAGCTTGAAGCAATTTTAGAATTGCTTAAAAAAGACAAAAAATAATAGTTACAAATTTAAGAGCAAACTTTAGTGTTTGCTCTTTTTTTATGTAATGATAATGTAGTTACAACTGAAATTTATAAAAACAAATTCACAAAGAAATGTAGTCTTGAATTATATTTTGAAAAACCTAAGTAAGTATTAATACAAAAACCATAATGATCTTCTAGATTAAATTTATTTAAAAGAAAAAACGAAGTATGTTAAATTTTAAATTCAAGACAATAATTATGTAATTTGATAAAGTTAAATAACTCTAATTAATTGCAAACATTGAAATATAAATAAGCCTGAATCAATCATCTAAATAATTTATAACTAAAAATATGTTAAATTAAAAAAATACACTAAATGCAATTTTTAATTTGCACTAGTGTATTTTTTAAAATTTATTTTATGAGTTTTCAAAACTAAACAAATTCAATTGTGTCTTGAGCTCACGCATAATAAGATTCATGAAATGCTTTAAATTGTTCAAGATAAGAAGCATCATCAGGACCAATAATTTTGTTTAATGAGTTAAGAACTGTTTCTAATTTTTTAATATTATTCTCAGAATCTTTATAAAGATGCTTGTTTTTTACAAGTAATTCTTTCAACTCATTATAGGCTTTTGTTGAATCAACTTTCATTTTTTCAAGCCAATCCTTGTTTTTTGTTGAATAATCATTTTTAGGTGAGTAATACTCTGTGTTAAAATCAACTGCTAGTTGAAGTAAAGTTTCACGTTTAACACCTAATGATTTTTCAAATGCTTTTTGTTCTTCAGTTTTTGCAGGTTCTTTAGTATAAGGAGTTGTGTCAACAGAACAAGAAACTGCAACAGCAATTATTCCTATACTTAAAGGAACAGATGTGAATAATAAATACTTTTTATTAATCTCTTCAACCTTTCTTTACAAAAGGTATTCTGTGATCTCAATTAAATTCATCTCTTGGAGATGAATGTGAAGTATATGTTAATAACATAATTTTTATACCTTCTTTATTTCTCAAATATGTCGATTATAAATTTTTATAGCTCTTAATATTGCTATAAAAACCTTTACATGTATCATTTACAAGATGTTTAATAATCGACACCTAAAATAGTACTATTAATGCAAAAAATACTTGACTTTTTTTAATTTTTTTCATATTTGATATTTAACATATGAAAAAAACCTTTTTTACATATCTTTATGAATAATTAAATATTTTACCACAAAGTAGATAATATATTTATTTAGGTGGTATATGTCAAATTCTAGATTTTGTTAGTGTTTTAACATTCATTTTATAAACAACATAATTTTCCACTATTGATTTATAAATTGACACTAATTTTTTATTTGCATTGTTTTTTTACTAAGTTTTTATTTACTATAAAATTATTAGTAGAGAAACAAAAATGAACAAACATACTAGAGATATAAATTATTTTGGAAAACCAAGAAGTAATAGAGATCCTTATTCTCATATATCCGATTTATTTAATGTGGATTTACAATTAACAAAATACAGAAATTTTTCTTCCTTTAAGTCTGATTTAAATACAAAGAAGTATCTTTCTAAGGAAAGAAATTTTAATAAATTTATTTCTCTTTTAAAAGCAGATAAAAGTTTTTTATGAACAAGATATACCTTGTCATTTATTTTGCTTATTGTAGTAATTTTAACTTGGGTTATCGTTTCAACTATGAACTGGTTGAATGGTCTAGTCACTGAATTTCCAACCTTATCTGTAATTTCAGTAAGAATTTTTTATCCAATAGCAACTTTTGTCATTTTTTACGCTTTTAGTTCATCACCAATACCTTTTACAATTTTAAGACCTAATTATTTAAGACAATATTTTAACATGTCAGGTAAATATAAATTGTTTGATAGAAATTCAAAAATCTATAATCAAATGATTAGTGCCAAAAATTACACTGAATTTTTAGACATAGAAATTGATGACTTAACTTTCAGAAAAATTGAAATATTATTAACTATTTTTAGAGGTCTTCATTTTTCATATTTTTCTTGAATTAACTATCTTTTTAGAACCACTTTAATTTATTTAAAAAACAGTGCTTATACAAGATCTAAAGAAGGAGTTATTACACTTTATTTGCAAAGTTCTAACTATGATATTGAAAAATTTTTAAATAAATATTTGTCAATTGTAACAACTATTTTGAGTATTATATTATGTCTTCTAGCAGTTGTTTTAATGGTTTTACATGTTAAAACAATAATTTAAAATTTCTCTAATTAATAATATTAAAACTGAACGAAAAAGCCCTATTTCTCGGTAAAAGAAATTGGGCTTGATTTTATTTAAAATTATTTTTTTGAAACTTTTTTCAACTTATAAATTAATGAATTTAATAAAACTGAAATGGAACTTAAAGCCATTAATAAGGAACCAACAATTGGATTAACAAAACCAAAAATTGCTAGTGGTAAAAAAACTAAATTGTAAAAAAATGCTCATGAAAAATTGATCTTTACAAATAATCTAATTTGACTAATTATCTTAATAGATAATGCAACATTTTCAATATTAGGATTTACTAAAATTACATCAGCAATACTTTTTGCAGCGTCACTTCCTTCGTTCATAGCAATTTTAAAATTAGCAGTTTCAAGCGCTAATAAATCATTTATACCATCGCCTGTAAAAGCAACATTTTGATATTCACTTTGTAATTTAAAAATTATTTCTGCTTTATTATTAGGAGTAACATTTGCAAACACTCCATCAAAATTAAGCCGCTTATTTAATAGGTCTGCATTTTTTTGATTATCACCTGTAATCAAAAAAATCTTAATATTTTTTTTCTTCAAAGAAACTAAAGCTACTTCAACATCTTTTCTTAATTCATCTTCGAAAAAGTAAATTGAAATTACTTTTTTATTGATAGCAAAAACAATTTCTGAACCACTATTATTTGCTTTTATTTGCTCATATTTTTCAAGCATCTTTTGATCAAAATGATAGTTTAAATTAATAGCAGTTTTTCAAGATATAGCATCATAATTATTATTTTGATAAGTAGCAAATAAACCTTGATTTGCGACTTCTTTTATCTCATCAAAATTAATTAAATTTTGATTTTTATTTTGCTCTTTTTGACTTAAATAATTAACAACTGATTTAGCTAAAGGATGGAGTGAATTTACTTCTAAAGATAATAAAAACAATTCATCTTTTCCTTCATTGATGACTTCCTTAACTAGGTGTTTTCCAGTTGTTAAAGTTCCTGTTTTATCAAACGCAATTGCTTTGATAAGTCTCATTTTCTCGAATGATTCGATATTATTAATACTAATTCCATGGCGTGCAGCTTTAGAAGCACCAACTGCTAAAGCAAGAGGAATTGCCAGTCCTAAAGCACAAGGACAAGCAAGTACTAAAACTGAAATTAGCATCATAATTGACATTGAAATACGCATGCTTTCAGCATTAATATTATTAGGATTTCAAACTAATAAATAATTAACATTAAGCCCTTGATTATTATAAAGATTATATAAATCATCTCCTAAAAAGTAGATGATTAAAAAGGCAGCAATTGCAATTACAAAAACTAGTGGTGTAAATCATTTTGCGATCTTATCAGCCATCTTTTGAATTGGTAATTTTTCAGACTGAATAGTTTCTACTTTTTCAATAATTTTATTTAAATAAGAATCATCAGCACTTTTAGTTACTTTAATTTCAATTAAATTATTTAAATTAATTGAACCAGCAATTACAACATCATTAACTGCTTTTAAAACAGGTAAAGATTCACCTGTTAAAACAGCTTGTTCAAATAAAGATTCACCTTTAATAATGATTCCATCAAGTGGTACTTGTGCACCTTTAGGAACAACAATTGTTTCACCAACTTTAATTTCATCTAAATCAACTAAAGTTAGTTGATTATTAATAATTTTATAAGCCTGAGTAGCACGCAAAGATTCTAAAGCAGTTAAATCAGAAATAGATTTTTTTCTAATTACATTAGAAATCAAATCACCACTTAATAAGATCATAATGATCACAGCACCTGCTTCAAAAGCAACTTCCATAGTCATAATTTGAATATTATGTTCAGCATAAACAAATTTTAAAATCATTAAAATAAATGAATAAAATCAGGCAATCAAAGTGCTACTTGCTATAAGAGTATTCATTCCGAGATTTTTTCATTTAAAAATCTCATTATAAGAATTTACATAATAACTTCTACCTAGTCAAAACTGAATTCAAAATGAAGTAATTGCCATATAAACTAATAAGGCAGGATGTTCAACTTTCATCATTAAAGTCATATCATTAGTATCGTTATATTGCACTTTAGCAATGATCATTAAAATAAATAAGGCTAATAAAGAAAGAGCAATTACTCAAGCGAAAATAAATTCATATTTTTTGTTAATCACTTTGTAATATGCTCTAATAATTTTTTTAATCTTTTTCTTGAAAACAATTTTTTTACTAATTGCTTTTTGCATTTTATAACTCGTTATATTCTAGACCAGCTTGATCTAGCATATCTAAAATTTCTGCTTTAGAAATTTTAGTTTCGTCAAAATTAATTTTGACGCTTTTATTGGCAATGATTGAAGTGACTTTTAGAACTTTTTGATTCTCTAAGTCTTTAAAAAGTTGATCGATTGTTGCCACACAAGAACTGCAGTGTAGTTCTTCAATTGTTAGTTTTAATAGTTGCATATATTTCCTTTACTTTTTTTATATTAACAGATTAAAAAATAAAACTTTGTTTTTTAATTAATAATTAATGCAAAAAGTAGCTTTTTGCTTTTAGCATACTGAATTTATAAAAATAGATTAAATCTACTATATAATTGTTTTTGTAAGTTATATAAATAATATTGCAAGTTAAACCTCCACATTAGTGTTAAAATTATCGCACCAGTATTGCCCCGTTGCCGTGATAGAAGTTGCTAAATAATATAGGATCAGAGATAAGAACTATTTCAGTTGTGCTAACTGCTGTATTCTCAAGTTTGGAACGGGCTGACATGTTCGCATGCGTTCAGAAAAAAAGAGATTTTGGGCTCTTTTTAATTTACTAGAATTGCTAAATAACAAAAAAATGCGAGACTAAAATCTCGCATTTAATTTATTACTCATCAGCAGAACCAGAAGTTATTTGACTTTTGAAATAGTCACTGCGGTCTTGATCTTCTTTAGTTTTTGAAGAATCTTTGCGATCAAAAATAATTGAAAGAATTGTGTAAAGTAAGACTGTGGCAACCCCTGCAATAATAAAACTATCGGCAAAGTTAAATGTACCACGAGCTTCATAACCTGGTACAAACACCATGTCCCTTACAGCACCTCAAACAAAGCGATCAACTGCATTTCCTAAAATTCCAGCAGTTAAAACTCCTAAAAATAATAATCTAAAATAATGTCATCATTTTAGTGCTGGATAAAAATAAACTACCGTTGTAAAGATAATGATAGCGATCAAACTCAGTGCCTGAATAGCATCGACATTGATCTCAGCAGAACCTGCAATTGTAACACTATAATTAAAGACTGACCTAATCCCTATTCATGAATAGTTTATGGCTTGCGCTTCACCAGCTTCTCAACTACCTCGATAACGACCATTTGCTGAATTTGAACCAAATTCAAATAGTAATCCTTTTGTTACTAAGTCAATCATTAAAAAGATTGCGAAGAATAAAAAGACAACTGCGTATGAAATAAGAATTTGTTTTCAGTGTTCTTTAACATGATTTTTATTTCATTGCAGAAAACGTTTTCAAATGGCTTTACCACCACCTGAAAAGTTTGCTGCTCATTTTTTAAAATTAAACATTAAACTATTTTAATACATCTGCACAACGCTTGCATAAATTTTCATTATTTTTATTTAAATGATGATTTCAGCAGCGAGGACATTTATAAGACTCTTTTACTTCTAATTTAAATGAATCAGCGAAGGTAACTTGAGCAACTAAAAACAATTGATCTAAGTTGAGTTCTTGAATTCATTTTGAAGGTGTTTCAATTGTGATAAAGGCTTCGTTTGAACGTTTGATTTTTTTATCTTCAATTGCCAGTTCGATTTCTTTAAAGACTTTATCTTTTAAAGCAAAAAATTCTGCTCATTGTTCTTCATAGTTAGTTGTAATTTCAACTTCTTTGAAAAAATCTTCGAGATGAATGCTTTCTTTTTTATTTTCTTTTTTAAAGAAGCTATAAGCTTCTTCAGCAGTTGTAGGTAATATCGGAGCAATTGCAATTAAAACTGTGTCTAAGATATTAAATAAGTTGTATTGAATTTCTCTCCTAGTTTTTGAATTAGCTTTATCAGCGTACAAAATATCTTTTGCATAACTTAAATAATATGAAGATAAATCAACTAAGAAGTTATTAACTTGTTTTGAAATATTGACAAAAGAAAATTCTTCATAAGCGTGAATTACTTTATTTTTAAGCCCTTTTAAACGTTCATCAATTAATAAGTTAATCCCTGTTAGTTCAATTTTAGGATCATGTTCATAATCTTCTAAATTAGCTAGCATGAAGCGAATTGTGTTTCTGATTTTACGATATGATTCTGAAACTTGTTTTAGTAAGTTCATTGAAATACTTACATCTGAAGAGTATTCAACCGATGAAACTCATAGTCTTAAAATATCTGCTCCTAAAGTTGAAGTTACTTCTTCAGGAGTAATGACATTACCTTTTGATTTTGACATTTTCTGATTTTTACCATCAAGTACAAAACCGTGAGATAGTAAAAACTTGTAAGGCGCTGCTTTTCTTCAAATATATGAATTAATTATTGATGAATTAAATCAACCTCTGAATTGGTCAGTACCTTCTAGATATAAATCAAAAGGTTCTTGTCCTTCATGTTCAACTTTACCATCAACATCTACACCAATACTTGTTGAACCTGAATCAAATCAAACATCCATGATTGATTTTTCTCGTTTGTAACCTAAATTACGATATTTTTCAGGTAGTAATTCATCAGTTGTTTTTTCATATCAAATATCTGAACCGTGTTTTTCAACTAAGTCAATGACATAGTCAAAAATTTCTTCATTGTTAACTACGTTATCGTTTTGATCATAAAAAATAATAATTGGTACACCTCAAGAACGTTGTCTCGAAATTGTTCAAGGTCCACGTTTTGCAATCATTTCACTAAGTCTTTTAACAACTCAATAAGGATAACCTTTTACAAATTCTAAAACACCTAAAATACCTTGTTTGATTTTTTCAATATCAACAAATCATTGTGGTGTTCCACGATAAATAATTGGTTTATGTGTTCTTCAATCATGTGGGTATTGATGTTTAATAATTTCAAAATAAAGTAGTTGGTTTTTGTCTTTCAGTTTTTGCGAAATTACTTTATTTGCATCTTCATAAAATAGACCTTTAAATTCGTTTGCATATTCATTAAAAGTACCATCATCAGCAACGTGCATGATCTCAACTAATTTATTTTCTTTACCAATGATGAAGTCATCTTCTCCAAAAAATGGAGCCATGTGAACTAGTCCAGTTCCTGTTGTAGTTTCAACATGATGACCTGCAACAACCTTAGTTTTAATCTCTTCATTTAAAGGATGTTTATAAGTTAAACCTTTTAATTTAGTACCCTTAAATGGAGCAGAAATTTCGACATTTTCTCACTTAAAAATTTTTAAAATTTCGTCAACTAAAACAGATGCCACAACATAGTTTTTATTATCATAAGTTAACTTTACATAATCAACTTCACTATTAAAAGCAACACCTGCATTAGCAACTAAAGTTCAAGGAGTAGTTGTTCAAATTACTAAATAGTCTCCCTTATTTAATAATTCATTTTCACTATCTAGTTCAAAAGCAACATAAATAGAAGGTGATCTTTTTTCAGCATATTCAACTTCAGCATCTGCTAAAGCAGATAAAGATGAAGGTGATCAATAAACCGGTTTTAATCCTTTGTAAACTAGATTTTTTAAATACATCTTTTTAAAAAGTCTAAGTTGTTGTGCTTCAAATTTAGGATCTAAAGTTTTATAAACTTCTTCAAAATCACTAAGCAGTTGTAATTTTTGAAATTGCTCTTTTTGATTTAGTAATTGTCCTTCAGCATAAGCTGCTGCTTTTTTTCTTAAACTTACAACATCAATTTCAGTATGTTTAATATTCATTTCAGTTAGCATTTTATGTTCAATTGGTAAACCATGCATATCTCATCCAGGAATATAAGGAGAATAAAAACCTGACATGTTTTTATAACGGACAATAAAATCTTTTAAAATTTTATTTAAAGCATGACCTATATGTAAATCTCCATTTGCATAAGGAGGACCATCATGTAAGATGTAAGGTTTTTTAGATTTATTTTTTTCTAAGACCTTTTTATATAATTTAGTTTCTAACCATTTAGCCCTAAAATCGGCTTCTTTAGCACTTAAATTAGCACGCATTGAAAATTGCGTGTCAGGAATATTAAGCGTTTCTTTATAATCTTTTGACATATTTAATTATTTTCTTCTTTCTCTTTTTCTCTAATAATTGCTTTTAAAAATTCCATAAATAAGGAATGTCCTTTTAAAGGACGATTGGTAAATTCAGGATGATATTGAGTTCCTAAATAGAAAGGATGATTTTTTACTTCAGCAATTTCTGCTAAATTTGTTTCAGGATTTATACCACTAAAAACAAATTCATCATCTTGTAAGATTTCTTTAAATTCTTCAGTAATTTCGTAACGATGGCGATGTCTTTCAGTAATTAAATCTTTTTCATAAGCCTTATGAGCAAGTGATCCTTCAAGTAATTTAACATCGTAATTACCTAATCTTAAAGTACCACCTAGATTTTTTTCTTTGTCTTTACCTTCTAAAATATTTAAAACAAAAACTTCATCAGCACCACGAGTTGCAAATTCGGCACTAGTTGCATTCTTATAACCTTTTAATCTAGCTTGTGCAACTGACATTGCTTGCATCCCTAAACAAATTCCTAAAGTAGGCATTTTAATTTCTCTAGTATAAAGTGCAGTTGTCACTTTTCCTTCAAAACCGCGTCTACCAAAACCTGGTAAAATTACGACTCCATCATAAAAAGCTTTTAGTAATCGCTTGTTATCATCATTGATACGACTAGAGTCTTTTCATGTTAATTTTAGTTCCACATCAGTATGATATGAAGCAATTTTTAAGGCTTCAATAATTGATTTATAAGCATCATGAAATTCAACATATTTACCGATCATAACTAAATGAATTTGATGAGTTTTTTTAGCTTTAATTAAATCAATTAAATTTTCTCATTCACTAAAATCTGCTTTAATAGGTTCAATTTTAAAGTACTTTAAAATTACATCTGCAACACGAGTTCTTTCAAAATATTGGGGTGCAAAATAAATGTTTTCTAAATCAGGAATTGCAATAATTTCGTCTAGATGTAAATTAGTTTTGCTTGCAATTTTTAGCATGATATCGTGTGGCACTAATCTTTCATTTCTTAGTAAAACTAGGTTGGGACTTAAATTACGTGAACGTAAATTTAATAGTGAAACTTGGGTAGGTTTAGATTTAAATTCATTTGAAGAAGATAGGTATGGAATGTAAGTTACCATTGCTAGAAAAACATCTTCATAATGATTAAATTTCATTTTTGAAATTGCTTCAATAAAAGGATCGCTTTCAATATCACCGATTGTTCCACCTACTTCAATAATCATAAAATCAGGTTGATATTTATCGGCTGTTTCGTGAATGATTTTTGTAATTTCATCAGTTAAGTGGGGAATCACCTGCACGGTTTTACCTTTGTAATCACCGTTACGTTCTTTTTCAAATAAGCGCTTATAAATACGACCACTTGTTCAGTTACTATCTTTAGTTAGTTCAACATCTATGAAGCGTTCATAGTGACCTAAATCAAGGTCAGTTTCACCTCCATCTTTAGTAACGTAAACTTCACCATGTTCATAAGGTGACATTACTCCTGGATCGATATTTAAATAAGGGTCTAGTTTTAAAACAAAAATTGAAAAACCTCTAGCCTTTAAAATATTACCAATACTTGCAGCAGAAATTCCCTTACCTAGCCCAGAAATTACTCCACCTGTAACAAAAATATAACGTGTTTTTTTATCCATTGCTCCTCATTTTCTAATTGATCAAATTTAAAATATAAATTAATATTATATATTTAAATTTAAAAATATTGTTAGCAGTTATTAAAGAATTATTGACTTTTTTTCTAACTAATTTATTTACGAAAAAAGCCCTTTTTAGGGCATATTCATTCAAAAATAGATATTATTTATTTTTTAATTCTATCATTAAAATATTTTCATTGATTGCATTTGCTTTGCATTGTCAATGTCTTTTAAATTCTTTTGCAGAACCAGTTAATAATGGTTTCATAATTAAATGATTATTTAAATAAGTAAAATTCGCAAAAGAACTTTCAACTAAAACTGTTTGCTCATCATCTTTTAAAAACTCAGCTTTAGAAACATCTGAAGAAAAATCATAATTAATTCTTGCAAAATTTTCTTTTGTAAAAAACGCTTGATCTAGTTTTATTTCTTTAATATTTTCTTCAATTTCAATAATTGGATGAACAACTAAAAATTGCGTAAAACTACAATTCATATTAATTGATAATCTTAATTTATTCTTAATAACTTCAAATTTTAATTTAGCAATAATTAAATTATTAGTTTCTTCTTTTTTAAATTTAAAATCGACTTCACAAATATTTTTACTTCATCTAATTTGATAATCATTGATTTTTAAAATTTCACTCATGAAAAAATAATCTTGCATATATTCTAAAGTGTAATGTGCAGCAACTTTAGGATCTAAAGTAGCAAGCAGTTTTATATTAGAAAAAACTTTTTCATTATTAAAAAAGATACTTTCAATTTCACCATCTTGAAAATTGATTTTTCAATTTTCAAGACTAATTTCTTTATTTAAATCAGTTTGATTTTTTTCATAGTTTTTATTATTAATAAGTTTTTTAAATATTTCGAACAATTTTCTCACCTATCTTTTATTTTATTAACCAATCATATTTTAAATTAATATATAATTTTTAAAATATTTAATTTAATCAAAGAGGTAATTTATGACTGAACAATTAATCGTAGTTGACATTGGTGGTACAAAAACTAGAGTTGCAACAATTAAAAACAATGTTGTGGAGCAACATTGAATTTTTGCAACCGAAAAAAATGATGCTATTAAAACCTTAGATGAAGTGATTAAAATAGCAAATCTTTTAGATGCAAAATATGCTGCAGTTTGTATGCCAGGACCAAGTGATTTTGAAAAAGGTATTTCGCTTGATACACCTAATTTAAGAGGTACATGGTTAAACTTTAATGTCAAAGAACATTTATTAAAAAATACAAAACTGATTGACATCTTTTTTGAAAATGATGCAAATGTAATGGCTTTTGGAAATCATAAAGCATATGATTTAAATGAAAAAGATGTTACTCAATTTTTTACTATTTCAACTGGTTTAGGTGCTGGTTTAATTATTAATAATAAAATCTTTTTAGGGGCAAATCGTTATGCTCAAGAAGTTGCTAAAGCACCAACTGCTTTTGATAAAACCAATACTGATTTAGGTCCTGGTTCTTTAGAATATTATGTTTCAGGATCATGAATTGAAAAACAAGCTCAAAAACAAGGTTTAAATTTATCTACAAAAGAAATTTTTGAATCATATAAAAGCAATTCAGAAAGTAAAAAGTTAATTGATAAAGGAATTGAAACTTTAGCTTCTACTTTTGCAATTGCTATGGCTTTTATTAATCCTAATTATTTTATTGTTGGTGGATCAGTTGCTCATTATAATTGATGATATGTTGAAGCAGCTTTTGAAATGGCAAAATCAATGACAACAATTCAACAATATGAAAATGTAAAATTATTAATTGATAAATTTGCTGATGATTCGGCCCTTATTGGTTTAAATTATTGATTAAAAGATAAACTAGAAAAAAAATATTAAATTCAATTTTGAATTTTGAATTTAATATTTTATAAGTATTTACACCTTATTTATAAGGTGTTTTTTTTATTATTTTAGGTTTATCATTTATTCGCTATAAGGATTATAAAACACTACATTTAAATTAGTTTCAGCTAATCTAAAATCGCTAAATTCAGATTTTTTGATTGGAATAAATAAGGTTGCATCATAAGAATCATGAGGTTCAATAGGAATGTTATCTCAAATAGTTTTTCCTTTAGTAAAAATTCTTGGATTTGTTCGCACGAAGGGTAAATCAATACGACCTATTTTATAAAGAGTTATATTGAAATCATTATTTTCAATTATTGCATTGTAATCACTTGTGTATTCAGTGCCGCTTTCAAAATTAGTAATTCAGTCAATGATCGAAATTAAACTTAAAATATTTTCTTTAAAAAATTCATCATTAAATTCACTCATAACTTTATCAGAAACTTCATCTTTTAAAGAATTTGGATTTAAAATATTTTTTAATTCTCGGCTTGATTTTACTAAAATTGCAGCAAATTGATCATTAATAACTGGTCTATTTTTTCTATTTTGAGTAGAATCCAGTGAATATTTTCATTCTGATTTTCCTTCATCAGAATGCCCATGATTTGAAAAGTTAAGATATGAACCTGCGTTATATTTTCTTTCATAATTTCAAACTGCACGTGTAGTTGTTGTAGTTGTTTTTTTAACCTTATATTCAACATTATTTTCTAAATTAAATTCATCATTATTAATTTCATAAAGAACAGGATAATATTTAATTTTTCAATCATTGATGGAGTCTTTTTGATAATTGTGTTCATAAACAATTTCAATTGTGTTATTATTAACAAAAATATTTTTTAAATTATCGATGACATTTTTCTTTAGTGTTGTTGGTGAATTATCATTTATTATTTTTGCCCCAATATAACCACCAAAATCAACAATTAAAGTATTTTTACTAAACCATGTTTTGCTGTATTTGATTTCAATTCTCTTAATTAAATTATTAATTAAATTTCTCCAGTAGTCTAAATTAGAATCTGGTTTTGATGACTTGTTATTTAAAAATTTGTCTTTTCATTCTTTTAAAAAGTTAGACAATTTTTTCGAGCTATTTATTGATATCGGTTTAATTAAAATAGACTTAATATCATTTGAGTTTTTAATAGTATCAAAAGAATATTTATCAAGAGCAGTATATTTAATTGTTTTTTTGTTTATCATTATTTCATTTTGACCTAACTCGTCAGTAATGTTAGAACTACAGGCAACCGCTATTAATGAAGGAGTTACTATTAATCCTAATGATAAAATAATTAAGACTTTTTTTCTTGTTTTAATTAATAACATAAGTTACAGCACCCTTCACTTTTTCCTTATTTTTTTCTTTATTATCAGATTGAAGTCTATACACTCTAATTCTATAATACCCGTCTGATGGGACATTATATCTTACAAACTCTACATTACTTGTTGAAGAAGTGGATGAAGCAACCGTTTTTCAAACATTTGTTTCTTCAGTTGAATCATAAACATATTTTTCTAAAACAAGATCAATATCAATTGGTGTGTATCATCCAGATGAATATTTTTCTTTCAGTTTTTCGATAGATTCTCAGTCTGTTTCCGATGGAACATAAACTGATCTTGACATATCATTCATATTACTCTCAAAATTATGGTCATCAATATATTTATTACGTTCTTCTAAATAAGCTTTTTTAAGATTCTTAATAAGTTCAGCTTCATTTTTAAGATCCACAAATTTTTTAATTTGTCATGGCAAAAGAAATGGAAATGCTATTGATAATCCACTAATTATTGTCAAATCTGAATAAGTTTTTTTGCTATCAGGGTAATTAGGTTCTTTTGGTAAATGAGCTTTTTGCTCAAGAAAACCTGCGTTATATAATCAAGCAGTTGAGATATTTATTTGATTACCTTTTTTTAATTCAAATCACGGCAGAATCATACTTGAGCCGCTAGATAACTCCATAAATTTTAAATTATCTGCAGCTTTTTGCATTTTTTCGTAATTAATTAAGCCTGCGCCAACCTCAACATTTAAACCGTTATCTTTATTATTTACATACCCTTTAATTTCATTTGCACCTGCAGTTGTTATTGCTAAAAAAGCTTCAGGCTTTCTTGATAATTTTGGGTTATTTCTTATAAGGGTTGTAATCATACCTGAAACTAGTGGTGCAGAAAAACTTGTTCCAGAACCAGATCTTATTATTTGATTTGGATTTTTGTCGCTTTCAATAGATGAAAAGGGGTAATCTTCACCAGGCGCTACTACAAGTGGTTTTGTCAGAATTTTGTAATCAGCAGACTTAAATTCAGAATACTCACTTCTCTTTGTACCTTTTATGTCTGTTGAGCCAACAACGATTGAATTTTGAGATAATGAATATGAATTTATTGATTTAGCATAAGCATCATTAGCTGAGTTGCCCGAAGAAAAAACATTAATAACCCCATATTTTCTAGCAATATAATCTAAGTAATATGACAAAAAATTATATCCATACTCATCTATTTCATTCTCTGATATTTTTTTTAATTCAGTATCACTTCGGCTGTTATTGATAACCTCGACACCACTTTTCACCATTCAATCCATTTTAGACAAAAACCTTGTAAAAGCCGCATCTTTATATATACCTCTACTTCTTGTATAACTGTATTTTTCAAATGTTGTATAGACATCTTTAATATATTTATCAACACCGTTATTTCCAATGAAAACTGATGCAACATGGTCAGCATGATCAAATTTTCCACGAGACCTTAATAAAACAGTGTATGCATACGTATCACGATTTTCTTTATAATAATGAAAATTTTTATTTGAAAAATTAGGGTTGTCATCAGTAACAGTTGCTTCTGCTTCAAATATTCCTACCTTTAACTTTTTACCAGCTTCTTTTGAAGTAGTATCTCCAGAATTTCTTTCTTTTTCTATTTGTTTTAAAAGACCTACTGTTTGAAATATTTCATTATTTATTTCACTCACTGTTTTATTTGTAGATTCATATATATTTTCGAAACTCATTGGTTTACTTTCAAATTCAATTGGACTGTCAAAAGAAACAATTTTTTCAGTCTCTGAATTCATAGTAAGTTTTATCAAATTTTTTTCAAGGTTAGTTCTTGATTTAAATATAAAAGTTATAAATGGACTTATAGAACTGCTTGAATAAAATGGAGAATCATCCAGTTCATTTAAAAGTTTGTCTGCAAAAAGTTCATTTTGCTGATTATATTTCTTTTCAATTTCTTCAAAATTAAAACCATTATCATCCTTATTTACGATGACATTATCTTTTATTCTAACCAATACTTCTATTGGTTTATCAACGTTTGAATTTTCACTATCTTTATAATCCCCAACCCTTTCAATTTTTTGAAGTATTTCAGAATTATAATTTGGATTCTCTTTTTGAGATATTGGTGCAACTGTCTGAAATGGTATAGATGTAGTTGCAACATAATTAATAAGATTTAAAAGAGTTTTACTCATTTTTTTCAACTTTCAGGACAATTTAAATTTTTATAATTAATCTACACTTTTTTACCTAAAAATAACACATTTAGATTTTATTTTTAAATAAATATTACTCTTTTTTGTCCTAAAATTGCAACCTGCAAATTAATCTGCTTTAATTATATTCTTTTATTTTTTTTATTGGTTTAAACAACAAATAAATAAACTTTTTTGCAATTAAAAAATCACGCTATTTTTATAGCGTGATCTAATTTAAATTTTTAAATTATATTAAGCGAAATGTTTTCTGCTTTTGTACCAATTACTAATTCAACTTGTTCATCAATTCTGCGAAAAGCATGTTTAAGTTCTTTTTCAAAATTAGTAATATTTTTGAATTTAATTGTGACAAAGACATTGCAATTTCATAAGACTTTAGAAACCACTACATCAACTGTTTTAATTTCATAATTATCAAGTGGTAATGCAGATAATTTAATCGCTTGCTTAATAGCGTTAGGATTAATTTTAATCAGTGAGTTATTATTATTTTTATACTCTAAATATTGATTCATATCTTAGGCTTTACCAACGTATTTACCTGTGTCACTAGAAATGGTGATCTTATCACCATTTTTAATAAACATTGGTGCATCTAGTTCATAACCTGTTTCCACTTTAATACGTTTTTGTGGATTAGTTGTGGTGTTACCTTTATTAGCATCAGGTGCATCAATTACTAATAAGTCAACCTTAACAGGAATTTCAATATCAAGTAATTCATCTTGATACATTCTTAATTTAATAGTGTCACCTTCTTTGATGAAGTTTAGTTCATACTCAGCACGAGCATAAGGAATTTCACGTGCTTCAAAGGTTTCAACATCCATTAAATAAATGTAAGTACCATCATTATATGAATAAGTGTGTGGTCTTAATTCAATAAAAGCAGCGTTAACACGGTCACCACCTGTATAAGTTTTAACAGTTGTTGAACCACTTCTTAAGTTTTTAACTTTAGCTTTAACTGATGCTTGACCACGTCCTTGTTTTGAATGCTGGGCTTCAATTACTACAAAAATTTCGCCACCATCTTCAAAAGTAACACCTGGTTTAAATTTATTTACATCGACTACTTCAGCCATTATTTCTCCTGTGATAAGATTTTGTAACCTTTTTCAGTTACTAAAATATCGTTTTCAATTCTTACGCCACCAAGATCTTCAATATAAATTCCTGGTTCAACTGTAATAATATTACCTACTTCTAAAACTGCTTTAGAACTTGATGCAACATTAGGTAATTCATGCACATCAATTCCTAGTCCATGTCCTGTTGAGTGCGCAAAATATTTACCATAACCTTTTGATTCAATATAGTCACGGCAGATTTTATCAATTTCTGCAGTTGTTACACCTTTTTTAACAGCTTCAATTCCTAAACGAGCACTTTCAGCAACAATGTCATAGATTTCTAATAATTTTTTATTAGGTTTTTTATCAACTGTGTAAAAGAAAGTTCTAGTAATATCAGCTGCAAAACCTTTATATTGTGCTCCAAAATCAAACTTAACAATGTCACCATCTTTTAGTTTTTTATTAGTAGGATGATGATGTGGTTCTGCTGAATTAGGTCCAAAAGCCACGATTGGATCGAAACTTTCTTTATCAGCACCTAATAAGCGCATTTCATATAAAAATAAAGCAGCAATTTCTTTTTCACTAACTCCAACTTTTAAAGCAGCTTTTGCTTTTTCAAAAGCTTTAAAAGAAATATCAATTGCTTTTTCCACTAATTTAATTTCCTCTTTAGTTTTAACAGCACGTAGTTGTTGTCCTTCAATAAAAATTGAAGCAACATTTACACCTTCAGAATGATTTAATAAATGTCTTAATCAATCGTATTCTGAAATTTTTAAATAATCTTTTTCTAGTAAAACTTTTTTATAGTTTTTCTTAATGAAAAACTCTTTTAAAGATTTAGCATTTCATAGTTTAACGCTAACGTTTTTAGCGTTTTTTTGAGCATATTCAATGTAACGTGAATCTACAAATAAATAAGCTTTAGTTTTTTCAACAATCAATAATCCTGCAGTTGTATCAACTTCAGCAAATCAAAGTCTTGATTTGTCACTAAGTGAGATGTAAGCATCAGCACTTGTTCTTACTAATTCTTGATCTAATTTTCTTCTGTCCATATATTTCCTTTCAGAAGTGTCTATATTTAATAATCTTACTATAAACAGACACGTTTTTATATGATTATAAAACAAAAGGTAATTAAAAAACGCCAATTGGCGTTTTTTAACGATTTATTTTCGTTCTCGGTGCTTTGTACTCTTATTACATTTTGGACAATACTTGTTTAATTCAACTTTTTCGATTGTCTTTTTCTTATTCTTTTTCGAAATGTAATTATGCATTTTACATTCTGTACATTCTAAAGTAAAACCGTCACGTGGCATAAATCCTCCTTCAATCTTTCAGTGGTTATTATATTAACACAATTAATAATATAAATTTAAAAATATTTTGCTTTTCATAATTGTGAAAATTTATTTCAATCTAGTGAATAAATTCTCATTTTTTCTAAAAATATGTTTTTTAAATTTATCTCGTTTTGAAATTTTTTCAAATTCAAAACTTTTTAAATTTCAGTTTTTAGCTAAGGTAGCAATTTTTTCAGGTAAGAGAATTTGATACATTGCAGCCATTGCATAAATTCCATTAAAAATTAATAAAAGAATTTGTTCAAGCAATTCATTATCTGCTTTTAATTTTCAAAGTTCATATTTATCGATGATTAAATTTAACTCATTACCTAGTTTTAAAACTTCTTCATAAGCTAAATCAAAATTAAATTCATCGGCATGTTTTGAAAATTTAGTTTCAAGCGAATCAATTAATTCATAATATTTTTCTAGTTCATCAACCTTCTTATAAGCCAATGTACGTGTGAAATTATTTTCACTCATTTTTTCAGATCTACTGATTAAATTACCAAAAACGTTAACAAGTTCAGTATTTACCGCATTTGCTAATAACTCTTCACTAAAGATTGAATCCTTACGAATTGAGATTTTGGTAACTATAAAAAACTTAACTAATTCAGCTGAAAATTTATCAATTAAAACTACTGGGTCAACTACATTATTTTTAGATTTTGACATCTTTCCAGTAGGTGTAATAATTCATCCGTGTGTCACTATTTTAGTAGGTATTTTAACTCCTAAAGACTTTAAAAAGATTGGTCAATAAATGCAGTGAAAGCGAGTAATTTCTTTACCAACTACGTTGATTCTTTCGGTTGCATTTTCTCAATATTTTTTAAATAGTGAATCATCTTTTGAATAAAAACCTAGACTAGTTAAATAACTAAATAAAGCATCTAATCAAACGTAAATAATATGTTGTGAATCTTCCACAATTGGAATTCCTCAATCAATTTTAATACGTGTAACCGATAAGTCTTCTAATCCTTCGCTTAAGAAATTAGCCTTCATTTCCTTAATAATAGCTTCACTAGTTATATGATCTAAATTTAAAAATTCATCAATTAAAAAATCTTTTAATTTATCTAATTTAAAAAAGTAAGATTCATCAGAAATTTCTACTAATTCATGATCACTAATTGGGTGATAGAACTTACCATCTTTTTCAATTGCATTTGTTTTAGTAACAAATTCTTCATCACTAATTGAATAAAGACCTTTGTAAAAACCTTTGTAAATATAACCCTTATTAAACATATCTGTAAAGATTCTTTTAACTGCTTTAAAGTGGCGAAAGTCACTTGTTCTGACAAAAAAATCTGTATCAATTTTTGCTAGTTCTCAAAGCTTTTTAAAATTGTCTGCTTGTAGATCAACAAATTTTTGGGGAAGCATTTTATTAGCAATCGCAGTATTAAAAATCTTTTGACCATGTTCATCAGCTCCTGTTAGCATGACTGCATCAAAGCCTTTTAAACGCTTATAATTTCTAATTGCTCAAACTAAGGAAGTTGTAAATAAATGACCAATATGTAAACTACCATTTGGGTAATAAATTGGTGTTGTAATTAGAACTGTTTTTTTACTCATGTTCCACCTTTTTTGGAATATATAATTCCTTAATATTTTCTAAATAAGAATGATCATTTATATCTTCTGGATGAAGATATAAATTTTCTAAATAGTGTTGACCATAGCCACTATTATAGCGACTTTCAAGCATCACAAATTTTGCTTTCTCATGAATTCTTGGATAAATAAATTGAATTCTTTTTGGCTCAAATTTATATTTTCTTAGTAGTGTAACTAAGTCAACAAAACGTTCAACAGGAATGACAAAATTTAAATATCCTTTTTGCTCAATTATTTTTGAACTTCCTAAAATGATTTGTTCTAAATTTAATTTAACTTCATGAGTAGCAATCAATTTTGATTCAGATGAGTTAGGAATAATTGACGATTCCATCGGATAATAGGGGGGATTGACAAAAATCATTTGATATTTTTGTCTTACATTTTTTGCATGCTCTTTATAAAATAAATTAAAATCTTGATTAATTAAATTAATCTGATTTTTCATTTTATTAAATTCTAAATTTTTTTCTGCAATTAAAATTGCTCTTTTTTGAATCTCAACTGCATCTATTTTTAGCGCTTCATTTCTTGCCGCTAAAAAGATTGCAAGAGCTGCATTATTAGTTCCTATTTCTAAAGCATATTTTATTTTTTGATTTAAAAAAATAAAGTTTGCAAATAAAATTGTGTCTACTGAATAGTTAAACATTTGCTTGTCTTGATAGACTTTTAGTTTGCCATCAAAACCTAAATTATTTAAGACTAATTCATCTTCATTAATTATTTTATTATTAATGATTCCTCATTCATTTCAGATGATTTTTCAATACCTAAATAATCTAAAATAGTTGGCGCAATATTAGCTAATTTTCCAGGTTTTAATTTTAAAGATTTATCGCTTGTAATTAACATTACAGGACTATCTGTATGTTTAGTTGAAGGGTTACCATTTTTATCTTCAGTAATTTCTGCGTTACCATGATCTGCTGTAATAAAAACAGTAATATTATTTTCTAAAGCAAAATCTCACAGTCTTTTAATTTGACTATCTAAGAAAGTTACTGCCTCAATTGTTGCCTTTAAATCACCTGTATGTCCAACCATATCTGGGTTAGCATAATTTAAAATTGTTAGATCAAAATCTTTAGCATTTTTAATTACTTCATCAGTAATTCCTTTTGCTGACATATGTGGTACATCTGCAAAAAATTCAGCTTTAATTGAATCAACCATGATGCGTTTTGAGTTTTTATATGAGATGTCAATTCCACCATCCATGAAATAAGTTACGTGTGCATATTTTTGTGTTTCTGCTACACGTAATTGCTTTTTATTTGCTTGCTCCATTACATAACCAATTGGCTGTGTAATTTTCATTTCATCGAAAGCAATAATTGTATCCATGTTTTCATATTTCATCATGCTAACAAATTTTTCAATTTTAACTGGTGCACTATTTTTATAATCATAAATTTTACTTGGTCTAAAAAAGTGAGTTAATTGGCGAGCACGATCAGGTCTAAAATTGAAGAAAATAATGCTATCATGATCTTTAATCATGTTGGCACTTTTATCAAATGCAGGCTCAAAAAATTCATCAGTAATTTGCTTTTGATATTGGCTTTCAACATAGTCTAAAGCACTAGTAAAAGTGTTATTAGATTTACCTAATAAATTGTCGTATGCTTTTTGATTTCTCTCAAAAATCTGGTCACGATCCATTGCGTAAAAACGACCTGCAACTGAAGCAATTTTATAGCCATATTGATCACAAATTGCTTGTAATTTCACAATTGATTCCTTGATTGAAGCAGGTGCCACATCTCGCCCATCACCAAAAACATGGACTGAAACTTTTTTCAGTCCGTGTTCATATGCAGCCTTTAAAACACCAAATAAATGTGCTTCTAATGAATGCACACCACCAGGACTTAGTAGTCCCATTAAGTGTAAAGTTGCATCTTCTTCTTTAACAGAATTAAATGCTTCTAAAAAAGCTTCATTTTTTAAGAACAAATTATCTTGCAATGATTTATTAATTAAAGATAAACCTGTATAAACAATTTGTCCTGCTCCGATATTAAGATGACCTACTTCTGAATTACCCATTTGACCACTAGGTAATCCGACTGCTTCACCACTAGCATCGATTAAGACATTAGGATAGTCTTTAAAAAGATGATCAAAAGTAGGTGTGTTTGCTAGTTTAAAACCATTACCTTGAGATTCTGCTCTGATTCCTAAACCGTCAATTACTACTAATATAACTTTTTTGTTCATGATTACTTATTAAGTGTTAATAACTTAATGAAATCTCCTGCTACTAATGATGCTCCACCAACTAATGCGCCATCGATATCTTCTTGTGACATTAATTCAGCAACATTTTTTGGATTAACTGATCCACCGTATTGCACGATAACATCTTTGCTAGTAATGCGTTTAATAAAACTTGCCATATTTTGTGCTTCTTCAGCAGTAGCAGTTTTACCTGTTCCAATTGCTCAAACTGGTTCATAAGCAATAATAATTTTGCTTAAATCTAGATCTCTAAGTGATTGTTTAATTTGTTTTTCAACAACTTCTTTTGAAATCCCTGCTTGATATTCATCTAAGGTTTCACCAACACAAATAATTGGAGTTAACCCACTAGCAATTGCTAATTTAGCTTTTAAATTAACTTCTTCACTAGTTTCATGGTGATATTGTCTTCTTTCTGAATGACCTAAAACAACCATGTCAACATCATAACTTTTTAAGATGTTGGCTGATATTTCTCCAGTGTAAGCACCTTTTTCGTGTGCAGATGAATCTTGTGCAACAACTTTAAAATGCATGCTTCTTAATGAAGGCATGTGCAATTTTGAAAGTGAAACTGCAGGTGCTGCAATTCCAAAAGTTGTGTTTTCGCTAATATTGTGTTTATGGCTTTTGTAAAGTTCAATGAATTCAGCTGCAAAACTTTCAACTTCGCTTGCAGTTTTATTCATTTTTCAATTACCAATAATGTATAGTTTTTTCATAAATAACCTCTTTAAATAAAATATTAAAATATATTCTTATTATAGTGCTATTTACAAAGAAAATTACTCGAAACTTAAAGAGATTTTTAAAACTTGCTTATCTAAAATAACTTCAAAAAAATGAATATTTGCTCCAAAAAAAGTTTTTAGATTTTTATAACTATAAGGCTCTGGATCATAGTTTAATAAATCATTTAAAAGTTTTAAAAAGATATTTTGATTTAAATCAAAATATTTTTGCCCTCAATATTCATTAGTCATTTGTTTTGGAATATTAAAATTAAATCTGATTTGATAAGGGCTAAGATAAACTTTATTTGCTGCTCTTGGAGTTCAATTTGTAATTGAAAAAAGATGAATTAATAATCAAGTTAATTCTTTTAAAATTGCTTCGACTTCTGAATCATTTTTAATTTTTTCAAAATTCTTATTTACTAATTTAGTAGTTAAAAAAATATAAATGTTTTCATAAAGTTTTAAAAATGTTAAAAGTAGAGAACCACCAAAAGTTTCTTTTGTAGTATTTCTGCCAATACGGTTTGAAGTTGATAAACGAAAATTTACATCATTATAAGGTGATATAAGACTGGCTAATCTATTTTGATCTTCTATAGATAAATTTTCAAAATATGATTCAGATATTTTTAAATTAGGATTTAGATATTTCTGCAAAAAAGGTCTTTCATCAAAAAACCTTTTTATTTCTTCATCTATGTAATCTAGTTCATAATATTTTTTAATTTCATTTGTTGAAATATTTTGAACCTGATTTTTTCTTATTTTTTTGAAATCGTTCATGATTAATAATTTTGCTTTACACGATTTTGATTAACCAAATTCTTTTTAAAATATTCGGTTTCAATTTCTTGATCACTTATTCCAAGTAAGCTTGCTAAACCTAAATAAAGTTCATATGTTAATTTAATTATTTCTTTATCAGGTTTTTCAATCATGATTAAAATATTTTTATAAACTTCTAGAAATTGCTTATTAATATCTTTTGAAAAAATAATTGGATTAAATTCTTCTCCTGCTTCAAAATTAAAAACATAAGTATTTAAAAAATGAATTCCATCTGAATATTCTTCAAGAATTTTTTTACGATCTATGTTTTGATTTTTCTTTCAATATTTAAATGTTTGAACTTCGTTTGCAAGTTCTCCTAATTCAACTAAAAGGGCAAATCCAATTTTTTCTCTAACATCATGAAAGCTCGCAATTCCTGCGTTTTTCAGGATCATTTTGTCAAGTTTATCTTGTTCAGTAAGTAATTTTTTTACATTCATTTTAATTAGTTCTTTCTCATTTTTCAAATGTATATGTTTCAACTTTTATATTTGATAATTTTAATTTATTTAAAATTATTTCTTTTAAATTAAATATAAAGACTTCTTCAATTCTGTGCGAGACTTCAATTACATTTAATTTATTTTGATTATAAAAAATTCATTCATTTCATTTTATATCACTAGTAATTACTAAATCATCTTTTGATGCTAATTCAGATATTTCTGAGTAATCACCTGAGCCTGCAAAAATTATTAATTTTTTAAAAATAAAATTCTGATCTTTTAAATTTGAATTTAAAATTTCGAAGTTTTTAAGATGCAATTTATTTTCAATTTCAGTTATATCTTGGTTTAAATAAATTGAAGCAGAATATTTTGATTCAACTTTTATTTTAAAATTATTATCATCAAAAATTTGTTTTGCAATTTGAAAACTCGTTCCCTCTTTATCAACATCATAATTTGTATGAAGCGAATATAAAACTATTTTATTTTTAATTGCTTTCTTATAAATTTCCTCTTTATATGGATAAGATAAAAAATCTCTTTTTCGATATTTATTAAAAATAAAAGGATGGTGAGAAATAATTAAATTTAAATTATTTCTAATTGCATAATCAATTACTTCATTTGTAATATCAAGACATAACAAAATGCCTGATAAGGAATTATCAAGCATTTTTTTGTTTCTAAAAGCGAGCCCTGAAAAGTCTCATGGCTCTTGATTTTCTAAAGGATATTTAATTTCAATTTTTGAAATCAATTCTTCTATTTTCAAAATTAGTCCTTCAAATACTCTCTTAAAATTTTACGTTTTTTAGTTGATCTTAAACGACGCAAAATTTTATTTTCCATTTGTCTTACTTTTTCACGAGAAGTATTTAATTGTACAGATAATTCATTAAATGAATGAACACGATATGGTTTTCCAAATTCATCATTTCCAATTCCATAACGTTTTTGAATTACAACCTGTTCTTCTTCTGTAAGTTGTTCCTTAATTAAATCTAATAAGTGATTTTTTAAATCTTCATTATTTGCGTGATCAAATGGAGAAATAACTGAATCATCTTGAATGAAATCACTAAAAAATGAATCATCTTCTTTTCCAACTGTTTTATCTAATGAAATAGGGTCGATATTAATTTTTCTAATGTATCTGACTTTTTCAGCATTAAAGTCATTACCGTATGCTACAGCAATTTCTTCATCAGTTGGCATTTCACCTTTTTCTTGTTGCAATTCACGCTCAATTTTAATAATCTTATTGATTGTCTCAACCATGTGAACTGGAACACGGATGGTTCTAGCTTGGTCGGCAACTGCTCTAGTTATTGATTGGCGAATTCATCAAGTTGCGTATGTTGAAAATTTGAATCCACGAGATTCATCAAATTTTTCAACAGCTTTAATAATTCCTGAATTACCTTCAGAAATTAAATCGATAAATGGTAAACCACGATTTTTATATTTCTTAGCATTGTTAATTACTAAACGAAGATTTCTTTTGATCAAGGTATCACGTGCTCTTTTACCACGTAAGGTACCTTTATATTTTTTCATATTGATTGCTAATTGCTTTTCTTCTTCAGCACTTAAAAGGGTACCGTATTTACCAATTCAGCGCATGTATCATTTAACAATGTCATTGGTTTCAGTTAGCTTAGATTTAATTTTTTTCTTCTGAATTCTTTGAATTCTTTCTTCTTTAATATTTTCTTGGCTGATTGAAGAAAGATCGCCTTCACTATCTTCAAACAATGATTCTTCAAGATCTGCTAATTCATCTTCTTCAGAATCTTCATTTTCAGTTTGGTGTAATTTAGTTAAGTGAAAAGGATCATCTAATGATTCTTCAGAAATAATTTCATCTTCTTCGTGAAGATCATCAAAATCATCATCGTTTTCAACTTCTTCCTCAAGTTTTTTTATTTTCTTAATGTCAATATCATCTAAATCATCTAAATCTGGCTCAGGAATTTCATCAGTATCTGCTAATAAACTTTTACCATCTGCTGAAAAAAGTTCCTTCTCAATGTCATTTTGGTCAACATCATCTAGATCAGTAAAATCTGCTAAATCATCAATGATTTTAGCATCAATTAATTGTGTAAAAATATTATCAACGACATCATCATCCAAATCTAGTTTGTTTTTTGATAAGTATTCCATAACATCGTCTTGTGAAAGATAATCAGTCTTTTTAGAACTCTTTATTTTTTTCAGTTCCTTAATGATTTGGCTATCTGTTTCAAATTGATTTTTATCTTTTTTAGTAGGCATTCGACTCCTTAAGTTTAATTATAAATAATTAAATTGTTAAAAATTATATAATATAATCATTTATTTTTTATCTAAAAATTTATTATAATTTGCTCATTTTTTCATGCAAATATTGAACTCTTTTTCTTAGTTCTTTAAAGATATCTTGAGGGTGCTCTTCATCTTGTTTGATTTTATATTCTTCAGCTTTTAATTGAATTTTTTTCTTTGTAATTTCAATTTCAATATTTGCCTCTGATTTATAAATGTTGTCAAGATAATCAAAAAATTCTTCTTCATTTTTTCAGGAATTTTTCCTGTTTGAATCTTGATTAAAATTTAAATATCCAATTTGCTTATAAAGTTCAAAAGCATTTTTTGCGTGTTTTTCAAGCAAGTTTATAATTGCTTGTGAACCTGCAGCATGATATCCTTTTTCAATTATTTGATAAATAAATCTGACTAGTAAATTTAATTGTCTAGGAACAAATTCAAAGTAGTCAAAATTAATATCTTTTCTTTTTTTAATTTCTAAATACTCTTTAAATATTTGCAATAATTTTGTATTTGAAATTAACAATCAAATAATTCTTGAAAATAAACTGTTATCAACTCTTCTTTCTTGAATTAAAATTTTATTAGATATTATAGGTTGATTTTCAGTTGGTAAATAGGCGTTTTTAGTTTCATAATTGTTATTATTTTGAACGTTATTTCTTCGATATGAATTATTATTTATATCTATCGAAATACTGTGATTTGTCTGCAAAAAAGTTTTATAAAATTGAATTGTTTCTCTAGGTGCTAATCCGAGAAATTCTGAAAACTCTTTTTGGAAATTTAAAATATTATTTGAATTATTAAAATGATATTTTCTTCTTAAATGTTTATAAATAAAATCAATTCCAGAAATTCTTTTTTCAATCAAATTTTTGATTAAAAGTGCCCCGTTTTCCGTGTTTACAAGCGTATCTGCATCAATTTTGTCATATCTTAAATTATCATCTTCAACTGTAAAAATTGAGTCATATTTAACATTTGGATTTTGTAATTTATTTTTCCTAAAATAAAAAATAATGCTTACTTTTTTTGAATTTGATAATAAAGTTTTTATTACATTTATGGTTGCATTTACACCTGCTAAATCATTATCTAAAAATAAAATTATCTCTTCATCTTTTATTAATTTTATATGTTCAGATGTTAGGTTGGTTCCCATGATTGCAACAACATTTTTAACACCTATTTTTCATAGTGACAAAACATCCAAATAACCTTCAACAAAAATAACTGACTTTTCAGTTTTAATAAAATTTTTTGCTCTAAAAAAATTAAATAAAACTTGAGACTTTGAAAAAATTAAGTTATCACTACTATTAATATATTTTGGATTTTCATCAATAATTGTTCTTGCACCAAAACCGACTAAATTATTTATTTCATCATGAATTGGAATTACTAATCTTTCACGATATGAATCTAAATAAGTATTTTTAAAATTTTCTTTAATTAATCCAGTAATTAAAAAATATTCTAAATTCTTGGTTTTACTTAAAACATATTTATTTAAATTTCCATCTGCATAACCTAAAGAAAATTCAGTAACTAGATCCTTATCTATTTTTCTTTTTTCTAAAAACGATTTTAAAGCATCATTTTTTAAAATATTATTATGCATTTGTTTATAAAAATATGAAGCAGCAATATTGTTTGCTAATAAAGCACTTTCTTGTTCTTTGGTTAATACTTTTTTAATTTCTTCAGTATTGGAATAAGCATTACCAATATCAATATTAAATTCTTGTGCTAGCATTCTGACTGCTTCAGGAAATGAAACTTCATGCTTTAGCATCACGTAGTTAAAGATACCACCTTTTTTTCCACATGATCAACATGTGAAAATATTGTCAGATGCTTTGATACTAAATGAAGCGTTTTTGTCATCATGAAAAGGGCATAAACCAATATAGGAATTTCCTTTATGTGTTAGGTTTAGATCTTTAGAAATATAATCTGATAAAGATGTAGTTTCATAAATCTTATTTTCTAACTCTTTATAGTTCATTAAGATCTCCTCCTAAAAATATAAAATTACCAAAAAATTAGATGCTAATTTTTTTGATAATTTTTTCTAAAGTTAAACGTTCTTGCTCCATGCTGTCACGTTCTCTCAATGTATATGATAAATCATTTTCTGAATCATAATCAACAGTTAAGCAATATTTTACACCGAGAGCATCATAACGGCGATAGCGCTTACCAATTGAACCTGTTTCATCAAAAACAACTTTTATTTTTTGTTTTTGCAACTCTTTTTTAATTTTCAAAGCTAGTTCTGATTGCTTTTTAACAAGTGGTAAAACTGCTAAATGAATTGGACTTTGCTTAAAAGGGAGTTGAAAATTAATTCTTGTATCAGTTTCAGAAATTACTTCTTCATTAAATGCTTGACATCATAAAGCAAGTAATAAACGATCAAGACCGATTGAAGGTTCAATTACATGGGGGATAAATTTTTTATTGGCATGTGGATCAAGATATTCAAAACTTTCTTTTGAAGCTTCTTGATGTTTTGATAAATCAAAATCACCACGGTGGGCAACTCCCATTAATTCTCCTCAACCTCAAGGAAAATTAAATTCAATATCACTTGTTGCTTTTGAATAGTGAGCAAGCTCTTCATCTGCATGTTTTCTTATTTTTAGATTTTTTTGATCTAATCCTAATGAAATTAAAAAATCGTATGATTTTTTGATGTATTTATCAAAAACCTGCATCGAATTTTCTGGCGAAGTAAAAACTTCTAATTCCATTTGCTCAAATTCACGAGTTCTGAAAACAAAATTTCCAGGAGTTACTTCATTACGAAATGATTTTCCAATTTGACCAATTGCAAGTGGTAAATGTGAACGAGTTGAGCGTTGCACATTTTTAAAATTAATAAAAATACCTTGTGCAGTTTCAGGTCTAAGATAAATTTTATCCTTATTATTTTCAATTACTCCCTGATAAGTTTCAAACATTAAATTGAATTTTCTAATTTCACTTCATTCAACTTTTTTGTTTTCAATTGTCTGAATATTTTCCTTAATAATTTTTTCTAAATCAGTTTCAGTTAATTTAGCAATATTGATATTTGGTAAATATTCTTCAACAAGATGATCTGCACGATAACGTTTTTTACTGATTTTATCTTCGATTAAATAGTCACTAAAATTTGATAAATGACCAGATATTTTTCAAACAAGTGGGTTCATTAAAATTTTAGAATCAATTAAAAAGGCATTGTCATTTTGGTTAATAAAAAAATCTTTTCATGCGCTAGCAACATTATCTTTCATTAATGAACCATAAGGTCCATAATCTCAAGTGTTTGCTAGCCCTCCATAAATTTCACTACCTTGAAAAACAAAGCCAATTGCTTTCAAATGAGCAATTAGCTTTTTCATAAAATCTGGTGAATAAGTCTTCATCAAATACCTCTTTAATTTATTTTATTCTTAAATTTATTTTTTCTTTTTACTTTTAGTTCTTTCTTCAACAACTTCATCAGCTGCTAAAGCTTGGATTTTTGTTTTTTGAATTTCAGCCAATTTTACATCTAGATCACGATAGTCTTTGATGTAAAGGAAATCAGTTTCATTGATATCTAAATATTGTCCGTTAATAATTCTTTCAACAGTTTCTAAAGTTGCGTCTTTACTTACATAAACCCCTGGTCTTTTAGTAAAATTTTCAGCAACGTGAAAATCTTGTGTGAAAAATGCACTTAATTGTAATGCTTTTTTAACAATGATCTGATTAGATAATTCTAGTTCATTAATTCCTAAAATTAAAATCATATCTTCTAATTCACGATAACGTTGTAGCATTGATTTAACTTCAGTTAATAAATGAAAATGTCTTGTCCCAATTTTTTTCTGAGATGTATTGACTGAGTTTGAAGATAAAGCATCAATTGCTGGAAAGTAATTTTCTCCTGCAATACTTCTTGAAAGAACAAGCGTTGCATCTAGGTGAGCAATGATCGCTGCTGAAGCAGGATCGTTGATATCATCCATTGGTAAAAAGACAGTTTGAAAAGATGTAATTGAACCATTTTCATTAGCCTTAATTCTTTCTTCAACTGAAGAAATTTCACTGACTAAAGTTGCTTGATATCCAGCTTCTGAAGGCTTTCTACCTAATGAAAAAGATAACTCGCTTCCTGCTTGTACATATCGATAAATATTATCGATAAAACATAAAACATTTTTTCTTTCAACATCTCTTGCATACTCAATTGCACTTAGTGCAACTGGTACAATTCTTTGTCTAGCACCTGAAGGTTCATTCATTTGTGCAACAAACATGGTGGTCTTATCTAGCAAATTAGATTCTTCTAATTCGATGTATAATTCCTTACCTTCACGAGTTCTTTCACCAGTACCGATAAAGAAACTTTTTAGGTTTTGAGTCTTCTTAGAAATGTTAAAAATAAGTTCTTTTATTAAAACTGTTTTACCTACTCCAGCACCACCGAAAATCCCGATTTTACCGCCCTCAAAGATAGGTAAGAAGAAATCAATAATTTTAATTCCTGTTTCAATAAACTTATTTTCGATGTTAAAATTATCTTTACTTTTTGCCAAAGAATTAATTGAAATTTTTTGAAAATTATCTTCAAAAATTTCGTTTGCATAACTTGAAGCAAGCGAGTCTGCAGAAATTTTATTTTCCACATATTCTAAATCATCACCTAGTTCATCAAACATTTTCATGTGTGGATTTTCTTCTTCATCTTTTACATTAGTAAAAAATTCTTCAGTGTCCACTAATTTTTTTTCTAGGTCAAATTCTTTTGGTTCTTGGTCTAAATAAAATTCACCACTACCAAAAGTTTCATGTGGATTTAAAATATTTCAGTCAATAATTTTGTCACTTTTTTCAGGTTTTTTAGTTTCTACTTTTCTACGTTTTTTGACGTTTAAATTTTCACCAACAACGTTGAAAATATAACCATTAGTTCCAGGTCCTACTGGCACCATAAAACCTTTTTTAGTATTAATAATTACGTCACCAATAGCAACATTTTTATCAATTCAAACTAAAATAGTTCTAACTGTTGAATCATTTAAAATTTGCTCAACTATCATTGCTGTTTTTGAATAAGTTGATTTTAATAAAACACCAATTTCAGGTAAATGCTCAGGCGCAAACTTAACATCAATTACGTCAGATGAAACTGCTACTACTTGTCCGTTCATACAATGTCCTTAATTTTTTGATAATCTTCAGGAATGATAGGTAATGAATTAGCGTTAAAATTAACTTCATAATTATCATCTTTTAGTTTGTCAAATTCAATCATTAAATTGCTAATATAAGCCTTTAATAATTCTTCATCAATTTCTGTTTTGGCTGATGAAACACCTTCCATTAAAGCATTACCTGTGAAAGTATTATATAAAACATAACGGATAAAACGCACTCTTTGACTAGTGTCTGATAAATTTTCTAAAATTTGTCAGTCAATAATATAAGCTAAAATTAAAATAAAAGCTCTTGAATAAGTTACGTATTCTTCCTGTTTTAAAACACCAAATAAGGCTTTACCTTTGGAAATAATTTCTTTAATTGCATCAGAAAAATCATAGTTAGTTCCAGCAAAACGATTGTTATGTTGATAGTGAGTGTAAATTCTTAAAATCTTACTACTGATTTTTGCAAGTACTTTTGATTGCACTTTGCTTCCTGTACGAGAAACTGAACGATTAATATCAACTGCAGGCATAATTCCTGATGCTTGCATGTCACTATTTAAAACAATTTGTCCATCAACAATTGAAATTACATTTGTTGATAATAATGATGTGACATCATTATTTAAAATTTTGACAATCGGCAATGCCGTAATTGTCCCAGGAGTTTTAAATTTACCTGCCCTTTCTAATAAAGATGAGTGACTATAAAATAAGTCACCTGGAAAAGCTTCTTTTCCAACAGGTTTATTAATTAATAAAGCTGCTTCTCTTAAAAAATTAGCATGAGAAGTTAAATCATCAAAAATAATTAAAACATCTTTACCAGTTGCCCTAATATTTTCAGCATGTGTCATTGCTACATAAGGCAATAAATATTGCTCATAAGAATTATCGCTAGGTGCATATAAAATAATTACTTTGCGCATCATATTATTTTTTGCCAAAGTATTATAAATAGTTTTTAAATCGGTTAACTTAGTTCCAATTGCTACATAAATAACTCTGATGTCGTTATCTTTTTGATTCAAAATAGTTGTTAAAGCTAAAGATGTTTTGCCACTTTTAGCATCACCGATAATTACTTCACGCTGTCCTAATCCGATTGGAATTAAAACATCGATTGCAAAAATACCTGTTTCAAGAGGTTGATCAAGAGGTTCTCGTTCCATCATGTTGGAAGCAATATTAAAAATAGTTGATGAAGCAGGGTAAAAATATTTATCTCTTTCAGGATCACTGCGACGACTTGTGTAAATTGTTTTACCTCTAATATCGATAATTTTATGGTAAAAACCACGACTGGTTTTTACTTGAAATTCACTCAAGTGAAGTTCAACGCTGTCGCCTGCTTTAACTTTTTCAATACCGTTTTTATCAACTAGTAAAAAGGCTTCATCTTCATCAGCACGAATTAACATACCTTCAACTTTTTCTTCACCTAGGTGAAAAATTTGTCCATAACTGTATTTAAATTCACCACCGATTTTAACGATGTAGTCTTTAATAGATTTAATTTTTAATTTCATTTCTTACGTTCTCTTTCTATAAAATTCCTGCAATTAAAAGTGCTAGAATAACAATTCCTGCTGCAGAAAAAGTTGCAATTGCATAAGCAAAAGTACGAACTGTATTACGGTTTAATTTCATTTTTAAACCTTTTGTAATACGCCCTCTAAATGCCACAATTAAAGCCAAAGCAGAAATTGCGCCAAGCACACCAATTCCTACATAACGGCTCACTGAAACTGCATAGTCAGCGACTTTTTTAAAGTTACTTGTATTTATGTTTGCAATTGTTTCTAATAATTTTAAGGCTTGCTGTGCATCAATATCTCCGTTACTTCATAGAGCTGCAACAGGTAAAGCATTGTCAACAAATTCTTTTAATTTATTACCTTCTAAAGTTGAAGTTAAGGAGTCAATGACTTTAGCTTCTGATTCACTTAAATTTTCAAATAATGATGAAGCAGAAGAAGGATCAATTCCTGCTTCAACTAATTTTTCAACCATTTCTTTTTTAGCAAATTCAAAAGCATTTTTAGTTGATTCTTGAATTGCTGCTGCTGAATTATTTGCACTATAAAGTTGCATTAAATTTGAAATATATGTTGTTCTAAAATCTAGTAAAACTGAATTTTTATGTTCAGCTTTTATGTCATTAACTGTTGCAATATTTGACTTTGCAAAAGTTTGTGCAACACTAATTTTATA
Organism: Mycoplasmopsis agassizii; assembly: GCF_002272945.1. Taxonomy (GTDB): domain Bacteria; phylum Bacillota_I; class Bacilli_A; order Mycoplasmatales; family Metamycoplasmataceae; genus Mycoplasmopsis_B; species Mycoplasmopsis_B agassizii. The sequence goes on along the minus strand of NZ_NQMN01000001.1, from coordinate 99,237 downwards.
AGTTAACTCAATTTCACTTTTATGTTCACTTAATTGTTTTGCAAATAGCTCTCCATATGAAGATCTCATAGTGCTATGTGCTTCATTTTGAGTTGCTCTAAAGTAATTTAAATCTTCATCTTTTAAATTATTTATATCTAAAGTATTTTTCTCAACAACTGGATTTTCTAATTTAGGTTCACTTGGATCTTGAGGTGTATTTGAAGTTTGATGTTGGTCAAAAAAAGCTTTTTTTGAAAATGGTTCACTAGTGATTTGATAAGTTCTTTTATATGTTTCATCATCTGTTAAATTAACAGTTACAGAATGCACAAAATAAACTTTATCATCATCTTCTGTAGTACTTATTAAATCAACTTTTTCTAAAGTATAATCATATCTTTCATCAGTGTTTTTAATTTCAAAATACTTAGTTGCATTATCGCTGTTTAGCTCGGTAAAACCAGTAAATTTAGCATCTTCTTTAATGGTCGGTAATAACTCTGGAGCCTTTTTTAGTAAGACTGTTTTATAGTCTAAATTATTTAAATAAAAAGTAATTATTGAAGGATTAAAATTGTCTATATTAGTTAATTTTTCAAATTTAATTTGAACAGTATTTTTACTAATTTTATAGTCATTATTTTTTGCAAATTCTTCATCAGTATTTAATTTAATTTCTTTAATTGTAATTCCTAAATCAACTATTACTTGTTGCACATCTGGCATTAAAGTTATGTCAGATTCTTTAACCTGATCATAGGTCAAAGATGAACCTGAATTTGTTAATGTATAAAAAACATCTTCAGTTGAATTATCTTTTGTAAAAAAATTTTTAATGATATATTCAATTGTTTGCTGAGCTGTTAAAACTCTATTGCTAACATTACTTAAGGTTAATTTAAAATTTTCTTTAACATAGTTTCCTAATGTCAATTTATTGTACATTACAAGTAATAAATCTTCATTAGCACCTTCTTTTCTTAACTCAACTTTATAGTCAGTTGTTTCCAGTTTTAAATCATATTTATCATTAACTCGAACAGCTTGTTTTATAATTCCAAACATTAAATCTTTACTATAAAAATGTCAATCAAAAAAAGTTCTGACACCATCTTTAATTGTTGCATATTTAAGTTTTGGAAAATCATAACCAAAGTATTTATTTAAATTACTGTCTGAAGTTACTTCCTCAACTTTTGCTTTATCTTTTTGATATTGATCATTTAATAATTTAAGAATATTAGCGTAAATAGTTTTAAAATCTAAGAACTCAAAAGCTAAAGTATTTTCACTACTGATAGTTGTCATTTCTGTAATAACCTTGTCATAATCAGACTGAGTTAAAATTGCACTGTAACCTGTTTTATTACTTCATTGAAAATCTGATAAATCAGTTGTTGAATTTGCAAATGATTTAAAGTTTTTATATATCTCTGCATAATCAGGATTTTCAACTGATAATGGTGTAATTAATTTATCTTCTAAATTTTTAAAAACCACTAGAAATTGAGTTTCAATTTCTTCACTAGTCATTGTGTTTAAAACAGTTTCTAATTTAGTTGCTTCAGTTATTTGATAAAGTGTTTTATCAAAATTATCTGCTGCAATTAAGGTTGTTAAAGATGCCATTAATTTATCTTTAAAACTTTTATAGTGGGCTGAATCTTCTTGACTTAAATTATAAAGTAAATAAGTAAAGTTTCATTCTGCTGTTTGCTCTTTACTTGTTGGAAAACTTGATTTGATTGATTCATATCTAGTTTTTAAAGCAGCATTTAAATGAGATAAAAACTTGTTAACTTTTTGTTCTAATGATAGACCTGTATAATCTAAATCACGTTTAGAACTTTCGGTAGATGTATTTTCAGAAGAGTTGCCTTGACTTCCTTCTTGGTTTGAACCTGATGCATCACCTGTTGAATCATTTGGGTCATTTTGTTCTCCTGAACCAGTATTGCTTGAATCATTAGTATCAGTGCCATCACCTGCAGAAGTTGTACCATCATCAATTTTATCTGGACTTTCAGGTGCACCAGATTCAACTGGCTGACTAGGGGCTGTTTCTTCAGGTGGAGTTGTTTCTGAATCACCACCAGTTGTAGAACTAGAACCTGTATTTCCTTCTTCAGGCGTTGTATTTTCACCGTTTGAAGCACTAGAAGATGAATCTGAGTCTCCATTATTATTTTCACCAGTTCCTGAACCTTCGCCTTCACCACCTCCTTCTTTTGGATCGCTAGTATCGCCACCATCTTCTGAAACTTCTTGGAAATTTTTTGAAGTAGTTTGATTAAGATTTGCAGAAACAGCAACAACAGATACTGCTGAAACTAGAGTTGTTGCAGATAAAAACAATAATCCTATTTTTTTACTCTTTTTCATTTTTCTTCTCCATTGTTAGGTTGTGATTTTTCATTAGTGAATAATGAAGGCTATTACGGCGTGATTCAGCAGCTTCAATTATTTCTCTAGTCGTTAGACCTATTTCTTCTTGCGATGAATATGCAAGTTCAATTTTTTTGGTCTTTCGATAGATTTCATTTAAAACACTTTTTGAATAATAATTACCGTTTGAATTATTTGCAATCGGAAATAACCTAGTTGCTTTTCTAAAGAAATAAATTAAAAATTCATCATCATTATATTCAACAAAAACTTCATCGATAATTAAATATTTTAAGTTTTCTTCTCACGGTGTTTCACTAATTTTTAATAACATAGTTGGCGCAGTCAAAACACCCTTACCACCTGAAAAAGCTAATGACTGAACATTAAGACTTGTTTGTCATCATAAGTAATACGGTTTTGAAAAATCAATGTCTATATTTGCCTTATTTCATTGCTTAATATTTTTAAATTTGATCATCACTTTTTTGGGTAAAGTAATATGATTTTTTAAAAAAGGAAACCTACTCAATTTACGGCTAAATGAGTAACTTATTTTTGGAAAATTAATTTTCAAAAATTTCATAATTTCCTCTTTCTTAATTTAATAAAATTTTAATTATTGAGTGGTGATGATAATATCATCCGTTGCAACTTTTCGTTTTTCTTTTAAGATATCATTTGCCAGTTTTTCAATTTTCTTTTCAACCGATTCTATCAAAGATTTGATACGAGAAATTTTTTGTTTTAAGGAATAAAAACTAGCTTCTGTAATTGCTGCTGCGATTGTGTAATCTAAATAAATTAAATTTAAATTATCAATAAAACTTGAAAGGTTTGGATGGATTGAATAATTTTTAATATCAATAGTTTCGGGTGATTTTGCAACGCTTAATTTATTCTGCTCAACAGGCAAAATAATTAACCTATTATTTTCAATTTTATTAGATGGGAAAATCATTTCCACACGGTTAATTACTTTTGAAATATACAGTTCATAAATTAAAGTTTTAATTCTTGAAACATATGAAACATCAATTCTTTCATATTCATCATAAACTGGAATTTTTGCTTTTTTAGATCACTCACAAGCATAATCTCCCATTGTAATTAATAGGTCATTTTTTGTAATTGTACTTAAAATTAAATTGTCTGTATTATGAAAACCAATTGATGAATATTTTGCTTTTTCAGCAATATAAATAATTAATTTTTTTTGTTGCTCGGGTTTTTCATTTTTATTTAAGTTCTCAAAAAAAGATGACTTAATATTATATTCTCGATTAATTGATCAATAGATTTCTTTTAACCTAGCAGCTTCAGCAAGTTGGTTTTGAAGATTATCGCTAAGCACCTGATATTGCCCTAAAATCTGCAGAAAATTTAAATTAACAAGACTTCTGATGTTTTGATAATTTTTCATTCTTTTTGCTAATTGACTATATGTTTGCATGAATGAATTTTTCTCCAAATAAAGTAATTTTTTTATTGTCTGCTCTTTTTAAAATTACGAATTCATCATTAAAAAAGAATAGTGCATTTTTTTCATCTATTAATAAATTAATATAGTCACAAATAGTTTTAAAAACAAGAATTTCTTCTCTTGTTCCTTCATTAGATAAATTCAAAATGTATGTACTTGAATCGATATTTTCTAAATCAACAATTTCTGGTATATAAATTTCTTTACTCTCTTTTCAAGATAAAACTCAATCACCAAAAATAATTGGAACACGGTTTTCGATTGCTTTATCTATCTTTGCTTTTACACTATCAAAAGCAGGATCAGATAATTTAAAATGTGTCTTAAAATAAACAGGAATTTTTAAATTATTTATGGTAGTTAAAAAATTCATTTTATTAGAAATTACATCATTAAATTGTTCAATTTTTTTGCCATGTATTTGTGAAATTTCATTAACTATTTTTCTTCTTTTTCGATTTGAAAAACGACCCTTATTTTTTGAATTATAGTTGCCATCATTATCATCGCTAGCAGTAAAAAAATCAGAAATTTTTGTAAGTATTTTTTTAAACATTTTACACCTGTCCTTTAGCTAAAACTTTGTTTTTGTCTTTGCCATTAGTTTTAATTCTATTCTTCTTATTTTTGTTTTCATTTGCTAAAACATCTTGTTTTAATTTTTCAATATAATTTAAATTATTTGCGTAAACTTTGCTTTTCATTAAACCAATACTTACGAATAATTTAATCAAAATTATTAAGAAAGATATTGATGCAAAAACAGCTAATAAAATATAAATTAAGACTCAAATATTTAATGTATTAAAGATGAAATTTGCAATTACTCCAACAATTGTTGAAGCCGAAATATCTGATGTACTAATTGCCTGATCAATTGAAGCAAAAAACGGTAGAATAGCTAAAACAGAAGTAAATAAACCTAAGGTAAAATTGAACATAAAATAGAATCATCTATTTGCTCTACCTTGTCTTACAAGTTGTCTTTTGGCAAACAATGCAAATAGTAATAAAGGTAAAATAATTACTGATGACATGAAAATATTAATACCACTAAAAGCAGTTGCTCAACCATAAATACTATTAAAAATTAAGTTGATATTAGCAATCATAAAAACTATAAATGAGATAGTTATGAAAGTAAATAAAGATGAAAATCTGGTTCTACGATTTGAAAAAAAGAAGACTGTAAATAAAACTGAACAAGATAAGGAGATCCCTAAAAAGATATAGTTATTTGTATTTATATTTTCAGCAAATCCTGCTCTTTGATCAAATTTAATTGCAAAGTTAATTGTGGATGCAAAGAAATATAAAATTGTGTAAGCAAATCCTAAACTGGCACTTGCACTAGTTGTTTGGTGAATAGTTACTTTTTGAATTAAGGTATAAACTGCTGGAATTAATAAAATTACTAAGACAATTAATAAAAAGATAATTCTAATGATTGAAGTAGTAATTGCTGCTTGAGTAATTGTTCCAACAGGAATAAATCAAAGCACAAAGTTAGCAACTCTTCTGACAAATGTGGCAGTGTCACCAATAGTTGATAAAACAAAAATACCTAAATAAACTATTGCTAAAAAAGTAGAAACGATTTTACTTTTTCAATATTTTCTTTTTCCAGGATCAACTTCAAGTAGTTTCTTATAAGAATAAATTGTGTGAGCAAATTCGATTATAAATAAAAGCAATAAAGGATATTTAACTCAATGAATTGATAAGAACTTCAAAATTGTGATGGCAACATCACCTTCAATTTGCGTATTGTTATTGAACTGCACAGTTGTTGCTTGAACTTGACTAAGACCTGATTCATTTAATCAAGGAACGATTAAAGGAATAACATAAACTGCTGAACCAAAAAAGATGTAAACTAAAAACCAGAGAATATAACTTTCAAAACGGCGATGCTCTGAAAAAATTCTGCGATTTGCTGTATAAGTTGCATACATTAAAAAAGAAAAAGCTAAACTAGTGTTTAAAATTGCTGCAACGTTTGTTCAAATTGATTGCATTGCGCCTTCACTAGTTTCGCCACCAATATTTAGGTTTCCTAAGATGTTACTTACACCGTTACTGATGACAAAAAAACTGACAAATATAAAAATTGCCAAAAAGCCATAAGTTAGATAGCGAAAAATGTTCTGCCATTTATACAAATTTGCAGAATTAATTGCTTTAATGTCCACTTTTTGCAGAAAAATCGAGTTTTTGCCGTCTCGAATGTCGTCTCATCTTGCCATATATCTCTTATTTATAAACTATTAATAACGAAAATGGGTAAATTAAATAATTTATATATTAATTTTATCAAATTCATTAATGTCGTGTTAATTATCGTAGAAATGAGAATTTTTTATATAAACAAATTTTTCAGTAATATTAACGACATGATCAAGGATTCTTTCAATATTTTTAAAAGCAATAATGATGTTGTAGAAATTATCAAATTTTTTGTCATCAATGATTGAATGTAAAGTTTTCTTGATTACTAAATAATACTGCTTTTCAAAGTCTTTTTGCTTTAAAATTGCAAATTCATTTGCTTGCTTAGCGCTCTTATCTTTAAGAATTTGCAAAATTTCAATAAAATAAGATAAGGCTAATCTTTCAATTTCAAACAGCATTTTTAAATGCTGTTTATCAGGTTCAGATCTTTTAATTAAGTTAATAACGTTGATTGCATAATCGCAAATTCTTTCTAAATCAGAAGAAGAAGTAATAGTTGTAATTAAATATCTTAAATGATTAGCTTGGGGCTGGTCTTTTTGAATGATTCAAACAGTTTCTGACAAGATATCTGCTTCTAAAGTGTTTGAGCGCTTTTCCAGTTCAACAATTCTTGCATAAGAAAGATTGAACTCTTTTTGCTTATCTTGCACTAAATAATTAATGGCGTGTAAAAGCTCCTTATGAATATTTATTGCTAATTCATAATAACCATGAAATATTTTGCGTAGTTTTTTTTCTGAATCTACTAGACTTTCGTAATTCATCTTAACCTATCTTTCCGTTGATATAATCTTTTGTTTCTTTATGTTTTGGGTTTGTAAAAATATCTTTAGTGCTACCTTTTTCAATTAAGTGGCCTTGATAAAAGTAAAAAGTTTCATCGCTAATGCGTTGTGCTTGTGCCATTGAGTGAGTAACGATAATGATTGTAAAATCATTTTTTAACTTATTAATTAGTTGTTCAATTTTAGCAGTCGCAATCGGATCAAGCGCAGAAGTAGGCTCATCCATTAATAAAACCTCTGGTTTTAAAGCAATTGCCCTAGCAATTGATAAACGTTGTTGTTGTCCTCCACTTAATGAACTAGCTTTTTTATCCAAAGTCGTTTTAACCTCATCTCAAAGGGCTGCACTTTCTAGTGAAGTCTGCACAATTTTATCAAGTACTTTTTTATCTCTAATACCATGAATTTTTAGGGCAAAAGCAACATTTTCATAAATTGACAAGTTAAAAACTGTCGGCTTTTGAAAAACCATCCCCACTTTTGTCCTTAATTCAATGTTTGTTAGTGATTTACTACGAATGTTTTTACCATCAAAATAAATGTCCCCTTCAGAACGAGCATCTGGTGTAAAATCATTCATTAAGTTAAAAGCACGAATAAAAGTACTTTTTCCTGAACCTGAAGGACCAATAAAAGCAGTTACTTTATTTTTCTTGATATCGACATTTAAATCGTGAATTGCTTTTTTATTTCCATAATAAATACTGAAATCACGAACTTCAAAAACATGATTTTGTTTATCAAAATCTTGTTTTACATCGACTACTTTAACTGGTTTTTTACTTTTAATAATATTAGATAGTTGCTTGAGCATGGCTTACCTTCCTTTTTTGAAACAGTTTCTTAATTTTATCTTTATGTTGAAATGATAGGGGAATTATTAACTGAGAAATTAAGACAAAGACTAAAATTAATAAAATCGCCATAAATGATGCTTCATACATAATATCTTGAGCATTAGATGCAGGATTAAATAACTGAGCAAAAATTCTTGTTGTTAAACTTTGACCTGGCAGTAAAAAGTTAAAACGATTTGAACTAGTTAATCCTGCAGTTAAAAATAAAGGTGCTGTTTCTGACATAATACGGCTAATTGCTAAAATTATTGCCGTGATGATTCCTTGCAAGGCAAGTGGTAAGACAATTTTAAAAATTGTACTTACTTTTGAAACACCTAGAGCATAAGCGTTAATTCTAACATCATTGGGCACACTTGAAAGTGACTGCTCAATTGTTCTGATAAAGGTTGGAATGATAACAATTACAATTGTTAAAATTCCTGCAAGTAGTGAGTTAGAATTAGGTCCTCCTGCTGCTAGACCTAAAGTTTGTAAAAAGAAGGTAACTCCAAAGATTGCAAATAAAATTGATGGAGTTGAACCAAGGGCATCAACAAAAAACATGACAATGTTTCTAAATTTAGGACTTTTGGTATATTCAACTAAAAAAATTGCCGCAAATAAAGTGAATGGAAAAGCAATTAAAATTCCTATTACAACAATCACGATTGTGTTGACTATTGCCCTGCCTGTGCTATCTAAATCAAATGATGTAATCGTTTGGGTCGGCAATGAAATTGCTTGTCCACCTCTTACTAATATGAAAATCAAAATTCATCCTATGAACAAAATTACAAAAGAAAAAGCAATAAATTCAGTTGCTATTTTAGTTCACTTATTTATTAGAAAAAGTTTTTTTCGATTAAATCTTTGGTGAATAAATTTTGAAGGATTAGTGTCGTTTTCTAAAGTTAATTTTTCTGAGTTTTTAAAAAATACATACTCAAAAAACATAATTAAATGTTCAGGTATATAACTTAAAATTTTAATCACTTTAGTTTCAATTTTTCTTAGAAATTGATACTTACTTTTCATGTTTTTGTTTTGTATAAAAAATACAAATAAATTCAAGATGATGACAAATACTAATAATAAAATTCCAAATGCATTTAATAAACTTCGAGTTGCCATAGTTGCATTTTCACCAAAATAGTTAAATGAAATTACAGCTCCTAAAGTTTTTAAACTTGTAACAAAAATATTTTGACCAGAACTAAAAACAGCATTAAAATTTTGAGATACTAAAATAAAATTTAATGCCATTGTTTCACCAATTGATCTCCCCATCGCAATGATGACTGCAACAATTATTGCCTTACGAGATTCTTTTAAAACAATTTTATAGATGCTTTGATTTTTAGTCGAACCTAATGCAAAAGGATTTAAATATAATTCTTTTGGAACTGCATCTAAGGCGTTATAAACTAATAAAACGATGGTTGGTAAAACCATAAATGAAAGCATTATAATTGCATTTAAAACACTAAAAGTTAAAGATGTATTTAATAATAAAGTTAAAAATTCTCCAAGTGAAGAAGTAGCAAATAAACCAAATACAACCGAAGGAATTGCCGATAATAAATTTACTATAATTAGCAGTGGTTTTACATATCTTTTATTTAATCTAAATTTTAAAAAGATGGCTGATTTTATACCTAATGGAGTCGCTATTAATAAGGATCCAAAAGTCACTAAAATTGTAATAGATAAAGGTAATCAAATTGATGCTTGAGAAGTACTTGGTGTAGCACTTAAATTAAATGAATCTGAAAAAATAGTTGAACCATATTCTCTTCATCCATCAATTGATCTTATAAAAATAAATAGTACTAAAACTATAAAAATAAGAATGACTAAAAGAGTCAAAATCTGCGAGAAAATTGAAAATGATTTATCTTTAATTATTCTGTTTTTTGTCCTGTGATTTTGCATCTAAAACGCCCCAAAACTGCCGTTTTCAGCATCAATTTCATAATCTGCAGACTCTCAAAAAATTTGTCTGTATTGATCATATAATTGTTCAATTGTTAAACCTTCCAAATTAATATTTGATGAATTTTTAAACATCGTAATTTTTTCTTCTAAAGACAATTCAACAACTCCTAATTCATTAAAAACATTATTAACTAATTCTTTATTTTGAGAATTAAATACACCATTAAAAACTACATAATCAATAAAATTTTTAGTTCCTTCTGATGCATGTTTCAAACTTACCATTGTATTAAAAGGACGAACTCATTTATAAGTTCCTTTTTCAATATTTTCTAGCGTAGCAGAAACCGTATTATTATTAATTTCTGATTTAGAATTTTGGAAGTAATTTATTAAAGTAAATCCATCATTTTTTATTTGTTCTAAATTATTTAAAACATATCCTGCTGATAAATAAATAACACTTCCATCTGCATTTCCCTCAATTTTAAAACGGTTATATGCCTCAGCATTTGCTTCTGCAGTGATCTTAGTTTTTAATCCGTAATCACCACTAGTTAAAATAGTTTTAATTGATGAAGAAAGCGATTCCTTTGGTTTGATATTTGAATCTTTTAAAAATGCTTCAGCAGTTCCACTTGAATTTGCACCACCACTTCTAGCAAAAGGTATTAAATTAATATTGTTTAATAAGTCTAAATTTTGTTGATCATCTTTATTATAAAAGTTACTTAATTTAATATCTTCATTACCCGCAAAAGCAGTATATAAATTATTTATATTATCTTTATTAATTGAAAAATCATCAGCATTTAAATTGCTAGGTAGTTTCATTAATAAAACAATACCATCTTTCCCTAAGGTAATAGTTTTAATTCTATTTTCTTTTCAGTGACTTTCTAAAGATGTGCCTCTAACAGCTGAAGTAGGGCTTTTTGAAGCATTACCTAATGTTGTTCCATTTTCAGCAATTAATGCAATTCCTAAACCAGAACCACCTGCTTGAATATTGATTTCTGTTTCCTTATCATAATTTTGATAAGCACGTCTTAAAGCTGCCATGAATGGCAGAACAGAGGAAGAACCTTTAGCATCAATTACATTTTGAGGAATACATGAAACAGCTAAAATTGTTAATGAAAATAGTGCTACTGGAGTAAGCATAAAAAGTAATTTCAATTTGTTTTTTTTCATTTGCACCTTGAAACTTTATCAAACAAATGATATATTAAAAACAATTATTTTAATAATTTAATCTAAATATTTTAAACTCGTTTTTTATGCCAAATAAGTTCCCTTATAAATCATCAATTTTCAAAAATCGATATTGCAAGCCATCAGTTAAAAATAAAATCAGATAAATTTCAATAAAATAATTTATAATGAATAAATTATGTCAATGTTAAATTTTTTAGGTAATAGAATACAAAAAAGTATGTCAAAAATGGGTTCAAAAACAACCCTTAATGAATCAGATATCGCTGAAGTAACTAGAGATATTCGAGTTGCTTTATTAGAGGCCGATGTTAATTTAAAAGTTGTCAGAAACTTTGTCAATAATGTCAAGGAAAAAGTTTTACAAGAAGAAATTATTGGAAAATTAAACCCTTCACAAATGATGATTAAAATCGTGAAAGATGAATTAGTTAGAGTTTTAGGTTCAAAAGCAAGCGAAATTAAAATCGAAAGCAGACCTTTTAAAATCATGATGGTAGGTCTACAAGGTTCTGGAAAGACTACTTCTACTGCAAAATTAGCTTTTCATTTGCGTAAGAAAAAAGAAATTGAAAAACCTTTACTAATTGCAGCCGATATTTATCGACCAGCTGCTGTTGAGCAACTTAAAATCTTAGGAAAACAGATTCAAATCGATACTTTTGATAAAGGAGTCGATTTTAAACCTGAAGAAATTACTAAAGAAGCACTTGATGTTGCTTATGAAAATAAAAACGACCTATTAATTTTAGATACAGCAGGTCGTTTATCGATTAATGAAGAATTAATGGTCGAGTTAGAAAATTTGAAGAAAATTTTTAAACCTGATGAAATTTTATATGTGCTTGATTCACTTAGTGGGCAAGAAATCTTAAATGTTATTAGCACTTTTCATGAGCGTTTAAAATTAACAGGTGTAATTATTACTAAGTTAGATTCAGATGCACGTGGTGGAGCAGCTTTAAGTATTAAAGAAATGCTAAACATTCCTATTAAATATATTGGTACTGGTGAAAAAACATCAAATCTTGATGTTTTCCATCCTGATAGAATGGCTGATCGTATTTTAGGTATGGGTGATGTTTTAACCTTGATTGAAAAAGCTGAAGAAGTTATCGATGAAAAAGAAGCCAAAAAAATGGTTAATAAAATGTTTAGTGGTAACTTTACATTAGATGATTTGATGCAAAACCTTAACCAAGTTAAAAAACTAGGAAAAATGAGTAAGTTAATCAAAATGATTCCAGGTTTAGCAGGCAAAATCAGCGAAGAGCAAATTAGTGAAGCTGAAGAAAAAATTAAACTATTTGAAATCTTAATTTCTTCAATGACATTAGAAGAGCGTAAAAAACCTAGGCTTTTAAAAAATGCTTCTCGTAAGCAAAGAATCATGCAAGGTTCAGGTAAAAGTGCACAAGAATATAATCGCTTAATTATCGAGTTCGATCGCATGTCAAAACAGATGAAATTGATGGCTGATAAGGCACGAAACGGAAAAAACTTAATAAATTTTTAAAAACAACTTTTTACTACCCCTTTAGGGGTAGTATTTTTTTAAAAAATTTTTTCCTTTTGGGGTCAAAAATTTTATTGCTAGAGTGAAAGGAGGACGCATGATTGTAACACAAGCATTAGCCAGAGGTGACCTTAAGTTATTTGGCGATCATATTAAAACAACTGTTAACGCTGTTTTAGGTGCTTTTAGTGGTGCTATAGCAATTGCTTTGATTGTCTTGGTAATATTTTACTTTGTTAAATTAGCAGCCAATGCTAATAACGTTGAAAGACGTGCAAGATACATGAATAGCATTAAATGAGTTGGAATTAGCTTTGTCGCTGTTTTAATCATCTGAGGAGTTAGTTCAATTGCAATTAACTTAATGGAAGCTAAATTAACAACTACACCATCTACAAGTAGCTTTATTCAAACATTATATATTCCGAAACTGAGGTAAACAATGAGTATTTGAAACCTAGGCGAGACTTTACAATATATTTTATTTTTAGTCTTTTGACATCTTTTTATCACTGTGCCTTTAGCAGTTTTGTATGGCATTGAAAAACTGTTATCGTTTGTCAGCAGTATCTTTACAAAAAATATTGTTTTCAGTTCTAATTCAACTGCAAGCAATGTCCACCCATCAACATTTTTTCTGTTTTTCTTTTTTATTTCAATTTTAATGTTTGCAGTCATTTTCGTTGGTATTTATTTAAGAACAATGGTAAATCAAAGTCAGAGCAATTTCATTAGAATGAAATTTGCTCTAAAAAACACTTTTGTTTTCTATTTACTAATTATCGCAATCCCTTTTATCTTGTTTTTCGCATTTTATTTATTCTCTAGTCTTTTGGACACGATTAATGGGGATGTTTTTACAGGAGGAAATAAACTATTTTCTCACATGTTCTATGAATCACTTAAACCACCACAAACACCAATGCATGAATGACTAAAAGGATCAAATGATGGTGAATTCAGGGTCCCTGATTTTGATCTCTGAAAAGCAACCAAGTGAAGTAACTTGTCTATTGTTATGGTTGGAGTATTATCGTATGTAGTAAGCTTTTTCTTGATTAAGTTAGTAGTTTACATAATGAGACTACAACTTAAAATATCTTACTTTGCAATGACTAGCCCGATGATGATTGTCTGAGTGACTAATAATGAACCTTCCAAAATTAATTACTTTAAAGAAAGAATTATTTCGTACTCGATCAAATTATTTTTGATTTTAGTTCTTTTAAAATTTACATCTTTAATTAATTCAATTCTATTTGCTGAAGTTGATAAATGAACTTCCATGTTATCACAGCGAATTACTATTAAAGGTTTATTACTTGTTGCTTATCTGATGTCAATTACTAAATTTTCTGAATCGCTCGTTAAAAAATTCAAATACAGAAACATGTTTAAAACTAGTTCGTGAAACTTAAAAACTAAATACATCGAACACTATAAAAATTATTATGCAAAGGAAATTAGATAATGCTCGTACCTAAAGTATCCAAAAAAATAGATCTAAAGATACATAAAAATATTCATCTTTTTGATCTGCTTTATATGATTCTAACTTTGTTATTATCTTTCTTTATATTCTGATATATACCTGATTTAAATAACATTGTTAAAATTGCATTAACTCTAGTTTTAGCTTTACCACTTTGATCGTTAATAATCAGAAGTAAAAAACATAAATGTAAACTTTATGTTTTACTTTGAAGAATGTTTAACTTTCAAACTGCAATTAAAAAATACGACAAAGAAAAAGATAACCTTGAATTAGATAAAAAATATTCTATTGAAAAGGATACTGTCTATTTTAAACAATTCAAATTTTCAAAAAATTATATAAAAATTTTTGAAGTAAACGGATTTGAATTGGAAGGTTATTCTGAAAGTGAAAGGGATAAAAAATTAATTAGTTTTAAAAAAGTTATTGAAGAAAATTTTAAAACAGTAACAATTATTAAACTAAGAGAAAATGAAATTTTAGAAGAAAATAATTTATTTTTTAAAAAAATAATTGCTCCTCAAAATAAGCAATTATTAAGTTCTTATAAACAAGATTTTCAGGAATTATTAAAAGGTAAAAATAAGATTAATAAATATTATATTGTTATCTCAAATCCTGAATTAGCTGAACTAAATTTTGACATTAAAAAATTAGAAAGTAATTTTAATATTTTAAATTTTAAAAGTCGTTTATTAAATGTTTCAGAAACTTTAAACTTATTATTAAAAGTAAATTTAAATATTAATGAAGGTTTAAAAAATGATGATAGTGATGAAAAAAATATACTATCAAATTTCAATAAAATTGTTTCTAAATTAAAAGTCAAATATTCAAGTTCGCAAATAAATTTAAAGAACCAATTTATGAAGATTCAAAAAATTGAATCTCTTCCTTTTGAATTAAATCACGGCTGAGCAAAAAAGATTTTTTCTTTAGATTGTGATGTCGTTTGACATTTAAATAGATTAGGGGAAGAAGATTCAGCAACGCTAATTAATAGGTCGTTGAATAACACAAAAGTAAATTTAACAAACTCTAAAGTGCAAACAGAAATTGATTATGAAAAATATAAAATCGAAGTTTTGGAAAAGTTATCAAAACGCATAATTAGTTCAAATGAAAATTTATATTCATCTTCAATTTTCCTGATTAATAAGAATTTTAATCAGAATGATCTGAAACAAAAAAGCCGAGAAATACGGACAAAACTGCACACTTTAGGTATTGATGTTTGAGATGGAGACTTTCTCCAAAAAGAATTATTTTCATCAGTTTTCTTTCATTCTGTTTTAAATATAAAAACAAATAATTTATATTTACCTAGTTCTACAACAGCAGAATCATGACCATTTTATACAAGTAATTTTAATGATGGAAATCTTTTATATTTAGGTAAAAGTATGATTGGTGAAAATGTTGTATTTGATAAATTTAATTTATCAAATGGAAGAAAAAATAGTAACTCAATTATTTTTGGAACTAGTGGAAGTGGCAAAAGTACATTTGCTAAAAAAGTGATTTCTTATAACTTATCCATAAATAATAAAGTAATAATAATTGACCCAGAAAATGAATATAAGGAATTTACAAAGGCACATAACGGTTCAAGATTGAACTTATATGCAGATGAAAATATTTCATTTAATCCTTTAGAATTAAGAAATTTTTCTGATGATTATCAAAAAGATTTTGCTATTCATATTGACTGATTAAAAAAATGATTTATAACTTTGTATCCTTCAATTGATGACTATGAATTATTCTTTTTATTAAAGATTTTAAAGAAAATTTATTTAGATTATGAAGATAAAATTATTAGTGAAAGAGAGTTTCCTTTAATCGATAATTTAATCACATATATTGATGAAGAAGATGACAAATTATTAATCAGTAAAATGCTTAAAAATGATTTTCAAAATCATGGTAAGTATCAAAAACTTTATAATCAAAAATCATCTGTTACATTTGACAAAAATCTAACAACTATAAATGTAAAAAATATTTATGAAGCAAATGACAAAAACATTTTATTAAATAGTTTTTTTACTATTTTAAATTATGTGCAAAGTGAAATAAATAGTCAAAGAGATAAAAATAATAATTTAATTGTTTTTATTGATGAAGCACATTTATTAGTTGATGAATCCAATTTAATTGTTCTTGACTTTCTATTTAAGATGTCAAAGACAATTAGAAAATATAAGGGTTCATTAATGTTAGCAACACAAAATCCTTCAGATTTTATTTTATCAAATGAAGCTGCAAGAAAATCAAAAGCAATAATTTCTAATACACAATTTAGTTTCTTTTTTAATTTAAAAAGCATGGATATAGAAATTATTGATGACTTTTATAAATATAGTGGAGGTTTATCAGAAGATGAAAAACTATTTTTATTAAAAGCTGCAAAAGGTGAAATTATTTTTGGATTTAATCCACATGAAAGGAGAAAACTACTTGTAAATTATAATGAAACTGAAAAGAAATATTGTTTTTAGTATCCTAGGTTTAGTTAGTATTGGTTTAATATCAACAGTTTCAATTAGTGCAAAACCACCAACAATAAAAAAGGATCTGTTTGATCCATTTGCTGACTATATTCCTGCATCCACTCAATTCTATAACAAAACCCATCAATTTGTGGATACTAAGAAAATTGAAGAGGAATTTGTTGCAACACTTTATACAAAAGAGAAAAACTACACTGTAATAGTTTATTCTGACATAGGACCTGAATCGTATGAGATAGGTGAAATTAGAGATGACCAAACATCTATTGAAATTGAAGTCATACCAGCAAAAAGAACTATTAATAAAATTGAAATCTATAGAGGACGCCTTTATACAGCTGGAATATTTCTTACTAAACCTTTTGCATCAAATGATGAAGAATTAGCTCAAAAAAGGTTTAAAGAAGTTAAAAGAGACTACAAATACACTGTTGATGATGCTAGAATTGATTATATTAAGATAAAGATGGACATTCAAAAATATAGTTACCAAGATTATTGAACAACTTCTAAATTAACGATTTATCAAGATATCAAAATTTCCTTCAAACCTTTACTAAGTGAAAGTGTAAGAGATGCACTTGTGAATCTGATCGATACTTTTAGAAACAGAATCGCACTTGGAGTTGAACCTTCTGATGCAAGCATCTATTTAAAATCAAGGTCAGGAAACAAATATAAGAAATTACAAGAATATTTCCAAAAAATGCTATCTGGTTTGAAAGACAGAAGTAAATTTGCAATAAATTATGAAATAGTTCAAGAAAGTTCAAGCACATCTAAAGTAAATGTAAAAATAGGATTTACAGAAAACAAGATAAGTGACTATGTAACTATTCAAAATTTTTATGTAGATTGAAGTTACGGATTTTTAGAAAATAAATTAGAAATTGAAAAAAATCTAATTGTTCATTATAAAAAAAGTAACTGAGACTCAAAATTATATAAAAATGAGATTGCAGAAAAGATAAAAAACAAGGATGGTATAGAAGAATGGTACTCATATCAGTACCCTAAGATAACTTTTTCTTCGAATGAGAATAAACATGATGTTCTTTACATAGATGACCAAAAAATCAGCGTATTAAACAGCGTGTTTGAATATGACATTGAAGAAAATCTAGGTGACCATGAACAAGTTGACTTAAAGATCTCATCTGAAAAATTTCCTGATGCTCGGCAAATTATTTTCAAAAAATATCCCTCTACAGGATATTTCAGATATAAGTGATTCGGCTGAAATCCTTCAATTAATGAAGATCAAAATTTATTAATTACACCATATATTGGACCACAGCAAAATATTGTTAATAAAGCATATAATCCAAATATTAAACCAAATACAGGTTTAGAATCATCATTATATTGAATAACAGACGATATTTTTTCACATAACAGTAACATAATTGACCAAACCTATAAAAACTTAAAAAATGGCGGTTTTGTAGAAGTAGTTCATAGTCGTAAAGGTATAGTAATTAATTCAGATGTTAAATATAAATATTTGAAACATAAAATCTATGAAGAAAAAAATAACTGAACATTTATTGAACACGAAAAAATTAAAGGCGAAAACAATAACTACATATCATCAGAAAAAACACACCTTTTTAATTTAGGAGTCGATGATAAACAAGTTCAAAAATATACGATGATACATATTGGAAATGACAAATCCTTTGAAAAATTGATTCGTTCTAAAAAATTTATACCGATTGATTTTTCTATATACGGAAAAATTTTGAAAGATTATTTAGTTAATAAAAAGTCGTTGAAAATCGATTCACTTAATGAATTAAGTTATGAAGATTTAATGTCCTATTGAACAAAATATGTTACAGATTTTGATCCTAAAAATAATGTTTCTGTAATCAATGGCTCAAAAAGTAGCTCCACTTCAAAAAATATAAACCCAGACAAAGGTGGATTTCTACCAAATAATTATAAAGCACCTCTTAGCTTTAATGATTTACGAGAAATAGAAAACAAACTAAGAGAAAACTCAAGTAATCCAAATGATCCTACAAGAGGTATTGGACATACAGATGCAATTAATAGATTATTAGAAAAAAATCCAGGTGATACATCTGGTTATATTGATAGCGAATATGCAGAAGAAATAATTAGACAAGTTGAAAATGATTCTAAAGTTCTTAAGTTTTTAAAGAAAAAACTAGAAGAAAATAACTTAATAAGTACTGATGAAGCAATTAGAACAATTTGAGAAAAAATTAATCACATAAACTTTTATATAAGTGATACTTATGAACCTTTTGTTATTGAAAAGAAATTTCCATACAAAGAAATCTTTGATATGGATGAAGATGTTTTTTCTAACTATTTTAGAATAAAAGGAAACAACTTAAACTCAGCACCTTTTTCAATTGTATTTGAAAACGAATATGAAAAAGAAAGAAGAACAAATCAAAAATTTAAAAGTGATTTATTTGTCTCTGAACTATCAAATAAAATTAGAGCTAATAGTAAATTAGAAAAATTTGATGAATTCATTAGTGAAGAAAAATTAGAAATAAAATATTGATATTTTATTTCTAATAAAAAGATTTATGTTCTTGTATGACAAAAAAGTTTAACTAATTTTAAAGTAAAAAATGGTGAAGAATTCATTTTCTTAGAAAGAGATTATATTGATAATTTACCAGTTTCCATTGATAATACAACACTTTATAATATTCAAATACCCGATTTAAATTTAAATGGTATAAACACTATAGATGGTATTAAAGATGAGATTGATAAACATATAAAAGAAAATATTGAAAAAGATTTATGACAATATTTTGATTATAAAATTGATGGTGACATTAATGATATTGTAAATTTCGAATTGGAAAATGGAAATAATAAATATTTAAATGTTAAGGTCTTTTCAAAAGATAAACAGCAATACTTTTATGCAAGCTTTTATCTATACAATTTTGTATTCAAAAAAGTTAATTTAGAATACAAAGATCTTGAAAAATTAGATATTGAAAATATAGATACAAATGCTCTAAATAATGTTGAATTAAAAAATCAAATTTGAACCAAAATCACAGACAGGTTGTCAAATTTGAACATTATTTTAGGTACAGATATTGAAATAGAAAACTTTGAAAATTTAAAAACTAATGAAAATGTAGAAGGAGTTTTTGAGTTTAAAATCAAGCTAATTCCTAAGCAAAAATTTTTCATAAATAGTAAAGAAATTTTAGTTAAAAATACTATTTCAAAAGATCAAAACTATCAATTTGATTTATCATCTTTAGCTTTATCAGAGATAAAAATCAATGCAACAACTAGTCATGATGCTGTTAAGCAGATAGTTACAAATTTACAAACAGAACTTGATAAATATAAGCTTGTAAACGGAAAAGATGTTTATCTTGAAGATGTCAATAATTCAGAATATATTGGATTTCTTCTGGGTGTAAACACAACAGATACAAGCATATATTTAAAATTGGTTTCTAAGTCAAGAAACATTTTAAATGATAAATTTATCAAAATAACTAACGAAGCAGTTATTACATCAAGTTCAAATAAAACAGTCGAAATTGTTTCTAATGAAGAATTAAATGAAATGATTTCAAAAACAAAAGATGGTTCACTTGCTGAACCAAAAACTCAAGAAGATGCTACTTCAAAATTATATTGAATAATTCCGATAACAATTTTATCAATCATTTCAATAGTAATAATTTCAAAAGTAGTTCACAACAGATTAAAAAGAAAGGCAGTCTAACATGGCTCCATTATTAACCCCACTTAAAATTAAAAGTTACTTCAAATTCAAAGAAAATCAACAAACTGATCAAATCATTATTATTAGTGAAGATGAAAAAAGTTATTTCTTTAATGAATTATTTACAGATCAATCACTAGGAAATTATTCCTTAAAAACTCAGAAACAAAATTATTATATCGATAGATATATTAGTTATGAAATTGAAAAAATTCATCTAGATAATTTAATTCTAAATGAAATTGTCGAAGGTGATTTTTTCGAAGAAAGAATTAAAATAAAACTTCTTCATATGATTTATGAATCTCTAGAAAAAAATATGGATGATCATACAATTGTTTTTCTTAGACCCAGAAAAATAGTTGAAGAAGCAAAAACTGAGCAATTATAGTTTTTGCTCTTTAGGGCAATAATAAGAACTGCGACCATTAAGTGAAAATTTCTTAATGATTGTATGACATCTGCGACACTCTTTTTTATCTCTTAGATGTACTTGTAAAAAGTTTTGATAACTTCCTTCTTGTTTATTTAATGATGAATATGAATCAATTGTTGAACCCCCTAATTTTGTCGATTCATCCATAATTTGGGCAGCAAATTTTAAAATATCTTTAACGTTTTTTAAAGATATTTCACTAGCTAGTTTGCTAGGATGAATTTTGCAGGCTCAAAGCACTTCATTAGCATAAATATTTCCTAAACCAGCAATTTTGCTTTGGTCTAATAAAAAAGTTTTAATAGCTTTTGACGATTTTTTAGTCAATTTAAAAAAATCATTTGGTTCTATTTCTTGAGGCTCTTTAGCAATTATTGATAATGGTTTTGTGCTTAGTAAATTAAGTTTATTTCTAATATGAAAAGTTCCAAACGCTCGATAATCCTTGTATTGAAGTTGAGAACCATCACTAAAATATCAAATGATATGAATGTGTTGTTCTAGAAAATCAGGAGGTGTATTTCAAAATAAATATTGACCTGTCATTCTTAAATGACTTAGCATATAAGTATCATCTGTTAGTTCAAAAACTAAAAATTTAGAAACATTAGAAACACTTTTGATTCGCTTACCAATCAAACTACTTTTAAATTCTTCTTCATTGATTTCTTGAATCAGTTTTGGCTTTCAAACTTTGATGTCAACTATTGTTTTGTTTGTAACTGCTTCATTTAATTTGAAGGCGTTAACTCTTACTTCTGGCAATTCAGGCATTCTTAAATTTTAAAGTAATTTTGCTAAAATTTAAATTAATATGAAAATTGCTGTCATTGCTGAATATAACCCTTTTCATTATGGACATATCAGACAACTGAATTGATTAAAAACTAATTATCCTGATTCTGAGATAGTAATTTTTCTTAGTGACTATTTTACGCAAAGAGGAACAATCAATATTCTTGATTTTGAAATTAGAAAAAAATTTTCTCTGCAATATGGAGCAGATCAAATTATTAGGTTAACTGATGAAGAAGTAGTTCAGGGTGCACCTTTTTTTGCAAGCAAAATAATTTCTAGATTTAGAGAAAATAATATAACCCATATCAGTTTTGGTTCTGAATTAGGAAGTTATGAAGAATTAAAAAAACTTTCTGATATTTTAAAAGAACAAATTGATGAAGGTGATTATAAAAATTATTTTTCTTTGCTTAAGGAAAATAAAAATATTTCAATCAAGTCAAATGACATCTTAGCAATTTCTTATATTCAAGCAATTGAAAAATTAAATCTAAACATTTCTTATTTAATTTTAAAAAGAAATGTTGATTATAATTCTGAAGAAACTATCGATAATATTACTAGTGCAACGAATATTAGAAAAATGTTTTTAGAAAATAAAAACATCGAAAAATATACACCAGCTTTTAAGCATGTAAAAAATGAAACAGAACTAATGCAAAATTGATATTTTATCTTTCAATCTCTATTTCTGAATAATTTAAAATATAGTTATTTTTATATTAAAAAAATCAATTTAGAACTATATAATTTATTTAAAAAACATATTTATGCAAAATCTTACAATGAGTTTGTAAAGGCATGTACTTCAAAATATACGCCTGCATCTTTTGTCAGAAGAGCAATGGTAAATTTTTATTTAGAAATCAAAAAAGGGAAAGGTATTGATTATTAATCAAGAGTATGAGTAGTGTTAAAAAAGAAATAAAAAAACCTTCAAATAAAAAGACAAACAATCTTGAATCTTTACTAAAAGAAAATCAGAGTTTGAAAGCTGAAAATCAATTAATCAAAAATGGCTTAAACACTTTAAGACAAAAAGTTTTAAATCAAGAAAACAACCAAGCCAATTTAACTAATGACTTTAATTATATTTATAACAAATTTAGAATTTTTAGTAATGTCAATCAGGAAATTTTGGATGAATATGAACGCCTAATGAATCCTGATAAAGAACCAGTTAAAAAAGAACCTAGTCAACTAGAGATTTTAAAAACTGATCTTACTCCAGTTTTAAATGCAGGTAACAATGTTAAAATTAATAATTCCTTTTTTGATTTTAAAAATAAAATCATCAACACTGCAGAAATTAATTTAAATAATTTAATCGACCAAGATGATGAAGACCGTGATTATGCTTCAATTATTAGTATCACTCACTTCTTCGTAAAAGACCCTATTTTAGGCAAATATAAATGGGTTTCAAAATTCTTTGATCCTGAAATAGAATCAAATCATAATTTTAATAACATGAGTTTTCAAGAATATGAAGCTAATTTCTTTACACTTGAAAGACTAAATTTTATTAATAATGTTTCGGATGAAATTAATTCATATATTTCATATGACATTCTTTCTACAGCTGAATCTTTTAATAAGTTTGTTAAAAAAATGATTAAGATGGCTGGTATTTTAGAAAAGTTTTTCAGCACTGAATATTACAACAAAAAAGAAAATTCTTTAGTTGAACAAATTAAAGGTTATTTATATGTTTTGAAAATGTCTTTAAATAGTCAGATTTCAAAAGTAATTAAAAATGACTTATATTTTTCCCGTGTTTCAAGAGCTTCACAAATTATTGAAGGTTTAATTAGATCAACTGCTTTATTGATTCATGAAAATCATTCAAGCGAAGTAACTAAAATTAAAACACGTTCATTAAACGACTTATTAATAAGCCGTAAACCTGATATTTGATTAAGTATTTTTTCAGATGATATCAGATTAATACTTAAAAATTTCCTAGTTAAGAATCACTATCAATTCGATGATTCTCGTGCACTAAGAAATGAATTTGCTCATAACACAAGTTGAGCAAATGCACAAATTGCAACTAATCCTATGAAACCAATAATTCAAATTTTTGGAATTTTCTTATTCGTTTTTAATCACTTATTTATCAATAAAAAACTACTTAACTTTATTCATACTGAAAATACTAAAGAGCTAATTTTAAATGAAATAAAAAATAAAAAACAGTAAGTTTTTTATTCATTGTTTAGTTTGATTTTCTAGATATTTTTAAGTACTTAAATAAAGGTTTTAAATATAAATATCCTGATATATAAGACATAATTAGAGCAACAAAAGTTGGTATATTTATTAGTGCTACAAATGCCATAATAGTAATATTTGGGTCTATTAATAAATCATTACCATAAAAAGGAATTGCAATTGCAAATAAAATAATAATTGCAAGTGTTTGAAAAACTGTTTTTAATTTACCTCAAATTGATGCAGCTACTTCTACACCTTTAGAAGCCATTAAATTTCTTGCACCATCAACTACGATATCTCGCAAAATAAATAAAACTACAACTCATGCAAAAGTTAAATTTGTAATAGCTAAAAAGATCAATGTTGTATTGATCATTATTTTGTCAGCAATTGGATCAAAAAGTTTTCCAAAAGTGGATACGTTTTTGTATTTACGTGCTAAATACCCATCGAAAAAATCAGTGATCATTGCTATTATAAAAATTATAAAGTTGACTGACCAAATTGATTTTAAATCAATTATTAAACTGCCAGGATAATTAATTCGATAAGCAATTAAAGAAAATAAAATAATGTAAGGTATAACAATTAACAATCTGAAAATTGTTAAATAGTTAGGTAGATTTTTATTTGCTATCAGCATAAAGAAGCTTTGTTTTTTCACTATATTGTTCAACAAGATCTTTTAAATCAACTGTACCTAAAATACTTTCATTTTGATCTTTAAATCATTTAATAGTTTCAGGTATCTTTTTATTTCACATATTACTTTTGTAACCCATTAAAGTATTTAATTCGCTTACAAATCTGCGATATTTTTTATCAGGTAAAAAGAACATTTTAAAGATTTTTGTATCAGTTAAATTATCAAGATATTTGTCACTTCTTGTGACAATCATGCTCATTTTTAAATTAGTTTGATTTTTAAAAAATTTATCCATGATTACATCATTTTCATTAATTAATGAATTAATTTCAATAATGTATTGGAAGTATTTTTTATTAATTTCGTGTTCCAGTTCATTAGTTTTCTTTTTAATTTTGCGCTTACGTAATTCTTTTTTAATAAAGTTGTAAGCAACAAAAGCAAAAATTAAAAATAAAATAATCCCTACTAAGATATATAAGACGGCGTTATCCATATTCAACTCCTTTGTTTACTCGGTTTATATATTTTACACAAAAAAATTAAAAAAATAAAAAGCACCGAAGTGCTTTACATCTATAAGCCGCTTTCTGTTCAACCTTATAAAGGTTGCGTCAATTATTTATCTAACATGCAATTTTACAAATTGCATATTCCGATAACATATTCAGTTATATGTTTTCGATTCCCCTACCATAATTTGGGTTTCTAGCTCGTGGAGTTTACCGCGTTTCATATTTCTCGTCTCTGTGGCACTAGTCATCTAAGTCAGGGTTTATTAGACCCTGCACGAACACTACAAGCATCGCAGCTTGTGCTAGAGCGGACTTTCCTCTAGAATTACTAGCAATTGACCGATGCTTTAACATTATACATAAACTAATCAAGTGAAAGAAAATTATGAGAAAAATTTATAAGGCAATAATTGCCTCAATAATTTTGGTTGCAATTTCAGCAACCGTTGGTGTTTATTTTTTTAAAGACCAAATTTTTCCAGTTGTACAAAAAGAAACACCAGTTGAAAAAGATAAAGTTGTTGTAACTTTTATAGGTAACGTAGAAAAACCTGGAAAATATATTTTTGATAAATCAACTAGTTTAAGAAAAGCACTTAGCACTGTGAAAATTAAGGCTAATAGTGCCATGAAAGGCTTAGATTTAGACCAATTATTAACTGATGGTAAAAGTTATACCATCTTAAAAAATCTTAAAGAAAATAACCACTTTTCCGACATCACAGAAGTTTCATTAAAAAAACTAGGTCTAAGAAGTAACCAGATTACAGAGCTACTAAAATACAAAAATAGTAAAACTACATATACATGAGAAGAAGTTGAAAACCTTCCTGGCATTGGTGCAAAATCACTTGAAAAAATCAAGGAGATCTACGTAATTTAGTTTTTGTTTTCGTTGCTCTGATATTACCAATTTTATTTTCTTTATTTGAACTATTTTTAAAAATAGGTTTTCTAGTTATTGTAATTAATTTATTTTTTATCTTAATTACTTTTAGGAAAAAGCATCTTTTGTATGTTTTTATTTTTTCACTAATCATTTGTTTTCTAATTTTTATGATTTTAAAAATTATAATAGATAATGTTGAAAAAAATTTAAACAGTGAATTTAAGGTAGTTAGAAAATTTAAAAATTCCTACATTCTTCAAAAAGGAATTTATAAATATTTTTTAAAATCTAATCTTGATTTAGAAGAATATGATATTTTAAAAATTAGTGGCAATTTACAATTAATTAATATTGATGATTACAATTTTAGTAATTTTTTAAAATCAGAAAACGTATTTTACGAAATTAAAAACTTTGAGTTAAATAAGATTTCAGATTCATTTTCTTTTAAAAGTGAACTAAAAAAATACTTTGCGAATGGCTCTGATATATACCAAAAATATATGTCTCTTTTTTATCTGGGAAAAGTAAATAATTTAAATGAATTTGAATATCAGCAATTTCAAAATCTACAACTTTTGCATTTAGTTATAATTTCAGGATTTCATTTATCAATTGTAAAATTTGTCTATTTTAAGATTTTTAAATTGTTCAAGATGAAACAAAAATATATTGATTTATCTTTTATTTTTATAGTGATATTTTTATTAATATTTTTTGAATTTCATATTTCAATTTTTAGATATGCAACAGTTTATTTATTAAGCATAATTTTTAGATATTTATTTTCTAAAAAAATAAATCATTATTTTCTGATTTTAATTTCATTAAATTTATTTTTAATTTTAAATCCGTTTTATTTAATTAGAGATGCTTTAATTTTTAGCTATGGTTTGTCTTTTTATATTTCATTTTTAAATAAATTAAATTACAAAAATAAAATTATTAAGTTTTTAATAATGAGCATAACTACATATTTTATGGCTGTTCCTTTAATAGTTTTAATTACAAATAAATTTATTATCTTTGCTTACTTTTTCACTTTATTAGCAACACCTATAATTGGAGTGATTTATATTTTTTCAGCAATCTTTTTTTACTTAAAGGATTTTCTATCTTTTATATTTGAAATGTTTGATTGGCTAATAAATAGGTTTATTGAGATCAATTTCTACATTGAAATAAGTAATGTTTACAAGTGATTTTACTTGCCTTATTACATAATTTTCTCACTTTCAACAATTTTAATAATTAAAAACATCAAACCAAAAATTAAGCACGCAAAACTTGCTTAATTTTTTAATACTTTGGGCAACAAAATGATTTGAAAAATTTCCCTTTATGTATAATAAGAACATGATTATCTTTACGGGGGAAGATGAGTTTCTAGTTAATGAAAAAGTTAATAAGTTACTTACTGAAAAATATAACCAATATAACTTAACAGTTCATTCACTTGATATTGATCTTGATTATTTATTTAATGAAATAACACAGTCAGACTTGTTTTCTGAAAAAAAGATTTTTTGATTAAAGTCACCTACTTTTTTACAGTCTAAAATTATTAAAGATTCTGATTATTCAAAACTTTTAACAATCATAAAATACAAACAATACCCATTAATTATTTCTGCACCTTTTATAACATCAGAAAATAAGTTACATGCTTATTTAAAAAAGAATTTCAAGGTTGAAAACATTAAGAAACTAGAAGGCTTTGAATTAAATAAATATATTTATGATTATGCAAAAGCAAATGGTATAGATTTAGATCATAAAATGATTAATCATATAGTTACAGTTTTACCTAATGAAATGCAAATTATTGTTAATGAAATTTCTAAACTTAGATTCATAAATAAAAAAATTACTTATGAAATGGTTGATGACTTTTTTTCATCATATGCGAAAGACCCAGGTTTTAGCTTTGTAAATTCATTATCAACTAATGACAAAAAGGAAATTTTTTCTACTTTTAAAAAAGAACTAACTTACAATAGTGAAGCAGTTGAACTTGTAGGTAAAATTTCAAATATTTTAATAACTTCTATAGAATTAGATAATGCGATTTTAAGTGAGGGCAGTTTTTCTAAAGCTGTCGCTTCATTAAAATTAAATGAATATCGCGGAAAAAAAATCTATGAGTTTTTAAAATTCAGAGGTAGAAAAAAAATCGAATCTTTAATTAAAGAATTAGATAAAGTTGACTTCCAAATTAAAAACACAAAAATTGCTCCTGAGATAATTTTAGAAGCATTTGTATTAAAAATTTTTAAGGATGAACATGAGTAAAATTTGATATGAAATTAAGCAGAATGTTTTTGCTTCAGAAAGTAAAGATAAATCTGGATCTTATAAAGGTATAATTAAAATTGTAAAATATTTTGAATCACTACAAATTAAGAATTTAATACTAGAAAATCCTTTATTAAATTATTCAGATCCTAATTTATCTTTCATAAAAGATAATGAAGTTAAGCACGGAACAATTGGTGATTTAAAAGAACTGTTAACCATTTTAAGAACTAAAAAAATTAAACCATTAGTAAAAATTGATTTGCAAAGAATTAAAGAAATAAGCAACTATCTTGATAATTATAATAATTATTTAGAAATGAAAAGCAGAGCAATTCAGAGAAAAGAAAACTGAGTTGATTTTTTAAATAACATGCAAAAAGAAGAAAAAGAATATCAAACAGAATCTTTTTTTATTAAGACACAAACTATTGATTTTGAATCTTCTTGGTCTGCAAATGAGACAATTAAAAAGTTTAAAAAAATTGTAAACTTTTTCTATAATGCAGGTTTTAGGGGCATTATCATTCATAATTTTGAATATTTATATAGTCGTGAAAGAGATAAAATTCTTAATGACAAAACAACTAATCAATTAAAAGCAATCTATTCAAATATAAAAACTGAAATGAAAGATTTCACTGTTGTTTGAGAAAGTGAAATTTTAAATTGAAATTATTTAAACCTAAAAAAATTAAATCATGAAGAATTTTTTGACTATTTAATCGATACATCTTTTGCTTCTTTAAATAAAAATTACAAATATGGTTATCCAATTTATCATGAAATAAATTACAAAAAATTTGCTTCTTATTTTGGTGCTGCACTGAATTCAGAAAAAAATATTGTTGCTCTTCAATCTCCATGAGTAAGCAGAATAACTTCACTTTGAGGAAATGAAAATTCTTTTTTTAATGAGTCAGTTAGATCTTTATTAATTTTAAATTTAATTAATAATAGAGATAAGAAAATTTATTTTGGACAAGAAATTGGACTACTAAATATGAAGGAAGAATTCGTTAATAAAATTAACGATTTTGAACTAAATGAAATCAAACATAAATTATTAAATAATGGAATTGAACTTGATGAGTTTTTCAATTCATTTAATAAATTTTATACTGAAAATTTAAACTACGAAATGATTTGAAATAAGGATCAAAATAAAAATACTAATTTAAAAAACATTGAAAAGATAAATGTTAAATCACAATGAGAAGATGAAAATTCAAACTTGAATTTTTTCAAAAAATTAGTAAGTTTAAATGAAAATAAATCCTACCAAGATTTAATTCAAAATTCACAATATTCTTTTTCAATTAAAAGTAAAAATATTTTTTTAGTTAATATTTTAATTAAGACACCTTTTTTCAAATTAAGAATTATTTCTAATTTAGAACATTCATTTCAAAATGTTAAATTGAAAAAGACAAGCAAGATTTTAGTCTCTAGTTATACTAGAAAAAAATATCACGAGGTTCCTAAAAAATTAGAACCTTTTGAAACTCTAGTTTTAATTGAAAAAATCAACAATTCAGAAGCTGACTTTGTAAATACAATTTATAATACAGTTTTAAAATAGGAGAAGCATGAAGAAAGTAAATGAAAAAAATTTAGACCCTAAACACCCTTTATACTATGCAGCAAATTATTTTTTTAAAGCAGAAGGAATTATCAAACACGCTTTGCCTGATGCAATTACTACCTTGCAATTTTTTCAGCGTGGTGATGATGCAATGCTAGCAGGTATGGAAGAAGTTTTGGAACTGCTTGAAAAATATACTGATACAAGTAAGTACAAGATTAAGTATCTAGAAGATGGCACCATTATTAATTCAATGGACATCGTTTTAGAACTTGAAGGTAAGTATGAATATTTTGGAACTTATGAAGGTATTATCGATAGCATTTTAGCTCGTGCTACTTCTGTTGCAACTAATATTAGACACTGCATCAAAGCAGCTGGTAAAAAAGAAATTATTTTTATGTCTGATCGAAGCGACCATTATAGTAACCAAATTAGAGATGGTAAGGCTGCGATTTTAGCAGGTATTAAGGCTCATCCTACAACAGCAACTTCACAGAATCGACCTGAATTAGTTTTTGGTTCTATTCCCCATGTTTTAATCCAAGCATTTGAAGGTGATGTTGTCAAGGCAATGCTTTATTACAAAGAACTTTATCCTGAAGATGACTATTTGGTTGCTTTAGTTGATTTTAATAACGATGTCATTAGCGATTCTTTAAAGGTTTTAGAAGCTTTAAAAGGCGACTTAAAAGCAGTGCGTGTTGATACATCTAAGTCAGTGATGGATAAAATGTTTAACGAAAGCGACAAAGAATTTGGTGTGACAGTTAGGCAGATTAAAAACCTAAGAAAGTCATTAGATGCTAATGGTGGTGAGCACGTGAAAATCGTTGTTTCGAGTGGTTTTACACCTACTAGAATCGCTGAATTTGAAGCACAAAACGCACCAGTTGATTCATATGGAGTTGGTGAATATATTTTAGAGATTAAGAATCATTTCAGCGCTGATGCCGTTAAAATTAACGGCAAACACCTAGCTAAGGTTGGGCGTTTTTATCGAGATAGTTCAAAATTAAAGGTGTATGGTAAATAATATGAGTGATATTGGTTATTTAGTTATTTATAACTTAGTGGCGTTTTTACTAGGTTATCTTTGAGGTAGTTTAAATACTTCAATCTTGGTTTCTAAATTCATCTTTAAAGATGATATTAGAAAACATGGTTCTGGTAATGCTGGTTCTACCAACATTACCAGACGTTTTGGTGTAAAAGTTGGTGGAGCAATTTTTGCTTGAGATATTTTCAGGGTTTATTTATTCTCGTTATTTATTTATATTATTAATACTCATAGCGATCTTAGACTTAATCCAATGGTTAATATTTATCCTCAAATTGCTGCTTTTGGAATTGTCCTTGGTCATATCTTTACTGTCTTTTTTAAATTTAAAGGTGGTAAAGGAGCAGCCACAGTTGTTGGAATGTTTTTAACAGTTAATGTTTTATTGTTCTTAATCGGCGCTGCTTTATGAATTAGTTTAATGTTTTATAAAAAAATTGTTTCTTTAGCAACAATTTTAGCTAACTTCTTAGTAATACCTTTATTCTTTTTACCTTGAATGGCTTATAGTGGCATTGAAAGTTTGAGTTATTTAATACCCCATAATGCTTTCTTATATTTAGATTCAGGTTATCCTATAGCTGCTTTAGTTTCAGGTTTAACTTTCTTAGCAGCAGCTTCAATTATTATTGGAATGCACCATTCAAATATTAAAAGATTAATTAATAAAACTGAAAAGCCAATCAGTTTACGTAAGAAAAGTGCTTAATTAATAAGTTAATTTGCGAAAAAGTCTGCTTTAGCAGATTTTTTTATTTTTTGCTAATAAGCACAAAATAAATTTAGTTACAAAAAAATAGAGCAGTTTTACTCGCTCTATTTTTTTTCTTGTTCTTATTTTATTGTTTGCTTTGCTCTTTAGGGCGCAAAGTCTCAAGTGGGTTTGAAGTTACTCCTGCAAATAAATGATTAAAGATTTCATCATATTCTTTAACTGGTATGTAAGTTAATTCATTCTTAACTTCATCAGGTACTTCGATTAAATCTTTTTCATTATCATGGGGAATAAAGACAGTTTTAACACCAAATTTATGAGCAGCAATTGATTTTTCTTTCAGTCCACCAATTGCTAAAACTTTACCACGTAAAGTGATTTCACCAGTCATTCCAACTGTTTGACTAACCGCTCTTCTAGTTACGGCACTAATGATTGCAGTTGTAAAAGTTACACCAGCACTAGGACCATCTTTAGGGATTGCTCCTGCAGGTACGTGAATGTGAATGTCATAAGATTCTCAAGAAAAGTCTTTAGGAATATTGAACTTCTCAGCGTTTGATCTTACATAAGAAAGGGCTGTTTGTGCTGATTCTTGCATCACATCTTTTAAGCGACCTGTTAAGGAAATTTTACCTTTTCCAGGGTATAAATTAACTTCAATTTTTAAGGTGCTTCCACCATAAGAAGTATAAGCTAAACCGTTGATTGAACCGATTTGAGGTTCTTTGTCATTAACTTCATTACTGAAGCGATGTACTCCTAATAATTCAAAAGCAACATCTTCAGTAATTTCAAATTCATCTTCATCTTTGATTTCTGAATTCAATAACTTAACAACGATTTTACGAGCAACCTTATCAAGAATTCTTCTTAAATTACGTACACCAGCTTCTAAAGTATAGTGGTTGATAATGTATTTTAAAACATCGTCAGAGATTTTAAAATGACGCTCTTCCAAAGAAGCATCTGCTCTTACTTTATCAATTAAATAGTTACGAGCAATTTGAACTTTTTCTAAAATTGTGTAACTACTTAAATTAATGATTTCCACACGGTCTAATAAAGGTGCAGGAATGTCTTCATAGTAGTTAGCAGTTGCGATGAAAATAACTTTTGATAAGTCATATTCATGTTCTAGATAATGATCTTGAAATTTGTGGTTTTGTTCTGGATCTAAAACCTCTAGCATCGCTGCTGAAGCATCACCACGGTTAGCTTGTGCTTGTGAAGTCATCTTATCAATTTCATCTAATAAGATGATTGGGTTAGATACTTTTGCACGCTTAATAGCAGCAATAATTTTTCCTGGAAGAGCACCTACATAGGTTCTTCTGTGCCCTCTAATTTCTGATTCATCCTTAATTCCCCCTAGAGAAATTTTGACAAACTTTTTACCTAGAGCTTCAGCAACTGATTTAGCTAAAGATGTTTTTCCTGTACCTGGAGGCCCTACTAAGGTTAAAATAGGTACATTATTGAAGCTTTTTCTTTCATAATCATCTTCATTTTCTTCAAAAAGTTCTAAATCAACGTTATGAGTGTCATCAATTTTTAAGAATTTCTTGCTCTTATCGTGTTTTTTATTATTGTTGATAAGAATTGCAATATATTCTAAAACACGTTCTTTAACTTCTTTAAGACCGTAGTGACCTCTATCTAGAATCTCTTTAGTTTTAGCAATATCTAGATCATCAACTAAGACTTTTCTTCAAGGTAATTCTTTTAATAAGTCGATGTAGTTACGTGAAATATTAGCATCAGGACTTGAAGACATCATGCCTTTTAACTTAGATTTTTCGTTGGCAATTAACTTAATAATTGAACGTGGATAACGGTTTTTCTTAACGTTTTTATCATCGTTTTCAACGTTAGGTTCTTTGTCTTCGCTTTCTTCTTTATCTTCAGAATATTCTTCAAAAATACTATCTTCATCGCTATTTTCTTCGCCTAGTTCGTTGCGAATTGCTTTTAGTTTTTCTCTTAATAAGAATTCTCTTTGTTGTTTATTTAAAGTGTTTTTTAAACGCTTTTCAATGTCGTTTTCAACTTCACTTTCATGTACTTTTGAAGTCACTAATAAGATCAAGCGGTCAGCTTGTTCGACTCAGTCAAGATATGAATTATACTTTTTAACTCAATCATCATCTGGTTTTAAAACATCAACAAAATAACTAGAAACTAGAATTGGATTTAAAAAACTAGTGTAGTCTTCTAAGTCATTTGAATTTTCTAAAGGTTGAAATCAAACATCAATATTTTCAAAGTCAATTGCTTTTTTATCTTTAAAACGTTTTTGTAACTTTGAAAATTTAAGTCTTAAATTAGGATCAATTTTAACATCTTTATCTTCGGTTCAGTTAATCAAACTTTTTAAAATTGCTTTAGCTTTAGAAACATCTGAAACGTTAATGTTGAAATCTTGGATTTCAACCATTGTTTTATGTTTAGCATTAGATTCATCAACAAATAAGTTAACAATTGAAACACGTTTAAAAGGTAAAACTGTGACCTTGAAAATGCCTTCTTCTTCTTTACTTGAAATGATTTTGCTTAAGAATCCAACTTTGTGTAAATCACTCACTGTTTCGACAACATCGTTATCGCTTTGAACTTGTGAAGCAAGCACAATTTCGTTATTGTAATTATTTTGCGCAAGTCTTAGTGCACTAATACTTGCAGGTCTACCGACTTGAAATTCAAGTTCAACAAATTGTAAAAGTAATAAGCCTCTGGTGGCTATAACTGGTTTAATCATAAGTCTCCTTAATATGAAATTTCTTTATAATATAAATAATATTAGCACTTTCAAGGGCAGAGTGCTAATATTATTTAAATATTTTTTTAATTTCTAAATTAGTTAAATAAAATCACTAGTGATTTTATCTTATTATGACCTTTTTGTAACAATCTTTTTAAAAAGATCAGTCAAAAGAGTTAGAAACTGGGTCTGTTTTTTTGCTTAAAACAGCTAAAGGAAGTTGTTTTGGTTTTTTAGCAAGTTCTTTTGTTAAGTAAATACTTTGGTCTAAACCAAAGTATTTGTAAGATTTACTATAGAAAATAACAAATCCAACAGTAACAACACCAACAATTGAGAATTGAATTGTGTTAAACGCTGTATATAAAGCGTATGAACCGTTAATGTATTCAGGAATTCCAAAGAAGAATGTTGAAAATCCTTGAAGTGAATATAGATTTGCCATGTTTGAGTAAGTAGCAGGACCTTGAAGCATTCCAAATAATGAAAAATAAAGTGGGTTAAATAAGAATGTATTCAAGGTTGAAATTGCTACAGTTGTTAATGCTAAAGCAGCAATTATATAAGTTACTTGTCATTTTAATGGTACATGCACGATTCTTCTATTTGAATCGCTGATTTTAATCTTACGTGATAAAACTAAATGAAAATTAGCTAGTAAGTAGAAAATGGTAGTTGCAATTAAGAAGGTTATTAATAAAATAACATGACCTAAAATTCCAACATGGCTATAGCCAGCGCCTCCCGTAAATGCTGGAACAATTGCAAATTTTAAAATAATTAAGGTAAATGCATATGGATATCCTGCAACCATTAAGGTTGCTAGGATAAATACAAGTGAAACATCGACTTTTAAAAATCCAAAAATGCCACTTAAATGAGCAATTCATGAAAATAGTAAAACTAGCGCAAACATCATCCCTGTGATGGCGATTTTTTTAGTTAAAAGGATTCTGTTATATTCTTTAGTTGCTTTTCTTTCAGCGAAAAATCTTAAAAGCGCAGGGCTTTTTGATTTAGTTGTTGCTGAAACTGTTTGTAATTGTGTGCTTGAATCAAAGCGCACTCCATTAAGTTTTTGGTTATAAGGATTGTAGTTTAGTGTTGCTTCAATCTCTTCCTTAATGGTTGTAGTTTCTCTCTCTTTATTAAACATGTCTCTATTATTAATAAATATTAAAATAATTTGCTCAAAAATATTTTTTTAAATTTTTTTTGTCAAAATTATTTTTTTGTTGTAAAAGTCTTTTTGCGTTTTTACTTAATTAATGCAGCTAACTTTTAAAAGATTTTAAGCGACAATAACTAGTAAAGTTCGCTTTTAGTTATTTTAATAATAAGTAAAAGCAAGAAAAAAACTTCAAAAGAAAATAAAAATTATTTTTTTGAAGTTTTATTGTCTTGATTATTTTTTAAAACTGATAAGAAGGCTTCTTGAGGGATTTCCACTTTACCAATTGCTTTCATACGTTTTTTACCAGCTTTTTGTTTTTCTAGTAGTTTCATGCGCCGTGTCACATCACCACCATATAATTTAGCAGTAACATCTTTACGATAAGCTTTGATAGTTTCACGGGCAATAACTTTAGCACCGATCACTGCTTGTACGGGAATCTCAAAACTTTGTCTAGGAATTACTTCTTTTAGTTTTTCAACTAAAATCCTTGATTTTTCATAAGAAAATTCATGGTGTGAGATGAAAGAAAAAGCATCAACTTTTTCTTTATTTAATAAAATTTCGACTTTTTCTAGTTTATTTTCTAAATAGCCAATCATGTTGTAATCAAATGAAGCATAACCTTTTGTGACAGATTTTAGTCTGTCAAAAAAGTCTAAAATAATTTCAGCTAAAGGCATTTCATAAATTACAGTTACTCTTTTTTCATGGTATTCAATGTTGATATATTTACCTCTTTTTGAGTTACATAATTCCATAACTGAACCGATATATTCTTCAGTTACTAAAATTGAAGCCTGAATGTAAGGTTCTTCAATTTTAGAAATGTAATTTGCTTCAGGAAACTCTGCAGGGTTAGATAAATATTCAACTTCACCATTACTTCTAGTTAATTTATAAGTAACACTAGGGCTTGTAGCAATGATTGAAACGTTGAATTCTCGTTGCAGTCTTTCTTGTAAAACTTCCATGTGTAATAGACCTAGAAAACCAACTCGAAAACCAAAACCTAGAGCTTTTGAAGATTCTTGTTCTCATGTAATACTGCTATCACTAAGTGAAATTTTTTCTAAAGATTCTTTTAAAATCGGATAATCCTTACCATCAATAGGATAAAATCCTGTAAAAACCACTGCTTTCATCTTTTTATAACCTGGAAGCATTGTTTTTGTAGGATTTGCTTTTAAAGTGATCGTATCACCAACTGCAACCTCTTTAGCATCACGAATTGAAGCAGCAATTCAACCTACTTCACCTGCTTCAAGATATTCTTTTTTAACTTCAGTCGGTGTTTTTACCCCTAATTCAGTAACATGATATTCTTTATTATTAGACATAAAAATAAAGGTATCATTTAACTTAATTTTACCTTCAAAAATTCTCACTAATAAGACAACGCCACGATAAGGATCAAAATAAGAATCAAAAATTAAGGCTTTTAAAGCTAAATTATCATCAGCATTTTTAGGAGCAGGAATTTTTTCAATGACAGCTTCTAAAACAGCTTCAATATTAATATTATTTTTTGCAGAAATTAAAATTGCTTTTTCAGCACTAATGCCTATCACTGATTCAATATCTTGTTTAACTCTTTCTACATCAGCACTTGGTAGGTCAATTTTATTAATTACAGGAATAATTTCTAAGTTATTTTCAATTGCTAAATAAACATTAGCCAGGGTTTGCGCTTCAATCCCTTGACTGGCATCGACTATTAATAAGGCTCCTTCTGAAGCCGCTAAAGAACGTGATACTTCATAAGTAAAATCAACATGACCGGGCGTATCGATTAAATGAAAAGTATAATCTTTATATTTAATCTGTGCAGCATTTAACTTAATAGTAATACCACGTTCTCTTTCAATGTCCATGCTGTCTAGATGTTGTGCCTGCAATAATCTTTTTTCAACAGTTGAAGTGATTTCTAAAATCCTATCTGCTAAAGTGCTCTTGCCATGATCAATATGAGCAATGATTGAAAAGTTTCTAATTTTTGATTTATCCATAAGTTTTTTAATTATAAATTAAGAGAGCAAAAAAGCCTGAGTTTTGTTGTAAATATTCTGATGAAATTTTTTCAAGAAAATAGATAGTTTTAAAAGTAATAACTGGCTAGTTTAGGCTATTAAAAAAAGAGCCCTTTCAGACTCTTTTTCTCTGAACGCCTGCGCACATGTTCAGCCCGTTCCACACTTGAAAACATACTAGTTAGACAGTTTTTTTATAAAAACTCTTTCTCATATCTTATGCTCTTTAGCAATTTTTATCGCCGCAACGGGGCAATACTAAGCGATAACTTGTACACTAATGTGGGGGTTCAATTTGCATAGAATAAAATTTCATTACTATTAAAAAATTCTATGTTAAATAATTATACTTGATAATTTGCTTATTTAAATATTTGAGTGTAACTACTTTACTTATTAAACAGTTTTTATTTTGACTCAAAAAACCAACCACAATCTAACTCAACTTTCAACCGCTAACTACCTAAAAACTCGCTTCATAATATTTTAAAAAATATTATGATTTTATGGATTTAAAAGCATATAATTTCAAAGAAATGCAATTAATTAAATATATCAAAGATGTGAAAGACTTCCCCACGAAAGGGATAGTCTTTAAAGACATTTCACCATTATTAGCTAATGGTGAAGCACTAAACTATACAATTACTACAATGGCTGAACTAGCCAAAGAAGCAGATATTATCGTAGGTCCTGATGCACGTGGGTTTTTATTCGGTACACCAGTTGCTGCTTTTTTAAAAAAGCCTTTTATCATGGTTCGTAAAGCAGGTAAATTACCTGGAGAAGTGATTACTAGAAAATATGCTCTAGAATATGGAAAAAATATTCTAGAGATTCAAAAAGGTTATGTTCAAAAAGGACAAAAAGCAATTATTATCGATGATGTTTTAGCAACAGGTGGAACTTTAAATGCAATTGTTGATTTACTTGAATCACAAGGCGTAGAAGTGATTAAAATTATTGTCTTAATGGAACTAACTTTCTTAGATGGTAAAAGTAATTTAAAACCTGAAGTTGAAGCCTTAATCAAGGTTTAACTAAAAAATAAAAAAAAGTAAATTTAAAAGATAAAGGAATCAAAAAAAGGGCGTTTTGCCCTTTTTCTTTAATCATTTTCTGTGATTTGTTGAATTATTTTTTACCGAATAAACGTTTTCAGAATCCAACTTTTTTCACTGGTGCTTCTTCTTGAGTTGTTTCATTATCGATTTCAATGTCATCGAATAATGATTCTGTAGAATCACCTGTGTATTCTTGAGTGCTTGTTTCAATGAATTCTTGTAATTCAGATGAATCTTCAAGGCTTTCTTGTTCATCAAGAGAATCATTAAATAATTGATCAGTTTCATCAAGTACTTCTTCACGAAGTGGGTCATAACCGTGTTCTTCTTCATGTAAATGTTCATGCACATGACCTTCATGATCGTGATCATGTTCTTCATGGCTGTGTTCGTGATCGTGCTCATCGTGGTGATGTTCATGGTCATGATCGTGTTCTTCATGATGATGTGCATGTTCATCTGTATCAGCTAATAATTCATCAGTTGATTCAAGTACAGGCAACTCAGCTGTTGTAGGTTTTAATTCAGTTTCTTCTGTAACATCTTCAAAGAAGTGTTCAAAAGTTTCTGATTCAGTATCTGCTTCAAATAAGTTATCTTCACTTGTATTAAAGAACTCATCGATTGAATCTTCAGAAACTACAATGTTTTCTTCGGGATGATCTTCAATTACTAATTCTTCAATAACTTCTTCTTTAGGAGTTTCTTCACTCATTAAGTTTGTGATTTCTAGATCACGAAGTAATGATTCTTCTAATTCAGTTGTTGGAATATCTGATAAGTCTTTATTTGTTACAACTTCATTTGAAGGTTGAACTGGCAATGGTGCAGTTTCTTCAACAAATAATTCTTCTTCTTTAACAACTGGCTCAGGTTCTACTTCTGGTAAACTCATTGCTTCTAAATCAGCAAATAAGTTTTCATCAGTCATAGCGATTGTTGAATCACCTAGTTTTGAAGTGTATTCATCAATACTTGCTTCTTCACTGCTTTGTTCTTCTTCAAAAATTTGTTGCTCTTCAACAACGTGTTTTCTTGAGTAAGCATCTAGATCTTGAATTGCTTCAATTCCTACTAATGGTTTACCTTCAATAAATTCAATTGAAGCACCTCCACCTGTAGAAATGTGGCTAAAGTATTTTTCGGCGTCTAAACTTTCAATAGCAGCAACAGAATCTCCCCCACCTACTACTGAGAAAGTATTTTTTAGAGTAGAAATTGCATTAACAACTGTTTGAGTTCCAACTTTATAGTTTGAAAACTCAGTTACTCCCATAGGTCCATTTCAAAAGACTGTACGAGCAGCTTCAATTCCTAATTCTTGATCTCCATTTAGATATTTAGTAATTAATTTACCTGTTTCAGGTCCAATATCTAAAGCCATAAAAGTTGTTGGAATTTCAATTGGGTTATCAAAGTTATATTGAGGTTGTTTATCTTCAAAAGATTTTGCTAGTGCATGGTCAATTGGTAAAACAATTTTACCTTGATTATTTAATAAGAATTCACGAGCAAATTCAACCTGGTCTTCTTCAACCATTGAATTTCCAACACCAATATTTTGTGCCTTCATGAAGGTGTAAGCCATTGCTCCACCGATAATTAATTTATCAACGTTATCGATTAAACTTTTTAGAACTAGAATTTTATCACTAACTTTTGCACCACCAATAATTGCTACAAAAGGACGTTGTGGTTGCCCTAGAACTTCACTTAAGTTAACGATTTCTTTTTTAATTAAGAAACCAACCGCACTTTCAGGAATGTAAGTTGCAATCCCTACGTTTGAAGCGTGTGAACGGTGTGATGTACCGAAAGCATCATTGATGAAAACATCTCCTAATGATGCTCAGTATTTAGCTAATTCAGGATCGTTTTTACTTTCAGCTTTATCATTTAGATCTTCAAAACGAGTATTTTCCATCAAGATAATTTCTCCGTCTTTCAATCTTTCAATTGCTGATTCTAAACGTTTTCCTCTAGTTTTATCAATGAAACGAATATCTTTTTGCAGTAAGTCAGCAAGTGCTGTAGCAACTGGTAATAAAGATTTTGTTTCTCTATCTTCTTTAGTTTTTACTCTTCCTAGGTGAGACATTAAAATAGCACGACCACCATTTTCAACAACGTAATTAATTGTTGGAATAGCTTCTTTAATTCTTTTTAAAGAAGTAATCTTTCCTGTTTTCTTGTCAATAGGAACATTTAAATCTAAACGAACGATAACTTTTTTACCACTTAGACTTAAATCCGTAATAAATTTTTTCATAATTCCTCTCACAACTTTTGCCTTAAATAATTCTCCATTGAATGGCAAAAGTTTTGTTGTAATGTTTTCCATTATTATATAGAAAAATGAAAGTAAAAAAATTTAAAAAAATCAAAAAACAGATTTTTAGATAATTAAAAAGATGATTTTTATTTTTTGACTAAAAAGTTTCTTTTTCTGTAATTTTTTAAAGAAAAAATCACTTTTTGCTTTTAAAAATTAAAATAGAAAATTAAAAAGATGATTTTTAAAAAATTAAAATTTTGCAAAAAAAGCATTTTTTTCTCTCTATTGTGAGAAAAAAATTCATAATAATCCTTTAATTAAGTAACTTACTTAAAAAACAAAAACATCTTTTCATTTTTTTATTTACAGAATCAATAAAAAAATAGTTATTAAGACAATATTTAAAAAACCAGTTAATTAATTTATATAATAGAAACCATGGGGGTGTAATGGTTTCGACAACTATTTTAAACTTATTATTGCAGTAGTGTGGCAGACTATAATTGCTTCTAGGCGTTTCAGCAAACGGAAACGAAAAACAAGAAGACTTTGAATACAACGATCTAATGATCGCTCAATCAAGTCAATACCAATCAAACCTAGCTTTTGCTTAGTTATTAGCAACTAGTCAGTTATTTAAAAGATTCATTTAAATAATCTGTAGTCTTTGAATCTCGAATTAATAATTAAGTCGCTTATTAATTTTAAATTTAGGCTTCTTAAATAAATTACTTTTGTTATTGATAGTGTTTATTTGAGTATTAAATCAGTAACTAAACTGTAGACATAGTAAGACCTTAAAATGGTTGGACCGGGGTTCGACTCCCCGCATCTCCACCATAACTAAATTAGACCTAATCTCTTTTTTTAAAAGAGATTTTTTATTTTAGAAAATAAAAAATTAAGAAATAAACCTATTTCTTAATACACAAATTTTTTAATTCTTCAAGTTCATCTTTAGTCAAGTTACGAGATTTACCTAGGGCTAAATTTTCTAAAGTTAAATTGCCATAAGCCACTCGTTCTAGTTCTTTAACCTTTTTATTAACTGCTTCAAATAAGCGTTTAACATGATGATATTTACCTTGAGAAATTTCTACTTCATAAAGTTTAGGAGCAATTCTAAAAACTTTTTGTAAAGA
The DNA here is from genome assembly GCF_002272945.1 of Mycoplasmopsis agassizii. Taxonomy (GTDB): domain Bacteria; phylum Bacillota_I; class Bacilli_A; order Mycoplasmatales; family Metamycoplasmataceae; genus Mycoplasmopsis_B; species Mycoplasmopsis_B agassizii. The sequence continues at coordinate 57,507 of NZ_NQMN01000001.1, read as the reverse complement.
CTGTTGATGATCAATTTTTACCTGATTAGAATTTAAAAAAGTTAAGTCATCAACAGTTAATTCTTCTGAAAGTAAAGCGTGATAAACACGTTTTACTTCAAAAGAAGGGTGCATCATGCAATGTGCTAGATCACCATCATTAGTTAATAAAATTAAGCCACGAGCATCATAATCAAGTCTACCAACTGGATAAACTTTATATTTACTGTTAATTAAATGAGTTACACAGACACGATTACGATCATCTTTAACTGCAGAAATAACTTTAGGTGGTTTATTTAAAATTAAATAAACCTTACTCACTGTTTTAGTAACAACTAATTTGTTATTAACTTTAATATGATCTTGATCATCAACTAGCATACCGAGCTGCGCAACTTTACCATTGACCGTGATTAAACCTTCACTTATTCAGCGCTCAATTTCGCGGCGACTGGCATAGCCTAATGTTGCTAAATACTTATTAATTCTAATCTTCATTAAATAGCACTTTTAATTAACAATTTGAAGGCGTTATCGCCTGCAATTTGAATGTTACGGTTGATTTCAGCAATATCTTTATTACCTGATAGATCAACAATATCGGACACACTTTTAAAAGAACTGAAAGCAATTTTATTTTGAATTGCTGTATGAGCTAGTGCAGCAGTTTCCATGTCGTATAAATCAGTTGTTAAAACATTTTTAATATAAAATGCTTTTTCATATTCATAAATAAATGAATTTGCTGAAGCAATTTTACGTTTATCCATCTTGGCAACATTTTTAAAATTAGTAAATAATTTAAAAGATTGAGGTTCACCAGGAAGTTGTCCTGGAAGATATCAAGGGGTATCAACATCTGAATAGTAAGCATCACTAATGATGAAAGTTTTAAACAAATCATCCTTATTTAATGAACCTACTGCCCCAAAATTGTAAATAATTTTGGGCTTAAAAGTGTTAATCATGTCTTGCATTGTAATTGCTGCATTAACTAAACCAATTTTTGATCAACCTAAAATAATTTCTAAGTCCTTATTTTCTAATAAGTAATATTTCCTTAAGTTTGTATCAACTGTTTTAGTGTTTTTAAAGCCTGAATTAACAATAATATCTACTTCATTTTTATCAGCAACAATTAAGTGAATTCTTTTTTTAGCCATTTATCATCTCCATATAATTTTCTCTGACTTCGTCAGTTAAAGCACCTTTTTCTTTTAAAAATTCTAGATTTTTCTCTAAAAGTGCTTTAAAACCTAATTCTAAATTATCAAGAGCAAGTTTACGGACATTTTGAATCCCTTCTCACTTGCGCCCGTAAGCCAACTTATCAGCAACATAGATAATTTTATCTAAAACTGATAAAGGCTTGATTTCCATTGTTGTATGATTTGCTAAGGCTTGAAAAATCTCTTCATCATCATTTTTATAAACATGTTTAAATCATAAAGATGCACTATGTTGATGATATTGATATTTTTCAAAACGCTGATTAGGATAATACTTTTTAAGTAATCTTAAGTGCTGTTCATCTTTTCACTCTTTAGTGATATCGTGAATCAGACCTGCATAATAAGCCTTTTTAAAATCTATATTATTTAGTTTAGCATATTCTCCTGCTAATTCTGCAGTTGCAAAACAATGTTTTGAACGATGAATCGTTAAATTCTTTTTAATATTTGAATCTAGATATAAATAGTTAGCAGCATAATATTTTTTAACTTGCTCAGGCACTAAATCATAGCGACCGTACTTAACATCGGTTGAAGAAAATTCTAAAATCGGATTATCCATAATTAAAGCACGATATTTTTTAGCATTCAGTTTAGAAAAAGTCTTAGTACGTTTAGCTACTAAGATTTTGACATTAGTGCTAATTCAGTCAATGCCTTCTCATTTATGCAACTTGGATAATAAATCACTACCGATTAAAAAGTAGAGTTCATCATTAGGATATTTACTTTTAAAATAAGCAATTGTATCTTTAGTGTAACTAATAGTTTGTCTTTTAACTTCAAAATCAGAAATCTCATCTTCACTAGGAATTGCTAGTTCAAGCATCTTCACACGGTCTTTTGAAGATGAAATTTTAGTACCCTTTTTAAAAGGGTTAGTATTAGTAGGTACTCAAATGAAGCGATCGCTTGCAATAAATTTTTTTGCATAATCAGCAATTTTTAAGTGACCCTGATGGATTGGATCAAAACTTCCCCCATAAAGAATTATCTTACTCACATTCACCTGTTCCTAACTTAGTTTATTTTTTGAATCGATTGTTATAAAATGCTTTTATAATTTTATCATAAAATTATCTTTAAAGCCTTTATAATATTAAACAACAATGGCGAAAAGTAATAAAAGAAATTTAGCAGATGAACTAAGAGAAATCGAGCACAAGTTATCGATTATCAGAGATGAAAATTTTATCAGTCGTGAAGAGTGAGTCCGTAGTCCTGATTTTGAAGTTAACTATAAAACTCCTGAAAAAGCACGTATTAGTAACTGGGGTTCTAAAGAAGAATTTTACGAAACTTATAATCAAAGTGATCCCCGTGCTAAAGCACAACTATTCAGAATGACACAACGTATCCTTTCTCTTAATTCATCTAGTCAAGAAAAAAAACCTTATAAAAAAACCTTAAGTAAAAAGAATTTTTTACAGTATCTTTTTATTGTCTCTTTAGCATTTTTAGTATTAATTATTGCTGGAGTAACTTTTGTATTTGCTTCATCTAGACATACCTTAATTTCATCTACAAACAACAATGTACCTTTTATTTTAATTGCAACTGTTGTACTACTTTTTGGGATTGCTTTTAGCTTATATATCTTGCTAAGAACAAACAGAATTTTAGCTTATAAAAATGTCTGAATAAAAACTTATTTTGGTAAATGATGAAATCCTAAAAATGTTGCTTTTGCTTTTTCGAATCAAGAAGCAATTAATAAAATTACTAGCTTAAAATCTACTGAAGTTTTAGATGTTTTTCCAGACATTTTTTCTGAACAAGATTTTCTAAATTTCCGTGTTTTATTTTTTAGAGAATTTTATTTTTATGAAGCAATTAACCCTGCATATAAATTTAGAAGTAGATACAAAATTTATTCAAGAAACTTTTTAATTGCAACAGCCTTTTTAGCATTTTTCATTATTGGTGCAGTAGTTTTATTTGCACTTATTTAAGGAATTAAAAAATGAAATATACACGTGCAAAAGGTGTTCAAGATTTTTATGAAATTAAAGCAAAAAAACTTGAATTAATTCGTAGTAAATTTTTTGAAACAATGAACAAATATAATTTTAATTATATTGAAACACCTATATTCGAAACAAGCGATTTATTTAAAAGAGCAACTGGTGAATTAAGTGACATTGTAAAAAAAGAACTTTATGAATTTAAAGATAAAGCAAATCGTGAACTTGCATTAAGACCAGAAGGTACTGCAAGTGTCTTAAGAGCAATTGCTGAAAATAATTATGAAATACCTTTTCGTGGATTTTATTTTGGTCCTATGTTTCGTTACGAAAGACCCCAAAAAGGGCGTTTTCGGCAGTTTTTTCAAGGTGGAATAGAATGACTTACAAATGCAGATTCTAAGTATTTTGCAGAAGTTATTTTAATTGCTATTGACTTTTTAAATTCATTAAATATAACTAATTACAAAGTTCAAATTAATTGATTAGGTTCTTTTAATGAAAGACAAAATTATAATAATGAACTTAAAAGATATTTTCAAAATTATGTTAATGAACTAGAAGAAGTATCATTAGCTAGACTAGAGAAAAATGCATTAAGAATTCTAGATGACAAAATTGAAGCACAAAAAGACTTTGTTAAAAATGCTCCAATTTTGTTTGATTATTTAAGCAATGAATCAAAACAAAAACTAGAAGATATTTTAAATATTTTGAAAACAAATTTAGATCAAAATATTGAAATTGAAGTTAATCAAAAATTAGTTAGAGGTTTTGATTATTACCAAGATTTAGTTTTTGAATTTATAGATAAATCAGATCAATTAGGAGCACAAAAAGTTATTTTAGGTGGGGGCTCATATAACAATTTATTAAAAGAAATTGGTGGTCAAGATACACCTGGAGTTGGCTTTGCTTTTGGATTAGAAAGACTACTTGAAATTATTAATTTTGAAGAGTCTAAAAAATTAAAAATTGTTGCTTATGCAACAACTGAAAAAGAGTATTGAGATCTAATTATGATGCGTTCAAAATTAGCATTTAAAGATGTTGATTTTGAAATTATTGAAAAGATAATTGAGCATAAAAAAGCTTTCAAAAATAAGAAAATTAAGGAAGCATCTTATTTAATTTTTTATGAAGAAAAATTAAATGAATTTGTCTTAAAAAATACTCAATCAAAATTAATTTATGAAATTGAAAATCATAATTTAAATCAACAATTAGAAATATTATTAAAGGATCAAAATGAAGAAAATTAATAACGGAGAAATTAATGAATCGTTTCTCGAAAAAGAAATTGAAGTTTATGGATGAGTGCAACAACATCGTAATTTTGGAAAATTAACTTTCATTGATTTAAGAGATGAAAGTGGAATTATTCAAATCGTTGTTAATGATTTAGAACAAAAAATTTCTAACGAAAGTGTAATTAAAGTTACTGGTATTTTAAAAAATCGTAAAGATGTAAATGAAAAAATCAAGACTGGAAAATTTGAAATTATTGCTTCTGAATTAGAAGTTTTAAACTATGCACAAGAACTTCCTTTTGTTATCGATGACAATAATCATGTTAAAGAAGAACTATCAGGTAAGTATCGTTATTTAGAACTAAGAAAGCCTAAAAGTCACGACATTCTTGTTAAACGTTTTCATATGATCAAGGCAATGCGTAATAAATTAGAAGAAAAAGGCTTCATTGAAATTGAAACTCCAATTCTAGCTAAATCAACACCTGAAGGTGCTCGTGACTTTTTAGTTGCAACTAGAAAAGCAGGTCATTTTTATTCTTTGCCTCAAAGTCCACAGCTTTTTAAACAACTTTTAATGAGTTCTGGTTTTGAAAAATATTATCAAGTTGCTCGTGTTTTTAGAGATGAAGATGGGCGCAAAGATCGCCAACCTGAATTTAGTCAACTTGATATTGAAATGTCATTTCAAAGTCCTGAAATCTTACAAGCAATTGTTGAAGAAACTGTGCAGGCAGGTTTTAAAGCAGTTGGTATTGATATCAAAATCCCTTTTCAAAGAATGGATTATGATCATGCAATTAAATATTATGGTTCAGATAAACCTGACTTACGCTTTAAATATTTAATTGAAGATGCAAGTATGTTTTTTACTAATTCTGAATTCAACATCATTAGTAAAAAACAAAATATTAAATTAATTGCTAGTGATCATTTAATTACTAAAAAAGATCATAAGTTCTTAGAACAAGTAGTTAAGAAAAATGGAGCTAACATACTTTGATATTTTAATGTTGAAAATGGCGACTTAAAAGATACTAACTTTGCTAAAAAAGATCTTGAATCAGTTAATAAGATTATTAAGCATTATCAAGCAAGTACTAAATCTTTTTTAATAGTTGCTGAAGATAATTATGAGAAAACCCAACAAGCACTAGGTGCTGTTAGAAATGAACTTAATTTATTATTTAAATTAAGTTCAGATGATAAATATAAATTTACTTGAATAGTAAATTGACCTTTATTTGAATATGATGAAAAAACAGATACTTATGGACCTGCTCATCATGCTTTTACAATGTATGATAAAGATACATTAGTAAATGGTGAACTAGATTTTGTTAAAACTAGAGCCAGAGCCTATGATCTAGTTTTAAATGGTTTTGAAGCAGCAGGTGGTAGTGAACGTATTTATAGCTATGACATTCAAAGAAAAATCTTTGAAAAAATTGGTTTGACTGATGAACAGATAGAAAACCAATTTGGTTTCTTTATTAATTCATTTAAATATGGTTTACCACCACATTGTGGAATTGCTTTTGGTTTAGAAAGAATGATTATGATCGCAACTAAAAGTGAAAGTATTAGAGATGTAATTGCCTTTCCTAAAAATTCAAAAGCACAAGACTTACTTACAGGCTCACCTTCAGAAGTGACTAAAGAACAACTTGATGAAGTTTTCTTAGAAATTAAGAGTAAATAAAAATCAGCGTGAAAGCTGATTTTTTTGATTAACATATAAAATTTAAAATTTTTTTATTTTCTTTCCTTCTATGTTTGAGTTATATGCAACAAAACTGTTTATGACCATCATAAAGAGATAAAATATATGTAGTAGTAATAAACTATCTAGGGATGAAAATTCAATATTTCTACCATGCATTAGTCTATTTCTGAAATTATTTGTTATCTCCTTATCAGGATCATTTACAAGTTCATATCTTAAAATCTTAATAGTCTCTATTCCAATCACCTCTTCAAAGATATGATTTATATGATCACTTAATTTATTATTTTTTCCCAAAATTGCATTAAGAGTGAAATCTTAATGATCAACTATTTCTATGTTATCACTATTTTTAGTGGCAAGATGTCTTAATATTTTTTCAATTAAGGAAATGATGAACATTGACATAACATAGCAATCATATTTATCTTTATTATTGTAAGAATTCTTACTTTTTGAAACATTTTCGGAAAGTTTCTCAAAAAAGCCATTAAAAGATGGTCAAAGTTCGAGCTTCTCCTTATTTTCTTCCTTATCTAAAATTAATAAATTAATTTCGAAATAATTTCTGATTATTTTTTTATATTTTTGATTGCTTAATATTTTCCTTATTAATCCAGTCATTTTTATCATAACAGGATAAACCTTTTCATTTATTACTTTGTGATCATTACCAGAATCATTATCAAATAGTCCACTAAAAATATTTATAAAGACACGATTATTAAAGTCCATTGAATGTGTAAATCCCAATACAAGTAATTCTGGAATTTCAGTGTCAAAAAAATTGTCTAAATCAATTTCGTTAATTTCCATATAAGAAATAATAACAGAGAAACTTACACCAAATTGAAAACAAAAACATTTATATTAGACTATTTTTTTTAGGATATAAAAATTAAGAGAATTTATTAATGATAGGAATAAGAAAAAAATTCTCAATAAGTAAGAATTAAGGATAGTTGAAAATACTATGTTTTGGTTATGCATCAGGTTGTTTCTAATGTTCATACCAATTTTACTATCTTGTGTTCTTAAGAGATGGTATTCAAGTGCTTTTACTAAATTAATATCAATAACTTCAGTTAAAAGATTTTCATATTTTGAACCATCTTCATTAGATGTTTTAAGCATCCTTCCAAGAGTATAAGATCTCGAATGAGATTCAGGATAAATTTTTGTGAATACTAGCCTGATAATTCTTTCAATTAATGTAACAACAAACATCGAAAGAGTGTAGCACTCATATTTATGTGTATCTTCATATTCACCCCTGTATGACAAATATGAAACAAAATAACCGAAGAAACCATTAACTGAATCTAATAAATCGGAGTTTATATCATTAAAATATTTTCCTATATTGAAAATGCCTGCATTCAAAAAGTTCTCTAAATTATTAGAGCTATCTTCGCTGGTTATAATTTGTGAAATATAATTAGAAGTTCTATCAATATAATCTTTTATTTTATCCTTATAAGAAGGAGTAAAAAACAAATCATTTTCTAATCCTGCTCCTAAAACATCATATAAATTTGTATTACTTTCTTTATCAGAAACAAATTTGCTGATTCATTTGTTATTTTCTAGTTTGTGTGTAAAAAAAATAAATAAAAGATTAGACATCGAACCTTTTGATTGTTCTTTAACAAATGAGATTGATTCTTCTAATTCTTTTTTATCTATATCTATTGGAACTTTTATTAAATATTTTGCACCCACAGAAAAAGTTAGTTCATGAGATCTTCTTTTAAGGTAATCTATTTCTGAAATCGGAATTGAATTGAAATATTTATTTTTATTCATATTTAAAAAAGTAGACAAATTTTGTCAAACACTTGGGTAATTATCTTCCGTTACTTTCTCTATTTCAATAATTAAACTCGAATATACATCTTTTGCTTTTTCATTTAAGAATTCTCTAACAAATTTTTTCCTTGAATTTGACAGCATTGAAAATGTGTTGTATAGGTTCTCGTTCAAAAAATATTTTTTATAATTTCTACTTTTTAAAATTTTAGAAAATCGATTGTCATGCTTACTATAATAATTTTCACAATAAACAATATACTCAATTATAATTCATCCGAAATCATTCTCTATTTGTGAAATAATATTTTTATAAAGATTAAAATTTTTAAAAATCATCTTGATAGTCAATTTCTTTAATCTTTGATCATCGTATTTATTAGCAAAATAACTATTTGCAGTAAGTATTTCACGAAAATTCTTATTCAAAAAATTACTAGCAGACATTCTATCAGTTTTAATTTTTGAAAACATATTGGATAATGAAAATTCATCATTTTTGAAAGTTGTTTTTAAATATTTTATGCTCCATATGAACAAATAATCGATGAAATCATCCATATTTGTTATTGATGAGAGTGTCTTTTTACTAAAATAATCTTTTATTTGTTGTTTTTTTTGATTTATATTTTCAATATAAAAATTATTTGATGAATTTAAACTAGATTCATCATAAGACCACAATGGGATTTTTAGTTCATCAATAATATTCATTATAATTCCTTTGAAAGCATTTCTTAAAGATTATCTTAAATTTTATATGGGAATTTTGAGGCTATATTAAATTATTATTTTTTAATTAAAATCTTTAAATTTTTCAAAATATTTATTTAAAGCTAATAAAACTTCTTTTCTTCTTTTTGCTCCTATGGATTCACCTTTTTCATCTTTAACAAATCTAGGACTTGATTCGAAAATTTTGGAAAATGCTTGTCCATAATCCACTAATTGTTTTCTCTCAAAGCACATATCTATGAATTTAATAGTTTGTTTGTGTCTAAGTTTATATTCTTTAATTAACTTTTCAATCGCATCGCTTTTTTCTTTCTTAAGAAACTCGATTCAACTGTTATAAATAAATTCTTTTTTTTCTTGTCTATTAAGTTCCTTAAGTTCTCCATTAGCATTGATCAATCTTATAAAAGCAATTAATAAATCTTTTTTACTTCTAAGTCCTATTGAAGCATTTATAATTTGTTTAACAGTTTCTTCAACATCTTCATCATTTGGTGATTCAATATTTTCAATTAATAATTTACTTATATGATCAAAATCATATGAAACAGATTTCAATAAACTTATTTCAAAATCTAGATACTCATTAACAATAAAAACATCACTTTGTCTAGAACGTTCTTTTCATTCATGGTATTCCTCGTTATAAATACCTTGGTAATAATCTAATTCACCTCTAGTAAGCAAGTTATCATTTTTAAAATCTTCAGGAAATGTTCTTAAAATATTTCTCAGTTTTAAAATTTTATTAAAAGTGCTTATAAATGCTCTTTTTTGCTCGTTACTTTCAATTGAATGAATATTAGGAAATTTGCTTTTCAATTCACTTACCAATTCTTTATATCCATCAGCACCATAATAATATTCATCAAATGATTTTAGTAGTACAATACCTTTAGCATTTTCATCACCAAATAATTTTATGGCTTCATCTACATTTTCTTGAATATTTCTAAATGAAACTATATTTCCAAACTGCTTGCTTTCATTTAATATTCTATTAGTTCTAGAAAAAGCTTGAATTAAACTATGCATTTTAAGATTTTTGTCAAGTCATAAAGTATTCAATGCTGTTGCATCAAAACCAGTAAGAAACATATTTACAACAATTAACAAATCAATTTCTTTGTTTTTCATTCTTTCACTAACGTTTTTATAGTAGTTCTGAAAGTTTTCGCCACTAGTGTAATGAAAACCTTCATGTGGCTCATTATTAATTTCTTCACTACCGCTTTTCCCAAATAACTTGTAGTAATCATTTATTGCTTCTTCTAATGCGACTCGTTGATCCTTAGGAAGAGCACCTGCATCGTCATTATTTTCTTCAGCCATTTCGCCATCTTCTAGTTGCACATTAGGAGCAAAACTATATATCATTGCTACTTTCAGCCTTGTTGATTCTTCAAATTTTTCCTGTTGCAATTTAAATTGTTGATAATAAATAATTGCATCTTTAATTGATTCAACAGCTAAAATGGAATTAAAACCTTTTACAATTTTATTTCCTCTAATTAAAGGCTTCATTTGTTTCATTTTTTCACTATGTTCATGATTACGATACTTGTTAGATGAACTAACATATTCATCTACATTTTCTGTAACTTTTAATTCAAATTGAGCAGTATGTCTTAAAGTCATTGAGTTAAAGTACTCTAAAATAAATTCAGTTATCTTCTCAATTTTTTGACCTTTTTTGCCTTCATCTTGATATATCGCTCTAATGGCTTTTTCGCTTTCGCTAGCATTACCTTTTACTTTAGCAACAACTGTATTATGTAAATTGAAAGGCAGAACATTTTTGTCTTTTATTGCATTTACAATTGTGTAAGTGTGAAGAGGTTTACCAAAAAGTTGCTCAGTTGTCATTAGCTGAGCATTTTTAGCAAATATTGGTGTACCTGTGAAACCAAATAAGTAATATCTTTTAAATGAAGTAGTAATTGCTTTGTGCATTTCACCAAATTGTGAACGATGACACTCATCAAAGATTATAACTACATGTTCTTTATAAACAGGATGAGATTTATTACTATTAACAAAGTTACTTAATTTTTGTATTGTAGTAATAATAATTTTATCTTCATCATCTACAGAATCTAGTTTTTCTTTTAGTTGCCTTGTACTAGAAGTACTATTTGCAGCATTTTTTTGAAATTTATCATATTCCTTCATTGTTTGAAAATCTAAATCTTTTCTGTCAACTACAAAAAGAACTTTTTTGATATATTCTAAATCTTTCGCAAGAACTGCAGTTTTAAACGAAGTTAAAGTTTTTCCAGAACCAGTTGTATGTCATATATAGCCACCTGAATCTTTTGGACTATACTTATTATTTTTTGCTCACTCAATTTTTTTTATAATATTTTCAGTTGCTTCAATTTGATATGGTCTCATTACCAAAAGAGATTCTTCACTTGTGAAAATACAATATTTTGTTAATATGTTCAAAAGAGTATTTCGTGAAAAAAATGTTGATGTAAAATCACTTAATCCATAAATATTTATGTTTTCAGAATCAGCTCAAAAACTAGTAAATCCATATGAGTTACTAGTTTTTGTTCTATCATGTGTAGATCCCGATTCTGAAACCACTCTGTCTCTAACTGTATTAGAATAATATTTTGTTTTTGAACCATTTGAAATGACAAAAATTTGAACGTACTCAAATAATCTGCTATCTTCTCCAAAACTATCATTTTGATATCTATTTATCTGATTGAAGGCTTCTTTAATATTAACATTAGGTTTTTTAAGTTCAATATGAACAAGTGGTAAACCATTGACTAAAATCGTCACATCATATCTGTTTTTAATTGGTCCTTGAGCTTTGTACTGATTAATAACTTGTAGACTATTGGCACTAAGATTTTTTTTATTTATTATTTCAATACGTTGCCATTTTCCTGTTTTTTCCTCTTGAAAGGAATGGTAGTAGTCATCTTGAATTTTTTTTGCTTTTTCTTTAATAGAATCATTAACCTTGTTAAGGTAAGTGTTTAGAAAGTTTTCTCAGTCATTATCACTAAATGTATAATCATTTAATTTTTCAATTTGTTCTCTAAGATTTGAAAGTAATGACTTTTTTTCCTTTACAAAATCTAGGTGCACAATACCTTGATCACCCAATTGCTTGATAAAACTTTTTTCTAGTTCCAATTCAGATTTATATTCTGGAATGTAGTCTTTTTGAGGATATGATCCTGCCAGAGTTCAAATACCAGATCTAAAAATAGTCTTAAATTTATTATTTGTCATTACTTCCTGATTTCTGAAATTAAAATATTAGTTTTCAATTTCCTTAACAATTTGATCAATAGAATTTCTTAAATAATTAGTTTTATGAACAATACTGCTAATTTCAGTATTAAGTTCTTTAATATTAATTACCTCTCTTTTATCTTCTTTTTCAACATATGTATTAACAGATAAGTTATAACCTTTATCAACTATTTCATCATATGATACGTATTTAGAAAAATTCTTCTCTTCTTTTTTAAATCTAATTACATCAAGAATTTTGTTAATATTTTCACTATTTAACTTATTGCCTTTTCCAGCTTTAACAAACTCGTTACTTGCATCAACAAAAAGGATTTTGTTATCATTTGCTTTATTTTTTCTAAGTATCATAACTACAGTAGAGATTGTAGTACCAAAAAATAAATCTTTTGGTAGTTGGATAATAGAATCTATAAGATTCTCACGAACTAAATATTTTCTAATTGTTGCTTCAGCACCTTTACGATACAAAATACCTGGAAACTCAACAATCGCAGCTGTTCCACTTTGCGATAATAAATATAAAATATGCATTATAAAAGCATAATCTGCGTTTGATTTTGGGGCAAGTACTGTTGCGGGATTAAATCTTTTGTCACTTGCTAACAATGGATTTCTATCACCATCCCATTTTATTGAATATGGTGGATTAGAAACCACAGCATCTATTTTAATTTTTTCACTCTCTTTTAAAGTTAAAAGTTCTTTATCAGGAGATATCAATGTGTCTCCGTATGCAATATTGAATCTATCATAACTAATGTCATGCAAGAACATATTTATTCTAGCTAAGTTAAAAGTAGTTAAATTGATTTCTTGTCCATAAAAACCTTCAATATTGTCTTTACCGAGGAATTTTGCATATTTCAATAATAATGAACCAGAACCACATGCTGGATCATAAACATTTGCAACATTTGATTTATAAGGAACATCAGTGACATTGCCGTTTTCATCGACTTTCTTATTAGTAAAATCAATTAGAGTTAATCTAACTAATAATTCGCTAACCTCTTGAGGAGTAAAAAATTCTCCACCTAATTTACCACCATCTGCAGCATACATACCCATCAAATATTCATAAGCATCACCAAATGCATCAATTGTATTATCTGAATAATTACCAATTTTTCAGTTTTTAATTGAAACCATTATTTTCTTAAGTCTAGCATTTTTTTCTTTATCTGTTTTACCAAGTCTTGATGAATTAACATCAACATCTGCAAATAAACCTTTAATATTTTTCTCTGACGGTTTTCCATTAGCTGATGATTCAATGCTTTTAAAAATTTCTCCAAGAGTTATATTTAGTTTGTCTTCATCAGCATTTTTAATAACGTTTTCAAAAAGTTGACTAGGTAAAATAAAAAAACCTTTTTCATTAATTATGTCTTCTCTTACATCGTCTTTGTTAGCTTCTTCATCACTTAAATTAGCATAATTGAAATCAGTGTATCCAGAGTCGTGTTCATTTTTGTTTATTGAATTTGTAATATTTTCAGATATAAAACGATAGAACATCATTCCTAAAACATATTGTTTAAAATCTCAACCACTAACAGCACCTCTTAAATCATTTGCTATTTCTCAAATTGTTCTGTGTAATTCAGCACGTTCTTGTTCTTTTTTAGTGTCCATAAAAACCTCTTTAAATATGAATTATCTTTAATTAAAATTATAAACCATATTAACTTAAAATTAACGTTTAAATTTAGGTACAATTAATAGTGATGTTTAGCCTATTAAACTAAATAAGGATAATTATTAAAATAATATTTAAGGTAGGAATTATATGAATGAAAATATTTTGAAATTAATTAAAGAAGAGATTGAAAATAAGAAAGTTGAATCAGTAAAACTAGAAGATATCGCTTTAATCAAAGCAGGTGTTGAATTAACTAAAGATAAGATGAATGATGAATATCAATATCCTGTAATGGGTGGTGGCTTTAAAGCAACAGGAAGATATCATTCATTTAATTCTGAAAGCGGAATTGCTATCGCAAAAGATGGAGTATATGCAGGTTTTATAAACTGAATTGACACAAATTTTTGATGTACAGGTCATTGTTATACAATTAAAGCTTTAAACGAAAAAACAACAGACAAATATTTATATTACTTTTTGAAGTCTAAAGAGTATGAAATTAAAAAACAAAAACAGGGTTCAGCAATTCCTAGTATTTATAAAGAAACACTAAATAAACTGGTAGTTTTACTTCCATCTACAGAAATTCAAAATAAGATAGTAAATATCTTAGATGAATTCTCTAGGCTGGAAGCGGAGCTGGAAGCGGAGCTGGAAGCGGAGCTGGAAGCGGAGCTGGAAGCGGAGCTGGAAGCGGAGCTGGAAGCTAGAAACAAACAATACAATTACTACCTACATCATCTATTAAATTTTGAAGGTGAAAAAGCAGAAAATGTTGAATTTTCAAAATTGAGTGAAATTGCAAAAATAAATTCAGGTGTCGAACTTACTAAAGATAAGATGAATGAAGATAACCTTTATCCTGTAATGGGTGGTGGTTATAAACCAACTGGCAGATATCATGACTATAATTCTGAGAGTGGAATTGCTATCGCAAAAGATGGTGTTTACGCAGGTTTTGTTAATTGAATTGATACCAACTTTTGATGCACGGGTCATTGTTACACAGTTAAATCCTCAAGTGAAAAAACAACAAACAAATTCTTATTTTATTATCTAAAATCTAAAGAATATGAAATCAATGGGCAAAAAATAGGTTCTGCAATTCCTAGTATTTATAAAGATATATTAAACAAAATTTTAGTACCACTTCCTCCACTAACAGAACAAAGCCGCATTGTCAACATCTTAGATAAATTCAGCAAATTAACTTCAGATATAAAAGAAGGTTTACCTGCAGAAATCAAAATGAGAAGACAACAATATGAATATTACAGAGAAAAATTATTAACTTTTTCTCAATCATAAAACACTCTAATTGGTTCATTTTCACGAACCAATTTTTATTTCAAATGTGAAAAAACTGAAAATTTTTTAAAGGTGATATTCTTTAGTTATAATTAAACTACTATGAAAAGCAAGAAATTCAAAATTACTACTGATCAACCTACTAAAACACTTAAGGCTTTAAAAGAAACTCACGATATGGAAGAAACAATTCATAAAGTTGATATCAATCAAAAAACAGGGAGAGCAAAATTACATTTTGAAGCGGAAGGTGACCCTAAACCTATTATTATTACTCCACCTGGACCAATTTTTCCACCACCAGGTGGTGGGGATTGAGAAGAAGATGGCTTACCTTTTGATAAGAAATGAGTTATGGATAAGATTCAAAAATCTGCAGATGGAATTATTAAATCAATAGGAGCACAGATTAATGAAATAAGAGTGCAGAACATGGGAATCAATTCTAAAATGGAAGGTCTTGAAAAGCAAAACATTGGAATCAATTCTAAAGTAGATAACCTTGAAACAAAATTTGATAACCTAGAAAATAAAGTAGATAATCTTGAAGTACAGGTTAATGAGGTAAAGGAGCAAAATAAAGATCTTTATTCAAAGGTAGAAAATCTTGAAGTTCAAGTTAAAGAAGTAAAGGAGCAAAATAATAAGTTAAATTCTAAAGTAGAAAATCTTGAAGTTCAAGTTAAAGAAGTAAAGGAACAAAATAATAAGTTAAATTCTAAAGTAGAGAATCTTGAAGTTCAAGTTAAAGAAGTTAAAGAACAAAATAAAGACCTTTATTCAAAGGTAGAAAAACTAGAAGTTCAAAACGAAGGTTTAAAAAAACAAAACGAAGAAATTGTTGAACAGTTAAAAGAAATTTTAGAAATAATTAAGAAAAAGTAATGAAAGATACTCAAATCAAAATGATTTGAGTATTTTATTTCAAAAAAATAAAGATTAAAACTAAACAGTTTTTTTCCTGTTTAGTTTTAACCCTTAAAATAATTATTGATCATAATCTGGATAACGAAGTAGTCTTTTGAATTCGCTGAATGCTAGTAAACATTCTGAAAATTCTTATCCAACATCAGTAAACTCATCTAGATTTTTTAATGCTAAACAAGTTATTTTCTTCATACTATTTCAACAAGATTTTTACTTTACTTCATAAAGTAAAAACGCAAATTAATGTCTCATATAAGATATGATATAATAAATTTATTAGTATACGTTTTGAAGAAAACAATATTGTTTTCTTCAAAGTTATACACTGATAATGATTTTTTTTACTAGGAAAAGGTGGTTAAAATGAAAGAAAAATTTACGATTGCTTCATTTTTTGCTGGTGTAGGTGGAATTGATTTAGGTTTTGAAAAAACTGGTTTTTTCAAAACAGTATATGCTAATGAAATTGACCCTTATCCAGTTAAAACCTTTGAAAAAAACTTTTCTTTAAAAGTAGATGATCGTGACATTAAAAATGTTAAAGCAGAAGATATTCCTAATGTTGATATTATTACAGGTGGTTTTCCTTGTCAAGCTTTTTCAATTGCAGGTTATCAAAAAGGTTTTCTAGATGAAAAAGGCAGAGGACAAGTCTTTTTTGAGCTAATCAGAATCATTAATAGTAAAAAGCCACGAATTGTTTTTCTAGAAAATGTTAAGAATCTAGTTAGTCATGATAAAGGTAATACCTTCAGAATTGTGCTTGCTAAATTAGAAGAAGCAGGTTATCAATATCATTATCAAGTATTAAATGCCAAAGACTATGGAAACACTCCTCAAAACCGCGAAAGAATTTATATAGTTGCTTTTAAAAATAAAAAAGACTATGAAAAGTTCAATTTTCCTAAGCCAATTGCTTTAACTAAAACCTTAGAGGATGTGATTGATTTTTCTAATAAACTAGATGATAAATATTACTATACACCTAATAAATATAAAGGTGATATTCATAAAATACTAGAAGAAGCAATGGATGAGCAAAATGCTGTTTATCAGTGAAGAAGAAAATATGCTAGAAAAAATAAATCAGGTGTTGTGCCTACCTTAACAGCTAATATGGGTGAAGGCGGTCATAATGTTCCCTTAGTTAAAACTAAACATGGTATTAGAAAAATGACACCTAGTGAATGTTTTAACTCACAAGGTTTTCCAGCAGATTTTAAATTACCACAGCAAACTGATTCACGTTTGTATAAACAAGCAGGTAATTCAGTTTGTGTTAATGTAATCAATCAAATTGCTAATAATATTTTAGAAGTTTTAAAATAGGCTTGGTTAGTGCAAGCCTATTTTTATTAGTTGTTATTTTGAGATTTTATAAATAAGATTTACTTGAATAAAGTTCGTATGCCTTTTTAACTTTCTTTACTAATAGTTTTTTAATATTTTGATTTCTTTTTCAAAATGAATCAATAATAAATTTAGTATCTAAAAGAATTGCAAAAATTGTTCTGTGTTTTAGCTCTTTATTATTCAATTCTTCCTTATCTAAGTTTCAGTTTGATTTTGCATAACCAATAACTGAAATATCATCCACTTTTAAATGAAATGAATTATTTTCTTTATCAAATGGCATTAAAAAAGCATTAAAGATTTCACTTGTTTCATGATCCATTTTATATGCATAATCACCATATGTAATCTGCTTTTGAATAGAGTCAGTATGTGGCAAATCTTTTAAGTCATCGCTTACGCCAAATTTGTAATATTTAGCATCTAAAATATAAAGACTATTATTAAGTTTCATGATAGTATCTGGTCTAAGATGTGAGTCATTGTATTTTTCTCTATTTAAAATATATCAGCTAGCACTTGGATAAAAATTGCTTTCATTTTGGTTACTGAAATGGTATTTAATAAGAGACTCTCAAATAGTTTCGTATGAACTAACTCCATATTTAATAGTAGATGCCTTCGCATCAAGTTTTTCATAATATGATAAAAGAATTCTTTTTAAAGCGTTTAACAAAAGTAAATTTCTGTCTATAAAAGTTAAATTAATCTCTTTATTAATCAATGAAATGTAGTAAGCAAGATTACTTCTATTTATATTAATACTGCTTTTATTAGCATAAACACCTGGATATAAAAATCCAACAAATGACAAAGAAATATTAAGACAATGCATATGAATATCAGTCAATTGAGATTTATAATAATTATTCTTATTAACAAAAATTTTTTGGAAAAACAACTTTTTTCCAAAAAACATTGTTGTTGAATTTAAGGTTTTCTTTCAATTGATTTTACCTTTTGTGTTTATTCTTTCGCTAGTAGTTCTACTCATGTAAGAACCATTATTTAAATAATCAGAAATTAGTCAGAAAAAATCAGAAAATGGAATTACTTCCTGATTTTTATTATTTGTCAAAATAGTTTTATTGTTTACAAACATTTCCTGAGATAAAGAAAAAGTTGAAATTAATGAACGAATACTCTCCTTACAATCTTTTTCTGTTCTAGGTATTCTATAACCATAGGGAAAAACAATTTCTAGATCATTTTGTTCAAATTTTACACCTATAAATTGATCATCCTTAGTTCCTGAGAAATTACGACATGCTTCAACTAACGTTTTCATTTTTTATTTAAATATTCCCTCAACAAAAATATCTAAACCTTTTTCAGCAAATCCTTCTAATACCGAATCAAATGTTTTGTATTCAGATTCGAATCAAAATAGAGGTGAAAGTTTTGCAATGTCATTTCAAATGTAAAATAACACTTTCTCAGCAAATAACTTATTAGTTTTAACTCCATCATCTGATTCATCATTAGCTATGTTAGACAATTCGTTTTTGCTAACAAAATAAACACCAATAGTTTTATCTTCACCAAATATATTTAGTTTTTCAGGGTTATTTACTATGTAACTATTAATAGTTGTCACAAATTTTTTTCAAGTTGTGTCTGTGCTTGGAACAAATAAATTAGCTAAATGATTATTGTTACTAAAATCATTTTTTATTTTAATTAAATTTCATCTTCTTTTAAATGCTGTATCCAAAGGATACACATTCTGGTCGCTAGTATTCATTGTTGCAACTATCGATAAATTTGAAGGAATAAAAATCTTATCTATTTTATATGACCTTTCCTTATTTATATAAAAAACTAAATTTTCATTATTAATACTATAAATACTTCTACCATCAGAATTTCTATCCAGTAATTGAAATATATCTCCAAATATTGCTGCTGCATTTCCACGATTTATCTCTTCAATAATTAATATAACAGATCTATCAGGATTGTTTAATGCATTAATTAAGGCAATCGTAAATGTACCCGGGCTAAATTTATAAACAACTTCGTTATCGCTATCTAGTGTAGGTATTATTTGACCAACAAAATCTGAATTAGTATACTCAGGATGAAATGTTGTTCTGAAAAAAATGCTTTCATCCTTTTCGTAATGCTGTTTAACAAAATAACTTTTACCAGATCCTGGTGAATCATAATAAATTTCGTTTTTTCCACCCTTTAAAAAATCTATAGAACTGTTTACTTTTTTATCAATCATCGTTTGTACTAGTTCTTTATAAGACTGAATAGTTGTGATAATAATAATCTCGTTTTTTTCTTCTCATACTTCAATAGATATTTCAGAACCAACAATATTATGGTCATACAATTTAGGAAACCATTCGTACTCCTTTTTGTTAGTTTCTTTAAAGTAAGTTTTCATTAGTTGAAATTTTTCAGATCTGCTATGTCTATCTTTTGTTGATGCAAAAATTATTTGATTATCTAAATTTTTATATTCTTCACCAATTATTGAAAGTACACTTTCATCTATTTTAAATTTTCAATCAGGTGATAATGAGTATAAAAAATGATTTTCATTAAATGGTTTCATATCTGAAACAACTAGAGCATTGTGATCTTCAAGATAACTTTTTAGTTCTTTATCTAAATTATACGAACCTTGAACTTTGGTTTCTAAATTGGGAACAATTTCTAAAAAATAGTTTGCCTGTGAATTATGAATTTTTCTTTTAAATACTTTCATTATTTTCCCCCGAAACAATAGAAATCATCGCTTTTGCAATCCCTTGAGCTAGTCTAGGTGGAACTGCATTACCTACTTGTGTATATTGACTTGATTTGTTACCTGTAAAAATATATCTATCAGGAAAACTTTGAAGTCTTGCTGATTCTCGCGCAGTAGGTACTCTATTTTGTGAATAGTGAAAATAATTTCTGTGTCCACAATCAATTGTACTACTTGGTAAACTACTATTCATTCTTTTAAATGCTGATTTATAATTTCTAACAGAGTAATATTTTGGATCTAAACACATAATATTACCACCATCTGGAACCTGCTTGATAATATCAATAGTTTGCTTTGTATGATTAGTAACAACATTGTTAAAAATTTTTTTTGAGTTTTTGCGCATTTCTTTTTGAAATTGATTTTCAGGTTTTCTTGCATAAGTCGTATGATCTTCATTGTTATCTAGATCAGGTAGATCTGATAAAGCATCTTTCGTAGAAACCTCTTTCATTTTAATAATTTTATCAAAATCAAAAAATTTATCAGCAAAACTTGCTGATAATAATCCGATGAAAAATACCCTATCTCTCGATTGGGGTACTCCATAATTTGAAGCTTTTAGAATTTTATAATTTACATTGTAACCAAGTTTTGAGAATCTCTCAACTATGTCTTTTTTAAAAAAGCCCTTTGACATTGTTAATAAACCTTTGACATTTTCCAAAATAAAAAATTTAGGTTTAATTATTTCTACAAATCTAACAAACTGTAAATATAAAGTATTGCGCTCATCTTTTTCATCTCGAGTACCCACCATTGAAAACCCTTGGCAAGGTGGTCCACCTATAATTCCTACTACTTCACCCTTAGAATTTAAATTAAATATCTCTTCATTTGTAAAATCAAAAATATCTCTAGTTGTACCGACTTTTTTATTTCTATTAAAGTTATAAGTTTCTATTGCATCATTTCATTTATCAATTGCTAATATTGATTCAAATCCTGCATTTTCAAAACCTAGAGAAAAACCACCAGCACCACTAAATAAATCAATTATTTTGTAATCCGACATATTTTCTCCATTAATAGTTTTCTTAATTGGTTGGCTATTGCATAACTTAATAAAGGTGGCACAGCATTGCCAACTTGTTTATATTGTGAAACTTTAGAACCTAGAAATTCAAAACTATCAGGGAAACTTTGTAGTCTCGCTGATTCTCTAACAGTAGGAACTCTATCTTTTACAGGGTGAAAATAATTCATGTGACCTGTATCAATTGTAATTGAAGCTTCTTTAAAATTTAGTCTCTTGTATGCTGAAGAGTGTCTGTTATCTCTTTGTGTTTCTCAAAGGTTAACTGGTACATCTCTTCAGTTTCCGCCTTGTGGAACGTGTTTAATTCTTTCAACGACAGCTTTCGAGTGCTTAGATTCTTCATGATTTTTAATTTGTTTATAATCATCTAAATCTCTAACGTAATTTAGAAATTCGTTTTCCATTTCTAAATTTGAATCAAATAAATCACCGATTGCATCGAACACAGTAAATTTTGTTTTATATGGCTTTAATGAAGTTATGTCAAAGTCAAAATCTAGATCATTTCTAATCGCAACAAATACTGCTCTTCTTCTAACTTGAGGAACACCAAAATCAGAAGCATTTAAAACATTATAAGTAACCCGATAACCTAATTCTTCTGTTATTTCAAGAATACGATTTTTTGCAAAACCATTGTCTTTTGTCAAAATTCCTGCTACATTTTCAATAACGAAAGCTTTAGGTTGAATTATTTTAACAAAGCGCAAATACTCAAAAAACAATTTGTTTCTTGGGTCATCTTTTAAATGACCATATCTATTAGCGCTACTAAAACCTTGGCACGGAGGACCACCAATAATTACATCAACTTTATTTTTAATTTCATCTATTTTAGAATCGTTTATTTTTGAAATGTCACCACAATAATGAAACTCACTTTCAGGAAAATTATGCTTATGAGTTAATAATGAATCATTATTGATATCGATACCACCAAATATTTTAAAATTAGCAAGATGAAATCCATAACTTAAGCCACCAGCACCACAAAATAAATCAAGCACACTAAGTTTTTCTTTTTCGTAGTTAAATCTTTCAATAATCATTTTAAAAACCCCTTTATATATAGTGATATTAAAAATTTATTTAAGCCTATTAAAATTTTCTTATTTTAATACTGATCTTGACACAATTAGATTGTCTTATATCATATATGATATAATATATAATAAACTATAAGTGTTACATGTTCATTTAATATTAAATTAAAACTAAGATATTTAGATGCTTGTTTATGAGTAAATATATTTTTTTGTTAATAAAATTAATTTAAGTTAGAACTTATTTAATTCTCAAAAAATCTAAATTTTCATTTAAATCTAGAATGTATTTATTAAAATAAATTTTAATTATTAGTCAAGATTTTCTTCTATTCATTCTCTAATTTCCGCAAAATCTCTTTTCAAAACATTTGATAGGTCAGAAGTGTATTCAGCATTAGTCACACCATCAGGTTGTTTTCCCTCGAACTTTGGAACATCATGAACTCGGTAATAACCTATGTTTTCAAGTGAGTAGTTTTCATTAAATTTAATATCTTCCAAATCTTCATTAGTGATTTTTTGAAGTAACGAAGTTATTTTTATATGCAAACTAAAGTTTGAAGGGTTTTCATTTTTAATTTTTTCCGCTAATGTGTATAGAGATAATCCAGAATCATCTCTTCTAAGCAGTATGGATACAATTCAAGTGTCATATATGTCAGTCATTAGCTGTTCATGCTTAAAATTATGTTTTCGATCTTGTCTTGTTGTGGTTTTAATTTCAATTTTATGCTTATCAGAAAGTGAAAAATCAAAAGTCCTTTTATCCTTAAATTGTCAGTATTTAGTAATATCTATCCTATTTTCATTCAGAAAATGCATAAACAAAAGTTCTCCATATAATCCTTGAAGACTGTTATATGGTAATTTTGTTTTATCTGAAAATAAACTTTTCATTGCATCAAAAAAATTTTTAATTGGTGTATTAGATAACTTATTTTCTTCAATGTATACATTTATCATTTGCAAAAAAACTAGTCTAATATTTTCATCATGACTAAAGCAAATTACAATGTTAAAATATTTTTCAATTGCCTTATTATCCTTATACACTTTATATTTCTTATTAATCCCCAATAAAAGATGGTTGGTTTTCTGAGAAATAGAACGACCATTATGGCTTTCACTTTTAGATACAAAAACAAGTTCATTGTCTTTTGTTTTTCCAATAAATGATTCCTTAAACTCAATAACATTAAATCCTTCATCAATAGGTAATTCTAAATTTTTTAATTCATTGATTAGCTCAGCAACAGTATTCATTATTATTTCCTTACTGGGTCTTTTGTTACAAAAGCTTTTCATTTGTCAGTTATCCAAAAAGGAGTATAAATAGCTAAATATGGTATCTCATAATCTTTTAGTTTACCATTTTTTGGAATAACTACGTGTAGTTGAATCTGCATTCTATCTCTATTGATTTCAGGCAAGCTTCTGTCCCCCTTGTAAAAGTTATTTGATTTGATTTTATCACCAGGGTCTCTTCCTTGCAAGAGACCTGATAATATATTTCCTTCATCATCAATCTCTCTTCTATACTCTTTTTCTTTTTCATACCTTACCCACACTACATCACATTGTGGGTTAATTTCAAGTGTTTGAAATGTTTCACTCATTTTTTTTAAGAAACCACTATCAAAGTCAACATTATCGTCCAGATTTAAATTTTTTTGATATTTATACTTATCGAATATTTCTTGTTTCACATATTCAAAGGGCAGATCTGGGATTAGCAAATGCTTTTGATATTTTGAGTAAGTTACTAAACGGCTATTTTCCTTATTAATTTCTACTAAATTGCGAAATAATTTTAAATTTTCCTCAATTTCATTAATATTAGATGTTGATTTTTCTAAAGTTTTAAATCCGTCAAAATTAGAAAACAAACGCTTTGTTCTTGCAACATTTGGTCTTGTCATCTGCAAAAACAAACTATTATTTACAAATACTCTTTTTATTTCAGAAAAGCGAACACCATCTTTCTCTGCTCTTTCAATTGTATTTCATAAAGAATCCTCGTGTTCATTTATATTTCTAAAATCCTCTTTTATTCGTTCTGTGGTAAAGACTCTACAAATATCAAAATATTTACTTTTATAACCAAATCATCTTGCTCTTTGTTCCGTATTATCAATATTACTTTTTGATGTTCTTGCCCTTCTAGTAATATATGTTATTGCTAGTCCACTTATTGTTACTCCTCTTTCAATCATGTTACCACCAATAAAGATGCTTGTGTTATAGAACTTTGCTTGGCTACTATCGTCATTGTCACTATTACTTAATAAAACAGGTGAACACTCTTTGATTGAATCTATAATCTTTTCTTCTAAATCGTGAAACTCTGGAACTATAACACCATCACTCTTATAAGAATCATAAGCATTAATAAGATGAGGCTTTAAATACATGCCATATGAATAATCACCTTGATTTTTTAGATCTGCAAATTGTTTTCAGGAATCTATAAACTTTTCAAGAATATTTTTTGTAATTTCATGTTCCTGTTTTTTTTCAGAAGTATGAAAAAGTAAAGCATGTTCTCCATTATCACCTCGATGTTTTCGTATTGCATTTGAAACAAAAAAAGCACTAATTGCTCTAATCACTGCTTCTGGAACAGTATTAGAATTTCAATATTCACCATCTTCATCAATAACTTTTACATATTTTTCTTGGTCAATTCCATGGAATTCGTTTAACCCACAGTATCCCTTTCCTGGATTGATTAATACACCAAAATCTGGAGATAAAACATCTGTAGTATCAATTAAGATATTTGCTTGGGGAGTTGCAGTTATAGACAAGAAACAGTTTCTAGATTTCAGATTTGTAT
This sequence comes from Mycoplasmopsis agassizii, assembly GCF_002272945.1. GTDB lineage: Bacteria > Bacillota_I > Bacilli_A > Mycoplasmatales > Metamycoplasmataceae > Mycoplasmopsis_B > Mycoplasmopsis_B agassizii. The sequence continues at coordinate 32,609 of NZ_NQMN01000001.1, read as the reverse complement.
TAGTTACAGAGTTATAAATTGTACTTAATTCTTTTTTATATGTTTTTGTATTCAATGATGCTTGATCGCCTTCGTCATCAATAATAATGGTTGGAACATCTCTTAATTTCTGTTTATTAAAAAGTTGAGATATTTTGCCTATATGCACTTGATTTTTAAGTGAAATTATTATTACTTTTTTACCATTTTCAATAAACTGAAGAATTCTCTCGGGAGTAAGGGATGGTCTATCTTCTTTTGTATTTATTATGATTAACTTTCCATTACCTAAACTTTTAAAAGCAGATTTAATTCTTTCGGAATTTTGATCTAGCAGTTTGTTCTTACTTCCTGCATAAACAATAGCTAGATTATAATTGTTATCAAAAGCTAATGCAATTAAAGAAATAAAATTTGATGTCTTACCACTTTGAACTCTTCCAATAACTATTCCTGTTTTGGGGTCACAAAATTGGTTAGATGGACATGGGCATTGCGATAAAACATTTACTCCATTTTGTATAATTGCATCAAGCGATTCTTTTGTAAAATTTTCATTTAACATCGAATCAGAAACACGCTTTACAAACTCCCCATCTGTATTAATTGTTCAGTCACTTGTTTCATTTATAGGAATAATTCTAATATTTTTACTGTTCATCTATTACTCTTTCTTAATTTTTACTAAACTTTCCTCTAGCAAACTATTCATTTTATTTCTAATTTGTGAAGCAGGTATTCCACCACCATTTGTGCTTAATGATATACTTTCTAATTCAGCAATTACCATGCAAAGTGCTAGTTTTAGTACTACCCTTATAACTTCTTCGTTATCAATATTTTCAAAAAATTTATGTTTTAAATTTACGGTGACCTCAGGGGAATCTCCTTCAATATTTTTTACAAGAATTCAGTGGTTGATATTACTATTATAATTTGCTTGCAAATTATATTTTTTTCCATTTCTTTCTCACTGAAAATTGTATTGTTTCAAGTCATCATAAAAATCTTCGTAATTTTCTTGATGTATTAAAGAATCTCTAGAGTTTATTAATGACTCTTTATAATTTTGCACACTTTCATCACTAGAAGGTACAACCTTCCAATTCAGGATTGATCCACTTTTTTCAAATTCTGTAAAAATATCTGTAGTCACACTTGTGATATCGATCTTTTTATTTTCACTAAATTTTGCTTTTGCTGCTTTATCTATAAAATCTTTAATTAAAGGCTTAATTTTTTCGATAAATTTTTCCTCTAAATCATCGTTGTGTCAATCAAAATTATTTTTAGCTTGTGTAACTACTCATTTGTCCATATGTAGTTCTCCAAAAATTCTCTGGTATTCTTTTGAATTTGATAGTCCAAACAACTCAGTAGGTCGATAACCTTGATCACTTCCACCTATAATAACTCTATTTCTTCTTAGAAGTACTAGACCTGCATTAGCAATACTACCTTTTTGTCTGATGGCAACAAATCCTTTTACAGGCAGACTTTTACCTTGATGTTCAACTTCAAAATTGATATCTTTTTTTCAAATTTTTTGTTTACCATCCTCAATTGTAGTGTATATGTCTGCTTCTTCAAAAGATAATTCTTCACCGTTATAGAGTATAATAATCTCTTTGTTTCTTAAATCTTGTCGATATATGCTAGCTAGAAGTCCTTTTACTTTACCTGTGGTTCTTGGTCCTGTAATTTTTTTATTCAAATTAGTAATTGTTAATGTCGTGTAATGATTACTAAGATCTACTTCTTTAGTTGTATAATCGATGTAGTCATCATGAGTTTTACTCAATTTCTCGACATCAACGACTGCTGTATATTTTATTTTTTCGCCAAGCCTAGTTGATTCAAGGGTTCATTTTGAGCCAAATCAACAAGCTGCAGTTTTTAATCCCATCCCAAATTCATTTCTGCCACTTGTATTCAAAGGTGGTTTGTCAATTCTAATGGCTCTTTTAAAATCTCTAAGATCCATACCATAAGCATTATCGTGAATTGTTAAAATTTCCCCTTTGTCAGTTACATCATACTTAATATCAATTATTAATTTGCCAAACCCTGGCAAACTTCTTAATTCTGATCTATTATCGAAATAACTTTGTGTCGAATTATCAACGAATTCAGCTATTGCTGTTCATGGTTCATATGTTAAATGTTTATAGGTTGCATAAATACCGGTTGTTGGTCTTATATCAATTTTTTTATCTTCCATGTTTTTTATCTCTTTCTTAAAAAATTCTTTAATTGCACAAATTTCGCAATATTTGAATAAATACCTTTTATTCTAAAATGTTTATGTATTGTCTTAGTTCTTGAAACTTAAGTTTATAACAATTAATTAAACTAGTTTGTATGTTCCAATTACATATGCCTTTTAATCACAAAAGTATTAATTTCGACTATATATTGCCCAAATAACAACTTTTTATATTATGCTCGAAAGTAATACAATAAATAAAAAAATGTGGAGATTTTATTTCTCGATATTATTAAATTTAACTAATTCAGTAATATTTCAGTTTATCAATAAAACATATTACTTATTTCTATTTTCACAAGGATATCAAATATATATCTCATAAAAGTTTGTTACACTGTTACTACAATTTACAATGATAATTTTATTTTTGCACACTTGTGTGATATCGTTTTTTTTAGAGAGAAAAAAGAGATGTTTTTTGAATAGAAATATTCAAAAAATATTTATCTAAAGTGAGAGTGTCATGGGTTTGAAAAAAGCTAATTTTAGATTTATCGATTTATTTGCAGGCATTGGTGGTTTTCATGCTGCAATGTCAAATTTAGGTGGTGAATGTGTTTTTGCTTCTGAAATTGATAAATATGCAATTGAATCTTATTTAGAAAACTATGGCATTAACGCTGATAACGATGTTACTAAAGTTGATCCTAAAAAAATAGCACCTTATAATGTTTTGTGTGCAGGTTTTCCTTGTCAACCTTTTTCAAAAGCGGGTGCACAACTAGGTTTTTCTGATAAAATCAAAGGTACACTATTTTTTGAAATTGTTAGATTACTTCAAGAAAATCGCCCTGAGTATTTAATTTTAGAAAATGTTCGTAACTTAGTTGCGCATGATAATGGTAATACTTATCGAGTAATTATGAAAACCCTAGATGAAATTGGTTATACAGTTAATGATAAACCAATTATCATGAGCCCACATCAACTAGGAATTCCGCAACTTCGTGAAAGAGTCTATATCTTAGGTGTAAGAAAAGATCTAGGAGTTGAACATATTAATATTGAACTAGCAAAAGGTAAAAAACAGGATTTATCTATTTACTCAGCCAGCATCATTGAAGATCAAATGGTTGATCAAAAATACTATATTAGTGAATATGAAGAAAAAGTTTTAACTGCTTGAGATGAGTTTTATCAAGGAATTCATGAAAAAGTTATTGGCTTCCCTATTTTTAGTGCAGAGTTTAAAGAAACTTATGACTTAAGTTCATTACCTAAATGAAAACAAGATTTTTACCGAAAAAGCCGTCAACTTTATTCAAACAATCAAAAGTTCATTGATAAGTGATTAAAAAAATATGACAACTTACAAGATTTTACACCGACTGATCGCAAGTTCGAATGACAAGCGGGAACTGCGATTAATTCCTTATGAGAAGGAATTATTCAGTTTCGCCCTTCAGGTATAAGGGTTAAAAGACCTGATTCATTTCCTGCATTAGTAGCAATGGTACAAATTCCGATAATTGGTAAATTAAGAAGAAGATTAACACCTAGAGAAACTGCTAGATTACAAAGTTTCCCTGATAGTTTTAAACCTAATAGCAATGATAAACAAGCTTATAAACAATTTGGTAATGCAGTTAATGTTATTTGTGTTGAATATTTAGCAAGACAACTTTTTTCATTAGTTAAAGAAAAACAACTGATGGATAATAGTTCAGTTGAACAGCAATATTTAGGTTCTGAGTAGTTTTTTATTGAAGTATTTATTTACTTCAATATTTTTTATTACTTATTTACTAGTTCGGTTTTAATGAATTTTATATAAAATTCAATTAGTTTAAAGAAATTTAAAAATAGGAGTATTAATATATGATTGAAACAAAATCAAAAAAAATAAAAAGATTTTTAATTAGCATAGGTAAAAATCATTTCTTTGAGTTAATTAATTTATTTATTATTATTGTGGTTTTTATTTTTGACATTGTTTATCATAACCGAATTTACTTTATTCCTAAAATTGATGCATTTATGATTGCTACTTCTTTCCCAGTAGTAGGTTCTCTTTCGGCAAACTTTTCGTCATCAAAAGATGAATTAATTCTTGGAGTCAAAAAGTCGACATTTTTAAACTTAAAAAATGATGGGTTCTTAAGTTTTCCTAAAATGTTTTCAATCAGTTTTATTCTAATAGTTAGTTTTAGTATTTTTTCAACACTCAATCTAGTCCTTTTAACATGAGTAATAACAGTTCAGTCAGTTTTATATACAATTTTATTTATAATAAAATATTCAACAATATTTTGAAAAGATAATGATAACTTATTAAAAGTTGCTTTCAAGATTGTTATTAGAAATCTCGAGAAAAATATTAATAAGGAATTTACAAACAATAAAGATATTGAAATTCTAATTCAGAATATTTTAATGAAATGAGAAATAGAAAAGATAATGAATTACAATTTTTTTAAAAACAAAAATGAATATCAAAATTTTTTAATGAAACTTTTGCCTATCCAGAGTCAAAATATGAAATTATTAATAAATAAATTTGAAATTAATAAAATAAATAATTGCCCAATTGAATACAATTTTAATCTTGAATTTATATATAAAAATATTGCTTACAATATAAAAAATATTGAAGATTTATTTTCTAAAACCCAGGAAAAATATATTGATGAAATTGCTATTTCGATTTTATACTTACGTAGACTTTCAAGATTTGAGATTTTAAAGGATATAGTTGATGCTCAAACCAGCGAAATATTATCAGACATATTCATAAAATTAAAAACAACTGTTCATAGTACTGACAATTTAATAAGTATTTTAAATAATTTAGTTATTCATTCTTTAATTAATGAAGATTTTGAAATAGCAAACATACTTTGATCAATTTTAAAATCAGAAAATGTTGATTCACAATATAAATATCAATATATTATTTACACCTCTCTTTTCTTTATATCTGTATTAGATAACCAATCAAATAGCCTTAAATCTTTTAAGGAAAAAGTGAACAGTTTTGTTAAATCACAAAAAGACTTCCAAGATACAAATTGGAAAGAAGACTTTATTTTATGCAGTATTGGAGAATATTGGAGAAGCCCAGAATTACTTTTAAATGATTTAATAAAATTATATCGTATTGGCTTTTCAGACCTTTGCATTAACAATACAGATAAATTAAAATGCAACGATAAGATTAATTTTTACAAAAATATTTTTTCATATGAAAAAGTTATAAATTGATGGATAAATTATTTCTTCATAATAAGTCCTTTATATATTTCTCTCAACAGAAACGATTTTAAAATTAACCTTAAGTTCTTAAATGAACAAGAAAAGAAGATCCTTTATAAAGAGATAGATAAAAAGTGAAGTAATTATAATAATGCAGTAAAAAACCTAGAAAACAAAACAAATATACTTCAATATGATTGAACGAAAAATAATAATCAGCCCTACTTTATAGAACAAACAATTCAGAACTTGCTTTTCTTAAAAAATGGAATAATTGATAAAAAAGATTTATTTATAAATGAAATTACTTATAAGGAAAAACTCACTATTACTATAAATAAATCAATAACAAATCTTAAAACATCAGACAAAAGCATAGAATTGCACAATTCTGATATAGAAAATTATGAAATTAATTTTGATTATTTTTCCATGGAATCCAAGAATATTGATGAATACTTAAGTAATAAATATTTATATTTTGCAAATGATGAGTTATACAAAAAAGTAGAACTATATTTAAATAAAGAAAATATTTGTAAAGTTTTAAGTTGCTTTTCAGAAGAAGAATTAATTAAAATAATTAACTTTGAACCACAATATTTTGATGATATTTGACGATATGAAATTTGCGTGGAAAACCAAACAAATGTAGAACTTCTTCAAAAAATAAATTTAAATAAAAACGTGAAAAATATTTTTTCAATAAACGACAAAATAAAAATGTTTTTTCGAAATAATGGTATCAAAGCAAATTTTGAATTGATTGAAAATGAAATTATAATCAGAAAAATGAGAGCAGAAGAAATAAATAAAATTATAGATGAAAAATATAAATTACATCAAAGCGGGCATTATTATTTTCACCAAAAAATCAGTGGATATAAAGTACTTTTAAGTAGAGAAGAATTAGTTCAGATAATTTCAAATACTTCCTTACATATATCAATGCCTATAAAAAATAAATTAAAATTCAATAGAGATAACATCCTTTGTTTTCAATTAGACAAAAATAAAGCACATTAATTTTTCGATCAGGATGTTTTACATTAAACTAAAAAATCAGCAAATTCATTTTTGCTGATTTTCACTTACTTATTTATTTTCTGTATTAGTAGGTTTTACTTCTTCACCTAATAATCAAGAAGTTTTATCTTTATATTCTTCTTTTGCAAGTAACTTTTTAAGTTCTGAAGCATATGATCTAGTTTGTTTAGAACCACGACCATGGATTAAATCATATTCGTAGAAAACTACTTTGCCATCTTTATTTTTATATTCACTAGATACCAGAGGATCAATTAAACCTGATTGACTAGTGTCTTCACTACCTCAATTAACTCCGATCACATTATAATCACGATCAATTACAATTGATCCTGATGAACCGTGACCTAAATTGGAATTATCAATTCCAATTGTTAAACCAAAACGGGTGTAATAACGATCATATAATCACATATCTATAGGATATCTGACACTACGACCTGTATTGCCATAGTTCGATTTATCATCAGTTTGATAAATCGAACCACCATTGATATACATATTGTCATAGATACCTGGAATTTTTTGACCATAGTTATTATAGATCATATAGTCTCTGACTAAAACTGAATAACCTGAAGCAGTTTCACTTGAATCAATATTACTTCTGATATTAACTGTCGCTCCTGATGTACCTGCAGCAGGATAGCCATAGACATAGATGTTTTTTTCACTAGCTAGATCATCACCTGTTTTAGTTTCCAAAATTGATTGTTTATTAAACTTCAATTTTGGAGTAGCATATTTTTCATTATTTGCAAAATCTCTAGTTACTTTACGTGCTTCAGCTTCATCTTTGAATTCAACTTTAATAACTGCAAAATCTTTGGCATAGTTTTTCAGGTTTTTATAGTTGAATAAATCACCATAAGAATAAGAACCATGGGCTGCATTAAGTTCAATTCCTTCGTCATCAGCACCTAAAAAGTTTTGTGCTGAATAAAACATAGTTGGATAATTAGTTAATTTAACATTTTCTGTATCAGAAATTTGAATTAATACTGCTTCATGAGAAGCTAAGGCTGATTCACCTTTAATCGCATATTGATGATTTAAAGGGGAAGCCACATGTAAATTAGTTCCAAAATATCAAGTTAATGGATACTTACCATCTTTTTCTTTTAAGTAATCTAGTACTCAAATTGTTCCTCAAGTTTCAGCAGGAGCATCACCTTTGACATTCATTTGTCGTTCTTGAATTTTAATTCTGAAGGTGTAATCTTTAACTGTATCGTATTGCTCATTTTGAATTTCTTTATAATGATCACTACTATATTTAGTAAAAGGATTATTGTTACCTGATTCTTGAATCCCACGTCCATTATAACTTACTGAAGGGTATTTACTGATTGAAGTATCTAGAGCTTTTAGACCTGAATCAGGAAATCTTTTTTCAAGTTTTTGTTCTTGTAAAATCCCACTGATATCTACAATATCTAAAGGATCTGGTCCAAAATCAAAAAGTGGATTAGCTGAAACTTCTGAAGTTATTAATGTTTCATTGCCCTTATTAGTAGGATTATTATCAGCAGGTAAAGTGTTTTTATCATCCTTTTTAGGCTGCTCAGTTGCAGGTGGAGTAACAACTTTTTCTGGATCATCAGTCTGTGCATTTGAACAAGCAATTGCAAAAGTTGTTGCTGCTATTGCCGTTATTGATGTGGCTAAAAATAGCCAAGATTTTTTAAACTTGATTTTCATATAATTTCCTTAATTCAGTTTATCTAGTTGTTGCTGTAAAGTCAGTGCCTCTTGTATAAGTTTTGCCATTTAACTTAATAGTTCTGACATTAACTGGTCAATTGGTTGACTTAATTTTTGCTTCAGTCATATTACTTTTTACAAGTGTTCCATCAGTTAATTTAACATCGCTAAAGTCAATTTCATTTAAAAATTGTCATGAGCGCACCATGTGATTTGAAACAGTTCTTATATCTGCATCAATTCCACGACTTGAAGTTCCTGCACCAACAATTACTAAAGTATTAGTTGTTGGAGCATTTGGATCATCTAAAGGAGTAGTGTTGGCATAGAACATTCCAACATTAGGTCTGCCGACTTCATATTGCACTTTATCAGAGTTATCAATTTGGATATTTCTCATATCCATGATTGCTTTACCGTTGATTAGTGAACTAAAAGTAACTTTTGTAAAGGCTGTGAAATTAGGGATGTTTGGAATTTGTACGTTATTAAATTCGTACATATTTCCACCATCTCTAAAGTCTCACATTGTAGGATATCCTCCAATACCTCCCATTTCACCTTGGAATTCGCGGCGTGTTCTTGCAGTTACATAAACATAACGCATAATTTCACCAATTTCTCTTCTTGTAGTTGGTTTAGCAATTCCCATGGTTAAGAAAATGGTGTTAAATTTATAATCATAAGCAGTTGGATTAACACGCTGATATACTCTAGGATCGATTCTAGTTAAAGTTGTTGTTCTTTCAACTGCATTATTACGATCATCAATTCTAGTTGAAATATCTGTATAAACATTAAGTTCTACAAGTGTTTTATCACTTGTATTGAAGTTAGGATTATCTATTAAAGCATGGATTGCTTTAGGGTTATCACTATCATAGAATAAGGTTAATGACTTAATGAAGTTAGGCATATTTTTAACTGTTTCAGCTGCTTTTTCCATATTTGAAGTATTAATATTTCTAATTGCTAGACCAGAACCAAATTGATTTTTCATCAGTTTTTGGGCTTCTTTTACAAGGTCATTAACTGAACCTAATTTATCAACACGAGTTACTTCAATGATGTAACGTTTTTCATTATCATTACTATCACGTAGGTTTGTATATTCTAATAAGTGAGCAATTCCATCATAACCTGGGATAGCAATTGGGTTACTTTTATCATAACCAGAGTTAGTTCCTTCTCCTTTTCAAGCTTTAAAATCAAGACCCATAATTGAATCTCATGTACGCTCTCAATTAGATTCTATTTTTAAGAAACGACTCATATTTGCTCTAGTTGTATTGAATTGAACTTCGTTAACAAACTGAGCACGATTTTGGAAAGTTCCACCAAAAGAGCCATCTGGTCTTAATGAATCAGGTAGTTGACCAATTTCTAAAATCTTAATTTCATCTGCTGTAAAAGATGTTTTTGGTTTAACATCATCAAAAGATTTAATTGATGAATTATAAGTTCCAGGTCTATTTTTAATTACATTTTCAATACGTTCTTTAACTGAATCATAGACATTTTTCTCGTTAGCAGTTAAAGTTCCGTTTTTAGCTTTTTCTTTTAAAGACTGAATATCATTCATAGTTACACGAGCTTTATTAATATTATCTCCGACTGATATTCATAAAGTTTCGTTAAATTCTTCAAGTAATTTTTTCTTATCTTCTTCAGTTAAATTTAGGATTTTTTGACCAGTAAAACGTAAGGCATTTTCTCTTAATTTATTTAAAGTTTCTAGTGAAACTGGTTCAGTTAAAGTAGGTAAATTTTCAATTGTCACACCTGCACGAACTAGTGCTGCTAAAACTACAGCAGAATCTTGACTTCCTGCTGATAATGATTCATAATCAAATTTATCTGGTTGTGAAACGCCTGAATTTTTCCCTTCTCTTCTTCGGTTAGTCCCTACTCCACCTTGAGTAGTATAACCTTTTGCTAAAGCAGCTGATTCACCTTTATCAGTGATTAGCTCAATCAATTCTGCTTGAGTTAAAACCTTATTACTACTTGTTCCACTGATAGCTATTGGTGGTGTATTTTTAGGTTCTTCTACTTTTGGAGGAGTAGGTGTAGGTGTTGGTAAAGGTGGGACTTCTTTTTCAGGTTCAGGCTCAGAAGGAAGTTGCACTACCTCTGGTTCTTTAGTTTCTTTCTTTGGATCAGGTGCTGGTTCTGGTTCAGGCTCAGGAGTAGGAGTAGGTGTTGGAGGTGTAGGATCTTCTGGTTTATCAGGAGGTGTAACTTCTTTCATTCTAACTTCATCATCACTAAGTGCTTTATCATAATCAATTTTTTTAGCACTAGCTAAAGAGTTAAAATCAACACCTGTCTTACTATCTTCTTGACGATTTAAGCCAACAACTAAACCAGCAGTTGTTCCACCAACTGCTGCAATTGTTGCTAGTGAAAGAGCAATAATAATCTTACTTTTTAATTTCATAGTTTATCCTTACTTGAAGTGTTTTAAATTTTAAATTTGTAACTTTTCTTAATGATTATAAGCACTCTTTAAAGATTACAAATGATTAAAAAATTTTATGGTTTTTTTAATTAAAAAAAGCCTTTTTATGCTTATTAAAAATGACTAAAACAGCGTAAAAAACGCTGTTTTAGAAAATTTTGAAGTTGAAAAACTATTTAATTTTAGTTTTTCAAAGTTTTTGGTTTTTGTTGGTTAAAGTTAAGAAATTATAGTGGTTAAATTTTCATAGTAGTCAACTAGATCAACAGTTGATTTTAGATTTTCTAGATCAGTTATGGAACTTTTAGGTAGTTTGAAAAATAAGGTGTCTGATTTACTTTCTGATCTAGAGTAACCTTTTTTAATTCTTATATTCAAATCAGAAACTGAATAATTAACATAATCTTTTCGAATAGGATCATAGGCTCCTGGTAAATGTTTGTTTTCATGAGTATAAATAGTAAAATTAAGTTTATTATTCTCAAGTTTTACATCAAATGATTCTTCTATTTTATTACTAAATAGGTCATTGTTTTTAGTTCAATAATGTGCAGAAAGCAATACTAAAACATTATCTTTAAAATATTGTTGATCAAAATCTTTCTCAATTTTTTCTAGCACTTCATTAGGAAAATCTTTTTTAAATTGATTTTTATAATCGTGAGCATATTTTGTTAGTAAAGCATCTAATTCTGTTTTACTTTTAAAAATAGTGGTTGCAAAATCTGCTTCATCTATGTAATTTTTTGCATTTCATTTTGTGCTTTTGTTTTCATCATAAACTGAGATATCCTGATTTATTGATGAATATTCATTTAGCATTCTTTGAGAAATTGACCTTTCCTTGGTATAGTCTAGTTTTTGCTTTTCGATTGCGTAGTTATTGCCTTGAATATTAAAATTTTTTCTATTTAAAGAGTAAATTACTCCGTATGTTTGAGCATAATCTTTTTTATCTCATGAATATGATTTGTTTAAATCTTCATATGCATATTTTAGAATTATCTTGTTGTTTTTTGTACTAATATCATATAGATTATTAATTCTAATGTCCTTATCATCAGGTGACTTTAATAATGGTCCTAGTGGCTGAATTTTGTTTCCAAAATCAACAACCATAATATTTTCTTGAAAATACTGTTGATCATAATTTTTAAGTACCGTTTCTTCATAAGTGTTAAAAGCATCAACTAATTTTCGTTTTGAAATATGCAAGGAATTAGCAAATTTTTTGTCTTGATCATAACTTTTGAAAAGATGTTTTTTTCAATTATCCAAGAATTTTTTGAATTCAGAATTTGAAGGAATTAAAAGTGGTTTTAAATCATCATTTTTTTCTGAATATATGCTTGAAATAATTTCTGACTTGAATGGAAAAAATTTAAAACTATTCATGTTCAATCACTGAGTAAACATATTTGTATTTATAATGAATTCTGATTCATCGTCGTTTGTTAATGTACAACTAATAGCTAATGAAACTGAAGTGACAAGTGATAATGTTGCAAATGAATATATTATTTTTCTTCTAGTAAATTGCATAAGTATTTTCCTTATTAAGTGTTATTTTTTAGTAAATAAGCATTTATATTTACAACTACACCTACATAGTATTCTTTTTGCAAAAAAGACCTGAAAATTTGTAAAAATTAAATTTTTTTGGAAAACGTTTTTTTGTAAGCTTAACAGCAGAACAAATTAAAAAACAGTGCTTTCGCACTGCTTATTATTAACGCAATTTTCTAAAATAATTTTTAGGTGTGTTATCAACGATTTTAATTGTTGATTTTAATTTTTCAAAATCAGTAACTGAACTTTTAGCTAGTTTAAAAAACTGTGTATGAGATTCATGGCCATTTCCATCAATACTTTCTTTATATCTATCACTAACTCTTACATAATAAGTTTCATAAGGATAAACATAACTAGTAGGAACTGGTATAGGTGTATGATTTACAAAGATAGTAAAGTTTAAATTATTATTTTCAAGTTTTAAATCGTAAGAATTTTCAATGTACTTTGAAAAAAGATTTGTATCAGGTGCTCAATATTTTCCTGAAAGTAAAACTAAAACATTATCTTGAAAATATGATTCATCAAAATCTTGATTAATTGCATCTAAAGCTTCACTTGGAAATTCTCTTTTATATTTAATTTTATAAGCACTTATATGCTTATTTAATAAATTATCTAATTCAGACTTTGACTTAACAATAGTAGTTGCAAAAGATACTTCATCATCACCTCTTGCTCAAATACTATCTTTATCATTATCAAATAATGATAAATCCTGACTAATATATGAATAATAATTTAAGTATCTTTGTGATACATCTGTCTTCTTAATTTCCTTAACTTGTTTTAACTTATCAAGTGGTTTTTCTAACCTTTTTTCAATTTCATAATTGTTTTCAGTCAAATTAAAACCTGAGCGATTTAACGAATAAATAACTGAATAAGTTTGTGCATAATCAGGATCATAATTTAGTTTTTCTAAATCTAAATAAGTTAAGACAATTTTGTTGTCTTCTTTATTAATTCTTAATAAGTTATTGATCTTCATATTGCCGTTAAAAGGGAAATAACTTTCTCGACCTCGTGGTTGAATTTGTCCTCCAAAATCAACTACCATGATGTTATTTTTAAAATAATCATTATTATAATTTTCAAGCACAGTTTGTTTAAATAGGTTTAAATTTTCAACTAGTTTTGCTCTTGAAATATATAGTGTTTTAGCAAAATCTTGATCTTGATCAAAAACCTTAATTAATGAATCGTTTCAATCAGTTAAAAACTTATCAAGTTCTGAATTAGTTGCAATTAATTTAGGCTCAACTTCAAAAAGTGCTTTACCATAAACTTTTTCAACTGCTTCAGGCATAAAAGTTAAAAAGCCAATTTCTTGTTGACCTTCAATTGTTTGCTTTTGCATTAAAGTATTTAAAGGCATAACTTCTTTATTTTCAACACCATTTGTTGAACAACTGATTGCTAAAGCAACAGATGTTACAGTTGCAGCTGATGTTAGTGCATAAATAAATCTTTTTTTGTTTAAAAACATATAGTGCTCCTGTTCAAAATTAATTATCTATTTTAACTTCTTATAAGTTAGCATTATTATATCTTTTTTGCAAAAAAAGTTTTTGCTTTTAAAAATCTACAAAATTTTTAAAAGTAAATTAATTTAAAAAAAATATGAACCAATTCAAAGTTGGTTCATATTTAAAAGTTTAGTTAACTAGGTTATGAAGTTGTAATTTCATCACCTAATAATCATGATTTAGCATTTTTTTGTTTGTATTCAGTTTTATTAAGTAACTCAGTTAAAAGTGATTTATAAGATCGAGTTTGATCACTTCCACGACCATGAATTAAATCATAATCATAGAAAACTTTTGTACCATCAGGATTTTTTAATTCACTTGAGACAAGTGGATCAATTAATCCTGTTTGACTAGTTCCATCATAACCTCATTGCACACCAACTACTTTGTAGTCGTTGTCAATGATTAATGATCCAGAAGCTCCTGGAGGTAAATTGTTATTATCGATTCCAATTCCTAAACCAAAACGGTCGTAATCTATACTACCTATTTCAATTGAAAGTGGGAAGTGTGCTTTTTTACCTTGTCATTCAACTTCTCGTACTGTTTTGCCATCTTCAGCTAATTCAGTGTATTGACTAACGGAATTGCCTGCTCCATTTATATACATTGTGTCATAAACACCCGGAATTTTTTCACCATAATTATTGGTAATCATGTAACCACTGATTAGTGATGAATAACTTGAACCTGTATTAGGGTTTACATCATTATCACGTTTATTGATGGTTGGCTTACTTGAATCACCAGGGTATCCTAGAGCAAAAATTTTAGTTTCTTTAGCAATTTCATCACCAGTTTTTTCTAAGATACTTTTCTTGTCAAATTTAATTTTTGGTGTTGTGTATTTAGTTGCAAAATTTCTTGTAATTGCTTTTGCTTCAGCTTCATCTTTAAATTGAACTTTTACAATAGCAAAGTCTTTTGCATAATCTTTAAATGAACTATAGTTCATAAGATCTTTTCTTAAATAATCAGGTGCACCTGCTTGTTCATTAATTGAAATTCTGTCTCCTAGAAAGTTTTGACCACTGAAAAATAATTCAGGATAATTTGTTAAAGTTTTATATTCACCAAATTCTTTTCATTGTTCATCTTTAGGAATTAAAAAACTAAATGAATGACCAGGGGTTGAAGAATAAGTACCATCTGCTTTTGGTAATCTCATTTCTTTGAAAACGTGTAAATTACTTCCAAAGAATCAAGTCAGTGGATAACTTTCACCTTCTTTTTTAATAAAATCTAAAATTCAGGCAGAACCAAGAGCTGATGAAGGACCACCACTTTTTGTTTTTTTATCAGGATTAGTAATTGAAACTCTTAATGAATAATCTTCTAATGTTTCATAATGATCATTTTTAACGATATTATATGCATCACTTCCGTATCTGACAAATGGGTTATTGTTTGCTGTATTTTGAACACCATTACCATTGTAATTTGCATATCTTGTAACTGTGATATCAGTATCTAAAGCAGCTAAATTAGAAGTATGAGATAGTTGTCTTTTATACTTTGGATCATTTAAAATATTAGCAAGTCCCGGAAGATCATCAAATCCTGGTTCATGTTCAATTCTTTCTCTACCAGGATCTATAGCACCAAGTCCGCCACCTACTTCTCTACTTCCTGGCTTACTTGAACCTGGTTTTCCTGTTCCAGGATCAGTTGCAGGTGGTTGACCTGGGTCGCTTAATTTTGGAGGTGTTGGTGTTGGATTAGGTGTAGGACTTTCTTGTTGACTACAAGCAATTAAAGTTGCTGCTGAAATTGCAAATGTGGAAAGTGCAAGTGATCAGATTAGATTTTTCTTTTTAAATTTCATGGTTATTCCTTACTGTTGTGCTGACTTACTAAAGCCAGTTATTTCTTTTCCTTGTAACATAATTTTTCTAACGTTAAATGGTCAAGTAATTGATTTTATAATTTCTTCAGTCATTTCTGTTTTATGTAGTTCTCCGTTAACAGTTTCATCTCTAAAATCAATTGCATTTAAATACTGATATGAGCGTAGCATGTGATTTGAAATCGTATTTGCATCGGCTGAAGTACCTCGACCTGATGAACCAACTACTACTAAAGTATTAAATGTATTAGTTTTTAAACTAGTTAATGGTGTAGTGTTTGCGTAGTGCATTCCTGTGTTAGGATTTAAGAAGTTAAGTTCTACTTTTTCAGTATTATCAATTTTTAAATTGGTTAGATCGTAAATTGCTTTACCATTAATTAATGATGAGAAAGTAACTTTTGTAAAAGTTTTGAAGTTAGGGATGTTAGGAATTTCAATGTTATTCATTTCATACATATTTGCATCTCTAAAATCTCACATTACAGGATAGCCACCCTCACCACCGAAATATCCTTGGAATTCACGTCTATTTTTAGCAATTACATAAACATAACGCATCATTTGTCCAATTTCTCTTCTTGTAGTTGGTTTACCAACCGCTAGGGTTAAAAAGATTGCATTATATTTATAATCATAAGCACCTGGATTAACCCGTTGATAAACTCTAGGGTCAATTCTAGTTAAAGAAGTTGATCTTTCTACAGCTGTGTTTCGCATATCAATATTTCTTGAAACATCTGTATAAAGATTTAATTCAACAAGTGTTTTATCAGTTGTATTAAAGTTAAGGTTATCAATTAAAGCATGCACAACTACAGGGTCATTTCAGTCATAAAATAAGGTTAATGACTTAATAAAGTTAGGCATATTTTTAACTACTTCTTTAGCTTTTTCACCTGTTGAAGGGTTAATATTTCTAATTGCAATTCCTGCACCTTTTTGGTTTTTCATCAATTTTTTAGCAGCATTAACTAGTGAGTTTACACTTGATAAGTTTTGCACTGCAAAGATTTCGATAATATAGCGATTATTATCACTACTTGTGCTACTTAAGTTTTTATATTCTAATAAACGTGCTGAATTTTCAAAACCAGGAATTGTAATTGGCTCTGCTTTTTCATAACCTGAATTTGTTGCTTCACCTTTTCAGGCTCTAAATTCAAGATTCATGACATCGTTTTCAGTTCTTTCTCAATTACTTGTAAAACCAAAATATCGGTTCATATTTTGCTGAGTTGTTCTGAATAAAACATCATTAACAAAGGCTGCTCTTTTAGTTGCAGTTGAGCCAAATTGACCATTTACCTTAAATGAATTAGGAACTTGTCCCATTTCTAAGCGAGTAACTTCTTCAGAAGTAAATGATTTTTTAGGTTTAATATCTTTGAAAGATTTGATGCTTGGGAAAATGAAACTGGTATTAGGATCATTTGCATATTTTTCAATTCTTTCATTGACATAAAAAATATTTTTTTCTTCTTCAGTTAGTGATTTGTAATCACGTTTATATTTAGCTTTGATTTCTTCAACATCATATTTTTTATTTAGTCTTTCAACATCGTTGAAAGAAAATCTGATCCCGTTAATAAAATCACCTAGCTCAAGTTTTAGGTTTTCGTTATATTCTTTTAACAACTGATCAAGATCTTTTTGTTCTAATTTTAAGACTCTAGTTCCTTCAACATAACGCAAACTATTTTCACGTAGTGAATTAAGATCTTGAAGTGAAATTGGTTCTTTTAAAGTAGGTAAATTATCTAAAGTAACACCATCTCTAATTAAAGCACCAAGTACAATTGCTGAATCTTGACTCCCTGCTGATAAGGATTCATAATCAAATTTATCAGGTTTAGCAACTGTTGAATTTTTTCCACTTCTTCTTAAATTAGTACCAACACCACCAACTGTTTTAAAGTCTTTAACCCTTGCTGCTGATTCACCATGATCACGCAGTTGTTCGATTAATTCTTTAGTAGTTAATAATTTATAAGTACTAGTTCCTGATGTCGCAGCTGGCTGGTTTTCAGGTTTATCTTCACTGACACTTTTTTCAGGCACAACTTCTTTAGGTAAAGATGGAATTTCTTCTTTTTTAGGTTCAGGAGTCACTACAGGCTCTTCTTTTTTAGGTTCTTCTTTCTTTTCTATCGGAGTTGGTTCTGGTTCAGGTTTTTCTTCAGGCTTAGGCTTCGGCGCTGGTGGAGTTGGTTTAACTTCTTCAGGTTTTTCAGGTGGTTTAACTTCCTTCATTTTTACTTCAGGATCGCTAAGTGCTTTTTGATAATCGATTTTTTTAACACTAGCTAGTGAGTTAAAATCAACACCTGTTTTACTATCTTCTTGGCGGTTTAGTCCTATAACTAAACCTGCAGTTGTACCACCAACTGCTGCCACTGTTGCTATTGATAAAGCAATAATAATTTTTGATCTTAGATTCATATTTGATCTCCCTAATTAAGATAGAGTTAACTAATTTACCTTCTTAATATATGTATTTTACGCTTAAGTATTTATTAAAAAATTACTATTTAATAATTTAAGATTTTCTGCCAATAAAAACGTTTTTGTGCTTATCAGTTTTTTATGTTGTTTTATTAGTGTTTTTTATTTTTAACAAATAAAATAACTAATAATTGTGGCATAAAATTATTAGGTTTATTTTGTAGGTTTCAAAAGCAAAATATTTTGTGATTTAGAAAATAAAAAACCTGTTTTTTTAAAAACAAAAAACAGGGTCAAATAATTAAATTATTTAGTTTATTTTTTAGATGTTTTGCTTTCGCTTTCATCTTTTTTAGTTACGGCTCTTGCGCGGCTAATTAAACCTTGGTAACGGTTTTGATTAGGGTTTGAAGCTGAAGCAGCACTTAAGTTTTTTTCTTGAGTTTGTTGTACTTTGATTTCAGCAGTATTTGAAGTTGAACTAGATGTTGCAAATTCACCAGTTCTAGTAGTTGCCCGAGCAAATGCTAAATTGCTTTGAGTTTTATTACTCATTCTCTCAAGTGACATAGTTGAAGTTTTTCTAGCAGCAAATTCTCTTGGTTTTGCTAGTGAACCTCCACCATTACCATCTTTTTTAGTTAGCGAACCAATAAAAGTGAATAACTCAGGATTTTTGCCTACGTGTTTTCCTTGCAGAATTTCAATAACTGAATCAACTGTATCGTTTAGTGAAACAAAAACCCCTTTTTCCTTAGTATAAGTTTCAGCAACAAAAAATCTTTGAGTGAAAAAGTTTTGTAATTGCAAGGCTTTTTCAACGATGATTTGACTTTCTTCATCAAGTTCATCGACTCCAAGAATTAGAATTACATCTTCTAATTCTTTATATTTTTGCAAAATTGCTTTTGCTTCAATAATAGCGTTGAAATGTCTTTCACCAATGATCATTGGGTTAACGCTACTTGAATTTGAAGAAAGTGGATCAACTGCTGGATAGATGTTTTTAGCAACTTTATCACGAGATAAAACTAACGCAGCATCTAGGTGAGCAAAGATGGAAACAGCGGCTGGATCACTTAAATCATCCATAGGTAAAAAGACTGTTTGAAAAGAAGTAATTGATCCTTCTTTATTAGCATATAAACGATCTTCTACAAAAGATACGTCAGTATCTAGAGTTGATTGATAACCACCAATCGAAGGTTTTTTACCTAGTGAAGCAGAAACTTCATTAGCACCTTGGATAAAACGATAAATATTATCGATAAAAAGAAAAACATTTTCTTTTTGATAGTCTCTTAGATATTCTGCTGCAGTAATTCCAAAAGGAACGATGTTCATTCTTGAACCTGGAGCTTCGTTCATTTGTGAAATAAACATAGTTGTATTTTTCATCAAGTTTGATTGAATTAATTCTTCATATAATTCAAGTCCTTCACGAGAACGCTCTCCACTACCTATAAAAATAGGTGAGATATTGTTTTGATTATTGCTTGAATTGAAAATAATTTCTTTCATTAAAACAGTTTTTCCAACACCAGCTCCACCTAGAATTCCTAGTTTAGAACCACGTAGAATTGGCATGAAAAAGTCAATAACTTTAATACCTGTTTCTAAGATTCTGTTTTCAACTACTAAGTTTTTATTTTCCTTAATAATTGAATTCATTTCGATGTATTTCAATTCACCACGAGCAGGATTTTTTGTTAAATTAACACCTCGAATGTCAAAAACATTGTTTTTGGCACCATCACCAATTGGTACTAATAAACCACGTTGTGTGTTAACAACTTCTTCACCTAATTTGAAATTTTCTCGTGCTTCAATTACGATCGCTAGCACAGTATTTTTATCAATAATTCTCTTAATCTGTAAAAAAGACTGTTTGTTGTGTCCTGTTAAAATGTGATCAAGATGAAACTTGTGCTCATCAATGTTGTTGAACTTTACTTCAACAACATTAGTATAAATATTTGATATTTTTCCAATCATTAAAACCTTCTTATATTCTTAATGATTGCGTTTAATTCTGCATCATTAAATTTAATGTATTCAACTTCTAATGGGATGAAGTTATCTAATTTTAAGTACTTAATATATTGATTAATTGCTGATGCAAAATAATTACGAATTAGTTTGTCATCAAGGTTTGCTCCTGAAGCTAAATTTTTGAAAATGCTAATTGCATATTTATCTGTTTTGATCATTGATGAAATAAAATCTTTTGCAGCATCAGGGTTATCAACATGTTGTAAAATTCCTCATGAAGTCAGTTTAATCATGATTAAAAGTAGCTCATCACTATAAGAACCAAAACCTTTTTGAATTAGCATCTTTTCAATTTCTTTACCTTTAAAAATTAAATTTGCAGTTTCACGGTTTAGATCATAATCTAGATTTGCTAGTCTAATTTGCTTTTTATAAGCTAGGTAAATTTTTGAAATTTGCGATGCAATTTTTGAAATATGTTTTTCTTGAACTGCAGTTCCTGTACGAGAAACTGATAAATCAAAATTAACAGCAGGCATTTTTCCTTGAGCAAATAATTCTGAATCAAGCACGATTTGTCCATCAGTTATTGAAATAATATTTGATGAAATTAAGCTTGTTAAATCATTATTTAAAGTCTTAACTATTGGTAAACAAGTGATTGATTTTCTGTCAATAAAACGACCTGATTTTTCAAGTAATCTTGAGTGTAAAAAGAAAACATCTGCTGGAAAAGCTTCTTTACCAATTGGTTTATCAATCAGCAAGGAAATTTCTCGATAAACATTGGCATGTTGAGTTAAATCATCAAAAATGATTAACACATCTTCTGTATAAGATAAGTTTTCTGCATGTGCCATTGCAATATAAGGTGCTAGAAATTGCTGGTATGAACTAGTTGAAGGAGCATCAACAATGATTGTGTAATCTAGTGCTTTATGTGCTTTTAGAACCTGATAAACATATGAAACAGTTTCTCTTTTTTGACCAATGGCTACGTAAATACATTTAACACCACTTTTTGCTTGATTAATAATGGTATTTAAGACAACGTGAGTTTTTCCTGTTTTACGATCACCAACGATTAATTCACGTTGACCAAGACCAATTGGAGTAAATAAATCAATTCCTAAGATCCCTGTATAGAGTTGTTTATTAAGTTGTTGGCGCTTTACCATATTTTCAGGTGTACTGAAAATATCGGTAGCTGTTGGAATGTCAAAATTGACATTTTTAACTTCAGGTAGAACAATTTGTCCGTCAATATTAATAATATTTCCGAAAAATCTTCTTGAAGTTTTTACATAACGAAGTTCCTTAGTTTCTACTAATTCATCACCAATTACTAGTTTTTGATTAGCTCTATCAACTAGTAAATAGGCTTTGTTATGTTCTGCTGTAATTAAATAGGCTCTGGTGTTAGGTTTATTTTTTATAGTAAAAAATTGACCTTCTTGATAAGGGTAAATCCCTTCCACTTCTATTATAAAGTCAGCGATTGCTTTAATTTTTATCATCTTTATCCTTTTCTCTTGAAGAATTTAATTTTTAATAAGATACTGATTGCAATTAAGGCAACCACTCCTGCAGATACACCTGCAAAGGTGTAGACTGCATTATTATTTGTTTGTGAAATTTCAGTTTCTTTGCTTTTTAAATCAGTAATTGCTTTTTGTAATGTTTCAGGCGGTGTTTTTTTATAAACTGCTGCATCATAAAGAATTTGCAAGGGTGCTGAATAGTCATTGATATTGATTGATAATCTTAATAATTCATCTAATAAATAACTTGCATTAGCACTAGTATTTCAACCTAAGTTTTTAACTGCAACTGCTTGCTCTTTTAAGTAAGCAAATAACTGGTTAATGTCTGCTTCCTTAATATCTAAGGTAGCAAGTAATTCCTGAACTGAAGTAACATTCTTTTTGTATTCACTTTCTAAAATTGCAACTTTTGAAGCGACAATATCTGACATATAACTTATTAAACTTTTAGTATCTATTTTAGAATTTTTTAAATAGCTTAAGAAGTGGCTTTCTAAGCGATTTTTAAACTGTGCAAAGTTAAATGCAGTGTATTCTTTTTGTGCATATTCATTAACTAATGCTTCAGAAAAATTTGTGAATTTAACACTAAAATAGATTTTTGTTAAACCATAATAGGTAACAACAATTGCGCGGTTATTGTAAGTATCATAACCACTTACTGATCCAAAATTTAATTTTTCATCTAGGGTGAAAATGTTGCGAATTTTATCAAAAATATTTTTCATAAAATTAGTAGCAGCATATTCATAAATAGCAAGTGAATTATCTTTTAAATTTAAATATTTAACAGTTTCTCGATAATCACGTGCTGTATCTATACCAATTGTATCTTTTAAAGTAACTGATGCATTTGCTTGAGAATCTTTATCCATCACAATTGAATTAACTGCTAAGTTAAAGCGGTCTTGTAAGGGGTTATTAAAGAACAACATTTCTGCCTTTTGCTCTTGACTTGCTGAAGTATATTGATTAACAAAATCTTGTGGTGATAAGTTAGCAAATTCAGGGCGAGCAATTGGTCTTAAATTAGGAACATCAATAATTTCTAGATCAACTGGTACATCGATTGCGGTTTCTCCTGGAATAAAGATATTTACAGGTGGTATGACAATTACAGGTGGATTTTCTGGTGTATTTTGTTTTAAGTTTTGCTCTAAATCAAAATCAAAAAATCTTGTTTTAATTTTTGAAATGATATATTCATCTCATGTTGAAACACCTTCAACACCTTTAGGCTCATTTGGTACAATGACAGTTTTACCATCAATTGTGGTGGTTTCAAAAGTAAGTTCTTTACCAATTGTAGGGCGATCTTCATTATTTAATAAAAATGAGTTACTTCCTTTATCAAGTTCACCTTTATACTCAGTTCATAACTTTTGAAAATCTTCTAAATTTAGGGTATTTTCAAGTGCTAAATCAAACTTAATATCACTTGCAGGAATAATGCTTGAGTAGTTACTTGCAGGACCTTGACCTGTTGAAAATCCTTGTAAGGTTCGATTTCCATATGTTAGCGTGTTTGAATTAAGTCTTAAACCATCTGCAAAAACATTTGGATAAATTAACATGAAACCGTAGTTTTGAGGATTTGCTTTAATCTTGTCTAAATTATTATTTAAAAACTCTTTAACTTTTGAAATGTAAAATGAACGAGTAATTTTTTCAATTTCATCAATTTCAGTATCCGCTTTTAAAGTTGCAATTTCGCTATCAATTGCTTGAATTGCTCTTGTAACAATATCATCAATTGCTTTAGGAATTTCATTTCCGATAAATTGTTTGTTTTGGTTTAACTCACGTGCATTAATAGGTTTTTTCTCTACAGGTTTTCCTGTTGTTCCATCACCAGTGCCTGTGCCTGTACCAGTTCCAGAACCTCCTGTATTGCCTCCACCAACTGCCGAAGAAACAAATGGTAAAACAACAAAAGGAACTACACTAGCGAGAGCTAAATATTTTCATTTAGATTTTTTTCTCATTATAGATTCCTTTCTACGAGACAGTATTTTTTAATGTAAGAAAGTTTTTGCTTTTTAATTTTAAACTTTCTAATTTCTAACTTATCTTTAAGTTTGAAACCTTCATCTTGATAAGCAGAATATTGTAATAACTGATTTTCTAATTCTTTTAATTCAGTTAAAACTTTTGCATTTGAACAATAATTAGTATCTTGTTTTCAATAGATAACTTCTTCATTAAGTAAAACAGTGATGTTGTATTCTTCTTTCATGATTAAACTTTTTTCAAAAAATATATAAACATCATCATTATTCAATAAGGTTAATTTCAAGAATAAAAGATCTGATTTAGCAATTGTATTTTTTTTAATTACTAATCATTTTTGTTCAATTTCTGAATAATATTCAAGTCTTCTTAGTTTCAAAAATTTAGATTTATTACTATGAATTTTTAACTCAAGATTATAAACACTTGACTGACTTAAACTATTTTGCACGTTGGAATTCCTTTTTATTATTTTGAGTAATCATAACTATTTCTTCAATTTCTAATTCACGTTTTTCTTTGTTGATTTTGATTTTTGTTTTTAAGATTTCGTCATCAATTTTTTTAAGTTGTTTATTTTCTTCAATTAATTTATTTTTGTAATTAATAAAAGATGCTTCAGCAATTAATGCTTCTAATGTACTTTGAAAATAAAAATTTAAAATTGAATTAAAGAACTCATCTATGTTAGGAAGAATTTGGAATTTCTCAAAATTAATATTTTTTGAACGTAGTGAATCAATTTGTGATTTTGGATATTTAAAATAAAAATTATTAATTGGATAAAGTTGTGCTGTATAGTCTTTTAATTTATTTGAACTAACTATCATTTTGACTTCATCAAATTTTTCTTCTTCAATTTGAATACGAATTAATTCACTTAATTCAATTGAAAGATCTTTTGAATTAAAGTCATCATATGAAGCAATTAATTTGTAATTTAATGATTGAATTTTTTCTCTAGATTCAATTCCTAATGAAATATATGAATCATGAACATCATGATTTTTTTCAAGTACCTTATCTGTTCTTTCATAAAATGATTTAGTATATTTTTGAACGTTAGTTAAATAAATTCATAAAGTTTTTCTTGGTTTCTTGTTATTAAAAAGTAAGTCTTTATCTTCTGAAAAATAAATTGAATTTACATTTCTTAAATCATGTAATTTTTGAATAATAATTTTTGCAAAAACTGAATTACTTAATGAACTTCTAATTCTTTTTTGTAGTGAATTAATTTCAATTAAAGATAGGTTACGATTAAGCGATACAATTTTTTGTACTTGATCAAAATTCTTTAATCTTTGTACATGTTTTTTTAAATCCATTAGGCCTCCAAGTTAACAATATTTCTATCGAAAACAATTTTTAAACTTTTGGTGTCAGGAGATAAAAAGACAATTATTCCTTTTATCACTTCTATGTATCTTTCTTCGGTAAATAGGTACTTTTGGATTTGTAAATTAATAATTTTTAATAGTTTATCTAGGTTACTATTACTTGAAGATTTCATACTAAATGATTCTGAATTACTTGATTCTTTAGTATCTAAAGTAGGAAATAATTTATTAAAACTAAAGCGTAAATTTCTTGATCAAGAAATTACAAACTTTTCAAAAACGATGTCCTTGTTTTTAAAAATTGCTTCATTAATTTTTTCATTTAAATTTTTAACTATATCACTTTCATCAGAGATATTTGTGATCAATAATGATGTTCCTAATAATTGATTAAATGAGACAAAATTATCTAGGATAACTAGTTCATCATATTTAGTATTAATTTTAATTTCCTTAAAATTTACATCTTTGATTTTTTGGTTTCTGTTTTTTAAATTCATTTTCAATCCTTATTTAATTCTGCTTTTTGGAGCATTGATAATTTGTTTTTCACTTGCTTTATTTTTGCTTTTAAATCTAGTTTTATTTTTATTTAAAACTTTTTCTTCTTTAGCAATTTTACGGTCAATTCTAATTGCAATTTTTGAAGCTAATTGACTATAGTTAGCAAATAAAATTAAGATGATTACAGTTGATAAAACAGATAATGCAATTTCAAATTTAACAAGTAAGCTTATGAAATCACTGTCAGTATCAATGTAGTTATTTCGGTTTCTTAAGTAAATTCTATAACCCATAACTGAAGCAACTATGAATAATAAAATCATTTGTGAAGCAAGTGCAAAATAATTTCTTTTATCAACTATTTTTGCTTTTCTAAAATCAATAAAATTAATTAAAATAATTAATAAATTAGTTGTCATTCCTAATCAGAAAACTTTGTAATTTTCATCATCAAAATTTCTATTTAATGAAGTAATAATTAAGGCTACTGTTCAGATTATGAAGATCATAAACTGCATAAAAATGTTGCCGTAAATATTTCCTTCAAAAATTTTGATTCTTAATATTTTGACCATTACAAAAAATAATAAAATAATAAAATCGATTGCAAGGGCTAAATATAAAACAGAATATTCTTGCTCTATATTTGCAAAGATAGCGACAACTGTTGGAAAGTTTCCAAAGGCTAAAGTTGAGAATCAAATAAACATTGCTAGTGATGCAGTTGCTGAAAATACTAATAAGAATTTTCAATAATTATTTATTAAACTTGATTCTTTAAAATAAAAGATATTGTGTAAGTTAACTGCAATTAATAAAATAAATAATCCAGTTACTATTAATAAGACATAGATAACGTTATATCATTCGCTTATATAAATAAACAGTTCATCAAAGAATGTAATGATTGCATTATTTGAAAAAACATTTTCTCCTACGTTACTTCCTCAAATTAGTCGTGAAAATAAAACATAGAAAATAATTAAAGAAATTAGTTTAGCAGCATAACTTATATAAATCATGATTAATTTATTTTTGTTAACTGGACTAGCTTGTAAATACTTTCTTTCAACTATCATGAAGTGTAAAAAACTTCAAAATAAATTGACAAGCAAGAAAAAACTCAGTGAGAACGAAACATAGATAGAGATTTCTTTATAAAAGAAAAAAACGAACATAATTGCTATGGCAGCGATTAAATTGCTCATGCTTCAAAGTCAAACTTGGTAAAGTTTTTTATTGAACTTGTCAACGCTTTGATAGTTGGATAGAATTAGGGTTAAGAATGCGATTGTGAGAGTTGTTGATCTGACAATGTAAGAAATATTTTGGTATTGAACCACATCATTTGTACTTTTTAAAATATTTGTAATACCGATTGTCTCGGCATTGAAAAAAATATTTGAAAGTTCAAACAAGGTAACAAGTGTAAAAATGAAAAATAAGATTACTAAACTATATTTAATAAGTTTAGTACTCAGTTCAAACTTAGTTCGTGGAATCAGTCTGATTAATGAAGATTTAAAATCGAATTTTTCAAATTTGCTTGTTTTTTTTGATTTTGATTTCATTTATGCCTTTCGTGATTTAGATGGATAAGATTTTCAAAAATTTATTGGTTAGAGCAAATTTTGAGGTGTCTTAATTAAAATATTATGTTAAATGTGGCGATAAACGAACAATTTTTAAATATTAGTTTTTTTTATTTATTTTCAATTTAAAATGCTAAACTATTAAAATATTTTCAAAAAATAGTCATATTAAGAATAGATAAGTCAAAATACTTTCAAACTTTGTTCAAAAAATCAAGAACAAATCAACTGAATCTTTTTATTAATGAGTTTTCATTAATAAAAAATCCGTATATGCTTAGAATTATTTTGAATTATTAAGAAAATATATTCAAAAATTGAATTTATTTAAGGAGATTTTAGATATATGAAGAATATTTTTAAATATTTACGGGGTAACCGTTTATATTTTACACTTATTTCAATAGTGTTTTTAGGCATACAGGTCGCTTTAACCTTGTATCAAGCAGAATTGCTTAGGCAAATTATTGCAGGGACACAGACTGAAAGTGCTTCTCAATTAAGAATTGATACAAATGCAATCGGAATTTCTTTTGCAGTTTCGTTTGCAGGATTAATTTCATCAGTGATTGCTAATACTTTTGCAATTTTAGCTTCAACAGCTTTTGCTAAGTATTTAAGGGATCTTTATTTTAAGAAAACGCTTTCGCTTTCAAGTAACGATCTAGATTATTTTAGCGTGGCTTCTTTAACAGCCAGAGCAACAAATGATTTGAAAATTTTTCAAGATTCATTCTTGCAATCAGTTGTTTTTATTAGCCGTGGAACAATGTACATTATTGGTTCAGTTGTTGCTGGAGTTTTATTAAACCCAGAAATGACAATTATTCTAGCAATCTTTTTACCTATCTTTGCAGTTGTTTTTATTATTCCTGCATTAAAATCAAAAAAATATAATGCTAATCGATTAGCTAATTTAGATAAAGCACAATCAATCTTAAGAGAAAACATCTTAGGGGTTAGAGTTATTAAAAGTTACAATTTATACGATAAATTGGAGCACCGTTTTGATGCTCATAACATTGAAATTGCTTACAATGCCAAAAGAATGTCATGAATTTTTGCAATTATTCAGCCAATTGCTTTTGGTCTGATTAATTTAGCAGTTATTGTTATTTATATAGTTGGAGGTTTTACTTCAAATGTCGATGGTGCTACTGCAGCAACTAGATTAGATATTATTGCAACAATTATTCCCTTTACTTTAATTGTTTTTAGAGCTTCAATTGGGGTTTTCTTAATTATGAACACCATTAACTCAGTTATTCGGTCTGCAAAAAGTGTTGATAGAATTGCTGAAGTTTTACATTATAAATCTCAACAAGTTTGAAAAAATGATGGATATTTAATTAAACACGGCAGTGTTAAAATTTCAAATTTAAATTTCAAATATTTTGAAGATGCTGAATATGTTTTAAAAAATATTAATTTAGAAGTTAAAGAAAATGAAAGTGTCGGAATCATTGGTCCGACTGGTTCAGGTAAATCAACTTTAGCAAATATTTTAATTAGAGCATACGATGTTAAAGAAGGAAAAGTTGAAATCGATAACGTTGATATTGCCGATATCAAACGTGAATCTCTTAGTTCAAATGTTGCAATTGCTTTTCAAAAACCTGAAATTATTTCAGGAAAAATTAGAGACAATGTCAGTTTAATTTCACGTTTTGATCAAATCCGTGATGATAAGCGCAAGCAAAAAGAACTTGATAATGAAATTTGAAACGCTCTAGAAATTGCTCAAGCAAAAGAGTTTGTTGACAAGTTAGAAGATAAACTTGATTCAAGAGTTGAACAGCGTGGAACTAACTTTTCAGGTGGACAAAAACAACGACTAGCAATTTCTCGTGCTGTTGCACAAAAAGCCAAAATTACAATTTTTGATGATTCAACTTCTGCACTTGATAAGATCACTGAACAAAAAGTTCAAGATGCAATGAAGAAAAAACTAAATACAACTTTAATAGTTATTGCTCAAAGAATCAACAGTGTTGAAAACATGGACAAAATAGTTTTACTAAATAATGGTGAAATTTCAGCTGTAGGTACTCATAAACAGTTGTTAGTAAATAGTAGTCAATATCAAAACATTGCTCGCATTCAACTAGGTGATACCGAAGTTAATCGCCAGTTAAAATTGATTCAGGAAGGAGCATAAAATGACTAGTAAAAATATCAAAGCTGATGCAAAAAGATTTAAGAAAAATCGTAAATCTTTTTCAAAAGCAGGAATTAAATTTATTTGAAGATACTTTCGTGAATTTAAAAAATTAAGTATTTTAATTATCTTTTTTGCTCTTGCCACCGTTTTAGGAAATGCCGCCTTAATCATTGGTTTATTTTTCTTATCAAGTGAAATTACTAGAGTTATTAATGAAGCAATTATTGCTAATTCAGGTTATAACAGTGATTTTGGAACTTACTTAATTTATATGTTAGTTGTCTTTACTTTTGGTTATATAGCAGTTGCTATTATCAACTTAACAAGAAATATTTTAGCAGGTACTTTCTCATCAAAAATTGGTAAGAAAATGCGTGAGGATGTTTTTATGAAACTAAAAGTTATCAGAGTACTTTACTATGATCAAACTGCTAGTGGTGATTTAATTTCACGTGTTGCTAATGATACTGATAACGTAACTAACTTTATTGCAGATAATGCTGTGGGGATAGTTAATGACATGGCTCAGTTAGTAATTATGGCTATTGCCATGTTCATCTTTTCACCAATTATTAGTGCAATTACCATTTTAGGATTTTTACCAATTATCTTTGTGATCGTTTATTTTATTTTAAAGATTTCAAGAAAATCTTTTGTTGCTCGCCAACAATCAATTGGTAAATTAAATGCCTTTTTTGAAGAAGCATTTTCATCTTTAAAAAGTATTAAAGCAGTTAATGCGACTCAAAAAATTTATCAAGATTTTAGTGAAAATAATAATCGCCAAATTAAAGTTGATCGTAAAGCTGAAATTATTGGTTACTATGTTTTCAGTTGAAATTTATTTATTAACGATTTATTAAACTTAATTATTTTAGTTATCCCTGTTGTCTTCATGATTAATAATCGAGAATGAGGTGGAGTAATTTCTACCACAACAAATGGCGTTACTAATCCTGAATCATTTGCTGTTTTAGCAACCTATAATTTATTTTATAGAAATTATGCAGGTCCACAATTTCAGATCTTTAATAACCTTAATAACTTCCAAAATGCAGTCGCTGGTGCTGACCGTGTTAATGAAGTTCATATTCAAGAATCAGAACATAATGAAAAAGAAACAGTTGATTTAATTGATATCAAAGGAGATGTTTCAATTAGAAATTTAAACTTCTCATATTTACCTGATAAACCAATTTTAAAGAATGTTTCTTTTGATGTTAAAAGAGGTCAATCAGTTGGAATCGTAGGACCAACTGGTAGTGGTAAAACCACCATCATAAATTTATTAACTAAATTTTATGATGTTGAAAATGGTAACATTTTAATTGATAATATTCCAATTCAAAACATCACTAAAAAATCAATGCGTAATAACGTTTCAATTGTTTTACAAGATACCTTTTTATTTAATGAAACAATTATGGAAAACATTCGTTATGCTCGTCCCGAAGCAAGTGATGAAGAAGTAATTGAAGCAGCTAAAATTGCAAATGCTCATAACATGATTATGAAATTAGAAAAAGGTTATCAAACACCACTTGATGAAAATGTCATGAATTTATCTCAAGGTGAAAAACAATTATTAGCAATTGCTCGTGCTGTTTTAAAAGATTCTTCGATCTTAATTTTAGATGAAGCAACTTCAAGTATTGATACTGAAACTGAAGCAATTATTCAAAAAGCAATGTTGAAATTACAAGAAGGAAAAACAACTTTCATTATTGCTCACCGTTTAAGTACAATCAAACATGCTGACTTAATTATTGTTCTTAAAAATGGAGAAATTCTTGAAAAAGGTAACCATGAACAGTTACTTGCAGAAAAAGGATTTTACTACTCAATGTATTATTCAAATCAAAGAGACATGGACTCATTTGAATAATAAAAACACAAAAAATAATTATTTCCAAATATGCCTAAAAGCCGTGTTTTACGGGCTTTTCGTATTTTTTTTAATTAAAAATTTTTGGTTTCTTTTTTTAACTATTTCTAAACAAATTTAGTTTAATAAAATTAGGAATTTGGTTAAACTAAACCTATTTAATTAAGTGAATCAAATTAACACAATTAAAAAACTAGCAAAATATTTTGCTAGCTAATATTTTTAAACGAAATTAATTAACAACTATTTTTTTCTTTCTTATTTGCATCTTCTTCATTTGAATTTTCATCATCATTTTTATTTTCTTCATTTTCATCATCTTCCATTTTAGGTACACCTGAAGCACTAATATTGAAAGTGACTTTTCCAGTTCGAATATCTGTTTTTAAATACTCTCTTGCAAATGTAATTTCATAATCTTCAATTAATTCATCTAATCTAAGTACAACAACAGGAAAGTTTGTTTTTTCTCTTTTGTGTTTGTAAATAGGTATTGCTACAGCATTAATTACGTAAGTGATTTCACCAGTACTTGATTGAGTTGTAAGAATTTCTTCTACTTCTAAATGATGTTCTTTAACAAAATCTTGCAGTCTATTTTTAACGTATTTATGGTCGGTATTGTCTCATATTGATGTATTTTTTGGAACAAATTTCATAGTTGAATTATAACTTATTTAAGAATATTTTTTATTATGAAAATACACTAAAATTACTAATCTATTTTGAAATGCTTTTACATTTTTGCAAACAATTTTTTTATTAAAAATTAAATACAAATTAAAAAAGTAGCAAAAAAATTGCTACTTTAATTAGTTCAGAAAATACTATGAATCTTTAGGATCTTTTTTTGTTTTATCTGTTTGTCATGTGGCGTTAATTTTATATTCAACAGTATTTCATCTATAATTTCTTATGGTCGTTTCCACAAGTTTTACATCATGCGTTTCCATAATTTTTTCTAACTCTCTAACAGATGCCAGAGTTTTTTCTAGTTCTTCATCATTTTCGTTCATGGTGAAATTATAACCTAATTAAATTCAATTTATATTTTATTTATATGCATTTTAAGCTTCTTTAGACAATATATTCATACATTTGTTTACAATTATGTAGTTATTATTTTTTACTATTAAGTGTTTTTAACTAAACATAATTGCCGAATTAATCTAATTAATCATAATATTTTGTTTTTTAATTTGCAACATTAATTTGATTAGTGTTAAGAACTTCTCACAATAAATCTTTTGTTATATTGATATATAGTAGTAAAAATAGATCTAGTTTTAACCTATTTTGCAATAATTTTTAAAATAAAAAAATACTCAAATAATTTTGATTTGAGTATCCTTAATTATTTTTTCTTAATTAATTCTAAAATTTCTTTTAATTGTTCAACAATTTCTTCGTTTTGTTTTTTTAAACCTTCATTTTGAACTTCTAGATTTTCTACCTTTGAATAAAGGTCTTTGTTTTGTTCCTTTACTTCTTTAACTTGAACTTCAAGATTTTCTACCTTTGAATAAAGATCTTT